>NZ_JBIRHJ010000030.1:0-1484 GCF_044328435.1 Streptomyces sp. NPDC017940 | reverse complement strand
TACCGGACCGGTGACGTGGTGCGTCGCCGCCGCGACGGACAGCTCGAGTACGTCGGCCGTGCCGACGAGCAGGTCAAGGTCCGCGGCTTCCGTATCGAGCTGGGCGAGATCGAGGCGGCACTCCTGTCCCACCCCGAGGTCGCTCAGACCACGGTGATGGCCCGTGAGGACCGTCCGGGCGACAAACGTCTCGTCGCCTACGTCGTCCCGTCGCAGCCCGGTACGTTCCTGGACTCGGGCCAGATCCGCCAGTACGTCGGTGAGTTGCTGCCCGAGTTCATGGTCCCGGCCGCCGTGGTCACCCTGCCCGAGCTGCCCCTGACCGCCCACCGCAAGGTCGACAAGCACGCCCTGCCCGCCCCCGACTACGTCGAGGCGCGGCGCGTACGTGGCCCGCGTGACGCCCGCGAGGAAGTCTTGTGCGCGGTCTTCGCCGAGGTGCTCGGAGTGGAGCGGGTCGGTATCGACGACAGCTTCTTCGAACTGGGCGGCCACTCGCTGCACGCCACCCGCGTGATCAGCCGCATCCGTGCGGTGTTCGGCATGGAGGTCCCGCCCCGCGCGATGTTTGAGGCGCCGACCGTCGCGCAGCTGGTCGCGCGCATAGCGGACGCGCAGGGCGCCCGCACGGCGCTGGTCCCGGCGCGCCGCCCCGCGGAGATCCCGCTGTCGTTCGCGCAGCGCCGCCTGTGGTTCCTCAACCGCCTCGAGGGACCTGAGTCCGTTACATACAACATGCCCATCGCCCTGCGGCTCACAGGCCAGCTGGACTGCGACGCCCTGCGCGCAGCCCTCTCCGACGTCGTCGTGCGTCATGAGTCGCTGCGCACGGTCTTCCCCGAGGGCGAGGACGGTGTGCCGGTCCAGCGTGTCCTCGACGCGACGGACTACATGGTGGAGATGCCGGTACGGCAGATCGGCGAGGAGGAGGTCCCAGAAGCGATCGCCCAGGCCGCGCGGCACGGGTTCGACCTGACCGCCGAAACTCCCTTGCGCGCATCGTTGTTCGGACTCAGCGACACCACGCACGTCCTGGTCGTCGTCCTGCACCACATCGCGGGCGACGGCTGGTCAATGGCACCGCTGGCGCGTGACGTCGCGCTGGCCTACGAGGCACGCACCACGGGCCGCACCCCGGGCTGGGAGCCGCTGCCGGTGCAGTACGCGGACTACGCACTGTGGCAGCAGGACGTACTCGGCGAGGAGTCCGACCCCGACAGCATGATCAGCCGTCAGCTCATGTACTGGAAGCAGCAACTGTCTACTCTGCCGGGCCAGTTGGAGTTGCCCGCAGACCGCCCCCGCCCGGCGGTCTCCTCGCATCGTGGCGGCACCGTGCCGGTGGCCGTCGACGCGGAACTGCACCAGGGCCTCGTCCACCTTGCGCGCGAGTCGGGTGCGAGTGTGTTCATGGTGGTGCGGGCGGCGTTCGCGGCGCTGTTGTCGCGGATGGGCGCGGGGGCGGACATCCCGATCGGTACGCC
>NZ_JBIRHJ010000028.1:0-1859 GCF_044328435.1 Streptomyces sp. NPDC017940 | reverse complement strand
GTTTCAGAACCAACACAGTGGACGCGAGCAACTGAGGACAAGCCCTCGGCCTATTAGTACCAGTCAACTCCAGCGGTTGCCCGCCTTCCATATCTGGCCTATCAACCCAGTCGTCTACTGGGAGCCTTAACCCCTCAAAGGGGGTGGGAGTCCTCATCTCGAAGCAGGCTTCCCGCTTAGATGCTTTCAGCGGTTATCCTTTCCGAACGTAGCCAACCAGCCATGCCCTTGGCAGGACAACTGGCACACCAGAGGTTCGTCCGTCCCGGTCCTCTCGTACTAGGGACAGCCCTTCTCAAGACTCCTACGCGCACAGCGGATAGGGACCGAACTGTCTCACGACGTTCTAAACCCAGCTCGCGTACCGCTTTAATGGGCGAACAGCCCAACCCTTGGGACCGACTCCAGCCCCAGGATGCGACGAGCCGACATCGAGGTGCCAAACCATCCCGTCGATATGGACTCTTGGGGAAGATCAGCCTGTTATCCCCGGGGTACCTTTTATCCGTTGAGCGACGGCGCTTCCACAAGCCACCGCCGGATCACTAGTCCCGACTTTCGTCCCTGCTCGACCCGTCAGTCTCACAGTCAAGCTCCCTTGTGCACTTACACTCAACACCTGATTACCAACCAGGCTGAGGGAACCTTTGGGCGCCTCCGTTACTCTTTAGGAGGCAACCGCCCCAGTTAAACTACCCATCAGACACTGTCCCTGATCCGGATCACGGACCCAGGTTAGACATCCAGCACGACCAGAGTGGTATTTCAACGGCGACTCCACACACACTGGCGTGCATGCTTCACAGTCTCCCACCTATCCTACACAAGCCGAACCGAACACCAATATCAAACTGTAGTAAAGGTCCCGGGGTCTTTCCGTCCTGCTGCGCGAAACGAGCATCTTTACTCGTAGTGCAATTTCACCGGGCCTATGGTTGAGACAGTCGAGAAGTCGTTACGCCATTCGTGCAGGTCGGAACTTACCCGACAAGGAATTTCGCTACCTTAGGATGGTTATAGTTACCACCGCCGTTTACTGGCGCTTAAGTTCTCAGCTTCGCACGCCCGAAAGCGCACTAACCGGTCCCCTTAACGTTCCAGCACCGGGCAGGCGTCAGTCCGTATACATCGCCTTACGGCTTCGCACGGACCTGTGTTTTTAGTAAACAGTCGCTTCTCGCTGGTCTCTGCGGCCACCCCCAGCTCAGACAGCAAGTGTCATCACCGGATGTGGCCCCCCTTCTCCCGAAGTTACGGGGGCATTTTGCCGAGTTCCTTAACCATAGTTCACCCGAACGCCTCGGTATTCTCTACCTGACCACCTGAGTCGGTTTAGGGTACGGGCCGCCATGAAACTCGCTAGAGGCTTTTCTCGACAGCATAGGATCATCCACTTCACCACAATCGGCTCGGCATCAGGTCTCACCCTCCATGAGCGACGGATTTACCTATCACTCGGGCTACACCCTTACCCCGGGACAACCACCGCCCGGGCTGGACTACCTTCCTGCGTCACCCCATCACTCACCTACTACCAACTTGGGCCGGCGGCTCCACCACTTTCCTTTCCCCGAAGGGTCCGGAACGGCTTCACGGCCTTAGCATCACTGGATTCAATGTTTGACGCTTCACAGCGGGTACCGGAATATCAACCGGTTATCCATCGACTACGCCTGTCGGCCTCGCCTTAGGTCCCGACTTACCCTGGGCAGATCAGCTTGACCCAGGAACCCTTAGTCAATCGGCGCACACGTTTCTCACGTATGTATCGCTACTCATGCCTGCATTCTCACTCGTGAACCGTCCACCACTGCCTTCCGGCGCAGCTTCACCCGGCACACGACGCTCCCCTACCCATC
>NZ_JBIRHJ010000027.1:0-2294 GCF_044328435.1 Streptomyces sp. NPDC017940 | reverse complement strand
GACAAGAACAAGGGCACCATCACCGTCGACCAGCACGACAAGGGCGAGGAGCACAAGGGCTTCAAGCTGACCGAGACCCGCTCCGGGCGCTGGATCGACCTGGTCAAGACGTACGGCAACCAGTGGCAGGCCAAGGACCACACCGGCCGCACAGCCGTCTTCGACCTCAACGAGGACGGTGATCTGGCGAAGACGACGGACACCGAGGGCAAGGCGACCCACTTCGGCTACGACTCCACCGGCCGCCTGATCAAGATCACCACCCCGGAGGGCCGGATCACCGCCTTCACCTACGACGCCGAGAACCGCGTCACCTCCATGCTGCGCGCCACCGAGACGGGCGGTGACGGCCACACGGGCCCTACCTACACCTACGCCTATTCTGCCAAGGACTCCTCCGCGGCCGGGACAACGACGGTCACTGATCCCGAGCAGCACGCCACAAAGTACGAGCACAACAAGGACGGCGGGGTCACCAAGGTCACCGACGCCCTGGACCACTCGCGCTCCCGCACGTTCGACGCGAACCACAACGTCGAGACGGCGACGGACGCGATGGGCACCGGCGGCAGCGGCGGCAACGTGACCGCCTACGGCTGGGACGGCCGCAACAACCCGACCTCCGCGAAGCTGCCCACCGGCGCCACGGCGTCCCTCACCGGCTACCAGACGATCGCGGGCACGGACCTGCCGAAGTCCTTCACCAGCGCGGACGAGGAGAAGACCGACTTCACCTACGACACGGCGGGCAACACCAAGTCCGTCGCGGTCACCGGCACGGGCGGCGGTAAGCGGACCTACGACTACAACGGCGCCACCCCCGACTGCGGCGGCTTCGAGGGCCAGCGCTGCAAGGCGACGACCACGATGAGTGACACCAAGTCGGTGTCCACGTCCTTCCGTTACGACGACAAGGGCAACCTCACCAAGGCGACCCCGCCAGCCCCGCTCAAGCCCACCACGTACACCTACGACGCGCTGGGCCGCGCGGAGACGGTCACGGACGGGCGCGGCATCAAGACGGTGTACGAGCACGACGAGCGGGACCGCATCGTCAAGGTGTCCTCGTCGTCGAAGGCCACGGTGACGTACTCCTACGACGGCGACGGCAACCTCACCCAGCGCTCCGACGGCACCGGCGTGATCAAGTACGCCTTCGACCCGCTGTCCCGCGAGACGGTCCGCACGCTCCAGAACGGCCCGCAGACCAGGCTGACGTACACGCCCGCGGGCAACGTGGACACCTACGAGGACCCGGCCGGGGTCACCGACTACACCTGGAACAAGGTCAACAAGCTCACCAAACTGAAGGACCCGGCGGGCAAGACCACCACGTACGAGTACAACAAGAACGACACCCGCACCAAGACCACCTACCCCGGTGGCACAGAGCAGACGGTCACCCCGGACAAGTCCAGCCGCCCCGAGAAGATCAAAGCCACCTCGCCCAAGGGCACTCTGGTCGACCTGTCCTACTCCTACGCCGACGCGGGCAAGGACGGCACGAAGATCCGCACCCGCACGGACGCGGTCACCGACCTGAAGATCAGCTACACCTACGACAGTGCCGGCCGCTTCTCCTACGCCAAGGAGGAGAAGGGCACCACGCCCACCTACTCCTGGCAGTACTGCTTCGACCAGGCCGGGAACCTCACTTCGCAGGGCACCGGCAAGGGCTGCCCCAGCGACTCCACGTTCACCGTCAACGACGCCCAGCAGATCACCGCAAAGAACGGCAACAGCTCCAACTGGTCTTACGACGCGGCCGGGAACGAGACCGCTGGAGCCTCAAGCCTCGAGGGCACCCGCACCGGCGAGCAGTGGTCCGACTTCAGCCAGATGACCTCCCTCACCGTCGGCGGCAAGACTTACGACGGCCAGTACGGCTCCACCGACCAGAGCGAGCGCATCCGGCTCGGGGGCACGTTCTTCCACAACGGTCCCCTGGGCCTGGCGGCCAAGAGCACTGCCGGTGTGGACATGGGATTCAACCGGGAGCCCGGGGGCACGCTGAACTCCATGACGACCGGGGGCAAGTCGTACTACTACCTCACCGACGCGCTCGGCTCTGTCATCGCGCTCACCGACGAAGCGGGCACCAAGGTCAACACCTACAGCTACAGCCCCCGCGGCGTGGAACGCGCGGCAACGTCGGAGAAGGTCTCCCAGCCCTACCGCTTCGCGGGCGGCTACCAGGACCCCACCGGCCTCTACCACTTCAAGGCCCGCTACTACGACCCGCACATGACCCGCTTCACTCAGCCCGACCCCTCCGGCCAGGAGAAGAACCCCTA
>NZ_JBIRHJ010000026.1:0-2409 GCF_044328435.1 Streptomyces sp. NPDC017940 | reverse complement strand
CCGCCACCGCAGCGTCAAAACTCGGCGACGCAAACTGCAGCAGACGGCTTCCGCCGTCTACCCCCAGACGCATGATGTGATCCCGCGCCAGATTCGCCACCCCCGCATGCCCGACGACCACACCCTTCGGCCGCCCCGACGAACCCGACGTATAGATCACATACGCCGGGTGATCGGGCCGCAGCGAGACACACCGCTCCCCATCCACCAGATCCGCACCGGACTCGGACACCACCGCATCCGCTACGTCCTCCAGGACCAGGCTGTTCAACCCATTTGGTACGACATTAGAGACGGCCTGCGAGGTCAACGTCAGCGCGGGGCGGGCGTCGCCGAGCATGTACGCGATGCGCTCCGCCGGGTACTCAAGGTCCACCGGAACGTACGCAGCACCCGCCTTCAGGACCGCCAGCATCGTCACCAGCAGCTCCGGCGAACGCGGCAACATCAGCGCCACCAGGCCCTCAGGTCCCACACCCCGGCTGATCAGGAATCGGGCGAGGCGGTTCGCCCGTGTGTTCAGCTCGGCGTAGCTGAACTGAATATCCTCGAACAACACCGCCGTCGCCTCCGGCGTCCGCGCCACTTGCTCCTCGAACGCCACCGGCAACGACACCCACGGAACCTCCACCCGCTCGCCCTGCCAGCCTGACAGCAACTCCACGCGCTCCTGGGCGGAGAGGACCTCCAGCTCCCTGACGTGGCACTCGGGATCCGCCACCACCGCGGCCAGCACACGGCTGAACCGTTCCACCAATCCCTCGACCGTCACCCGGTCGAACAGATCCGTGGCGAACTCGAAGGCGCCGACAAGCCCCGCCGGGGCGCCGCCGTCCCCGTGCTGCTCGTGCACGCCGAGTTGGAGGTCGAACTTCGCGGCGCCGTCCCCCGTCGACTCGCTCGTGAAGGTCAGCCCGGGGAGCCGGAACTCGGCCTGCTCGTTGTTCTGGAAGGTCAGCATCACCTGGAACAGCGGGTGGCGCGACATCGAGCGTTCCGGGTTGAGGACCTCCACGAGGTGCTCGAAGGGCACGTCCGGGTGCGCGTACGCGGCCAGGTCCGACTCGCGGACCCGCTCCACCAGCTGACGGAACGTCGGGTCGCCGGACAGATCGGTACGCAGCACGAGGGTGTTGATGAAGAAGCCGACCAGGTCGTCCAGCGCCTCGTCCGTACGGCCCGCCACCGGTGAGCCGATCGCGATGTCCGTCCCGGCTCCGAGCCGAGACAGCAGCGCCGCGAACGCCGCCTGCACCACCATGAACACACTCGCACCCGACTCGCGCGCAAGGTCAACCAGGCCCTGGTGGATCTCCGCGCCCACCTCGAAGACCAACCGGTCGCCACGGTGAGAGGCCACCGCCGGCCGGGGCCGGTCGGTCGGGAGCTCCAACTGTTCGGGCAGGAAGGCCAGTTGGTTCGTCCAGTACGCGAGCTGCTGACTGAGCAGGCTGGCCGGGTCGTTCTCGTCGCCCAACAGCTCCCGCTGCCACAGTGCGTAGTCCGCGTACTGCACCGGCAGCGGCGCCCACTCCGGAGCCCGGCCGGCCGCCCGCGCCTCGTACGCCTCCGCCACATCCCGCCCCAGCGGCGCCATCGACCAGCCGTCACCAGCGACGTGGTGCAAGACGACCACGAGGACGTGCTGGTTCTCGCCCAGCTCGAAGAGCCGGGCCCGGAAGGGGATCTCGGCGCTCAGGTCGAAGCCCTGGTTCGCCACGGCCGCGACGGCCGTCTGGACCTCCGCTTCGGCGATCTCCGCGACGGGCAGGGGCAGGCTGACCTCTTCGGGGGCCAGGATCTTCTGGTACGGAGTGCCTTCCGCGCTCTCCTGGAGGAGCGTCCGCAGGCTCTCGTGCCGTGCGACGACGTCCTGGAGCGCGAGTTCGAGCACCTCCCTGTTCAGCTCGCCGGAGAGGCGCAGCGCAATGGGCACGTTGTATGTGGCCAACGCCGGTCCCTGGATGCGGTTCAGGAGCCAGAGCCCGCGCTGGGCGGGTGACAGGGGGATCTCCGCGGGGCGCGGCCGAGGTGTCAGCGCGGCACGGGCGGCTGCGGCGCCCTCGGCCCGGCCCGCCAGCTGGAGCACGGTCGGGCCTTCGAAAAGGGCACGCAGCGGCAGTTCGACGCTCAGGACGGTGCGGATGCGGCTGATCACGCGGGTGGCGAGCAGGGAGTGCCCGCCGAGGTCGAAGAAGCTGTCGTCGATGCCGACGCGGTCCGCGCCAAGCACGTCGGCGAAGATCTCGCATAGAGCTCGTTCGCGTTCCGTGCGCGGGGCACGGAACGCCGCGACCGTCGCGTAGTCGGGGGTGGGCAGGGCGTGCTTGTCGACCTTGCGGTGGGCGGTCAGGGGCAGCTCGGGCAGGGTGACCACCGCGGCCGGGACCATGAACTCGGGCAGCAACT
>NZ_JBIRHJ010000025.1:0-7423 GCF_044328435.1 Streptomyces sp. NPDC017940 | reverse complement strand
CGCTCCGGACCAGCACCCCGCTCCACCAACAAACGCGCCAGACGATTCGCCCGCGCATTCACCTCGGCATACGACAGCTCCACACCCTCGAACACAAGCGCCATCGCCTCAGGAGTCCGCGCCACCCGCTGCTCGAACGCCTCCGGCAGCGACACCCACGGAACCTCGACCTTCGTGGCGTTCCGAACCTCCAGCAGCTCACGCCGCTCGACGTCCGACAGCACCTCCAGCTCGCCCACCGGGCGGTCGGCATCGGCCACCGCCGCGGCGAGCACCCGTCCGAACCGCTCCACCAGGCTCTCGGCCGTCGCCCGGTCGAAGAGGTCGGTAGAGAACTCCAGGACGCCGACGAGGCCGTCGGGCCGTCCATCGGGGGCGGTGCGCTCGGCGACGCTCAGGAACAGGTCGAACTTGGCGGAGCCCATGGCCGTGAGGCTCTTCACATCGAGGCCCGTCATGGTGAGCTGGGCCTCTTCGTTGTTCTGGAAGGTCAGCATCACCTGGAACAGCGGGTGACGCGACAGCGAGCGTTCCGGGTTGAGAACCTCCACGAGGTGCTCGAACGGCACGTCCTGATGGGCGTAGGCGGCCAGGTCGGTCTCGCGGACCCGCTCCACCAGCTCGCGGAAGGTGGGAGCGCCGGAGAGGTCCGTCCGCAGTACGAGGGTGTTCACGAAGAAGCCGACGAGGTCGTCGAGCGCTTCGTCCGTACGTCCGGCGATCGGCGAGCCGATCGGGATATCCGTCCCGGCCCCGAGCCTCGACAGGAGCGCGGCGAAGGCCGCGCGCACGACCATGAACACACTCGCGCCGGCCTCTCGGGCCAGCTCGGTCAGGCCCGCGTGGACCTCCGCGTCCATGTCCAGCGCCACCTGGTCGCCCCGGAAGGACGCCACCGCCGGACGGGGGCGGTCGGCCGGGAGTGCCAGCTGTACGGGCAGATCGGCCAAGCGGCTTTTCCAGTAAGCGATCTGACGGCTCAGCAGGCTGTCGGGGTCGGACTCGTCGCCGAGCAGCTCGCGCTGCCACAGCGCGTAGTCGGCGTACTGCACCGGCAGCGGCTGCCACTGCGGAGCGTGTCCGGCGGCCCGTGCCTCGTACGCCTCCGCCAGATCCCGCGCCAAGGGTGCCATCGACCAGCCGTCACCGGCGACGTGGTGCAGCACCACGACCACAACATGGGCTCCGTCGGGCAGGGCGAACAGGGTGGCCCGAAGCGGCGGTTCGGATCTCAGGTCGAAGCCCTGTCCGGCCATCGCCGCGATCGCGCCGTCGACGTCTTCCTCGCCCATCTCCCTGACCGGCATGTCCACCGTGGCGTCCGCCGCGTCGAGGACACGCTGGACCGGCACGCCGTCCTCGCCCTCGGGAAAGAGCGTGCGCAGCGACTCATGGCGCACGACGACGTCGGACAGCGCGGCCCGCAGCGCCTCCCGGTCCAGCGCGCCCGCCAGGTGGAAGGCGAGAGGCACGTTGTATGTGGCGGCCTCGGCACCCTCGAAACGGTTCAGGAACCACAGGCGCGACTGGGCGAAGGACAGGGGCACCGTCTCCGGGCGCACGGCCGGTGCCAGGGCGCGCCGTGCCGCTGCGGCGCCCGCGATGCGCTCCGCGAGCCGCGCCACCGAGGGTGCGTCGAACAGGTCCCGCAGCGGCACCTCGACGCCGAGGACGGTGCGGATCCGGCTGACCACGCGGGTCGCGAGGAGCGAGTGCCCGCCGAGGTCGAAGAAGCCGTCGTCGATGCCGACCCGGTCCAGGCCGAGCGTCTCGGCGAAGATCGCGCAGAGGGCTTCCTCGCGGCCGTCGCGGGGGCGGCGCTCCGAGGCCGCGTACCGCGGTGCGGGCAGCGCGCGCCGGTCGAGCTTGCCGTTGGGGGTCAGCGGCAGCTCGGGCAGGGGCACGATCGCGGCCGGGACCATGTAGTCGGGCAGGACCGCGGCGACGGAGCGCCGCAGGTCGCCCGGTTGCACTGACGCCCCGCCGTGTGCGGGCACGACGTACCCGACCAGGCGCCTGTCTCCCGGGCGGTCCTCACGGACCACCACGACCGCCTGGGAGACGCCCGGGTGGCGGGTGAGAGCGGCCTCGATCTCGCCCGGCTCGATGCGGAAGCCGCGCAACTTGACCTGGCCGTCGGCACGTCCGGCGTACTCGAGGCTGCCCGTGGCATTCCAGCGGGCGAGGTCGCCCGTGCGGTACATCCGCGAGCCGGCGGGACCGTAGGGGTCGGCCACGAAGCGTTCGGCGCTGAGGGCCGGGCGGCCGAGGTAGCCGCGGGCCAGGCCGTGACCGGCGATGTACAGCTCTCCGGTGGTGCCGGAAGGCACCGGCCGCAGGGCCGCGTCGAGGACATACGCCCGGGTGTTCACCAGAGGGCTTCCGATGGGCGGAGTGGCGATGGGCCGGATGCCGGGGCTGGTGGGCGCGGTCACCTCGGCCAGGGTGGAGACAATAGTGGCCTCGGTCGGACCGTACTCATTGACGACGGCGGCGGCGTGCGCGCACAGCGTCTCGGCGAGGGCAGCGGACAGCGGCTCACCGCCGGTCACCACCCGCAGCCCGCGGACCATGCCCGGATCGTGCGTCACCAGCGTCTGCCACAGCGACGGCGTCGCGTTCAGGACGGTGGCTCCGGTATCGCGGATCAGCCGGCCCAGCACCGCGGGGCGGGACACGTCGTCCCGGTCGGCCAGCACCAGGCGGGCACCGCAGACCAGCGGCAGCAAAACCTCCATAGTGGCAACGTCGAACGCCGCCGTCGTCACGGCAAGGAGCCGGTCATCCGGTGTCAGGGGAAGCCGTTCGCGCAGCGCGACCAGCTGGTTGGCAAGGGCCGCGTGCGCAACGACCACGCCCTTGGGGATGCCCGTCGAACCCGAGGTGTAGATCACGTACGCCGCGTCGTCGGGCACCGGTCCGTACACCTGCGGCTCGCCGTCCGCATGGTCGGCGAAGCCGCCCGCCATCTCGTCGAGGCCGAGCACCAGCTGCGGTGCGGCGTCCTCGCACATGAATTCCACGCGCGAGGACGGGTGTTCGGGGTCGATGGGAACGTAGGCACCCCCGGCCTTCAGCACGCCGAGGAGGGCCACGACCAGGTCCACCGACCTCGGCAGCGTCAGCGCCACGCGCCGCTCGGGTCCGACGCCGCGCTCGACGAGCCAGTTGGCGACCCGGTTGACTCGGACGTTCAACTCGGCGTACGACAGGGTCACTTCGCCGTGCACCACGGCCGTGGCGTCCGGTGTGGCGGCGGCCTGGCGCGCGAAGAGAGCAGGCACGGTGAGGTCCGGGACCGGGGCCGCGGTGTCGTTCAGGCCGTGCAGCAACCGCTCACGCTCGCCCGGCCGGAGTACGTCGGCGGCGCCGATCCGCAGCCCGGGGTCGCCGACCATCTGCCGGAGCAGGCCGTGGAACCGCTCGGCCATGGCCTCGACGGTCTCGTGGTCGAACCGGTCGGTGGCGTAGCGGAAGGCGCCCATGAGCCCGTCCGCGCCGCCGTCGTCCGTGCGCCGCTCGCCGAGCGTGACGGCCAGGTCGACCTGGATGACGTCCATGGGCGTCGCGGCGGCGGACACGGTGAGTCCCGGCAGGGCCAGTTCGGCCTGCTCGTTGTTCTGGAAGGCGAACATCACCTGGAACAGCGGGTGATGGGACATCGACCGGATGGGATTGAGAACCTCCACCAGCTGCTCGAAGGGCACGTCCTGGTTGGTGTGGGCCCCCAGATCGGTCTCCCGCACACGGTCGATTAGTTCACGGAAGGTGGGGTCGCCGGACAGATCGGTGCGCAGCACGAGGGTGTTCACGAAGAAGCCGACGAGATCGTCGAGCGCTTCGTCCGTACGTCCGGCGATCGGCGAGCCGATCGGGATGTCCATCCCGGCCCCGAGCCTCGACAGGAGCACTGCGAGGGCCGCCCGCACGACCATGAACTCGCTGGCGCCGCAGGCACGGGCGAGATCCGTGATCCCCCGGTGAAGATCCGCGTCCAGCGTGAACGGCACGAGGCCGCCGCGGTTGGTGGGGGCAGCGGGGCGGGGCCGGTCGGCCGGCAGCTCCAACTGCTCCGGAAGGGAGCCCAGTTGTTGCTTCCAGTAGGCGATCTGCCGGCCGAGCGGGCTTTGCGGGTCGGACTCCTCGCCAAGGGCGTCCCGCTGCCAGAGCGCGTAGTCGGCGTACTGGACCGGCAGGGGCTCCCACTCCGGGGCACCGCCCGCGGCCCGGGCGGCGTAGGCGGTGGCCAGGTCGCGCGCGAGGGGGACCATGGACCAGCCGTCACCGGCGATGTGGTGGAGGACGACGACCAGGACGTGGGTGTTGTCGTCGATCGCGAATAGCTCGGCGCGCAAGGGACGTTCGGCAGTCAAGTCGAACCCTCGCTGCGCCGCCCGGGCGATCGCTTCGGCGACCTCGTTTTCGCGGATCGGCCGGGTCGGGAGCATGATCTGCGTGTTCTCAGAGACTCCTTCGGCGCCGCTCCCGGCTACGGGGAGCACGTTCTGGTAGGGGGTGCCGTCGGGTGCCTCCGGGAAGACGGTGCGCAAGGTCTCGTGGCGGGCCGTCAGGTCGTCGATGGCCGCGCGCAGAGCGTCCCGGTCCAGTGTCCCGGTGAGCCGCAGGGCGATGGGGATGTTGTACGTGGCGGCCTCGGCGCCTTCGAGACGGTTGAGGAACCACAGGCGCCGCTGAGCGTACGACAGCGGGACACGGGCGGGCCGCACGGCAGGACGCAGCGCGGCCCGTGCGGTGTCCGCCTGCTCGACACAGCGCGCCAGCCGCTCGGCCGTGGGACCTTCGAAGAGGGAGCGGAGGGGCAGTTCGACGTTCAGAACGGTGCGGATGCGGCTGATCACGCGGGTGGCCAGGAGCGAGTGGCCGCCCAGTTCAAAGAAGCTGTCGTCGATACCGACCCGCTCCACTCCGAGCACCTCGGCGAAGATCTCGCATAGAGCTCGTTCGCGTTCCGTGCGCGGGGCACGGAACGCGACGACCGCCGCGTAGTCGGGGGCGGGCAGGGCGTGCTTGTCGACCTTGCGGTGGGCGGTCAGGGGCAGCTCGGGCAGGGTGACCACCGCGGCCGGGACCATGAACTCGGGCAGCAACTCACCGACGTACTGCCGGATCTGGCCCGAGTCCAGGAACGTACCGGGCTGCGACGGGACGACGTAGGCGACCACGCGTTTGTCGCCCGGACGGTCCTCACGGGCGAGGACGACCACCTGTGCCACTTCGGGGTGGGACAGGAGTGCCGCCTCGATCTCGCCCAGCTCAATACGGAAGCCGCGGACCTTGACCTGCTCGTCGGCACGGCCGACGTACTCGAGCTGTCCGTCGCGGCGGCGACGCACCACGTCACCGGTCCGGTACATCCGCTCCCCCGGGCCCGCGAACGGGTCCGGCACGAAACGCTCCGCCGTCAGAGCCTGACGGTTCAAATAGCCGCGAGCCAACTGCGCGCCCGCCAGGTACAGCTCGCCAGGGACGCCTGCGGGGACGGGGTTCAGGCGGTCGTCCAGCACATAGGCGCGGGTGTTCCACACCGGCCGCCCGATCGGCGGCACGCCGGTCATGTCTGGCGTCAGCGGCTCACTCGACGTAGACGCCACCGTCGCCTCGGTCGGACCGTAAATGTTCACCATCCGACGCCCACGCGACCACGTGCGGGCCACCTCCGCCGAGCACGCCTCACCCGCCACCACCAGCGTCAACCCCGACGGAAGCCCGCCGGACTCCGCCAGCACCGGCAACGTCGCCGGCGGCAGCGTCGCATGCGTCACCCCGAACTCCGCAATCAGCTCACAGAGCTGTGCGCCAGGGACCAAGCGCTCCGCCGACCCCAGCACGAGGGCCGCACCTGCCAGCCACGCCGGCCACACATCCGCCACCGCCGCATCAAAACTCGGCGACGCAAACTGCAGCAGACGGCTTCCGCCATCCACACCGAGCCGGGCGATGTGATCCCGCGCCAGATTCACCACCCCCGCATGCCCGACCACCACACCCTTCGGCCGCCCCGACGAACCCGACGTATAAATCACATACGCCGGGTGATCGGGCCGCAGCGAGACACACCGCTCCCCCTCCACCAGATCCGCACCGGACTCGGACACCACCGCATCCGCTACGTCCTCCAGGACCAGCACCTGGCATCTACCCGGTACGACGGCTCGTACGGACGCATCGGTGATCACCACTGCGGGAGCGGCGTCTGCAAGGACGTACGCGATGCGCTCCGCCGGGTACTTAAGGTCCACCGGAACGTACGCAGCACCCGCCTTCAGGACCGCCAGCATCGTCACCAACAGCTCCGGCGAACGCGGCAACATCAGCGCCACCAGGCCCTCAGGTCCCACACCCCGGCTGATCAGGAATCGGGCGAGGCGGTTCGCCCGCGCGTTCAGCTCCGCGTAGCTGAACTGAATATCCTCGAACAACACCGCCGTCGCCTCCGGCGTCCGCGCCACCTGCTCCTCGAACGCCACCGGCAACGACACCCACGGAACCTCAACCCGCCCCCCCTGCCAACCCGACTGCAGGGCTTCGTGCTCCTGCAGGGACAGGACCTCCAGCTCACTCACATGGCGATCGGGATCCGCCACCACCGCGGCCAGCACACGGCTGAACCGCTCCACCAATCCCTCGACCGTCACCCGGTCGAACAGATCCGTAGCGAACTCAAAACCGCCCACCAGACCGGCCGGCGTCCCCTCACCGTCAAACCGCTCGGAGAGCCCCAGCGAGAGGTCGAACTTCGCAGCGGCGCCGTCGCTCTGCTCCGTGCTCAGCGAAAGGCCGGGGAGCCGCAGTTCGGACTGGTCCTGGTTCTGGAAGGCCAGAGCCACTTGGAAGAGAGGGTTCCTGGCCATGGAGCGGACCGGGTTGAGGACTTCGACGAGGTGCTCGAAGGGCACGTCTTGGTTCGCGTAAGCCGCCAGATCGGTCTCGCAGACGCGGTCGATCAGCTCACGGAAGGTGGGGTCGCCAGAGAGGTCGGTCCGCAGCACGAGGGTGTTCACGAAGAAGCCCACGAGGTCGTCGAGTGCCTCGTCCGTACGGCCCGCCATCGGCGAGCCGATCGGGATGTCCGTGCCCGCTCCCATCCGCGACAGCAGCGCCGCGAACGCCGCCTGCACCACCATGAACACACTCGCACCCGACTCGCGGGCCAGCCCGGCGAGACGACCGTGCAGCTCCGCGTCCAGCGTGAACGTCATACTGTCGCCACGATAGGAGGCGACGGCGGGGCGTTGACGGTCCGTTGGCAGTTCCAACTGCTCGGGCAGGTCGGCCAGTTGTGTTGTCCAGTAAGTGATCTGTTGGCCGAGCAGGCTGGCCGGGTCGTTCTCGTCGCCCAACAGCTCCCGCTGCCACAGTGCGTAGTCCGCGTACTGCACCGGCAGCGGCGCCCACTCCGGAG
>NZ_JBIRHJ010000024.1:0-11889 GCF_044328435.1 Streptomyces sp. NPDC017940 | reverse complement strand
CCGCCACCGCAGCGTCAAAACTCGGCGACGCAAACTGCAGCAGACGGCTTCCGCCGTCTACCCCCAGACGCATGATGTGATCCCGCGCCAGATTCACCACCCCTGCATGCCCGACGACCACACCCTTCGGCCGCCCCGACGAACCCGACGTATAGATCACATACGCCGGGTGCGACGGCGACAGGGCACAGCTCCGCTCCTCATCCCCTACATCCGCACCCGACTCCAAAGCCACCGCATCCGCGATGTCCTCGAGGAGCAGCACCTGGTGGTTCTCCGGCACGACGCTTCGTACGAACGCGTCGGTGATCACCACGGCGGGGGCGGCATCACCCAGGACGTACGCAATGCGCTCGGCCGGGTACTTCGGATCCACCGGAACGTACGCAGCACCCGCCTTCAACACCGCCAGCATCGTCACCAACAACTCCGGCGAACGCGGGAGCACCAACGCCACTAGCCCCTCAGGTCCCACGCCCCGACCCACCAAGACCCGAGCCAGACGATTCACCCGCGCATTCAGCTCCGCATACGACAGCTGAACGTCCTCGAACAGCACCGCCGTCGCCTCCGGCGTCCGCGCAACCTGCTCCTCGAACGCCACCGGCAACGACACCCACGGAACCTCAACCCGCTCCCCCTGCCAACCGGACAACAGGCCATCGCGCTCCGCGCCGGACAGGATCTCCAGCTCCCCGACCGGGCGGTCAGGGGCGTCGACCACGGCGGACAGCAGCCGCCCGAACCGCTCCACCAATCCCTCGACTGTCACCCGGTCGAACAGATCCGTGGCGAACTCGAAATCACCCTCCAGACCCGCCGGCATACCGTCACCATCGAACCGCTCGGAGAGCCCCAGCGAGAGGTCGAACTTCGCAGCGGCGCTGTCGTTCGGCTCGACGCTCAGCGCGACGCCGGGCAGTTGAAGATCGGGCCTGCTCTGGTTCTGGAACGCCAGCGCCACCTGGAAGAGCGGGTGGCGCGACATGGACCGGGCCGGGTTGAGCACCTCGACCAGGTACTCGAAGGGGACGTCCTGGTGTGCGTAGGCGTCGAGGTCCACCTCACGTACACGATCGATCAGTTGACGGAACGTCGGGTTGCCGGAGAGGTCCGTCCGGAGCACGAGGGTGTTGATGAAGAAGCCGATCAGGTCGTCCAGCGTCTCGTCCGTACGCCCGGCCACCGGCGTGCCGATCGGAATGTCCGTCCCCGCGCCCATTCGCGACAGCAGCGTCGCGAACGCCGCCTGCACCACCATGAACACACTCGCGCCTGACTCCCCCGCCAGGGCGGCGAGACCATGGTGCACGGCGGCGTTCAGCGTGAACTCGACGTTGTCGCCCCGGTGTGTCGCGACGGCGGGCCGGGCTCGGTCCACGGGCAGCTCCAGCTGCTCCGGCAGACCGGTCAAGTTGCCCTTCCAGTAGGCAATTTGGCGGCTCACCAGACTGTTGGGGTCGTCCTCGTCGCCCAGCAGCTCCCGCTGCCACATCGCGTAGTCGGCGTACTGCACCGGCAGCGGCTCCCAGCCCGGAGCGCCACCACCAACCCGCGCCTCGTACGCCTCCGCCACATCCCGCGCCAGCGGCGCCATCGACCAGCCGTCACCGGCGATGTGGTGCAGCACCACCACCAAGAGGTGCTCGTCCTCGCTCAGCACGAACAAGCGGGCCCTCATGGGGGCGTCGACCGTGACATCGAAGCCCTCGCCCCGAAAGGCCGACGCGGCGGCGGCGAGCTCAGCCTCTCCTTCGCTCGTCGACACGGAGTCCATCCCTGCCCAGGCATGGTCCGTGTCGAGGATGCGCTGGTACGGGGTGCCCTCGGGGCCCTCGGGGAAGACCGTGCGCAGCGACTCGTGGCGCTCCATGACGTCCCGCAGCGCGGCGGCGAGCGCGTCCCGGTCCAGAGTGCCGGTCAGACGCAGCGTGACGGGCAGGTTGTACGTGGCGGCCGCGGTGCCCTCGAGCCGGTTGAGGAACCAGAGCCGACGCTGGGAAAAAGACAGAGGAATCATCAGTTCTCCTTGGGGCGCGGCATGCGCCGCAGTGCGGGCCGCTGCGACTTCTGTGCAGTTCCCAGCTGTTCGGTCAACGTGGCCACGTTCGGTGCTTCGAAGACGGCGCGCAGTGGCAGCTCGGCGCCGAGGCGGGTGCGGATGCGGCTGACCAGGCGGGTGGCGAGCAGGGAGTGTCCGCCCAGCTCGAAGAAGCTGTCGTCGATGCCGACGCGCTCCACTCCGAGCACTTCGGTGAAGATCTCGCACAGGGCGCGTTCACGTTCCGTGCGAGGCGCGCGGAACGCCGCGACCGTGGCGTAGTCGGGGGCGGGGAGGGCACGCCGGTCCAGCTTGCCGTTCGCCGTCAGGGGCAGGGCGTCCAGGACCACGACCGCCGCCGGGACCATGAACTCCGGCAGCCGCTCACCGACGTAGCGGCGCATCTCCCTGTTCACCAGCTCCGTGTCGCGGACCTGCTCGGTGGAGTCGGTGTTCGACGGGACTACGTAGGCGACGAGGCGCTTGCCGCCGGGCTGGTCCTCGCGGGCCACGACCACGACCTGGGCGACATCCGGGTGCGAGGCGACGACTGCTTCGACCTCACCGAGTTCCACGCGGAAGCCACGAATCTTGACCTGGAAGTCCGCGCGGCCCAGGAACTCGACCGTCCCGTCAGCCCGCCAGCGGGCCAGGTCACCGGAGCGGTACATACGCTCACCCGGACCCGCAAACGGGTCGACGGTGAACCGCTCCGCCGTCAGACCCGGACGATTGAGGTAACCGCGCGCCAGCTGCGCACCAGCCAGGTACAGCTCGCCCGCCACACCTACCGGGACCGGGCGCAACCACTCATCGAGTACGTAGACACGGCTGTTGGCCACCGGGGTGCCGATCGACGGCAGCACCGGCCACTCCGCCGGATCGCCCCCCAACGGCAGGGCCGTCACCACGTGGGTCTCGGTCGGCCCGTAGTAGTTGTGCAGCCGCCGACCCGGCACCGACGCGAAGAACTCCCGCACCGGACCATGCAGCGCCAGCGCTTCACCGGCCTGGGCGACATCCGTCAACTCGGGCAAACTGAGACCGAGTTCCGCCGCCGCCTCGGCGACCGCCTCCACCATCGGCATGGGCGCGAATAGCTCGCCCACCTCGTGCTGGGCGAACCAGCGCACCAGCTCCGCCGCGCCCCGCCGCGTCTCATCCCGCGGCACCACTAGCGTCTTGCCCGACCACAGTGCCGAGAACATCTCATGCGCCGCCGCATCAAAGCCCAGCGCCGCGAACTGACCCGTCCGCTTACCCACCCCACCGGACAGCACCTCACCGTGCCAGGCCAGCAAGTTCACCATCGCGCCCGCCGGGAACACCACCCCCTTCGGCCGTCCTGTCGACCCGGATGTATACATCACATAGACCGGGTGCTCGGGCCGCAGCGGCACACCGCCGCGCTCCGCGTCGGACAGATCGGCATCCGCGTACCCGGACACCGCCTCGCCTGTGACCTCGACGCCCCGACCGGACAGTTCGTCGGGCAGTCGCGCCAGCGTCTCCTCCGGGCCCAGCACACACACCGGATCGGCGTCCTGGAGCATGTAGTCGATGCGCTCAGCCGGATAGGCCGGGTCCACCGGCACGTACGCCGCCCCCGACTTCACCACCGCCAGCAACGCCACCGGCAACCACTCCGAACGCGGCAGCATCAACGCCACCACACGCTCCGGACCAGCACCCCGCTCCACCAACAAACGCGCCAGACGATTCGCCCGCGCATTCACCTCGGCATACGACAGCTCCACACCCTCGAACACGACCGCCGTCGCCTCAGGAGTCCGCGCCACCTGCGCCTCAAAACCCGCCGGCAACGACACCCACGCAACCTCAACCCCGGTCGCATTGCGAACCTCCAGCAGCTCACGCCGCTCGACGTCCGATAGCACCTCCAGCCCACTCACGCGAACATTCACATCAGCCACAACACCGGCCAGCACACGGCCGAACCGCTCCACCAACCCCTCGACCGTCCCCCGGTCGAACAGGTCGGTGGAGAACTCCAAGAGGCAGTCCATGCCTCCGGCGTTCGCCTCCCGCTCGGTGATCCTGAGGAGGAGGTCGAACTTGGATGACGCGGTCTCCGCGAGTTCTCCGGTGAGGGTGAGCCGGGGCAGTTCGAGGACGGCTTGTTCGTTGTTCTGGAAGGCGAGCATCACCTGGAACAGCGGGTGACGCGACATCGAGCGTTCCGGATTGAGGACCTCCACGAGGTGCTCGAACGGCACATCCTGGTGCGCGTACGCCGCCAGGTCCGTCTCACGCACCCGCTCCACCAGCTCACGGAACGTCGGGTCACCCGACAGGTCGGTCCGCAGCACCAGCGTGTTCACGAAGAACCCGACCAGGTCATCCAGCGCCTCATCCGTACGCCCCGCGATCGGCGTACCGATCGGGATGTCCGCCCCCGCGCCCATCCGCGACAACAGCGCCGCGAACGCCGCCCGCACCACCATGAACACACTCGCACCCGACTCCCGGGCCAGCTCGGCCAGGCCCGCGTGGATCTCCGGGGCCACCTCGAAGGCCACTACCTCGCCTCGGAAGGACGCCACCGCCGGGCGGGGGCGGTCCGTGGGTAGCTCCAACTGGTCGGGCAGGAGAGCTAGTTGCCGCTTCCAGTACGCGAGCTGGCTGGCCAGCAAGCTGTGCGACTCGGACTCGTCGCCGAGCAGCTCGCGCTGCCACAGCGCGTAGTCCGCGTAGTGCACCGGCAGCGGCTCCCACTCGGGAGCGCGGCCCTCGGCCCGTGCCTCGTACGCCTCCGCGACGTCACGCGCCAGCGGTGCCATCGACCAGCCGTCGCCCGCGATGTGGTGCAGGACGACCACCAGCACGTACACGTCCTCGGCCAGGGTGAAGAGCCTGGCGCGCAGCGGGACGTCGACCGTCAGGTCGAAGCCTCGCTCGACCTGCTCCATCACCAGATCCTGGAGGTGCTCCTCCGTCACCGGGGTCACGTCGAGGGCCAGCCAGGCACCCTCGCCATCGGTGATCTCGTGGAGTTCGCGGATCTTCTGGAACGGGACGCCGTCCGCGCCCTCGGGGAAGACCGTGCGCAGCGACTCGTGCCGGACGACGACGTCCCGCAGCGCCGCCGCCAGCGCCTCGCGGTCCAATTCGCCGGTGAGCCGCAGGGCGACGGGCATGTTGTACGTGGCGGCCTCGGCGCCCTCGAAGCGGTTGAGGAACCACATCCTGCGCTGGGCGAAGGACAGCGGGACCTCGGCGGGGCGGTCCATGGGAGCCAGTGGCACCCGCGCCTCGCCGGCCTCCGCCAGCCACTCCGCGAGCCGGGCGACGCTCGGCGCTTCGAACAGGGCGCGCAGCGGAAGCTCCACGCCGAGCACCGTGCGGACCCGGCTCACCACGCGGGTGGCGAGCAACGAGTGGCCACCCAGGTCGAAGAAGCCGTCGTCGATGTCGACCTTCTCCACGCTGAGCACCTCGGCGAAGACCGCGCACAAGACTTCCTCTCGGCCATCGCGGGGCGCGCGGCCCGCTCCCCCTCGCAAGCCCTTGAGGTCGGGGGCGGGCAGGGCCCGGACGTCGAGCTTGCCGTGGGCGGTCAACGGGAGGTCGGCGAGGACCACGACCGCAGCCGGGACCATCTGGTCGGGGATGCGTCCGGCGAGGGACTTCAGGACGGCGTCGGGGGACGGTGCCGTGCCGGGTGCGGGGACGGCGTAGCCGACGAGGCGCTTGTCCCCCGGCTGGTCCTCGCGCAGCAGGACCGTGGCGTGGTCGATGTCCGGATCCTGGGTGAGGGCGGCTTCGATCTCGCCGGGTTCGATGCGGAAACCGCGCAGCTGGATCTGCGCGTCCGCGCGCCCCACGTAGGCGAGGGTGCCGTCCATCCGCCACTTTACGAGGTCGCCGGTGCGGTACATGCGCTCGCCGCCAGCCGTGAACGGGCAGGCCACGAAGCGCTCCGCCGTGACGGCGGCGCGCGCGGCGTAGCCACGGGCCAACTGAGCCCCAGCGACGTAGAGTTCGCCGACCACGCCGACCGGCACCGGGCGCAGCCCTCCGCCCAGGACGAAGGCACGGGTACCGCCCTGAGGGCGGCCGATCGGCACTCCGGACGGCGGCAGTGCCTCGCCGGGGCTCACGCGGTGTTCGGTGACGTTCACGGTCGTCTCGGTCGGCCCGTAGGCGTTAACGACGTGGACCTGCGGGTAGCGGCGGCGCCACTCCGTCACGTCCGATCCGGCCAAGGCCTCGCCGCCCAGGACCAGTTCGGCCGTCGGCGAGAACTCGTCCGGCAGGGTCAACAGCAGCGGTACGTGGCTCGGCGTCGCCTTCATGAAAGTCGGGGCCTGGCGCCGGCGCGCCGGGTCCGAGGCCTCCGGTGTCCGCAGCAGGTCGGTCACTCGGGCACGTCCGCCCGACACCAGGGGCAACAGCACGGACGCCACCGTCATGTCGAACGTGACCGGTGACTGCCAGGCCACCACGCCCGACGCCTCCGGGTGGGCCGCCCTCGCCCAGCCTAAGTAGGCTGTCAGCGAACGGTGTTCAACGACCACGCCCTTCGGTTGGCCCGTCGATCCGGAGGTGTAGACGACGTACGCCGCGTTTTGCGGGCGCGGGCCGAAGCTGCCCGTGTCGCCCAGGTCAGCCGTGCCGGCCGTGTCGGCGATCTGCTCGTCCACGAGGACACGCGCCAGGCCGCTCGGCAGCGGCGCCGTCGTCCCGGCTGTCGTCACCGCGCACACCGGCCGCATGTCCTGGCACATCAGGGCGATGCGCCGCGCCGGATACTCCTCGTCGACGGGCAGGAAGACCGCTCCCGCCTTCCACACGGCCACCATCGCCACCACGAACTCCGCCGAGCGGGGCAGCGCCACCGCCACCGCGCGCTCGGGCCCGACTCCCCGGGCCACGAGGACCCGCGCCAGTTGCTCGGCCCGCGCGTCCAGTTCCGCGTACGACAGGGCGTCGTCCCCGCACTCGACCGCCATGGCGTCCGGCACCCGCTCCACCTGCTCGGCGAACAGGTGGAGCGCCGTGGCGCCCGCCGCCAAGTCACCGCAGGGCCCGGTCAAGGGCTCGCCGTCCGCCCCCGCGCTCCACTCGTCAAGGACCAGGCGCCGCTCGCGCGGCGACAGCAGCTCCGCCGATGTCACCGGGCGCTCCGGATCCGTGACGAACGCACGCAGCAGGCGCTCGAACCGGCGGGCGATGCCGTCGACGGTGTCGCGGTCGAACAGATCGACACAGTAGGTGAGTTCGCCGGTGATGCCGTCAGGACGGCGATTCGCGTCGAAGGACTCGTTGAGGCTGACGGACAGGTCGAATTTGACCGCTTCCAGTTCTGCGGGCTCGCTGGCGAGGACGAGGCCGGGGAGTTCGAGGCGAGGGGGGCTGGTGTTCTGGAAGGCCAGCATCACCTGGAACAGCGGGTGCCTCGACAGGGAGCGGACGGGGTTCAGGACGTCCACGAGGTGCTCGAACGGCACGTCCTGGTGGGCGTAGGCCCGCAGGTCGGCTTCCCGTACGCGCTCGACCAGTTCGCGGAAGGTGGGGGCACCGGACACATCCGTGCGCAGCACCAACGTGTTGACGAAGAAGCCGACTAGGTCGTCGAGCGCCTCGTCCGTGCGGCCCGCCACCGGCGAGCCGATCGGGATGTCCGTGCCGGCGCCTAGGCGCGACAGGAGCGCCGCGAATGCCGCCTGCACCACCATAAAGACGCTCGCGCCGCTCTCGCGCGCGAGAGTGGTGAGGTCCTGGTGGAGCCGTGCGTCGAAGTGGACGGGCACATGGGCGCCGCGGTGGGTGGCCGCGGCGGGGCGGGGCCGATCCGCCGGAAGCTCCAGTTGTTCGGGGATTCCGGACAGGTGGTGCGTCCAGTACGCGACCTGCCGGCCCAGCACGCTCGTGGGGTCGGAGCCGTCGCCGAGCAACTCCCGCTGCCAGATCGAGTAGTCGGCGTACTGCACCGGCAGCGGCTCCCACTCCGGGGCGCGGCCGTCGGCCCGCGCCTCGTAGGCCTCTGCGACGTCCCGCGCCAGCGGCGCCATCGACCAGCCGTCTCCCGCGATGTGGTGGAGCACCACGAACAGGACGTGCGTGGTGTCGTCGATCGCGAACAGCTGGGCGCGCAGCGGTAGTTCGACGGTGACGTCGAAGCCGCGGGCGGTCTCCCGGGCCAGGGCCTCGGAGAGCACCGCCTCCGTGACCCGGGTCAGCGGAAGCTCAACGCCGGC
Source organism: Streptomyces sp. NPDC017940 (assembly GCF_044328435.1). Classification (NCBI taxonomy): domain Bacteria; kingdom Bacillati; phylum Actinomycetota; class Actinomycetes; order Kitasatosporales; family Streptomycetaceae; genus Streptomyces; species Streptomyces sp. NPDC017940. The sequence continues at coordinate 3,627 of NZ_JBIRHJ010000024.1, read as the reverse complement.
GTCGGCCGGGTCAACGATCCGCTGCCGGGGGGTGCCGTCGGGGTCCTCGGGGAAGACCGTGCGCAGGCACTCGTGGCGGGCGACGACGTCGCCGAGCGCCGCCGCTAGGGCGTCGCGGTCCAGGGCGCCGGTCAGGCGCAGCGCGATGGGCATGTTGTATGTGGCGGCCTCGGCGCCTTCGAGACGGTTGAGGAACCACAGCCGCTGCTGGGCAAAGGACAGGGGCAGGTCCGCCGTGGAGGTCCTGCGGGTCAGCACGACGCGGGCGCCGTCGGCGTCGGCGAGGCGGCGGGCCAGCCTTGCCACGCTCGGCGCCTCGAACAGGGCGCGCAGCGGCAGCTCCACGCCGAGCACCGTGCGGACCCGGCTCACCAGGCGGGTGGCGAGCAGCGAGTGGCCGCCCAGGTCGAAGAAGCTGTCCTCGGGGCCGACCCGGTCCAGGTCGAGGACTTCGGCGAACAGTCCGCACAGCACGTCCTCGTGCGCGGTGCGCGGTGCACGGCCGTGCGGGGCGGCGGAGAAGTCGGGGACCGGCAGGGCCTTGCGGTCGAGCTTGCCGTTAACGGTCACGGGCAGCGCGGCCAGGACGACGACAGCGGCGGGCACCATGTACTCCGGCAGCCGGGCGCCCACGAACTGTCGCAGGTCGGCCGGTTCGACGGTGGTGCCAGCGGCGGGGACGACGTACGCGACGAGGCGAGGGTCGTGGCCCTCGCCTGTGTGGACGGTGACGACGGCCTGTGCGACGGCCGGGTGGGCGGCGACGGCCGACTCGACCTCGCCGAGCTCCACGCGGAAGCCGCGGATCTTCACCTGGAAGTCGGTGCGCCCGAGGAACTCGATGTTCCCGTCGGCCCGCCACCGCACCAGGTCCCCGGTGCGGTACATGCGCCGCCCAGCGGGGTCGTACGGGTTCGCGACGAACCGGTCCGCGGTCAGCCCAGGCCTGCCCACATAGCCGCGGGCCAACTGCACACCGGATACGTAGAGTTCGCCGGGCACGCCCGCCGGGACCGGCCGCAGCCGCTCGTCCAGGACATAGGCGCGGGTGTTCCACACGGGCGCGCCGATCGGCACACTCGGGGCCCCGGGCTCGTGGCGGACCACCCAGCGGGTGACGTCGATGGACGCCTCGGTGGGGCCGTACAGATTGAACAGGCCCGAGTCCAGGGTCTCGCGGAACTTCTCCGCGAGTTCGAGGGAGGTGGCCTCGCCGCCGAGGATCACCGTGTGCAGCGTCGTGCACGTGGAGGCGGTCGGCTCCGCGAGGAACACGGCGAGCATGGACGGCACGAACTGCAGCGTCGTGACCCGCTGGGCGCGGATGACCTCGACGAGATACGCGGGGTCGCGGTGCCCGCCCGGATCGGCGACTACCAGGGTCGCGCCGACCTGCAGGGCCCAGAAGAACTCCCAGACGGAGACGTCGAAGCCGGTCGGCGTCTTCTGCAGGACGCGGTCGCCGGCCCGCTGTGGATGTTTGGCCTGCATCCACGCGAGGCGGTTCACGATGGCGTCGTGCGGGATCAGTACGCCCTTGGGGCGGCCGGTGGAGCCGGAGGTGTAGATCACGTATGCGGGGTGCGAGAGCTCCAGCGGCGCGGCCCGGTCGGCGTCGCCCAGGTCGGTGGCGGGCCGGTCGGCGAGCGAGGCACGAAGGCCTGGATCGTCGAGGACGAGGACGGGCAGGTCGCACGGCAGCAGGTCCATGGTGTCGGCCGCGGTGAGGATGCACACGGGGCGCGCGTCGTCGAGCATGTACGCGATCCGGTCGGCCGGGTATTCGGGGTCCACGGGAAGGTAGGCCGCGCCGGCCTTCACGGTGGCGTACACCGCGACGACCTGGTCGACGGACCTGGGCAGGGCGAGCGCGACGAGCCGCTCCGGGCCCGCCCCCTGCTCGACGAGCAGGCGAGCCAGCCGGTTGGCCCTGGCGTTGAGTTCCGCGTAGGTCAGTTCGATGTCCCCGTGGACCACGGCCGTCGCGTCCGGGGTGCGCGCCACCTGCGCCTCGAACAGGACCGACAGGGGCGCCTGCCGCACCGGGGTGTCGGTGCTGTTCCACTCCTCGACGATCCGCCGCCGCTCCTCGGGCGCCAGTACGTCGAGGGCCGCGACGGGCCGGTCCGGGTCATGGACCACACCGCGCAGGACACGCTCGAAACGGGCCACCAGTTCCTCGGCCATGTCCCACTCGTACAGGTCGGTGGCGAACTCCAGTACGCCCGCGAGGCCCGCCTCGGCGCCGGTGTCCGTGCGCGACTCGTCGAGATAGACGCAGAGGTCGAAGCGGGCGGCCGGGGCGGCGGCCGGTTCGGGGGCGACGGTGAGGCCGGGGAGCCGCAGCTGTGGTTCCTCGACGTTCTGGAAGGCCAGCATCACTTGGAAGAGCGGGTGCGCCGCCATCGACCGGACCGGGTTGAGCACCTCTACGAGGTGCTCGAAGGGCACGTCTTGGTGCGCGTGCGCGGCCAGGTCGGTCTCGCGGACCCGGTCGAGCAGTTCGCGGAAGGTCGGGTCGCCGGACAAATCGGTGCGGAGCACGAGCGTGTTCACGAAGAACCCGACGAGATCGTCGAGCGCCTCGTCCGTGCGCCCGGCCATCGGCGAGCCGATCGGGATGTCCGTCCCGGCCCCGAGCCGCGAGAGCAGCGCGGCGAACGCCGCCCGCATCACCATGAACACACTCGCGCCGGACTTACGGGCCAGGTCGGCGAGGCGTGCATGCAGCTCGGCGTCCAGCGTGAACGTCACGCTGTCACCGCGATACGAAGCGACGGCGGGGCGCTGACGGTCCGTGGGGAGCGTCAACTGATCAGGCAGGTCGCTGAGTTGGGTCTTCCAGTAGGCGAGCTGACGATTGAGCAGGCTGTCGGGGTCGCGCTCGTCGCCGAGCAGCTCGCGCTGCCAGAGTGCGTAGTCGGCGTACTGCACCGGCAGCGGTTCCCACCGCGGGGCCCGGCCGGCAATACGCGCCACGTACGCGGCCTCCAGGTCGCGCGCCAGGGGTGCCATCGACCAGCCGTCACCGGCGATGTGGTGGAGCACGACGGACAGCACGTGCGTGGTGTCATCGAGCGTGAAGAGCCAAGCTCGCAGGGGCAGTCCGTCGGTCAGGTCGAACCCGCAGCCCGCGGCCTCGGCCATACGCGCGGGCAGTTCGGCGGCAGTCACGGGGAGCACGTCCAGCCGCACGGTGGCCCGGTCGACGTCGAGGACGCGCTGGAAGGGGGTGCCGTCAGTGCCCTCGGGGAAGACCGTGCGCAGACTCTCGTGACGTGCGACCACATCGTGCAGCGCGGCGGCGAGCGCGTCCCGGTCCAGGGTGCCGGTCAGTCGCAGCGTGATGGGCAAGTTGTACGTGGAGGTGGCCGAGCCCTCGAATCGGTTGAGGAACCAGAGCCGACGCTGGGCGAACGACAGGGGCACCTCCGCAGGGCGTGCGGCGGGCGACACCGCGACACGAGCGGCCGCGCCGTCGGCCTCGATCCGCTCGGCGAGCTGGACCACGGTGGGCCCCTCGAAGAGGACACGCAGCGGCAGTTCCACCCCCAGGCGGGTGCGGATGCGGCTGATCAAGCGGGTCGCCAGCAGGGAATGGCCACCCAGGTCGAAGAAGCTGTCGTC
>NZ_JBIRHJ010000023.1:0-13625 GCF_044328435.1 Streptomyces sp. NPDC017940 | reverse complement strand
CCCACCGGCCTCTACCACTTCAAGGCCCGCTACTACGACCCGCACATGACCCGCTTCACTCAGCCCGACCCCTCCGGCCAGGAGAAGAACCCCTACCTCTACGCCGAAGGCGACCCGGTCAACAAGATCGACCCCAACGGCACCCTTCCCTTCGGGAAGATCTTCAAAGCTGTAGGGGCAGCAAACACCATCGATACCGTCGGCCGGGCCTGGAACGCAGGTCTGGACGGTGAGTGGGGCAAGGCAGCAGGGATTGCCTTTGGCGGAGTGGTCGGCGCGGCCGTTGAAAGCACGTGTATCGGCGCAGGTACTTATCTCGGAGGCCCTACGACGGGCGCCGCCGTTACGGCACCCTGCATGGCGGCAGGTGAAGCGGCCGGATCATATGCTGAGAACAAAACCGTGCAAGCTTGGTCATAACTAGTTACCGGGCTGCCTAGGGTAATTCATACTCTTGGGCAGCCCGGTGCACAGGGAGGTGCTTCGTGAGCAACGTGTGGCTGGCATCGGAGGGCAGAGGTTCCTGGATCCCCGACGGATGGCAACTGCCTATCCTTCTGATTTCACTTACCGCCGTGGTCCTCATCATACTTGTGGGGCGTCGTCGCCAAAAACGCCGATGAAAGGCATATGGGCATGCGAGCACCAGTACAGAAGACTGTTTCGTGGGGGCTCATCTGCTGCGGCGGCCTCTTCTGTCTGCTGTGGGCGGCGTTCGGCGGATCCAAGTGGGTCTCGCTTGCTGTGGGAAGTGCTGCAATAGCGAGTGGCCTGTTCCTGCGCGGGCGTGAGAGCCAGTAACACCGCGCTTCTGGCCCTCGCGTATGAACTGATTCGAACTGAGAATGCAGGTTCCGAAGGCCACGGGGACAACGCGTCCTCTTCGTAGCGGAAGAGGGGCCGGGGCCGTGCCGGGGTGGGAGCACCTGTCACCCGTGCGAGCGGTAAGTCGCACTGGCGCTGTCGTGTTTTTCTGGATACGACGAAGGCTCCCTCATGAGATGAGGGAGCCTTTACAGGGGAGCGCCCGGCAGGCCTTGCACCCGCATTTCCCATCAGATGATGGGCGCCTTTCCTTGGACCACAGCATATGCAGTGCAAGCTGCTTATATCCACTCTTCTCATCAGTAGTTGAGCAGAAGTTTGTGACTAGCGCCTTGAAGGCCGTTTCATTACCGCAGCCGCTCCTTCTGACGGTGCCGGTCATGCTGTTGGACTGCTTGCTCAGGAAAGGCGCGGGCCATCCAGTCCGCGGGGGCGCCGACCTGTCGCAGCGTCGCGATCTGCCGGTGGTAGTCGTGTCCTTCGGGGTTGGCGTGGACACGCAGGTAGATGGGGTCGTCGTTGCTGGCGGTGTGGCCGTCGAAGTAGAAGGCACAGGTGTGATCCCACTGGTAGGGGGTGTCGGGTTCGGCGCAGTGGCAGAACCGGTGGGCCACGTGGACCGGCAGGCCCCAGCGTGGGTGGCACAGCCGCTGTAGTAGTTGGTCGTGCCAGCGGGCTCGGGGGTGGGCGGTTCGGGCGTCGATTTTCCAGCTGTCGCCGTCGTCCCAGCACTGGACCCGATAGAAGGCGGTGACGGTGTGGAAGAGCGCGATGCGCCGCAGCAGCCCGCTGCCCACCGCGGCCCGCCTGGACCGTGAGCCTTCGAGGCTGGGGCAAGCACCGAGGTAAGCGGATTCCACGGCATCGAGCTGCGGGGTGGTCCACAGCTGCCGCAGATCGTTGTCTTCGCACCAGCGCCGGTGGCGGCGCTCGATGTCTGCCCAGTTCTCCGTCAGCCCCTTGGGCAGGGTGAGCACGAGCGTGGCTGTCTGCCCAGGGTCTTTCACCATGTGCAGGTGCAGTTGCCGGCCGTCGGCATTGATGCCGCTCATCCGCAGCCCGGGGATCCCGTGCGGATCGTCACCGCTTCCTGGGGCGGGAGCCGCGGGCAGCAGCTGGCTCAGACAGTACTCGGGGAAGGAGTGCCGCCTGTGCCCCATGTAGGCGTCGAGGTGCAGCGTGAGGGACGTGGCGGCGCTGTGCAGGGAAGTGATGCCGAAGGGGTGCGCGCACAGGTCCGGAGCAGTGCCCAGTTGCTCAAGGACGAGGCTTTCCAGCCGGGCCTGCGCCGGCAAGACCGCGGACGCCGGGTGGCTGGGGCGAAGGGCGGTGCGGCGGAACTGCCCACTGCACTCGGACCAGTAGCGAAGTTTGCGGGATTCCCACGAGGAGCGGTCGCTCACGGCAGTGCCTTCCTGACGCGCCTCTGCCCGATCCCGGCACGTCAACGAACACTGACGAGCTGTTATGTGTAATCCCGTGTGGTGCAGGCCGGTGCAATGCCACGCTCCTTGCGTTCCGGTACACCGGATCGGGCGGCGGTCGGAACGTGGCCCGCCTCGGGCCACCGCCCATCATCATCCAGCCAGTAACCGAGCCAGACCGGTCGACACCGTCACGGGTCACTCAGACGGACGCAGGCAGCCTAAGGCGTGCAGGACGATGCCGCGCTGTCAGGCCGAGGCAGCCCGGACTTTCGCCACCACGCCTCTCGTCAACCCAAGCCGTGGAGCGCACCATCCGATCCGGTGATCTCCGGCCCGGTAGCCGCCCATGACGCCGAGGCCGTCGCCAAACTCGCGATCGTGACCGACCCGAACATCCCCGGCGCCGCCCCCGAGGACTCCCCTGACGGGGCATGCCGGACGACAGCCGTCACCGGCCGCGTCCGCTATTCACTCGTGCGGTGGTTCCTCGCCCCGCGTACGACGTGGCAGGCACGGCGCCTTGCCGCCGACTTCGGCGAAGGGATGGATGCCCGGACCGCATGGGTAATGGCCCGTCTGGCCCGTCATCCGGATGAGCGTGGCTACGCCGTGGGCCACTTGGACGGCGATCCAGCCGCGGACTGAGCAGCGTTCAGGCGCCGGCCTTCGGCTCGCGCAGAGCGGCCCCCTCACTGGGCACCGCCTCACCGGTGCCGTCGTCGGTGGACCACAGGGCGCGCCCGAGCAAGTACAGGGCGATCACCTCGGCATAGATGAACGCGCCCCAGCCGAAGACCAGCAGGAAGTCGTTCGCGTCGCCGCGCGGGGCACTGTAGGCGACGCCCTGCCCGGTGGTGAACAGTCACGGGGACCAGGCCGATCGGTCGAAGCCCGGGTCGGCGTAGCGGCCGCCGCCCCGGCGCCACGCCATCAGCGGGACCGACGCGAAGCCGATGCTGGCCAGGCAGTACATGAAGGCGAAGAAGTCGTTGGCGATGAACTGGTGGCCATTGGTGATCCCGAGGTAGGCGGCCCCGGGCAGGAAGATCACGGCCGCCGCTCCGAAGCCCAGCACCTCGCCACGGTCTCGAGCCTTCGCCACGCTCTCCCCCTGCTGTCGATGTCTCACCCGGCACCGTACCGGCCGTTCGCGACCGGATCCGCCGATCGCCGGGAAGGGCCAGGGCGCCGGGCTGGCTACTCGCGACGGGCGAGCTCCTCGGGGGTAGGCACGTGCCGGGTGACGTACGGCTGGCCGCTGTAGTCGACGGTGACCGTGTGCCGCAGGACGTCGTCCTCGGCGTCGTAGTAGATGTGCTCGATCTCCAGACAGACCCGGTCGGTGAAGATCCCGAAGTCGCGGGCCTCCTGGTCGTTCACCTGCCGGGCCCGGCTGCCGGTGACCACCCGCACCGTGCCGAGCGGGGCAGGCGGTGGCGGCTCGACAACGCCACCCAGCCGTGTCTGCTCCGGCCCGTCCTGAACCCCACCCTGATCGGTCATGGTCGCCACCGTAGCGAGCGCGCCCGCCCGTGCGGGCCGTCTCTCGGCAACTCGGGCCGCCACCTATGAGCCTTACACGCCATTTCCCCAGGTGAGAGGGCCGCATAGTCGGCCTGCCAGGTGTGAGCCAGGGCCTGCGGATGCCGCGAAAAACCGGTCCGCACTCTTCTGGAAGCTCTATCGGAATGGGTTAAAAAATGGGTTAAAAGCTAGGGTAAATAGTGCTAGGGTGAGGGCACGAAAGGAGATCCACATGGCATCCGAGGAAGAGCTGTTTGCGAACATCGACGCCCTGCTGGAGGAGGAGCCGCAGCTCCCGCCCCCGGCGGAGCGCGCCCGGCTGCGTCAGGCCGCCGGTGTCACCCAGGCCCGCCTCGCGCAGGCGCTGAAGTCCACGGTCCAGTCGGTCAAGAACTACGAGAACGGGCGTTCCGAGCCGAAGCCGCCGCGCCTGGAGGCGTACCAGCGGCTGCTGAACGGATGGGCGGCGAAGTACCCCGCGCACGCCGCCCCCGCTCCGGTCGTCGCGCCGCAGCCTCAGCCGGTGCCGGAGACGTTCGCCGGACCGGCCGCCCCCGAGGTGCCCGAGGCACAGACCGCCGCGCCGGTCCAGGCGCCCGCCGCCCCGACCGCTCCGGAGCGCCCCGCCGCCCGCCCGGCGACGTCGCGCCGCCCGGCCGCGAAGAAGGCCGCGAAGCCAGCCGTCGACCCGCGCTTCCCGAACGGGCCGCTCGCCGTCCTCGATGGCGACGGCTCCGCGTACTGCGTCGACGGCATCGTGCTGGACTGCCCGGCGACCACGGTCGTGGAGCTCGTGGAGTGGACGTTGCGCGAGGCCGGCCTCGGTGCACCGAAGCTCCACCGCAACGGCAAGGACTCCGACCCCCTGATCGTGCTGACCGCGTCGGCCGCCGCGAAGGTCGGACTGCCCGAACGCCTGGAGGACCGCCGCGGGCTGCGCCTGAAGGAGGACCACCCGGTCGTTAAGCAGGTCCTCAAGGCGAAGTGGCAGCTCACGAAGAGGGGATTCGGGCCGTGGGCCCGCATCTACCGCGCGGCGACCGGCGCCCAGCGGCAGTGCGTGCAGCTCGCGATCCTGCCCTGGGACGCGCTCGACACCCGCGCCTGGCCCGGCGTCGCCGACATGGAGCCGGCCGACATCGCCCAGGTCCTCGGCATCTACGCCCAGCGGGTCAGCACCCCGCGCGGCAGCACCGCCGTCTCCGGCCTGGAGCTGATGACCGCGCTGCGCCCGCCGACCCGCCCCGTACGCGACGAGGAGACCGGCAACTGGGTGAGCGGCCACAACCCCGGCTCGCTCGGCACGCAGCCGATGGACCCGGCCCCGCCGGAGGGCCAGATCGAGCACCCCGCGGTCCACAGCATCGGCTGGAAGGGCGGCTTCCTGCGGGAAGAGGCGTTCCAGTGGGTGCGGTCGGTGGACACCCTGTCCGATGAGGAGTGCATGCTCCCCTACGCGGTGGGCCTGGACCTCAACACCGCCTTCCTCGCGGCCGCGGCCCGGCTCACGGTCGGCCTGTCGGCCCCGGACCACTTCGTCGCCCCGAAGTTCAACCCCAAGATCCCCGGATCCTGGCTGGTCGACCTCTCCCACGTGGAGATCGACCCGCGCCTGCCCTCACCGTTCACACCGGACGGCACCCACCCGACGGGCCCGGCCTGGTACCAGACGCACACCGTCGCCTACGCCCAGGAGCTCGGCTACAACGTCGAGATCCTGGAGGCGTACCTGCGCCGCGAGACCGGCGCGTACCTCGACCCGTGGCACGACCGCCTCAAGGCCGCCTACGTCGACACCCTCGCCGACATGGGCGTCACCAAGGACCTCACCGACGCGCAGTTCCTCGCGGCGATGGAACAGCACAAGCAGGTCGACCCGGTGCTCACCGCCGTGCTCGCCGCGATCAAGGGCACCATCAAGGGCGGCATCGGCAAGCTGTTCGAGAACCCGCAGGGCAAGGGCCACAAGGACGGCGAGCCCTGGCCGGCCATGCAGCGGCCGACCTGGCGCCCGGATATCCGCGCCGCTGTCATCAGCAAGGCGCGGGTCAACATGCACCGCAAGCTGGCGAACATGGCGAAGATGACCGGGATGTATCCGCTGGCCGTGCTGTCCGACTGCGTCGTCTACCCGGCCCCCAGCGCCTCCCCGCTCGACTTCCTCCCCTACGCCGCGTCCGGCAAGCCGCAGCCCGGCGCCTTCCGCCTCGGACCCACCCCGGGCCTGGCGAAGCTCGAAGGCGTCCAGGACATGGCCTGGGCGGTCGACCTCATGGAGAAGGGCCTCAACCCGGCCCGCCACATCAAGGGCGACGGCCACGACGCCGTCCTGGACGAAGGGGAGTAGGCCGTGGGGGAGATTGAGGACGCCATCGAGCGGGCCGACCGCGAGGCGTTCACCCGCCAGCCGCCCAAGACCCTCAAGGGCCAGATCGGCTACCTGCTCAAGCAGCTCGGCAGCGCCAAGGCCGTCGCGGCGGAGCTCGGCGTCACCGCCGACTCCGTCAACCGCTACCGGCGCGGCGCCCGCAAGCACGCCCGCGCCGACGTCGCCTCCAAGATTGACGACGCCGTACGCCAGCGGTGGCAGCCCCAGGTGCGCAAGCGCCGGCGCCAACAGGCCGCCGCCTCCGGCGGGATCACGGTCGAGACCCGGGCTCGGTTCGGCTACGAGTCCTCCGCCGGATCGACCGACGACGGACGCTTCCGCCGCCTCACCGTCAAGCTCCCGGCGACGTACGCGCAGCGACTCTTCGACGCCCGCGACACCGGGGCCAGCGACCAGGAGATGCGTGGGATCATCGCCGAAGGGTTTAAGGAAGTCTATTTCCAGGACGGCGGCGGTCGCGCTATGGGACTGTCGGACGTGGCAATCAACGACATCGATTACCTCGACCTGGATTACTGAATTAGGAGCGAAAGCATGAGCGCTGGAATTCCGGCCATCGACCGCGACAAGAACCCTTTGCTCGATGCCGACCACGACGCTGTCCGCATCGCCGACGCGCTGCGCTCCAGCCCGCACATCACCTTCGTCGCCCCGGCCGCGCCCGGCGACGAGACGGTCTGGTTCCGTGACGCCGACGGCACCGGCTTCGAGCTGTCCCTTGCCACCGTGGAGCCGGACCCCGACGGTGAGCGGGTGGCCTACGCCTGGGACGCCGTGGTCGCCGCGATCGGCAACCACCGGCACTTCATCCGTGCCGCCCTCGAACAGCCGTCCTTCGGGCCACTCAACCTCAACACCATCACCGCGCTCACCCGCACCGGCAACGAGTACACCCTCACGCTGACCGCCGGCTACCGCCCCGTCGACGACCAGGAGCACGCCACCCCGGCCGCCGACGTCGCCCTCGCCGCCGACCGGCTGCTCACCGGCGACCCGAGCGACTCGGAGCGCGCGACGGCCGAACTCCTCAACTACGTCGCGGCCACCTGGGAGAAGCAGGACCTGCTGCTGCGCCAGCACGCCCAGGCCGTCGCCCGCGCCCTGACCCGGTAGGAGGGGATCCGTCCATGCCCGCATCCACGGCCCACCGGCGCGCGTACGGTGAGGTGACGACCCGCCGGGAGGAACAGCCGATGAGCGCGCAGCCCGACCACGCACCCGTCACGCCGTACGCCCCCGCGCCCGGGGCGCCGGCCGAACTGCTCGCCCAGCTGCGCGCCAGCACTCGCGCGGAGCGGTGGGTGCCAGCCTTCGAGCAGGAGTGGGCGGCGGCGCTGGAGGAGTCGCGCCGGACGTTCTCCCTCGCCCACCTGTACGAGGTCGTCCAGGTCTGGCAGGCCCGCGTTGCTTCCGCCCCGGCGGTCGACGCGTTCCTCGCCTCCGGCCGCGACGACACCGGCTTCGTGGACCTCGAGGACATCCGGAGCAGGCGCCGGTGACCGGACAGCCGTACGCGGTCCGTCTCTCCGCGCAGGCCGCGAAGGTGCTCGCAGCCCTCCCCGAGCACGCGGAGCAGATGACCTGGGACGTCCTGGACGCCGCGGCCGGCGCCCCGTGGGGTTACCCGCAGTGGGATGCCGACGACCCGGAGGGCGAGGACGTTCGGATCGCGTCGATCGGCCAGCTCTCCGTGATCTACTTCGCCAACCGCGCCCTGCGTCACCTGTCCGTCCTGGACATCGTCTGGCTCGGCTGACCCACCCGCGCACGAACATCGGCCTGTCCCCGGCATTGGAGTTGCCGGGGACAGGCCGATGCGCATGCTATCCGCGCCTGACCATGGTGGTCAGCGGCGGATGTTGACGGTCACGCTGACGATCGTTCCACCAGCGAAGACCGTGCCGCCGAACAAGGCCACAGCGGCGATCGGGTCCGTGTGCCCGCTGGCGGCCAGCAGGCAGATGGCGATCATCGCCAAGAGCGCGACGATGGCAGGAGTCACCTGGCTGACCTGGGCAAGACGGGACACCGGTCTGGCTGCGGTACTGTTCCGCGATGTAGCTACAGGATTCATCTCTCGTGATTTCGCTCGGGCGGATGTGATCCCAACGCGACACCGGGGAGTCCTCGGTCGTACCCTCCGCCGTCCAAAGCTCGGGTGCGGCCTTCGGGGCTCCCCTTTTGCGTGCTGGAACCACGATGGTCGGCGGAGAGTGCGTGCCCTGGCTGAAGCCGCCACCCCCCGCAAAAAGGTCCACGATGCCGAACTGCGCTGGCAGTTGGTTGACCGCGGACGCTCTGCTGCGCATCCTGCACCCACCTCTGGCGGGAAAGCCAATCCGGCACCCGTGGGAGTCATCAGAAAACCCTTGGGAGTCACACGAGAGTGCTGACGACCGTCGTGCCGAAGGCTGTGGGCAGGCGTCTACCAGCTGTCGTGTGCGTCCATGCGGGTCACGGTCGGCAGGCTGAGTCTGATGGTCGCGAGGCGCTCCGCCGGGTCTGACGTCTCCGTGACGGCCCTCTCCAGGTCCTCCACGGAGAACCGGACGGTGGTCGGCAAGCCGACGGCCTCGACCTCAGCGATGGTGGAGAGACGAAACCCGCACAGCCCGCATAGAAGCCCTTCGGCCGTCAGCTCCATGTCGAACAGCGGAGAGTCCTGGTCCACTGCCAGGAACAGAGCGGCGGCATCCCGCTCGCAGGCGGGGCACTGGCTCAGCGTCTGGAAGAGCGCCTTCGCCGGGCCGACCTCGACCACTATCAGCCCGTGTTCGCTGACCGCCTGCTGGACGCCGTCGACCGCGCCCTCCGGGAGGTCCGCGAAGCGCGTCCGGAACCGGTGGCGGGCCTGGTTGATCCGCAGGCGCACGTCCTTCTGCAGGCGGTCCGCCCGGTCGTCCAGGACTACTCGGGCCGTGTCCGCCCAGGATTCCCAGAAGGAGCCGGCCTCCTGTCCCAGGTGCGGTAAGAGCCGGTCCACGGTCGCGATGAAGGTCCCGAGGTAGTCCTCCACATCGTCCGTGCCGAGGTGGGCGACACCGTTGCGCAGCTCGATCAGGCCGTCCAGGTCGGCGGCTTCGCTGCTGGGCTTCTGCGGGAGGACGTCCATCTTCCGCAGCCGGCCGATCGCCGTCGCCGCGCCGATCGTCCTCAGGCGGGTCGGCGGTGTGGCCACCGCTCCCGCGAAGTGCAGCAGCATGTCGTCCTTGCCGTTCACCTCGGTGAGCAAGGTGGGATGGACGCGGGCCAGCGCCGCCTTCGCCAGGCGCTCCACGCTGACGCCGGCATGCAGAAGGAACACCTCCTGGTCCTGCTCGGCGTGGGCTTCCATCGCCAGGCGGGCGAATCGCTGGGCGCCTTCAAGGAGGCGATCGAACGTGACCGGCGAGTCCATGCCGGGACCATACCGACAGCTCAAGGGCCTGGGCTGGTGAATTATCCCGAAGGCCTCACCCCACCCCCAGCGGCTGTGAGGTCTGTGAGGCTCACAGCCCATTTCCCCAGGTGAACAGGGTGAACTGTGACGTTGTGAGGGTGTGAGGAAGCGCGTGACACCGTCGGCTTCCTCCGCCGTGTGCACCGTGCCATCTATGTCACTAAGGACGCCGCGCCGCCCCTCGTGCGGGTGAATCCCTCGCCCGCGGCTCCCCTCGTTCCCTCTTGCGGGTGACGGGATGTCAGTGCCGCTCCCTACCGTCCAAATCGTGACAACCCCGAAGCGCCTCGATGGCGCTCGCTGCCCAAGGCGGTGTTCATGAGCCTGACTTCAGGTATCCACTGTCCGCGCACCCCGCTGCGCCGCTTCCTTGACCGTGAACTGTCGGCCGGCGCGCATCTGTTGCGCAAGAACTACCGAGCCCGGCATCACGACGACCAGCTCCTGCTGCCCGGCCCGGGCGTGGGCACGGAGGCCGGCACCGTCGGCACCGCGATCGACTACCGGTTGCGCCTGGCCTTCACCACCGTCAAGCCCGTCGACCCGGTCGCGATCCTAGGCATGCTTCACCTCGGCACGGACGACGCCGGTCAGATCATGCGCGCCGTGGGCAAGGAACTCGCGGACCGGCTCAAGGAGACCGTGCTGCGCCTGGAGCTCGACAACCGAGACCTGCCCGTGGACCGGGACCAGGACGAAGAGGAGGACCTGGCCCGCCTGCTGATCGCCGCGGCCTGGTACCAGGTCAACTACCGCACCCCGATCGGGTTCGCCTACACCCCGCTGGCCATCACCGCCCGCGAGGACCCGGGCGCCTTCACCCTCGAACGGCTTCTCCAGCTGCCGCACCGCGACATGGTGGCCGATGTCGTCGCCCAGCTCTACAAGGCCGCCGACGGCCCCCTGAAGGCCCTGCGCGACCGTTCCCGGCCCGAGGACTGTACGCCCGGCCCCACGTTCTCCACCCACCACCTCACCGCGGACGCCGACCTCGCCGTCGACGGGCTGCTGCTCGACTTCAAGAGCACCCGCGCCACCCGCACCCTCCGCCAGGCCGAAGCGTGGCAGCTGGCTGGCTATCTGCTGCTCGACACTGAGGACCGCTACCGGATCGACACCGTCGGCCTGTACCTGACCCGCTCCGGCACCTTCGCCAGCTGGCCAGTCGAGGAGTACCTCGAGCTGCTCGGGGCCTGCCGCCGCGACCTCACCGTCTTCCGCGCCGCGTTCACCGAGCTCATCGAGGGCTGCACCTCCGACGACGTACCGCAGGGGACGGAAGAGGAAGACCAGGTTCGCCGACTGCTCCAGCGCCTGGCACCCGTCGCCGACCCAGGCCACTGCAAGGTCTGCACCCAGCCCTGCCCCGGCTCCGGACGCCGGCCCCGGGAGTTCTGCTCATCCTGGTGCCGCGCTCGCGCCCAGGTCCTGCAACGCCGCGGGCTGCTGCCCGGTGACCCGGTGCCACTGCTCCCCGCCCCGCGCAAGGAGCGCCTGGACCTCCCCGGCGACGCGGAGATTGTGAGCCTCACAGCCCGAATCCCCAGGTAGACGGGCTCATCTGTGAGGCTGTGAGGTGTGAGGCGAAAGCCTGCGGCGAGAGGACCTGGAGCTGCTCCTGGTGGTGGTCCTCGAATGCCAGCAGCACGGTGTCGTGAGTGCAGCGCAGCATTTACATGGGCCCGCGTAGCACAAGGGCGCTGCACGCGTCAGAGGCCTGCCCCGGGATGGTGCGGCGGGTGACCGCTGCACTGTTCTGCTGCTCCAGAACGATCCGGTGTAGCTGGTGCTCCCGGCGTGCTGATCCGTCCCGGCCGGGAACAGCGACGGCGCCCTCCCGGTCGGGGGCGCCGTGGTGGTCCGTGAGGAACTCAGGTTCAGCCGGCTAGCCGGAGGGCGGGTCGGACCTCGGGGGCGGGCGCGTCCTCACCACCGTCGGGGTCGGGGTCGAAGTCGGTGCCGGTGCGGCCGTCGCGTACGCGGGGCGGGCGGATGTCGCCGACGGGGAAGTTGATGGGCCACACATGGGTGTCCGGGGCCTCGAGGTGGTTGGTCATGTGGGCGAGCGACTCATAGCCGGCCAGCAGCGGGTGGATGAGCAGCGTGCCCTTGCGCTGCCGCTCGCTGATGATGCCCTTGTCGCGGAGCTGCCCGATCGCGCGGGAGACCGCGGACTGCGACAGGCCCAGGCGCTGGGCGATCTCCTGCTGACGGATGTGGACCAGGCCGCCTGGCTCCTGGCGCGCGGTGAGCACGTCGAAGATGTCCCGGGCTGTCGCCGACAGGCACGCGTTGGGCAGGACCTCGAACAGCTGCGGGTTGTGGAATCCGGCAATCGTGCTGCTCATCGCGAGGTCTCCTTCTTCCCGACCGTCGGAATCTCGATCTGGTGCTCCAGCAGAACCGTCTGCAGCGACACGACCAGCTCCCGGTGATGGTCACTGCCCCACCCATAAGCGTAGAGCGGGTTGAGCCGGTACAGCCCGCGCTTCTCCTTCCAGGTGAAGTTGTGTCGGGTGAGCTCCCCGATGGCCTTGCTGACCTTGGTCTGCGAGCAGCAGAAGTGCTCGCCCAGCTTCGCCTGGGTCGTCTTCACCAGGGCCTGCTTGTCGTGGTGCGTGACCATGTAGTCCAGCACGTCCCGGGCCACCGTCGTCAACCGGAACTTCCACAGGTTCGCCTGGAGCACGTCCGAGACGCTGGAGTGGTTCGTCCCGTAGAAGGCGTAGGGACGGCGCTTGCGGTCGTAGGTGAACGTCCCGCCCTTGGACAGCTCCTTGAACTTGTTGAGCAGGGCCGCGGCCGATTCGAGACCGTTGACGTAGTCCCGCTCCGGCTCGGGGACAGGAGCCAGTGGCGACGTCCGTGAAAACGCCGACGCACTGCTTCTCAAGGGCTGAGCCACTGACTTCCCTCCAAGATCACTGAGGCGCATAACATACCTCACGAGTGATGTTATGCGTGAGATCCATTCACTTCCGGCGTGTCTCTAGCCAGGGGAGATCTAGTCGGCTAGGCCGCATGCATCTTCCGCCCCACGACCACGATCTATGCGTGCAGGGGAATAGAACTTTCGCGTTTCCGCAGGTCACGGCTCCACTCCTATCTGATCTTTAGAGGCCCGCCCCCGGCGACCCTCGCCACGCCCCTCCAGGCGCTCCAACCAGCGGCGATGCAGCGACCAGGCAGAAGGCCGCGGATCCATCCGCCGGCGGCTCGCCAGCTGCTGCGCCTCGGCCCCCGGACGGGGCTGAGGCGGCTTCGCGTACGGCTCCGTGGGTACGGCGCGGAGCGTAGGCGGCACCAGCGGAACTGCGTCTCGGGTTGTACCGGCCGTGACGCCCAAAAGCATAGGGGCGTGGCTTGTGCTGGTGGTGGGTTCCGCCGTACGGCCTGGCGGCCGAACGGCTCATGTACCTCCGCACGTAGAGTTCCGGCATTCCCATATCGGGCTTCCGTTCTGTGGCTAAGGCATTCAGGGCCGCGCAATTATGAATTCGTCCGGTTAATTTTTGCCGGGGTCAGGGTGGTGCGGCAATGACCCAAACGCTACACAGCAGCGACCTACGATGCATCACGCTAGCTGCGCGTTCGCTCACTCGGGTGATTCCCTGATGCTTTCCGCCCTATCGTGACGGGTTGGTGTGTATGCTGGCGGAGTATTGGTGAACGTGAGCGGCCGGTTTCGCGAGTTGAGGAGGCGTCAGGGTGGAGCGAAGCGGAGCCCGTCACTGCGGTGAGGCCGGCACCCCGTCGGGCCGACGGCCCGTCACCTCCTTGCAGGGGCGGTGGCTGGGATTTCCAAGCCTTACACAGGTCCGTGCGTGATGCACCTCCCCTTGCTGCCAGCCCCGGCGACCGCGCTTGCGCGGGTGCCCACAATTCGCGCTTGCGCGAATTGCCCCGCCTTTTAAATTCCGCTTGCGGAATTCAATTCCGGCGCTTGCGCCGGAATCCGAATTGCGCTTGCGCAATTCGCACACTATGCCCCGGCTTGCCGGGGCATATCCCGCTCCGCGGG
>NZ_JBIRHJ010000022.1:0-15758 GCF_044328435.1 Streptomyces sp. NPDC017940 | reverse complement strand
ATCCGAGCACCCCAGGCACACGAACATCACCCATAAGAACTGAGAAACCCCAGCTCACAGCCACAGCAACAACTCAGAAAAACTAGGCGACGACATCTCGGCCGGCGGCTCACTGCCCTGGACACCTGGTGGAACCCGCCCTGGCCACTGGACTGGCAGCGGTACTACTGGGCCGCCCGCCATCATCTCCATGGCCTGCCCGAAGGTGTGGTGTGGTGGACCGGCGCACCGGACGAAGACCAGGCCCGGCAGTGGTTGCACGCGCAGCAGGCATCATGGCATCTCCTCCAACCCGGGCAACAGGAGCTGGTGAGCGGCGCTGCCCGCGGCGGGGTGGCGCGCTGTCGCTTCAGCAGCGGTGCCTCCGCGCACGAACGCGACACCTGAGCCCGTGTAACGGGCTCATCCGAGGCCTCAAAGATCCCGGTCGAGCACGGGGTTCCAGGCAAACCAGTCCAGCGCTTCGGCTCCCAGCTCGTACGGTGCGTTCAGGAGCGCTCGTTCCACCTCAGGCAGATCGTCATGAACGATGGCAGGGGCCCGTTGCAGGATCTCGGAGAAGTCGATCTTGTCGACAGCC
Source organism: Streptomyces sp. NPDC017940 (assembly GCF_044328435.1). Taxonomy (NCBI): domain Bacteria; kingdom Bacillati; phylum Actinomycetota; class Actinomycetes; order Kitasatosporales; family Streptomycetaceae; genus Streptomyces; species Streptomyces sp. NPDC017940. The sequence goes on along the minus strand of NZ_JBIRHJ010000022.1, from coordinate 15,178 downwards.
CTGAGGCGTTCCACGAAGGCGGGATCCTGTCCGCGAAGTCGGTCCATGGCGGCACGTACCCGTGGCTCCCATGCGGGCATCCCGAAGTGGTCAGAGGCACCGAAGCCCTGAAGCGCGGCAAGGAGGAGGAACTCCTCGGAGGAGAACGTCTCCTGCAGGTACATCAGGTAGTCGATGGACTTCTTGACGTGCTTCTTGATCTCGCCGAGCGCGCCGTATCCGAACTGGGTCAGCGTGCCGGACGTGCCGGGCCAGACGAGCTCGCGGTCGAGGATGCGCTTCTCGAACCGCAGCAGCGCGTACTGCTTGGGACTGTTCACCGCTTCGAGGGCCTGGTGGTAGACCCAGGTGTTGCGGGCGAACATGACGCCATCGTGCAGCTTGTTGCGCCGTCCCCTCGCTCCCGCGTGAGCGTCTTCGATGGGCCCGTTGCGCCAGACGAACTCGGTGATACCGACCGCGGCGGCGTTGGCGAGGTTTCCGCTCTCTGCGGTCACGCCCAGTGCGCTCAAGCGCTCCCGTGCATACGTCATCGCGGCTGCGTAGTCGTAGTCCCCCACCAGCTCTCCCATCCGCTCCGGCAGGCTCCGCCCACCGCCCTACTCCATCTTCTCGGAAGAACGGGCTCCCAGGTGCCGCCTTTCAGCGGTCTGCACACCGCGTTAGTGCCGGTCCGAGAGGGGTTCTCGGCTGAATGAGGCAAGGAGAAGGTGGATGGGGCCTGTTGCAGTCCTCATGGTGGGGGTGCCAGCGGCCGAGGCGGACGGCGACGTGACGCGCTGATGTGGTATGACCGGCATCACGGTGAGAAGGCGCGATGCACAGGCCGGGCTTACGGCTGGGTGCGGCTTTTGCGCGGCGGATGGCATGCTGGGCAGCGTTTACCGGTCCCGCCACGGCGGGACCGCTGATCAGGCGTGGCTTTCCACCGTCCCGGACAGCCGGGCTTCGAGCAGGCCCACCGGCACAGTTTGGTGGAGCTCGGTCTGAGCTCCTTCGCGGTCAGGTTCGCCTCGTCGATCACTTCGACAAGCTCGTCGGCGAGGGCAGGGTGCACGTCCTGCAGGGATTTGCCGGGCTTGGGGCGGACCCTGGCTGCGACGGTGCGTCGGCGGGCGCATCGGGGGCATCCGCTCGACTGGCCTGTGCGGCGGTTTGGAGGGGCGGGGTATTCGAAGCGGCAGTGTGGTTCGGGGCACCTCCACTGGCATGTCTTGTTCGACGTGGGGAGCAGGTCGAACGCGGTCCAGCCGGGGTGGCCGACGATCTCGATGAGTTCTTCGGCCATCGTCGGGGTGACCTCGGCGAGTGATTCACCGGGGCCGGGCCTGCTGTTTGCCGCGCCCACCCGTGCGTGACCGCACCGGCTGCAGCCGCGGCCAGCAAGTGCCCGGCTGTTCAGTACGGCCTTCCATTCGTAGCCGCAGTCCGGCTTCCGGCACCGCCACAGACACACGTCGTTGCAGCCGGGCGGCATCCGGTCAGGGGCCTTGCCGGGTTGGTGAGGTTCGCTACGAACTCCTCCTCCAGGTGGGGCACCACGTCCACCGCCGACACCTCGGGGCCGGCCACAGCCCTCTCCCACAGCTGCGCACCCTTCGTGAGCGCCGCGGTGACCTCCGCCGGTGTGAGCTGTCGCCAGGAAAGGCCGCGGCGTCGCAGTACGACACCCACCGCCTGCGCCCAGTCCTCGGGATTCACCCCCGGCCCGGCCTCATGGTGGGCCAGGCCATGCACCGGGACGGGCGGCAGCCCGCGGCTTCGGATGCGTTCCACGTCGAGTCCGGCGGCGAGTGCTGCCATCGTCTTCGCGGTGTCACGTTCCAGGCTTCCTGGCCTGTTGTGGGTCCATTCCGGGTCCAGGTCGATGAGCAGGCCCGGGGCCGGCTCGGGCAGATACAGGTCGAAGCGGTCCTGACGGCGCCCGGGCAGGCGGAGGCGGTGGTCCAGTTCCACGCTGAGCCCAGTGGCGGCCTCGACGAGCATGGCGACGTTGCATTCGAACGGGGAGCGGCCATGGCCGGTGCAGTCCTGGCAGCCGCGTCCATTGGTGCGGTTGGCGAGTGTCGCCGGCCAGAAATGCCCTTGAGCGCACTCCCACTCGCACAGGTCATGGGACTGCGGGCGCAGGGTGTCCGGACCACGGTCGGGACGGCTGAGGTTGCGGCGGAACTGCCGCGCCAGCACAGGATTCAGCTCGGCCAGCGATTCTCCCGGCCCGGCTGCCCGGTTGCGGCGCTTCCAGCACTCAGGGCACCCCGAGGGTTTGACGGTACGGGTGCGAAACTGCAACCGGGCGGGCCACTGGTGACCACATCCTTCCGCCGAGCAGTGCCACTGGCACCGGTCCGTGGAAGACAGCGGCATGGCCTCCAGCGCCATACCCGGGCTGGACAGGTTGGACACGAACTCGGCCTTCAGCCGAGCCCGAACTGCAGCCACCTCGGTAGCACTTCGCCGTTTACCCATGACGGCAGATCCTGACAGCCGCCACTGACAGCGGGGTCCGCTGTCGCTCTCCCGCTGCGCGACCAGTGCCAGTTGATCGCGGTACAAACCCTGCTGGAGGTGTGACCTGGTAGCCGCCGAGGAACGGGTACAGCCCCGGGCTGGCTGCCGGGCTGTCCGCTTTCGACATCGCCAACCCGGTGATTTCCCAGGAGTATCCGGCTGTGGCTCGGCTCGAGTTCCCTTTGATCGTGGCGATCGAAGTTGACCGCAACCAGTCGCCGTCAGGCTGGTTGAAGGTCCCCACCGGCACGCTTGCGAGGGTCTGCCCCTCGATCTTGGGTGACGATCCCAAGGCCCACGTAGGACGCGGAACGCTCTCGTTGGTCACTGGGGGTCAGCGTCGGTTCCGTCCGGGGAGGCTGGCTGGTCACGGTGGCTGGCGGAAAGCCGCGGCCGGAGCTGTCGCGCTACGTCCCCCACGGGACCGGGGACATGCGCGGTTCTGGTGATCAGTACCTGTGCGGCGGCGCGTTGCGGGTCGGTTCCTTCCAGCAGCGCTGGCCAGGATCTGTCAACTGCGGCAGGTTCAAGGGCCGCGAGGGCTGCGTCCACCGTGTTCGAGTCGCATGCGTCGGCTGCTTGCAGGAACGCTCCCAGTCCGTCGGGCGAGTGGAACTGGTTGTCCGTCAGAGCATGGGTGAGGGCCGGCCGGTTACGCCGGAGCAGTTCGACGGCTGCTGGCCGGTCCACGTGGGTGAGGGCTTGAAGGGCTTCGGCCGACCGGTTACGCCGGAGCAGTTCGACGGCTGCTGGCCGGTCCACGTGGGTGAGGGCTTGAAGGGCTTCGGCCGACCGGTCCCAGAAGGTGCCATCGAGGCCCAGGGACAGGTGCCGGCCGTTCTGGGCGAGGATGGCGGCAGCGTCCGGCGAGATGGCGATGGCCCAGTTGGGCATGGTGGCGATCGTGTCTGTGTGGGTGGTGATCCAGCTGCGGCCTGGCTCCCGGCTGGGGTCACAGCTCAGGGCCTGCAGCAGCGGGCGCAGGTCGTCCATGTCCTGCCAGAGTCCCATGGTCGAGGCGTCCAGGGAGCTGAGGTCGATGTGGGCCGTGAACTCTTCGTAGGCCGCGGGGGCATGGCTGTGGAGCCAGTGGCCCAGGCTGTCCAGTGTTTGCCATGAGCGCACGTTTCCGGTGTTCACCACGGCGGCAGCCTGGGGCCAGCGGGCGTCGTCGATGATGCGGCGGACCACGGAGGTGGCCGACGCGATGAACTTCCGCCGCTCGTCGCTCTCGGGTTCATCGTCCTGGGGCCCATCGCCGGCCCAGTACGTGAACAGGAAGAAGTGGAACAGGTTGTTGAGTGCCTCTCCGGGCTTGGTGGTCAGCAGGTTGCTGATGGCCGGCGCCGCCGCGTCGAGCAGGGCGAGGTAGAGGTCAATGTCGACTTCCGCGCACCTGGTGGCGAGTTCGATGTAACCGTGGACGGAGTACTCGCTGAGGTCGCGGGCGCAGGCCAGGAGAGTCTCTCTGTCTAGGCCCGCCACGCACTGTTGCTTCCACACTTCGGACACGACCTGCCAAAGCTCTCCCAGGAGTTCGGCCCAAGAATATGCGGACGCGGCGGTGAGTCCCGCGTTCAGGCGGTGCGCGAACACGAGGGGTGGGATCTGTGTAGCGGTGGTCTCCCAGGCGCTTTCGCGGCGTGTGGTGGAGCGCAGTCCGTTGGCCGTCCAGTGCAGCGGCAGCGCCTCGTGGGCGGTGGCCTCGCCGATCCAGTGGGCGATGGTGGTCCGGTGGGCCAGGACCTGGTCTTGGGCCGCGTCGCCCCATCGGGTGATGTCCCACAGGACGATCGCGGCTGTGGCCCGTTCCGGCCGGGGTGCGCTGATACAGCGGTCGATCAGGGTCTGAACGGTTTCTTCGTCCAGAAGGCGGCGTTGTCCGTATCGGATTTGGTCTACGTGGGAGAGGTCGTCCAGCAGCCAGTGGATGCCGCCCAGCGTGGTGGCCCGGTCGCACATCTGATGGCGAAGGTGGTGCAGAAGCTGTTCGTCGGGCTGGTCTTCGGTGCGCAGCACGGCCCGCAGAGCGTGGGCCGCGAAGCGCTGGTGCGGTGTGCGGGTGTGTTCGCCTGGCAGGGCGAGGCGGCGTTCGATGAGGACGGCCAGTGCTCGTTGAGCCCAGTCCTCAGAGCGTTGCAGGCTGCGGCTGGCCAGCAAGATCAGCGTGGTTTGGTCGGTTCCGGCGTCGAGGGAGAGGAGTTGCTGCGCGGCGAGCACGGCCAGCAGCAGGTCCGCGTGGTCGTGCTCCTTCAGCAGGGCCACGTCGTCGGCGGCCCGGCGCTCGCCTCCGGTCAGGACGAACATGAACTGCCAGGGGCGGCTGGCTTGCCGTGCTTCCTTGAGCCGCTCGTCGACGGGGGTGGTGAACGGTCTCAGCCCGAGGCGGTCGTCGAGCTGGGAGAGCACAGGCAGCAGATCGTGTTGGTGAACGCTGATGTGTTCAGCCAGAAGGTGGACGGTACGGCCGGGCAACATCTGCACGGTGGCCGGATCCGCCGGCATGGACTGCTCGTCGACCGTGTGCACGAGCAGTATCTTCAGCCGGGAGGATGCCAGCCGTTCCAGGCTGGTGAGGAGGGCCGGGGGCAGCGCCTGGGCGTCGTCGACGACGGCCACGGTGGGATAGCGCGTACCGGCGAGGGCGTGAACGGTCTGGGGCGTGGCGACGCCGGCCTCGGCGAGTTCTACGACCTCCCAGCCCTCGTGGTTGAGCTGGCGTGCGGCCTGGAATGCGGTGACGGACTTGCCGCAGCCGCTGGTCGCCTGCAACCGGGCCAAATCCGCGGTGGTCAGCCGCTGGGCGACGGCGGCGACCTCGGGAGCCTGCGGGCAGGCTTCGGTGTCCTGGGGGGTGAGTCGGTAGCCGCGCAGAGCCGCGCCCATGTCCCGCTGGATGCGGTAGTCGATCCAGCGCCAGCCGGGCAGTTCGGGTTCGGGTACCAGGTGAGCGGCGAGGTCGGGCAGGGCGTTGTCGGCGGGAGCGGTGACGGCCAGCGGGCCGGTGGCGGAGGGGCCGATGCGGACAACGGGCCACTGCTGTCCTGCGGGGCCGGTCAGCTGGGTGACGACGTCCTCGTCGCTTTCGGAATAACCGACGATCAGCAGGACGCGGGGGCGTTCGGTCAGCATGGCACGCACCCGGTCGGCCAGCGGGGGTGGGACCAGACCGGGCTCGTCGGGCAGGATCCAGTCGGTTTCGGGGTCTGCGGCGTTGCCGTGGGGTTTGATGAACTGAGCCGCGGCGGTGGGCAGAGGGGTGCCGTAGCGGGCGGCCCAGGCCCGCTCGACCGCGGTGTCCCAGTTGAAGGAGACGGTGAGTTCGATGAACCCGTGGTGCATCAGTCGCGCCATGGCCTCGTGTGCGGGCGCAGGCTGACGCTGGCTGTCGAGGGCCGCGAAGCCATGCTGGAAAGCAGCACGGGCTTGCGGGTGCAAGCGCAACTGCTGGTAGCCGAGGTGCAGCCTGGCCCAGTCGTCGCCGACCAGTTCCTTGGCCCGAGCGGGTGGTCGTCCCAGGGCATGGGCGGTGGCGTGCCGTGCGGGATCGCAGGCGTCCAGGGCCTGCCACAGCAGCGGATTGAGCCCGGCAGTCATGGGATATCCGGCGAAGGACATGCCTGCCCCGACAACCGCTACGGCTCCCCAGTGCCTGATCTGCGCCAGAGCTGCTTGGAGTTGACGATCGTAGTGCTGAGCGCTCGTGTTGTTCACGCCTTCTTCTCCACCGGAAGATCCTTGCCAGGCAGGCCTGTGATCCGCCGGCACGCCGCTGGGTGCAGGATGCCACCCACCCCCGATATTCGTCAACTTGACGATAAATCGGTGCCGAGCATCCTCGATGACACCACCCCCAACAACGGCAAGGCGATCTGCGGCCGCCCTGCCGGCCCACAACGAAGCGGGGGCCGACAGCAGGGCCCCACATGCCAGCACCCCAGGCCAACGACACCAGGACAGCTGACGCTCAGACGGACGGCCATGATCAACGTCCTGGGGGCACTCCCCTAGCAGCGCCATAGCAGGCGTTCTCATTGCACTTGCGGCAGTCTCACCCAACCTGCGGAACTGCAGCTCAAACGGCTTGCACAGGGGCCAGAAACCGTTGCAGTCGACTTGCGGCACCGCAGGTCAACGGAGGGCAGTCACCGCAACATTGATGAGACATCACACTACCTATTGATCTGCAACACAACAGGTCAACGACCTTCTAGTGTTGCAACTAAAGAGGTAACTGACACCCATCAGTGCGCCAGCCACAGACGGGCGTAGGGGCCGTTGCGGGCGAGGAGCTCCGTGTGGGTGCCCTCCTCAGCAATGGCGCCATCCGCCAAAACGACTATGTAGTCCGCGCGGGCAGCGGTGGTGAGTCGGTGGGCAACAATCAGGGATGTGCGACCCTCGGTAAGCCGGGCTACAGCATCGGAGACAGCTGCTTCGGTCACCGGGTCCAGGGCCGAGGTAGCTTCGTCGAGGAGCAGCACATCCGGCGAGATCAACTGGGCGCGAGCGAGGGCTATGAGTTGGCGCTGGCCTGCGGACAGCGTGCGGCCTCCCTCCCCGACGGGGTACCGGTAGCCACCAGGGAGCCGGGAGAGCAGCTCGTGAGCTCCGACGGCGCGCGCCGCCGCCTCCACCTCGCCCTCGGCCGCTCCAGGACGACCGTACGCGATGGCGTCGTATACCGTGCCACCCGTCAGGTGCGGCTCCTGTGGAACAATGCCGAGGCGCCGTCGGTAGTCCCCCAGTTCCAGCGTGCGCAGATCATACCCGTCTACGCGTACGGCACCCGCAGTGACATCGTAGAACCGGCCGACCAGCTTCACGAGTGTCGACTTGCCCGCGCCAGTCTCTCCGACGAGAGCCACGGTCCGGCCGACCGGGATGCTCAGGCGCACCCCGTCCACTGCGTCGCGCGTCGCACCGGGGTAGCGGAAGCGTACGTCTTCGAAGTCGATCGCGCCTTTCAACCGGGTTAAGGGGAGCGGCTGTGGGGCTCGGGGGGTGCCGGTGGGGGTGCCGAAGAGGTCCAGGATGCGGCTGAGCCCGACCGACGCCTGCTGATAGCCGTCGAAGACCTGGGAGAGCTGCAGCACGGAGGAGAACAGGACATCCACGTAGAGGAGAAACACCACGAGCAGGCCCATGGTGAGGCCGCCATCACGGGCCCGGTCCGCGCCGAAGGCCAAGACGCACGCAGCGGTCGCGCCCGGCAGGAGTTCCACGAAACCGAAGTAACTTGACGCGTGCCGCTGGGCGCGCAAGCGGGCCGCGCGGTAGGCGGCACTCTTGTCGGCGAACCGGTCGGCGCCGCGCTCCGTCTGGCGGAAGACCTGGGCGATGCGCAGGCCCGCGACGTGCTCCTGCAGCTCCGCGTTGACCGCGCCGGAGGTGTCGCGGGCGGCACCGTATGCTCCCGCTGCCACCCACCGGAACAGCGCCGTCGCGCCGACCAGGGCCGGCAGGCCTGCGCACACCACCAGGCCGAGCCGCCAGTCCAGGACGAGCAGCACGGTCAGCACGGAGAGGGTGGAGATCACACTGACGGCCGCGGTGGCGAAGCCGGTCTGGGCGAACGCCGCGACCGACTCCACGTCCGCGGTCATCCTGGTCATGATCCGGCCGGACAACTCGCGTTCGTAGTACGCGAGGTCGAGGCGCTGCAGATGGGCGAAGCCGCGCAGCCGCAGCACGTAGCGGAGGCGCTCGCCGAGGAGGCCGTTCGTCCTGATCTGGGCCATGCTGACCGCCCAGCCGACCAGCACGATGCCGACGGCGGCCACGGATGTCGCCAACACCACGCGGGACGCGGCCTGTTGGATGCCGTTGTCGATGCCCGTGCGGATGAGCAGCGGAATGAACACGCTCACCATGGCGTCGAGCAGGACGAACACCGCCCCCAGGACGAGCGCGCGGTGGAAGGGGCGCAGCAGACCGCGCAGGCCGAAGCCGGGCTCCGCTTCGGGGGCGGGCGCGGTGGCGGTGGAAGCGAGTGCGGCGAGCTGCGGCGGGGCGGCGGCGTCCCGCTCCAGAGCTTTGGCGGTGAGGGTCGGGCTGGTGCCGAAGGGCAGCAACTCGTTGTACGGAGCGGCCGTGTGGGCTGCTGCGTCGTGGGGTCCGGTTTCCTCGTCGTCCGGGGCGGCGGCGGTGGACGCGAACAGGTCCCGGTACGCCGCCGAGCGCGCCATGAGTTCGTCGTGCGTGCCGGTGTCGCCGACCCTGCCGTTCTCCAGGAGGGCTATGCGGTCAGCGAGTTGGAGGGTGGAGCGGCGGCGGGCGACGAGCAGGGCGGTCCGGCCCCGCATGACCTGCCGGAGCTCGGCGTGGATCGCCTCCTCGGTGCGGGAGTCGACGGCCGAGGTGGCGTCGTCGAGCAGTAGGATGCGGGGGTCGGTGATCAGGGCCCGGGCCAGTGCGACCCGCTGCCGTTGGCCGCCGGAGAGGGTGAAGCCGCGTTCGCCGACGGTGGTGTCGTAGCCGTGGGGCAGTTCACGGATGAAGCCGTCGGCGCCGGACGCCTTTGCCGCCGCCGTGATCTGGGCGTCCGTGGCCTCGGGGCGGCCGTAGGCGATGTTGTCGCGCACGGTGCCGGAGAACAGGAAGCTGTGTTCCGGGACCAGGCCGATTGCGGACCGCAGCGAGTCCAGGGCCAGGTCCCGCACGTCGCTGCCTCCGACGCGCACGGCGCCACCCCGCGCGTCGTAGAAGCGCGGCAGCAGCAGCGAGACCGTGGACTTGCCGGAGCCGGGCGCACCGACCAGGGCGAGCGTCTCGCCCGGCCGGACGGAGAGGGAGAGCCCGCTCAGCACGGGGCGTGCGTCCACGCGTGTCTCCCCGTCGTGGTGCGCCTCTTCACCCTCGTATCCGAACGTGACGTCGGTCAGCTCGATACCGAGAGGACCCGGCGGCAGCTGTCGCGCGTCGGGGCGGTCCGTGATGCCGGGGCGAGTGTCGATCACTTCGAAGACCCGGACGACGCTGGCCCGCGCCTGGTGGAGGCTGGTCACCACGGTAGCCAGGCTGCGCAGCGGCGAGACTATCTGGGCCACATAGGTGGAGAACGCGACGAACGTGCCAAGGGAGATGGCGCCGCGCGAGGCCAACCAGCCCCCGGTGGCGAGGATGCCGACCTGACCCAGGAGCGGCAGGGCCTGCAGGGTCGACCCGTACAGAGCGTTGAGGCGTACGACCCGCTGCCGCGCGGTGAACAAGGCGTTCGCGACGGCACCGAGCCTGCGCAGCTCACGGTCCTCCTGCCCGAACCCCTTGACCACGCGGACGCCGGCGACCGCGTCGTCGACGACCGAGGCGACGGCCGCCTCGCGCTGCCGCGCCTCCAGGGTGGCTGGGTACAGGCGTCTGCTGCTGTGCCAGGCCGTGTAGAGCAGAGGCGGCAGGACGAGCAGCATGACCAGGGTGAGCAACGGCGACAGGGCCAGCATGACGGCGAGGGACAGGACGAGCAACAGAACGCTGCCGAGGATGGTGGGCAGCATCGCGAGCAGCCCCTGCGCCATGGACAGGTCGTAGATCGACCGGCTGACGACCTGGCCCGTTTGCAGGGCGTCCTGGGCCGCGCCGTCCAGGCGGGAGAGCGCGGTGAAGGTGCGCATCCGCAGGTCGTGCTGGACGTCGCAGGACAGTCGCGCCGCCAGGCTGCGCTGGGCGGCGCCAGCACCGAAGCGCGCGATGCCGGCCGCCAGGAGCGCCAGCAGGAAGGGCAGCAATGGGAGTTCGTCCGCCAGGATCACCCGGTCGACGATGGCCCGGGATATCAGCGGCACGGCCGCCGCGGCCACGATGGCGGCCACGGTGGCGCCAAGGGTGAAGGCGATGGTGCGTGGGTAGCGGCGGCAGCAGCCCAGAAGGCGCCGTATCGGCTTGCCGGGAGCGACCGACGCATCGGGCGTGCCAGAAGCATCGGGCGTGCCAGAAGTGCCTGACGTGCCAGATGTGCCAGATGTGCCGGACACGTCGCTGCGGCGCGGCTCCCGCTGTCGAGTGGAGGATGTCACTGGCCTTCCTCGTTCCCGGCAAGCTTCTGAGCCTCGCCCGCGAGCCGGTCAGTGCCCGCCGTGAGTGCGCCGAGCTTCGCCGCCACCGCGACGGAGATCTCCTTGAGCGGACCCGACGTGACCATTTCCAGGTGCGTGCAGTCCACGAAGTGGTCGGTGATGTGTCCCTCCACGTACGGGGCCCACAGGGCGTGGGCGTCGAGCCGGTCGGGGCGGCCATGGGCCGCCGTGAAGAACTCCATGTCGCCGCGGAAGACCGCGGGGCGGAAGCGGGCGGAGACCCTCATGCCGTTGGCGCAGACGGCCGCGACCCGGGCGAGGGTTTTCTCGTCGAGTCCGGCGAGCGCGCCGCCCTGGCGGCGCAGCAGCTGCGCGGCCTTGGCGAGCGGCGGCACGGTGTCGTCGCGCAGGTCGTCGTCGATGCCCATGTCGTGCAGGAGCCCCTGCAGAATGGTCACCTCGTCCGGCCCGTCCGGCCCGTCCGGCTCGTCCAGGCCATGCGGCCCGTCCGGTTCGTCGTCGCGCGGGTAGCCGTCGAGAAGCCCCAGGTAGACGACCGTCTCACCCTGCTCCTGAAGGGCCGTCGCGACGGCGTACGCGGCGAGCGCTCCGAAGGACCAGCCGAGGAGGTGGTACGGGCCCGAGGGCTGGACCTTGCGGATCTGCTCCGCGTAGTCGGCGGCCATCTCCTCCAGGGAGCCCGGCAGCCGCTGGTCCTCCGCGATGCCGCGCGCCTGCAGCCCGTACACCGGCTGGTCGGGGCCGAGGTGCTGCAACATGCCCACGTAGGCCCAGCTCAGACCGCTCGCGGGGTGGATGCAGAACAGTGGGGGCCGGCTGCCGTCGGCGCGCAGAGGCATCAGTACGGCCAGGCCGTCGCCCATGTCGTCGCCGTCGAACCGCTGGACGAGGCGCGCAATGGTGGGCGCCTCGAACAGCGCCCGCAGCGAGACCCGCACGCCGAACACCATTCTGATGCGGTTGAGCAGGCGAATGGCGAGCAGCGAGTGGCCACCGAGGTCGAAGAAGCTGTCGTCTATCCCGACCCCGGTCACGCCGAGGACCTCCGCGAACAGGCCGCACAGAGCCTCTTCCTGGGGGTTGCGCGGGGCGCGCCCGGTGCCGGCCCGCACTTCGGCGGCGGGCAGCGCCCGCCGGTCGAGCTTGCCGTTCGAGGTGAGGGGGAAGGTGTCCAGGGCCACCAGGGCCGCCGGCACCATGAAGTCCGGCAGGGCGGAAGCGAGGCGACCCCGCAGCTCGGCGAGGTCGAGCGCGGTACCGTCGGCGGGCACGACGTACGCGACCAGACGCCGGTCGCCGGGCCGGTCCTCGCGGACCATGGCGGCGGCGCTGGCGATCTGCCACTGCGCTGTCAGCACCGCCTCCACCTCGCCGAGTTCGACCCGGAAGCCCCGCAGCTTGACCTGCTCGTCGACGCGCCCCAAAAACTCCAGGTCGCCGGCGCGGCGCCAGCGCATGAGGTCACCGGTGCGGTACATGCGGGCGCCTGGAGGCCCGTACGGATCGGCCATGAACCGTTCGGCCGTCAGGCCGGGTCGGCCCGCGTATCCGCGCGCCAACTGGTCCCCGCCGAGGTAGAGCTCGCCGGGGACGCCCACGGGCACCGGTCGCAGCCGGTCGTCGAGGACATACGCGCGGACGTTGCGCACGGGGCGTCCCACCGGCAGGTACGCGTCACCGCGGGCGTCGGCGCCCAGGGTGCCGATCCGCGCCTCGTGGTGGGTGACCTGGACCGTGGACTCGGTGGGTCCGTACAGGTTGACGCACGGTACGTGCCACGTTTCCTGGGCGAGCTCTGCCAGGGCGGCGGGCAGTGGTTCGCCTCCCACGAATACCCGCCGCAGCACGGACGTGCCGCCCGCCGCGACGGCGGCGGCGCACAGCTCGGACAGCAAGGAGGGCACGACCTGGACGACGGTGATGCCGTGGTCACTGATGTGATCGGCCAACTGGTGTGCGTCCGTGGCCACTTCGTCGGACACCACGTGGGCGGCGGCCCCGGACAGGAACGGCAGCCAGGTCTCCCACACCGCCGCGTCGAAGCTGAACGCGGTCCGCACAAGCACGCGGTCCGTGCCGTCCAGCGGGTATTCCTCGGCCATCCAGCGCAGATGGCCGGTGACCGCCGCGTGTGTGACCGTGACGCCCTTCGGCTGGCCCGTGGAGCCCGAGGTGTAGATCACGTACGCGGGGTGGCCGGGCAGGAGGGGGCGCGGCCGGTGGTCGTCCGACACGTCCGATCCGGACTCGCGGGCGACCGCCGCGGCCACGTCCTCCAGGACAGACGCAGCGCGCGGTACGCGGTCCCGCTCGGCCGCTGTGGTAAGCACCACCGCGGGCCGGGCGTCCGCCAGCATGTGGGCGATGCGCTCGGCCGGGTACCGCGGGTCCACGGGCAGGTAGGCCGCCCCCGCCTTCAGCACCGCCAGCATCGCCACGACGATGTCCGCGGAGCGCGGCAACACCAGGGCCACCGTGGCCTCGGGCCCCACGCCCTCCCCGATGAGGTACCGGGCCAGGCGATTCGCGCGCGCGTTCAGCTGCGCGTAGCTGAGTTCAACTCCCTCGAACAGTAGGGCTGTCGCTCCAGGTGTCCGCGCCACCTGACCCTCGAAGAGGTCGACCAGGGTCCGCTCCGTGACGTCCTCGCAAGCCCCTTGCCAGCCGGTCAGCAGTTCCTCGTGCTCCTGGGCGGACAGGATCTCCAGCTCCCCGACCGGCCGGTCGGGGTCGGCCACCGCGGCGGACAGCAGCCGCCCGAACCGCTCGGCGATCCTCTTGACCGTCACCCGGTCGAACAGGTCGACCGCGAACTCGAAGGCGCCGTTGAGCCCTGCTTCCCCGCCGTCCGCGTCCTGCGTCTCGTACACGCTCAGCGACAGGTCGAACTTCGCCGTGTCGGCGGGTGTGTCCTGCTGCTCCAGCGTCACACCGGACAGCTGCATGTCGGCACGGGCGTTGTTCTGGAAGGTCAGCATGACCTGGAACAGGGGGTGCCTGGAGGTGGAGCGGGTGGGATTGACGACCTCGACGAGGTGCTCGAAAGGCACGTCCTGGTGTGCGTACGCGGCCAGGTCGGTCTCGCGGACCCGCTCCACCAGTTCACGGAAGGTGGGGTGACCGGAGACGTCGGTGCGCAGCACGAGGGTGTTTACGAAGAACCCGACCAGGTCGTCGAGCGCCTCGTCCGTACGGCCTGCCACCGGAGAACCGATGGGAATGTCTGTGCCCGCGCCGAGCCGCGACAGCAGTGCGGCGAAGGCTGCCTGCACCACCATGAACACGCTGGCGCCGGACTCGCGGGCCAGCCCGGCGAGGCGCCCGTGCAGCTCCGCGTCGAGGGCGAACTCCACGAGCTCGCCCCGGTGCGAAGACGCCGTGGGCCTGCTCCGGTCGGTGGGCAGGTTCAACTGCTCCGGCAGGTCGTCAAGTTGGGTCCTCCAGTACGCGAGCTGTCGGCTCAGCAGGCTGTCCGGGTCGGACTCGTCGCCGAGCAGCTCGCGCTGCCACAGCGCGTAGTCGGCGTACTGCACCGGCAGCGGCTGCCACTCCGGAGCGCGGCAGGCGCTCCGTGCCTCGTACGCCTCGGCGAGATCCCGCGCCAGGGGCGCCAAGGACCAGCCGTCACCGGCGATGTGGTGCAGTACCACCACGAGGACGTGAGCGGCGCCGTCCACCGCGAACAGGCAGGCGCGCAGCGGCGGTTCGGACGTCAGGTCGAAACCGCGCGACGTCTCGGTGGCCACCGCCTCGGCGAGCGCCGCCTCAGAGATCGGTACCGCCATCAGGGACGGGCAGGCATCGTCGGCGTCCAGGAGGTGCTGGTACGGGGTGCCGTCGGCGCTCTCGGGGAAGACGGTCCGCAGCGATTCATGGCGGCTGATGACATCACACAGAGCCGCGGCGAGGGCATCACGGTCCAGGGTTCCGGTCAGGCGCAGGGCGATCGGGAGGTTGTACGTCGATGACGTCTCGCCCTCCAGGCGGTTCAAAAACCAGAGCCGACGCTGAGCGAACGACAGCGGAACCTCGGCCGGGCGCTCCATCGGCACGAGCGCGGTACGGGCCGCACCTGCCTGCCCCACGCGCTCGGCCAGCCGGACCACGGTGGGCCCCTCGAAGAGGACGCGCAGCGGCAGTTCCACCCCCAGGCGGGTGCGGATGCGGCTGATCAAGCGGGTCGCCAGCAGGGAATGGCCACCCAGGTCGAAGAAGCTGTCGTCGATCCCGACCTTTTCCACGCCGAGCACCTCGGCGAAGGCCGCGCACAGCACCTGCTCATGACCGTCACGCGGACCACGGCCCGCACCGGCCGCCCCGTACTCGGGGGCGGGCAGAGCGCGCCGGTCCAGCTTGCCGTTCGCCGTCAACGGCAGCGCGTCCAGGACCACGACCGCCGACGGCACCATGAACCCCGGCAGCCGCTCACCGACGTAGCGGCGTATTTGCGGCGTATCCACGGTGGCCGTGGCGGCGTTCGACGGGATGACGTAGGCGACGAGGCGCTTGTCGCCGGGCTGGTCTTCGCGGGTGACGACTGCGACCTGGGCGATGTCGGAGTGCGACGCGATGGCCGCCTCGATCTCACCGAGTTCGACACGGAAACCGCGGATCTTGACCTGGAAGTCGGC
>NZ_JBIRHJ010000021.1:32654-40359 GCF_044328435.1 Streptomyces sp. NPDC017940 | reverse complement strand
CCCCGCGGAGCGGGATATGCCCCGGCAAGCCGGGGCATAGAGCGCGAATTGCGCAAGCGCAATTCGGATTCCCGCGCAAGCGCGGGAATGGAATTCCGTAAACGGAATTCTGAACGGAATGCAATTCGCGCAAGCGCGAATTGGAGGTGATCGCGCAAGCGCGATCACCTCGGCTGACTACGAGGGGATGCATCACGTGCGGGCCTGTGTAGAAGCTGGGGATCCTGGCCACTACCCCTGCTACGAGAGTGACGGGTCGTCAGCTTGTTCGGGTGTCGGTCTCATCGCAGTGACGGGGCTCCGCTGCGCTCCACCCTGTCCCCTCCCCTGCTCGTGAATCCTCGACGGTCAACCCATCGAATCCCCGCCAGCATACCGCACAAGCCGTGCGTGTGGGGCGAGATTCGGTCAACTGTCAGCCGGTGGAGCGAAACTTGCCCATGGGCGGTGCATCACTGTCGAAGCCTGTGTAGAGTCTGGTGTCAGACACTCCACCCGGCCTAGAGATCACCTGTCGCGCCGGGATTTCTTTCTCAATTGCGCGAGCGAGGAGAGTGCATAAATGGCTAGCGTCAGTTTCTACGGGTCCGGATACTGCGGTGACTGTGACACCACATGGGAGTTCGGACCGGTAGAGGACGGAACGATCCTTGAATCTGACCACGAGTGCGAACCCGAACAGGACGGCGAGTAGACGATGGCCGTGAAACTGCGTGACCACCAGATCGAGGCCGTTGCTGCCATTGTGCGCGGTCTGGATATCCCGCCGGGTGGCATTCCCGTGAATGGCCTGCGTGGGCAGGTGCACGCTGCGTGCGGTACGGGAAAGACGATTATTGCCGCCGCGTCGGCGAAGCGGATTGTTCCCAGAGGTCGTGTGCTCGTGCTGGTGCCGACGCTGGATCTCCTGGCGCAGACGGTGAAGGTCTGGCACAACGCCGGGCACACGGGGCCGGCCGTGGCGGTGTGCTCGCTCGGGGACGACCCGGATCTGTGGAGCCTGGGGGTGCGCTCCACCACGAACCCGGTGCAGTTGGCGCTGTGGCACGGCACGGGGCCGGTGACCATCTACGCCACCTATGCCTCGCTGCCGGTCCTTGTGGAGGCCTTTGAGGGCGCTTACGGGCAGCAGCTGGCGCCGGTGGACCTGGCGGTGGTGGATGAGGCGCACCGTACGTCGGGTTCGATGGGTAAGGCGTGGGCGGACATTCACGACCAGGGCAAGGTTCCTGCCTGGCGTCGGCTGTATCTGACGGCTACGCCGCGGATCTGGCAGGAGCGGCTGAACCGTGAGGTGGCCGAGGGGGTGCGGGACCCGCTGCCGCGGGAGATGGCGGCCTCCATGGACGACGAGAAGGTGTTCGGGCCCGTTCTGTACACGCTCTCGTTGGCGTCGGCGGTGTCCCGCGGCTTGCTTGCGCGGTACCAGATCATCGTGCTGGAGCTCCAGGACCCGGTGGTCACGCCGGAGCGGCTGATGGGTGAGGAGCGGGGCAGTGAGGAGGTGCGTGGGCAGCGGCTGGGGGCGCTGCATGCCGCGCTGTTGCACACGATGGCGCAGCATGATCTGAACACGTGCATCACCTTCCATCACCGGACGATGGAGGCGCAGGCCTATGCGGAGGGCCTTGGGCCGGTGGCGGCGAAGCTGCACGCGGATGATCCGGAGCGGTATCCGGCGCGGGTGTGGGCTGACTGGCTGTGCGGTGAGCACACTCCGGAGCGGCGTCGCGGCGTGCTGGGTGACTTCGGGACCACCGCGCGGCGGGCGGTGCTCTCCAACTGCCGAGTGCTGGGTGAGGGGGTCGACATCCGGGCGGTGGACAGTGTGGCGCTGCTGGACCCCAAGGGGGCGCCGCACGACATCGTCCAGGCCATCGGCCGGGCCCTGCGGCAAAAGCCCGGTGAGGGGAAACTCGCGTCACTGATCGTGCCGGTATTTCTCCAGCCCGGTGAAACACCGGAGGACATGTTCACCTCCGGGTCGTATAAGCCGCTGGTGAAAGTCCTTGAAGGACTGCGCGCTCATGATGAAGAAGCCGTCGAATTGCTGGCCATTCCGCAGGAGCCACAGAAAGACTACGCGCAGCCATCGCAGGACATCGGGACTGCGCCGGAAGAGGGCGAAGAGGAATCCCGGCTGCTGCTCCGTTTCGCCGCCCCACGGGATCCGGCGATGGTCGCGGACTGGGTCAGCTTCAACGTGATCGACACCGAGCGGCAGGACTGGGCGCGCGGGTGGGCGAAGCTCAAAACGTACGTCGAACGGGTCGGGAACGCGAGGGTGCCGTACGGGCACCGCGAGGGTGCGACACCGCTGGGGCAGTGGGTGGCGGAGCAGCGGCGGGCCTACGGGGCCGGGGAGATGAGCGGGCAGCGCGCCCGGCGCCTGGAGCAGCTCGGCATGGTCTGGTCGGTGGCCGATGAGCGGTTCCAGGAGAACCTGGAAGCCGCCCGCGCCTACTACGAAGATCACTGGACCCTCTGCGCCCCGCGTTCCGCTGTGGCCCTTGACCGGCAGGTAGGACAGTGGCTGAGCAATTTGCGGCGCCCCGGTGCGCTGGACGGTCACCCCGAGTGGGAGCAGGCGCTGCGCGAGGTGGATGAGGATTGGAATCCGGGGTGGCCGGCCACCTGGCAACGCCACTACGCCGCGGCGCGGGAGATGCTCGTGGAGGAGAGCGTGCTGGCGTACGTGGAGCCGGGTGTCACCGTGCACGGCATGGACATCGGGAAGTGGCTGGCGAAGCAGCGGCAGCCTGCGGTCTGGGCAGGGCTGATGGACGGGCAGCGCGAGCGGCTGGAGCGGCTCGGCATCCAACCGCTTCCCCCGGAGCCCGAAGCGCCCGACAAGCCGTCCTCAGCGCCCGTGAGCGCCTTCGAGCGAGGCGTGGCCGCCCTGGCGCAGTACAAGGCCCGGGAAGGGTCCGTGGCTGTCCCCAGAGGGCATACAGAGCCCGTGGTAGTCGACGGTCAGGAGCATCAGGTGAAACTGGGGGTATTTCTCTCCAACAGCAAGAGCAGGCGGGCCAAGCTGGGCGCCGACAAGCTCGCCGCGCTCGCCGCGCTCGGGCTGGAGTGGGCGGCCACGGGCGGTGCGGAGTGATGACTGCACCCGACGGCTGGTGAACGGCGGGGGAACCGGCGGGCAGGGCCTCGGGGCGTGCGAGCGGCCTCGGGGCCCTGTCTCGCGTCCGGCCTCGCACGGGGGTGCGTGTAGGGCCTGGTATCCGGGCCCATCCCCTGCGAGCTACGCGGCGAACGGGGTCACGGGGTGGGGAGCGCGTGTTTGAGGATGGCCGACGGGCGCTCTGCTGCTTGGCGCTCTTCGGCGTTCATGCCTTCCCAGGTTGCGCCCATGCACCACGCGAGATCTTGGCAGTCCTTGCCTTGTGCGGCTCGCTCTCGCAGGCGCGTCACGATGTCTTCGTACAGCTTCGGCCAGCGGTTCGTGTCTTCCATGCCCGGCAGCGTAGCGGCGTGATCCGGCAGTGGGGACGGCCGAACTGTGGGCGCTTATAGGTCCAGGACGGCGCGCAGGGCCTGGTCCACGCGCACCATGACTTCCGGGTCGACGTCACCGTGCAGCTTGGCACCGTCGAAACGGGCGGCGCGCAACTGCACCAGGTTCACCGCCACGGCCGTGCACGGCAGCGGGTCGCCGATGACCACGGACATCGCGGTATCCGGGTAGCGACCAGCCGGATGCAGCACCAGGGCCACAACCGCGCCGTAGGCCTCTTCCAATCCGGTCAGGGAGACGACCAGGACGTCCCGGCCGTCGGGCAGCGTCCAGATCTCCCCGCGCCTCACAGGCTGTCCCCCTCGCCCGCCAGGTCCTCGCCCAGGCCGAGCCGGGCCAGCTCGTGCGCGGCGTCCAGCGTCGCCGCCCGGCGGGCTGCGCGCACCACGTAGGCGTTCACACTCAGGCCTGCCCCGGCAGCCGCGGCCCGGATCGCAGGAGCGAGTTCGTCAGGAACCCGCAACGTCATTGTCGTCACAGACATGCCACCACAATAGACACCACAACCTGGTGGCACTGCCCCGTTGCGGCAACAGTCCCCGCCTGCCGCCTCTATCGAACGTGTGCGTCATTTGGGCGGCTATCCTGCCCTCAAGCGGCTGCTTTCAGCCGACGAGAACAGGACACGCATGCCATGACGACATCCCCGCCCCCGGCCAGCGAACCGGACGCCTCCACCTTCCACTGCCCAAGTGATCAGGTCGGGCTGTGCGCCGCCTGCCACCGCAAGACCCACCGCTACGGGCGCGGCGGAGCGCCGCTGTGCCAGTGGTGCGCAGCCCCCGTGATGGCGAAGTGGGGCCCGAACGTGCGCTACACCAGCACCCGTGGCCAGCAGTAGCGATCGGCCCGACGAGGGGGCGTGCGGCCGGGTGCGGCGCGGCGCGAGCCGCTGATGGCCGGGGCCGGGTGAGGGTGGCCGTATGGGACGTGAGACACCGATGGACCGGGAAGCCGCCGACCGGATCGGCGCCGCAGCCGAGAGTGATCCGCAGAGCGCGAGCGCGGTGTCCGGGTTCGACGAGCGGGCCGACGCAGCAGCGGAGCACAACGACCCGGACAGCCCGGACAGCTACGACGACCAGGACGACGATCTGGACGACGACTGACCCCGGTGCCCGCGCCGTGGTCCCTCCCGGCCCCGATGCTCGCCGCCTCCGTGTCCGATCCGGAGCTCCCGGCGGGCTGGGCGGGCGAGGTGAAGTGGGACGGCTTCCGTGCCCTGCTGTCCCTCGACGGCGGCCAGGTGGTGCTGCGCTCGCGGCACGGCACCGACATGGCGCCCGCCTTCCCTGACATCACCAATGCGGCACTCCGCCAGCTGCCGGACGCCACCGCGCTGGACGGGGAACTGATCGTGTGGGAGGCGGGCGGGGCGGGGGCGGGGCGGATCGCGTTCGAGCGGTTGCAGAACCGGCTGCGCCGCCGCGGGGCCGGCGCACGACAGGCCGCCTCCCAAGCGCCCGCCCACTACGTCGCGTTCGACCTTCTGCGCCACTCCGGAACCGACACCACCAGCCTGCCCTACCACCAGCGCAGGACCGCGCTCGAGGAACTGTTCAAGCAGCAGCGGCTGACCGCGCCGTGGGCACTGTGCCCCTCCACCACCGACCCCGCGACCGTGCACGAATGGCTGGCGTCCTGGGGAGCGGTCGGGGTGGAGGGGTGCGTGTTCAAGCGGCTCCGGGACCCCTACCGGCCCGGCGTGCGGGGGTGGCGGAAGTACAAGGTGTACGAGACCGGGGAGGCCATCGTGGGCGCCGTCACCGGCCCCGCAACCGCCCCGCGCACCCTGCTCCTCGGACGCTACGACGACACCGGACGCCTGCGGTACACCGGCCGCACCACCACCCTGCCCCGCACAGCAGGCACCACGGTCGGCGCACTGCTGACCGCGGCTCGGACCGGGCACCCCTGGACGGGCCGCACGTTCTCCGCCGGATGGGGACGCCGCGAGACGCTCAACACCACGCTGGTGCAACCCGAGCTGGTGGTAGAAGTCGGCATCGACATCGCCCGTGACGCCTCCGGCCGCTGGCGCCACCCCGCACGCTTCCACCGCGCACGCCTTGACCTCTCCCCTGCCGATGTCCCCTGCCTGGTACCGCCACCACACTGACGAGAATGCGGGTGCTAACCACGACAAGACCCTGCTCCGCCCGTGGAGGGAACAGGGTCTTGCCAGATGGAGGTCAACTTGCTTCGGCTACAGGCCCGTCAACGGCTTGCAGATGGAAGGCGGCGGCCTTCTCCCGGTTACGTGCTCGCGCATGCTGGGACAGCAGGCTGAGCAGTTCGAAAAGGTCTGCCTCTTCCATGTTCCGATCAAGGTGTGTGGCGATGAACGACGGATCGTCGTACGGCAACCCCGCAACCGGCGAACTGTCCCCCGACGGCTGTGCGTCTTGGGCAGTACTGGGGCGAGTACGTGGCTCGGGGAGTGCCAGGCCGCCCGGCGCAGGCGTCCTGGTGCGCGCCTTCTTATCGGCCGAACGCTGCGTAGACGTGGCTGTTCGCCGCTTCTGTTCGTCTTCCCACCATGCCAACTGTTCTGCACTGTCCCATTTGTTGTCCCGGGCTAGCTTCCCCAGTTGGCGTGCAAACTCAAGAGGGAGGCTCTTCTTCCGTACCAGGTCCTGGACCTTGGGTGCCAGGTGGGTGAGGAGGAGGCGTTGAGTGACCCATCCGTCGACTCGTTCGAAGTGCTGAGCTACGGCGCGGTTGGAGCCGTACTCGGTGACGAGGGATTGGACGGCGTAGGCCTCTTCGATGGGGTTGAAGTTCTGCCGGTCGACGTTCTCGGAGACAACGGCTTCCATGAACGTTCTACGGTCCTTGGCCATGCCGTCGTCGACGACACAGTTCAGGGCGGGGTTGCCTGCGGCTGTGGCACCGCGGTAGCGACGCTCTCCGGTGACGAGAACGTAGTCGACGTGGGTGACCTGCTCCGCGTGATCGGGCCACAGCTTCAGGTAGGCAGCGCGGCTGACGGCCGGGCATGCCTGGACCTGGCGGCGTGCCAGGCTCTTCCCGAGATCGATCAGTTCGGCTTGGGTGCCGAAGTCGGTACGTGGGTTGACGAGGTTGGGGGCGAGGCGCCGGAGCGGGATGCGGAGCAGGCGACCGTCTGCGCGGGTGTCTGTGGGTGGGGCGTCGTCGTCTTCGTCGAAGAAGTCGTCGAACTGGTCGTGCTTGGCCATCACCGGTCTCCTGCGTACTTCTGGCGGCGGAGCTGGTGTTCCAAGGCGAGCGCCATGAAGTCCTGCTTGGCCTTGGTGGCGATGTGGTTGGACTCGTATTGAGTGCAGAAGCGCCCGTTGGTGATACCGCGGGTGTGCGGTTTGTAGTGGCGGACCGTGGCGTTGTACAGCTCCCAGCCTCTCCGCGTGGCGAGGCTGAGAGTGCGGTCACGGTCGGCGGTGCCGTCTCGGGGGTCCCAGTTGTTGACGACGACGCCGTAGGGGAGCTGGCGGGGGACCAGGACGCGCTCCACGGTGACCCTGGTGGGGGTGAAGGCTGATCCCTCTGCTTCGAGGGGGACGATCACATCGTCGGCAACATCGAGGACGGCCCGGAGTGCGTCTCCGGTGGTTCCGTCCCCGAGGGGGTCGATGGACTCGTCTTCGTCGTCTTCTGCCCGCAGCGGCATGAAGCCCGGGGTGTCGACGAGGATGATGTCGGCCTTGGCGCGGCGGAGGCGTTGCAGCTTGTCAACGTTCTGGCTAGCGTCGACTACGCGGAAGGGGACGGGCCTACCGGCCTTCCTGACCTTCTCAGCATGTTCGATGCTGGTGCCCTGCGGGTCTATCGAGACGACCGCTACGGAGGGTCCGTCACCTGCGGTTCTACCGTCGGGTTCGACGGCGTCACAGCCGAGGATCTCGGCGTAGACCGCAGCGAGGTTGACTGTCACAAGTGACTTGCCGACCCCGCCCTTTCGGTTCAAAAGCACGGTGATGTAAGGCATGTACTGCTCTCCGACTACTTCCCGGAACTCCGGTACTTCGGATGGACGGGGAGCATCCTCTCAGATGACCTGAGAGGTCCTGGAGAGGCGGGCGGGGGGGGGGGGGGGGGGTGTGGGGGGGGGGGGGGGGGGGGGGGGGGGGGGGGGGGGGGGGCCGGGGGGGGGGGTGGAGGGTGAGGAAGAGGTAAGCGCCCCCCCCCCCCCGCCCCCACCCC
>NZ_JBIRHJ010000021.1:0-32644 GCF_044328435.1 Streptomyces sp. NPDC017940 | reverse complement strand
GCTCGCTGAGTTTTACGGCCGTAAAACTCAGCGAGCCGAGGGGATCCGCAGCGCCTGCGACGCGAGCTGTTTTACGGCCGTAAAACAGCTCGCGCACCGACTGCCCCGAAACACAGGAGGGCCCGCGCCCGGCGCGATCCGCCAGGCACGGGCCCTCAGGGGTTACGCGTTACGGATCTCATCGTCGGTGACGCCTGCGGTGCGGGCGTCCAGGACGGCGCCGACAGCGGCGTCGACGGCGTCGTAGGCCTGCGGAGCGTCGGTGCCGTAGTCGTTGACCACCTGCGCGGCGATTCGGATAGCGTCGGCGGCGGACTGTGCGTCAGGCATGCTGTGGTCCTTTCGGATGGGCGCGGGGCTGTCCCGGCTCCTCTCACCGCCCGTACGGGACGGGCGGATCGGGCAACCGGTCAGGTGGCGCGGTCGCGGCCGGTACGGGTTACCGCGCCGACCCAGTCGTCGCCGAGACGGTCGACGAGGCGGCGGCGCAGTTCGTTGCGCTTGCGTGGGGTGGTGGCGGCCCACACTCCGGTCGTGGTGAGTTCCGGGTTGGCGAGCGCCCATTTCAGGCAGTCGGTGGCGACCGGGCATGTCGAGCAGGCGTGCATGGCGCGTGCCAGGGCCTGCTCCCGGACGGTGCGGCCGGTGAGCTCCTCGATGGCGAACGCGGTGGGGTCGGACCGGCAGGGGGCGGTGCGGGTGTCGGGGGCGGGGATGCGGGGGTCGGCCGTGATCTCGGCCGGGAATCGAGTCATGACAGAGCAGTCCTTGCGGAGGTGCTTGGGGGTGTCAGGCGTGGTCGTCGTCGCCGCGCTTGCGTGGGATGTCGGATGCGAACCTGCCGAGCCGGGCCTCTACGGGATGTTCGGAGATCCAGCGTTCGGCGCAGGTCTTGTGTACGTGCTCGCCGTGGTGGGAGCGCAGGACGGTGGGCTGGGGGCACAGCACGCAGGTCCGGCCGTGCCGGCCGATGGAGTGGCGGCTGTCGTGCCAGTCCAGCAGCATCCCGGGTGCCGGGATGGGGCCCGGCGCCCACAGTGGGTCCCTGTCCGTCACGGCCGCAGGCCGGGAAGCTGCTGGCAGACCTGCGCGAGCAGATCCGGCGTCGGCTTCCACGGGCCTGTGAGCTGTCCGCGTACGGGCGCGGGGACGGGCAGGGGGAGCTCCTGGGCGTCGGCGAGGACCAGGTGCCAGGCGTCTGGGAGCGCCCAGGGAGAGCACAGCAGGCCGCCGTCGCCGTCCTGGTGGCAGTCGGTGAGGCGGACCACGCCGAGGACGGCACCGGTGAGCAGCTCCCGGCCGTGGACGGTTCGCCGGACCAGCGGGTGGCGTAGGGCGGTCCGGTCGATGGTCGGGCTGGCGTGCAGGAGCAGCCAGCCACGCCAGGACCAGGCCTGTGGGGTGTTCGCGATCGTCTGGGCGCCGGTGAGGATGGCGGCGGTCCAAGGCTGTTTGACGGTCAGGCCTCGGATCCAGTCGCCCGGCGGCGGGGTCTGGGTGCTCATGCGGCTCGCCTCCCGGCGCCGGGGCGCCCTGCCCGGCGCCCGTGGACGGACGGCGTGCGGGCGTGGTCCGGGGTGGCGAGGACGGCCCGGCCGGAGTGCTTGCCCGCGTACATGGCGGCGTCGGCGGCCCGATGGAGGGTGGGCAGGTCGTCGGCGCCGATCGTGTCGGGGGCGGCGGCGCCGACGGACACCGCGACGTCGACCAGGCCGCCGTCCACGGTGACGGGCTGGGCGAGCGCGGCGACCAGGTCGACCAGCCGCTCGCGGCGGCGGGAGGGAGCGATACGGACTGCTGCCGCGAACTCGTCGCCTCCGAGGATGCCGACCGCGGCCCCGGGGCCTGCCCATGCCGTGAGGCGCCGCGCGGTGACCTCCAGGACGCGGTCACCGACCGGGTGTCCGTAGCTGTCGTTGATCTGCTTGAACTCGTCGACATCGAGCATGAGCACCAGCACGTCGCGGCGATGCCGGGTAAGGAGCTGCTCCGCGAGGGCGGTGTAGCCGTCTCGGGTGAGCAGTTTGGTGAGCGGGTCGTGGCGGGCAGCGGCCAGCTGCCGTTGAGCGGCGGCCAGTTGCCGCCGCCCGCCAGCGAGTTGGCGGTGGAGCTGGACGGCGTGGACGGTCCAGCCGGTCAGCGGCACCGCGAGGGTCGTGAGGATCAGTGTGCGAGTGCCCGCAGGGGCCTGTACGCGCACGGTGGAGGTCATACTGGTGTCTCCCTCTCCTTGCATGGGGTGGGAGCCGGGGCAGGCGACGGCTTGAGACGCATGGCGCCTGTCCCGGCGTTGGCTGCGGCGCGGCGAACCACGCCGGTCGGCGGAGCAGTTGGTCAGACGGCAGCCGCGCGGATGGCGCGGTCTGCGAGCACGCGGACGTCGGCACCGTCGGGGCCGTACGGGTCGACGTAGCTCTTGTGGTCGCTGACGATGAACGGCATATCGGCGGCGGCGATCGTGCAGCCATCGAGGGCGGAGATCGACCCGTCCCGCGCCGCGCGGTTGATGCGGTCGGCGTCGCGCAGGGCCTGCCAGGACTGCGAGTAGGGGCCCACGCGCAGCAGCGTGTGCCGGGTCCCGTCGCGGTGGCGGCCTTCAAGGTGCACGCCGTAGTGGGCGGGGGACATGCCGACGTCGGCGGGCAGCGACAGGTTCGCGGCGGCGTGGCTGAGCATCGCGTAGGCGGGGTGCCAGAGGCCGAGGATCGCGAGGGTCTGGCAGCGCAGCCAGCCGCGGCTGGTGTAGCCGAGCTGGTGGCCGTGGAGGTAGGCCGTCGCGTGCGGGGTGTCGGGGTGGACCAGGGCCACGGCGATCATGTCGGTGCCGTGGTCGTCGCCCGGCCGGGGGTGGACGCGCTCGACGAACGGGCCGACGCGCACCGCGGCATCCCCGCGGCCGGGCGTCCAGGGCTCGGCTTCGCGCAGGGCGGTCAGCATCGCGCGGAACGCCTCGAACGTCGCCCGGTCGGCGCTGGGCGCGGTGTCGCCGCGGCGGACCAGACAGCGGATCAGACGGTGGGTCATCGGGCGGTCTCCTCGGAGGTAGGGCGGGGGTGTGCCGTCGGCGCGGCGGGGGTGAGGTAGCGGGCGGCCGCGTCCACGAACTGGTCGTGGGCGACCATGGCGGCCTCCCGGGCTGCGGTCAGGGCCCGGGCGGTGGCGTAGGCGTCCCGTATTGCGTGGGTCAGCGTGACCATGTGGTCGGCGGCGGCGCGCACGTCCTGATCCTCGATGAGGACGCGCAGGGCGATGAGCGGGCGGTTGAGCGCACCGCGGGTCAGGTGGCTCTCCTCGCGCAGGGACTCTGTGCGCTGGGTGCTGGCGTCTTTCAGGACGGCGTCGCCGCGCCGCCACAGCGCTCGCCGGTGGTCGGACGCGGCGCAGGCCAGTTCGATGACGGCTTCCGTGCGGTCACGGCGGAGATCCTCGTCGGTCTGGACGCGCACCACTTGCGCGGCGGCGCGCTCCTGGGCGCGGCCGGAGACCGTCGCGCCCGCCAGCGTGCCGAGGACGGCGAGGGCGGTAGTGATCAGGGGCGCCCACATACGGGTCAGCCGGTGGTGAGGGCGAGGACGGCGGCGGCCAGGAGCAGCGCGAGCGCGGCGAGGATGATGTCGACCGCGCGGGCCAGCCGCTCGAACTTGGCAACGGCGAGAGTGGACAGCACACGGATGCGGGTGGCGCGGGTGTCCTCGCGCATCGAGGCGAGCAGAGCGGCCTCCGTCATCTGCGACCAGCACGGGACACCTTCGCGCGCGATGCGGCCGCGGCCGCCGAGGCTGGGGCGCACGACCAGGAGCAGCAGCACGGCGGCGGCCGCGAGGGCCAGGATGGCGGCGGCGCCGGTGATGCGGGCGGGCAGTGGCAGGGGCGTGTCCGCGACGCTGGCCAGGCCCGCGAGGGTCGCGCCGACGAACGCCAGGAGCAGCGAGGCTTTGCTGTCGGTGCGGCCGATCTCGGTGGTGACCGTGGCGCACGCCGCGTCCAGGGCTGCATTCGGATCCTGCGGGGCGGCCGGGGCCGGCTGCGGGCGGGGAGCGAGAGACATGGGGGTGCCCTCTCAGGCGCTGGCCGGGTCGAGGGCGACGGCGCGGCACTTGGCTGCGTGCTCCTGCGCCCAGCGCTTGATCGTCGCTCCGTCCGAGTAGTCCGCGGTGACGAAGTAGGCGCGGCTGTCTGGGCTGTCCACCAGGTACCGGTCCCGCTCCTGGGTGTAGCCGCAGCCTGTGCACAGTAGAACCAGCCGCATGTGCTCCGTGGAGCTGTCCACATACAGCGTGACGTCGACCGAGGCGCCTACGAGGTTCAGGTAGCGGGCTACCACGCCGTCCGGGATCTGAACCGGGCTCAGAGCGAGCTTGGCCTCTAACCGCTCGATCTCGGCCCGGAGCTCCCGGGCCGTCTCGTCGGCCAGGCGCACGGCCTGCGCGGTGCGGGCCCGCGCCCGGTCGAGCACCTGCTCATGCAGCTCATTCGTGCGGTGTGCGGCGCGGGCGGCCGCAGCAAGACGACTCTCGTAGTCGGCGGTCAGGGCGGCAAGCTCTTCCGCGAGCCGCTCCGTGGCCTGCTCCAGGTCGCCCTCCAGGTCGCGGACGCGGCAGTTCATGTCCTCCACCCGCTGCTCCAGGCCCTCGCACTTGCTGCGGGCCATGGGCAGTGCACTGGCGTGTGCCTCCAGGTGAGCGAGGTGGGACGTCGTGACGATGCGGAACATGATGCGTCCTTTCGGATGGGTCACGCCGCGAGGGCGTGCCAGGGTGTGATGTAGGTGGTGGGGTCGGCGGGGGTGCCGTCGTGGCACTCCAGACACGTGCCGAGTGAGCGCAGCGGGAGGCAGTAGAAGTAGCGCCGGCCGCAGTCCGGGCAGGTCTGCCGGGCGGCCATCGCCCGGTCCAGCGCGGCCTCTTGGGCGAGTGTCGGTGTGCGCTTGGGCAGGGCCAGGTCGACGCGGTACAGCCACGCCCACCGGCGCCCGCCGTGGCACTCGATGCGGGCGGCCGGGGCGTGCCCGCCGGGGCGCAGGCCCATCGCGCGCAGCTGGCGGCGGGTGGCGAGGCCGGTGTATCCGGCCTGTCGCCAGCGGTGGACGGGCAGGGAACCGTCGCCGGGGTCGTGAGGGTCGACGTCGGCCAGGTCCTCGCCCTGGCCGATGGTCACCGGCGCCAGGGGCCGGGCAGAGGGCCCGGGTAGTACGGGTGGCGGGGCCCGGGACGGGAGGGGCGCGGGCGGCCGATCCGGCGGCGCGGTCGGGGGATGAGCACGAATGGTCCTCCTGTGCGCGGGGCAGCGGAACGTGCCGCGCCCCCGGCCGGGAGCGTGGCCGGGGGCGCGAGGCGGTGACGGCTGGGTCAGGCGTTGTGCGTACCGGGGGTGGCCGGTGCGGGGGTGGTGTGTCCGGGGCGGTCCGGGCGGCGCGGGGTGTCGCCGTCACCGGTGAGGAGCGTGGACAGCCACACGCCGATCAGGAGACCGGCGATGCCGTACACCAGATGCCGGTGAGCGGCCCACCAGGTGGGCCGGGCGGGCTCGGTGAGGATGCCTATGACTGCGGGTCCTCGTCTCCCCATGCGGGGGTCCTCCTGTGAGTTGGGGTGTGTGAGTGGTGCGGCAGGCCGGGCGGCCTGCCCGGTCCTCGCGCACCGCGCCTTGAGGGCGGGGCGGGCGAGGATCAGGCGGAGCGCCCGGGACATGCTGAGGGCCCGCACCCCGATGTGGGTGCGAGCCCTGGTTGAACGCGCGGTCGGTCAGATGTCGGACGGGAGTTGCTTGCCGGTGTCGGCGTCGTACGCGGCCCCGGTGGGGGAGAGGCGGATCGTGCGGGAAGAAGCCCGCGAACCCTTCTCCCAGCGCTTGCCGCCAATCGCTATCCGCACGGTCACCTCCGCGAGGGGGTCCTTGACCGACAGAGCGATCTCAGGGTCCTTGGGGTAGTAGCCGTTGGTGCGGACACTGTGGGCGCTCTCTCCGTCTGCGTCGATGCGCAGGTACCTGGCGTTGGGGTCGAAGTACGAGCGGAGTTCGACGATCACGCGTGTCTTGTCCCGGGTCCAGCGGGCCACCAGGTGGGAGTCGACACCGTCGATGCGTACGGCTGCGCCTGACCGGCCCTTGTACGCCGCTGCCGCCTGTGTGCGCTCCTTCTGGTCCTGGCCGCTGTCCCCATCCATCCATACACCGATGCCGACGGCGGACAGGGCCGCAACGGCGACCACGTACGGCCAGCGGCGGCGGGTCCGTGTGGGCGCCTCGTCCTTGTCCGCGGCCGGTGCGGTCAGGCACGGGGCAGGCAACTCGCTGGCCCGGTGCCATTGTGGGGTTGTGCTGTCGGCCTCGAACCATTCGTTGCCCATGCGGGCGACCGTAGCGCGCAGCTGCACCGCTTGGCTGCGGTTCCCACACAGATCAGCCACGTGAGCACGGGTCAGCAGCCATCCCATGGCCTGAGCCGAGACGATTCCGTGAGCGGCGATGTCCTGCCGCTCCCCAATCGCGGCGAGGTCCGCGGCCTCGCTGCACCGGCCTTCCCTCGCCGCTCGGACTACGTCCTGGTGGCGGGTGTCGACGACGTTGGGCGGCATCTCCCATGCCCAGTCGCCCTCAGGTTCCGGGGCGTGCTCGATCGGGTCGAGCAGCTGCTCGATCGGCGTGCCCACCTCCTCCTCCAGGCCGTCGGAGGTGTCGTCTACGGGCTCTGAAGTTTCCACCGCGCACTCGGCCATCTCTTCGGCGGCGAGTGCCTGCTGCGCCCTACGGCGGCGCGAGGATGTGTCAGTGAGCAGCAGCTCTTCCTCGCTGAGCACGGTCTTGACGACATCGACGTAGTCCGGCCCGGCTTTCCACACAGCCTGGCCCGGTGCCAGCTTCGGGATTTTGGCGATTGCCCAGGATGGCAGGCCAAGCAGAGTGCCGACGGCTGCGGCTTCCTCCGGTCCAAGACGCCCCACGTGGGCGATCTCGCACAGGCGCGCCAGGTCCTGTGCCTTCCCTTCGCCCAGATCGGACAGCGTGTGCATCACGACGTCCAAACTGAGGGCCGCTTTGCGCGAGTTCTTCAACAGGCGCTGGATCAGCTCACTCGTGGCGGGGGACAGCAGGATCTGCCAGGCCTCTTCCAGCACCAGGTGGCGGTGCGGGGCGGTCGACTGCGGCAGCCATACGTGTTCGACCCAGCAGCAGACGGCCGCCATCAGTGATGGGATCGAGGGGCTGTTGCGGTCCATGCGGCTGAAGTCGAACGACAGGATCGGCAGATCCACTTCAGGAAGCGTCGCATCCTGGCCGTCGAAAAGGCCACGCAGCGATCCTTCCGTGTAGCGGGACAGGGCGATAGCGGCGCCCTCGCCCCACTCAGCGAGCCGTACAGCGGGCCACCGGCCGTCTTCCGGCGCCACCAGGGCATCCACCAGGCCGGGCAGGCAGGTGGACTTGGGGTGGGACAGGGCGTGCTGAAGGGCGTGGGTGGCCTGGTGGGTGAGCGCTCCCGGCTCGACAGCCGCGATCAGCGACCGGATCAGTTGCTCGCGTACTTGCTCCGGGAACAGGTTGCTGCACGGGTTCAGCGTGAAGGCGCCGGCCTCGATGACCCGGCCCCCCAGGGAGCGCACCAATGACGTCCACTCACCTGCGGCGGTGTCCTCTCCGAACGAGTCGATGACGACGGCCTGGTGGTCGTGGTGCAGGACTTCGCGGCGGATCCGGGCCTTGGCTGTCGAGGACTTGCCTGAGCCGAGTCCGCCCAACGCCAAGCTGTTGGTGGAGGGGAGCACCGCGGCGTCGGCCAGGACGGGGGAGAGGCGGAACATCCGTTGGTCGAGTTCGCTGCGCCCGATTGGGATCCCGGGGAACGAGGCGTTGGAGGCAACGAGTGGCGCTGTGATCGCGGCGTGGGTGGTCGGTAGACGGATCACAAGATCACCCCTTTCTGGGTGGTGGCTCCGTGCGGGGTGGTCATCATGTGGGCGCGGTGCTGCTGGCCGGGCAGCCAGTCAAGGCGAATGCGGTGCCGGTCAGCATCGAGGAGTGCCTGTTGCCGGGCGTCCATGACGGTCTCGGGGCTGTCACCCCAGACCGTCAGGTAGGCGTCGATGTCGACGAGCGTTGCGCCCTGCACGAGTGCGCCGTGCGTCGACGTCGACGCGATTTCGTGTTCGTCCTGCTTGACCTTGTTGTTGGTGAAGGCTTCCCCGGCGGCCTCGGACCACCGTGCCGACAGATGGGCCTGACGGGTGGGCAGGGGCCGGTACAGCACTGCCAGGGAGCGGTCTGTGTCCTGGCCCAACAGCAGGTTGGACATCAGGTCACCGCCAGCCTCCGCGGGCCATCCGGTGATCCGTGCGGTGGCACCGTACCGGCCGTCGTCCAGGCCCACCCACCCGGCCGCACGGTCGGTCACGGCGGGGACCGGATCCGGGGTGAGCGGAGTCAGGACGCCCAGCGCGGTGAACTCGTGCTCCACCGTGTCAATGACACGCGCGGGAGTTAGGCCCTGGGGGATGTGCACAGAGATGGTCTGCGTGTGCGCGGTGCAGTCGCCCACCATGGCGTGGTGGGTGACGTGCACCTGGATACCCGCGCGGCGGGCCTGGCCGCCCACGAATGTCAGCGCGCGGGAAAACGCTTCGTGGAATGCGGCCAGGCGGTGCGGGTCCTGCATGGTGCCGTGGTCCGGGTACAGCGTCCACGTCCGCGTCGCGCCGGGGCGCGAGGTCACGGAGTCGGGCACGGCACGTTCACGCAGGTGCCGGTACCCGACGGCCGCCCACCGCCCGAGGGAGCGCGGCCCCGGCGCCACATTGAGCAGGCCCGCAGCCGCGCCCACCGCACTGAGTGCCCACAGGGGCGGTGGGGCGACGACTGCCGACATCAGGACGGCGCCCCCGATCCCGGCAGTGGTTTTCGTCAGCAGGGTCTCCAAAGGGCTGAGTCCGCGCTGCACGGCGGGCACACGGAAGCCGGGAGTCAGGGAGTACACGGGATTCCTCCTCTACGGGTTGCCCGGCCCGGGACTGGGCGCCGGGCCGGGGCTGGGGGCGGGCGCCGGTCCCGGACCCGGTGCTGGACCGGGGCGCGGGGCCGGACTGGGGGCGGGAGCCGGGCGACGGCCCGGGGTGGGACGAGGGGCGGGAGCGGTGCCGGTCGTCTGGGTGGCGGCGGCCCGTGCCTGACGGCGTGCCTGGCTGATCTGCGCGCTGCGCCCCGCCTCCCGGGTGGCTTGCCCGACTGCGGAAGCGGTGGTGAGCCGTCCCTGTCGCTGTCGCGGCGCCAGACCGTAGGCGCCGAACATCACGTCCACATCGCGTGCCGCCGCATGCCGCGGGGTTGCGACTGTGCGCGGCCCGCGCGGGATGGACTCCTGCTCGTAGAAGTCGGGCACCCCGGCACGCATCACCCGGTGGGCGAGCGGGCTGGAGGTGCGGCGCTCCACCATGTTCCGGGCGGCGCGCGCTGCCCGAGGACCGATGTAGGGGACTCCGTGGACGATCATGCGGAGCATCAGGACGTCGGCTGCGACCAGCAGGACAGCGTCCATCACCAGCGCTCCCTGAACGAACGACACGAACGGGGAGAGCAGGAGCAGGGCAAACGGCGCGAACATGAGACCCAGCAGCCTGTGCATCCAGGCCTTGACCGCGCTCATGTCGCCGCCACGGGCCAGGGACGCCAGCACCAGGGGCGCCGCGCACACGAACACGAGGATGCCGAGCTGGCGCACCGCGAACACCAACGCAGCGAACGCGAGGGCGACGACCAAGGCGCAGATGATCAGGAAGACACCCAGCGGGTTCTCTGCGTCGGCCCCGGTCTCCAAGTCCTTGCTGATCGCGCCGAACAGCGTCGACTCGTTGCTGGCGAACGCGGTGGTGAAGGCCTCGCTGACGGCCTTGTTGAGCAGCATCACGACGCCGGGGACCGACGCCATGCCAGCCACGGCGACCAGCGTCCAACCCGTTGAGGCGCCCATCTGCCGCAGGCGTGGTGCGCCCTGCCACGCGGTCAGAGCGCACACGACGATCACGCACACGAAAATCGCGATCGCCAGGTGCTGGCCAAGCCACAGAAATTGCTCGTACACCCAGTTGTCTGCCCTCTTCGGGGCCATGGTCTTACCGGGCGCGAGCATGCCCTTGATCGCTTTGATCAGGGTGTTGGCGAGGTCCTGGACGTGGTCGGAGGCACCGTCGGTGAGTCCGCCCTTGTGCGGGGGGTCGCCGTTGCGGTCGGCCTCCCCCTTCCGGCAGAACTCGACTGCGGGCCCACGCAACAGGCCGCACTTGTCCTCGGGCATCCGATCAGCCCTTGGCTTCGGTGACGGTCGAGAACAGCGTGTCGCCGTAGAGCGCCAGCACGACGGCGACGAACAACGCCCCTAGGGCCATGCTGCCCTTGCGGAGCGCACCCTTGGGATCGTTGGAGAGCTGGAGAAGCATGCGTACCGCAATCACGACGATCACGGCGGCGATGCCCTTGACGACCAGACCACCACCGGTTTTGGCGATGGTGCTGAAGAAGTCAGAGAATCCGCCGGACAGGTCCTGCGGCTTGGCGAGGATGAAGGACTTTCGCATATCAGATCTCCTGGGTGTTGTTGGGTGTAGGGCGGGCGACGTCGTACAGGTCGCGCATGGAGCCCATGTGGGAATAGCGGACTTCGGTTCCGGGGCGGGGGGCATCGATGATCCAGCCGCCGCCGATGTAGATTCCGACGTGGTGGAGGCTCGTTGCACTGTCGCCGTAGAACACGAGATCGCCGGGGCGCATCTCGTCGGGTGTGACCGGGTCTGATGCCGCGTACTGCGCGCTCGCCGTGCGGGGCAGGGTGATTCCTGCTTTCGCATAGGCGTAGAGGGTAAGACCGGAGCAGTCGAAACCACGCGTGGAATTACCGGACCGGCCACTGGGGGAGCAGCACGTGCCTGTAGTGGGGCCGCTGGCGTCGCCGCCGCCCCACGAATAGGGCGTGCCGAGCATCGCCTTGGCTGCTTTGATTGCGGTGTCCGCCTGATCAGAGGTGGCTGTCTTGCCTCCGGTCTTTTTCGGTTTGGCGAGGGCTGTGATGTTGCGGACGTATGTCTGCGTTTCCTCGTAGGGAGGGACACCGCCGTATTGCTGTACCGCGCCGCTTCCCGCGTTGTACGCGGCCAGCATGTTCGCCTGCCTGTCGCCGGGAACATTTTTGACTTCCTTGGCGATATCGCACAGGTGCTTCGCGGCGGACGGGATCGCGTCTTTAGGGTCCCAGATATCGCGGTCGCCGTCTCCGTCGCCGTCGATAGCCTGAGATTCCCAGGTGGACGGCATGAACTGCGCGATGCCCCTCGCACCTGCCGGACTCTTTGCTTTCCGGTTGAAATTCGACTCCTGGGTGAGGAGCGCGGCGAGCAGGTTCGGCGTGATTTCGGGGCAGGTCTTTCCCGCGTCCTCGATCAGCCCTTTGTAGCGGGCGGGGACGGACAGACTGAGCGCCGCACCCGCTACTGAGCCGCTGCCGGCCGCCTGGACCAGGGCGGCCACGGCGACGGCCGCGGTCGCTCCCACGCCGATCGCCACCGTGGTGGTGGAACGCACGTGAATTCCCTCCTTCCTGCGATTTACCCGTTCTTGCAGGTAAGGTCCGTCATGGGAGCCTGTTGGAGGCCCGTCATGGGCCTGTCGTGGCCGGAGCCGCTGGCAGCCCCATGACGGACCCCATGACGGGCTCCATGACGGGCTCCATGACGGGTCACTGATCGGACAGCGCCGCTTGCGTGAGAGCTTCCAGCTTGTAGCCGCGCCCCTGGTTGGTGGCCTTGGGAGCGACTCCCAGCAGTGCCTTGAGCTGTTTTCCGAGTTCTCCCGGCTCCGGTTCGTTGATTCCGAGTTCGGGCCCCAGATCTGTGCTCTTGATGAAGTCGATGCCTCGCTCTCGCATGAGCGCGATTGCTTGTTTCACCGGAGACTGCGGCGCCGTCTCGACACGCTCTTGACGGCGCGCCGCCACGTCGTCAACGACTTTCCAGATGAAGTCATCATCGAAGCGAATTCCCCGGACGAGTTTCGAGGACACACCATCGAAGTAGACGCCCTGCCCCTGGATACTCGCATCCATCAACGCGGGATGGATAGGCGACCGCGTCTTGAAGTAATCCGACCCGAGAGCTACTTCCGCGCTTCCCTTACCGGAGACGTAGAGGCAGACTCGCTTCTTGAACTGGTCGCGGACTTCGACGGGAACAGCCCTGTCGGAAGGGCGCTGCGTCATCATGACCACAGTGATGCCGCATTCGAGCCCCTTACGCACCAGCTCAGAAGAATTCTTCACCAGGCGCGCCCGCTGTTTCCTTGACTCGCTGGACCCATCGCTTACGTAGTAGTCGGCTACTTCGTCCGCGATGAAAAGCACCTGCCGGTGGCGCGGTTTGGGCTTGCGCTCCCGCATTGCCGCATTATCCAGCTCGTACCGCTCTTGCTGTTTCTGGAGCAGTTCGCACACCATCGAGTCGAACACGGCTGTTTTACTGGAGGCCTCGTAACGCACCGCCACTTTCTCGAAACGAACCAGCGCTCCGGGTTTTCCCTCGATGAGATAGACATCGAGTTCGGGCCCGTAGGCGATGTAGGCGCAGGTAACCAGAGCGATGGTGAGCGTTGATTTCCCTGTCTGCGTCATACCGGCAACGAACAGCGCGCCTTTGGTGAAGTCGTCGATTCCAACGACTTCACCAGTCATGCTGTGCGCGAACGGGATGCCCCCGTGGGCGAGGATCATTTCCCTGGTCGGCGGGGCGAATGGCTCGGTGAACGGGTTTTTCGCCAGTACGACCATGTCGACGTCGCGTTCGCTCAACTCGCCACGCTCGACCTGCGTCCGCAGCCGAGTCGCCCCCAGGGCGCCCGCGACCCCGCCTGTCTTGGCGGCCACGTGCTCGTAGGTGCGACCGGCAGGGACCTTGAATTCGTGTCGGTCGCCGAGCCCGTACGGCAGCGGGGTGACTACGGATTCATCGGCACGGATGAACTGGTCCTTACCGATAGCGCCGCTCGCTACGAGGGCTTGAGTCAGGACCTCGTCGCGGGCGGGTCCTTCGTCCTCACCGGCCCCGGCTTCCTGTGCCAGTGCTGTGGCCGCAAGGGTTTTGTCCGCAGATTCTCGGGCCCATCTGCGGGCGACTTCGGACTTGATGCGCCAGGCCAGATATCCCAGGGCGACCAGCGCACCGGCCGTGAGCAGCACGGTGGCTGGCCAGGACAGACCGAGCTTGTCCTTAATGGCGGCCAGGACACCGAACGCGATGGCCAGGACGCCGATGGCGCCCGCCAACTGCCCGTATGCGTCCTCCTGTTGCTGCGCCTGCTGCTTCTTTCCCACACCCCTCTCCTTCGTGGTCGGTTTCGTCGGGGTGGTGCTCGCCGGATCTGCTCTCTGGGTCTGCGAACGTTGTGATCGCTCGCCGGGTCACTCACCGGGTCTGCACTGCTCGACTGCGTCCGGCAGTCGCGACACAGCCCAGTCGCGTAGCGCGGCTGGGCTGCATCGGTGGTGCCGGATATCAGGTGGTCGCGTCCGCGGGCTCCTCGTCGTCCTCTGCGGCGTCCTCAGTCGCCGCGGCGGTGTCCTCGTCGTCCGCCTCGCGGTCGGAACCGGTGCTCTCTTCCTGCGACAGCACCGTGCCCCACACGCGCCGCACCCGCTCCTCGCTGCCGACGAACCCGGCCTCGCGGAACTTGGTCACGGCCTGGCGGTAGGACAGCGGCGGATCGTCGGCGTAGCGCAGGTACCGCAGCACCACGCCCATCTGCACGTCCGTCAGCCGCTCCACGGGCTCGGGGACCGGGACGCCCGCGACGGAGGCGAGCATGGCGAGCGTGACGCCCGTCTCGGCCGTGTCATCGCCCGTCCCGGCCGGTGTGACGCCCGGAGCCGACGGCCGTGACGGTTGCCCAGGGGATGAGCCGGTGACCTGCGTGTCGTCGGCGTGACGGCCGGTGCCGTCCGGGTCGTCGGCCGTGCCGAAACCGTCACGCCCCACAGGCAGGGCGAGGCCTCCGGGCTCCCACTGCCCGCCGAGTTCCGGCAACGCGATCGCAGCAACGGCGAGAGGCAGCGGCTTGTCCGTGAGCGTCTTTTCGGTGGTCTGCGCCTGCTCGTGCAGCTTCTCGGCTGTCTTCTGCTGGATCTTGAGTACCTCCGCGCGGTAGCCCCGCTCGGCCTCGGCCACCTGCTTCTCCAGCCTGGTGGCCACCTCCAGCAGCTCGATGCGGTCGGCGGCTTCTGCCTCCATCACCTCCAGCCGGTCAGCGACCGACTGGCGTGTGGTGGCGATGGTCTGCCGGGTTGTGTCCGAGACCCTGCGGCCCAGCGAGGGCAGCACGAACCACCAGGCGGTTTTGGTGGCGACGATGGCCACGGGAGTCAGAACCACGGCCAGGTCGCCGCCGTGCCCGGACACCACCAGATCCGCGGTGGGGATGGCCGCGGTGACCGCGGTGAGGAACAGTCCGGCCGCCCGCACCCTCTTGGCGCGTCGGCTGTTGTTGCCGGCCAGGATCTCGGTGGCCTGGACGACCACCCACAGGGCGTCCAGGGCGCCGACGGTCGGTGCCGCCCACGCCCCGAATCGGGGGACGAGGACGTCGTAGGTGACGGCCATCGACAGGATGGCCACGGCTACGGTGCCAGCTCCCAGGACAGTGAGGACCGCCCCGCGTGGTGTGCAGCGAGGCCAGTTGTGCGTTCGCAGCCAGTTGGGCATTCGCATGGGGTTCTCCGTTCGGTACAGGTCGTCCGCCCGTCCCAGCCGCCGGGCTTGCGGCGGCCGGGGCGGGCGAGCGAGAGGGCCGTCAGAGGTGGCGGTGACGGCCCAGGAGATGGTCAGTGGCGGCGCTTCAGCTGCGCGAGGTAGGCGTCCTGGAGTCGCGCGAACGACTCGTACAGGCGCGCCCCGGCAGTACAGCGCCGTCCCGCCGAGCAGGCGGCGCAGCCGTTGCGGTGGGTCTTGTAGGTTTGGTGCGCCGCGAGGTAGCGGGCGCGCAGGTCGGTGGTCATCGGCGCGGCCTTCGGGGGTGCGGGCGGGTGGGGTGCAGGTCGCTCACCCGGTATCCGGCCTCCCACGCGGCGGCCGCCGTGACGGCGGCCGCCGCCAGGAGCAGGCGGGCCAGCGGGTGGGCGGGGCCGACGGCGCGGGCAGCTCGCACGGCGCGGTGCTGCGCGGTGCGAGCTGCCCGTATGAGCGGCGGTGTCACCGGCCGACGGCGAGGCAGGCGTCGCAGATGCCGCCGTTCCAGTCCTCGAACCACATCCCGCACCGGTTGCACTGCCCGCTGCCGATCGCGGCGGGCGGCGCTGCCGTGTCCGCTGCGGCGGGGGACAGGATCTGAGCGCAGCGGCAGTTCCAGTAGCCGCACAGCGGGCAGGCATCGTCCGCGCCTTGCCGGGGCGTGGGGGAGGACTGGTTGTCCGTCATCACCGGGCGGTGCAGCACCAGGACGGGCTGCCGCTCGTAGCCGGGCGCCATCTCGTGCAGCGTCCGGCGCGCCCGGCGGCCTGTGACGGCCGCGCGCCGGTCGCCGTCGGCGACCAGGCCGTGCAAGACGGTGCGCAGCTGGCGGAGGCGGGTCTCGTCGCGCTCGGAGGCGCGTGTCATGCTGTCGATCACAGGGACCCCCTATTGGTTCCTGTACAGGCAGCCCCGGAAGGTCAGAGCTCCGGGGCTGCCGCCGTTCGGCTGCTCGGACGAGCAGCCACTGCCACCGCCAGCCCCGGCGCAGAGCGCTGGAGTTGGCGGCGACGGTGGCGGCTGGTCAGCGGCGGGGGGATCCTCCGAGCACCACCAGGACGACCAGGAGGGCCAGGAGCAGAAACACGGTGGTGGTCAAGAACGGACACGCGTGCACGGTGTTCTCCAGTCAGGCGGCGGGGCGGTACGCGGTGGGTGCGGTGGCCGGGGCGGGGCGGATGAGGTAGTCCGACGTCGTCCAGACGCTGCCGACTGCGAAGGGCTGACCGTCGGGGCGCAGGGTGTCGCGGACGATGACCGCCCACCGTGCGGCGTCCCTCCGCAGAAGCGCGGCGGCCTCGCGAGGGACGGTGACCACGGCCAGGACCTCGAACTGCCCGTCGACGTTCTGGTAGATCGCGCCGGGGCGGCGCGGGCCGAGCTCCCGGGCGACCGTGGTGTCGACGTGGGGGAGGAGGTGCTGGGGGTGCGGTCGGCCGCCGGAGTCCGGGCTCGGCTGGCGGCCGTCACGCTCGTGGGGCGGCGGCCGGAGCGGCAGGGGCGGGCGGGGGCCCTCGAGTACGGGTACTGCCATGCTGGGCATGCGGGTCGTCCTCTCCAGAAGGTGGACCTGCGACAGACCCCCCAGGGATGCAGCCCTGGGGGGTCGCCGCGTGAGTGCGTCCTGCGCACTCCACCGACCACCAGCCACACGGGCGAGCGGACGACGGGCAGCACAGGCTGCTCGACGCGCCGGTGAATGGCGCGTCAACTGCGGCTTTCCCTTCACCGGATTGGTGAAGGCGACGGGCAAGGTCGGGCCGCGGGGACAAGTCCTTACCCGGCTTGTCACGGGGGCGATCTGTCTCATCTCGCCACATGCTTAAGGGCCACGCTGGTCGATCCGCTTGCCATCCAGCCGGTGGTGCATCGTGCTGGTCAGCTCCCGGTCCTTCCCCACTTCGGTTACCTGACCGAAGACGGCTTTGCCTCGCTTAGGGGGAGAGCAGGCGTGCCTCTCGCGCCAGCCCTGCATGATCACTCTTCAGTTCTGAAGTGACAGGCGCTCCCATTCGCAGCCCCGACAAGCGGTTCGCGTCCGGCGCGCTCTACCTTCCTAGGAAGGTTGCCGAGACAGAGCGTTGCAGATCTGCGACGCGTCGTCAAGATCTTCCTAGGAAGGTGTGTCATCCTTCCTAAGATGGTGTTGATCCGCAGCTGTGCTTCTGGGAAGGTGCACCTATGAGCGAGACGTCACCGGGGGCAAGCCCCGGTCCATACAGTGCGAGTCGACTCGCCGACGAGATCCGGGCTGCGATCGAGCATGGTGACCT
Organism: Streptomyces sp. NPDC017940; assembly: GCF_044328435.1. Lineage (NCBI taxonomy): Bacteria > Bacillati > Actinomycetota > Actinomycetes > Kitasatosporales > Streptomycetaceae > Streptomyces > Streptomyces sp. NPDC017940. The sequence goes on along the minus strand of NZ_JBIRHJ010000021.1, from coordinate 15,618 downwards.
GCATCCTGGTGAGCAGTTGCCGACGGTGGGGGCACTCGCTGATCAGTACGCGGTCAACAAGAACACTGCCTCCCGGGCGGTCAGTCAGTTGAAGGCTGAGGGCCTGTTGGCTGGCCCTGCTGGAGGGCGCACCTACGTCCGCATTCAGCCGCAGCGCCTACGGCGACACAACGCCAGGTATCAAAAAGAGAAGGACACCGTACTGCTACGCAGTGATGATTCCCGCGGCGCGTGGGGAGTCGCGGAAAGCGACAGTGGATTTTCGGTCCGTGACCTGTTCGAGGACACCTATCGGTACGACGTGGTCCCAGGACCTAACGACGTGCGGAAAATCCTCAACCTCCACAGCGAAGACGAGAATGTGCTGCGTCGCACACATCGTCGTCGTCACGCCGCAGGGGCAGGCGCTAGCGGGTCCACCAGCTACCTCCCATTGGATTTGATCAGCGCTAATCAGGATCTGCTCGACTCTAGTAATGAGCCCTGGCCCGGCGGCACCATGCATCAACTCCACACTGTAGGAATCGAGGTAGACAGGATCGATGACCACATTGTGGTCACGATGCCCTCACGCGAAGAACAGGAAGATTTCGACATCCCCCCAGGAATTCCCATGATCCGACTGCGGAAAATCACGTGGTCGACACTCGGTATGGCCGTTGAAGTGGCAGATATCCCGCTGCCAGCAGACCGCACAGAGCTGATTTACACCACAAATCTGGAACGGTGGCAATAATGCCGATCATGAGTGTGATCACCCCGGTATACGACGGCGGACATCAGTATCTGTCGGAAGCATACGAATCCCTTGCCACTCAAGAGATGCCTCCAGGGTGGGAATGGGAGTGGATTGTCCAGGAGGATGGCCAGACACAGCGTCCGGCTTCTTTCCTGCCCGGACACGACAGTCGCGTCAAATTCGCGTCCGGTCCCCGAGCTGGTGCTGGAGCTGCGCGCACACTAGGGCTGGGGCGAGCATCCGGGTCCATTGTCCGCGCCCTCGATGCTGACGATCTTTTTACTCCGGGAGCGCTCAGCCGTGAAATCGCAGCACTCGATGAAGACCCGTCCCTGGGCTGGTGCATCTCGGGGTGCCTGGATCTGCTGCCAGATGGACGGCTAACGCAAGGTCCTTCCGACCCTCCGGCTGGGCCCCTCCCGTACGAGACTCTGCGCGCCGAATTCGAAGCTGACGCTTTCCCTGTGGTAGGTACGCACCTGGCAGCCAGGAAAGAGCTAGTTCTCCTGGCGGGAGGCTGGCCGCCTTATCCGGCCCTCGAAGCCCTCGCGCTAGTTCTAGTCTGCGCCGCAATGTCACCTGGAAAAATGCTCGGCACGCCAGGAGGCGTATACCGCAAGCACAGTGAGCAGACCACCGGGCAAGCTGACTACGCTTACCAGGAAGCCGATGCTGTGGAATACCTGGTTGTGAAAAAAACCATCCTGACACGCCTCGACTCACTCACCGCCTGCGGGTGGAAATGGTCGCCGATGAAGCAGGGAGAATCGTTCTGATGCCGGTAATTTCAATCATCACGCCGGTACACCCTGCTGGAGCCGCGTACCTGCCGACTGCGTACCAGTCACTCGCACGTCAGGAAATTCCGCCTGGGTGGACGTGGGAGTGGATCATTCAAGAAGATGGGGAAGCTGGACACGCTCAAGCGCACCTACCGATTGATTCAAGGATTCGGGTAGCTAGCTCCCGGCACGGCGGGCCACACGTAGCTCGCACTGTGGCGCTCGGTAGGTCAAGCGGCGATCTGATCAAGACATTTGATTCGGACGACGTAATGGCCGATGGCGCCCTGCGCCGCGATATTGGTGTGCTGACAGAGCATCGAGACGTCGGATGGACTACGTCTCGGGTCCTGGATTTGCATTCAGACGGTCGTCTATCCGGGTTCGACGGAGACCCGCCAGCGGGTCGGATCCCTCGCGGATCAATTTTCCCCTACTGGGAGCAGACACGTAGGGCACAGGTCCACCCCGCTACGATGTGTGCCCGGCGCCACTTGATCATGGCTCTGGGCGGGTGGATGGCCCTCCCCTCCTCTGGGGACACGGGCCTGCTACTGGGACTCGACGCCTTGGCCGACGGTTGGTTCACGGCCGAGGTAGGTCTGCACTACCGCAAGCACCAAGGACAGATCACAGCTCATTCCGCACACTCTTCTGGCCCGGAATGGGAAGCCCGCATGTCGGTTATCGCAGAGCATGCCCGCGCCGTCCGGCTCCTTCTGGGTGACGAGGCCGGCCGAAGCGGAGAGCGGGCGGCGAGTCGCTAAGCCGTAGTTGCAGCAGTTGATGTAACTTTCAGCGCAGCGAGCCAGAGTGAAGGGGAGCGCGATGAACGACGCATACGGACGTGTCGACGCCCTGCTCGACAGGGAGCCGGACCTGCCCGAGCCACGCGTGCGGGCAGCTCTACGACGGGCGGACCGGCTGACGCAGCAAGATGTGGCGGACGCCCTCGGTGTCCACCGCATCCAGGTGTCACGCTGGGAGACCGAGAGGGCGGACCCGCGCAACCCGCACCGACGCGCCTATGCGCGTCTCCTGCGCGGCCTCGCAGATAAGCATCCGACAGTCGCAAAGGTGTCGTGATGGTTCCGCAGACCCCGTAAACGCTTAAAGGGCCCCTGTCGCCACAACAGGAGCCCTTCCAAGCAATCGACTCGCCAGCCTTGCACGCACCGAGTCGTGAGCAGTGAGGTGACCTCGCTGCCGGGTGATGCCCGTAGGCCCAAGGGCCTGCGCAGTCACCTATACCCAGGATATGCGCGGCCTGCCGCGCACCGCCACTATCTCTGGGCAGGCAGTAGGTCACACCGCCGGTCACGGCTCCCCTGACCTGGGGAGATGACCCCGTGCACAACCAGCAACACCCTTTGCGCACCGCCGCCGACGGCGGGCCCATCGACGAATCGGGGCGGGTGAGAGGCGCCAAAGCTCCCGCGAGCGGCGTTTCCGTCCCTCGCCACATGGGCGCTGGGAGCGACCTGGTCCACACGCTCGACTACGTCGTGATGCTCCAGATCATGTTCAACCTGGCGTCCGGCGCCGACTCGACGCCGCTCACTTTGTGGCAGCAGCTCAAGGACCGGGGAATCCGGTCCTCCAAGAACGCGGACGAGCTGGTGGGCAAGAACGCCGTCTATGAAGCGTTCGCCCGACTCCTGGCGGCCGGGTACCTGCGCCGGACACAGATGCCGCACCCGACCAAGCCGGGCCGCAAGGGGCCGGTGGTCTACGAGGTGTATGACAACCCGGCCTGGAACCCCGACTGGAGCCCGGCATCCGCACCCGGCGATGAAGGTAACAGCAAGGTAAAGCCGCAGGTGGCAACGCTTCCCGGAACGCCGGAACCGGCTTTCGGGGAAGTAGACAAAACCGCAGGTCAGACCGCTTCCCGGAACGCCGGACGCGGTAACTCAGGTTCCGGCGTTCCGGGAAGCGGTAATCGACGCGTTCCCGCAGGTCAGAACGCTTCCCGCGTTCCGGGAAGCGGAATCGCTCCCCCCCCACACCCCCCGGAGGAGGAGGATTCCTCCTCCCCCTACCCCCTCACGCGCCCCGCGGAGACACTCCCGTCACAGCGGGAGGAGGAACCGGAAGATTTCAGCAGGGAGGAGATCACCGCAGCTGAGCGCTTCTTGCAGCAGACGAAGCGCTGGCAAGCAGGCGCAGCCACGGCCCGCAAGTGCGCGCTGCCGATGCTGCGGACGATGCGTGCCCAGGGCTGGCCAGCGCTGTCCGGCCTGGACGACGAGCACCTGGCGCTGCTGGAAGCCGAAATTTTCAAGAACACGGGCGGGGCGACGTCCTGGCGGAGCTGCCTGCCGCGATGGGTGAAGGACCTGCGCCTGTACACCCAGGTCCGCGCAGGCGCGGCCGCGCGCACCGGTGGCCGTGAGGAGCCGTGCCCGGACCACCCGGGTCGCTACCGGCGTGGATGCGTGGACTGCGCCATGACCGTGCCCGCCTGACAAACCGGCGCGGGCCGCTCCTGCCGGGGAGCGGCCCGCTGATCCCCTGGCCCTTGACCGAACAGGAGACCTGCCAAGTGTCCACCACCCTCCCCGCCCAGCACGACGACGGCCTGGACGACGAACCCCTACCCGCCGCCGCCTTCACCCGGGTGCCGCCGCAAGACCTTGCCGCCGAGCAGTCGGTCATCGGGGCACTGATGCTGTCCGGGGGTCCGGGCAGCGCTTCCGCTCGCTACTTCGCCGAGACACTCGAAACCGGCATCGTCGCTGAGGAGTACTACCGGCCCGCGCACGCCACGATCCACCGTGCGATCTGCGCCCTGCGCGCGGCCGGCCAGCCCATCGACGTCATCACGGTGACCGACGAACTCACCCGGCGCGGCGACCTCACCCGCGTCGGGGGCGCCCCGTACCTGCACGTCTGCGTGGAGGCTGTGCCCACCGCTGCCAGCGGCCCCCGGTACGCCCAGATCGTGAGGGCCAAGGCGTACCGGCGCGCGGTCATCGAGTCGGCGCAGCGCATCATGGAGTTCGCCTACAGCGAGGAAGGCGACGAGAACGAGGTGCGCACCCTCGTCGAGCAGCAGCTCACCGAGATCGTGGCGGGCACTCCGGGTCTGCCCCAGACACCGCCCGCGGTCGCAGACCTGTACCTGCCCTTCATCGCGGACCTGGAGGACATGCAGAACGGCAAGAAGCAGGGCCTGACGTACGGGTTCGCGGACCTGGACACGATCACGTCGGGCATGCAGCCGGGCAACGTGACCGTCGTCGCCGCGCAGTCCGGCGTCGGTAAGTCCACGTTCGCACTCAACGCGGCCGTGTCCGCCGCCAAGACCGGGGCCCCGGTGTTGTTCTCCTCGCTGGAGATGAGCGGTACCGAACTCATGCAGAAGATCGCCGCCGCCGAGGGGAAGATCGCGCTTCACCACCTGACGCACCAGGGAGGCCTCACTGCGGAGGGGTGGGAGATCGTCCGGCGCCTGGGTGAGGAGCTGTTCCGGTCGCTGCCGCTGCGGGTCTACCGACCCGACGGCGCCTCGCTGAGCGACATCGCCTCAGCCGCACGCGCCTGCGCCCGCGACGGCGGCCTCGCCCTCCTGGTCGTGGACTACCTCCAGCTCGTCGAAGTCGAACAGTCCCGCCACATCACCCGCGAGCAGGCCGTCGCGTCCGTCTCCCGCGGCCTGAAAAACCTCTCTGTGGAGTTGGACTGCCACGTCATCGCCCTGTCGCAGCTCAATGACGACGGGATGATGCGTGAGTCCCGGGCAATCAAGAACGACGCGTCCGTGGTGGTGATCGTCGAGCGGCCGGACGCGGACGTCGCGGAGTCGCCGCGCGCCGGTGAGGTGGACCTGCGGATCGAGAAAAACAGGTTCGGGCCGACGGCCCGCGTGACCGTAGCCGCGCAGCTCCACTACAGCAGGTTCGTCGACATGGCGCAGACCTGATCGCACCCACCGGGCCCATCAAGGGCTCTGAGGGCATCTCACGGCGACGATCACCGGGTCCGGCGGGAATCCCTCGCCGGACCCGGTAATCGTCCGCCACAGGCCCGTACAGCGATCTTCTGAGGCGGCCCCGGTGTCACTACGCCCAAGATAGCTAGATCGGGTTAAATAAATTGGCTAAAAAACAGGGGTAGTGCTGCTAGTGTCTGGAGTGGAGGTAGACGACCATGGCATCTGAGCAGGAGCTTTTCGCGTCGGTAGATGCATTGCTGGAGGAAGAACCGCAGCTCCCGCCCCCGGCGGAGCGGGCCCGCCTGCGTGAGGCGGCGGGCATCACTCAGGCCCGTCTCGCGCAGGCCCTGAAGTCCACCGTGCAGACGGTGAAGAACTACGAGAACGGCCGCAGTGAGCCGAAATCGCCGCGCCTGGAGGCCTATCAGCGGCTGCTGAAGGGCTGGGCAGCGCGGTACCCGGCGGGAGCTCCCGCCGCCGCACCCGTCCCGGCCGCCGTGCCGCAGCCGTTGGCACCGGAGACATTCGCGGGCCCGGCCGCTTCCACGACGCCCCCAGCCGCGCCCGGCATGGCGGTGGAGGCGCTTGCCGCCCCCGAAGCGCCGCAGACTCCGCCTGCCCGCCGCCCGGCGCCCTCGTCGCGGCGTCCCGCCGCGACGAAAGCCGCCGCGCCCGCCGTCGATCCGCGCTTCCCGCACGGCCCCCTCGCCGTGCTGGACGGCGACGGATCCGCGTACGGCACTGATGGCCTGGTGCTCGACTGCCCGGCCACCACCATTCCGGAGTTGGTGGAGTGGACGCTGCGCGAGTCCGGCCTGGGCGCGGCGAAGCTGCACCGGTACGGCAAGGACGCTGACCCGCTGGTCGTGCTCACCGCCGCGGCCGCGGTGAGGCTCGGGCTCCCCGAGCGCCTGGAGGGCCACGAGCAGCGCCGCTCCCTGCGCCTGCCCGAGGACCACCCGGTGGTCAGGCAGGTGGTGAAGGCGCGCTGGCAGCTCACCCAGCGGGGATTCGGGCCGTGGGCGCGTATCTACCGCAAGGCGCAGGGCCGCGACCGCCAGTGCGTGCAGCTCGCGATCCTTTCCTGGGACGCGCTCGATGAGCGGTCCTGGCCCGGAGTGAGCGAGATGGAGGCGGCCGAGATCGCCCGCGTGCTGGGCATCTACGCGACCCGCGTCATCACTCCGCGCGGCTCCACGGCCGTCTCCGGACTGGAGCTGATGACCGCGCTGCGCCCGCCCACCAAGCCCGAGCGCGACCCGCAGACCGGCAACTGGGTGTCAGGCCACAACCCGGGCTCCCTGGGTACGCAGCCGGTGGACCCGGCGCCGCCGGAAGCCACCGCCGAGCACCCCGTCGTCGTCGCCTCCGGGTGGACGGGCGGGTTCCTCAACGAAGAGGCCTACCAGTGGGTGCGCGACGTGAACCTGCTCACGGATGAGGAGTGCACACTGCCGTACGCGGTCGGCCTCGACCTGAACACCGCGTTCCTCGCCGCCGCGGCCCGCCTGGTCGTCGGCCTCTCCGCGCCTGACCACTTCCACGCCCCGCAGTTCAGCCCGAAGATCCCCGGGAGTTGGCTGGTCGACCTCTCCCACGTGGAACTCGACCCGCGTCTGCCTTCGCCGTTCACGCCGACCGGTGAGCGGCCGACGGGCCCGGCCTGGTACCAGACCCACACCGTCGCCTACGCCCAGGAGCTGGGCTACGACGTCCACCCCGTCGAGGCCTACCTGCGCCGCGAGACCGGCGCGTACCTGGACCCGTGGCACGACCGTCTCAAGACCGCGTACGTCGACACCCTGTCCGATCTCGGCGTGACCCGGGACCTGTCCGACATCGAGTTCCTGGCGGCGATGGAGCGGCACAAGGACACCGATCCGGCGATGGCGGCCGTCCTGGCGGCCATCAAGGCGACGGTCAAGGGCGGTGTCGGCAAGCTGCGCGAGCGCCCCCAGGGCAAGTCCTACAAGCAGGGTGAGCGGTGGCCGGCCTTGGAGCGCCCGACGTGGCGCCCAGACATCCGGGCCGCGGTCATCTCCAAGGCGCGGGTGAACATGCACCGCAAGCTGTTCAAGATGGCGGCGATGACGGGCCTGTACCCGCTCGCGGTGCTGTCCGACTGCGTGGTCTACCCCAGCCCCGGTGACAGCCCGCTGGCGTTCCTGCCGTACGCGGAGTCCGGCAAGCCGCAGCCGGGCGGCTTCCGGGTCGGCCCGACGCCCGGTCTGGCGAAGCTGGAAGGGGTGCAGTCGATGCTGTGGGCGGTCGACCTGATGGAGCAGGGTTTGAACCCGGCCCGCCACATCAAGGGCGACGGCCACGATGCCGTCGTGGACGAAGGGGAGTAGAACCATGGGGGAGATCGACGATGCCATCGAGCGGGCCGACCGTGAAGGGTTCACCCGCGAGCCGCCCAAGACCCTCAAGGGCCGCATCAACTACCTGCTCAAGCAACTGGGCAGCGCCCGCGCCGTCGCGGCCGAACTCGGCGTCACCGCCGACTCCGTCAACCGCTACCGCCGCGGCGCCCGCAAGGCACGCGCCGACGTCGCCGCAAAAATCAACGACGCCGTACGGCAGCGGTGGCAGCCGCAGGTACGCAAGCAACGGCAGCGCCGCGCCGCGACCACGGGCGGCATCACGGTGGAGACCCGGGCCCGCTTCGGCTACACCGCACCCGTCGGCACGACCGACGACGGACGCTTCCGGCGACTCACCGTGCACCTTCCCCCGGCGTACGCTCAGCGCCTCTTCGACGCCCGCGCGCAGGGTGCCAGCGACCAGCAGATGCGCGGAATCATCGCCGAAGGATTCAAAGACGTGTATTTCCAGGACAGTGGCAGCCGCGCTCTGGGACTCTCAGACGTCGAAATCAATGACATCGACTACCTGGATCTCGACTACTGAATTCTCGGAGTCTCATTCGTACCGCGAACCGCGAAACCGGCCGTTGTCACTGTCGTAGAAAGGGGCGGGTTGCGACGCCTACGTGGCTGACTCGGTTCATCCAGGGAGCTCCCCACGCCTGCGGGCGGCCGATACCGTGGACAGGACGCCAGCAGTCACATGCCCTGTGGAGCCTACGATGAGCGAGCAGCCGCCCCCCGCCGACACCACCACCGGCGCCGCCGTGCGGCAGCAGCTGGAGCCCGAGGCCGCGGAACAACTGCGCGTGTTCGCGGCCCAGGCCCGCGCGGACGCCAACCGGTACGCCGCCGTCCTGGAGGACATCGCCGCCCACGGCCTGCCCTCGGTGGAGGACTGCACGCCGTGGGAGGAACTGCGCGAGCAGCACCTGACACGTCTCGCCGCCCAGCGGCCAGCCGTCGCCTGATGGCACCCCACCATGGCCCGCGCCGCGCACAGATCGCCTTCTCCGACTCCGCCGCCAAGCAGCTGGAGAACGTCACCAGCGAAGCGGACATCCACGCCCTGGACCGCGCCCTGGTCGTCATCTCCGTCGACCCCGACATCGGCACACCGCTCCCCGGAACCACCACCGGCCCCCGGCTGCGCCAGTACACCGACGACATCGAGCAGGTACGCGTCCTGTACTTCGTGACCGCCCTGCGCACCGTCATTGTCGTCGCCTACATCGAGGTCTAGGACCCGCCGGTGGCAGGAGCCGACATCTGCGGCCCCTGCCACCAGGGGCAGCTGTGCGCGGCCGGGCCGGGCACAGCGCGGGGCCGAACGCGCTACGCACCCGGCCCCTCCAAGGCTTTCTGCGCAGCATCCCGCCGCACCCGCCAGCCGTCAGCACCCACACGAGTGAACCGCTCCGACCCTGAAGTTCCTGTATGCGTGACGGCGCGGGTCACTCGTCCGGTGGGCCCCGGCGCGCTGCCTGCCCGGCCGTGGCCCGGCTGCGCCACGGTGGCAGGATGCGTCCGCTGCTCCTGGTCCTCGCGCTCGTGCTGCTCGTCACGGGATGCGCCCACGTCGCCCCCGCCGAGCCGCCACGGGCGCCGATGTGGCAGCAGGCCGCGCCCGCAGGCGCTCGCACGTCCGCTCCGCTCGTCCCCGCGCAGGCTCCGCCCCTGCCGCGTCCGGTCCAGCCGCCGGGCAGCGACCAGCTGGTGCGCGCCGCACCCGCGCCGATCCGCCCCAAGCGGGAAGCACCGCGTGCGCGTTCGGCCGCGGTGCCGCCCGTGCGGCGGCCCTCCGCGGCCGCGCCGCGCCGACCGGCCCCAACTGCGCCTGATGCGGGCCCTGTTCGGGCTGCGCCACGTCAGCCGGCGCCGCGGCCGGTGGTCCGGCCGCGCGTCCGTCAGCCGGTGAAGAGGGCGGTGCCCCGTGTGCGCGTCGCGCCTCGCGCGCCGCGCGGCCGGGTCGGGGGCGTGTCGCCCGCAGTGGTGTGTACGTGGGCGTCGGGCAGCGGTCTGGACCCTGCGGTGGTCAAGGCCTGCCGCCAGCAGATCGGCGGCTGGTAGGAACACCGCTGCGGCAGGTCAGCGCAGGGTGACGCAGGCCTTGACGTGGTGGCCCTTGACCTGGCCGCAGACGCGCCCGCCGCGGCGCACATCGATGCCGTCCCGGTAGCGCCACGAGCGGACGGCGACACCGTTGAAGGCGGTGGCACGGGCCCATCCGCTGGTGTGGGTGCGCCCGCCGGGGCGCTTGTAGGCCCACCGGACGTGGTAGGTCCGGGAGCGCGTGAATCCCTTGTAGCGGCGGACGTCGACGTGGGTGACGGCGCGCGTGTCCGGGCGGGGGTGCTGGATCCATTTGCTGTGGGTGGTGACGGCGAGGCAGACCAGGCGGCCCCGTACGCAGCGCGATTGGTGCCGCGTCTTGCCGGACGCGTCCTGCGGAGCCGCTGCCGCAGTCTGCGGGGCGGCGGGGCGGGCGGCCGGGTGCTGGGGTGAGGCGTCGGCGGTGGGGAGGGCGAGGGCGGCCAGGAGGAGGGTGCTGGCGGCCGGGACGGCGGGGCTCCAGCGGCGGCGGCCGGGACGGTTGAGAGCGGGCACGTGCGGCTCCTGGGGGCTGGGCGGGCAAGGTCACCGCGTCTACCGAGGGGCCTCATCCGGTGGGCACGCGCATGGCGCTGTGATCACCCAGAAGGTGCGCGCCGAACCGGTTCCCCTCGGTCCCGAACCTCGCGTGTTCGATTTTCTGTTCGATACCGTGCGTGTGGGAGGTGGCCGGGCGATGGGCGAGGAGCACCGACCTGTGCAGCTGCTCCTGCCCGACGGCCAGGAGGTGGCCGCCCGGGTGTACGAGAGGCAGGAAACCGCAGGGGGATGGCGCTATCTCACCGGCGTTCCGCTGTGGCGCAACGTCGTCGACTCCGACGGCGGGATCGAGGCCGCCGAGTACCGGGTGTGGCTTTCCGCCGACCAGGTCCGCCCCCTGGACGGTGTCACCTACGACATCCCCACGTACCGTCTGCCGACCGCGGCCGCGCCGCCGGACACCCGGTGGGCATGGTCGGTGCAGCGGCTGCGGGACCGGCACCGGCGCCCTGCGGGCGCGATCGTGCACGAATACGACTGCGAGGACGCCCCCAGGGGCGAGCCGGAGCTGAACCTGGACCAGGCACTGGATGCCCTCCAGCGGCCCGGCGCACGGGCCTGCAAGACGTGCAGCGCAGCGGAAGTCCTCCAGCGGTTCCTGTGACCGGAAGGCCTGCGGGCGGCCAGGGTCTCGCGGTGGGCGCGTGCCCGTGGCTGGAGAGGCGGGCGCAGGTGGCAGGACGTACCAGGAATTGAGGAGGGCCGACGCCCAGTCCGCCGAAGCGGGTGGCAAGAGCGTCGGCCCCTGAAGACACACCCTTCGGGAAGACCCGCAGGACGTGATGACACCGAGTCTAGCGGCCGGACACCCTTGCGCAGCCTCATTCGGTGATGCAAGTGCCGTAACCTTCTTTTGACCCGTCCCCGCCTTGGCCTGACTTCCCGGAGCTCCCAATGATCCGTGCAGGACGCGTAGCTTTCGTCCAGAACAGCGAGGCTTTGGCCACCGTGATGGGGCTAAAGCTGGGGACCTTCCGCAACCGCAAGCCGTACACGGTCGAGGGCTTCCCTGCCACGATCAGCCCGGCCGGGGCGGCGGCCATGCTGTGGGATTCGGAGCAGACGGCCGCGTTCCTGGCCGGTGACCCGGTACCGGACCTGCCCGCCGACGACGCCGATGACGACCTCCTGGAGAGGATCGAGGCAGCGGCCCTCCTGGGAGTGACGCCCGGAACGTGGACGTCGTACAAGCGCGACCCGCGTATCGCCCCGCACCTGGTGACGGTCGCGGGGGTGGAGCACTGCCCCCGCCGCGTGCTCACCGCTTTCCGGCAGGCGCCGGCCGAGCCGCCTACGGGACGGCCACGAGGCAGCGGCGACATGGTGCCCCGCGACGAGATCGAGGCGCGCCTGGGAGACCTGCTGGACCGCGACCCAGGGTTGACGATCGCCACGGTCCAGCAGGAGCTGGGGCTGGCCTACTCCGCGGCCGCGCGCTGGCTGCCCCGGCTGCGCGGGCAGCGCATCGCCGACCAGGTCCTTGCCGACCCAGGCCTGACCGCCGAGCAAGCGGCGCAGCAGCTGGGGTTTCCCACCGCGGTGCGCCGTGCGGCCGTGGCCGCGGCGCAGACGGTGCTGCGCGGGCGCCGGATGCTGCCCTACCTGCGGAGTGTCGCTGACGCGGTGACGGCCGCTGGCTGGATGGAGCACCAGGACGTCGCCGTGCGCGAGGCTGGCGACGACGCCCTGGCCGCCGTCCTGGTCCTGGCCGACACCGCTCCGGCGCCCGCTCTGGTGTGGGACGAGCGGCACGGCTGGCGCACGGCCAGCAGCCGACGGCACCCGACACCCAAGGGCGGCGGCTGGCCCGGCAAGGGCGACGGGGTCCGCTACCTGTGCCCGGGAAACACCAAGCCGGACCCCCAGAAACTGCTCGCGGAACTGGCTCGCTGAAGCGCCTGCCTGCGCCCGGCGCAGCACTCCACCGTGCCCCACGAGGCGCAGCCGCTGCGTGCCTGTTTCTGAACCCCGGTCGGCATCGACTCGGTAGCCTCGTACCGACGAGGGAGACACATCGTGACTGTCGAGCCGATCGCAGACCTGCGGGCCGCGCTCCAGCGGGCCGTAGCAGAGATCAGTTTTGCGGCGGGGCTGCTGGCGACCACCGAACCGGAGCGGGCGGAGCACCTGCTGGCTGTCGCCTCCGCGATGGAGGAGACCTTGCAGCGCACCGCCTCCGCCCGGCCGTAACAGGTGGACCGAGGGCGAGACTGCTGACCATCAGCGCCAGACGGGGTTCGTCTGGTGTGGCGTGAGGGGGCCAAACCCCTGATTCAACGCATCACCTGCACCATCCGTCACAGACTCGCCCGCTACCGCCATCTAGCACCACCACGGGTACTACCAAGAGAAGACCAACCACGGCCAAGGAGACCAATGCCCGATCACAACCCCCAAGGGCACTACGACGATTGCCCCTCCCTCGGATCCCCTCCTGCGCAGTGCCGATGTGCAGGCATCACGGCAGAAGCCGAGGCGTATCACGCGGAGGAGGGCGACGAATTCGCCCAGGAGCTGAGCTGGCGTCAGCCGCTCTGACACCGTCCCCTGGGTGAGGCTGCGCCCCGTGGAGTCCCGCTCAACCCAAGGCAGTTCGAGCAGATGCCTCGGGTTGAGCGGGACTGCTTCGACTTCAGCGGGACCGAACAGCTTGCTTCCGGGCCCGACCGGATCTGAAGCTCCCCGCCCCGGCGCCCGCTGACCCTCGCCTCGGGCCCCGGCGCGCCTACCGGAACGGCGTGGTCAGCAAGGCGCAGCACCAGACGCGGCGCAGCAAGGCGCGGCGCCCGTCCGCCCGCCGGACAGCCACCCCTTTCTCGCGGGGCCGGTGGGGGCGCAGCACGGACCGCGCCGGACGGGGGCGGGGCAGCGCTGCGCGCTGCCCCGCCCCCTGGCCGCGTGCCGGGCAGCCGCTCCGCGCCCGCCCGGACCGAGCGCTTCGCGCTCTCACGCGCTGCGGGGACCGGCAGACGTTCCCGGGCCGCTCCGCGCCCCGCTCACTCGCTTCGCGCTGCCACTCCCCTTGCCCACGGTGCTGCGCACCGAGGGGCCCCGACACGCCCCGCGCCGCGCCCCCACCGGCCCCGCGATTCGAACGCTGACCTGCGAAAAGGCTGAAATTTAGGGTCGGAAATCCCCCACAAAGTGATCTCACTGGGATATCCTTTTCTTGTTGGTCGGTCCTGTGGCAGGCCCCAACAACGGAGACACACCCACACCCACATCCCCAGGGAGACCCATGTCTGTCGACAGCTTCGCCGTGCTCGTCCGCCCCGACGGCTCGTTCCGCCTCATCGACTGGCCCACCGACCCCGCCAAGACCTCGACCGTCATCCGCGCGGTGGTCGACTGCCGATTCTTCGACGTCGTCCAGGTCACCCGCGATCTCTCCATGTGGCTCGACGACGAGGGGATCCTCACCGCCCCGATCAATTTCGCAGCCACCTGGCTCTACGCCCTGCACCAGCCCCCGCACCAGCACTACCACGGGCGCGCGCTGTTCACCGGAGGCGCCGACGCGCAGGGCGACACCCTCGGACTCACCGCAGACCAGGCCGCTCACCTCATCGAGCAGCTCACCACTCGCCGTCTTCCCCGCCAGACCCGCACGAGCAGCTGACCCGTCCCACTCTCCCGGGGGGCGGGGCCGTGGCAGCCCCGCCCCCCGGGCCCACCGAAGACACATCCCAAAGGAGCACCCAATGGCCCCCGCCCCGTACACCGAGGTCTACACCTTCATGTGCGAATGGCTCAACTACATGAGCCAGCTCACGAACGAAAAATTCGCAGTCGTCGCCAGCGGCCCCACCTACGAAATGGCCGTCGACACCGCAGCACAAGCAATCCTCAGCCACTTCCCCAACATCTCCGAATACGCCACCCCCCGAAACATCTGGGACAGCGAAAACGGAGTAGCCCGCGTCTGCGAATTCTATGGCGACGTGACTGTCAGCCTCGTTGACGACCACGCATACGAAGTAATCCACGCCTGACCCGCACGCCCCGCCCCGGGGGCGGGGGAGTGGCACCCCCGCCCCCGGACTGAAGACACCACCCGAGGGAGCAGCACGCATGATCCCGGTCAAGACCAGCGAAGAGCAGCGCGACGCGTACACCCAGACGATCATCAAGAGGTGGCACAGCGCCACCGCCGACCAAAGGCGACGCGGGGGCGAATGGTACGGCACCGCACACGAATTGGCCCTCTCCATCTCCGACGGACACACCGAAAAGGGCGCCGGTGTTCTCGCGGCGCTGTCCGCTAACAAGTCATGGCCCGAAAACTGCCGACTTGCCCGCAGAGCATTTCTCGAAGGAAAAGCCAGCGGACACGTCCGCGATGCACTGACCAAGGCGAACCGAATCATGGGAGGAACGGACCCGAGCGAAGTACTCCCCATGCATTTGAAGACCGGATTTTTCTACCTCTGCATTGCCGACCCAGAGAATGCGGACGCGGTGGTAATCGACCGCCACGCGCACGATATCGCGGTAGGGGAAATCTACGGGCAGCGCGACCGGGGGCTAGGGGCGATTACCCGGTACAACCTACTTGCCGACTGCTACCGCGTCGCCGCACGGAAAATCGGAGCGGTACCCAGCAAGGTTCAGGCTGTCACGTGGGTAGCACACATCGAAAGGAAAGGAGGGGGAGCGCCAGAACCCCAGTAGCTACACAATTCTATAGGCTGATGCAGACGCGTCTGTGAGGCATGCAAGTGTGAGTTGCTTGCAGGTGCACCGTTCCGCCCCACCTGCCTCCAGGAGCCCGTGTTCCGCGCTATGCTCTACCGGTACCGTAGACAGAGAGGGCAGAAAAGGGGTTGGGTGGAGCGCAGCGGAGCCCCGTCGCTGCGGTAAGACCGATACCCGAGCGAACTGATTGCCCGTCACTCTCCCATCGGGGGTAGTGACGGGCAAATCCAGTCCCTACACAGGTCCGCACGTGATGCACGTCCCCTTGTTGCCAGCTAAGGCGCCCGCGCTTGCGCGGGCGCCCGCAATTCGCGTTGCGCGAATTGTGCCGCCTTTCGAATTCCGCTTGCGGAATTCAATTCCGGCGCTTGCGCCGGAATTCCGAATTGCGCTTGCGCAATTCGCACACTATGCCCCGGCTTGCCGGGGCATATCCCGCTCCGCGGG
>NZ_JBIRHJ010000020.1:0-41044 GCF_044328435.1 Streptomyces sp. NPDC017940 | reverse complement strand
TGTTCCACATGAACGTTCCCAAAACATCTCCCTCGCGGACTCCGAGATCGTCTCGCAGTGCGTGGGCGAGCTGGGCGGCGCGGTTGCCGATCTCCGCGAAGCTACGGCGCCGGGGTTCGGCATCGCCGGTCCATGTGGTGACCTGCGATGTGCCGTGTACCGTGCGGCCGTGCTCAAGGATTCGCGGGATGGTGAGCGGAACCTCTTGCATCGTGCTGTACACCGGGGGCCTCCCATTGGGTTACGCGGCGGTAGCTCCGTGCCGCGATTGTGAGGGCATACCCAGCGGTATGTCACTACCTACGAGGGATTTCTCGCATCGGTTCACCCGGGCGCGACCACAGAGCGTCTGCCGCCCACTCAGCCGCGGGGCGGGTTCCGAGGCTCCCTCGGCAGATGTGCGCCGGGGTCCACGGGTCCGGCTCCCACAGGGCTTGTACCCAGGTCTCCACACCTTCCGCCCCGGGGATGGGCTGCCCATGCTCGTCCTTGCGCCGGACGAGAGCGACGCGGCGCACGATCTGTTTGAGCATGGCGTTTTGTTCTCTGGTGTTGAGGGTCTTCCACTCCTGGGCGAGGCCGACGACCAGCAGCTCGAAGTCAGCGCGGTGCGGAGTTTCCGCGACGGCGGTTAGTTGCTCCATGTCGCGGGTGACGCTCTCCTGCTGTGCGAGGAATCCGTCGCGTGCCCGCTCGAACGCTCCTGCCGGGTATTTCTTGGGGTTGCGCGCGTTGTCTGTAATGAGGTTGGTGAGCGCAGTCTCGATCTGCTCGTGTTCGGCCTGGAGTCGGGCCCGTGCCGCGTGAGCTTGTGCGCGCTCGTCGATTCGTGGTTCTTCGGATTTTGTCGCTGGGGCGTGGTCGATTCCGGGGGCGGCCTCCTTCACGAGCCATTTCTCGACGTCTTTCTCGACTTGGGTGCGGGGTACCCAGATTCCCTCACAGGACTGGGGGCCGGCCTGTGCGCGGCGCGTGCACCTGTAGGCGTAACCGGGGAGGTTGACGCGTTCGCCGCCGGTGGTGGTGTGGCGGGCGCTTGTCATGCTGGTTCCGCCGTGGCAGTGCGCGTGTCGTGTGAGTCCGGTGAGCATGTAGAGGGTGTTTCGGGAGCGGGGCGGGGTTTCCTGGATTTCTTTGCGTCTTTGGCGGTAGAGCTGCCAGAGGTCGAAGTCGACAGCTTCTTTGTGGGCGCCTTGGACTAGGTGATAGTTTCGGCATATTCCTTTGGTGTTTCGACCGCCTTTGCAGGGGCACTGGTCGTCGTGGACGCGAAGGAGGCCTGCGGCGAATCCGCTGTCCATGTAGCGGGTGAGGGTTGGGGTTTGCCAGAGGTTTCCGCGGGTGGTGCGGTGTCCGTGGTTGTTGAGCCACGTGCACAGGGTGAGGAATCCGTCGCTGTTGCTGTCACAGTAGCGCCGGTATAGCTCAGCGACGTCTGGTGCCACTTTGCGGTCTAGTTCGTACTTTTCCTCTTGCAGTTGTTCGGTGCGTGGGTTCCAGCGGCGATGCCATATGTAACCGAACCGCGGTCTGCCGGTGGCCGGTAGGCCGACGCTGCGGCGGTGTTGGTGGGTCTCGGCCCATGCTTCGCCGATGCGGTCGGACTCGAACGCTGCGAACTCAAGGATCATGCCGCGTTGGAATCGGCCGATGGCTGTGCTGGCGTCGACTGGCTCTGTTGCGCTTGCGAGTTGGCCGCCGACGCTCTCGACACGGGCGAGGTTGATGGCGTTCCCGGCGCGGTCGCGTCCGAAGCGGCTGTATCGCCATAGGGCGATGCCGCGTTCTTTGCCCTTTTCGACGATCTCGATGGCTCGCATGATCTTGCGTTTGAAGTTGCGGCCGGTGGTGTCGAGGTCTTCTATCCACACGCTGATTTCTGCGTGGTTGCGGCGTGCCCAATCAAGGATGGCTGTCCGTTGGAGTTCGGGGGATATCTTCTCCTCTTTCCAGGTCGATACTCTGATGTATCCGACCCAGAGGTCTCGCGGTTTGAGGTATGGGCCGTGGAGGGTTGCGGGTGTTTCCGCTGGTGTCATACGGCTTTCCTGTCGTTTTCCATTTCGTCGTCGTGCGACCGGATTGGCCGCACGTTGTCGGGGAGGATGACGGATTTGGTGGTGGAGAGTTTTTGCGCGTCGTCCTCCTCGACGCCCTCGCCCCCGTCCGGCGGTGCGCTCGGTGGTTCGAGGAGTCCCATGGAGACGTGGTGTAGCGCGAGCCGGTACCCGGCGCGGTGTGTTTCGGCGAGTCGCTCGTCGTTGGCCTGTGTGGCGCGGTGCGTGAGGCAGTAGCAAATGGCGGGGACGGCGGCGACCAGGATGAGCATTCCGTAGCTGGACCAGGCGTAGTGATTTCGGAGGACCCCGGAGGTTGCCAGGGCTGCGCCAAATGCAGCGGTGGCGAACGACGGGAAGTACAGGCGTCTTGCGAGCGGGGCCATGTTCGGGTGTCCTCCGTGCTGATCGTTCAGTCGGCGAGTTGCTGCTCGCCTTCTTCTGGTGCGGTGCGGCTCAAGGTCTGTGCCATGTTCACGAAGACTTTGCGTTCGACCGGGTCGTCGATGCCGAGTTCGTCGGCGGCTTGGTCAGGTGTGATGTGGCGTGTGGTGGTGGGTCGCTGGACGGCGGCGAGTTCGTTGGCGGTGATGACGCCGGCGCGGACCAGGACTTCGGCGTAAGGCACGTCGATGGCCTCGGCCAGGGTCCGCAGGGTGCGGGTGTCGGTGGGTAGCTCGCTCTTGAGGAAGCGGGTCACGGCTGAGGGGCTGAGTCCGCTCTTGGCGGCGAATCGGGCGCGTCCGCCGCTGCGGGGGCCGGAGACGTCGAAGCCGAGGGTGCCTAGCCGTCCGGCTAGCCAACTGCCGAAGTTGGCAGGGTCAGGTGACGCATGAGGGGGCTTGGGGGTTGTACGGCGCTTGCTTTCTTTCATGGTTGAAATGTAGCGCGCGCCCGTTTGAATGAGCACGCCAGGTTTCAGACACACCATTTTGTCCCACATCGCCCTCCTTTGGCGTACAGGTTTGACGTGAAACCGCCGTTTCTGGCTCGCACGTCTGACCGATTCTTGTATGGCCGATCACCAGGTGTCAACGCGCATTCATGATCAGTAACCGTCTCCTTGCTTTCAATCTTGAAAGCAAGCTGTTACTTTCGATCTCGACAGACAACTGTCGAGATCGAAAGGACATGTTCCGTTGGCATATGACCGTGCCGTCTTGCACTCCGCAGCCCACATGCGCGACATCCACAACCCCTCGGCTCTGGCCCGTGCTGCGGGCCTGTCCGGGCCCACCGCATGGCGGATCTGGAAAGGCGTAGGCGCCCCCCGGGGCGACCACGCCGACCGCGTCGCCGAGGCCGTCGGCATCTCCGCGTCGAGCCTCTACACCCCCGCCGAAGCCGGGGCCGCCGTATGACTGGCGAAGTCATCACGCGCGAGCAGGCCTATACCAATGCCCGAGCCGTCCTCGACCGCGCCCGCTTGCGAATCGCTCGTGACCGTGCCGCCGGGCGCCTGTCCCCCGAGATCGAACTCGTCTTGCGCCGCCTCGAACGACAGCAGCGCGCCGAGCGGGCGCCCGCCGTCGAGCACCGCGCCGCTGCCTGAACGCCGAAGGGCCGCCCGGATGCGACCCGGACGGCCCCTCTCGACCGGCCCCCGAGAGGACCAATCGTGAACACCCCGCAGGCTACCCGCCGACTCCGCGCCGCCAAGGCCGTACAAGGCGCCCAACGCGCCCGTAAGGACCTCCTCCGCCGCGCCGTGCTCGCTCGGCAGCTCGACCAGATCGCACCCGGCACCGTCCGCGTGCGCACCGTCCCCGTGTCCACCGACCAGGACGGCGATCAGCGCCTCGCAACGGCCGTCGCCCTCGACGACGCCCTCGGCCTCCCCGTCACCGCCGACCGGGCCGCGCACCGTGCCGCCCACGGTCTGTTGCGCCGGATGTTCCCCGCCGCCGACTGGAGACGCCCGCAGGTCTACGACGCCCTCACGGGCGCCCTCGCCGTCGACGAGCCGACCATGCCCGAGGAGCTGCACCCGTGATCCGGCCCCAGCTCAGCACCGACGGGAACACCGTCCGCCTGCCGCTCGCCGAGCACGTCGACCCTCTGCTCGACGAACTCGCCCTCGCCTACGCCCAGGCCCCCGAGGACGTTGGCCGCCTGCTCGCCGCCCATGCCGCGAGCGTCGTCGCCCTCGACTTCGCGCTGTGCAGCGACGACGCCACCGACTACGGCCGCGCCGTGCGTGCAGCCGAGGCCGACGCCACCCGCGAGGCCCTGCTCGACGACTGCCCGGCCGCCGTCACGCTCGATCCCCTGCTCGCCCCCGACGACGCGATCAGCCTCGCCGGACGCATCACCCGGGCCGCCGCCCACATCCGCCACCGCACCGCACAGAACAGGAACGCCCGCCCGTGACCGTGACCACCCTGCCCACCGCCCATGCCCCGGCCGCCGTCACCCCGGCCCGCGGCGGCGCCCTGTCCCTCTCCCACATGAGCCCGTACGAGGCGTGGCAGTTCTGCGAGTCCCTGGCCAGCACCCCGCTTCTGCCTGACGCCTACCGCAAGCAGCCCGCGAGCGTGTTGTGGGCGATGGAGTACGGCCGCGCTCTCGGCCTCGACGTCGTGACCACGATCACGACCATTCACGTGATCAAGGGCAAGCCGTGCCAGTCCGCCGACCTGATGCTCGGCCGCGCCCGCACCGCCGGGCACCGCGTGCGCATCAAGTCCGAGCGCACGCGGTGCGAGGTGCGGATCATGCGCCACGACGACCCGGACGACGAGACCGTCATCGAGTGGACGCTCGATGACGCGGTGACCGCTGGCCTGTGCACGCTGCGCGAGGGCCGCCCGTACGCCCGTGACCAGAAGGGCCAGCCGCAGCCGTGGGAACGCTTTCCGCGCGCCATGCTGCGGGCCCGTGCCATCGCCGAGGCCGTGCGCACCGCGTGCCCCGAAGTGCTGCACGGCGCCATCTACACGCCCGAGGAACTTGGCGCCGTCGTCGACCAGGAGGGAAACCCCGTCGTCGCCGAGCGGGCCGACGCCCCGCCCGTACAAGCTGGCGTGACCGTCGTGCGGTCGACGCCGAACGGGCCGCCGCCCGCGCCTCAGCGTGACTACCTCGTCGAGGCCGCCGCCACCGCCGAAGCCGACCAGCTCGCCGTGATCCTCGCCGACGCCGAAGCGAACGGCGCCCCCGCGGACTACATGACGTGCCTCGCCGAGATCCGCGACGCGCACGCCGCCGAGTCGGTCGGCCCTGTGCGTGCTCTGCACACCGCGGCCCAGGAGCGGGGCGCGCACCCCCACCACCTCGCCCGCCTCGCGGCCATCGGCGCCACCAAGCCGGGCGCCAGGCAGCAGGACGCTGGGGCCGAGAAGCGCACGGCGCCCGACGAGCAGGTCACGCCGGCCGGACCGGCGCCGCACTCGATATCGGACGCGGTCGCCGCCGAGGCCCCCGTACCCGCCAACGTGGTCACCGCGGAGGAGGCCGCCGCCGAGGCCGAGAACCGGCTCAGGCTCGCCGCGAGCCGCGCCAACCTCGCCACCCTCGACGCCGATTTCGAGCGCGTCTATGGCCTGCCGGTCGAGCAGGCGACTGCCGCCCAGCTCGACCAGTTCCGCGGCAAGATCGAGGCCGCCGGGGGTGCTCAGTGACCGCCGTCGAGAAGAAGGTCGAGGCCCCCGACCCGGCGTACCTCGCCGCCGTCCTGCGCCGCCGTCAGGCGATGCGGGCCCGCCTCGACCAGGCCGAAGAGCTGTACGACGACGTCAACCGCGAGGCCGCGAAGCTGCTCGACCAGCAGTACCAGGCGACCCGCAGCGTGAAGGCTGACGTGACCCTCGACGACGATACGAAGTTCGCCAGCGTGACCCGCGTCGGGGGCGAAGCGGCAGCACAGGTGATCGACCGCGAGGCATTCGCCGCGTGGGTGCGCGACCACTTTCCCGACCACTGGGATTACCGGATCGTCCCGGCCCGTGCCGAGACCATCGTCGACGACGCGTTCGCCGCGGCTGTCCTCGCCGCCGTGGATGCCGCAGGCACACCGCAGTTCGCCGACCCTGAGTCGGGCGAAGTACACGACGTGCCCGGCGTCATGGTCAAGCCCGTCCGCAGCCGCTACTACCGGTGGACCTTCACCCGTCCCTCTAAGCGGCAGCCGCTCGACGGCCGCGCCCTGGTCGCCGACGCGGTCGAGTCCGGGGCGCTGGACCTCGATACGCCGCTCGCCATCGAGGCCGCACCCGCCGACGCGTGACCCCCGTGAACGGCCCCGGGGCGAGGAGACAACCGCGCCCTCGCTCCGGGCGCCCCTTCTTGCCCCACAGGAGCGACCCCTCGTGACCCTCGACGCCATGGATTGGGTGTGGACCCGCGCGACCTCGCGCGGGAATGCCCGCCTGGTCCTGCTTGCCGTCGCCGACGCCACGACCGGCCCGGAGGCCACCACGCGTATGGGCACGGCCGAGTTCATGCGCCGTCTGGCCGCGTCCCGCTCGACTGCGCGGGCCGCCGTCGACGCTGCCCTCGCCAGTGGCGAACTGGTCGAGGACGAGCCTGCCAAAGGCAGCCGTGCGACCCGCTACAAGATCCCCGGAGCCGTCGGATACGTCCGGAACCACCGCGCTACCGGGCCGGAATCCGGCACCGAAGCCAGGATGACCCCCGGGCCGGAATCCGGTCCCCTACCGGCTACCGGGCCGAATCCCGGCCCCCTTACCGGGCCGGAGTCCAGTCCCCCCGCCGATACCCCGCCTACCGCCTACCGGGCCGAATCCCGGCCCCTTTTGGGACCGGATTCCGGCCCCCTTCACCCACCCATAGAGGGAGTGGGTGAAGGAGTGAGGGAGCGCGGGCGCGACGAGGTGGCAGTGATCCCGGACTTCGCCCGCCCCCTGGTCGACCGGATCACCGCCGCCGGGGTCCTGGTCGCGTGGACCCTCGCCCCGGCCGAGTGGTTCGTCGTCGATGCCCTGGTGAAACGTTCGGGCCTCGACATGCTCGCCACCGCCGCCGTGCAGGCCGCCGCCCGCAACCGCCGCGGTGTCTCCCACGCCCGCTACTTCCTGCGCGCGTGGCAGTCCCTCGCGCCCGCTCCCGCGCCCGGCACCGTCCCCGCCGCCGCCTCGAACGTGATCCCCCGCAACCGCGCCCAACCCCGCGGGCGCGTCGCCCAGTCCGCCGACCACCTCGCCGCCGCCCTCGCTGCCATGGAGGCCCACCCGTGACCCCCCGAGAAGTTGCCGCCCTACTCGCCTACATCGCCCGCCTCGACCCCCGGCTCGCCGTCGAGGACCAGGCCGCCGCCGCCGAGCGGCTCGCCCAGTGGTGCGACCTGCTCGACGACGTGCCCGCCACCGCCCACCGATGGGACGCCGCCCGCGTGGCCCGTGACTACATAGCCCGCGTCCCCTACCGCATCCAGCCGTCCGACATCTCCCGCCCCTGGCACGCCCACAAGGCGGAACAGTTGCGCCGACACATGGGCACGTTCGAGCCCACCGCGCACCCCGAGATCAGCCCGGACGACGAGACCGGCAATGCCTTTGTCGCGGCCCTGCGTGCCGAGCGCGCCGCCATCGCCACCGGCCAAAGGGCACCCGTCACACTCCGTGCCATCACCGCAGGTCCCGCCGCCGCAGCCGTTGAGCGCCGACTCGCCGAGCTGGGGACCTACCTGCCCCGCACCGCTGCCCAGGCCCTCGCCGCCCACCGGCCAGAGCGCGCCGCCCGCGAACGGCTGGCCGCCGCAGGCCTGCCCGACGCGCTCGACGTGGCATGCACGTGGTGCGCCGCCCCCCGGGGCAAACCGTGCCGGGCCCGCCGCATCAACCCCCAGACCCACGCCGTCGGCCACCGCGCCAAGAAGACACCGCACCCGTGCCGCATCGAGGACGCACACGCCCACTACGCCCGCCGCAACGAGCAGGAGAGCGCAGCATGAGCCCGACCCCGAAGCAGACCCGCACCCACCGCCGCAAGCCCGCCACCGGCGACAGGACACACAACGTGAACGCCTACCGGATCGAGGCCAGTTGGGACCACCGGCCAGACGACCCGGCCATCATCCGCACATCGGACCGCAAGCGCGCACGCAAGGTGTTCCGCGACTTGGTCGACAAGGGGGCGTATGTGATCTTCCAGGAACACCAGGGGTGGGACCGGTGGCGCACGCTCCGCGAGGCCGACGGAGCCGCCCTGCGCGCCGAACGCGCCGCCGAGCAGCAACTCGCCGCCGCCGCGCTCCCCCCAGCCCCCGCCAGCTACCGACCCGAGGAGCACGACCGGAACCGGACGTGGCTTGCGCGGATGAACGTCCGCGCCGAGGCCGAGCGCCGGACTGCCGAGCAGGCCGCGCGCGAACAGGCCGAGGCCGAGGCCCGCCGCAGGCGCCTTGCGGCCGAAGCCCGCCGCGACGCCCGCGCCCTGATGAGCCCGCCCGCCGACGTCCGGCCCGAGAACCGGCGGCGCGCCCGGCACATCACCGGGGCCCAGCGATGATCCCTGCCGCACTCGCCGTCATCCTGGCCACCGTCGAGGCCGCCCAGCACGAGCACCTCACCCAGCCCGCGGCACTCGTCGCCCGGATCGCCGTCGACCTGCACGATCACGGGTGGACGCTGGCCCCACTGGACCGTCCCGAACAGCCCAGGCAGCTCAAGAAACCCGCAACCTGACCCGCAGCCCAGGGGGGCGCATCCCCCACGACAAGGCGCCCCCCTGACTGCTAGCTTGCTATCTTGACAGGCAGCTAGCGATCTCGACAGCAAGCTCCTTTGGCCGCCGCACTTCCCCCGGAGGCACGTCCCGATGGCTCGCACCACCACACCAGCCGAGCGGTTCACCGCCAAGACCACCCCCGGACCCGTCCCCGCCGGTCCCGGCACCCCTGCCACGCCTTGCCTGATGTGGCCCGAGAGCAGCCTCGACCGCGACGGATACGGCCGCTTCTGGGTCGAGGGCCGCGTCGTCCCCGCCCACCGATGGGCCTACGAACAGACCCGCGGGCCCATACCGGCCGGCCTCGAACTCGACCACCTGTGCACCATCCGCCGATGCGTCGCCGACGACCACCTCGACCCCGTCGACCACCGCACCAACGTCCTGCGCTCGACCGGCCCCTCGGCCATCAACGCCCGCCGCACCCGATGCGTGAACGGCCACGACCTCACCGACCCAGCCAACGTCCGCGTCAGCTACCCCCCGTCCCACCCCAACGGCATGCGCAAGTGCCGCACATGCGCCCGCAACCGCGCCCGACGCACCCGCGAGCCCCAGCTCGCCCCCCTCGCCACGCTTCCCACCCGCGTCACCCCCGAGAGGACCGCCGCGTAATGGCCGGAGAGACCCCGATCACCGTCGTCGGAAACGTCGTTGCCGACCCCGAGTTGCGATTCACCCCGTCCGGCGCCGCCGTCGCGAAGTTTCGCGTGGCCAGCACCCCCCGCACATTCGACCGCACCACGAACGAATGGAAGGACGGAAACCCCCTTTTTCTCGGTGTCTCCGTCTGGCGCCAGCAGGCCGAGAACGTCGCCGAAACGATCCGCCGCGGCGACCGCGTGATCGTCGTTGGACGCCTCGCACAACGCCAGTACGAGAAGGACGGACAGACCCGCTCCTCGTACGAGATTCAGGCCGAGGACGTCGGGCCCGCGCTCAGGAACGCCAGCGCCCAAGTCACCAAGAACAACGCCCACAACGGCCAGCAGCCGCGTGCCCAGGGGTACGGCCAGCAGAGCGCCCAGCAGGGATACGGAGCCCCCCAGGCCGACCCGTGGAACCAGGCCCAGCCTCACCAGGGATACAGCGCCGAGCCCCCGTTCTGACCCTCGCCGCGACCGGACGCGGGCCCGCTCACACGCGGGCCCGCACGCGATAACGCCCACCACTGACACAGGAGCACCCCGCCATGACCACCGCCCGCCCCGCCTCGCTCGACGCCCTGCTCGCCCACGTCGCCGAGCACCTGGTCGCCGACGAGCAGCCCGTCGAGTCCCGCGTCGCCGTCGTCGACGGCCGCGACACCCTCGCCGCCGTCATCCTCCGCCCCGCCACCGGCACCAACGGCGAGGACTCCATCAGCGTGGAGGCCAACGCACACGGCATCAGTAAGGCCGTCGTGGCCTACGCACTGCGCCAGGCCGCCGACCAGTTCGACGCCGCCGCCCAGGCCGAGGGCGACGAGCCGATCACCCCCGACGAAGCCGCCGACGAGCAGCGCGCCCGCGTCAACGAGCCGCCCGCGCTCACCGCCGACGACGTGCGCGCCGCCCTCGACTTCAACGCCCCGGACCGCGACCCCGCCCTCGCCACGCTCCGCGACGTCCTGCTCGACGACGGACCGCGCACCCCCGAGCAGGCCCTCGCCGCCGCCCGCATCATCCTGTCCGCGCACGCCCGGCACCTCGCCGCCCTGGTCGAGCACGAGAGCACCCAGAGCCGTTGGGGACTCAACCGCTCAACCCGCGGTCTGCTCACCGGATACAGCGGAGCCCGCCGCGCCGTACGGGCCTACGCCGACCGCCTCGACGACGAGCAGGCCCTCGCCGAGCACGCAGCAAACGGCCAGGCCCAGCCGTGACCGGCACCCGGACGTGTCGGGCGTGCCGCCGCCCGCTCCGCGCCCCCTCACCCGACGGATACGGGCCACGGTGCCGACGCAAGCAGCAGCCGCCCGACATCCGGACCCACGGGGGCGACCTGCTCGCCCTCTCCCGTCAGCCGCGCCCCGCCCCGCCCGGACACCCCACCCTCGACGACGCCCAGGAGCAGCACGCATGACCCGTCCCCAGCAGCGCGCCCCCAAGGGCCGCACCCGCGACCGCGACGACCGCCGGGCCGTCGTCGACGTCCTGCTCGCCCGTGCGCAGCGAGGCGCCCTGTCCCCGGTCGAGGGCGCCCTACTCGCCGAGCACGTACGCGAAGAGATGCGCCTCGCCGACGCCACCCGCCGCGCCATGGCCGGTACGACACAAGCCCTCGACCGGCACCGCGAGGCCGCCGACGCTGCGATCGTCGAGGCCGAGCAGCGCGCCGAGGCCAGCGAGGAGCAGCTCGCCCGTACCCAGGCCGAGCGCGACCGCCTCGCCCGCGACGTTGAGGCCATGCACGACGGCATCAACCAGGCCGCCCGCGAGGCGTACGGGGAGCGCAGGCAGCACCGCCAGGCCCTCGCCGAGCAGCGCGCCCGCCTCGACCAGGTGCTCGCCGTCCTCGCGCGCGTCCGGGGTGCCCAGTCCCTCGGCGACGCCCTCGCCGCCGTTGCCGAGCACGACGGACTCTCACCGGCCGCCGCCCAGATACACGGCCGCATGCTCGACCGCGCCGACACCGTCGAGGCCCGCCTCGCCGAGCAGCAGCGCGAGCACGACATCGCCCTCGCCACCGAGCGCCGCCGCACCGAGGGATGGAAGCAGCACACCCGCGAGGCCGAGCGCCAGGCAGGCCGATACCGCATTGCGTGGCTCGCCGCCCGCCGCGACCGCCAGGCCGACCGCGCCGCCATGGCCGCCGAGCTGCCCCTCGTACAGGCCGTCGAGCGCGTATGCGCCCTCGCCGCCCGCATGCGCGCCGGATCACCCCAGGGCGCCGCCGCCATCTACGCCGCCCGCATCGAGCAGGCCCTCGCCGACAGCAACGAGCACCAGGAGCAAGCCGCGTGACGATCACCCCCGGCCAGCGCGCCGCCGACGACCTCGCCGCCGTCCGCGAGCAGTGGGGCGACCTGCTCGCCGCCATCGCCGAGCCCCCGCGGGCCGCCGAATGGATGCCCTACGAGCGCCGCGGATTCCTCGACCAACTCGCCGCCGACGACCGCGCCGAGGACGACCAGGCCCTCAACGAGGCCACCGTCGGGCGCCTGCCGCTCATCCTGCGCGAGCACCCCGCGCCGGCCAACCTCCGCGCCCTCGACGCCGCCCTCGACACCGAGCGCGACGTGTTCGACATGTGCGACGCCGTCGCCGAGCGCGTGCAGCTCCCCGCCCGCGACGCGAGCGACCCGCGCCTCTGGCGCCTGCCCGAACATCGGACCGCAGACCACCGGCCCCCCGTCGCCACGGCCGGATCACGTGCGTACGGCCTCCATTGGGCCGCCGTTTGGCTGGGAGGACGCGCCCTAGACGACCCGGCCGACCGCGGCCTGTTTGCCACCACCTCCGCGACCCTGGTCGACCAGATAGCCGACGTCGCCCGCACCGCGCGCCGTCGCGTCGAGGCAGCCCTCGGCCGCACCCCGCGCGTGCTCACTCTCGATGACGTCTGCCCGTTCTGCCACACGGGCCGCATCACCGTGCACAACGGCGGGGGCGACCCCCGGCAGGCTGTTGCGACCTGCTCGACTGGGCCAACGTGCCTGGCACCAGTCGACGCCGAGCGAGGACGCCGCGCGTGGCGTGGGCCCGACCTGGTCGGTCTGTGGGTGGCTCTTCAGGCTGCACCTGAAGAGCAGCAGGCCGCAGCCTGAATCGACGGGCCGGGCAGCTCCCGCGGATGAGTCGCCCGGCACGAGGCGGGCGGATAAGGCGTTCCTGATCTGTTTGGTCTGCCGTCTCTGTGGCTTGCCGATGACCGTAGGGCACACCCGTACAAGTCCGCCGACCTTCAGGCGGGTTGCTTTCGATCGGCACCGCCCCACCGCTTGTGTACTGGGTTGTGAACTCCGTACAGTGACGCATACGCCGAACCTCACTCGGCCGCCGGACCTCACCCGGCACCACCAACCACGGGAGCAACCCCCATGGACCTGTACCGCCCCGCCAATCCCCGTAGCCGCGGCGTCGGCCACTACCGCCGCCCGGGAACATCCGCGAGCTACTGCGGGCGCACCGTCGAGGCCACCCCCACCGAAGGGAAGTACGTGACTGGCGTGTGCCAGACGTGCGCCAAGGCCGCGAAGCGCGACCGCGTCGCGGCCGAGCAGGTCGCCGCCGACCGGGCCGTCGACGGCCCGGCCCTCGCCGAGCGCGCGGGCGTCCGCTACGCCACCGTCGGCACCGGCCGCCGCGTCCACTACTCGCCGAACAACGACGACACCCTCTGTGGCCGCGAGGTCTCCGGGTACGTCGACGGCGACGACCTGCTCGCCCTGTTCAACAAGGGACACCAACCGTGCGTCCCGTGCGACCGCGCCGCCGAGAAGCGCGCTTACGCACGTTCCCTCGCCGCCGCCTCGCCCGTCGCTGCCGCTGCGGTCGCCCTCGCCGAGACGGTCGAGCAGGCCGCGACCCCGGCTGAGGAGCCGACGCCGGCGCCCGGCACGCTGGTTGATCCGTGGACGTGGATTCGGCGCCCGTCGAGCAGCGACGCCGCCCGGGCCGCCGAGGAGCGCACCGAGCGTCGCCAGCATCTCGCCGACTCCCGCGGGGCGAACGCGTACGAGCTTGCCCTGACCGCCGTCCGTCAGGTCGTCCGCGAGATGCCGCAGACCGGCGCCTTTCGTGTCCGCGTCGTTGAGGGCAGCCCCGAGGCGACCCTCACCCGCAACGACCTGCACGCCCTCGCCTACAGCGGACACACCACCGCCGACGCCGTCACCCGCGTCCGCGCCGCCGTCACTGCCCACATCCGCCACGGCGAACGCGAGGTGCACGTCATGTTCCCCGCCCTGGGGATGCGTCCCGCCCTGTACCTCCCCGACGTCATGGCCCTGTTGGGTCACTGGGAGGACAGCCAGGCCGAAGCCGAGCAGGCCCTCGCCGACGTTGAGGCGCAGCAGGCCGCCGCCATGGTCACCGGGGCCAAGGCCGCCGAGGGCACGTGGCGAGGCGCATGGATCGGCGAGCAGCCGCCCGCTGACGCCCTGTTCGTCGTCGACCGGCCCATCGAACAGGGCGCCCTGTTCGACGAGCGCGCCACCGCGTCTGCCCCGACCGTCCGCGAGCAGCAGCGCGCCGCCCTCGCCCGCATCAAGGCCAAGGCCGACGCCAAGCGCGCCGCCGAGCGCGTTGCGACCGACGAGCAAATCGCTGGGGAGTGCGCCGCCCACGGCGTACCGGCTCCCCGCTCCGTCACTGCCCGGATGGCTGTCCGCGCCGCCGAGCAGTCGCCCGAGCGTCGCGTGATCGAGGGTGTGATCGTGCAGCACGGGGGCACCGCCCAGGGCAGCACCCCGGCCGATGCAGACCACCCGGACGTGGTCGCCGCCCGCGCCGCCCTCGACGGCCTCGCCGTCGCCACTATGACCGACCACCATGACGTGACCGAACCGACCGAGGACGAACAGCACGTACGCGGGTACCTGATCAACCCCCGCACGCATGGTCGCGTCGCCGTCTACTGGCTCGAAGGCGGGCGGATCATCCAACGCGACCAGATGCCGCACGGGCCTGCCCTCGACTGCCTCGCCGACCGACTGAAGCGCCGCGGGTGGGCCGTCGAGAAGATGCTCCGATCGAGTCAGTGCGTGTTTGCGCACCGGCCGTCGACCGACTGACCACCACCCGACCGGCCCGCCCTCACCGAGGGCGGGCCCTGCCCCGAACCGACAGGAGCCCCTCAGCATGGACAACGACCACCCACCGAAGACGTTTGAGGAGCAGCAGGCCGACGCCATGCGTGTGGCACACGACCGCGGCCTCGACGCGACCCCCACGCCGGACCCGGACGCCACCCGGGCCGCCCTCGCCGATCTGCTCGACGAGCGCCCACAGCTCGCCGCCCTCGCGCTCGACCTGCTCGGCACCATCGCCAAGCACGAGCCCCGCACATGGTCATCCGGCGAGGTCGTACGCAGCATGCGCCGCGGACGTGCGGCCCAGCGTCTCGCCGAGCGCGAGGCCGTCATCCAAGCGCGCTTCCCCGCGCAGCAACAACCGCACGCGCTCGCCCTCGCGCAGATCGCCGACACACGCAAGGCGGGCGAGAAGGCCGTCGAGAAGACGCCCCACATGATCAGAATGGCCGGTGACGCGGGCATCAAGGCGCCGGACATCGCTCGCCTGATTGACCTTACGACGTCGTACGTCTACCGCGTGTTGCGCGAGCGACCGGCCGAGGGCGACTCGCCCCCGATGGACCGTTGGCGGCGCGACATGCTGCTCGTTATGGAGGAGTTCGAGCACAACCGCGCCGCCGCGTATCGCGCCGAGGCATCACGCAAGGTCCCCGCGGGACACGTGCTCTTCGACTGGCGCCTCGACCTGTTCAACGGCCCCGGCGGCGAAGGCTGGCGATCCTGGGAGAACGGGACCGACACCGGCCCGAAGGGAAGCGAGGCCCACCTCGCCGAGTCCATCATCGAAAACGGCGGACATAGGCCCGCGCAGCACAGGGCCCGCGTCCTGATCTGGGAGGGCGAGCAGGGCCCCGACGATGCGGCCCTCTTCCGGTACGAGCGCACCCCGGACGAGCAGTAACCCACCACACAACAGCGCGGGCCCGGTCCGGCGACCTCACCGCCATACGGGCCCGACTCACCGACGGGAGCAACCCCCGTGGCTAACGCCCACCCTAACCAGCCCAAGAAGCAGGACCCGCCGAAGGTCGGCGCCCGACCCTCGTTCCGCGTCGACGACCAGCTCGCCGCCGACCTCGCCGACGTCATGCGGACCGGCCTCAATCTGTCCGACGCCATCCGACAGGCCGTCGGACACCTCGCCGACGTCTACCGCGTCGGATGGGCCAACGGCGTGTGCCCGGAAGGGACCGCGCCGCAGGTACTCGCCTACCAGTTGCATCAGCAGCCCAGGCCCGAGCCCACGGCCAGCGGGTATGACGAGCCGTCGGCCACGTCGGACACGCGTCCGCCGCACCTGCTCAACCGCAGGCTTGCCAGTCCGCCACCTGGTCGGCACCTGCCCACGGCGTACGCCGAGACCCTGCTCAGCCGTCGGACACCCCAGCAGCCGCGTCCGGACGCAGGGCGCTCCGCGCGCACGTGACGGCGCCTGAACAGACTTGCGCCGTTATCGTTCCGTGACCTAATGTTGGACCCGTCTTCGGCGTGCCCGGAAACGGAACGCCCACCCGAACGCCCCGCCGCGCCCCCGCGGCGGGGCGTTCTGCATGCCTAGCCTCGGGCAAGGAGGTGACAGCCCCATGGCTCGACCAATCGACGACAGCGACCGCGAGCAGGTGCGCCGCCTGCACGCCCAGGGCAAGGCCCGCAACGAGATCGCTCGCAAGATCAGGCGCAGCCCGTCAACCGTGTCGAAGATCGCCGCCTCGTACGAACCGCCGCTCACCTTCGACCGTGCCGCCGAGGTCGCCACCGCCACCGACGTACGGCGCGCCGACCTCGCCGCCCGCCGCACCGCCCTCGCCCTCGACCTCCAGACCGACGCTGAGCGCCTACGCGCGCAGCTATGGGTACCCACAGTGCACGGGGAGTTCGCCGGCCGCGAGGGCGAGTGGCACGAGACCCACCTACCGCAACCACGCTTCGGCGACCAACGCCAGATCATCGCGTCGGTACAGACCGCCGTCGGCACCTCACTACGCCTCGCCCCGGCCGAGAGCGGAGAGGGTGCCGAGGACGTGCGCAGCATGCTCGGCGCACTCGGCGAGGCCCTGACGCAGGCCGCCAACGACGACCAGGCCCACGACGACGGGGGCGACGCCGGGGGGTGAGCCGCTGTGCTCAACCTCGGCCGCCTGCCCCTGTCCCGCAAACAGCTTCGCTCCATCGGGCAGGCGACCGCCCGTATCAACCTGTGGCACGGCAGCGTGCGCAGCGGGAAGACGATCGCCTCGCTACTGGCGTTCGTCATCGCCGTTGCCACCGCGGGACCGTCGGGTCTGATCATCGTGTGTGGGCGCAGCCTCCAGACGATCGAGCGCAACGTGTTGGAGCCCCTGCAAGACCGCGCACTGTTCGGGCCATTGGCCCGGCACGTCGTGCACACCAGGGGCGCCACCACGGCGACGATCCTCGGCCGCACCGTCCACCTGATAGGCGCCGCCGACGCCCGCGCCGAGGGCCGCCTACGTGGCCTTACCGCACAGCTCGCCTACGTCGACGAGGCCACCCTCGTACCCGAAGGTTTCTGGACTCAGCTTCTGGCCAGGTTGAGCGTCCCGGGCGCCCGCCTGTACGCCACGACCAACCCGGACAGCCCGCGGCACTGGCTCAAAACCGGCTACCTCGACCGCAGCGCCGAGCTGAATCTCAGGGCTTGGCACTTCCGCCTCGCCGACAACCCGTCTCTGTCGCCCGAGTACGTCGCCGACCTCACCGCCGAGTACG
The DNA here is from genome assembly GCF_044328435.1 of Streptomyces sp. NPDC017940. Classification (NCBI taxonomy): domain Bacteria; kingdom Bacillati; phylum Actinomycetota; class Actinomycetes; order Kitasatosporales; family Streptomycetaceae; genus Streptomyces; species Streptomyces sp. NPDC017940. Next base: position 23,833 of record NZ_JBIRHJ010000020.1, on the reverse strand, counting down.
TCGGTCTGTGGCGCCGCCGCATGATCGATGGGGCGTGGGTGGTTGCCGAGGGCGCCATCTACGACATGTGGGACGAGGAGCGGCACGCCGTCGCCGAGCTGCCCGACATGCGCCGGCACTGGCTCGGCTGCGACTACGGCACCACCAACCCGTTCGCCGCTGTCCTGCTCGGCGAGGGAGTCGACGGCCGCCTGTACGTGTGCGCCGAGTGGCGCCACGACTCCCGCACCGCGCACCGCAGCATGACCGACGCGCAGTACAGCCGCGCCGTCCGCGGATGGCTCGCCGCCCTCGGCATCACGCCCGAGTGGACGTTCATTGACCCGAGCGCCGCCAGCTTCTCTACGCAGATGTGGCAGGACGGGCACCCGGGCCTCGCCCGCGCCACCAACGACGTCACCGACGGAATCCGGTCCGTGTCGAGCCTGCTCGCCGCCGACCGCCTGCTCGTGCACAACTCGTGCGAGGGACTGCTCGCCGAACTCCCCGGATACTCATGGGACCCCAAGGCGACCGAGCGCGGCGAAGACGCCCCGATCAAGGTCGACGACCACAGCGCCGACGCCCTGCGGTACGTCGTCCACTCCACCGCGCACGAGTGGCGCCACCTGCTCACCGCCCCCGCACCCGACACCGCCAGGAGGTGAGCACGCATGGCACTGCCCGACAACGGCGCAGCGTGGCCGCCCCCGCAGTGGGCCCCGTACTACGCCGAGATGCGCCTCGACGATGCGTGGTACTCCGGTGACCGGCGCCGCCTCGCCCGCTACTACGGCGAGCACGACGCCGCCCCGTCCCGCCGTAGCCCGTTCAACCGGCGCCGCGAGCAGCCCGCCCGGCCGCGCCGTCACCGACTGCATGTGCCGTTGGCGTCCGACATCGCCAGCGTGAGCGCCCACCTGTTGTTCAGCGACATGCCGTTCCTGAGTGTCGAGGACACCGCCACACAGGAACGCCTCGAAACCCTGGTCGACGAAGGCCAGATGCAACAGGCGTTGCACGCCGCCGCTGAGCAGTCCGCGGCCCTGTCCGGGGTGTACTACCGCGCCACGTGGGACCGCGACTTGGTCGACCGGCCGATCTTTTCCGTTGTCCAGCCCGACAACGTGGCCCCCGAGTTCCGTTGGGGCATGCTGCGGGCCGCGACCTTGTGGCGCGACCTGCCCGGCTCGACGGCCTCGACGGTGTTCCGGCACGTCGAGCGGCACGAGCCGGGCCGCATCCTGCACGGCCTGTACGAGGGCACCCCCGACAACCTTGGTCGCGCCGTCCCTCTGGCCGAGCACCCCGAGACCGCCGATCTTGCGGGCAGCCTCGGCGAGGACGGCGTCAGCGTCGAGACCGGCATCACCGATCTCACGATCGCGTACGTGCCGAACATCGGGCCCAACCGACTTCACCGGTCAAGCCCGATGGGGCGTAGCGACTTCCAGGGCATCAGGGACGAGTTCGACGCCCTCGACGACGTGTGGACGTCATGGATGCGCGACATCCGCCTCGCCCGCGCCCGGTTGATCGTCCCCGACGGGTACCTCCGCGATCAGGGGGCAGGACAGGGCGCGTCGTTCGACGAGGATCGCGAGGTCTGGCACTCCCTGAAGATGCCACCCAATGACGGCACGGGCATCACCCTGGCTCAGTTCGCGATCAGGGTTGAGGAGCACCAGAGGACCAGCGAGGCACTGACCCGGCAGGCCGTCCAGTCGGCCGGCTACTCGGCTCAGTCGTTCGGCCTCGACGCCAACGGCGCTCCGATCACCGCGACCGAAGTCGACAGCCGCGACGCCCTGTCCATCGTCACCCGCAAGCAGAAAGCCGGATACACGCGCCAGCCGCTCGCTCACATCCTGCACGTTCTCTTGCAGCTCGACGCCGTGCACTTCGGCCGCCGCATCAGGCCCGAGCGCCCCCGCGTCGAGTTCGGCGACGGCGCCACCGAGAGCGAGCAGAGCACGGCGACAACCCTCGACCTGCTCGCCCGCGCGGGGGCCGTCTCCACCAAAACGAAGGTGAAGATCCTTCACCCGGAATGGGACGACGGCGACGTACAAGCCGAGGTCGCCGCGATCCTGCGGGAGACCGGTGCCGCGGACGCACCCGACCCCGGGGCTACGTATCCGCTCGCCGCGTAAGTGGCGGCGTCCAAGCCTCAAAGACTCGTACCGGTTCGGGCACGAGTCCTTGAAAGGCTCGGCGTCGATGCGCGCTTGCCTACTTCCGTCGCTTCATTCGTCGGGCGTGCCGCTCACGATCAGCGTCCGTTGTTCGAGGTCCGGGTGGTGGATCTGGACCTTGCACCCCGCGCCTCGGAGGTCCCGTTCGATGGCGCGCGCCCACTGCCGCGTCTTCGCTTTGACCATGCAGGCCCCGTTCGGCGCATCCGTCACGGTCGCCACCTCACGGATCATTACATGCTCTGTGCCATTCCCTACGAATCGCTCCTCGATTTGTGTACGAAGCTCCTGAGACACCTTGCTCCTCCTCGTCGGCCGTGTGCGCGAGGATCATTCCCTCGCCCCGGAGAGAGCAGACCACCCTTACGGATGAACATCGCGCGTCACGGCTACTCCAAGCCAACCGTTACGGAATGACGGCGGGCGCCCGGCAGGAAATATGACGCTGCTCTGAGGCGACGGGGGGGGGTGGCCCGTGCCGATCCACCCGGGCATGGTCGAGGATCTGGCCGCGACGACGCGCGACACCTACGCCGCGGCCGAGGAACGGCTGTTGGGCATCATCGCCCGCCAGTTGGCCGCAGGGCTCGACGCGCCCGGTTGGGTCGAGGCCAAGCTCGCCGCCGTGCAGCAGCTCAGGCGCGCCGCACAAGCCATCGTCGAGGAGCTGGGCAAGGCGACTCAGCTCGACGTGTTCGACGCGGTCGCCGAGGCGTACAACACCGGGCACCGCGCCGCGGTCGCCGAACTCGGCGCCCTGTCCAACGACGCCCGCCGCCTGGTCGACGACCGCTTGCCGCAGGCGCAGGCCGTCGACCGCCTCGCACAGGAAGCCGTCGACGTCGTCACCGCGACGCACCGCAGCATTCTGCGGGCCGTCGTCGACGGCTTCCGCGCCGTCGTGGCGTCCGTGGCCGCAACGCCCCTGCTCGGTACTGGCACCCGCCGACAGGCCGTACAAGACGCACTGCGACAGTTCGCCGACCGCGGGATACGCGCGTTCGTCGACAAGGCCGGCCGCCGCTGGTCGATCCCCACCTACGCCGAGATGGCCGTACGGACGGCGACCGCGCGGGCCGCGACCGAGGCGCACATGCGCACCCTCGCCGAGCACGGCGTCGACCTGGTCATCGTCTCCAACGCCCCGCGCGAATGCCCGCTGTGCCGCCCGTGGGAACGCCAGATCTTGACCATCGGCGGGCCCGCGGGCCCGCGCACGGTCGAGGTCGAGCACGCCCTCGACGACGGCCGCATGGTGCCCGTCCGCGTCGCCGGATCGCTCGACGAAGCGCGCGCCCGCGGGTTGCAACACCCCAACTGCCGCCACTCCGTGAGCGCCTACACCCCAGGACTGACCACGGTCGAGGACGCCGAGCCGGACCCCACCGGGTACGAGGCCGGACAGCGACAGCGCGCCATCGAACGGACCATCCGCAAGTGGAAGCGCCGCGAAGCCGTCGCCACCAGCCCGGCCGAGAAGCGCACTGCCCGCGCCAAGGTGCGCGCGTGGCAGGGCGCCATGCGCCAACACCTGACGGATCACCCGGACTTGCGCCGACTTCGGCACCGCGAGCAGGAAGGCGCCGGGAATCTTCCCGCGACGCCGCGCCCGCCGGTGCCGGATCAGGTCGAGCGGGCCCGCGTGTGGTCGGGTGACGAGGCGACCGTGCGGGAGATGAGCGACGACCAGCTCGCCGCCGCGCTCCGTACGCCGCTCGACGACCGCGCACGGCGCCGGATCGAGACCGAGACCGACCACCGCGACCTCGCCGCCCTGCTCGACCGCGCCGCACCGCGCGGGCGCCTGGTCGAGGATCTGCTCACCCTGTCCGACGACGACCTCGCCCGCCTGTTCGCCCACGTCGACCAGGACGACCAGTTGCGCATCATGGCCGAGACCGACCGCCGCGACCGCGCCGGACAGTACCCCGACGTGCGCCCCGACCTGGTTGGTCTGTCCGATGCCCAGCTCGCCGCCCGCTACCGCGACGCCGGGACCGGACCGGAGGCCGCCGCCATCGCTGCGGAGGCCGCCCGCCGCGACCTGCTCGCCCGCCTCTTCCCCGGCGGGAACCTGCGCGCCGATCTGTCGGGCGTGGGCGACGACGACCTCGCATGGGCCATGCAGTACGCCGACACTCCGAACTACTGCGCATCGCCGCGGAGATGGACCGCCGCGACGCCGTCGAGCTACCGGCCCCAGCCGACACCGGCAACGCCGTCGACGACCTGCTCGCCGACCGCGACGCCCTCGCCGAGGCCATGGCCCCCGCGCCCGACCCCGAGCAGTGGGGGCGCCTCGCCGACGACGAGTCGTTCGCCGCCGAGGCCGCCGCCCTCGCCGCCGCCCAGCAAGAGGACGAGGGCGAGCAGGACGAGCGGCACACGATCACACGCCGCGAGGCCCGCGCCCTGTACGAGGAGTACGTCTACCGGCAGTACTTGAAAGCCGAAGAGGACTGCCGCGGTTACCTGCTCACGAAGAAGGCCCACGCCGCCGGACACAGCCCAATCGGTCTGTTCAGCGGGCCCGCGCGCATCGCCTACGCGCGGGCGTCCGACGAGCTGAAGGAGTGGTGGGCCGTACACGGCAGGCTCACGCAAGCCGAGTTCATCGAGCAGGCGACGGGCAAGACCCAACGGTGGGCCACCAGCGCCCGCCATAACGAGTCGGACCACCAGAACAAGAGGTGACCTTGGGCACGCGCGAGGACATCGTCGAGGCCGTCACGACAGGTCGCGAGGCAGGCAAGCGCGGCGACCCTCCGACCGTATGCCCGTACCCGCTCACCTCACTACTCAGTACCGCGTGGATAAAGGGATACGCCGACGGCCGTCGAGAACACAAGACGGAAGATTCCGCGTGATTTTTCGTTCCATTCAACGTTGATTCGCCTTACGAGTGCGCCGTCAAGGCTGATTCGTATTTCGCATCCACGATAGAAACAAAACGTCGCTGCCTCTTCGATTTCGACAACTGTGCAGCATCGCGCCAGCCTTGCCCTGCCATGCTCCAATATCTCCTGCCCACTTCTCCCCTGAAGAAAGATTCGAGCAGTAGAGACAACTGTCCGTCGGTCATATCATTGATCACATAGCCAGAGTTCCACCAGGTGACGATGAGGTTGGCGAACATACTTTGCCGAGCTGTCTCCTCTGGAAGCTCGGCAATAGTACCTCCCCAACTTGCCCTCAAGGTTGGGTCGTTGAGAGCCATCCCTAAAAGCTCTCTGTGAGAACTCCTCATGCTCTCGTCTTTAACGAGCCTAGTCTGGCGTGCTTGATATACGAGTGATAACCCGGCAGCCACCAAGGCAGCCGCTGAAACCATGAGGGAAATGATCGCCACAGGCGACACTCCTAAGCGTCAATTTACGGCGTGACTCAAAACGTCAGAGGCATAGAACGTTCTCAATCACGCGTGCCTGACTCACATTCTGTAGCCGAGCCCGCCAGGAGCGGGCCCATTTCCCGTTTCCCATACTCGGTCGAGCGCCAGGCGCGCACGGCCCCTGACACCGTCCCGGGAGGACACCGTGTCGACCCCGCCCACCGCGCCCGCCCCGTCCAGCGACCCGCAGGCCCCGACCGCGCCGAGCACCACCTCGGCACCACCGCAGCCGCAACCCACCGCTACGCCCCTCACCCCGCAGCAGTCGACCACGCCGCAGGGTGAGCCGCAGGACGTCGCATCGCTGCCCGAATGGGCCCAGAAGCTCATCAAGGACACGCGCGCCGAAGCCGCCGACTACCGCACCCGCGCCCAGCAGGTAATTCCGCAGCAGCTGACCCCGCAGGCCTCGGCCGCGCCGCCCGCCGCCGAGGCGCCCGAGGGCGACGTCGCGCGCCTGCCGAAGTGGGCACAGCAGGCCCTCGCCGACTCGGGAGCCGCCGCCCGCCGCGCCGCCGTTCAGGCCGCCGTCATCCAGGCCGCGCCGACCGTGGGCGCCGACGTCGCCCGCCTGCTCGACTCCGCCAGCTTCACGGCCGCCGTCGCCCAGCTCGACCCGACCGACACCGCCGCCGTGACCGAAGCGATCAAGAACGCCGTCGCGGCCCAGCCCTACCTCGCCGCCGTCCCGCAGACCGCGCCGAAGGGGGGCGCCGACTTCAGCGACCCCGGACCCGGGGCCGTGACCGCCGAGCAGTTCGCCGCCATGCCCTACGCCGAGCGTGCCGAGCTGTACCAGACCGACCCCGAGACGTACCGGCGCCTCGCCGGTTCCTGATCTGTCCGGCCGAGCGCCGGGCCCGTAATGCCCGGCCACCGTGCCGGAGAAGGAGCACACCACCCATGGCCAAGACCACCAGTGCCGCAATGATCGTCCCCGAGGTCTGGGGCGACATGGCGCAGGCCGAGTTCCTCGGCAAGGTCCGCGTCGGCGGATCGTCCGCCGTCGTCGAGGACAACACCCTTGAAGGCGCACCCGGCAGCGAGATCGAGTTCCCGAAGTGGGGCAGTCTCGGTGACCTCGACGAACTGACCGAGGCAACGCCAATGACGCCGGTTGCGATGTCGACCAGCTCGGCGAAGGCAGTGATCAAGGAGGCCGGTAAGGCCGTCGAGATCACCGACAAAGCCAAGTTGGTCAGTCTCGGCGACCCCGAGGCCGAGGCACGCCGGCAGTTCGGCATTCTGGCCGCGCGCAAGGTCGACGCCGACCTGATCACCCAGGCCCAGGCCGACGAGACCGCCCTCGGCGGTGGCCTCCCGTTGAAGTTCACCACCGGCGCGGGCAAGACCAAGTTCACGTGGCTTGACGCCATGGTTCCGGGCATCGCGCAGTTCGGGGACGAGTGGGAGCCGGACGACTTCGCGGGACTGTTCCTCAACAGCGCCCAGTACGCCGACGCGCTCGCCGACCCGCAGTTCGTCGATGCCTCCAAGCTCGGCAATGGCCCCTCCGCCGCCGTCGCGGGCAGCATCGGCCGTATCGGCGGGGTGCCCGTCTTCCTGACCAACCGCGTCGCCGCTCGCACGTTCCTGCTCATGAAGCGGGGCGCCCTTGGTCTGGCCTACAAGCGCCGCCCCCTGGTCGAGGACGACCGCGACATCCTCGCCCGCTCCACCGTCGTCACGACCACGTTGCACTACGCCGTCAAGCGCTTGAGCGACCGCGGTGTCTGCGTCGGCACCCTCGCCGCCGCCTGATCAGAAAGGAGGGTGCTGCGTGATGCTGCGCCGCTACCACCAGAGGATGCCGGGCCCCGAGCCGGACAACCCCGTCACCGCGCCGGACAGCCCCGATGGCGCCCCGCAGGCAGACAAGCCCGCGGGGCGTTCTGCTGTCCGCAGCAAGGCCAAGAAGGAGGGGTGACCGTTGCCCCGTGTCTACGCCACCCCCGTACAGCTCACGGCGTGGACCGGGAAACCGGCCCCGCCCGGCGCCGAGCGGCTGCTCGCCCGCGCGTCCGCGGACCTCGACGACGCACTGATCAGGGCGGTCTATCGCACCGACGACGCAGGTATGCCTACCGATCCGGCGATCGTCGGTGCGTTCCGGGACGCGGTCTGCGCTCAAGTCGAGTACCAGCTCGCAGCAGGTGACGACGGCACCGGAGCGGCCGACCGATGGGGTTCCGTGAGTATCGGGCCCGTGGCCCTGTCGGCCCCCCAGGGCGGACCGCGGACGCCCGACGATGTCGACCTCGCCCCTCGCGCGCACCGCGCCCTACGGCGTGCCGGACTGCTCCCGGGGGTGATCTGGTGACCAGTGTTCCCCGCTGGCTCCTGCGCCACCGCATCACCATCGAGCCCTGTCTCGGCACCTCCGCGTACGGAAAGCAGTACGGGCCCGCGGTCGCGGACGTGCCCGCCCTGGTCGCCGAGACCGTCAAGACCGTCCGCAACAAGGAGGGGCGCGAGGTCATCAGCACGGCGCAGATCATCGCCGAGCCCGATCTCACCTGCCCGGCCGAGTCGCGCATCACCCTGCCCACCGGCCGCAAGACCACCGCAATCAGCGTCGCCCACCACACCGCGCCGGGCCTGCCCGTTCCCGCCAGTACGGAGGTGATGTGTGAATGACGCAGCGCACCCGCCTGCGCTGGAACGGCGACGCGATCCTCGCCGCCGAGCGCCGGGGCGCCGCCCGCGGTCTGCGGCTCGCCGCCGAGCACGTGCTCGAAGTCTCCCGCCGCCGCGTCCCGATCGAAGAGGCCACCCTCGAACGCTCCGGAACCGCGACCGTCGACGAGCCGACGCTTACCGCCGCCGTCTCCTACGACACCCCGTACGCGGTGAGACAGCACGAGGAGATGACCTACCGCCACGATGCAGGGCGCACCGCGAAGTACCTCGAACGCCCCCTCACGGAAGAGGCCGGCACGGTCGCAGAGATCATCGCCGCGCAGGTCCGGCGGTCGCTGCGGTGACGTTTCTCCCCGATGTCGTCGACGGCCTCGCCCGCCTGCTCGACGAGCAGGCCATCGGCACCTACCGGCCCGACGGCCTGTACGCCGAGGGCGAGACCGCCATCACCGACACCGTGATGCCCGCGGCACCCGATCGCGTCATCGTCCTTACCGCCTACCCGGTCCAGGAGTCGGCCGCGCTCACCGACACCGTGCTCGCCGTGCAGGTCCGCACCCGCGCCGGACCCGACCCGCGTGAGGTCGCCGCCCTCGACGACGACGTGTTCGCCATTCTCCAGGGCCTTGGGGCGCGCACCTTTGGCGCTGCCCGGATCACTCTCGTCTACCGCTTCTCGGCCGCCTTGCTCGGCGCAGACGCCAACGGCCGCCAGGAGCGCACCAGCAACTACCGCGTACGCGCCCACCGACCGCACCCCCGCCTCGAATAGGAGGATTCGCCCTTGAGTACGCCCACGCCCCCGGCGGAGACCGAGACCGCGCTCGCCCGCCGGTACCGGCTCGAACTGAACACCGGCACCACCACCCCGACATGGTCCCTGGTCCCGGGCGTGCAGGAGTTCGCGCCCAAAGTTGAGCCCACGCAGCAGAAGTCGACTACCTACGACGACGAGGGGTGGGCCGACAGCACGGTGACCGAACTCGCCTGGTCGATCGAGACCAAGCTCGCGCACCGCTGCCACCCCGAAACCCGCGTGTTCAACGCTGCCCAAGAGCGGCTGCGGCTCGCTTCCGAATCGTTCGGCGCCGCCTCGCGCGTGCACGTGCGCTACTACGACCGCGAGGGCCGCGACGAGGCGTACGAGGGGTACGCCCTGGTCACCTGGGAGCCCGAGGGCGGGGCGCCCGACGACCTCGACACGGTCAAGGTGACCTTGACCGGCAAGGGACCCCGCAAGAAGATCGCGAACCCGCTTGCCCCGCCCGCCGGTGGCACCCTCGCCCTGGTCGCCGAGGAGTCCTCGGCCGCAGTCCGTAAGAAGGTGGCTGCCTGATGGGGTTCGAGGACATCGACGACCTGCTCGACGAAACGTTGTCCCTGCCGATCGGCGGGCGCCGCTACACCATCCCCGCGCCGTCCGCAGAGACCGGTCTACGGGTCCAGGCCATCGTCCAGGCCGCCGCCCTCGCCGCGAACGGGGGCGACATCAACACCGAAGTCCTCGGCGATGCCGATGAACTTGACCTGTACCGCGACGTCCTCGGCGCCGCCTACGCGCAGATGCTCGTCGCTGGCGTCTCCTGGCCCGCGCTCAAACTCGCTGCGCGTACTGCGGTGGTGTGGATCGTGCAGGACAAGGCCACCGCGGAGAAGGTGTGGGCCGCGGGCGGCGACCCAAACCGCTCGGCCCCGTCCAACCGGCAGCAGCGCCGATCGGACGGGGCGAGTACGACGCCGCCTCAGGGCTCTACGAGTGGTACGAGTACCCGCCCGGCCAAGCCCCGCGCAAAGCGCCGACCGGCGCCGCGTCGCTGACCTGGCCGCAGCTCCTTCAACAGTGGCCGCTGATCGAAGCGGACCTGCACGAGGTGTACGGCATCGACGCCGGCGACCCGCTCGTGAGGCGGGCTCGCTCCTGGCGGTGGCTGCGGGTGCGCATCCTCGGCCTGCTCTCGGCTGACTCCCGCCTCGCCCGCCACCTGGCACCACCCCCGGATGCACCCGTGCGCTAGGCCGCCGTAGGCCTGCCCGTGCCCGCTCTGCGAGACGCGACGGGAGGCGGGCCCGTGGCACTGCGCATCGGCGAACTCTTCGGCGTCATCGACCTTGACGATTCCGGCGCCCGGCGGGGCATCGCCCGCACCGAGGCAGGGCTCGATGGTCTGGTACGCACCACAGACGGGCGGCTGCGCGACATGCGCGGGCGTTTCGCCCGGCAGGGCGAGGCCATGGGCGACTCGCTCGGCGAGAACATCCGGTCTGGTGCGCTGCGTGCGGCTGCGGGTCTTGGCATCCTCGGCGCGGCTGTGCCCGCGGTCGCTGCCGCCACGGTCACGCTCGGAGGTCTGGCCGCGGGCGCTGCCGCCGCGGGATTGGCCGTCAAAGCTTTCACGACTGCGGTCGGGCCGCAGATGGAAGGCGTGCAGGAGGTCGCCAAGCTCGCCGAGGAGGCCGAGAAGGCCGCAGCTGAGGGCGCGGCCGATGCTGCCGAGAAGCAGCAGGCCTACACTGCGGCGCTTGCGGAACTGCCGCCCGCCACGCGGGAGACCGCACGGGCGTTCTTGGGCTTGAAGTCGGACTATCAGCAGTGGTCGGACGCGCTGAGCGACACCACGATGCCCGTCGTTACCAAGGGCCTCACGACCCTGCGCGGTCTGCTGCCCACGCTGACTCCGTTCGTCGACGCTGCGGCGGGCGCGTTCTCCTCTTTCCTCGACGACGTCGAGGAAGGGGTGGAGTCTGCCCGTTTCAAGGAATGGGCGAGCGAGACCGCGGCGGCATCGGGGCCCGCACTGCGGGACCTTTTGGCCTTCGTCAAGAACCTCGCCGTGGGGTTCGCGGGTCTGCTGTACGCCTTCCTGCCCGCTTCGGCAGGCATCACCGGCGGTCTGGTGGACCTGTCCGCCGCCTTCGCCGACTGGGCTACGTCTCTCGGCGACAGTCAGGGATTCGCCTCCTTCCTCGACCTTGCCGACGAGGGCGGCGAAACGCTGGGGAACCTGGCGGGGGCCGCAGTCGAGGTCCTGGTCGCGCTCGGCCCGCTGATCGGAGTGGGCACGCAGATCGCCCTGGTCCTGGCCCGCATCGTCGGCGCTACGCCCACCCCGGTCCTGACTGCGCTTGCGGTGGCTATCGGCGCGGTGACGCTGGCCTCGAAAGCCTGGGCCATCGCACAGACCGTCGTTGCGGTCCGCAACCGGATCTGGACGGCATCGCAATGGCAGCTCAACGCCAGCATGTACGCCTCGCCGGTGTTCTGGATCATCGCCGCAATCGTCGCCCTGGTCGCGGTTGTGGTGTTGATCGCGACGAAGACCACGTGGTTCCAGACAGCATGGTCAACGGCGTGGGGGTTCATCAAGGCGACCACGGATACCGTCGTGGCGGGCATCGGCAGCGCGCTGGGCTGGTTCGGCTCGCTGCCTGGCCGGTTGGGCGGCTGGTTCGGTGCGGCGAAGAACGCTGCCGTGCGCAAGCTCGTGGAGCTGCACGCCTACCTCACCGGGGTGCCGGGCCGCGCCGCCTCTGCGCTTGCAGCGCTGCCCGGCCGTCTGCGCGGAGCCGCTTCCCGCGGCTTCCAGGCTTTCCGGTCGGCCGCCGGGCAGAAGGTCGGCGAGTTCCTGGGGTGGGTGCGTGGCTTCCCTCGCAGCATCGCCGCCGGAATCGGGAGTCTGGGCGGACTGCTGCGCGGGCACGGCCGCGACGTCGTGCGCGGTCTGTGGGCCGGTATCCGCTCCATGGGCGGATGGCTCAAGAGCACGATCACCGGATGGGCGAAGTCCGTCATCCCGGGTCCGGTGGCGCGGGCCCTGCGCATCGGCAGCCCCTCACGTCTGATGGCGGACGAGGTGGGCCGGTGGATTCCTGCGGGCATCGTTGAGGGCATCGAGTCCGGCGCCGGTGCGGTCGACCGCACCATGCGCACCCTGGTCACCACCCCCACCCCCGGGCAGGCCACCGCCGCAGCCATGGCTGCACAGACCACCGCGGTCACGGGCGGCGCGGTCGGCGGGGGCGGGCGCCTGGTCCTCGACGTCACCGGCGCCGACGCCGAGTTCAAGCGGCTGGTTCGCCGCATGGTGCGTGTGGACGGACGCGGCAGCGTACAGACGGCATTCGGCACGTGAGCGGGGGTGGACCTGTGGTTTTCCCCGACACCCCGCTCGGCGTGCGCGTCGAGCTGCTGCTCGACGCCACGTGGGTAGACATCACCGCGGACGTCTTCACGCAGTCGCCCATCACCATCACCCGCGGGCGCCCGGACGAGGGGGCCCGTACGGACGCGAGCACGTGCTCGTTCGTCCTGGACAACACCAGTGGCCGCTACTCGCCCCGCAACCCCCGCAGTGACCTGTTCGGACTCCTCGGCCGCAACACCCCTGTACGCGTCTCCGTCCAGCCCGACCCTGGGGGTCCGCGGCTGGTGCGGTTCGTGGGCGAGGTCCCGGCCTGGCCCGTGCGCTGGGGCACCCCGCACGACGTCACCGTGTCCGTGCAGGCCGCGGGCATCCTGCGGCGCCTGGGCCAGGGGGCCGCGCCGCTGCACTCGCCGATGCGCCGCGAGTTCTCCCACCCCTCCCGCACGAGCATCGTGGCGTACTGGCCCCTGGAAGACGGTGGCGCGGCGACGGAGTTCGCTTCCGCGTTCCCTTCCGCACCGCCGATGCGCACGACCGTTGCGGGGGTACGGCCGGCCGCGTACAGCGCGTACGCGGCATCCGACGCGCTGCCCACCCTGGGCACCGGATCACTGACCGGCGTGGTACCGCGCTACCCGGACACCGGGGAAGTCTCGCTGCGCCTGTTCGTGGCCATCCCCGAGACCCCGCCCGAGACCGAGATCGTGCTGTGCACGCTGTCCGGTACCGGCCTGATCTCCCGGTGGACCATCGCCCTGCGCACCGACAACCGGCTGTCGCTGTACGGGCGCATGACCGGCGGGCAGGAACTTGTACGGGTCGTGGGCGGTGGTGACTTCCTGGGCGGGCGGCGCCTGAACCTGGGTCTGGAACTGACCGAGGGCGGCCTCGCTACCTACCGCATGTACTACGTCGACCTCGACCGGTACACGCTCACCGGCGGGGGACCTATGCCTTCCTGGCAGGGCAACGTCGTGGGCGGCGTGGTCGGCCGCATCACCCACGTCACGGTGGGCGGCGGCGCCTCCGGCGAAGTGGCCGTGGGGCACGTGGCGCTGGCCAACCGCCACTCCGCCTACGCCGATACCGGCTCGGCGATGATCGGATGGCAGGGCGAGAACGCGCACGCGCGGATACAGCGCCTGGCCCGTGAGGAGCAGATCCCCCTCGCCTACCGGGGCAGTGCGACCGCGACACCTACCAGGATCGGCGCGCAGTCCGTCGCGACCCTGCTCGACCTCGTGCAGGACGCGGCGGATGCCGACGAGGGCCGATTCTACGAACCGCGCGACCGTCTCGGTCTGGCGTTTCGGACCCGGGCCACGCACTACACCCAGCCCCCCATGCTCACCCTCGACTACGCCGCACGCGAGGTCGTCGCCCCGCTCGAACCGGTCGACGACGACCAGACGGTACGCAACGACATCACCGTGCAGCGCTCAGGCGGGTCATCGGCCCGCGCGGTCCGTGAAACCGGGCCCCTGTCCGTTCAGGCCCCGCCGGACGGGATCGGCCGCTACGCCGAGCAGATCACCGCCAACCTGGCCACGGACGAACAGTGCCCGCCGGTGGCGTGGTGGAAGCTGCACCGCGGCACCTGGGACGCCCCGCGCTACCCGGCGGTGACCGTCGCCCTGCACGAAGCCCCCCACCTGGCCGGGCCCGCGGCTGCGGTCGATGCCGGGCACCGCATCGCCCTCACCCACTCGCCCCCGTGGCTGCCGCCCGAGCGCGTTGAGCTGCTCGTCGAGGGATACACCGAAACCCTCGGCGTGCGCACGTGGGAGATCACTTTCGGGTGCTCGGCCGGGGGCCCGTGGCTGGTCGCCACCACCGACGATCCCGAGTACGCCACCGCCGGACCCGACGACTGCACCCTCGCCGCCCCGCTGGACAGGGACGCCACCACGTGCGACGTCACCACCACGAGCGGCCCGGCGTGGCCGCTCAGCAGCAGGCACCCGGACCTGTACCCGGTCGCGGTGCGCATCGGCGGCGAACAGCTCGCCATCACCGCAGTCCACACCGCGGCCGGCGGACGCCGACGGCTCACCCTCGCCCGCGCCGTCAACGGCATCACGCTGCCCCATCAGGCAGGCGCACCCGTCCAGCTCGCCCGGCCCGCGCTCGCAGCGCTCTAAGAGGCCGCCCGGCAACGGGGGGAGGAGCCGGGCGGCCAGCCAACCACCGGGGGCACGGCGATCGGGGCACTCACCGTAGGGCCCCTAGATCGGCTGTGACATCTACCGCGCCCGTCAATTTCCCGTAAAGAACCGATCTTTGGAGGCTTGTCCTGTCTACGCCCGTTGCTCAGTGGCTACCGGGCATGCAGGTGACCGCCGGACGCCTGCAATACATGCTCGAACGGCTCTCCGAATCGGTCACGGTCACTTCCTACGGCGCCCTCGGCGACGGCCGCACCGATGACGCGCCAGCCATCCAAGCCGCCCTCACCGCCTTGAAGTCGCTCGGCGGTGGTTGGGTGATCGTCCCGCCCGGGAACTACCTTCTGGCCACGCTGCCGCTGCGTATCTACCGCAACACCCGTCTCACGCTCCTGCCCGGCGCCCGATTCGTACGCGGGACTGCTGAAACCGTGATCGTCAACGGTGATCAGGGCCAGGGGTTCGGCGGGTACACCGGGCACGGCAACATCCTCATCGAGGGCGGTGTGTGGGACTGCCAGGGCACCGCTCCGGGACTGACCGCGTCCGCCATGTGCATCAGCATCGGCCACGCACGAGACCTCACCATCCGCGACCTCGAAATACGCGACGTCTCCGGATACCACGCCATCGAATTCAACAGCACGAAGCGCGCAACGATCGACAACTGCCGATTCCTCGGCTACCGCGACCCCGGGCAACGCGATTTCAGCGAAGCCGTACAGATCGACCTGGCAAAAAGCAGCGGAGTATTCGGCGCTTTCGGCCCCTACGATCACACTCCCTGCGAAGACATCACCATACGCAACTGCTACTTCGGCGCGTCCGGCACTTCCGGCACAACCGCATGGCCGCGCGGCATCGGCTCCCATTCAGCCACCATCACGCGATGGCACCGGCGCATCAAGGTGACCGAGTGCTCTTTCGAGGGGATCACACAGTACGGCGTCAGCGCCTACAACTGGGAAGACTCCGCCATCATGGGGAACACCTTCGATGGCTGCGGATCAGGTGTCCGGCTGCGCACGGTCATCCTCTCCGACACCGAGGACACCAAGACCCCCGACGGGACGCAGACCGGCGCCTCACAGGACATGAGGAACCTGACCGTCACCGGAAACACGTTCCGGCAGGGAGGCGGTTATGACGACCCGATCGTTGCTCTCGGCGAAGCATCCGGCCTGATCTTGAATCTCACGGTCACGGGCAACACCATCGACGGGTCGACCGGCGGGCAGAACGGCATCCGCTTGCAGCGAGCCAGCCGCGCCACGGTCAGCTCGAACGTGGTCACCAACACGGCCGGGACCGGTATCTCTCTCGGAGTCAGCGGAAACCTGATCGTCAGCGGTAACGAGATCTGGGGTATCAACGGGAACGGTCTGACTTTCACGACCTGCGACCATTCCACGGCATCCGGAAACCAGATCCGTGAGCCAGGCGCAAGCGGAATCCTGGTCACAGGAAACAGCGACAACATTCACTTGCGGTCGAACTACATCAAGTCCCCGAGCCGCACAAAGAACGGCGACGCGTGGGGAATTCGCCTCCAGGGCGGAAGCTCCTCCATCTCCTTGTCTCAGAACAAGGTCCGGCCGCACGGCTCGGGAAACGAAGCCTCACACGCGTTCTCCGCCGAGGGCGGCACCACCCCGGTAACCCTGATCCAGCGCCACGGCAACGACTGGCGCGGCACATGGACAGTCGCACCCCTGGCCGAAGGCACCGGCGTCACCTCCAGCACATCCGCCCTCGACGTCACCTGACCCCCAGGAACCCACCCACCCCGTACGGCCCCGCGCACCGCGCCGGGCCTTTTTTCATGCCCAGGAGCACCCCGCCGTGAAGTTCGTTTCCCGCGCTCAGTGGCGCGCCCGCCCCTCCCGCTACCCGCTCACCTATATACGCAGCACCCGCGGCGTAAAGATCCATTACGAGGGGACGGCCGTCCCCGCCTCCCTCGTCCGCCCCGAGAACCACACGCGGTGTGCCGGCCGCGTCCGCGACCTTCAGGCAAGCCACCTCGCCAACCAGGCAGAGGACTACTCCGACCTCGCGTACAACGCGATCGTCTGCCCCCACGGCTACGTGTACGAGGGCCGCGGCGCGCACAAGAAGACCGGCGCCAACGGCACCGCCGCACTGAACTCCGCGCACTACGCGGTGTGCGCCATGCTCGGCAACACCGGACTGACCACCCCGACCGACGCCCAGCTCGACGGACTGCGCGACGCCATCGAGTGGCTGCGCACGTCCGGCGGCGCCGGAAAGGAGATCCGGGGCCACCGTGACGGATACCCGACCGCGTGCCCCGGCGGACCGCTGTACGCATGGGTGCAGCGAGGCGCCCCGCGCCCCGGCGGGAGCAAGCCGCAGCCCCCGCGGCAGTTCGAACCGTTCCCCGGGGCCGCCTGGTTCAAGACGAACCCGCGCTCGCCCATCGTCACGGCGATGGGCCGCCGCCTGGTCGCTGAAGGCTGCTCGGTCTATGCCGAGGGACCGGGGCCGCAGTGGACCGACGCCGACCGCGCCAGCTTCCGCAAGTTCCAGCGCAAGTTGGGCGACGCCCCCGAGCACTGCGACGGGTGGCCCGGCCTGCGCCAGTGGGCCGCCCTGAAGGTCCCCAAGCTCTGACCCCCGCCCGCTTTGGGCGAACACCCACTTCACGAGATGAGGAACCACCCATGACCGATGCCGCCCGCCGCACCATCCGCACCGTCATCCAGACCACCGTTGCCCTTGCCCTGGCCCTGCCCGCCATCGTGGCTGCGTCCGGCATCCCCGAGGCGCTGCCGTGGGTCGCCGGGGCACTCGCCGTCGCCGGTGGCCTCGCCCGCGTGATGGCCCTGCCCGTGGTCGAGGCCCTGCTCGACCGCGTCGGACTCGGCCTCGACGACAGGAGCGATACGGCGTGACCCACCCGCCCTTGCCCGAGCCGTCCGTCGCGGTCGAGCTGGAGCGGCTACGCGGCACCATGGCCGAGGGATTCGCGCGCGTCGACGGCTCACTCGCTCTGCTCGTCCAGCGTGGCGAGCAGACCGACCGCGCTCTCGACGACCTCGACACCCGCGTGCAAGCCCTCGAACGATCCCGCTGGCCCCTGCCCTCCATCACCGCCTTGGTAGCCGTCATCAGCCTGTCCCTGACCGCCTGGCAACTCGCCCACTGAACGAACCGCGCCCCCTGTACGGCCCGTGTGGGCCCTACAGGGGGCGCTTTCGCATGTTCTTGTTACGCCGCGACGAGTTCCCGCGCACGTTCATTGAAGTCGGCCACTCGCCGATCTTTTCCGAATGGCTTCATACGGCGCTGCAAATCCTGCACGGCTTCGATGCACCGTGTGCTCTTGACCTGTTTCGACAACTTCAGAGTGCGAATACCTGCCGAGTAAGCAGCATCCAAGTCCTTGCGCTGCAAGTAGGAAGCAGCAAGGGCAGCTTGTGACATGGCGCCCCGTCGTGCCCGCTTCTGTGCGCGCGCATGCTCGATCGACCTACGTGCATGCTGCTCGGCTGTTTCCGCGTTGCCCAAGTCTCGAAATGTATTGGCGTGTTCACCGTGCAGGTAAGCAGGGTCGATGAACGCGGCCCACTCCTGTTCCTCTTCCGGACGGATGCGCTCTGATGCCGCCTCTGATTGCACGACAGCGTGCGTTGCCTCTGCCTTGTCACCCAGCTTGCTCAGCGCCCGCGCTTCCAAGGCCCACAGGTCAGCCAGGCAGGCCGGTGACGTCCGCTTGCCCAGACCGGCGCGGCCGGCCTGCGCCAGGCGGCGCCCCTCCTCGGGATTGCCAAGCAAGGTCGATTGGTCGGCCATGCCAGCAAGGACGTGCGCGCCGAGTGCTGCATTTCGGGACTCTTCGGCCAGTCGCAGCGACTGAATCAAGTACCGCTGTGCGGTTCCGTGTTCACCGCTGTCATACGCCATCCAGCCGAGTAGATAGGTCTGCTCGGCTGCGGCCTCACACAAGGCTCGGCGGACTGCTTCAGTGTTCGTCCGCCGAAGCAGCGGGAAGACGTGCTGGTTCATGTACTCGGCGAGAATGAGGCGTCCGGAACCACCCCCTTGAAGAACATCCATCTTTTGAAACTCGCCGAACATATTCCGAACCGCGCTCACGTCTTCCAGCCGAACACGGCTTGCGATTGCAGGTTCCTGATCGAGGGTGTTGAGCAGCCAGTTACGAGAAGGGCCCACCGCTGCAACTGCGGCGAAGGGGGCTGCTGCCATGAACTTTCGACGCTCCACGTCCGCTCTCCCCAGGTCGGCAACAGCTTCCACCGTAGCTGGGAATGAACGGTCGTAGACGAGGGAGCGCTCTGCGGTACGACTCTCCCCGAGCCCGAGATCATATGTTGTGACCCGATATCCCACCTCGGCAGAGAGCACGTCCGCGATGATGTCCGGTGTCGGCTGGCGGGGCTCATCGCCCGCTAGCCAGCGGCGCACGGTCGTCGCGTTGGGAGTGATGTGCGGCTGATCCCACGCCTGAGCTGCGCGAGTCACCCTGCGTGCAAGTTCGGTGTTACTGAGCCCGCTGCGCATCATCCAGTGCGTGAGTCGTACGTTCATTTGCTTCATGACTGACCTACCCCTAACCGCGGACGGCAGTGGAAGTAACACCCTTTGACACCCCCTCTGACGGTACCCGGAGCACTGCCAGCGCTGTTGCCTTGATGGACGAACTAACCGAATGAGTCGGGGAGTTAGCACCATGAGCAACACGCGCCACGATGGAGTGTCGCAGCCACACAGCGGGCCGCCCACGGTCAGAGCATCCCTTGACACCGCAGCGGTTGCCCCGGCAGTTCTCCCCTCACCCACGACGGAAGAACTCTTGGCACGGTCGGCTGACTTGCAGCAACGCCTCGCCGCGCACTCGGACGTGCTGCGCGGGATGGGGGCGCGGTGATGGGTGACGTCTACCGGCCGCGTGCGCACACCATCGCGCCGAACCGTGAGGCGGATGCCGAACCGGTTACCCGGGCCATGGAATGCATGACGTGCGGGGAGAAGAGCCCGCCCAGCGAGGGGCACGTCGAGCCACAGGGATGGATCTTCGGACACCTGCGGTCCAGTCCCGCGCACCTTGACTACCGTGAACACGTCACTTTGCCCTACCGCGTCACGCGCGGACCGTGGCTGTGAACACCCTCATGGACTCCCCGCCCGCGGCGGCGCCACCGGTGCCGGTCTTCACGGTGCGCCCGTGGTGGTGCGAGTGCACGATCGCGGAAGCTGTGGACCCGGTACGAGCACGCGAATGGATGCTCGCCGGATACGCCGCGCCCAGCCCCCGGCTTGCCATCCGGTGGCTTGCGGAGCGGGCCCGGCACCTGGCCGACCACATCGACCCGCCCATCGAGGGCGGATGGGCCCCCGCCCCGGCCCTGCGTGTTCGACGTGCCCCCGAACGTGGTCTGGACCCCGCCGCCGCACTGAGCGCGTGGACTGCCGACGAGGGCGAGCACGACCAGGCCCGCGCCGCCATGCGTGACGGCCACTTCTACCGCTTCACCGTCGCCGACTCCGACCAGCGTTACAGCCTGTCCGTCCGCCCGCTTCTCCTGACATGCGGATTCACACTGCACCTCCAGCCCCCCGCCCCCGGCCCGTGACAGCGGCCCTGCACCCCCCGCGGCCGGCAAACCGGGCCCGGGGCGGGCTCCACCCCACCGCGCCGTTTCCCGCGGCGCCCGACGAGAAGAGACGACGACCTTGATCACCGTTGCACAGTGGAACATCGAGCACGACGGCGGCACAGACGCCAAACGATGGGAGAAGGCACACGACATCGTGCGCGGCCACCGCGCGGAAGTCTTCTTACGCCAGGAAATGACCTACAGCCACCAGCACGGACACCGACGCCTGCACGAAGCCGAACACGTCCTCGGTCTGCGCGGCTTCATCACCCCGGCCACGCCGGAAAACCAGAACGTCACCGGCGTCTTCCTCGACCACGACCTCTTCACCGTCGATGCCGTCTACCCGCACACCGCCCTTACGTGGCACCCCGTGTGCAACATCGTGGCCTACTTCGACGGCTGCCCGAGGCCTATCAGCTTCGCGTCGTTCCACCTGTGCTTTTTCGACGCAGACACCCGCCTCACCGAAGCCAGGCGTCTGACGTCCCTCACCAAGCCGGGCACGGTCGCCCTGTTCGGCGGTGACTGCAACAGCTACCCCCGCAACCCCGAACCGCGCACCCCTCTGCCCGACTGGGACACGGTCAGCGACCGCGCCCACATGGTCCACCGCACCTACCTCGACCCTCAGGGCCACCGCCACAGCGACACCCGGCCCGACACCGAACTGACCACAGCCGGATACATCGACCTCGCCCGCCACGCCGCAGACCACCTCGGCCAGCCCGACGCCCTCGCCCCCACCGCAGGACACGACAAACCCGACCAGGGCGGACCGCGCCGCATCGACCGCGCATACGCCTCCGGAGGACTCGCCACCGCCCTCGACAGCGTCGAAGTCATCGATACCCCCGACACCCGCGACGTCTCCGACCACTCCCTCGTGCTCTACCGCTTCAACGAAGTCCGCCTGCACAACCTCCTCAGCCGCCCCACCCCGGACGCGGCCTAGCACCACCCGTACACCCCAACAGAAAAGCCCCGGCAGCCGGGTACGACCGGCCGCCGGGGTTCACACAACGCCACCAGCTACCAAGGAGCTGAGAGCGCCATGCGCAACCCTATCCGCCGACTCGCCAGCCGATTAAGGGCACGAAGCAACCACCGCACCCCCGGCCGCCACACCACCGCGCACCTCACCACCACCCCGACACCCCCACCACCCATCCCCCTGCCCGCCCACGTACGAGACCGCGCTCGCCCCCTCATCGGCGAAGAGATCGCGCTCGTCCGCCCCTACCTGTCCGCCCTCGAAACCCGACGCGCCCAACACCGCCCCCACCACGCCCGCCCGGCCGCCACACCGGACGATCACCCCACGCTGCAACTGGCAGCCGCCATATGAGCACCTGCGGCAACTGCCAACGGCTCACCACGGCCCCGATCCCCGTGCGCGATCACGTCAGCATCAGCGGACGCGCCCTCACCGTCTTCGCATGCCCGGACTGCGCACCCCTCGTCGGCGGCGCGGGCCCCCTCACCACAGACACCCCTCCCGCCCCGCACTCCCGCACGCCCACCCCCCACACCCCGCCGGCCACTTACGCCACCGACCCGAAAGGGGCCATCTTGCGCGCCTTGAACAACCCCGCATGGGAAACGATTCCCCCACCCATGACTCCCGAAGAGGCCTACCAGAGCACCATTCACGGCCGCATCCCACACGAGATCACCAACTTCAACGACATACAGCTCGCCGTCGCACCCCGCCTCATACGACCCATGCTGTACGACCTCGCCCGAACCGGCCGCTGGCAGCGCCACCGCCACGGCTACTACCGCCTCACCGACAATCTCGACTGCCACGTCTTCTCATGGGACGCCACCGGCACGGAGATCCAGCGCTACAACGCCGGACACAGCGAACACCAATGCCCCCGCCCACACCCCCCACGCGAGCCCCGGGCCCACTTCCCCCACGTCCACGACACCCCCGCCCTCCCCCCGCCCGGAACCCCTCACGGCTGGCGAGGCCTGCTACGCGAGGCCACCGACCTCCCGCTCACGTTCCTCGGGCCCGCCCTCAACTTCTACGGCCGATACCGCTTCGGCTACGACCGGCTCACCCCCGCCAACTTCGCAACGATCTTCTACGCCATGGCCGACCAAGCCGCAGAGATCCACGAACGCATGCTCTACGCCCCCGGTCACCACTTCATCAGCGACCAGCACGGATTGATCTGGGATATCGCCACACGCACCGAGTGCCGACACGCCACCAAACCCGCAGTAACCGGCATCTACCCGCCCTACGGCAGACCCGCCGACCACCCCGGCCACCAGCGCGCCAACCGCGCCCCCGGCTCCTCCACCCTCGCCACACGCAAACGCCCCCAGTGATCTTCCACAAACACTCCTAAACTGGCCCCCGCCGCCACGAGAGGAAGATCGAAAATGCGCCCCGCCCGCTTCCAAGAATTCGCCCTCGACGTCCTACCGAAAGCCCCCGAAATCCAGACCGTCACCACCTGGGACGGCCGCACCTTCGGTCTGCACGTCACCTTCAACACCGGGTCACAGCTCTGGATCGGCAGCACCGCACAAGCCGCCCCCAGCGAGCAAGCAGACCAGCCAGAAACCCCCGTGCACGGCGAAGCACCCGCAGAGGCCCCCTACCCCGACCTCTACGAGAACGGCAAGATCACCCCGGCACGCGCCGAGGCCTACCTCGCGGCAGCACTCACCAACAGCCACAACGACGAAATCACCAGCGTCTACCCCTACGGCAGCGAAGCGAAAAACCCCGGCCTCGGAGTCCGCTTCCACAGCGGCGCACGCATTTTCATGCTGTTCCAGTCCGCCGGCCGCCCCGGCCAGGCAGAGGGCGGACGAGACTACGACCTTCCCGCCACCTTCTGACACCTCCCCCACAGCCACCACGGCGCACAGAGAGAGCACCACACCGTTCAGCACCATCCCACCACCCAAGGGAGAAACTGATCATGTGTGACCACGGACGCCGCGGACGACGCCTCGACCCCGGCCAGTGCTCCCAATCGGGGTGCTCCGCATGCGGCACCTACTTCCCGAACACGGCACCAGGCGAACCCGCCCCCGCACACCAAGCCGAGGGCGAACGAGACATGTGCCCGGGAGCAGGAAACCCGACCATCGGATAGCACGCCACCACACCAGAACACGGCCCCGCCTACTCGCCAGGCGGGGCCTACCTCTGGAGACAAGAAAGATCACTCCACCACTCGAAGCCTGCTATCCGGCCGACAGTGCGGACAGGCCGGCACCTGCTCGTACAACGCCCGCCGCGCCTGCTCCGCAGTGATCCCTTTCATGCGCGCACCCTTCGCGGCATAACAGTCCCCAGCGTGCACGTACGTCGGGGGACCATCCCCGATACCAGTCTCAATGAGCCAAGCAGGAGCAGGAGGGCGCCGAGCCGCACCACGCGCCCGCTCCGCCTCACGCCGCTCCGCATCCGAGATCGCCGCGTCCAACCGCCGCAACCACATCGCGTGCCAGACCCGCAAAGTACGCAAGCGCGGCAGGTCCGGCGGAAGGTCGTTCATATGTTCGATATTAGGCCCTGCCCTGCCCCGCGAGCCATCTCGCAACGCGAGCGCCCCCGAAGGAAACCTCCGGGGGCGCTCGCCGAGCCGCTGCTGCTCAGACCCGCAGGTCAGACCCGAGATGTTTTGGGAACGCTGTTCCACATGAACGT
>NZ_JBIRHJ010000019.1:0-41292 GCF_044328435.1 Streptomyces sp. NPDC017940 | reverse complement strand
CGGCGGCCAGGTCTGCCACCGACGGCGCGGGATCGCGGTAGCGGGGCTGGGGCCAGCAGCCGACGGGCCCGTTGCGGGCCGGTGCCACGGGCTTCGCATCTAAGGGGTGGGCGACCACATCCGTCCGGATGGCCAGGACGTAGGCAAGGCCGCGGTCGGACAGTGCGGTCCGCAGGTGCGCGTTGGTGCCGTAGGCGGCGTCGGCCACCACGGCCGGTGGCGTCATGCCCCAGCCGGCGAGCGTGTCGAGCATGTCCAACGCCAGGCGCCACTTCTCGCGGTGCGTGACCTCGGGCGGGATACGGGTTCTGGCCCGGCGACCGGCGTCCGAGGCCCATTCCTTCGGCAGGAACAGGCGCCACTGCAGCGGGCAGGAGGCAGTGTCGTTCGCGGCGTGGACACTGACCGCGACCTGGCAGTTGGCCCCCTTCCCCAGGGCCCCGCAGTACTGCGCGGCCACGGCGACCGACATCATCCCGTCCTTGGGGACCGACACGTCGTCGATCACCCAGGCCGTCGGAGCGACCAGCGGCAGCATCCGTTCGGCGATCTGGCGCTGCACCGGCACCGGATCCCAGGTCGACTGATTCACGAACTGCTGCAGGTTCTGCTCATTGCCGTCCGGCAGCCGAGACGCCATGGCCTGAATGGACTTACGGCGGCCATCCAACATCAGTCCCCGCAGGTAGCAGTCCCCCTTGGCCCGCTGGTCCTTGCGCGGCACCGAGGCGAACACATCCGCCACGAACCACGCCAACATCGCCCGAACACGGTTGACTTGATGTGCGTCCACACCCTCAACGTGCTCCTCAACAGGACCGACATCAAGACCTAACGGAGTCCTACTAGTACTCACCGGAGTGTTCGCAAGCACATGGCAGGCGGCCACGGCTCAATCGCGTGCCTCGGTGACAGCCTCACCCACGTGCAGCTCAGCCTCGGCTACCTGGACTTTCTCGAAAGATGCCGCCCTCCCGGCGACGTGCGGCTCGCCAGCTCTGGCTCCCGGACACGTTCGCAGCAGCACGAGACCTGCTTCGCTTTGTTCGAACCGTAGTGGTGGCGGTGCCCGAACCCAGACAGCCGGTTCTCAGTCCCGCGACGGGCTTCTGCTGCGCAGGAGCAAACTCACTCCGAGCACTTGGAGGACGAGCTGCGTGGCCATGGCGACGCGGAAGTCCGCGTGGTCCGGGGTGGCGGCTGTGCCCTGTCTGTGGTCGAGTGCGGCGCCGATTAGCATCATGGCGAGCAGGGCGGCGGTGTATCCGCCGATGTTGGCGATGCCCGAGGCTGCCCCTACACGGTGGGGTGGACTGCCGGAGCGGGCGATGTCCAGGCCGAAGACTGCGGCCGGGTTGCAGAGGCCGAGCACTGCGGTCAGCAGAAACAACAGGGCTAAGGGAGCGTGCTCTCCTGGCCACAGCAGAACCGCAGCCCAGGTGACGGTAGTCGCGCAGGTGATCGTAAGGATCAGCGGGAGACGCCAGTGGGAGCGGCGAGCGGAGATGATGCCGAACACCGGGCCCAGGGCCATGGTGACGACCAGAGGTACCGCGACCAGGTAGCTGGCCGTGGCTGCGGACACTCCCTGCCCCTGGGTCAGGAACGGATAGCCCCAGAGCAGAACGAAGACTTGCACCGGAAAGTGGACGGTGAACATCAGCCACAGGCCAACCGCCGTGGCGGGCTGGCGCCACGCTGCGCCCAGAGCGGTGCGCAGGGTTTCCGTGGAGGAGCCGCGTATCGCGGACGGTGTGTCCTCCTCGGGTGCGTTCCGCACGCTCACCCACACGCCGACAGTCATGAAGGCAGTGGCCAGTGCAGATGAGAAGAACACGCGCTCCCAGCCGAAAGCCCGTAGTGCGGCGGACAGTGGCGGGGCGGCAGCCAGGCCGCCTGCGGTGCCGACCATGATGGTCACCTGGGCGAGAATTGGAATACGGGCGGGTGGAAACCATGAGGTGATCAGGCGGAGCACGCTGATCATGACCATGGCATCGCCGCAGCCCAGCAGAGCCCGGCCCGTGAGGACCAGGGCGAAGCTGTGGCTGCCTGCCACCATGGCCTGCCCGGCGGCCATGACGGCCAGGCTCGCGGTGAGCATCGTGCGGGGCCCGTACCGGTCGACCACGAGGCCGACCGGTACCTGGGTGGCGGCGAACACGGCGAGTTGGACCGCGGCGAACGAGGAGAGAGCGGTGGCGTCGATACCGAGGCGGTCCGCTGCCATCGGACCGGCCACGCCGAGACTGCCCCGGTTGAAGATGGCGATGACGTAGGTGAGGGCTGCGGCACCCCACGACACCCAGGCCCGGGCGGGAATGCCTAAGGATGCTGCCTTTTCCATGCGCGTCTTTCGCTTCTTCGGCGCGGTCACCGCGTCACCGGGCAGGGCCCTCGGCTGTACCGGCCGACTGCGGCGGGATCAGCAGTCTTCCCACGTACCCACTCCGTAAGAGGCGAGGAGGGCTGCGTGGCCGCGGTCGGCGGCCATCGTGGCGTCCTGGCTGAGGCCGACCTGTCCCTTCTGCCGGATCATGTTGGCCCGGGCGAAGGCCCTGGTGCGTGGTGTGTCCCGGCCAAAGGTGACGAAGGCGGACATGCGCTGGCGCAGGGCGTCCAGATCCGCGGAGTGCGGATCGGGGACCACGGCCCCGGCGTGCGTGATGCGTACGTCGAACACCACGAGGTCGCCTGCGTCCATAAGGACCCGGGTGGGCCGTAGGGGCTGGAGGCCGGGGCGTACATGCGAACCCGGGTCCACGCGCAGGCAGTTGAGGTCCGTCGACTCCTGGAGGTAGATGCCGACCTTCACCACCTCGGGCGGCTGGAGGAACAGTGTCGTGGGTGATTCGCCGAAGTAGCCGGTCTCCGGATCGCCCAGGGCTGAGCTGCCACTGTCCTTGTGCCAGCCCTGAGTGAAGCCGTGGTGAGCATCGCTGTGCCCGGTGAAGATCACGTCGCGGGTGCCGAGTGCGGCCCGGGCGAGCTCGATCACGCGGCGGTGAGCGTAGAGCCAGGCGAGTCCCGGGAGGAAGTGAGCGGCGGCCGGCTGCACACGTGCCCCTTCGATCTGCACTCCATGACCGGCTTGGAAGTGCGCGGCGATCAGGGTTCGGGCACTGAAGATCTCGTGAGGCTCGAGCTGACGCCGGGCGATGGCCCAGCCGTCGCTGGCGACGTGGTCCGCTAATTCCGCAGGTGAAGCAAGGGTTGTGGTCACCGACAACTCCTGTACTGAGACGGACTCGATCGGGCCGCTCCATCGGAAACGGCCCGGGCATCCTTCTCTGCACATGCCAATGCCGTATGCACGTACCGTTAACAGCTGCCGGACATCCTGTGATCCGTCGCCCTGCCTAGGGTGATGGCGGGCAGAGTGTCAGGGTGTCTACCTTCGTTGTGTTCGACCTTGAATTCACCTCGTGGCCGCAGGCGCTGGAACGGGATTGGGGCGCGCCTGGTCAGCTCCGCGAGATCGTGCAGATCGGAGCGTTGCGCCTGCGCGAGGACTGCACCGTCATCGAGGAGTACGAAGCTTTGGTACGACCCAAGGTCAATGCCGAGCTGTCGCCCTACTTCACCGAGCTCACCGGTATCAGCCAGCAGACTGTCGACCGCGACGGGATCCCCGCCGAACAGGCCCTGGGCGAATTCCTGGGGTTCTGCCGGGAGCAGACCGTCCTGTCCTACGGCAACGACATGGTCGTGCTCGGCGAGAACGTCGGCTGGGCGCGCGCCCGCGGCGAACAGATCAAGCACAGCTTCCTCGACGCGGCCTTCATCAACATCCGCCCCTGGCTGAACACCGTGGCGCCGGCCACGGCGCAGGCGAACGTCGGACGCCTGTGGAACGTACTGGGACTGTCCAAGCCCGCCTCCGGACAAGAACACTCAGCGCTGTTCGACTGCTACTCCTTCGCTGCCGCACTCGGCCATCTGCGCAGTAACGGCGCCTCACTGCCCGAAGGCTGCTGGTAGCCCGCCGCCCCGTTCCTCCCCTCCAACCTTGGGTCGGGGAGTGCTCTGCGCCGGGAATCGACAGGAACCACACGCGGGCGATCTCGGGGTTCGCGAGGATCACTGCGGTGACGTTCTGCGCCGTGAGGCCGGCTAGGGCAGCCGCCCCTCCTGTGGCGGACGGGGCGGCAGGGGCGGCGTGAGATCACACATCATGGCGGCGAAGACCGGGGAGGCGGGGAACGGCTGCTGCTCGCCGAGCTTTTCGTAGCCCCACCGCTGGTACAAGGCCTGTACCTTGCCGTGCCCGGCCTTGGGGTTGACCAGCAAGGTGACCCGTTGTTCCGTCCTCTCCCGCAGGAGTTCCTCGTGGATGCGGGGAGTCAGGCCGGTGCCCCGCCAGGTTCGGCGGACGACGATCTCGTCCTGTGCATCAGAAGTCCCAGTCCAGCTCATCCTCGTCGACTGCGACAGGCAGGTAACCATCCACGGCCCCGCCGGTCTCCAGAGCCGTGGCCGTCGCGTCTAGGAGAGCCGGAAGCGACGTCCACATGGGGTGGCGTGAATGGACACCGCGGTCTACCTGACGAGCAGGGCGGTCGACGACGCGCTGGATCTGCTGGAGGTGCTGGTCGCGACGAGGCTGCTCGCGGGCGGAGCGGGAGACGGCGAAGCAGAAGCTGAAGACGCTGAGATCTCGGTGACCGTGCTGGACAAGCTCACCTATGCCGGGAGTACGGCCAGCCTGGACGCGGTGCGTGAGCAAGCGGCATTCGGCTTCGTGAGGGGCGATATCTGCGACTCGGACCTCGTCGTGCGGTTGATGGGCGACCACGACCAGGTCGTGCACTTCGCGGCCGAATCCCACGCGGACCGCTCCATCCACGGCGGCGAAGGGCGGGCGCCGCTCGCGCACTGCGCAGGTTGCGGGCGCATCTGAGGAGAGGGGGGACTCGTCGCCGCCTGAAGGCAAGGACGCCTGGACGGCAAAAGCCAGGTATAAACACCCGATGGGTTCGAAAGTGCGGTGACTAAAGTCCCGACAAGCAGGCAAACGCAAGGACTAAAGTCCTCAACTTCCCCGAGCTCAGCCGAACACCCTTCTCATGATCGTTTGCGCATGCCAAGATCATCCTCACCCCGGCGCAGCCACCCCCCTCCACCGGCTGTGCCGGGGCCCGCGCACCGTCTACGAAGGGTTTTCCATGAACCACCGTCAGCGCGTAGTGAGCGGCGTCGTTGCCTCCATCAGCACGGCCGCACTCACCCTGGGAACCGCCTCCGCCGCCATGGCCAGCGAGGCCCCCTCGAAAGCCGAAAGCACTGCGGCCGCGGTCGAGAAGGCCACCGGCACCACCAGCATCGCCCCGGCCCCCACCGCAGGCACCACGATCCCCCAGCGTTCCACGGGGGATGCGAAAGCCGTCGCCGCAACGGGTGCCGCCATATCCATCGCACTTCCCAGCAGCAACAACGTCATCGGCACCAAGGGCGGCAAAAACACCACCGTCTACCCCGGGGCAGCCAAGGCCACCGACCTCGCGATCCAGCCCACCACGGACGGCGGCATCCGCGCCCTGGCCGTCCTCAAGAACGCCACCGCCCCGCGCGAACAGCGCTACGACATCGGCCTGCCAAACGGCGCCCGCCTGGTCAAGCTCAACACCGGCGCCGTCGCCGCAGTCGCCAAGAACGGCACATTCCTCGGCGGTTTCACTACCCCCTGGGCCAAGGACGCTACCGGCAAGCCCGTACCCACCAGCTACCGCATCGACGGCAACACCCTCATCCAGTCGGTACAGATCACGGACTCCACAGCCTTCCCCGTCGTCGCCGACCCCAAGTGGGTGCACGACGCCGCCAAGGGCACCGCCATGGGACTTGCCACCGGGTGCGTGAGTGGCGCCGTCGCCGGAGGAGGAGCTGGGTGCATACCCGGGGCTGTCGCAGGAGGCCTGGGCGGTGCCGTCGCCGGAGTAGTCGGCGGCCTCTTCGACTGACAGGCGACGCTGTCACTTTTCAAGCGCCGCCGACATGACTCGTGAGAAGTACTGCAATGACAGATGACATGAAGAATCGTCGCGCCGGCGCCGAGCGGATCGCCTCGCTTGCGGTGTCGGCCGCCATGGGAGTGGCCCTCGGCCTGGGCGCGAGCGATCGGTCCTGGCCAGCTACCATCTTGTGGGGGCTGATCGGGTGCATCGTCGTAGTGCCGGTAGTAATAGGTGCCACCCGAATCGCCCGTTACGTGAGCAGGCGGCGAACACCCTGACGCCTTCGAGCCGGTCCACTCCTGACAACCGTCAAGGCCGACGCCAGGGGTGGACCGGCTGCAGGGCCACGACCTCTGACAGCGATTCCGAGGCCGAGCAAGGCCGCTTCCTCATCTGAAACCGGCGCGGCGTGCTTGCTCTGGGGTGAAGAACGACGCTGATTTCGACGCGCGGTTGAGCACCGTGACGCGCCCCAGCCCCGTCGGCGCCGCTGGGTGCGCCGTCCTGACCGGCTGCTGGTGACTGCCGAGACGGCCGGGTTCCCCGAGGCGGTACCGGCCGCCGCTGAGCTGCAGGAGCTGATCGAGCAGTGGACCGAGGGCCACGGTGTCGATGCCGTGCGGCGTCTGGCCGAGGCCGGGGACCTCGCAGAGGCGGTCGTCAGGGAGATCACCCCGGACAACACCACCGGCACCTACGCCAAGAGTCGGCGGAACACCGCGGTCAGCTGACGTCCCGGGTCGGCCCCGCCCTGTGTGGCAGACAACAGCTCGACGGCGCGGGTGCAGGTGGACACAAGAAGACAACCAGGGCTCGGTTCACGGTGCGAGGGCAGGCGCGCGAAGATCTCGGTGAACCCTCGTCCGGGACGCTGCGTGGCACCCGCTCGCGATGCGGCTGTGGCACTGGGGCCGCTGGTGTAGCCAGGTGACTTCGGGTGTTGGCTGAGGCCGGGCAGGTCGTGGTGCGGTCGTTCTGTCGGCTCACCAATTGCTGTCGGGGTGCTCTGGAGGGTCCTGCGCGGCGTGGAGGCGGCTTTCGATGTCGGTAGCCCAGTGCAGAGCCCAGGAACGGAGTTCCTGGATCTGGTCGCCGCTCAGGTTGTAGGCGGCGAACTCCTCATCTTCCAGCCAGTCGGCACCGGTGAGGCGGTCGTGGAGGTCTTGCAGGCTGAACTCGAAGCGGGCGTGGCGGCGGCCGAGGGCTTCCAGGTCTGCGGTGCTGTGGTGCCGGGAGGCGGCCTGCACGTCGATGAGGTCGCGGACAGCGCCGCGGTCGGCCAGCGCACGGACCTTGGTACCGATCACATCATCCAGAGCGAGGACCGGGCCGTACTCGGTGGGGGTGGGCGGGGCCCAGAAGGCTTCCTTGAGGATATCGACTTCACACGCGGCGCCGGTGGCGGGATCGGAGACGACTAGCCGGCCGGAGAGCGGGTCGGATCGCACCTGCCGCACCTGCCAGCCGCGCTGGGTGAGTCCGTCTCTGACGGTGCGGACAATGTCGTCCATCGGGGCAGGGTTCTCGGTGGCGACATCGAGGTCCTGGCTGAGGCGGTCGACGAGACCGTGGGCCTGCACGGCATACCCGCCGGTGATCACCAGGGGGTAGGGCGTTCCGATGGCGAGTACGTCGGCCAGCAGCCGGCGGTGCAGGTCGTTCAGGTTCATGCAGTTGTCGCGGCCCGAGCGGTGAGTTCAGGGAAAGCGTTCTCCCATACCTCCCGGATCGGGCGGCTGATGAGGGTGCGCAGTACGGGCCACTGGCCGATCAGCAGGTCACGGTTGAGGTAGGTGACCAGGTCCTGGTGCAGGCCTTCGGCCAGGACGGTGCGGTACAAGCTCATCCGCAGCCGGGGGCGCTCCAAGTCGAAGGAGCGCAATCCCGACCACACGACGTGCAGGGGCAGGTCGACCGTGCCGCGGGCAGGGCCGGTCAGCTCGTCCAGCCGTGTCGGCAGCTGGCGGGCGTACCGGGCGCGCAGCACCTCCAGCGCGTGGAACGCATCGGGAACGGTCGTCGAAGCCATGCCCTGATTATGGCGTGCCACGGCTGATCCGGTCACTATCGGGGGCATCTGTAGGCCTCATGTCGGGCTTAAGCTCCCCCCTCACGACCTCGACGCAAGGGATCTGAGACACCGGCCGCCGTGGTGGCACGCCCCGAGACCTGTCTGTGGGGGAGGGGGTTCTCGTGAGCACGCTGCCCGGAGCCGGTGGCTGATGGCGGGAGCGAGCACCGTCTCAGGATGGCCAGTTCAGGTCTGGGAATGTGTCGCGCGCGGCTGCCAGGAGATGTGGGTAGGCGGTGCCGTGGGTGGCGGCAGCCGCGTACAGGGCTCCAGGGCGGCGCGCAGCGGGTCCTCCTGCACTGCGGCGAATCACCTCCGCTCGAGGTTGTTCAGCGCGCTGGGTGAACATCTTCAGCGCCTCGCCCTCGCGTCCGTTCCTGTACTCGCTGTAAGTGAGACTCACTGAGTGTGTCCGTCAGTGGTGGGGCGGGGATACCGAACCGGGATGATCAGATACGCCAGCGGCGGATCCGTTCGGCGCAGGAATACACATCCGCTTGGCCGGCCCGTACCGCGTGGGCGAGGTCGATGAAGCCGCCGTACGGCTCGGCGAGTCCCTCGCCGGAAGCCTGCATGTAGGAAATCGCTACGAGGACGGCGAACGTGGGGTTGCGCGCGGGCAGCGGGCGGACACTGACGATCTCGTGGAACAGCGCGGCTGCACGCCACGAGGCGTCGGGCAGGTACCCGAGCTTGGGAGTGTTGACCTTGTGGCGGGCCATCGCGGCGACCAGACCCGAGAAGTCGCTCACGTCGAGGGCTTTGGGAAGGAATTCGGCCTGCTGCTCCAGGAGCCATGCCACGTCGATGTAGAGCTCGGGCGGCATCGCTCAGGCGGCCTTTGCTCCGGAGTGGTCAGCGGCGTCGGGTTCCTCGTCGGGAAAGGCGGCTGCGCATGGAAACATTCCCAGGCGGCATCAACTTCCGTGCGCAAGCGTTCCAACCCTGGAATCTCACGATCCATGTACAAAGATCCGCTCATCTGCCGTGATTGCATGAGGGCTGACCTGATGGCGGGAATGTTGCCAATGTCATTCCCGTCGCCAATGGAAGTCGGCTGTTCGCACAAGTCCTTGACCTGAACTCGGAGAGCTTGAGCCAGGTCCAGAAACATCTTTATGCTATTCACGGGGATCCGGTCAGCTTCTACTCGGTACACCCAGTCCTCTGAGCGGCTGAGCAGTGCCCCGAGTTCCCACTGTAAAAGGCCACGACGCTTTCGGTGAAAGCGCACACGCTTGCCGAAGGAGGACGACTGCGTCATGCCACGCAGCATGTCCTGTTCCACGCTGCTCCACAGAGTCCCGATTGCGTCACGCCTGCTCCGCGGGGCGGGGGCGCGACGTCCGGTGCACGAGACGACGCCTTCGACGCGCTCACCGGGCTCCTGGGCGCCGCACGAGCCGCGGTGGCGCGATAGGGGCGGAAGGGAACCCACAGCACGGACGCCTTCAACTACGTACGGTTCGCGGGTGGGTAGGGCTCCGCCTGCGGTCCGTGCCGTAGGGCCCGGACCACCCCCATACGCAGGGCCCCTGCTTCGGGGCTACCGCGTGGAGAGTTCGCGCGACCGTCCTCGCGGCGGGTTGCTGTGTCGTCCCTCTGAGCCTTCGACATCAAGAGGGACGTGGCGGCCACGCCGCTGCCGAGCGGAGCGTCCCTCCTGCACTCGTGGGCTTCGGCCTCAGCCTGCCAGCGGTAGGTCTCCTGCCACACCCGCATCCCGGCCGTCCGTACGTCCTGCGTCAAGAAGGTGTTGTAGTGCGGGTGGATGGTCTTGTAGGTGTCCGGGTCCACCCGCACCGCACCGCACCGAGAGCTGTTCGAGCGCCTGGCCGATCTCGTCGTCGGCGACGGTTGGCAGCGGCCGACCCGCGAGCTCGGGCACGATCTTGCCGAACTTGACGAGCGGCAGCAGCCCCAGGAGGTGCTCTTGGGACCGCTGCCGCGCCGTGAGCCCGGCGGCTATGCGGGCGGTGCGCAGGTTGTGTGGCCTCTGAGCGCCGACGCCACCAGGGCGGCTCTCGGGACACACCCTACGTGCTGGGTGAGGTCGGGTGGGGCAGCCTTCCCGCGGCAACGGGAAGGCCCTGATCCCGGACAGGTGCAGCAACGAAGCTGACGCCGTGTCTATTACCGTGCGGCCGCTGCTCATCTCGCAAGGGAAGAGTGACGTGGCATGACCGTGTCTGCCCGCATCACGTGACCCGATCTGATCCTGGCCGACGAACAGATGACAGGGGAGTGCTGACAGCAGCCATCCTGCCAAGCCGTTCCACCCCACTGGCCGTTTCCTGAGGGCTGCGCGCGGGTCGCCCTCTCCACCCACCGAGAGCACCCGTGCCGCCGGGCACCCGGCCGCCGGGGCCTCAAAAAACTGCGCGTCCCGCTTCTCCCGAACTGATCACCTCGCCTGAGCGTCGAGGTGTGATCACGCCCGGTTCGCCAGCCCGCGGCGGGCCCTGCCCTTCAAGGCCCGCAGCAGTTCCCCGTCGCCCGCCCAGCGTGGGCGCGGCCTCACGGTTGCGCCCTGGGCCTGGTCCTTGCGCACGTCGAAAGATGGTCCTCCATGACAAGCGTCGAACGAACGCTGACCGAGCTCATCTGAGCCTTCCCCCGTACGAATCGTCCTCGTCGAGCCGCCGGGCCAGGTCGATCTTCGTCAAGGCCGGGCGGCCGGCCTGTCGGTACTTTTCCTTCACCTGGTCCAGGTAGTACTTCGCGGTGTTGACGGTGATCCCCGCTCGCCGGGCGGTGGCTTTCAGGGTCAGTCCGGAGGCGTAGTCGCGCAGCACCTGACGTTCCCGGGGAGCCAGGTGTGGTCGGGTCGGGGTGGTGTCCTTCACCCAGCCGAAGGCGAGTTCAGGAGAATGCGCCGTCCCACCCGCGGCCACGGTCTCAACGGCCTCCACCAGGGTGTCCAGGGCGTGGTCCTTGGTGAGGTAGCCGTCGGCTCCGGCCGCCACGGCTGCCACGATCCGGGCGTGGTCGGCGACCGTGCTGATGACCAGGACCTTGCTCCCGGCCGCCCGCACACGGTGTACGTTCGCCTCCGGGCGGGAACCGTCCCCCAGTACAAGGTCGAGGAGCACCACAGCGACCGTCCGGGCGGTGCCCGCCAGCAGGGCGTCGACCGTCGACACGGTTTTGATGAGGCGCAGGCGTTGCTGGCCGGACAGCCAAGCGCGCAGCCCGTCGAGGAGCATGCGGTCGTCGTCGACCACCGCGATGTCGATCATGCCGGCCACCGCAGTTCGACCGCTGTTCCCTCGCCGGGCCAGCTGTCCACTTCCGCCCTGCCTCCGATGGCGGCCATCCTGCCGTGTACGGAGCGGCGCAGTCCGGTCCCGGCACGGCGGTGGCTCTCGTCGGAGGTGTCGAAGCCGATGCCACGGTCGGCCACGACCACCTTGACACCACCGGTGTTGCCGAAGGCGGTGAGGTAGGCCAGCGGGGTCTGCGCGTGCTTGTGCACATTGTTCAGTGCTTCGGACACCGCGGCGGCCAGGGCGTGGGCGACCTCCCGGGGCAAGTCCGGCACCGCGTCGTACTGCGCGATCACCTTCAGGCCGAGGCTTTCCGCGGAGCGGGCGGCCTCCTCCAGGGCGGCCCAGGTACCCATCCTGCCGGGTGCGGGCAGGCCGCTGTGCCGGTGCGGCTCCTCGTAGGCTTGCACGAGCCGGCGCAGGTAGGCCGCTTCGCGGGCGCAGCGGTCGCGGACGGCGGGCGCGTTGGCGTCCACCCGGCCAGCGGCAATGGTGGTCAGGGTGGCGAGCACGGTGTCGTGCAGTGCCGCGTGGTGCGCCACCCGCTCCGCCTGCCGCGCCCGCGCGGTCTCGGCGACGACGGCCCGTTCCTGCGCAAGGTCCAGCCGGGACCCCTGACGCCGGAGGTACCACCAGCCCGCTCCGGAGAGGGCCGCGGCTTCGACGACCGCCGTGAAGTGATCGAGGAGGGCCGGCAAGGTGGGGCTGGCGACCACCTCGTAGACGCTCAATGACGTGCTCAGCAGGAGCAGGACCGCCCAAGCGGCACCTCGTAAACCGAGCGCCACCACGGCGGCCGCTGCCGAGGAAAGGGCCTGCACCATCAGCCAGCCGTGCGGTTCCACCGCCGGGCCGTCACCGATTGCGGCGACGGCGACCCACGGGAACACACACCCGGTCAGCAGTACATCGGCCCAGACCCACCGTGCATGAAACCAGCCGCGCAGAAGGGCCGACCCGTAGAGGAGCAGGGTGACGGCGCCCACAGCGGCCACGAGACCGACGCTCCACCAGTCGGACGGACCGGTGGCCACGACGTCGACCGCGTACACCAGGTGCGCGATCCGAAAGAGCCCGACGGCCTTCACAGCGAACCCCCGTGCACGCTGAAGCCCCACTCGCCTACCCCCGTGTGATGAGATCCCCCACCGGTACCCCCCTAAATGGACGGGTACCGAGCACTCAGTGCATCTCGCTACGTTTCTTGGCGTCAAGACCGTCCCCGGACATCACGCCCGAGCGATTCCTGGAGAAGCCATGCGACGTCAACGAGGCTTACGGGCCGTACTCCTGGCCGCGGCCGTTGTTTGCACCACCGCCCTGGCCGGCTCCGTCCAAGCCCAAGCCGCCCCCGCTTCCGGTTCTGCTTCCGCTGCCGCCGCAGCGAGCGTCGGACCGGTCCAGCTGCGCTACACAGGGACCGGCGGCGGTCCCCGGAACATCGCGCAGCGCGCCGCCACCGAGGCGGCTCAGGCCCAGGCGGCGGCTACCGGATTCAGTGCCTCCCAGTGCCGTGAAACCAACGGGACGGACTTCGAGCACATCGGGGGGTACTGGACCTCGATCCGGGAAATCACCTGCGTCGGGGAACCGGCGGTGGCCGCAGCGCAACTGGACCTGTACCGCTACCTCAAGCCCGGCAAGGACCACCTCAGCAGCGTCTGGCACGTCCCCGACGGGTACAACCGGGAAGGCAGCATGGGCCGCCTCTACACCGCGCCGACGCCAGGCACCCATCCGCTGTACCTCTGTACCGTTCGCGGGGACCACTTCCTCACCGGCGATGTCAACTGCGAGGGCCAGCAGTACGTGACCCGCCTGGGCTGGATCCAGGACAGCCCGCAGCCCGGCGTGCCCAGCGCACCGCTCTACCGGTGCCTCGCCAGCGGACGCCAGATATTCGAGTCCACCGACCCGAACTGCGAGGGCATGACCAACGCCGGTGGCCCGCTCGGCTACACCCTCACGGGCTGAACCCGGCCGAACGGCCCACACGGGCCCCACCTCGGGATACCGGCCCGCCCGCCTCTGTTGTCGGCCGTCGGCCAACCGGCCCCGCGGCCGGCGCGACAAGGTCAGCCCCACTGCTCGGCCGCGAGAGAAGCGACCGGCTGAGACTTGCCGATCAGGGCCAGGACGATGAAGAAGGAGATCTGGCCGATCTTGATGCTGAGGGGAGCCAGCGCTTTCCCGTCGCAGTGTCTGGCCGCCTCCGCGTGCAGCTCGTCACCGACGAGCTGCACGCGGACGAGACACCGCCGCGGGTGACCTGTACACCGCGCTGGTGTGTCTGCTGTTCCCGCAGGCCGCCCACATGGTGCTACGCATCGGGAGGAACGGCGGCTTCACCCTGAGCCGCGCGGTTACCGCGCAGGGGCGACGGTGCACCTCTTCGCGACCCCGATTGCACCAGGGGATGACGCTGTTTCAGTTTCGTGCGTTCTGATCCACTGGCCGGTGGGGGGTTGGTGTGATCGAGGGGTGGATCAGGAAGTAGCGGAAGAGCCAGGGCCGTGCCGGGATGGGGATACCTGTCACCCGTGCGAGCGGTAAGTCGCACCGGCACCGCCGGGAATGAGCGGATAGGGCGAAGGCTCCCTCACCATGTGAGGGAGCCTTCAGCGGAGCGTCCGGCAGGCCTTGCACCTGCATTTCCCATCGGATGATGGACGTCTTTCCTTGGACCACAGACGCGTGACTCCCATGCCCTGCACCGGAGTTACACCAAGATCATACACGGCGGTTCCCGGGCCCGCGGGGCCGCCCGCGGCCGGGCCGAAGCCATGCCGGGCCGCCCGTCTTCTCGTGGGCGCGGCGGGGTGCCCTGATCTGCTGGCTGCCTGCCCAGGCCTGCCGTCCGGGCCGTTTCGGCTGGCGCGATGCGAGGAACGTCGTGGGTGTTTCTGGCAGGGCCCGGGGGCCCGGTCGGGTCATGGTTGGGGGTCATCTGTATCTGTCGGAGGCGGTCTGGGCAGATGGCAGGGATGGTGCCTGTTCACGTGTGCAGAGGGGCGGGGGAGCGGGTCAGGGCGGTCCGTGTGCGGAAGCGTTTGAGGTAGTAGGCCATGGGGGTGCCGCGCACTTCCGCGCCGGTGGCGACGGTCGCTTTCTCCCAGCAGACGGCGACCGCTTCCTTAAAGAACACGCGTGCGGTGGCGCCTTCGTTGTTGCCGGCGGTGACTTCCACCAGGAGCCGCTCGGGGCCCTGGGCCCGGCCTCTTCCCGGGAGGTGTCGCGTACTGCCGTCCAGTCGGCGGCGGTTGGGTAGTTCCTCTGCAGGCACATCGTCGTTGCTGGACGGGGGCTTATGGGCGAAGGCCGCGGCGACGATGATCAGTTGTTCGGCGAAGTCCGCCCCTGGCATGGGGAGCTCGAGGTCGGGGTGGTGGTTGTAGCCTGCGGCTACCGCGGCGGCGACGAATTCGATGACAGCCTGCGCCGCCAGGGTGTGCCTGCGTGGCATGGTGAGGCTGAGCCTGCTCAGGACCCGCAGCAAAGTGGTGATGCTGGTGTCGGCGGCCATCATCGCGAGAGCTGGGGTCTCGTCACCGGCTTCTGCGGCGTCGGTGTCCTGTGCGGCCTGCGCCTGCCACCAGGCGGCGGCCTGGGTGTCACCGCAGGCCAGGTGTTGCAGGTAGAGGCAGTAGGAGGCGGGGGCGTCGTCGGCGCCGGCGGCGTACTGCCACCAGAAGCGGGCACCGTCGTCGGCGCCGGCCAGTTGCAGGGCGCAGCCCAGGATCCAGGCGGCCCGCGGCTGAGGTACGTGTTCGGTGAGGAAGTCGGCGAGCTGTTCCAGGGTGCAGTGGGCGACGGCCGCCTCGCACAGGGCGGTGAGGTTCTGCGCGGCGCGGTCGTCGCCGTGCCCGGGTCCGTCACGGTCCTGGAGGAGGAAGTCCTTGGCCAGTCCCGCGTAGTCCAGGTAGTCGTGACTGACGACATCGCAGGGGACGTGCGGCTGGGCCAGCAGCAGTGACTGGGCGAGGAGGGCGTCGACAGTGCTCATGGCGGGGAGATCACTCCTGGGAGTCGAGGTCGGGGCGCAGTTCGTGCAAGGCCCCTCGTGCGTGGTGGTCCAGGGTGTGGGTGATGGCCGGCGGCAGGCCAAGGATGCCCGGCACGGTTTCTTCGGGGATGCCGCACAGGTAGCGCAGGACGGTGACGTCCATCTGGTCCGGTGGCAGGCGGGTGATCGTGTCGAAGAACTGTGCGAGGACGTCGATGCGGTGCAGGCGCTCGGTCAGGGTGGGGAGGCTGGCCTGCGCTGCGGTGGAGAAGGCGGCTGCTCGCAGGTCCGGGCGGCCGTCGGGCCGCTTGGGGGTGACGGCAAGGACCTTGCGGCGCAGCATCTGCCAGGCGTGGCGGGGGGTGTCGGGGCTGGTGGTCGCTTCGTCCCAGGTGAGCCAGAGGATGTCGAAGGTCTCTCCGACGACCCTGCGGGCGCGGGGCTGGGCTTGCAGGAAGGCCTGCGCGTAGGCGGTGTAGGGGCCCTTCATGGCCTGCGTGAACGCGTGGTGGGCGACGGGCTGATCTTCCGGGACGAACTGCACATCCTCGATCCCGCTCTTGATCCAGTCGGTGTGTTTGGCGGCGTCCTCCGCGGCGACCTTCCACAGTCGGCGGACCGGGCTGACGGGGAGGTCCAGGGCCCGTATCACGCTGTAGGTGATGGCCCAGCCGGGGTAGTAGCCCTTGCCGCGCAGCAGTTCGGACAGTCGCGTCTTGCTGTAGCCGGAGCGGCTGGCGAGCGCGTCGAGGGTCAGCCCGCTTGCGGTGAGCCGGTTACGGACCGGCTGCAGCCACGTGCGGTGCGCTGCGGTGACCGTCTCGCTGATCGGACCCGGCGGTCGTCCCAGCCGACTGGGAGGATCCGTTTCCGGCTGTTCGGGAACCTGAGGCGGTTTCACCGTGAGGGCCCCTCAGTTCCGGTCGGCACGGGGGCAGACCCCGTCGTCGTGGTCGTGCTGTGCCGTGTGCTGTGGCTGTGGAGTGCAGAGATGACCTGCTGGATGAGGAGACCCAGCGAGGGCAACAGTGCGGCCACGGCCGCGAGCTGACCCAGCACGGTCATCACCGTGCTCCACACGAGGACCGCTGCCAGCACGGCCACGGTCATCATTTGCTTGCCTGTCATTGCACCTTCCCTTAAGGCTTCGAGGGTCTGGAAGGGCCCCTTCCGAAGCGGTGCTCAAGCGCCCGGGGAGCTGTACGACAGCATGGTGCGCGGGGCGTACGCCACTCAACGTGATCATGGAGTTACGGAACAATGGCTTCCTTGCTCCCCTCTGGCCCCGGCTACATGAACTGCCCGCGACCTTGACAAAACTTGGCTACACAAGCGCTTTTGAGGGCTAATCCGTACTTCCCAGTACGCCACTGGCGGGATAGCGCACCATGGAAGGCGACGCCACCCTGGGCGTCACACCTTCCAGTCTGGAAGGCCTCGCGGCCCTCTTGTGCTCAAGAACAACCGAAGAGGACCGTCCCGCTTCCGTCCAGCTACCCACCCACGCGCTGGGCGGAAGCGCCTCCACCCTCCCCGGACCAGCCGGGCTCGCGTACGGCGACGGGCAGTTGGGTACGCTCCCGCAGTGCGACGCCGGTGCTGCCGCGGCGGGTCCATAGCACTCGAGGTCGTGCACAGTGCCCTCGATCGCCCCCAGGGCGGCCAAGGTGCTGACGAGCGCGGAGCCGAAGGGCTGGCGGAGGTGGGCTTTTGGCTCACCGGTACGTCCGTGGTCGCGGATCGTCATACGGCTCTCCGGGGATGTCGCCGCCCAGAAGGCCTGGATGGCCTTGCGGCCCTCTGTGGTGTGCCTCCCTGCGGGCCCCATCCGTCTGCCACTTCAGCTTTCCACCACCTTCGGTGACTTCTGCCACCGCCGAAGAAGTCCGTTCGCTCCACGCTCCACGTCTGCGGCCGGATCACCCGAATCTGGCCGCCCGCCCGGCCTAGGCGGCCGCCGTCCAGCAGGCCTCTGCCGCGCCTCAACGGGCCCCGTGAAGTTCTTGGCGGCCACCCCCTCCGACTTCACGTCGAACGAAACTGCGTGATTCCGGCAAATCCTGGCCTGGTTCGCAAAAATGGCTGATTCGCTCGACTCTTGGCAACTCGTGCCGCGATCTTGCCGAGATGGCCGCCCCGCCCAGGAGCTGGGCGGCCCGCTCGCGCAGTGGCCCGGCGAGCGGGGCCAGCTGCCTGCGGCAACCAGGGGAACGCCGTCAGCAGAGCCCACAGCGAGTGCGCGTACAGATCGACATAGCCGGGCGCCACGTGCAGCCCCCGGGCCAGGCCGCGCAGCAAAGTCACCGGATCCCAGCCTGAGTGGACGCCGTCGCACGTCAAGGCCTATGAACCCTGACCCGGACGAGGCCCCACCACAACCGCCCACAACCGGACCTTGGGGAGGGACCTCAAGCACACGCGGCGTGCATCGAGCATCATGGCCTGCATGCCGATGGAGACCGACGACTTGTCAGGGAATAACGCGGTGAACTGCGTTCCGGTTGCCGATGAGACGGACGGCGAGATTCGCCTGCTGTCCGAGCGGTGCTCGACCTGCATTTTCCGGCCGGGCAACTCATTGCGAACCACGATGCCGGAACGGATCCGAAGCATGGTGGCTGATGCTGTGGCAGCCGAAGGACATGTGACGTGTCACGCGACGCTGCCGGGCTCGACGCCCGCGGGTGTTGAGCCGGCCATCTGCCGCGGGTTTGCGGATACGTACGGCGGCCGATCCTTGGCCTTGCGGTTCGGGGACGCCCTGGGCCTCATCCGGGAGGTCCCTCCTCCCTCGTGAGGGCGATGGGTTTCTTCATCCCGGCGTCCGCTATGCCGCAAGCCAGGCTGCCACGCACCTGACCGTGCCTGCGGCGGCCTTCCGATCACCGGCCTCGCCCCCACGGCTTCGTCCCTTCGCCCGCCGCACCGTCCCGCGGCCCGCGGCCCGCGATGTGATCGTGCCGGGGCGCGTGTCGATTCGTTGACGCGGACGAGTCGCTGGCCGGATAGCGATCGTCCGGCGGTGGTCAGGTGCCCGCGAGCATCGCCACGGGGATCACCAGGACCGACCATCGCGTGCGGGACGACCCCGTATACGAGAGGTGGGGCGACAGAGCTTGGGCGCGCAGTGAGCGCTAGTTTCACATCAAGCAACGCTCGCCTGGCAGCTCAGGCGCCTGCGAGGGTGTGCGGCATGAAGAAATCGGAGTTGGCTGTCGGCATCTTGGTCAGGACGAATTTCGAAGACCCGGGGTTGCCGGCGGGTAGCGAGGGCGAGGTCGTGACTGTTCATGACGAACTGGGTGACGGAGTCGATGTCCGCTTCCGCGATGGGCGCCTGATCAACATCTTGGGTCATGGCCTGGACTTGGCGCCCTGACCAGCTCCCAATCGGGCAGGGCCCGGCCCGCCAGGGCGCGCTGCGCTTTGGCTGGTGGGCCCCGGCGCTACGGCGGGCGCCAGGCTGGAGGCTGCCCACGACGCCGCTGCGCTGATCCGGCAGTTCGAGTTGGCCCGGCAGCCGCGCTACCGGGAGATGGCCCGACGCGCGGGGGTGGCCGCGTGGCTCTCGAAGGTGATCGGGTGGGGTGCGTGCGCCCGGATATCGCACACCAGCGCTTGGCGGATCGCCACCGGCAAGGGGCTGCCTGGTTCCATGGAGCAGCTGCGGGCGTTCCTGTTGGCCTGCCTTGTGCCCGAGAGGGGAGGAGTATCAGTGGGTCGAGGCGTGGGAACGAGTCCAGTGTGGCGGTTGGGCAAGGCCGAGGACGCGGGGCGGGTGCGGGATGGGGTGCGCAGCGGCGTAGCCGGCGTTATGTGGGGCCTTTTCGTGGCGGGACTCAGTCTCGGTGTCGGTGTGCGTGGAGCGAGTCAGCCCGCGGGCGCGCGGCCGGCACCTCGGTCTGCTCCTCAGGTACGCGCTTAACATCGGCGCCAACATCAACGCGAGCAGTACGCACGAGACGCCAGTGGCAGATCCGCGCCGAAGCCGCGGGCCGTGCACTACCCGCTGTCCAAGGTATTCCGGTCCTAGCCATGGCGCACCGGGGGCCCTTGGCCGCCGGGGTTGCAGGGCCGCACCGGGCCCGTCACACCGGTGTGGTGTCCTTGCCGAACAACGGGACCTGGTCCACGCCAAGGTCGATGCGGACGCGGTGGGGGCGGACTGGGTGGCGCCACCGTCCCGCCGCGTCGCGCGCGACGTCGACGGCGATCTCCAGGACGACGTCTGGCTGCACCAGGACAACGTCAAGCGTGCGTTGTGTTCTCCATCCGGCGCCGAACGTCCACCCCTCCCACGGATGCGCCGTACTGACGGGCGGGGTCAGCCACCCAGCCAGGACGCGGCCGGCGGCCTGGCTCAGGGTGGTGCTGCGCCCGGTGTAGTGCAGGCGGCCGTGCGCGTCGCGGTGGCCGAGCAGAACGGTGCGGGGTAGCGGTGACGGCGCCGATGATGGCCTCGGTGGTGACCCGCGGCTTGTACTTCCGCCACGACCGCGCACCAGCGCGGTACGGCTCACCGAGCTGTTTGAAGCACAGCCCCTCCAGCCCGGCCGCCGTCCACCCCCCAGCCACTCCCGGGCGAGGGCGGGGGTGGGTGGTGGTGGAGGGGCACAGCGTCAGCGGCGCGGCCAGGCTCTGCTCGGCGAACAACGTCTCCAGCGCGGCGCGCCGCCGCTCATACGGTCAGGTCCGCGCCCGCGTGCACCAGGTCGAACGCCGCGTAGTGCGCGGGCCACTGGCGCGCGCCGTCTGCCGCCCCGGCGGGCGAGGCGCTGCTGGAGCCGCTCGAAGGCGAGCCGGCCATCCTCCCAGACGACCAGCGTGCCGTCCAAGCCGGTGCCGGTCGGGAGCTGAGCGAGTGCGGCGGCGCGGATCTCGGGAAATGAGGCGGTCATGTCCGCGCCCTGCCTCGAGCGCAGCAGCACCTGCCCGTCGGCGTGTACGGCGAGCTGGGCGCGGTAGCCGTCCCACTTCGGCTCCGCCGCCCGCCTTGCTCGGGCGTCCATGCCTTTCCAGAGCCCTCAGCAAACGCCTGGACGGCCTCCTGGGTGCCCTCGCTGCCCATTTGTCCGGCCGAGCCCGCGCGGCCGCGCTTGGGTGGCTTGCCGTGCCCGGAGCCCGTCGTGCGTCTGCAGGGCGGCCCCGGGCCAGGCGGCAAGTCAACGGCGACCACCAGAAGCTGGGGACTTTACCCGCCGGGCGAGCCCGGGTGCGGGCGGCCACGTACGGGTGCGGCCGTTCACCGCCGTCGACCCGGCCGTGGCGTAGCCGGGCAGCTCAGTAGGCTGCCCGGCTACGGGTGCATGACGCACAAGTTAACGCCGTTGCCATCCCGGTATCCAGCGTCGCGGACTGTCGGCCATCCGGTCGCGGACCGCCACCCGGCCTCGCCCGCCGCCCGCCGGCTGCTGCCCAGCAAGCCCATGCCAGCTCCTGCGGGCTGGGGCTGCGCGTCCCTCCAAAAGGAAGTTGGATGCTGCCCCCACCACTCCAGGCCATTGCGGCAACTGGGGCGTTTCCTCGCTTTGGACGGCAGGGTAGCTCGCCCTGCGGAGCCTGCCGGGCTCCTCGTGCCGGACGGCATCCGGCACCTCGCAGCACCGTGGACTGGAGAGCCCATGTTCCGTACTGGCCTGATAGCTGCCACGCTCATGACCGCGAGCCTCACCGCGGTACCCGCCTCCGCTGAGCCCGCGTACGACCCGTCCGCCATCTACCACTTCTCGGGCCGTCAGTGCCCGGACAACAGCCTCTGTATCTACAAGGACATCGAGTTCAACGGCGGTGGAGTCTCCTTCGAACGAGGGGAC
Source organism: Streptomyces sp. NPDC017940 (assembly GCF_044328435.1). Lineage (NCBI taxonomy): Bacteria > Bacillati > Actinomycetota > Actinomycetes > Kitasatosporales > Streptomycetaceae > Streptomyces > Streptomyces sp. NPDC017940. The sequence goes on along the minus strand of NZ_JBIRHJ010000019.1, from coordinate 20,185 downwards.
TCTCTGCCGAACCTCAACAACGTCCGCATGAACGACATGATGTCCTCCTGGTCCAACGACTCCGGTGTGACGTGCTACTGGTACCCGCACGCCGACTACCAGGGCACCGCGCACGACATGCGCAACCGCTTCCGCGTCAACCTTCCCGGCAACGAGAACGACACCGCATCTTCAATCCGCTGCTGACCGATCCCGCCATCGGGCTAGCCGCCGCTCGAGCGACGCGGCTGAGTTCGTACGGTTAACGGCACCGCAGCAGTGCCACACCCAAGCGCACCAAGACCATCCGTGCCAGATGACCCGGGGCCGTGCCCTAGCCCGGCGCCCGCCCTGGAGAAGAAGACACACAGCAAGCAGGGCCCGGGCGGGGAAACCGCCCGGGCCCCACCGCCGGAGCCGGAGGCCAACTGCGCCCGCAGTCCCGCCGCCAAGACGCCCGCACTCGAGGTTTCCCCTCAGCGCCGTGGCGTCTGCACGCTCCACCCCGAAAGGCGCCGCCGACATCACGGTGCGCCTGCCGCATACTGCAGCTCCCGATGCGAACGGCACTACCTGCTGGGGCCTGTCTGATAGTTGATCTTGTAACGGGTTGTGGTGAGCTGACGGATGCGGCGTGGGGGCGGATAACTTCTTTGCTGCCGGGTGTTGATGGCCGCGGGCGACCGTGGCGGGGACACCGGAAGGTGATCAACAAGGTGTTGTGGCGGTTGCGGACGGGTGCTGTATGGCGTGATCCGCGCGAACGCTACGGGCCGTGGCAGAGGTTCCATGAGCGGTTCGTCCGCTGGGAAGCGGACGGTACCTGGGCCCATCTGCTGGAGCAGGCCCGGGGCCGCGACGACAACGCTCATGCTGGTACCCGGGAGGCGTCTCACGCTCTCGCGGGCACCACCCCGCCGTGCTCGCATGCGCTACCGGGTCAGTCGCAGGTCCCAGCCGTCTAAGGAGCGGATCAGTGTCGGGTTGTAGGTCTCCGGTGCGGGACGCGCAGCGTCCTCCCAGGCCGTGAGCCAGGTGCGCAGGGTGGCGAGGGAGGGGGAGTCGGCGCGGTCGGCGAGGATCAGGCCGTCCTGTTGCAGGACCGCGGCTGCGGAGGGTGTGGAGTGGCCGATCGCCCACAGGTCGGGGCGCAGCCCTGCCATGGTGAGCTGCGGGTCCGCCTGGGCCGCGGCGAACGTACGCCAGGACGGCCAGTCGAGCATGGATCCCTGGTACGGCTCGGTGTACGCATCCTTGGTCAGCAGGCCCAGGGCGGTCTGGGCGCCGGTGTTCCGGTGGTCGTCGCGGTCGCGCCAGGCGAGGGAGATCCATGACGGGCTGGGCACCCGGTTCTCCCAGTCCACCCACCGGCCCGGGAGGTCCAAATTGTCCTTGGGTGAGGTAGTGGCCTCGATGTAGCCGCCGGTGAACACCTCCTCGACTACCGGCGCACCGCCCACGGCGCGGATCTTGGCGACGACCGTCAAGTTGGGCAGCGGGGCGATGGGCAGCGGGGCGACGATCAGCCCGCCGTCGACGACCTGGTCCACCCACGCCTTGGGCAGGAGCGGCGGGGTGCACCAGGACACCATCCGGTCGAAGGGGGCCAGCTTCGGGAAGCCGGCGGTGCCGTCGGCGACATGGCAGCGGATGTTGTGTACGCCGCGTTCGTGGTGGATGAGGCCCGCCCAGCGCGCGAGGTAGGCGTCGATGTCCAGGCTGGTGACGTGACCGGTGTTGCCGACGATCCCGGCGATGACGGCACCGGAGTAGCCGGAGCCGGTGCCGTACTCGATGACGTTCATGCCCTCGCGCACGTCCAGGGTGGTGATCTCGCGGTGGATCACAACCGGGTTGGAGCGGTGCGGGGTAACGCCGCGGCCGTCGTGGTGGGTGTAGTGGCGTTCGGGGACGGTTGCGGCGACGTCGGCGACGGCGGTCACTGCTCACTCCTTGAGGGGTATGGGGGTACTCGTATCCGGTAACTGCTCCGGGAGGGTGAAGGACACGCGCCCGGCCGCCGTGATGCGGGCTCAGATGGTCAGGGCGGTGTAGTGGTGCCAGCCGGATGCGGTGTATTCGCCGACCGGGCCGTGGCCGGGCAGTTCGGGCCAGGCGTGATACTCGACCGGGGGCGGGGCAAAACGCGCCCCGAGGCACCAGTCCAGACGCTGTCCGAGCAGGGCGGCAGCGAGCGCGCTGCCGAGCGAGGTCTCCATGCAGGCTGCCCGGCCGGGCCACATGCGTGCGGTGTGGCGTACGGCACTGACCAGGACTTCGGCGCGGGCGAGATCGAGTTCGCGTCGTCCTGCCTTGCGGGCGAGACGGACAGCGCGGACGGTGTGCCGGAACGGCAGTCGTAGCAGTACCAGGGCAAGAACGACTCCGGCCGCGGCGGCCAGGCGCTCGCGGTAGGTGCCGGAGCGGGTGGTGGAGTAGGCCTCCATGCTGGTCAACGGGGCCACCTCCACCACGGTCGTGGGTGTGGTGCTGGTGGTGGTTCGTCGTGGGCGAGCCCCTGGGCGGTCAGCGACTCGACGACGGTCCGTATGTCGGCTACGGCCTGTTCGCCCGGGATGCGGTATCGCTTGGCGAAGCGGTCAGCGGCCTGCTCCTGGGTGGAGCTGGCCAGGAGCAGCATGACTGCGGCCGCAGCCGCCGGCGTCAGGTAGGACCAGCGGCCGGTGCGTTCGCTGAGGATCGCGCCGCCCTCGTCGGTGAGGACCGGATGAGTGCCGTCACGCAGCCGCCACACGACCGTTCACCTCCTGCCACCAGTCGCTTGACAGTGTGGCGAGCTGACGGAGCCAGACCTCGGCGGTGACGACCATGTGCAGGGCTCCCTGGGCGGTGGGCTGCCCGGCCGCGGCCCGGGACAGGGCCTGCATGACGGGCTGCTCGGTGACGAGCCCGAGCGCGGCCAGCCGCGATGTCGGGCCGAGTAACTCTTTGAGCACCGCCGCGTTCTCGCGCAGGCCCGCATAGGCGAGGGCGTTGAAGCCACCCTTGGTGGTGCGGGCCAGGACGAAACCGGGCAGCACACCGCTGCTGGTGAACGCCGCGTTGAGCAGCGGCTTGTACTGGCCGGGGGCGCCGCGCTGGTCGGCGTCGACGGCCAGGCAGGCGCGGATCACCTCGTTGTCCAGAAACGGGGCGGCCAGCTCGATGCCGTGTTCGGCAAGGGCGAGCGCCCGCCATCCGGTGGTGTTCGCGCCGACCCGGGAGAGGTCTTGCCGGGCGGCCCACTCGGCCAGCCGGGCCGGCGCGTCGGTGAGCGTGCCCGCGGCCTCGTCCAGGGCGGCGGCGAGCATCAGGCGGGCGCCATGCGTCATCCAGTCCGCCGAGGCCAGCAGCGGTGTCCAGGCGATCGGCCGCTGAGCCTGGGGAATCCAGTCCCGGGCGGGACGCCGGAGTGCGGCAGCCGTCTGCCACCAGGCTCCGGCCAGGTCGAGGCGGGAGGCCGGACGGGCGCGGGCCACGACGGCGAACGTGGAGGTGCGCCGTAGCCGGGCGTGCACCAGGGCATGCTGCCAGGCCCGGCGGTGCCGCCGCTCGCGCAGCAGGTCAGCGAGGTAAGACGAGGAGGCGGAGAGCACCGCGTCCCCGGCAGCCCCGGTGAAGTGCACCCCCGGTCCAGGGGTGTACGCGGTGACGGTGTCAAGGACGGCCCGCTTGATGGAGGCGGTGACCGCGTACGCGTTCGGCGCGTCGGTCCTCGTCAGCGAGGCGAGGTCGTCCAGTCCGGAGTAGTACACGGTGCCCGGTGCGCCGGGAACCTTGTGGTGGGTCAGGCTTGGCACGGTGGCCGCGGTCCGGGCCGCGAAAGCGAGGTCGTCATCACGCAGCCGTTCATCGGCGAAGGTCACGGCGGCCACTGGTCCGCGCTGGGCGGCCAGGCACGCCAGGGTCGTGGAATCCAGACCCGCGAGATCGGCGCTGACTGCACGGCCGTCGAGCCGGGTAGCGACCGCCTCGGTAAGCGCAGCCCGCACCACCGGGCCCTGCTGGTGCAGGCCGACGCCGCCGTAGGTGATCGGCTCGTACCGCTCGACGCGTGCCCCGTCCGGGCCGAGCAGCAGCAGATGTCCGCCCGGCACCCGCGTCACCTCACAAAACAGGCTGCGGGTGGAGAGCACGTCGGGCTGACCGAAAGCGAGATGGGCGGCGAGCGCGGTCACGTCGACCGGGGCCCCGTCCAGCGCGGCGAGCGCGGTCGCGGCGGTCGCCCACCAGGTGCCGGATACGTCGGCGCGGTAGTACACCGGATGCTGCCCGGCCAGATCGCCGCTCACCGCCAGGAGGCTGCCGCTGCGCGCCACCACGAGGTAGGAGCCGGGCCAGCGGGTCAACGCCCGCCAGCTGCGGGCCCGCACCACCGGCAGCTTCTCCCGGAGCTGGGTGTCGTCTGCGCCGCACTCGCCGATCACGGCCAGCGCCGCCTGCTCATCGGCAACGGCCCGGACCCGGTCGCGCGGCCATCCGCACGCCCATGTCGCTCCGAGGCCGGACACCGCCCGGCCTCCGGCGGGACGCCGGTCCTGCTTCATGCCGCCGTGCCATCCCGCGCTCCACCTCATCGGTGCCCACTCCCTTGTCCGTGCGCGCGTGGTCGAAACCAGGGGCGGAGGCGCCGGGCCCGCCCGTCCCGTGCCCCAGCACGAGGTGTGACAGGACCCGGCGCCTCCTTGCCGGGGCCGGGACGTGGCGTTCGATGCCCGGGTGCTCCGGCGGTTGGCGGATCAGGCGTTCTTGTACTCGGTGTCGTCGGCGGTGTCGAAGCTGTTGGTGCCCAGCGTCACCGCGACGACCTCGCCGGCGTCCAGCACGAGGGGGGCCTCGTAGACCGGGGTGACCGGGGTGGGGGTGAGGTTCATGACGAACGTCCCTTCGCTGGCTGCCCGGCAGCTGTCCCGCCGGGCTATGACGATCAGTCAACGCCCGGACGCACGGCGTGGACAGCTGCCACAATGTCTGCCAGGTGTAGGCCAGTTGTGAACCAGGATCGACGATCGGCTGGACATGACTCTTGCGGAGCGCATCCGCGCGGCACGTGAAACACGGCGCCCCAGATGCAGCCAGCAGCGACTCGCTGACGAGCTCTCGGTGGCACGGTGGGGCAAGGCGGGGTATCTCGACCGGCAGCAGGTCTACCGGTGGGAGACCGGCCGACGGGAACCGGAGGAGTGGCTGCCCTTCCTCGAACAGGTCCTGCAACTGGATCTGCCGAAGGACGATGAGCCCGAGTTCGCCGATACCGTGACCTCAGTCATGCTCCTGGGAGGAAGCGACGTGGAACGACGGCAGTTTCTCGCGGCATCCGCTGCCGTTGGTCTGGCCGCGCTCGACCTGACGGACGCCGAGGCGGTGACCCGCCGCGTCAGGCGGCCTGGCCCCGTCGCGGTCGGCCTGGGCGAGGTGAGTGCTGTCCGCATGATGACCACGTCGCTTGGGGATGCCGCCTCCGAACTCGGCGGAGGACATGCCCGCCACCTCGCGGTCCGGTACCTGACTCTCGACGTCAAGAGGTGGCTGGAGGGCCGCTACACCGACAAGGTCGGCCGCGAGCTCTTCGCCGCGTCCAGCGAGCTCGTGCACCTGATCGGCTGGATGGCCCGGGACGAGGGCAACCAGGGCCTCAGCCAGCGCTATCACGTCCACAGCTACAAGCTTGCCGCCGAGGCCGGCGAGAACGAACTCGCCGCGACCGCCCTGCGCGGTCTCGCCGACCAAGCCATCGACCTCGGCCATATCCCCACTGCCGTACGGCTGGCCGAGGCCTGCGAGCAGCGCGGCCAAAGGCTGAGCAACCCCAAGGCGCTGGCGTACTACCGCAACACGTTCGCGCGCGCGGCCGCCGCCGACGGCGACCGCACCGCCGCCGCACAGATGCTCACTTCCGCGCAGTCCGCGATCGAGCACGCCCCCGCCCTGCCTGGCCAGTCCTGGGCCAGCCACTACAGCCACGGCCGCTGGGCGCACGAATCCGGCATGATCCACGCTAAGTTGGGCGACTACGCCGCGGCCGAGGAGCACCTGCACCTGGCCCTGGACATTCACGGTCTCGACCGCAAGCGCACCCGGGCGATCGTCCTGGCCGACCTCGGTCAGGTCCAGCTCAAGCGCGGAAACACCAGCCAGGCCCTGCACACCTGGAACGACTTTCTCGACTGCTCGGACGGCGTGCAGTCCGTCCGCATCAACGACGGCCTGACCAACATCACCGCCCGCCTGCCGGGCCTCCCCGACAACGCGGCCGCCCAGGAACTCGGCGAACGCATCACTGCCCGCACGTGACGTTGGTGACCCACCCCTCGTGGCGATGGCCGAACACAGCGGGCTGTCCACCGCGACGCTCTCGAACGCTCACGCAGGCAAGAAGCTGCCCACCTGCGCCACCGTCAACGGATACGTGCTGGCCTGCGGTGGCGACCCCGAAAGCTGGAGCAGGCGCTGGGAGAGCCTGCGCCTGGCCGCCGCTGGCTTCTCCGGTGACCTGTACCGCCAGGCCCTGAGTCGCTGGGAGCGCACCGGCAACCTCACCCCGCCGCACGCCGTCGACGAGGCCGAGGGCCGCGTGCATCTGCCTGGTCTGGGAGCCGAGCAGCTCGCGGATCGCGGGGATGGTTGCCCTCTTCGCGGCAACGCCGAGAAGAACGAAGGCGTCACACGTGCGCAGTCATCCCCAGGGCGACCCCGCCGCGTCATGGGCGCCATACTCTACGTCGATCTCACTGGCATCACTTAGCAATACTGCGACCTAAGCACCGCCAAACATCCTTAGTGGGGCTTTTAGCTTGGTCTATCTTTGATATGCACTCAAGCCGATGGAGGCAACTATTGCTCGATGTCGGCGATAACCCACTCGCTGATTTCTTTCCATTGTCGAATTGCTTTTTGATGAAAGGGGTGAGCGAGGTAACGTTCGACTGCTTCCATGTCATCCAGAAGCCCTTCGACGAGGAAATCGTAGGCGATGTCCCTGGCGGACACATTGCGTCCGCACCGCCACTCGAGGAGCTCGGGTACTTCACCGCCCACCATGGCGGCAGTTCGCTCTGCTTCACAGGCGCGTGCGTCGCCCCAGTCGATCCCGTCCTTGAACTTGAAAAGCACTACGTGGCGTATCACAGTCAGTCCTACCTTCTTTGTGGGTTTGATCCGTCATTCATGAGATCGAGATGCCCAGGGGGCCTGGGTATGGCTGTCACGGTCACGCCGCTGATGGCGCAGGAGGCTTGATCGGCCGGAGCCCCACGACGACTCGACCGCTGCTGGATTCATACACGACGAGCTGGCGGAGGTGGCTGCGCCCGAGACCTGGGCCGGAGTGGGCATCGGCCGTGGTGATCGACGCCCAGGGGAAGCGACTGTTGTCGCGGCGGGTACTGAACGACGAGAGCGAGTTGCTCAAGCTCGTCGTCGACATGCTGGAGCTATCGCAGGGCGTGCTGTGGGCGGTGTCAGCAACCGCGGTAGGGCCGCGTTCCTGCTCGGCTTGTTGGCCAGCCACGATCAGCGCATCAATCACATCACCGGCCTCGCCGTTCAGCGTGCTTCGGTCGGCCACCGGAGCCAGGCCAAGACCGATACGAAGGACGCCTTCACCATTGACGACTAGGCCCGGATGCGCACCGACCTCGGCGTACGGCCCGGTGACGAGATATCGGTCGACCTGCGCTCTTTGGTCACCCGCCACACTGATCTGGTCTGCGACCGGGCCCGGCAGGTCAGTCGGCTGCGTGCCCACCTCTTCAACGTTCTCCGTGCGTTGGAACGCTCGCTGGATCTGCCGAAGAAGGAGCCGGACATGCTGCTGACCGGTTATCAGACCTAGGCCGCAATCTGTCTCGCCGGACCTATTCGTATCTTGACGTGGCTGAAGAACCGCAGGGACCGGAGCGGTGCGGCCTTGGCCCGAACCGTCGTGGAGGTCAGGGCACAGTTCACCGCGCTGTCCGGCGAGAAACTCGTGGCCACCATGGTGGCCCGACTCGCGTTGGGGTTGATGGTCCTCGATGAGGAGATCGCTGAACTTGGAGTTCTCGTCGAGGCCCGGTTTCGCGAGCATCCGCACTCCAAGTGATCCAGAGCCTGCGCGGCATGGGCCCCTTGCTGAGCGCGGAGTTCCTCGTCGCGACCGGCGGTGACATGGACGCCTTCGGCACCGCCGAACGTCCGGCCGGATGTGCCGGCTTCGCCCACGACCCCCGCGACTCCGGACGCGGCAGTGGCAATCTCCACTGCCCTCACTGCTAACACCGCGGCCTGCTTCGTGCCTTCTACCTCTTCGCGTTCGCCAGTCTCCGAGGCTGCCCGGCCTCGAAGCAGTTTTACGAGGGCAAACGGGCCGAGGGCAAGGGGCACAACCAGGCGCTGCTGGCACTTGCCCGACGCCGGGCCAATGTCCTGTGGGCCATAGTCCGTGACTGAGCGGGCTACCAAGCCACTCCACCGGTCACGGCGTCGGCTCGACAACGACATTGGGAAGTCTCCTACGGTTCGGGGGTGGTCGAACTTGCGGAGCACTCGCCCGGCGTCGGCGTGTCGTGGGCGAACCCAGCTGTACCGTGCGGCGCTCCTATCACCAGCAGCGGTAGTTAGCCGACGTTCTTCTTCAGAGGGCAGGGCTGCAGCGTACCGGCGCCCCGGCATAGTTTGAGGACGTCCATCGCGATGTGTGTCCCGTGTTCTCCCAGTCCACGCCGGTAGTGGGCGAGGATGTCCATTTCGCGGGTGAAAACCGTACGCGGGCCCCCGGAACCGGTCCGTATCTTCTGGATAGCGGCGGATATTTCTGCCCGCCGGGTGAGTAACTTGATGATGTGTGTATCGAGGCTGTCGATCGTTGTACGGCTTTCTTCGATTTGTGTTGTGTGCTCGATGATTTCAGTCACGATAGTGTCTCCTCCGTGTCAGCGATCCCGTACTGGAGTTTGGTCATCCTGAGAGCGGCTTCCCGTATCCTTTCCTCCGGCGCGAGTAGACTCACGCGTGCATATCCTTCGCCGTGCTTGCCGAACCACTGTCCGGGTGCGACCGCCACATTGGCCCTCTCCAGTAATTCCTCGGAGAACGCTGCTGATCCCTGGCTGCCGGCTGGGATCGGCAGCCAGGCGAAGATCGAGCCAGGCGTGTCGAGGTGCCAGCCGGCCTCCCTTACTCCGGCTGTAAAGACGTCTCGCCTGCGTTCGTAGGTCTTCGTCAGCTGCTGAACGCTGTCCTGTGGTGCAGTGAGGGCGACGGCGGCGGCACGCTGGATGAACGGCGGGAGGGAGACGTAGTAGTGCTCCTGGATGAGGTTGATGGCAGCGATGATGTGGGAGTTCCCTACCGCGGCCCCTATCCGCCAGCCGGCCATGTTGAACATTTTCGAGAGCGAGATGAACTCCACCCCCACGTCCTTGGCGCCGTCCGTCTGGAGGAAGGAGGCCGGAGAGTGTCCGTCGAACCCCAGTGCTCCGTAGGCGAAGTCGGAGGCCACGATTACGCCATGTTCATCTGCGAACCGGACGGTATCCTGGTAGAAGCTCGGTGGGGCCGTCGCTGACGTCGGGTTGTTGGGGTAATTGAGAAACATCAGCTTGGCACGCTTGCGGATGGCAGGAGCGAGCCCGGCATACTCGGGCAAGTAGCTGTTGTCCCTGTGGAGCGGAAGCGAGTGCATGTGCGCCCTGGCGAGGACTACGCCGGCCCAATAGTCCGGGAATGCAGGGTCTGGCATCAGACACAGGTCACCCGGGTTCAGAAAACACTGGCTGATTTCCACCAGGCCGGCTTTCGCACCGAACAGGATGGCCACTTCCGTCTCCGGATCCAGATGGACGTCGTGGTGAGATGCGTACCACTGGGTCACTGCTCTTTTGAGTTCGGCCAGTCCGGAGAAGGCCGGGTAGCGGTGTGTGGCCGGGTCAAGTACCTCACGGCGTAACGCCTCGACGATGTGTGGTGGTGTTGGCAGGTCAGGATTGCCCTGGCACAGGTTGATGACGTCCGTGCCTGTCCTGAGGAGTTCGTTTACTCTGGCCGCTGTCGTTGCGAACGAGCTCCGTGGCAGATCCTGGAGCCGACGAGCAAACTCAGTCTTCATGGGTCAGCGCCTTCGCTTCGTCTTCTTGGACGGAGGGCGGTGTCGCGGGATGGATCCGCTTGCCTCGCACGTGCATCCAGGCACTCAGGCCAAACGCGATCAGTGTGATGGAGGCGCACGCCCAGCCCACGGCGGAAAAGCCATATGACGTGAACAAGGGAGCCAGCAAAGCGGTCCCCAGGGCCACGGCCAGGTTGGTCGCGAGGCTGTAAAAGGCAAGGACAGTTCCACGGTGGCGCTCTGAGCACTCGCTCAGCAGGGTGCTGAGCAGGGTCACGGCCAGGCTCTGCAGCACTCCCCACAGGAAGAGGCAGACCACGAGCAACACTGTCCACTCGGTTACCAGCGGAACGCCCGCCAGGGCCGGAACCAACCCCGCCAATGCTGCGGTGAGTACACGTTCCTTACCCAGTTTGTCGGCCCATCTGCCGGTGACGAAGCTCGTCGCGAACCCCAGTCCGTAGAGGAGGATCATGATGCCGGTCAAGGAACTCCGGGCGCCGAAGTGATCGCGGAATGCGGTGCCCAGGAAGGTGTACAGCCCGTACCAGCCGAGCATGACGAGGAAGGTCACCAGCACATACACCGCTACTTTCGGCGCCAGGAACGCTCGAGCCGCCGATCGTGTCCAGCCCTGTGCCGACTGCCCTGAGGCCTCCTCTGCGTGGGCGGGGCTCCGCCGGCCGTCGACTCGCAGCAACACGGCCAGTACCAGGGCCCCGAGGAAAGACAGAACCACGAACGTCCACCGCCAGCCCGCCCACTGCCCGATGAACGAGCCCATCGGCACGCCCAGCACGAGGGAGAGTGACCAGCTGGAGACGAGGATGCCCATGGCCTTGCCCCGGTGCTCATATGGGATCTGGTCACCGACGTAGGCATAGGCGGTCGGGACGAAGGCCCCCGTCGCCAGGCCCGCTAGAGCCCTGCCGGTGAAGAACATGCCCGTTCCCGCGGCGACGGCGCACACAACGGTTCCCAGGATGAACACGGTCATCCCGAGTGCCAGGCTCAAACGACGCGACACCCGGTCCCCGAGGGGAGCGAAGAGCAGTGCTCCAACCGCCGTACTGAGGCCGTAGATGCTGACCGAGAGTGCCATCACGCCCACCGACGCATCGAACGACTCGGCCATCGGCGCCAGCAGAGGTGAGACGACCAGCTCCTCGGAGCCGACCGCGAAAATCCCTGCCATCAGCGCGAGGACCGTCAGCACGGGGAACCCCTCCGGGCGTCCCTCCCTGCTCAACCGGTCTGACACTCCAGCCACCCTTCTTCTGTGCAGTTGCATCGACGGCTACGCACCCCAACGCCCTGAGGACGGTGGCCACCCCGCCCTCAGGGGGTGCGCGCTATCCCTAGATCCTTGCCGGGGTTGGGAGGCGTCTGGCCGCCGGGTTTCTGTTGTCAGGGCAATGGCGGGACAACTCTGCCGTTACACGCACGTCAGTTGTCCGCCATCGACTGAGATCTGTTGCCCTGTGAGGAAGGAAGACTCCTCCGATGCGAGAAAACCGATGACGGCGGCTACCTCAACGGCCTCGCCCGCCCTGTCCATCGGGATCGTCTTCCTCAACCGGTTCTCCGTCTCCTCACGCGATACCCCACTGGTGAGGCTCATATGCTCCACAGTTTGGTCGTAGCGTCGCGTCCGTATGGTTCCGGGGTGGATACAGTTGACGGTCACGTTGTTCCTGGCGTACTGGGACGCCAGGTATTTGCTTGCATTCGAGACGGCTGCGTTGACCAGACCGGAGAGGAACAACCCGGGGGAGGGTTCTTTCCCCGTGTTTCCGACGATGTTGACGATGCGTCCGAAACCTTCCCTGGCCATTATTGGAGCAACGGACTTGATCGTCGCCAAGTACGGCACGAGCTTCAGTTCCATAGCGGAACTCACGTCGCCGACGTGCAGGGTTTCGAAGGTGCCCGGAGGCGGTCCGGGGGCATTGTTGATCAGCACGTCGATTCTGCCGAACCAGCGATCGACACGGTCCACCAGCGCTGCACCGAAGGACGGCGAAGTGACATCCCCGGGGAGAACATACGCAGCTTCACCGCCGGGAGTCTCGTGAGCAACCTTCTCTAAGGCGTCCCGATCACGAGCGCATAAGACCGTCGCGTATCCCTTTTCCCGTAGGTGCAGTGCGGTTTCCTTCCCGATGCCATGACTGGCACCCAGAACAATCGCTACCCGCCTCACTGGGCTCCCTGCTCGGTTTCTGCCTGGGGGACTCGATGGTAGCGGGGCGGGATGAAAATGTTGAGGGAGCGCGCGATGCCGGCGTTGGGGTTCACCGCCCCGTGCCCCTCCTGGCTTCCGCAGAAATACGTGGAACCGAACTGGAGTTCATGATCCGCTTCCTCGACCGTCATGTCGTAGCGTCCGTCCAGGCAGATCCCGATCTGCTCATGGGAGTGCTTGTGGTAGGGCATCTCCCCTCCGCCGGGGATGTCAGCGATCATCAGCTCGATCCAGTCGGCCAGGAAGAACGTCACGTCCATCTTGACGAACTTGCGCGATTCGATCGGTTCGAGGAAGTAACCCTGCGGTGCAGGGTAGGACTCTCCCGGCCTATTGCGCCTTAGCTCGAGCAAGACGGTCTCCGCCGAGGACGGGTTGACGGCCGAGAGTGCGAGGCCGGGGGGAGCCACATATACGTCGTGCTCGGGTTCCATGACCTTCGTCACCTCTCCGACACTCATGGCGAGGCGACCGCGGACGACCATCCCGACCTGCGCCTGGTCGCTGGTCTGATCAGGCATGACGGCGTCCGGCGGAATGTACGAGACCCGCACCTCTGTGTCCTCGCGCCAGTAGGACTCCATGCGGACGCCGTTGTCATGGAGCACCGTGTCGGCACTCGGGAAGTAGAGTCGTTCCTGTACTTGCGTGGCCATTTCAGCCCTTCTTCCTTGAGAAGACGGTCCAGGTCATGGGAATGCGCGAGAACCTGTAGACGAACCGCAGGTTGTACTGCTCCGCTGCCTCCTCGTTCGTGATGGCGAGGTCATACCGCCCGTCGGCGACGTGGTCGGCTGCCTGACTCGTGGAGTCAACAGTCACAGTCTTCACGGGCCGGCCAAAGTGGTATCCCAGCAGAGGAACCGGCGCGGGATGGGAGACGACGGTCTCGCTGGCCAGCAGGTCTCGGCTGAAAGAGAAATTTTTCCGTGTCGCGAGGCCGTACTCGGGTGTGCACCCCCGGAAGACAGTCGCCGGCTCCAATTCGGGATGCATGTAAAAGGCGTTGATGTTGGAGTAGGCGTGTGCCACCAGGACAAGGTCGAACTGCTCCTCTATGAGAGCGTCCAGGCACTGCTCGTACGTGTCCTCCAGGACGATCCGGAAGCGCCCACGATCAGCAACAGAGCGTGACATCATCCCCGCAACGTACTCACTGCTGGTACCTGTAGGACCTAACGTCCCCAGAACGATCGGCTCTGCAGAATATCCCGACACGCGTTCGGCGAGTGCTCGCCTTTCCACATCAGGAATCTGAAGGATCTCCATACCTGCCCTCTCTGCTCCGGTGCACGTTTATAAGCTGTTCATCCCGTGGCCGTGAATGCCATCCAAGGCGCGTGCTTGTGGCGCTGCTGACAGGCAAGATCGCGAGACGCAGCGCGCCTTCGAGAGTCATGCTGTTGCCTGTGCCGCCGCCGGTCGTGCTTCGTGCGTAAGGGAGCAGAACCGCGTACAGAACTGCTCATCCAAGGGGCCGACGCCATGCCAACAAAAGGCCGACGTCATGCCAACAAGATATCCAGCTCACTCACACGACTGTCAAAGAGATACGCGTCTTTCTCGCCGGTGCTGCTTCCACGCGGCGACGTCGCGACGGACTGCGACATTCCGAATTGACGGCGGGCTGACGTGCCGAGATGTACTGAATAGATGGCAACGGAAAGTCAAGCAGTTTACTGCCGAAGATTGCGGGTACTTGTCACGTGCCGAGTACGCGTCGCAACCGCTCTACAGCTGTTTGCAGCAAAAATCTGTACGTACGGATGGCTGAATAGCGCAAATCTATGTTCTTTGACCTCGGCGTCACGACACCCGCGGCGTAACGGTCGGTCCCACGGTCTGCCGTCCCAGAGTCCGCCGTGCCGGACCTGGCGTGCGACCTGACGGGCGCATGCTGGCGGGCGCTGTCGGTGCCTGGAATCTCAACACTCAGGGGTATGTGCAGATGTGGCATCTGCCTGCCTTCGAGTCGGAGGCGACTATTGCCACCAGTCGGCGGCACATCCGCCCGATGGCTTTGGCCGGTTCACCGTCGCCGTCGGCTTCCGCCTGACGGCGGGCGAGCAGTGCAGTGTGCCGTTCACGGTGGCGCTGCTGTAGGAGACGTCGATCACGGAGCTGTACGGGCAGGCGCTGGGCATCGTGCTCGGGGTGCACACGGAGCCGGCGGTGGCTGGCGTAGGAACCGGTGATGCCTGCCCGCGAGGTGGGCGCGCTCGTGCGCGAACAGCGCCCGCCGCTCGCCCCCCTCCAGACATTCCAGCGGGTTCGGCAGACCGTCAGGGAGAACTCCGCGCGGCGCCGTTGCTGGACACGCAGGTGAGGTCGGCTGGCCCGGGACCTGGCCTGCGGCCTGGCCGAACTCGTCCATCCGCACGGCACGGTCGACGCCGCGGGCAGCGTCATGCACTACGTCAGTTCCGCCCGTCCATGGTGCGGACCCTAAGCAGAGACAATGTGGCGGAGGCCGTGCAGGGACCAGTTCGACCCGAGGAGCTCTTGGACACGGATGAACATTGCTCTGGCTGCCGGGCACTCCAGCGGTCTCCGGGGCCGCCGGAGCGTCCACCAGAGCGGGGCGTTGCGCCCCCGGGCACTCCTCGGCGCCAGACTTCCTCCCGAGCCTCAGCCAGACGAACGCGCCAGGGGAGGCTGGGACCCCTGTCCCTGTCGAGTTGTCGAGCTGTTCGCGCAGGATGTCGGCGTGTCCAGCGTGCCGACTGGTCTCGGTGAGCATGTGGATCAAGATGTTGAACAGCTTCACGTGGGGTGTGGCCACCAGGGGGCCAGGTTTGGCGCCGCCCAAGACATGGTCAGTTGCCCGGGTGAGAGCTTGCCCGGGCAGCCGTTTCATGTGGGGGCGTCGCCGCCGGTGTCGGGGCGCACGACGAGAAGCGAAACAGCGATCGCAGCGATGACCGCGGCGGCCCCGCATCCGCCGATGATCTGTGCGGTCAGCGGCAGGTGGTAGTCCTTGACCGCGGTTCCGGTGACGGCGAGTCCAGCGCGGGCGAGGGCGAGGAGCAGTCCGCCGAACCACCCCCGCGGGTGCGGGGAGCACATACGGGCTGGCGACGCGGGCGGCCCGATGCCACCCTCGGTCCGGAAACCGCACCGCACAGGAGGTACCGAGGCATGTCCGGAACCACATCCGCAGCCGCGTCCGTACTCACCATCGGGCTCGATCCCGCCCTCGTGGAGGACGCGGCCTCGTCGCGGGCGGCGTTCCCCGATCTCGACGTCGACGTGGTCCGGGCCGGGGTGGCCGCCGAGCGGGCCAGGCTCCAGGAGCTGGGCTTCACCGTCGACCTCTGCCTGCTCGACTACGGCCGCACGGCCGAGGCGGTCTACCGCGCCGCGCTGTCCGCGAAGGACTACGACCTGGTGGTGATAGGCGCCGGTATCCGGCTGGACCCGGCGCTGACCCCGCTCCTCGAAGTCCTGGTCGACGTCACCCGCGAACTGGCGCCCGCCGCGAAGCTCTGTTTCAACGTGAGCCCGACGACAACCGTCGAGGCCGTCCAGCGGTGGTGGCCGGACCGCAAGCCACTGGCCTGACAGGGCATCCGGAGGCGAGCGTCCGGAACCCCGTGCACAGCAGCCGCACGCTGCGCCGGAACTTCTCGTCCTGGCCGAGCCGGGGCATCTGCTTCATGATGAGGGGGAAGCGGGCGCGCAGCTCGGCGGGGACCTCGGCGGTGACGGGCGGGGTCGCGGCGCCCGGGGACTCCTTCTCCGGCTGCTCCTGGAGGACGAAGCCGGTGACGTGGCTGAGGAGGGTGTCGGCCGCGCCGCCCGCGCCGTCGACGGGGATGCCCGCCGACGAAGGCCGCGAGGAGCCGCTCCATCACGGAGAGGGCGCCCGTGCTGAGGGTTCCGGGGCTGTCGGCGAGGAGGAAGGCGCCGCCGGGGTGCCGCGTGGGGAAGTGGGCCGACCACTTCGACGACCGGTTCGGCACCGATGGCCACGGCGGCGCCCGGGCCCGCAGGGGCGGGCACGCCGCGTGTTCGTCCGCATCGACCGGGCCTGGCTCCTCGACCTGGCCCACCGCACCCTGCCCGATGACCCGGAAGTGACCGACTTCGGCAGTCTGCGGGCTGCCGTCGCCCGGCACGCCGACAAGGTGATGGACGTCTACGTCTACACCGAGGCGCACCACCGTGCTGCTGCCCTGACCCGCTAGTGCGCGTGCCCGCTCTGGAGGCACGCAACAAGCTGTTCGCCGCCGTTGTCGCCGCGGCCTGCCTGAGCGCGTCGGGTCTGTTCGTCACCGTCAGCGCCAAGTCGGCCGCCGACCTTTCCGAGCGCATCGACCGGGACGCCCTCGACGTGCGCAGTACCGCTGCGGGGATCCGCACCTGGATCCGGAACTGAAGAGAAGCATCACGGCGTACACGGCGAGCTCGCGCAAGCATCGACGGACCCGTCCTGATGCGCCATACCAGAGCTGAGGAGCAACCACCGGGTCCGCCACCGGCTTCAATGACGTCCCGTGCGACTGCGCTGACAGCCTCGGCGGGGTGCCCGTGTCCTGAGGTGCCGAAAGCAGACTGCTGCCATCATCCGCCATGGACAGCCGTCGTCTGCAGACTGGCGCTTGGCGTAGGGCTTGTTGTTGGCGGGAGACCTTACTTCTGGGGGTATCGGGGATCTCGTGCAGTGTCGATACGTTGACACGGTTGTCGATCTTGGGTGGTGGGGCGGGGAGGCGCGCGGGCGGGCTGGGGGAGCCCTGGGGGAGTACGCGCGGGCGGAATATGCCCCCACAGGTCAGACAATTCGCGTCGCGTATGCGCTCGCCTGGGGCCGTTTCTGACCGGTTCTCAAACGTGTGTACGCAGGTAAACGGCTGACCGTTGGTCAGTTCGTGGTTCACGGCGGCGGGTGCCTGTGCCCACGGCGCTACGTTCTGGCACCGGATGCGTGCGCTAGGTAGTACTGTCCGATTCCCGGCATCTCGCCGGGCGCGCAAAGACCCCGGCTGTGTGGTTGGTGGCCCTCGCCGGGGTCTTGTCGCAGCTGACGCCAGTCGGAAATTTTTGAACGAAGGAGTCTTCGTGCTTTCCTGTCGACGCCGGACTCGGGTTCCCGTACTCCGGAAACCGAGCCGCGAACGTATCATCCCTCTCCCCCCTGTGGCCCAAACCTTCGGGTGGGATGCCTCGGCTGTCATCGTGCGCGGGAGTCTTCCCGCTGGCGCTCTGGCGGTGCTCGCCGCGTCCGCGGGCAGCGTTTCTGTCCGCGTCCTGCCGCTCCTAGTCCTCTTTGTGACGGCCGCTCACGGATCTGCCCTGGTCCGTCAGCGCATCCGCCGCCACTGAGCCGGTCGGCTGCGTGGCGCGGACAAGGCTGTCCGCGCCACGCAGCCCGGACCCAGCCGATTCTGCATCTCCAGCCAGCGGGCACAGATACCCGCCAGGTACCCCCGAAAGAGGTCACCAGTGTCCACGCGTACCCGCACCCGGGCCCGCACAGCGAGCCGCCCTCCCTCCTCCCGCCCTGCGGCCGACACCACACGTGCCCGGCGGTGCACCGAGGCGATCCGCGACATCGCCGAGGACTTCACCGTGGCCTCCGAGAACCTGATGAACGACGCGTACGGGCCGGGCACGGCCGTCTCCAACCTGCTGCCCCACATCGTCACCCTGCACCGGCTCCTCGAGGAACTGACCGGTGCCACCGTGGTGCTGCAGCGCTCCCGCGGCGAATCACTGGACGAGGCCGCGTACTTCCTGGACCGCACAAAGGACCGCCTGCGCAAGAAGTACCCGCCGCACAGCATCGACGCCGCCCTGGCCGCCCGCACCCGCCCCCACCCCCGCCCCCACGACGGCGACCCCGCACCGGAATCGCCGCACCAGAAACGCCAGGACCTGCGCATGCCCCGCCAGCGTCTGGCCAGCGCCCTGACCCGCATGTCACGACAGAGCCGCCAGACCCAGCGGAAACTGGCCGCCCTCCTTGACGTCGACCCCTCCTACGTCTCTCGCATGCTCTCCGGGCACCGCGAGGTCTCCTGGCAGCACGCCAAGATCATCTGCGACGCCTGCGCGAAGAGCCCCGAACTGATCAAACCGCTCTGGGAAGCAGCATCCAGCGCCCCACTGCCGACCACCGACACCGTCCACTATCTGCGCACCTACCTGCGTGCCCTGCGCTACGCGGCCAACTACAGCGAGACGGACAACGGCAAGATCCTCGAATCCCCCCAGCTCCAGCACACCCTCACCACCGCGGACCTGCGCCAGGCATTCGACGGCCCCGGCGTGCCCCCCTGGCCGGCCATCCAGCAGATCGCCGCCGCCCTGCAGTCCCAGCCCGAGATCGCCCGCCGCCTGTGGCGCCTGGCGCACGCCGAAGCCGAAACCAGCACCCAGACCTGCGGAATCGACGCCTCAGCCTTCGGCTGACACCACCCCGGCCACCGCGAAGGAGGAGACCATGAAGCCCGCAACCGCACCCAGCGTGCTCTCCACCGCCTTCTACGCCTTCTACGACCTGCACCGCCCCACCTACCACGCCTACGCAGCCGCCCACCTCCCCCCGCACGAAGCCCTGATCACCGTCACCCACGTCTTCGAACTCATCGCGGCCACCTGGACCACCGTGGTCACCACACCACGCCCCTCCGCACGGGCCTGGGAAACACACACCCAGGCCATCGCACGGCGCACCGGCCGCACCCCCGCACCGGCCGAGGACACCCTGCTGCTTCATGACGTCCTGCGCCTGAGCATCGGCCAGATCGCCACCATCACCGGGACCGACGACGCCACCGTCGCAGCTTTGCTGGCTGCCGGCCGCCGGGCAAGGCGGTCCCTTCCCCCCTGCCGCACCGGCAGTGACCCCGACGGTGGGAGTGTTCGGCCACCAGGAGGCCGACGAACGGGCGCAGCAGAGCCCGCCGCAGCCGATGACGGCCACGGTTCGTCCTTACAGCGGTAGTTGCGCGAGGGGTCCGCGCACAGCTGCGCGGGGAGTGCTCCCGCGGCCATCAGCAGGGCCCCCGCGTTCCGGGGCTGCGGAGCCGATACCTCAATCGGCGGTCTGCGCGTTAAGTCGGGCTGACTGGAAGCAGCGACGAGCGGCAGAATCGGCCGCCTATAGCTGATTGTTTGCCATAGCAGTGGGTCAGCGAACCACCGCCCAGGCGGGGTGTTCGTCGCGCCGAAATTAGCAAAGGCTTTCAGTCAATCTTGGGTGGCCTCTCACGTGACCCGACGGTCAAGACCTCCAGGCCAGTCTGATGCCGGTCAGAAGCCGCCTTCCTGGAGTGAGGGTTCGCCTCAGCACAGAAGATCAGGGACTTGTCTGATTTCGGTTGGCATGTGCAGCAAATTCGGGGGAATGACAGGGCCTTCTGTGAAGGAGTCGTGGCAGCGTGTGCGCCTCCAGTGACCAACGGGGTCGCTGTGAGGTCTCTTCTCGTGGGGGGAAGACATGTCCAGACGTGCCTGGGGCACGCCCGTTCGGCGTGCCCGCAGATCTGCTCACAGATCACGTCTCGCCTTGGTAGCGGCGGTGGCGGCCCTCTCGCTCGCCGCGTCGGGAACAGCGGTGCTGGCTGCCCCGGCACCGCCGGACCCCGGGCCGTCATCCGTGTGGGGAAAACCCAGGGAACCCTTCACCGTCCCGCCGGTGAAGGTCGGTGAGACCAGGCCGGTGGCGCCGGTCGCCGAGGCGGAGCCCACGCGGGAGCAGGCGGCCTGGCGGGCCCAGCAGAAGGAACGGGCACGCACCGGCGAGACGACGGCGAAGGCGCCGCCCCGCGTCCGGGGTGAGGTGCCCGCCTACGTGCCCGAGGGCCAGGGCGCGCTCCCCTGGCACGAGATCTCCGACTTCCGCATCACCGACTCCCTCGTGGCGCGGA
>NZ_JBIRHJ010000018.1:0-41558 GCF_044328435.1 Streptomyces sp. NPDC017940 | reverse complement strand
CCGTCAGTGTGTTGCTTGGCACGCTGCGCTCGGTCATCCCGCCACGACCCCTCCCGTGCGTTCAGCGTCTGCGGCTCCGTGCCACTTGCGGCCCGGCTCGGTGCCTTGTGCGGCCCGTGCGACTTCCGCCGCCCGCTGGCCCGCCCCCTCCCGCTGTAGGCGGCTGGTCCACCGCCGGGTGCCCGTTCTGTAGGGAGAAGGGCACAGCCCAGCCCCCGGGGGGATACGCCGAAGGCCCCGTCCAGGTGGGCGGGGCCTTCGGGAAAGGTGGCTGGGGCCGGGATCGAACCGGCGACCTATCGCTTTTCAGGCGATCGCTCGTACCAACTGAGCTACCCAGCCACGCGATTTCCGCGAGCGGAATTCGCAAGCGGTCCTGACGGGATTTGAACCCGCGGCCTCCACCTTGACAGGGTGGCGAGCACTCCAAACTGCTCCACAGGACCAAGCTTCGTGCGAGCACCAGTCTCGCACAGGTGTTGCTCCCAACGGGATGCGCGGGCTCCCCAGGGCGGCACGGACAGTCAGCGGCACGCGGTTCCAGGCTATGTCAGGCGGCGGCTCGCGTGGCCGGCCGGGGCGTGGTCGGCTCAAGGCGTCGGGCGCGCACGGCCAGGATGATCATGACTGCCGGGATCAGGAGGTCGTTGACGAGGACCCCGCCGGTGTTGCCGGGGGCGTGGTCACCGCCCGCGAACCACTGGTAGACGTGGCCGGCCAGGGCTCCCCAGAGGAACATCCCACCGCCGAGCCCGATGGTGATGCGCTCGCGCGCGGATGCCGACGCGGCCCGGAAGCCCATGACCGCCAGGCCGAGGTTGGCGAAGGCGATCTCGAACATGAAGGGCGTCCGGTCGAAGCCGATCGCCGTCGCCATGACGTCCGGCGCGCCGAGGAACGCGACCGTCATCCACAGACTGCCGCAGCCGAAGGCGCCGATGGCCCACCAGCGTTGCCAGGTCTCCAGCGCCTGCTGAGGGGAGGAGGCGTGGCGGGTTCGGATGCAGGCTCCGACGGTCGGCACCAGGAGCCACACCAGGGGGAACGCGGACTGCGCGAGGTAGGAGAGGTTGCCCATGAGTCAGTCTTAACAGGTTAATATTAACCTCGCAAGAGTCGGGTACAGTGGTGCTGTGGATGACGGACTCGCAGACCTGCTGCACCGAGTGGTCCTGCTGCTCGGCGACGCGGCCCGGCGGCGTACCGACGGCCCCGACGGCTTGACCTACAGCCAGATCCGGCTTCTCGGCACGCTGGAGGACATCGAGCCGACGACGCAGCACCGGCTCGCGCAGGCCCTTTCGGTGTCCGACCCGGCGATCAGCCGGGCGCTGGGGCCGCTGCGGGCGGGCGGCCTGGTGCAGATCACCGTCGACCCCGAGCACGCGCGGCGGCGGCTTGTCCGGCTCACCGAGGCCGGCCGGGCAGCCTTCCACGCCACGGGAAAGCCGCTCGACGAGGAGTTCCGGGCCGCACTCGTCGCCGCGGGCTTTCCCTACGACCGCTATCTCGAAGACACCCTCCGGCTGGCCGATCTCCTCGCGTCCGACTGAGTGCGCCGCCAGGAGTAGAGAGTCTGATGGTTCCGTTCGCCCACAAGCTGTGGCTCGCGGGCGAAGGGGGCCGTTGTCGCCCTGGGTGGGTCTTCGCCGGGATGCAATGCAAAGAGAACGCCCCGGACGGCATGCCGTCCGGGGCGTTCTCGAAGTGGTGGCTGGGGCCGGGATCGAACCGGCGACCTATCGCTTTTCAGGCGATCGCTCGTACCAACTGAGCTACCCAGCCACGCGATTTCCGCGAGCGGAAATCGCAAGCGGTCCTGACGGGATTTGAACCCGCGGCCTCCACCTTGACAGGGTGGCGAGCACTCCAAACTGCTCCACAGGACCAAGCTGTGCAGAAACGAACACTGCACATGGTGTTGCGTGCCCCCAACGGGATTCGAACCCGTGCTACCGCCTTGAAAGGGCGGCGTCCTGGGCCACTAGACGATGAGGGCTAAGGGCCCGCCGTGGGCGCTTTGCAGCGCGTCGGGGACGTGAGAAGCATATGGGATGGGAGGAGGGATCGCCAAAACGGTTTACGAGGGCGGCGCCGGCGGGGGCGTCGAGGGGTCGGCGCCGGGCTGGTTCTCCTTGGGGAGGTGGCGGCTGACCTCGGCCTTCGTGAGGCCGAGGCCGCCCAGCTTGATCGCAGCCGCGTGCCTTTCTCCATGACCTCCATCTCCTGGTGGTGCACGTGCCCCGCGAGCACCAGCGGCACCGCCCCGTCCGTCTTCCTCGCGGCCGTCGGGTTGTGCGCCACCGCCACGTCCACCGGCCTGCCCTTCGCCGCCTCGGCGAACAGGGACGTGGCGAGGTCGGTGCCCGCCATCTCCTGCACCTCCTCCCCCTCCTGCTTCTCCGAGCGGTCCGGTGTGAACTGGGGGTCCCCGATGCCCGCGAACCGCAGGCCCGCGACGTCCACCGGCCTTCCGCCGTCCAGGACGTGGGTGTTCTTGAGTTTCCCGAGGTACTTCTGGGTGGTGCGGGAGTCGTGGTTGCCCCGTGCCCAGACGTAGGGCGCGCCGAGGTCCTCGATCGGGTCGAGGAACGCGTTCTCCGCCGCCGTCCCGTGGTCCATCGTGTCCCCGGAGTCCACGATGACGTCGATCTCGTACTGCTCCACGAGGGAAGAGATGATCTTCCAGCTCGCCGGGTTGAGGTGGATGTCCGACACGTGCAGCACGCGGATCGTCGACGGGTCCGGTTCGTACGCGGGCAGCGTCGATGTCACGTCGTACAGTTTGGTCACGTTCGTCACCAGGCGCGCCAACTCCCGCTGGTAGACGTCGAACTCGCTCACGATGCTGCGGGCGTTGCCGACGACGGAGGGGGCGCTGCCGAGCAGCCCGGAGAACTTCGGCTCCAGGACCGACTTCGGGTTCCACGTCGCGTACGCCACCCCTCCCGACGCCGCCAGGAGCGTCAGCGCGAGACCGCCCGCCGCCAGTGCCCTGCGCGGCCTGCGGTACACCGCGAGGCCCAGTGCCGTCGCGCCCGCGACCACGGCGGCGCAGGACCGTACCGCCAGGTCGAGCGTCCCGTGCGCGACGTCCTCGGCCACCTCCTCCTGCATCCCCGAGATCCGCTCCGGGTGGTCCACGAGCGCCTCCGACCGCACCGGGTCGAGGCGGTCCACCTCGACGTCCAGGCGGATCGGCGCCACGTGCGAGTTCAGCTCCAGGGCGCCGAGCGGGGACACGTCGATCTTCGTTCCGCCGGTCAGGGACGGGCGCAGCTGCATCCGGGTGTCCATCGGCCCCACCGAGGTGCGGACACTGCCCACCACCAGCAGGCCGAGCCAGGCCCCGAGCACCACCACCGCCACCAGGCCGAGCGCGCGGCCGAACGGGTGCGGGGCGCGGGTGAGGTCCGCCGTCGGTGGTGGGTGGCCTGTGCGGCAGCGGCGTACCAGAGCTGTCGGCGCCCCGCGCAGGCTGCTCAGCTTTCGTAGAACGACCGGCACTTCGCGCCCCATTGGGCCCGTATGCCCGTGCCCGCCCGCCACCATGCCCCCTCCGGGGAGGTGGGGGAGGCCGGGTGTGGCCGACAATGGGCGGGTGCTGGAGATGACGCGCGAGGAGTTCGAGGAACTGGTGGCCGAGGCGCTCGACCGGATCCCCCCTGAGCTGACGCGGCTCATGGACAACGTGGCGGTGTTCGTCGAGGACGAGCCGCCCAGCGACGACCCCGAGCTCCTCGGTCTGTACGAGGGGACTCCGCTGACCGATCGCGGCGAGTGGTACGCGGGGGTCCTGCCCGACCGCATCACCGTCTACCGGGGGCCCACCCTGCGGATGTGCGAGTCCCGCGAGGACGTGGTCGCCGAGACCGAGATCACCGTCGTGCACGAGGTCGCCCACCACTTCGGGATCGACGACGACCGGCTCCACGCCCTGGGCTACGGCTGACCTGCCGCCGGGCGCGGTGACGCCGGGGCTGGACGTGGGGCGGGGCCGGGGCCGGACCGGGGTTGGACCTGGGCCGGGGTTGGGCCGGGGCCGGAGCCGCAGCACAGCTCCACGGCGGAGCCGTCCCCGTCCGTGTCCTCCCGCAGGGCGCGGGAGTTGGGCAGGGCGTCCCTTCCCCCAGCGCCCTCGGAGGTGCTCGGCCGTGCGCCAGTTGTACGTAACCGTCAGGTGGGCCGCGGCCGCGGTGGCCGTCGCGGCGACCACGGGCTGTATGAGCATCGGCGACGACGGGAGCGGTGCCCCCGCCCCCGCGCGGTCCGCCGGTGAGCGAAGCGGCGACGTCGTCCCCGACGGGGGGTCCGTGAGTCCCGGGGGAGCGCGCGGCCCCGGGGCCGAGGGCGGCCGCGAGGAACGCGACGGCAAGGGCCGCAAGGGCGCCAAGGACGGCAAGGACGGCAAGGACGGGAGGGACGGGAAGCGGGGGCGGGGGGACCGCGGCGGCGACGGCGAGAAGACCGCCGCCGGCCACGGCAAGGGCGCCGCCGTGGACGGCGAGCCCTCGCGCGGCGGGAACAGCGGTGGTTCGAGCGTGACCCCCACCGGCGGCCGCCCCACCCCCACCCGTACCCGTCCGGGCCCCGCGCCCACCCGCAGCACGCCCCCGCCCGAGCCCTCGACCCCCACGCCCACCCCCACGCCCACCCCCACACCGCCCGAGCCCTCCTCGTCCGCGCACGGCGGGGTGGGGGAGCGCGCGGGGCGGGGGGAGCCCTCTCCGCACGCCGGTCCCGCCTAGTGGGGAGACGGGTGCTCGGCGAAGGCTGGTGGGGGATGTGAAGCCCCGATATGGTGGGCGTTTGCCATATGGGGTGGGGGGTGCGTATGGTGGTAGATCGTTTGATCCCATTTGCCCGGCGCCGCCAAAGAGAGCGCCGCGTGGCGCGTACTCTCCCTTGCCGTGGCTGACCGCATAGAGGCGGTCCATTGCGAAATCACGGAGTTGTGGGCGCGTGCCGAGACTCCGGAAGGTTTCGCATTTCGCATGTCCATTTCCAGTTTTGACGTTCAGGCTGCCCAGGTCCAGGACGAGAACCAGACCACCGAGCCCGTCGAGTCCGTAGCGGCCGTCGAGCCCATCGAGACCGTCGAGCCCATCGAGTCCGTCGAGTCCGTCGCGACCGTCCAGGGCGAGGCCCCGGCTGCCGACGTCTCCGAGGCCCCGGCCGACGCGGCCGCGGCCACCGCCGACGCCGCCGAGGACGACGCCGAGCCCGGCCTCACCTTCGGTGACCTCGGTCTGCCCGACGGCGTCGTGCGCAAGCTCGCGCGCAACGGCGTGCACACCCCCTTCCCGATCCAGGCCGCGACCATCCCGGACGCCCTGGCCGGCAAGGACATCCTCGGCCGCGGCCGCACCGGCTCCGGCAAGACGCTCTCCTTCGGCCTGCCGACCATGGCGCGCCTCGCCGAGGGCCACACCGAGAAGAAGAAGCCCCGCGCGGTCATCCTGACCCCGACCCGCGAGCTGGCGATGCAGGTCGCCGACGCCCTCCAGCCCTACGGGGACGTCCTCGGCCTGAAGATGAAGGTCGTCTGCGGCGGTACGTCCATGGGCAACCAGATCTACGCCCTGGAGCGCGGCGTCGACATCCTCGTCGCCACCCCGGGCCGCCTTCGCGACATCATCAACCGCGGCGCCTGCTCCCTGGAGAACGTCGAGGTCGCCGTCCTCGACGAGGCCGACCAGATGTCCGACCTCGGCTTCCTGCCCGAGGTCACCGAGCTGCTCGACCAGATCCCGGCCGGCGGCCAGCGCATGCTGTTCTCGGCCACGATGGAGAACGAGATCTCCACGCTGGTCAAGCGCTACCTGCACAACCCGGTGACGCACGAGGTCGACAGCGCCCAGGGCAACGTCACGACCATGACGCACCACATCCTGATCGTGAAGCCCCGCGACAAGGCGCCCGTCACGGCCGCCATCGCCGCCCGCAAGGGCCGCACGATCATCTTCGTCCGCACCCAGCTGGGCGCCGACCGCATCGCCGAGCAGCTCCGCGACTCCGGCGTGAAGGCCGACGCCCTGCACGGCGGCATGACGCAGGGCGCCCGTACGCGCGTCCTCGCGGACTTCAAGGAGGGCTACGTCAACGCCCTCGTCGCCACCGACGTCGCCGCCCGCGGCATCCACGTCGACGGCATCGACCTGGTCCTGAACGTGGACCCGGCCGGCGACCACAAGGACTACCTGCACCGCTCCGGCCGCACCGCTCGCGCGGGCCGCTCCGGCACGGTCGTGTCCCTCTCGCTGCCGCACCAGCGCCGCCAGATCTTCCGCCTCATGGAGGACGCGGGCGTCGACGCCTCGCGCCACATCATCAACGGCGGCGGCACCTTCGAGCCGGAGGTCGCCGAGATCACCGGCGCCCGCTCCATGACCGAGGTGCAGGCCGACTCCGCGGGCAACGCCGCGAGCCAGGCCGAGCGTGAGGTCCGCGACCTCACCAAGGAGCTGGAGCGCGCCCAGCGCCGCGCCGCCGAGCTGCGCGACGAGGCCGACCGGCTGACCGCCCGCGCCGCCCGTGAGCGCGGCGAGGACCCCGCCGTCGCGGTCGCCGAGGCCGCCGCCGCTGCCGAGGCCCCCGCCGAGGCCGTGGCCGAGCCCGCCGTGGCGTCGGTCCCGGAGCAGTCCGCGCCCGAGCGCCCGGCGGCCCGCGAGGACCGTCCGTCGTACGAGCAGCGCCGTCCCGCCCGGGACGAGCGCGGCAACTACGAGCGCCGCCCCTCCCACCGCGACGACCGTGGTGGTGACCGTGGTGGCTTCCGCCGTGACGACCGTCGTGACGACCGCGGTGGCCGTTCCTTCGAGCGCCGTGACGACCGCGGTGGCTTCCGTCGCGACGACCGCCGTGACGACCGTGGCGGCTTCAACCGCGACGACCGCAGTGGCGACCGCGGCTTCCGCCGTGACGACCGCGGTGGCGAGCGTGGCGGCTTCCGTCGTGACGACCGCGGCGGCCGTCCCTTCGAGCGCCGTGACGACCGCGGCGGCTCCGGCTTCAACCGCGACCGCCGTGACGACCGCGGTGACCGCGGTGGCGACCGTGGCGGTTTCCGCGGCGGCGACCGTCGTGACGACCGTGGCGGCCGCCCGTTCGAGCGCCGTGACGACCGCGGTGGCTTCCGCCGTGACGACCGCCCGTCCGGCGGTCACCGGGGCAGCGACCGCCCGTTCAACCGTGACCGCCGCGACGACCGCCCCTCCGGCGGCCACCGCGCCGGCGGCCACGACCGCCCGTCCTACAACCGCGGCTCCGGCTCCGGCACCGGTTCCTTCGGCCGCCGCGACGACAAGCCGCGCTGGAAGCGCAACGGCTGACGCAGGCCCGCGGTAGCGAGCAGCAACGAGTGAAGGCCCGTACGACACCCCGTCGTACGGGCCTTCCCCGTTCTTCCCGCGCCCCCGCGAGGAACGCGCGGGCACCCGGTCGGCGATACCCGATCGGAAGCCGAGGCCCGTCCGGCTATGCTCATGGGGGTGCCGACGTCCTGTCGGCGAGGACCGTTAGCTCAATTGGCAGAGCAGTGGACTTTTAATCCATTGGTTGTGGGTTCGAGTCCCACACGGTCTACGGCTCAGGCCCAGGTCAGCGGCTACGCGACCTGGGCCTGCGGCGTGTTCAGGGGGCCCAGTGATCGTTAGCTCGGCCCCTGCTCGGCCGAAATGTCAGCGATCATGAAGAAGCGACCCCGCCGGACCGGAGTCCCACGGGGCCGCCCTCACCCGCCGCGCTGCCTTTCCAAGCTGGCGACGGGAGCTTGATCCAAAAATGTACGGTCGGCTGTACAGACGCGCTTGCATGATCCGACAACTGTGGGAGGAGTGCCAGCCCCACCGTCCGAGCGAGTGCTCGCTGCTCGCCGAGCCGTCGGTGAGCGCATCCGCACCGCGCGCCTCCACGCGAATCTCACGCAGGAGCGGCTGGCCGAACTGGCGGAACTCGATCGGCAGTCGATCAACCGGATCGAACAGGGCCACGCCAGCCCGCTCCTGGACAACCTCGTCCGCATCGCCGACGCGCTCGGCGTCCCGCTCGCTGACCTCGTCCGCTGACGTACTCATGAACCCGTCCGCTCCGTTGCCGGGGGTGCCTGGAGCGGACGGGCGTTTGGGGGTTCAGCAGTCCCTGCCCCGTGGGCGGGCGTGGCACCGTTCCAGGTGCAGGTAGCTGAACAGCATCCCGGTCGTCCCCATGAACAGGTAGGGCCGGAAGGTGTCCGGCTCGACCGTGTGGTGGCAGTGCGAGCAGAACGCCTTCGGCTTCTTCGCCCGGGCCAGTGCGTCGAGGTGGGCGTGGCCGAGGGCGCGGGCGGTGATGCACGGCGGGTCCATCGTGCACAGGGGGCACTGGGCGGCGTGGTCGTGCCAGTCGAGGTAGGTGGCGAGCGCGCGTGTCTGGGCGTCGTAGCAGTCGCGGCAGGCGTGGGGCAGCCAGCTGCCGGAGCCGCCCAGGTTGATGCCCTGCCCCGGTCGCAGGGTGCGCGTGCACCATGCGCAGGCGCTGCCTGCGTTCTGCTGCACGTCGAGGAGAGCGGCGCCGGGTACGACGTACAGGTGCAGGGGTTCGGTCACGTCCCGCATCGGGTGCCTCCCGTGCGGTTCAGGTGGGCCCTGACGGCGGCGCCGCGTGCGGCGTTCCACGCCCGGCGCAGGCGGGTCCCCTTCGGGCAGTAGTCCATGCGCCGACAGGGCGGGCAGGCGTGCAGGTGTCCCATGTACGTCGCGTAGACCCGCGCCGCCGCGGCGTCGAGCTCCGCCGCCATGGCGCTCACGACTCCACCTCCAGCGGTTCGGCCGTGGCGAGGAGCGCGGCCAGGTGCGAGGGGTCGCACAGATACCCGGGGCGAGCGGGGGTCACGACCCAGTGCGCGTGCAGGGACAGCACACCGGGGCGGGGCACGCCCAGATACGTCTCGAGACGGAGGCACTCCTCGGCGCCTTCCCATACGGCGTCCGGTTCGATCAGTACGTAGTACGGCCCCATGCTGTTGCGGAGATCCCGGATGACCGGGCCGTCGAGCCAGGAGCGCAGGGCGGTGGCGACTTTCTGCGGGTCGTCGCTGCCGACGGCGGCGTGGATGCGCTCGCACGGGACGCGGATTGCGTCGAAGCGCCGGCCGAGCGGGAGCAGGGCGATGCCGTCCTTCGCCCACGCGCGGTAGACCGAGCCTGGGTCGGAGTCGGTCTGCGCCAGCCATTTGGCGATGCCGCTTCGGTCCAGTGCCTGCTCCCGTGCGCTGCTTTCCGGCAGCGGCGGACGGCCCGTAGTGTCGGCCACGTCGACTCCTTCGTAGTCGGCCACGCCCCGGGGCCGGTCGCACGGTCGCCGGGGTGCTTTGCTGCCAACTGTCGTGGGAGCACCCGCAAGCCCTCATCCCCAGCGCGGGTATACCCATGATGGGTAGCTTTCCTGGATCCGCCGCCGCTGGCTGCGACCGCACGGAAGAGTGCAGCTCATGACCGGATACACGCCGCCGACAGCCCTCCCGGCATGGCTCGTGGGTGACAGCGAGCTGCGCGCAGCAGCTGCCCGCCACGACTTCGGGACCGTGTTCCGTCTGGCCCGAAAGCGTGCAGGGATCAGCTACTCGCAGATCGCGGCCGAGTGCGACATCAAGCCCGACCGCGTCGGGACCCTGGCGCGAGGCCGGGGCAAGGTGGCAACCTTCGAAAAGATCGCTCAGATTTGCGATGCGCTGCGCATCCCTGGGCGCCTGGTGGGTTTGGCCGAACGGCCGTGGGAGACGGGGCCGAACGCCTCGGCAGGGGCAGGGGCGGAGGTGGACGAGGAGTTGCTGCGCCGCCACTTCCTCGGAGTCGCCGGACTCGCCGCCACTATGCCGGCCTACCTCGCCCGCCCGCCCGGCAGGATCGGCCCCGCCGAGGTCACCTGCCTGCGCGAGCGCACCGCGCGGCTGCGGCGCCTCGACGACATCCTCGGCGGTGGCGACACGTACAGGGTGTACACGGCAGAGTACCAGGCCACGAAGAAGCTTCTGCGCGATGCGACCTATAGCGAGACCACCGGCCGTGCGCTGCTGTCCGTCCTCGCGGAACAGGCACAGCAGGCCGGATGGGCGGCGTTCGACGGTGGACGTGAGGCGGACGCGACGAGTCTGTATGAGGCGAGCCGGGTGGCCGCGCTCGACGCGGGGGCCCCGGCGCTGGTGGGCAACGCGCTCGCGTTCCTCGCGTACCAGCGGCTCGGCGGAGACCGCCGGGCAGGCGCGGAGATCGCGAGCCGGTCCACGGAGACCATCGACGGCCGCACACCCGCCAGCGTGCGCGCGCTGCTGCACGAGCGGCGGGCATGGGCGTGCGCTGTCGCCGCCATGCCGGTCGAGGCAGAGCGGTCCCTGGTCGCAGCCCACGAAGCGCTGGCCGCAGCCGACGGGCAGCCGCAGCCGGACTGGGCGACGTGGGTGGACCGCACCGAACTGGACATCATGACGGGCCGGTGCTGGGCAGAGCTGCGCCGCCCGCTGCGCGCGGTGCCCGTGCTGGAGCAGGCCCTGGCCCGGTACAACGACAGCCACGCACGGGACAAGGCCCTGTACTCCTCATGGCTCGCGCAGGCCTACCTCACAGCGGGCGAAGCAGAGCAGGCAGCAGTCGTGACCAGCCGCGCACTGGTTCTGTCGGACGGCGTGGCGTCGGTGCGGCCAAGGCGACGGCTGAAGCCGGTCCTGGCAGAGCTGTCAGCGGGCCGGTACCGGGCGCTGCCCGCGGTCGCCGAAGTGCTCGACCAGGCCCGCTTCTAGTCCGCGGCGGTGTACGAACGGATCCACTCCAGACAGGCGTCCGGGGCGGCCACGATCGGTACCGCGCAGACCTCCGGGTTCTGCCACGGGTGATTGTCCAGCAGGTGCTTCTCCAACTGCGGATACCGGTCGGTGGTGGTCTTGATGAGCAGCTGCCATTCCTCTCCGGTGCCGAACTCTCCGTTGTGCCAGAACACGGAGGTGACGGGGCCGATGATCTGGGCGCCTGCGGCGAGCCTGTCGCGCACGGCGGTGCGCGCCAACTCGACGGCCTGGTCACGGTTCTCGGTGGCGGTAGATACCTGCACGTAGTCAGCCATGCGGCGAGGGTATCGGCGTCCGGACATGACGAAGCGGCTTCGATCAGTACGTAGTACGGCCCCGTGCTGTTGCGCAGGTCCCGGATGACCGGGCCGTCGAGCCAGGAGCGCAGGGCGGTGGCGACTGTCTGCGGGTCGTCGCTGCCGACGGCGGCGTGGATGCGTTCGCACGGGACGCGGATTGCGTCGAAGCGGCGGCCGAGCGGGAGCAGGGCGATGCCGTCCTTCGCCCACGCGCGGTAGACCGCGCCTGGGTCGGAGTCGGTCTGCGCCAGCCATTCAGTGATCAGATGCCTGTCGCTCATCAGGACGCCCTCACGGTCGCGGTGATCTGCCTCACAGCAGTGACCGTAAGGGCGCGCCCCACTGAGGGAGGACCGGATTCCGGTCCCTCCGTCAAGCAGCCAAGATGCCGACCCGTACGGCCAGCTCAGAAGCGCGACGGCGCCGCTCGGCCTGCTTCGACTCGACCTCTTCGAGGATGATCCGGCGCGCGTACCCGTTGTACGCGATCGTCTCCGGCGCCGCCTCGTACGCCTTCTGGAGCGTGGCGATGGCGACGTCCGGCTGTCCGTCGAGCTGGAAGCCACGCGCTTCCTCGATCCGGTGCCGAGCACGACGAGGCAGCGACTTGATGACCGCCTTGTCGGCCTTCGCCGCTTGGCGAACGGACTCGCCACCCTGGTGGAGTTCGACCGCTACGGTCACCGCGTGCGCGCCCATGACGGCGCGGCTGAAGCTGGTGACCGGGTGGTAGTAGCCCTGCGGCAGACCCTTGGCCATGTCGTTCGCTCTGTCCCAGTGCCGCCATGCCGTCCCGGTCTCTCGCCGACGGGCTGCCGTGTAACCGAGCTCGAACTGGAGAGCACCCGCGATGGCCAGGACATCATCCGAGGCGTCGGGCAGAAGCGGTTCGAGGAAGCGCACGGCTTCGAGGGTGACGGCGTCGGCTGCGTCGAAGTGACGCTGTCCGCTGTCTCGGTGTGCCTGCGCCAGCAGCCAGGCCGCCACGCCGATCGTGTGCGGGTCCTCGGATTCCTGCGCTGCGGTCATGCCGCGTTCAGCAACTCGCCAGAGCAGGCTCGGGTCTGGCTGGTAGGCGACGAAGAACTGGCACAGGCTGTACGCCTCTGCGAGTAGGGCCTGCGCGGCCCGACGCTCGGCGGCGCTGTCCGAGTGGCGCACGAGTGCCCGGCTGTCACGGATGAGGTCCGGAAGCAACTTGCCGATGACGTCCCGGTGGTTGCGGGCCTGATGCCGCGCTGTCCATGCCGCGTGCAGGCGCGCGTCGAGGTGCGCGACGGGGGGCGGCTCGACCGCGGAGGAGAACGCGAACGAGTCGACCGCGGCCTTGACGGAAGGGAGCCGGGGGTGGCCGGGTCCCGCGAAGAGATCGACGTGCATATCGGGACGGCCTGTCAGGTCGGCGAGGTCGCCCACTCGCAGTGCTTCGGCGATGCGCAGCACCATCGCCAGGCCGGGGGCCTGCTGCTGACCGTTCTCGATCTTCTTCAAGGTGTGCGGTGAGACGCCCACGAAGTCGGCCAGCTGGGGCCGCGTCATCCCGCGGCGTTCGCGGAGGATCTGTACGCGTTGGCCGAAGCGCAGCGGGTCGGCGTATGGGTCCGAGGTAGCGTCTGAAGACATCGCGGCCTTGCCCCTCCCTGAACAGCTCGTCACTGTCAGGGTATTGGGCAGGGCCCTTCTCATGTGAGACGTCTCTCACCCCCGGTCTTGGCTGACGGTGGTCGACGTCTCAGTGGACCCCTCGCTCCGCAGGGCGACCCGCCTCCGCCGCACGGGGGAGGCAGTTCCTGCGCAGGCGGGATTCGCGGGGTTCTCCGACGTCCCGTACACCAGCGCCTGGTGGCGGCTGCTCGCTGCCGCCGTCAGTGGCCTGATGGCGCTGTGGGGGCCGCTGATCCTCGCCCTGACGTACGGCTACCACCGGCGCCGGTGCCGCGTGTCCGCGTGAGAACGGACCGTCGGCGGCACACCGGTCGCGGGGCCGCGGGGAACCGATTCGCTATCCGCGTCCCGCATGGCGTACTGTTGGGTTCACCGACGCGGGGTGGAGCAGCTCGGTAGCTCGCTGGGCTCATAACCCAGAGGTCGCAGGTTCAAATCCTGTCCCCGCTACTGAAACCGAAGGCCCGGAATCGTTCATCGATTCCGGGCCTTCGGCATGTGGGGCCCACCCCGGCGCCCGGGCTCCGGTTCCGGCGGCTCCTTCCGGTGGCTTTCGGCTGTTCGTGCTGCCCTTTCGCGCCGTTGTCCCCGGCGGCCTTTGCCTTGACTCGTGTGCCGTGCGTAGCGTTGCGGTCACCATGAGTCGGGTGCGGTACGTGCTGTCAGTGGTGCTGCTGACCATCTGCGCGCTGTTCGCCGGTGTGTGCCACGGGCCGCACGGGCTCGCCGCCACGAGCCAGGCCGCCGCCGCCCCCGCCCACCACGTCTGCCCCGGCCCCGCGCACGGCGAGCACGCCGGTTCCGCGCACGGCGCCGCCCTCGCCGCCCAGCCCGCCGACCGGGAGCGGCCCGAAGGCGCGGGCGGCGGCAGGAGCGGTGACCGCGGCGCCGACGACCTGGCGCCCCCCGCCCCGGCCCCGGGGGCCGCGGCCGCATCCCGGGACGGACCCCCGTGCCCCGCCTTCGGCCAACGACTCCTCGTCGCCATCGGAGTGGACCGGAACTGAGGGGCCCCGCGGTCCCCGGGCGCCGGCGCGTACCTCGTACGCCCCGGCCGCGCGGACCCCGAGCCACCCCCCATCCACGTACCGAAGCACCGAAGGACGCACCCCCATGATCGGAAAGCTTCAGCCCGCGGCGGCGGCCGTGGGCAACACGCCCGTGCTCTGGATCGACGAACCCGCCCCCGACGGCGGCCGCGGCTACTGGGCCAAGCTCGAAGGCTTCAACTTCGGCGGCATCAAGGACCGCGCCGCCCTGCACCTGGTCGAACGCGCCCGCGCCCGCGGCGAACTGCGGCCCGGCGCGCCCGTCGTCGAGTCGACGTCCGGCACCCTCGGGCTCGGCCTGGCCCTCGCGGGCGTGCACTACGGCCACCCCGTGCACATCGTCACCGACCCCGGCCTCGAACCCATCGTGGAGCGGATGCTGGTCGCGCACGGCGCCCGCGTCCACCTCGTACGCGAACCCGGTGCCGTCGGCGGCTGGCAGCAGGCCCGGGTCGACCGGGTCGAGGCTCTGCTCCAGCGGCCCGAGTTCGCGGGCGCCTGGTGCCCGAACCAGTACCACAACCCCGACAATCCGGAGGCCTATCGGGGACTGGCCGCCGAACTCGTCCAGCAGATCGGGCAGTTCGACGTGCTGGTGTGCGCCGTCGGCACCGGCGGGCACTCCGCGGGGATCGCGCGCACCCTGCGTGCCGCCTCCCTGCCCGGGCTCGAACTCGTCGGCGTCGACAGCGTCGCCTCGACGATCTTCGGGCTGCCCGCGGGCCCCCGGCTCATGCGCGGGCTCGGCTCCTCGATCCATCCGCGCAACGTCGACCACGCCGCGTTCGACGAGGTCCACTGGGTGGGCCCGGCCGAAGCGGTGCGCAGTGCCCGGCGGCTCGCCGGGCGGCAGTTCGCCACGGGGGGCTGGAGCGTCGGCGCGGTCGCGCTCGTCGCGGGCTGGCTGGCGCGTACGCGGCCTCGCGGGACGCGTGTCGCCGCGGTCTTCCCCGACGGCCCCCAGCGGTACTTCGACACCGTCTTCAATGACGAGTACTGCCACGAGCGGGGGCTGCTCGGCGGCGCGGGCTCCGTCCCCGACGAGCCGCGGGAGGTCGCGGGGCCCGGCGAGGGGATCGTCGAGTGGAGCCGGTGGCGGGCCGAGCGGCGCGCACGCACCGGGGCCCGCGGGGACGCGGGGGCGGCGGGCGGGCAGGCCGGGGTTCCGGCGGGGGCGGGTGCCCAGTGAGCGCCGGGAGCCGGGTGGGCGCGGTGGGCGGTGTCCGGGCTCGGGTGCGGGCCTTCGAGCCCGCCGTGCAGCTGCTCTTCGTCAACCAGTTCAGCATCAACCTCGGTTTCTACATGCTGATGCCGTACCTCGCCGCCCACCTCTCCGGCGACCTCGGCCTCGCCGCCTGGGCGGTGGGCCTGGTGCTCGGCGTGCGCAACCTCTCCCAGCAGGGGATGTTCCTGGTCGGCGGGGCGCTCGCCGACCGGCTCGGGTACAAGCCGATGATCGTGGCCGGCTGCGCCCTGCGCACCGCGGGCTTCGCCGCCCTCGCCTTCGCGCAGACACTGCCGGTGCTCATCGCGGCTTCGGCGGCGACCGGGCTCGCGGGCGCGCTGTTCAATCCGGCGGTACGGGCGTACGTCGCCGCCGAAGCGGGCACGGCGGAGCGGCGCGTGGAGGCGTTCGCGCTGTTCAACGTCTTCTACCAGACCGGCATCCTGCTCGGTCCGCTCGTCGGGCTCGCCCTGACCGGCGTGGATTTCAAGCTGACCTGCGCGGTGGCGGCGGTCCTCTTCGCCGTGCTCTCGGTGGTGCAGGTGCTGCGGCTTCCGGTGCGGCGGGGGGAGGCGGGCTCCTCCGGCGACGGCGACGGTGACGGCGTCGGTGCTGGTGCCGGTGCCGGGGGCGGGCAGTGGCGTGCGGTGTTCGGCAACCGGCCGTTCTGGCTGTTCTCGCTCGCCATGACCGGGTCGTACGTCCTGTCGTTCCAGGTGTACCTGGCGTTGCCCCTGGAAGTGGAGCGGCTGCTCGGCGGGGGGACCTCCACGACCGTCGCGACCAGCGCGCTGTTCGTCGTGTCCGGGCTCGTCGCCCTAGTGGGCCAACTCCGGATCACCGACTGGTGCAAGCGGACGTGGACGCGGGAGCAGTGCCTGGTCGCCGGGCTCGGCCTGATGGGTACGGCGTTCCTGCCGCCCGCGCTCGGCGGGCCCGGGTACGCGGGCGTCACCGTGCTGCTGCTGTGCGCGGCGGCGCTCGCCGCCGCGAACGCCGTGCTCTACCCCTTCGAGATGGACACCGTCGTCTCGCTAGCCCGCGAGCGGTGGGTGGCCACGCACTACGGCCTCTACAACACGGTGTGCGGCGTCGGGATCACGGCGGGGAACCTCGCCATGGGCGCCCTGCTCGACCTGGGGGAGAGCCGGGGGCTGCCCGCCGTGCCGTGGCTGGTGCTCGCCGCCCTTGGCGCGGGCTGCGCGCTGGCCCTGCGTGCGCTGGGGCGGTCGGGCCGGCTCACGGCACCCGTACCGGCGCTCGGAGGTGACACCACCTGACACGTACGCGCCCGGGGCGCACGCCGGGCCCACCCGCTCGCCCCGCACCCCGGGCGCCTTCCACCACCGGCGACCCCTAACCCACTCGGCCCACACCAGGTCGCCTCCCGGCGCCGCTGCGGGAAGCCTGGGTGGGCCGAGGCGGCACGGGTTGAGGTGAGAGCGGAGCGGTGGTGGTTGCTGTGCGTGGTGGGGGGCCGAGCGATGCGCGCGGCGGGCGGGGCTCGGGTGCGGGAAGTGAGTCGGGCGGCGCAGGTGGTCAGCGGGGCGTAGGTGCCGAGAGTGGGGCCGGTGGTGGGCGGGACTCCGGTGCCGGGCATGAGGCCGGTGGTGTGCGGGGTACGAGGGCCGGGGGCGGCTCTGGTGCTGGGCGTGGCTCGGGTGTTGGGCATGGCTCCGGTGCTGGGCGTGGCTCCGGCGCCGGGCGTGGCTCCAGTGCCGGGCGTGGGGCCCGTGGTGTGCGGGGCTCGGGTGCGGGGCGCGGTCCCGGGGGAGCGCGGAACGTGCCCCGGGAGCGCGCCCTCGTCAGGGCGCTGCCCCCGCTGCTCCTCGTCGTCGGCATCTGCTTCGACGCGCTCACCCCGCCCGAGTTCACCGCGTCCCCGCTGTTCGCCGCCGCCCCCCTGATCACCGCCCCGTTCTTCCGGCTGCGCACCACCGTGGCGGTCGCCGCGATGTCCTGCGCGGCCGTGATCGGCCTGCGCCTGCGCGGCGACGGCGCGAGCGCCGACGTCGAGGTGGTCACCGAGTTCCTGACCATGCTGACCGTCGGCGTCCTGGCCGTCGTCATCAACCGCGTCGTACGCCGCGGCGACGCCCGCCTCGCCTCCGCACGCTCCATCGCCGAGACGGCCCAGCGCGCGGTGCTCCCGCAGCCCGACCCCCGCATCGGCGGCCTCGACATCGCCGCGCGCTACGAGGCCGCGCAGGCCGACGCCTTCATCGGCGGTGACCTGTACGCCGTGCAGGACACCCCGCACGGCGTACGCGTCATCGTCGGTGACGTACGCGGCAAGGGCATGGGCGCGGTGGCCGCCGTCGCCGTGGTGATCGGTGCCTTCCGGGAGGCCGCCGAGCAGGAGTCGACCCTGGAGGCGGTGGCGCAGCGCCTGGAGCGGGCACTCGCCAGGGAGGGCATGCGGCGGGACGGCCTCGACGCCTTCGAGGGGTTCACCACGGCCGTGCTCGCGGAGGTCCCGAGGGGCGGCGAGGGGATCGTACGGATCATCAACCGGGGGCACCCGGAGCCCTTGGTCCTGCGCGGCGACGGGCGGCTGTGCGTGCTCACGCCGGCCGAGCCCGCGCTGCCGCTCGGCATGGGGGACCTCGGCACCTGGCCGGACCGCGCCGACCGCGTCGAGTTCCCGCCCGGTGCCACACTGCTGCTCTACACCGACGGGCTCTCGGAGGCCAGGAACGCGGAGGGGGAGTTCTTCGACCCCGCCGTACGGCTCGGCGGCCGCGTCTTCCCCGGCCCCGGCGGCCCCGACGCGCTCCTGGCCGCCCTCGTGGACGACGTCCGCGCCCACACCGTGGACGGCGCCACGGACGACATGGCCCTGCTCGCCGTACGACGACCCGTCACAGCCGGTGACTGAACGGCGTCCCTCCGCACAACGGCTGACGCGGCATCAGCCGATCCGCGGGGGCCGTATCGCTGCGCTGGGTCATGACCACCGTTCAACTCGCCCCACTCACACCGCAGATGTCCCTTGTGTTCGTGGCGTAAGCGTTTAACGATCAGCCGGAACAGCTTGGAATACCGACCCGCTGTCTATTAACGTTCGATAACGCAGCGCGGTCGTCCCAGTCGACACTCAAGTCGGCTCCGTGCGCACACGCCTAATCCCGCAAGGGAGCCGGGGAACCACCACATTGGGGTGAATCGGGCATGATCCGTGCCCGTAGGAGACCTTCCTGCTCCGAACCCGTCAGCTAACCCGGTAGGCGAAAGGAAGGAAAGGAGTGCGCCCCAGTGGCGTCCAACCGGCCTGCCCCCGAAGCGCTCTATGTACCGAACGGCGAATCCGTCGAAGGGCCCGAAGCCCCGACCGGATTCGGCGGGTACGCCCCGCAGGAGCCGTGGGAGGAGTGGAACCCCACCGCCGAGTCCGTCCGCCCCGTGCGCGGCCGGCACCGGATCCACAAGAAGGGCGGCGGCGGCCTCGCCCGCAGCTCCACCGTCCTCGGCGTCGGCGTCATCGCGGCCGTCGGCGCGGGCGGCATAGCCACCGCGCAGGGCGGCAAGCCGCCCGTCTCCATAGCCCTGCCGGACATGTCGGCGGTCACGGACTCGCTGCCCGACGCCGGGTCCCTGCCGGGCGTGGGCGCCCTGCTGTCGGACGACGCGCCCGAGGACACCGTCACCGTCGCGGCCGCCGCGCCCCTCAGCTCCGCGGGCGTGAGCGCCGCCGACGCCGAGCAGGGCACCACCGGCGCCGGTGAGGCACTGCGGGCCCGCATCATGCAGCAGGCCGAGAACCAGCAGAGCCAGGCGGACGACGCCGTGCGCAAGGCGGCCGAGGACGCGGCCGTGCGCAAGGCCGCCGAGCAGGCCAAGGCCCAGCAGTCGAAGGCGCAGGCCGAAGCCAAGGCCAAGGCGGCCGAGGAGAAGCGGAAGAAGGAAGAGGCCGCGCGCAAGAAGGCCGAGGCGGAGCGCCTCGCCAAGCTCGCCAAGAGCTATTCACTGCCCACCTCCTCGTACACCCTCACCTCGCACTTCGGTGTCTCCGGCTCCATGTGGTCCTCCGGTCAGCACACCGGTCTCGACTTCGCTGCCCCTACGGGTACCCCGCTCAAGGCCGTGCATTCAGGCACCGTCAAGGAAGCGGGCTGGGCGGGCGCGTACGGCTACCGCACCATCCTCGAACTCGACGACGGCACCGAGATCTGGTACTGCCACCAGTCCTCGCTGAGCGTCGGCGCCGGCCAGAAGGTCACCACCGGCGACGTCATCGGCCGCGTCGGCGCCACCGGCAACGTCACCGGCCCGCACCTCCACCTGGAGGTCCACACCAGCGGCGGCGCCAACGTCGACCCGCTCGGCTGGCTCCAGGGCAAGGGCCTCAACCCGTAACACCCGGGCTTCGGCGGCCCTGGCGACAACCCCCCGACGCCAGGGCCGCCGGAATTACCGCCTCCGTGTGCGTGTTGATCTCCCCATGACCATTCTTCGCCCCCTGGGCTCCTCCGACCTCGAAGTCTTCCCGCTCGCCCTCGGCGGCAACGTCTTCGGCTGGACCGCAGACGAGCAGCAGTCCTTCGCGGTCCTCGACGCCTACACCGCGGCGGGCGGCAACTTCGTGGACACCGCCGACGTGTACTCGGTGTGGGCGCCCGGCAACGAGGGCGGCGTGTCCGAGACCGTCATCGGCCGGTGGCTCGCCGCGCGCGGCAACCGCTCCGACGTGCTGATCGCCACCAAGGTCGGCGGCCACCCCGACTACAAGGGCCTCTCGGCGAGCACCATCAAGTCCGCCGCTGAGGAGTCGCTGCGCCGCCTCGGCACCGACTACATCGACCTGTACTACACGCACTACGACGACCCGTCCGTGCCCGTCGAGGAGTTCCTGACCGCCCTCGACGACCTGGTGCGGTCCGGCAAGGTGCGGGCCGTCGCGGCCTCCAACATCACCGCCGAACGCCTCCAGGAGTCCCTGGACTTCTCCGACCGCGAGGGCCTCGTGCGGTACGTGGCCCTCCAGCCGCACTACAACCTCGTCTCGCGCGACACCTACGAGGGCCCCCTCCAGGATGTCGCGTCCCGCGCGGGCCTCGCGGCCGTGCCCTACTACGCGCTCGCCGCGGGCTTCCTGACCGGCAAGTACCGCAAGGGCACCCAGGTCGACAGCGCACGGGCCGGGGGAGCGGCGCAGCACCTGGAGACCGAGCGCGGGCAGCGCGTCCTCGCCGCCCTCGACGAGATAGCCGCGGACCGCGGCGCCGAGCACGCCACGGTGGCCCTCGCCTGGCTCGCCGCCCAGCCGACGGTGGCCGCGCCGCTCGCCTCCGCCCGCTCCGTGGAACAGCTTCCCGCGCTGCTCGCGGTGGCCGACCTGGAGCTGACGCGGGACGAACTGTCCCGTCTGACCGCCGCGTCGGCATGACCGCGACGGCCGGGCCTCAGGTCCGGTAGGGGTTGGACGAGGGGTGGACGGGGCCCGCCGGGGACCCGTGCCCGGCGTGGGGCTGCCCGTACGGCGCGTGCGGCGTTCCGTACGCGGTACGGGGCACCCCGTACGCGGTGGGGAAGGGACCGTACGCGGCGTACGGGAGCGGCAGCACGACGGGCGCCGTCGCCCGGGCCGCGTACGCCAGCGCGGGGCGCGCCACCTCGCGCCGCTCCCACAGGGCGTCGAGCAGCTCCCGCTCCCGTACGACGAAGTCGGCGCCGGCCCGGCCGCGGTGGGCCCGGTGCCGCAGCAGGGCGAGGGAGGTCGCGTACGTCTCGTAGTCGACGACGGCACGGCCCGCGGCTCTGCCCAGGTGGTACGCGGCGTGGTCGCGGGCGAGGGTCCGCGCGCGCATCGAGCCGAGCGCGAACGGCTCGGCCGCGGTGAGCCAGCCCGCCACCACGTAGGCGGGCAGCTCGGCCCGCACGAGGGCGAGCTCGCGCCGGCGCAGCCAGACGGCGAGCCAGGTGAGCAGCCCGAACACCGGCAGCATGAAGGTCGCGTACACGACGAAGAAGCCGTATTCGCCGAAGCTCGCCGAGCCGTTCCAGAAGGCGTGCGTGCCCATCGCGAGCAGCAGCCCCCCGAGGGGCAGGAGCACCCGGCGGGCCGTGTGCCGCTCGCCGCTGAGGGCGGCGATGCCGAAGCCGATGCCGGTGAGCACGGTGAACAGCGGATGCGCGAACGGCGACATGACGACGCGGACGAAGAAGGTCGCCGCCGTCACCGAGGCGAGGCCGGTCTCGCCGCTGAGCTGGTCGGTGCCGAAGGCGTTGCCGAGGTAGAGGATGTTCTCGGTGAAGGCGAAGCCGGTCGCGGTGACGCCCGCTATGACGAAGCCGTCGACGACACCGGTGAAGTCGGATCTGCGGAAGAGGAAGACGAGCAGTACGGCCGCGGCCTTGGCGGTCTCCTCGACGACCGGGGCTATGACGGTCGCGCCGAGGGTGTCGGCGCTCGACGGGTCGGCGGTGGCGGTGGCTATCCACTGGGTCGCGAAGCTGTTCGCGACGATCGCTATCAGGGCGGCCGCGCAGGCCCCCCACGCGAAGGCGAACACCAGGTTCCGCCGGGGCCCGGGAGCCACCCGGTCCAGCCACCGGAACGCGGCGACGAGCAGCGGCACCGGCAGGGTGGCGAGGCCGAGCCCGACCAGGAACCCCTCGGTCCCCGTCTGCTCGCGCACCAGGGCGAGGATCACCAGACCGGAGAGCGCGAGCAGCGTGACGAGCGCGCCCGCCCGGAGCGCCCCCCGCTGCCACCAGCGCGGATGCCGGTTTCCCGCGGTCCCCGCGGACCCGGCGGGCGGCGCCGGGTAGGTCGGGTACGCGGGACTGGTGGCCACGGCTTCGACAGTAACGAGGGTTGCGGCGGACCGCGACGGTGCCTCGGGGGCCCTGGGTCTCAGCCGTCTGCCGGGTTCGCGGGGTTCCGGGAGCCCTGGGGGTCCTGGGGGGCCGCGGGGGCCTGGACGTCCGGTTCCGGGCGCTCCGTGAGGGTGGCCGCGCGGCGGAACAGCAGGTCGTGGACGACGTGGCCCTTCCTGAGGCCCTGCCCCTCGAACCGGGTGAGCGGCCGGAAGTCGGGCCGGGGCGCGAACCCGCCGTCCTGCCGGGTGTTCTCGAAGTCCGGGTGCGCGGTCAGGACCTCCAGCATGTGCTCGGCGTACGGCTCCCAGTCCGTGGCGCAGTGCAGCACTCCGCCGGGCTTCAGGCGGGGGGCGAGCAGGGAGAGGAACTCCGGTTGGATCAGGCGGCGCTTGTTGTGCCGGGCCTTGGGCCAGGGGTCCGGGAAGTACACGCGGACGCCGTCCAGGGACTCCGGGGCGAGCATCTCGCGCAGCAGGATGACGGCGTCGCCGTTGGCGACCCGGACGTTGCTCAGCCCGTTGCGCTCCGCGAGGTTGAGCAGGTTGCCCTGGCCGGGGGTGTGCACGTCCACCGCGAGGATGTCGGTGTCCGGGTCGGCCGCGGCCATCTGCGCGGTGGCTTCGCCCATGCCGAAGCCGATCTCCAGGACGACGGGGCGCGGGGCCCCCGGCTCGGGCCGCCGGAAGAGCGCGGCCAGGTCCAGGACGTCCTTGCCGTCGATGTCCAGGCCCCACACCTGCCACAGCCGGCGCAGGGCGTCGCCCTGGGCGGTGGTGACGCGGCTGCGGCGCGGGGTGAAGCTGCGGATCCGCCGCTCGAACTGGGACCCCGTGGGGTCGGGGGTGGGACCTTCGGGGAAGCGGGGGGTGCCCTTCGGGCGGGAGTTCTCAGACACAGTGCGTCGATTTTAGTCGGGGATGCGGGCGGGCGTGAGCCTTGCCGGGGGCTCCCCGCTGTAGCCATCAGCG
Organism: Streptomyces sp. NPDC017940; assembly: GCF_044328435.1. NCBI lineage: Bacteria > Bacillati > Actinomycetota > Actinomycetes > Kitasatosporales > Streptomycetaceae > Streptomyces > Streptomyces sp. NPDC017940. Next base: position 18,711 of record NZ_JBIRHJ010000018.1, on the reverse strand, counting down.
CGCTCCGCGCGCGGGCACCCCTTGCCGATCCTGGGGCTCCGCCCCAGACCCCGTATCGGCGCTCCGCGCCTCGTCCTCAAACGCCGGACGGGCTGGATCCGTGCCGGTCGGGTGGTGACTTCGCCGCACCGGCGAGAGTTTTTGAGCCCGTCCGGCGATTGAGGACGAGGCCGCAGGCCGACAACGGGGTCCGGGGCGGAGCCCCGGTTTCGGGAAGGGGCGGGATGGGGGAGCCCCCCGGCAAGGACTACAGCGCGGCCAGCGCCCGCCGGGCCACCTCCCTGCCGATGGGCAGCGAAGCGGTGGCCGCGGGCGAGGGCGCGTTCAGGACGTGCACCGCGCGCGCCGACTCCCGGAAGAGGAAGTCGTCGACGAGCGTCCCGTCCCGCAGGACGGCCTGCGCCCGCACCCCGGCCGCCGCGGGCATTAGATCCTCCTCCCGCACGGCGGGCAGCAGCCGCCGCACGGCTTCGGCGAAGGCCGCCTTGGAGATCGAGCGCCGCAGCTCCCCGGCGCCGTACCGCCAGTGCCGCCGGGCGAGCTGCCAGGACCCGGGCCAGCCGAGCGTCCCGGCCAGCTCGCGGGGCCGGACGACGGACCAGTCGTACCCCTCGCGGGCCAGCGCGGGCACCGCGTTCGGCCCCACGTGCACCCCGCCGTCGATGCCACGGGTGAGGTGGACGCCGAGGAAGGGGAAGGCGGGGTCGGGGACGGGATAGACCAGGCCGCGCACGAGCCCGGGCCGGACGAGGGTGAAGTACTCGCCGCGGAAGGGCACGATCCGCATGCCGGGGTCGTCGCCGGTCATCCGCGCGACGCCGTCGCAGTGCAGCCCGGCGCAGTTCACCAGGACCCGCCCGCGCACGACGTCACCCGCGGCGGTGCGCACCGCGACGCCGAGGTCCGCGCGCCGGTCGATCCGCACGACCTGGGCGCCGTAGCGCACCTCGACGCCGGAGGCGCGGGCGAGCTGGGCCGCCACCGCCCCGTAGTCGCAGATGCCGGTGGTGCCCACGTGGATGGCGGCGAGGCCGCGCACGCACGGCTCGTACGCGGCTATCTGGGCGGGGCCGAGCTCGCGGACCGGGATGCCGTTCTCCCGGCCGCGCTGGACCAGGGCGTGCAGGCGGGGCAGCTCGGCGCGGTCGGTGGCGACGATCAGCTTGCCGGTGACCTCGTGCGCGATGCCGTACTCCGCGCAGAACTTGATCATCTCGGCGGCGCCGCGCACGGCGTACCGGGCCTTCAGGGAGCCGGGGCGGTAGTAGATCCCGCTGTGGATGACGCCGCTGTTGCGCCCCGTCTGGTGGCGGGCGGGGCCCGGCTCCTTCTCCAGGACCGTGACGCGGGTGCCGGGGCGGGCACGGGTGAGGGCATACGCCGTCGCGAGCCCGACGATCCCGCCGCCGACCACGAGCACGTCACAGTCGTACGTCACGGCTGCACCCCGACCCCTCACCTCTGCACCTCCCGCCCCCGATACTGCCCTGCACCACTGACAACGTCCGCAAACCTGCCGGCGGAGGGGCGGCACTGAGGCGTGCGGCACACACGCGGTGGGCCGCCGCCCCCGGCGGGCTAGGCGGGCGCGACGAGCAGCGGCCGTGCCCGCTCGCGCAGCTCCACCACCCGTGGCTCGTCCCCGTACGGTTCGAGCCGGTGCAGGAGGTCCTTGACGTACTCGGTGGTGCGCGCGGAGGAGATGCGTCCGGCGACCTCCACGGCGCGCACGCCCTGCTCGCACGCCGCGTCGAGGTTCCCCGACTCCAGCTCGGCCACCGCGGACACCACGAGCCGCAGCCCGTGCGAGCGCACGAACTCCTCGGTGGGCCGGGACAGGGCCTGCTCGGTGAAGCGCCGGACCTGCCGTGGCGCCTTCAGGTCGCGGTAGCACTCGGCGGCGTCCGCGGCGAAGCGGTCGTAGCCGTAGAAGCCGAGCCACGAGGGGTCGTTGTCGCCGTCCCTGGCCCGCTCCAGCCAGCCCTCGGCGGCCCGCAGCGCCGCTCCGGCGGCCGGTGCGTCGCCGGCGCGCGCGTGCGCGCGTGCCTCGACCAGGCGGAAGAAGCTCATGGTGCGGGCGGTGGCGAGCCCGCGGTTGCGTTCGAGCGCGGCCTGCGCGAGGTCCACGCCCTCGTCGCCGAAGCCGCGGTAGGTCGCCTGGAGCGACATGGACGCGAGGACGTACCCCCCGAGGGGCACGTCGGCGGCGGCGCGGGCGAGCCGCAGGGCCTGGATGTAGTACCGCTGGGCGGCCTCCTGCTGGCCGGTGTCGAAGGCCATCCAGCCGGCGAGCCGGGTGAGCTCGGCGCTGGCCCCGAAGAGCGCGCGGCCGACCTCGTCGGAGTACGAGCCGAGGAGCAGCGGTGCCGCCTCCACGCGCAGGCACTCGGGGACCATGGACGAACGCCAGTCGCCGCCGCCGTACTTGGAGTCCCAGCGGCGGGCGTCCTCGGCGGCCTCGCGCAGTTTGAGCACGTCGCTGTGGCCGACCTTCATCGGCGGTCCGCCGTCGTCCTGGTGGGCCGTGTCGCGTGGCCCGTCCTGGGAGGCGTCGCGCGCGACGGAGCTGTCGGCCGGGGTTATGAGCCAGCGGGACGCGGGTGTGGCGTACGCGCTGACCGCGAAGGAGCCCGCGAGGGACTGCCAGATGCCGCCGCCGGTGCGGCGGCCCGCCAGATCGAGGCGGTACAGCTCGGTGGCCGACTTCACCGCGGCGCCGACGTCGCGCGGGAAGGCGAGGCCCACTTCGGGCGCCGGGTCCGCGTCGGCGAGGCCGATCTCGTGCAGCGGCACGGGGCGGCCGAGCTTCTGCCCGATGGCGGCGGCGATGAGGTGCGGGGCGGCGCCCTGCGGCACCATGCCCTTGGACACCCACCGGGCCACCGATGTCTTGTCGTAACGAAGCGTCAACCCGCGTTGGGAGCCGAGGTCGTTGACCCGGCGTGCGAGTCCCGCGTTGCTGATTCCCGCGAGGGCGAGAACGGTGCCGAGTTTCTCGTTCGGCCCGCGTTGCTCCCTGGACATGCGCCACCCCTCGACACAGACGGCTGCCGGGCAGTGGCTGGACCGCGCGGCATTCGTGCTGTGTTCTCCCGGGGACAGCGACTGGGTTCGGGAACCGTCGGCGTGACGTGCACCACGGTCCCTCCCCGGCCGCAAGAGCACTTGGCCGAGCCCCCAGGAATATGCCTCCGCGAAAACAGCAGCACACCCAGCGTAGTTCGACGGATCCCAAGCGTTAAGAGGCGCAGTTCCGGATGGCGAGATTGTTGTCCGTACGGGAGTGCGGCGCTCCGGTGGCGTGCTCCGGCCGTGTGGCCGTGCGCCCGTGCGTGCGCTCTTCTCCGGCCAGATGGGGAGCGCTTCCATGGTGGGGCGTGGGTCGGCCCGCTGCGCTGGAGTCAGTGGGCTGGGGGACACCGCCGCCTCCATCCCCGCGGGCGGCGGACCGGTCCGGGAGGCGTATGCCGCCTCCCGGGCTGTGCGTGGGTGCCGTGGCGGGGTGGGGCGTGTTCGGCCATGGCTGAATTGGCCGAAAAGCGACCCCTCGAAAGTGTGCTCACAGCGCTCCACGTCGCCTTGTCGGTGCCGTTGCGGTATCAACAAGGGATCACTCAGGGCGCGTTCGCGCCGGTGCGAGCGCCGTCCGGGCTCCTCCCGTGCCCCTCTTGTGCGCCTCCTTCGTGGCAGCATGGGACCCCGGTCCCTCGGTTCCCGGGCGCACTGGTGCCGTTCACGGTCCCCGCACCCGGTTTCCGTATTCGGGCGGACCAGGTGCGGGCCGGTTCCTGCGCGTACCGGCCGTCCACAGCCTGTGGAGGCGGCGATGCGGTGGTTGGTGGGGTGGAGCAGTACCACCACGAGGCCTTCAGCCGCCCTCGGCACGGCGGGCGCCACCGGTGACGACGGCGAGACGCTGCACCCCGTGGGGTCCCAGCTCCTGTGGGGCGACCCCGACCCGCTGTGGGCCGTCGGCGACTGGCGCCCCGACGAGGTGCGCACGGTGAAGGCCGACGACCAGACCCGCATCGCCGTGCTCGGCACCTGCGGGGCCAGCGACGAGGAGCTGCGCGTCAGCCTGTTCGCGGCCCGCGGCGGCGCCCTGCGGCACCTGACGGCCTGGCCCGGCAGCTACACCGCCGTCGTCCAGGTCGGCCGCCGCGTGATGGTCGCCGGTGATCTGGCGGGCGCGCGGCCGGTGTTCCACACTCCCTGGGCGGACGGCACCGCGTACGCGACGGCCGCGCTGCCCCTGGCGGACCTCATCGAGGCCCACCTGGACATCGGGCACCTCGCGGCGCTGCTCGCGGCCCCCGACGTCCCGGAGGCGCTGCACGACTCGACCCCGTACCAGGACGTGCGCCGGGTGCCGCCGGGCCACGCGCTCATCCTCCGCGCGGGCGCACGGGAGATCGCCGGCTACGAACCCGTCGCCTCGCTCGCCGTCGCCGCGCCCGCCGCCGACGAGGCGGACGCCCTCGGCGGGGTCAGGGACGCCCTCGTCGACGCCGTACGCGCACGGCTGCGCGCGCCGCGCCACGTACCCGGAACGGACATCGACCCCGGGCCCGTGCCGGGCATGGGGCCCGCCGAGCGGCGGGCCGCCCGCGGCATGCCGGTGCCCGGCATCGGAGCCGACCTCTCCGGAGGGCCCGCGTCGGGGACCCTCGCCCTTCTCGCCGCCGGTCTGCCGGGCATGCCGGGAACGGTCCTCGGACACGGCACGGGGGCCGGTGAGCGGCTGCTCGCCGTCACCTTCAACGACCTGGTGACGGGCGGCCGCGAGGCCGAGCTGGAGCGGGCGGGCGTCATCGCCGCCAACCCGCGGCTGCACCACGTCGTCGTCGCCGCGGGCGAGGAGGCGCTTCCGTACGCCGACCTCGACGGCCCCCTGACGGACGAGCCGAGCGGCGTCATCGTCACCGCCCAGCGGCACCGCCTGCGGCTCGCCGCCGGCAGCGCCGACCACTTCACGGGCCACGGCGCCCGGCAGGTCCTCGACGCCCACCCGGCCCGCCTCGCCGACCTCCTGATGGACCGCAAGCGGCGGCACCTGGTGCGGCCCGTGACGGCCCTCGCCAAGGCCGAGGGCTCCGTCATGGTGCCCGCGCGCGTGTACGGGGCCGCGCGCAGACTCGCCCGCACGACGCACCGCGCGGGCGTCAAGGCGCTCGCCGATCGCCTCCTGCACCGCTCCTTCGACGAGCCCGGCGGGGCCGTGGGGGCCTCGCTCGCCGCCCTGGCCTGGGCCAGACCCGGGCCCGCCGCGCGCTGGCTCACCGGTGAGGCCCTCGCAGAAGTATCGGTTCGGCTCCAGGAGACGGCGATCCGGCCGGGGCCCGGGCCGGGCCAGCGCCCCGGCGAGTTCCGCGCGCGGGCGGCGCTGTTCAGGCACGCGGCGGATCTGCGCGTCCTTGAGCAGGCCGCAGAGGTCCGCTTCCAGCGGCTGCACGCGCCGTTCCTCGACAACCAGGTGGTACGCGCGTGCCGGGCGCTGCCGGAGTCCCTGCGGGTGCAGCCCGGTGCCCGGGCCGCCATCCTCCGTACGGTCCTGGAGGGCGCCGGTGTCACCGAACTCCCGCCCGGCTGGGGCGCCCCCTCGCACGCCTCCGCCGCGGCGGCCGCCCGTACGGGGCTCAGGGTCGCCGTGGACGGCCTCGTCGGCCTCTTCGACACGCCGCTGCTCGCGCAGGCGGGCCTGGTCGAGGCCCGCGTCGTCCGCAAGGCGCTGCGGGCCGCGGCGCAGGGCGAGCCCCTCCCCCTGGACGGCCTCGCCGACCTCGTCGCCGTGGAGGTCTGGCTGCGGCGGCTCCTCGCCCGCCGCGGCACCTGCTGGACGGGCACCCCGGCTCGGCAGCGGGCGGTGCCCACGGGGTCGGTGGTGCCGGAGCGGGGCGCGCTGGGCGCCGGCCGCTGAGGCTGTAGGGGGTCGGTTCGTCACCGCCGCGCGACCCTGAGCCAGCCCTACCTCCCCCCTGTGGGCAGCTGGTCCGCCCAGAGGGCGGAACGGGTGGGCACAGCCCACCCTTACGGTGCCCCCGTTGCAGGGGGAGGGGCACAACGCCCGGCCCGCAGTGCCCGCCGCGGTCCGGCGGCTACAGGAGGCAGGGGCAGGGGTGCGACCCGTACCGGGACCCGGCGGGGGCAGGGGTGCGTCCCGTACCGGGGCCGCCGGGCCAGGACACAATGGCCCCGTGCGGTACCGGATCCTGGGCGCCACGCAGGCGCACGACGACGAAGGGACACCCCTGCCCGTGGGAGGCCCCCGCCTGCGGGCGCTCCTCGCGGCACTGGCCCTGCGCCCCGACCGCACCGTCCCGGTGACCACCCTCATCGACGACATCTGGGCGGACAGTCCCCCCGCGGACGCCCCCGCCGCCCTCCAAGCCCTGGTGGGCCGCCTCCGCCGGGCCCTCGGCAGCCACACCGTCGTCTCCGGCCCCGGCGGCTACCGCCTCACCGCCACTCCCGACGACGTCGACCTGCACCGCTTCGAACGCCTCACCCGCGAGGGCACCGCCGCCCTGGACCGCGACGACCCGGCGACAGCCGCCCGCGTCCTCGGCGAAGCCCTGTCCCTGTGGCACGGCCCCGCCCTCGCCGACCTGCCCGACCGCACGGCGGCCACCCGCCCGGAGGCCCGCCGCCAGGAGGCCACCCGCGCGCGGGTCACGGCGGACCTGCTGCTCGGCCGCGGCACCGACGTACTGCCGGACCTGAAGGAACTCGTCGCCGACCACCCCTACGACGAGGCCCTGCGCGCCCAGCTCATCCGCGCCCTGCGCGACGCGGGCCGCGGCGCCGACGCGCTCGCCGCGTACGAGGACGCCCGCCGCACCCTCGCCGACGGCCTCGGCACCGACCCGGGCGAGGACCTGCGGGCCCTGCACGCCGAGTTGCTGGCGGCACCGACGGCAGCGGCGGCAGCAGGGCGTGCGATAGCCACCGGCGGCACAGCGGCCACCCCCGCCCCCCGGCCCCCCACCGACCGCAGGGGCAACCTCCGGCCCCGTCTGACGTCCTTCGTCGGGCGGGAACCCGAACTCGCCGCCATCCGTTCCGATCTGTGCGGAGCCCGCCTGGTCACGCTCACCGGCCCCGGCGGTTCCGGCAAGACCCGCCTCGCCGAGGAAGCCGCCGCCGGGCATCCGAGCGCGTGGCTGGCCGAGCTCGCCCCGCTCGACCGGCCGGAGGCGGTCCCCGGCGCGGTCGTCAGCGCGCTCGGCCTGCGCGAGGTCGTGCTGCGGACCAGCGAGCTGACCACCCCGCAGGGCGACCCGGTCGCCCAGCTCGTCGAGTACTGCGCCCAGCGCAGCCTGCTCCTGATCCTCGACAACTGCGAGCACGTCATCGGTGCCGCCGCCGAGTTGGCGGAGACCCTCCTCACCCGCTGCTCGGGGCTCACGGTCCTCGCGACCAGCCGCGAACCCCTGGGCGTGCCCGGTGAGCGCGTGCGCCCCGTCGAGCCGCTGCCGCCCGACCCCGCGCACCGCCTGTTCGCCGAGCGGGCCGCGGCCGTGCGCCCCGACTTCGACCCGGTCGGCCAGTCCGGGGCGGTCGCCGAGATCTGCCGCCGTCTCGACGGCCTGCCCCTGGCCATCGAGCTGGCCGCCGCCCGGCTGCGGCTGCTCACGCCCCGGCAGATCGCCGACCGCCTCGACGACCGCTTCCGCCTGCTCACCAACGGCGCCCGCACGGTCCTGCCGCGCCAGCAGACCCTGCGTGCCGTCGTCGACTGGTCCTGGGACCTGCTCGACGCCGCCGAGCGCACGGTGCTGCGCGAGGTGTCCGTCTTCGCGGGCGGCTGGGACCTGGAGGCCGCCGAGGCGGTCTGCTCCGGCCCCGCGGCGGACCTCGTCGGCGCCCTCGTCGACAAGTCCCTGGTCGTCGCCACGCCGTACGATCCCGCGTACCCCGATGCCACGGACCCCGATGCCACGGACCCCGGCGGGCCGGGCCCCGGCATGCGCTACCGCCTCCTGGAGACCATCCACGAGTACGCGGGGGAGCGCGCGGCCGAAGCCACCGCCCTGCGCGCCAGGGCCGAGCGGCGCCACGCCGCCTACTTCCTCGCGCTCGCCGAGACCGCCGAGCCGCGGCTGCGTTCCGCCGAGCAGATGCCGTGGATCCACCGCCTGGAGACCGAGCTCGACAATCTGCGCGCGGTGCTCCAGCGCGCCGTGGAGTCCCGCGACGAGGACCTCGCCCTCGCGCTGTCCCTGGCCCTCGGCTGGTTCTGGTGGCTGCGCAACTACCGCGTGGAGGGGTCGGAGTGGGCCGAGAGGGTGCTCACCCTGACCGCGCCGCCGGAGGCGGACGGCACGACCGGGACCGGCCGGGCCGCGCGGGGCGGGAGTGCCAGGAGCGACAGAGCCGACAGAGGTGACAGGGGCGACAGGGGCGACGAGGGCAGCGGCACGGGCCGCCCCGGTGCGTCGTCGCCGTTCGCCGTGGGAGCCGCCGGGCTCGACGCGGACCTGGACGCCCACCGCGCGGACGAGGACGCCCCGCGGTTCTGGCCGCGCATGAGCCTGCGGTTGCTGCATGTGTTCCTGACGGTGGAGTCGAGGCCCACGGAGGCGCTGCGCGGCGAACGGGACAAGGCGTACATCCTGCGGGTGCGGGACGTGTTCACCCGGCCGGTGCCCGCGAGCGGCCGCTTCCCTGGACTGGTGTGGCCGTTCACGCTGTACTTCGTCGAGGAGGCCAGCGAGGTACTGGCGTATCTGGACCGGGCGACCGCCAACTGCCGTCGCTTCGGCGGCGACTGGGAGGTCGCGATCACCCTGATGTTCCGGGTGCACACCGCCGTGGACCAGCAGGGCAGCCTCCTCGAGGTCGACAGGGACCTGGCGGAGCTGCGGGAGCTGAGCCGGCGGGTGGGCGACCGGTGGCTGCGCGCGCAGGTGTGCGGCGCGGCCGGCGAGGCGGCGATGGCACGCAGCCTGCACGAGGAGGCACGGCAGCAGTACGAGGAGGCCCTGCGGCTCGCGTACGAGGTGGGCGCCTACGCCGAGGGCCCCTTCCTGATCGCCAGGATCGCGGAGATCGCCTATCGGACGGGTGACCGCGACCTCGCCGAGAGGGGCTGGGAGGCGTCCTCCGCGGCGGCCGAGCAGTACGGCGTGATCGACTCCCGGGCCTTCGTCTGCCTGATGCGAGCCGACATGGCGCTGCGCGACGGCGATGTGGAGCGGGCGCGAACCCTGTGCGACGCCGCCCGTGACGAGGCGGCGCGCGGGACCCCGCCGCCGCAGTTCACCGCGGGCCTCGGCGCGGTCCGGGCACGGGTCACGGCGGCCGAGTCCGGGCCCGGAGCCGGACTCGCCGTCCTGGTCGACGTCCTGCCGCAGGCGCTGCGCACCCGCTGCTCGGAAGCGGTCGTCGCCACCTTGGTGGACGGGGCGGCCGCGCTCACGTCCCGTTCCGGCGACCACGCGCGCGCGGCAAGGCTCCTGGCGTTCGCGACCCGCTGGCGCGGGGGCCTCGCACGGCCCATGCCGGAGCGGGCCGACATCGAACACACGGAGCGGGAGATCGGCGCGGCGCTCGGCGAGAGCGCCCACGGACGCGAGTCGGCCGCGGGGCGCGCGCTGACCATGGAACAGGCCCTCGAGGAACTGGCGGCCGCGGCCCGCCGCGCCGCCCCCGGAGGGTCTACTCGCAGCTGAGCCGTGACTGGGCCCAGCCCGCGAGGGCCACCGTGTCGAACGCCGTGTGGGGCTCCACGACCAGGCGGATCGTCCTGCGTCCGGTCAGCGCGACCCGTACGGGCACCGCCGGGTCGCCGCCCCTGACCAGCGGGGAGCGCCACAGCCGTACCCCGTCGGCGTACACGGAGAAGCGCACCTTGCCGAGCCCCATCGTCATGTCGTCCACGCCCACGAGCGCGTCGTAGGTCGAGCAGGTGCGGTTGAGGTCGATGGTGACCGAGGACCTGCCGTGCACGGTGACGCCGTGGCCGTAGTGCTTGTCGCCGATGTCCATGCCCTGGCGCTGCCACACCCAGCTGCTCTCGCCGAGCCGCATCTCGGGCTCGGTGCCGTCGCCGAAGAGCCCGTACTTCAGCTCGTTCCAGTGGTAGACGGCCGGGGCCGGGGCCGGTGGCCGCGGGGGCGTCGGCTTCGGCCGGGGCTTCGACGGGGTGGGCGTCGGCTTCGGCGGGGCGGGCGGGGGCGGCGGCTCGGGCCGTGGCCGCTTCGGCGGCGGCTTCGGCTTCGGGGTCGGCTCGGGGGTCGGCTCGGGAGTGGGTCTCGGCTTCGGCCGCTGGGCGGGCTCGGGCGCGGGCCTGGGCCTCGCCACCGGGGCGGGGGGTTTCGGCTTCGGCTCGGCCTTGGGGGGCGGCGGCTGGGGGTTGCCCGGCAGGCGGGGTTCGACCGCGGGGGGTTTGGCCGCGGGTTTCTCCTCGGGCTTCGGGTCACCGGCGAGCGCGAGAGCCGCCGCGACCGCGGCCGCGACGACGACTCCCGCGGCGATGGCGGCCTTGGCGGGCGCGCCGAGCCCCTCGGAGGCAGCCGCGCCCCCGGCCGAACCGCCACCGCCCGCCGCGGCCCCCGCGGCTCCCGCCGCGCCCGCGCTCGCGCCGCCGCCGACGAGCGCGGCCACCTTCGCGTACCCGGCGGTGCCGAACCAGCCGATGACGGCGATCGGCACGACCCCGGGGATGCCGCTCGCGACTTCCTTGATCTGACCCGCGGCCAGGCGGCAGTCGGCGCACTCCTCCAGATGCTTGCGCAGCCCCCGTTCGGCGCGGGTGCGCAGGCCGCCGCGGGCGTAGGCGCCGAGCCGGTCCGCGTAGCGCGCGCACTCCTCGTTCTCGGTGCGGGTGGCGCTCACATGTGCCTGGAGGTAGGCCTGCTTGAGGCCCTCGCGGGCGCGGCTCGCCAGCACCCGGGTGCCGTTGGCGTCCAGGCCGAAGAGCGTGGCGACCTCGCTCGGCGACTCGTCCTCGACCTCGGTGTGCCACAGCACGGCCTGCCAGCGCTCGGGCAGGCTGCGGAAGGCCCGCATGGCGAGCGACTGCTCGGCCTCGTGCATGGCGCGCACATCGGCGCCGAGCTCCAGCGTGTCGTCGTCGAGCGCGTCGGAGCCACGGGAGGCCTGGGCGGCGAAGACCGCGAAGTCGTCGACCAGTTGCTCCCGCTTCGCCGACCTCGTCCAGCCGGCCGCGACGCGCCGCACCGTGGTCAGCAGATAGGCACGCACCGCGTGCTCGGGCCCGGACCCGGACCGTACGGCCGCCAGCATCCGTGCGAAGACCTCGGCCGTGAGGTCGTCGGCGGTGTGGGCGTCGCGGCAGCAGGTGCGGGCGTAGCGGCGGACGGCTTCGGCGTGCCTGCGGTACAGCTCCTCGTACGCCGAGTCGTCGCCCGCCCGCATCCGGCCGATCAGGTCGGCGTCGGGCGGCGGGATCTCCCGGGAACCGGACCGCGCGCCCGGGACGCCGGCCTGCGCACCCGCGGCGGGCCCGCCCACCGGACCGTCGTGCTCGGGGCCGCGCTCGCGCTGACTGGGCACGCTGGGGTCGGGTCCGGGACCCGCGGGTCCCGCGCCCGAGGCTCCGCCGCCACCGCCGGGACCGCCCTGGTTCGGCACCTGCCGGTGCGGGGACCCTCCCGGCTCACCCCCGCCGGGGGTGGGCTCGTCCCGCCCGTCGACACTCATCGCGGAAAGCCTCCGCACGCACACTCGGACCCGAACACCGGGCAAGAGTGCCACAGGGCCGCGCTCCGTCGAATAGCGCCGACGGGCAGTCACCCGTCCGGGGTGGGTTCCCGGAATCGGGGGCTACTGTTCACCCGTTCGGGGCAAGCTCAACCCCCGTCGTACAAACGAGGGTTGAGCACCCCGAAGGCGATGTTCCGCTACGGCGGGCCCGGCCTTCCGCTGCGAAAGCCGGGCCTTCCGCTACGAGGGCCGGGACCGGAGCCCCTCCAGCAGGATGTCGAGCAGCCGCGACGAAGCCGCCGCCTGCTGTGCCGCATCCGGCAGCGAGGGCGCCGCCGTGGCTATCACGAGCAGCACGTCCGACACGGTCACGTCCGCGCGCAGCTCACCCGCGGCCCGTGCCCGCTCCACGAGGCGTCCCACGACGTCGAGCAGCGCCGAGGCGCCCGCGTCGTCGTGCTCCACCGCCGGCGCCGTCCGCTGCTCCACGAGGCGCAGCTCCGGCGACGACGACAGCGAGGACACCTGCCGCTGCTGCGGCACCCGGGCTCCGGGCGCGTCGGCGCCCTCGGCCACGTCGTCGACCCCGACGCGCAGCACCTGCGGCGGCAGCAGCCGCCCCGCGCCCGAGGCCACGGACGTCCGCAGGAAGCGCGAGAGCGCCGACCACGGCTCGTCCTCCTGGCCCAGTGCCGCCCGGGCCTGTTCCGTCAGCCGGGAGGTCTCCTCCTCGGCTATCCGTCGCACCAGTACGTCCTTGCTGGGGAAGCGGCGGTAGACCGTGCCCACTCCCACGCGGGCGCGCCGCGCCACGTCCTCCATCGGCGCGCCGTACCCCAGCTCTCCGAATACCTCACGGGCCGCCCTCAACACGTGTTCGAGATTGCGCTGCGCATCCACGCGCAGCGGTGTCGAACGCGGTCCGTCGCTGAGCTCGCGGCCGTTTCCACCGTGGGCGACGGCGGCAGCCGACGCTGTGGCAGAAGTCCAGTGAGTGTCCTGAATGTGCATATACGTTCCCCCGGTAATGACGTCTCCCCCCGGAGACTCTCCCCGCCATACTTGAACGGCGTGTGAGAGCGAGCTCCTACGCGAGTCCGACAAACCGGACCCGACGAGCGCATCCCCCGACACCCCGACGTCACACGAACATAGTTGAGCCAGAGTCAATTCAGAAGAGGTGGGTTCCGCACACAGCGCCCCCCGATCGGAGTACGCACCGGTTCCCACCCGATTGCACCCCGCACAACCACCCCGGCACTCCGCTCTGACCTGCACACATTCCACCCGCACCGACGGCGGGACCACACGGTCGCACCACTCGCTTCCGGTCATACAAATTGTCGAGCCTGTGGACAAACACGAAGTGCGGGTGCGTCATGGGATGGTGACGGAACCTGTGCGCATTCTCGTTGTCGGTGGTGGCTACGTCGGGATGTACACCGCGCTGAGCCTCCAGCGGAAACTGAAGCCGGAGCTCAAGCACGGCGAAGTGGAGATCGTGGTGATCTCACCCGATCCCTATATGACGTACCAGCCGTTCCTGCCCGAAGCGGCGGCGGGATCGATCTCACCCCGCCATGTCGTCGTACCGCTGCGCCGCGTCCTCGGCGCCTGCCGGGTGATCGTCGGCGAGGTGCGGGCGATCGACCACGCCAAGCGCACGGCGTCCTTCACGACCCTCGCCACCGCCGAGGAGGGCACGGGCCCCCTGGACATCGCGTACGACGAACTGGTCCTCGCCCCCGGCTCCGTCTCCCGCACCCTGCCCGTCCCCGGCCTCGCCGACCACGGCATCGGCTTCAAGACCGTCGAAGAGGCCATCGGCCTGCGCAACCACGTCATCGAGCAGATGGACATCGCCTCCTCCACCCGCGACCCCGCCGTCCGCGACGCCGCGCTGACCTTCGTCTTCGTAGGCGGCGGCTACGCGGGCGTGGAGGCGCTCGGCGAGCTGGAGAACATGGCCCGCTACGCCGCGCGGTACTACCACAACGTCAAGCCCGAGGACATGAAGTGGATCCTCGTCGAGGCCTCCGGGCGGATCCTGCCCGAGGTCGGCGCGGAGATGGGCAAGTACACCGTCAGCCAGCTGCGCAAACGCAACATCGACGTACGCCTGGAGACGCGCCTCGACAGCTGCGAGGACCGGGTCGCCGTGCTCAGCGACGGCGCCCGCTTCCCCACCCGCACGGTCGTGTGGACCGCGGGCGTCAAACCGCACCCCCTGCTCACCGCCACCGATCTGCCCCGCAACGAACGCGGCCGCTTGAAGTGCACCGCCGAACTCGCCGTCGAGGGCGCACCCCACGCGTGGGCGGCCGGTGACGCCGCCGCCGTCCCCGACGTCACCGCGGACGAACCCGGCAAGGAGTGCGCGCCCAACGCCCAGCACGCCGTGCGCCAGGCCAAGGTCCTCGGCGAGAACATCGCCGCTTCCCTGCGGAAGCAGCCCCTCCAGGAGTACGCGCACGCATACGTCGGCTCCGTGGCGTCCCTCGGGCTGCACAAGGGCGTCGCCCACGTCTACGGACGCAAGCTCAGGGGCTACCCCGCCTGGTTCATGCACCGCGTCTACCACCTGAGCCGGGTGCCGACCGTCAACCGCAAGTCCCGGGTGCTCGCCGAGTGGGTCCTGTCCGGCCTCTTCAAGCGGGAGATCGTCTCCCTGGGGTCGCTCGAACATCCCCGTGCGGAGTTCGAACTCGCGGCCGGGGGCGAGCGGCCGAAGGAGTCGTGAACACTCCGTACAGGAACTCCGCAAGCGGGTCCGGCGTCTGACGGATGTCAGTCCTGTCGGCCAGACTGTGCGTGTGACCATGATGGGCGGTGCACACCTCAAGAAGGCGAGCCGCTCCACGCCCCGCAGTGCTCCGCAGTCCCACGCAGTGCCCCGCAGTCCCACGCAGTGCCCCGCAGCCCTACGCAGTGCCCCGCAGTGCCATGCAGTGTCTTCCCGGGAGGCGGCGTCGACAGCAGCCGCGCCACCGGCCGGACCCCCGGCCGGCCCACCCCGCCCGATCCAGAAGCGACACCACGAGGCCTACCGCAGTGAACTTCACGCGCTGGAGCGCCCGGCTCCCCGGAACACAGCGCCGCGCAGCGGCGCGCACCGAGACCGGCGGATCACCGGCACAGCGGGGCGAGAGCTCCGTCCCCGCGGCCCGCGCCGAGCGCCTCGCGGACACGCCCGCCGCCGGCGTCGACGAACTGCCGGCCCGCGAGGTGCTCGACCGCATCCCGGCCCTCGTCGCGCTCGTGCACGGCCCCGAGCACCGCGTCGCGTACACCAACGACGCGTACGCCGCCGCGTTCGGCGCCCGGCCCCTCGGCACGCCCGCGCGCGAGGCGCTGCCGGAGCTGGCCGAGGTCGGCCTGCTGCCGCTCCTCGACCAGGTCCTGCGCAGCGCGAGACCGCGCACGGTCAAGTCCCGCAAGGCCCCCGGCGGCCGCTCGTACACCTTCACCTGCACCCCGGTCGCGCTGCCGCTCGGCGCCGCCGCGGGCGACGGCTCGGGCGGCGTCCTGGTCTTCGCCGCCGACGTCACCGACCACGCCGAGGCCGCCGAACGCCTGCGCGCCAGCGAACGCAGCCAGCGCGAGACCGCCGTCACCCTGCAACGCTCCCTCCTGCCCCAGGAGTTGGAGCAGCCCGACGACCTGCGCATCGCCGCCACGTACCAACCGGGCGGCACGGACGCCGCGGTCGGCGGCGACTGGTACGACGTGATCACCCTCGGCGGCGGCCGCACCGCGCTGGTCATCGGCGACGTCATGGGGCGCGGCGTGCGCGCGGCCGCCGTCATGGGCCAGCTGCGCACCGCCGTGCGCGCCTACGCCCGTCTGGACCTGCCGCCGCACGAGGTCCTCCAGCTCCTTGACGGCCTCGCCGCGGAGATCGACGCCAGCCAGATCGCCACCTGCGTGTACGCGGTGCACGACCCGAACGAGGGCAGCCTCACGTACGCGTCGGCCGGTCATCTGCCGATCCTCGTCCGCGACGAGAACGGCACGATCCACCGCGCGGAGGAGCCCACGGGCCCGCCGCTCGGCACCGGCGGCTGGCTGCACGCATCCGGCTCGGTGCCGCTCGGCCCCGGCTCCACCGCCGTGCTCTACACCGACGGCCTGGTCGAGCGCCGCAGTGAGGACATCGACGAGGGCGTGGCCGCCCTGGAGCGCGCCCTGGCCGGGGCCACCGGCACGCCCCAGGTGGTCTGCGACCGCCTCATCCGCGCCCTGGGCGTGACCGCCGACCACGACGACGATGTGGCGGTCCTCGTCCTCCAGCAGCCCTCCCGTACGGGTGTGCACGCGGAGCTGTTCCGCAATGCCGCCCTGGAGCTGCTCGGTGGTGTGGAGGCGGCCCCACGCGCGCGTGCCTTCGCCACCGGCGTGCTCGCCAGCTGGCGCTTCCCGCCCGACCTGCACGACCTCGGCGTCCTCGCGGCCAGCGAACTCGTCGCCAACTCGCTCCAGCACGGCACACCGCCGATGCGCCTGCGGCTGCGCCGCACGGACCGCCGACTGATCATCGAGGTCACCGACGGCGACGACCACCTGCCGCGGCGCCGCCGCGCCGAGCCCGCCGACGAGGCGGGCCGTGGCATCGCCATCGTCGCCACGATCGCCTCGAACTGGGGCTCGCGGCGCACGCCGGGCGGCGGCAAGGCGGTCTGGTGCGAGTTCGCGCTGCCGCGCGCCCAGGCGACCCGCTAGGGCCTGTCGGACGACGCAGGCCCTAGGAGTGCGCGGCGACGTTCTCCGGAGCGTCCGGTGAGCCCTGCGCCACCACGCGGCTCTGCTGCTGGTACGGGTGGTTCTGCGCCGGGCTGAGGTGGCGCCCGAGGCGCAGCGCGAGCACGGTGATGCCGAGCGAGAAGAGCAGGAACGTCACTACGTACGGAGCGTGCAGCGTGGCACCCATCGGGCCGCCCACGGCCGGTCCGACCGCCAGGGCGAGCTGCTTGACCAGGGCGAAGGCCGAGTTGTACCGGCCGACCATCGACTCCGGCGCCAGATCGGCGACCAGCGGCGCCACGGTCGGCGCGAGCATCGTCTCGCCGATGCCGAAGAGCGCGTACGTGGAGATGAACGCGGCGGTCGCCATGGCCTGGCTGCCCTGGCCCGTGCCCGCGTACCCGGCGGCGATCCACGCCACCGCCCAGATGAGGCCGACGGCGGCGATCACCTGCGAGCGCTTGCGGCGCTCGACGAACCGCAGGACCGCGAACTGGGCGATCACGATGGCGCCGGTGTTGGCGGCCAGGGCGATGCCGAGCGTCGACGGGGAGATGCCCGCCGCTTCCACGCCGTACGCCGAAAGGCCCGACTCGAACTGGCCGTAGCAGGCGAAGAACAGGACGAACCCGAGGACGCACAGCTGGAGCATCACGGGGTTGCGGAACACGTCCCTGATGCTGCCGCCGGACTGCGGCGTGGTGTCCGCGATGCGCGGGGAGCGGGGGATGCGGGTCGTCAGCATGACGCCGATGAGCACCAGGAAGATGACGGTCTCGATGGCGAACAACAGGGTGAAGTCGCTCGGCCGCTCGTGCTTGACGAGCTGGCCGCCGATCAGGCCGCCGACGCCGAGGCCCAGGTTCTGTAGGAAGAACTGCATGGCGAAGGCGCGCGAGCGGGTGTCGGGGGTGGAGCACTCCACGATCATCGTGGCGAGCGCGGGCTGCATCACGGCCTGCCCGGCGCCGAGCGCTCCGGCCGAGGCAAGGACCAGCGGCGCGCTGTCGGCGAGACCCAGGCTGAGCGAGCCGACGGCGGCGGCGAGCAGCGCCGCCACCAGCACGGGCAGCGGCCCGCGCCGGTCGATGGCCCGCCCGGAGAAGGGGAGCACGATGAGCGCGGCCACGGCGAACGTGGCGAGCACGAGACCCGCTGTCACCGCGCCGAGGTCCCGCACCTGCGCCACGTAGACGTACAGGAAGGGGACGGTAAAGCCGAGACCGAACGCACTCAGCGCGTTGCCCACGTGGATCCGGCGCATCGCGCCCGTCGCCATGGTCACTTCTCACCTGCCTTAGGAGTGAAGACTTCGAAGCTAAAGTTAGGATCTAAACAATACACATCGAAGGACTTCAACGGCAAGGGACCCCGTGCCATACTGCGGCCATGGGCGATACCCCCGGCCCCTCGGAGCCGACACTCGAAGAGCAGATCGCCGCCTATCAGCGGGAGTTCCAGGACCTCGACCCCCAGGTCGAGAAGATCGTCTCGGCCCTCGGGCGGCTCAACCGCCGTATGAACGTCGCGTACGGCCGCCAGACCGCGACGCTGGACATCAGCAACGCGGAGTGGGAGGTCCTCAAGGCCCTGGTCCTGTCCGGCGCTCCCTACCGCATGGGCCCCGGCGAACTGGCCAAGCGCCTCGGCCTCACGCCGGCCGCGATGACCCACCGCATCGACCGCATGGTCAGCGAGGGCCTGGTCACCCGTGAGCGCGACGAGTCCAACCGCGTCCGCGTGATCGTCGAGCTGACCGCGGAGGGCCGCGAGAAGTGGCTGGAGGCGATGCGCCTCGCCACGGTCTTCGAGGAGGACCTCCTCCAGGACCTCTCCCCGGAGGAGCGCGCGGTCCTCGGCGAGGTGCTCACCCGACTCCTCCGCCGCGTGGAGGACGCCCAGCCGGACGCGGGCGGACGTCTCAGCGATCTCGACTGAATCCGAGGAGACCCTCCTCCCGCAGCCTGCTGGAGCCCCTGACCGGGGGAGCTTGACAGTCACCTGGGCGACCCGTAAGGTTCTTCGGGTTGCCGCCGGGCCGTAACGGTTCTGCGACAGCCACTTCCGCCGCTCACGCGGCCACTCAAACCACCTGCACGATCTCCTCACGGGACTGCTTTCGGCGCGCCCGAATGCATTCCCCGGATCCTGTCGCGACCGGTAAACGGCCCGATTAGGAACCGCCGGGAGAATCCGCTAAAGTTTGGGACGTCGGAACGGCCCAACAGCCGGAAAGACACCCCCGGTTGACTGGGAATCAGGCCCGAAAGGATCTGATAGAGTCGACACCGCCGGAAGGCCGAA
>NZ_JBIRHJ010000017.1:22432-46456 GCF_044328435.1 Streptomyces sp. NPDC017940 | reverse complement strand
CCGCTATGCGGAATTCCTGCGCTTCGCGCAGGAAGCATATCGTCGAATTCCGCTAAAGCGGAATTCCTTACGGGTTACGGCAGTAGGGTGCTCATTTCGTAGAGGTGGTTTTAATTTCGCTCTGCGAAATCAGAAACTGGGGTGAATCGAGGGGGGCGAGAAATGAGCTTCCGCCCCCCTCCTGTTGTTTTTCTAGCCGTGCAGCTCCTTTTCCCTATAGGCGGGGATTACGGCACGGACCTTCTCTTTTCTAAGGCATCCGCGGTGACGATGAGCGGATGGAGGGTTCCCCTTTCGTCCTCGTAGGTGTGACCAGTACCGAGGACCTTCCCACCCACAGAGCTTACAGCGCACCATCCACGGGTTGTCAGCTCCCGGGTAACCGCTGAGAGGTACCCAGAGGTATCGCGACAGTCCGGTCATTGCGCGCAGTGCTGATTTCCGGTTGCGGTCCGTGGACAGCAGGCGGGGGTGGAGGAGAGGCACCGGGCCCAGGCCCTGGTCGTGGGGGTCGGGGGCGCAGCTTTCTGAGGAGGGCTGGGGGGTGATGCGGCGGGCGTCGAGCTCGGCGACGAGATAGGCGGCTGCGCGCTCCTTTCCGTGCTTTCCGTCACCGGCCCGGATTGCTGCGGAGAGGCCGGCGGGGGTGGCGTACCAGGCTCCGTGCCACCTGTGGATGCGGCCGATGTGCTGGTTGTGGATGAGGACGGGGTACCGGCACTGGGGGTCTGGCTTTCCGAGCTTGTATCGGGTTTCCAGGCTCATTTGATGCTCTCCGCCCCGGTGCATGAAAAACCGTCTTGCAGTCCGTCGATTAGCACTGCGGCGGCCCATTCGAAGGCATTGAGCGCGGCGGGTTCGAGGGTTGATCCTGTGGGAAGGGAGAGGTATTCCTCCAAGGATCGGAAGAGGTCTTCTCTGGCTTCGCCGGGTTCCTTGACGAAACAGAGGGCTCCAGTTTCGTCGACGACCCATACCCAGGGTGAATCGAGGATGATGTCACGCTGTGAGAGGAGTGATTCGCATTCTGGGCACTCGAACAGTCCGTTGGGGCGGATCTGGTAAGTGCACAACCCTCCGCAATGAGGGCAAGTGATTGGGTTCATTTTCTTTGCCTTTTCGAGCTTGCTTCCTGGGTTTTCTGTACGCCTTTTGGGCGCCCTGCCCCTGGGTTAGTGAGAGGCAGGGCGGTGGGGTGACTGAGTGTCAGCGGGTGCGCTGACTGGGAACCTTGGCGTCGAGGGCCGTCAGGTAGTGCTCAGTGAGGCTGAGAGTCCTGTCCCTGGTGAGGCCCTGGGTGCTGCCGTAGTGATCAGGTGCGCCGGTGAAGACGGCGGTGCCGTGGAAGCGCTGATTTACGGGCTGGATGCTGGCGCACAGCTTCGTCGCGGGAATGTTGGCGGGCTGGCCCGTGAGGATGCCTTCCTCGTCCACCCACATGGTGAGGCCGGGGAGGTCGACGGGCTGGACCAGGTGGCACTTGATGGTGGTGTAGAGGGTCCGGAGGTGGTCACGGGAGCTGGTGGGCCACTCGATGATTTCGAACGCTCCGTCAGGCTGGATGACCAGGGCGAAGAGGGCGTCAGGGCAAGACGAGTTGAACATATGTGTCCCCTTTGGGATGGTTTGGGTTTCGGTCGCCGGTGACTGCCACTGCCTCCGACTGAGAAAACAGTATCGGGTTTCCATACCGAAGTGTGGGAAGACACGGAACTGGGGGGTGCTTTTTCGAGACCGGTAGGCCAGTAGGCCATGGGTTGGGGGCTCAAGCATTGCGCCTGGTCAGACGAGGTTCTGAGGGGTGGCCTACTGGCCTACCGGGTTTCCGGGCGGCCGCAGCGTGTGCGGCCGCCCGGTGGGCTCACCTTGCGGGGATCAACTGGTTCTTGGTGCGCTGCCAGTACCCGGCGGGGGCGAGGTCTGCGCGGATCTCGCTGGCGAGGAGGGGGGATTCAGCCCGCTGCTCCGGGGTGTAGTCCTCGGGCTCGACGCGCACGAGGTGGTGGCCGGGGATCTTGCGCCAGACGCGGGTGTGGTCGGCCAACATGCTGGCGGCGGCGAGGAGAACGAAGAGCGCGGCGAGCGCGGGGCCGGTGACTCCGGGGGCAGTGTCGGTTTCGCCGCTCTCTCCGGTGAGGACGACGGGGCCGTGGATGTTGATGCGGCCCCCGTCATCGCAGAGGACGGCCAGGGCGCTTGCGACGGGGTTGGGGAGGTCGTGGGCGTTGCCAACCTGGTAGTGCAGTTCGAGCCCTTCGGCCAGCGGGAGCGTTACGTACGGGCGGGGGCCGGTGAAGGACTCGGTGAGGTCGACGGTGGTGGGCCGGTTCTCGAAGGTCTCGGTCAGCAGGCCGTCGGGGTGCAGGGTGGCGAAGCAGTAAATGGCCATCTGGGAGTGGAGCGACACGGTTGTCCCCTTTTGGGTGGGTGGGTGTTTCGGTCTGTCGGTGACTGCCACTGCCCCCGACAAAGACAACAGTATCGGGCTTGAGTCACAAAATGTGGGAGAACACGGATCTTTGGAGGGTGTTTTTTCAGAACCGGTAGGCCGGTAGGCCATCAGCGTGTGACGCGCGTGTTGTGCCTGGTCAGGGGCGGTCAAGGGGGGCGGCCTACTGGCCTACCGGGGTGGCGGGGGTGGTGCCTCCCGCTACGCGCGGCGGGCCGGAGCGCAGCGGAGGCGCGCTGGGATCCGGTAGCGCGCAGCGCAGGGCCGGGCGCGGAGCGCATGGCCCGGTGCCGGATCGCGCGGGAGAGCGCGCAGCGCTCGGTACTCCGGGGAGCGCAGCGGACCGGAGGCCCGCGCGGTAGGCGCGCAGCGCCTACCCTTCCGCGCGGCGCGGGAGGCACCACCCCCGCCACCCCGGTAGAGAGGTGCTGCGCCCTGCTGCGCCTGGAGGCCTGCGGCCCGTCCTCTACCGGCAGTAGAGTCGAGGTATGGCAGACGAGACGAGCATCAAGGTGAGCGCGGAGACGCGCGACCGCCTCGCGGCCCTCGCGGTGGAGCAGGGAACCACGATCCGCCGCCTGGTGGAGGACCTTGCGGTAAGTCAGCCCACGCGTGATGAGGCTGCGCAGCGGGTGGCTCAGGCGCGGGAAGAAGTTGCCGGGGCGCTCGGTGCTGCGCCCAGTGCGGAGGCAGAGCAGGCAGCGCGCGCACTCCTTGAACGACTTGGGGGGCACGGCCCTCAGGTGGCCGCGTAGTGGCCGCGATTGCCGTGGTCCTGGACCAGACAACCGCAGGGGCGCTGTATGAGCCTGGAGGCCCCTTCACGGAGGCGGTGGCGGCCTTCTACGTCCAAGCGTCGGGCGGGCTAGGGCGTCTGTATGCCCCAGTCCTTTCGCTGGCGGAGGGCGACGCAGCCCACCCGGGGCTGCTGGCATACGTCGACGGACTGCGTTTCGTCGAGGTCGAGTCGTTCGGCACCGCGGCGGCCCTGGCTGCCGTCGAGCTGCGCCGGGCCGGGTACTCCTGGGCAGCAGCCCACGCCATCCATGCCGCGCTACCCAGCGTCAGCCACCCCGAGGGCCGGTTCCTGCTCACCCTGACCCCGGACGCGTACGCGGGCACTGGGGTTCGGGCAGTGCACCCAGGACAGTAGTGGTGGTGGTTCGGGCCTACGCGCCAGCTTCTGGTTGCCTGTCCCACAAGTGCACTGTGTTGCCGGTGCGGAGCGGCGCACCTTGGGGCCCCTTGATGTGCCCGGGAACGATGCGGTCCTCATGCTGGCAGTTCCCGGCCGCGTGCCCTACGGGGTTGAGGCAGGTTGAACGGCGGTACGGGCGTACTGGCCACCGGCAGGACCACGACGGTTCACGGCGGCCGGTACTGGCTGCCGCATCGGCGTCAGCGGCTTCCCGGGGCGGCCGTTGGGCTGTGTGGACGTTGACCACGCGGACGGCCGACGGGCCCGTGATGCCCTGCCGGGCGTCCCGCTTCCTGCCGGACCGGTCCCGAGGGATCTCCTCTACCTCTGCCCACCGGGTGCCCCCGGCGGACGTCATGAGCTGCCACGCGGTGTAGAGGGCGTGCGTCCATACGTCGGTGGTGTCGGGCCGGGCAGGGGCGAACTCCGCGCCTTCGAGCAGCAATGACTCGTTGTCCCAGTTGAGCGGCCCCCCAGGCACGGTTTGCCGTTGTGTCTCGATCAACCCGGCCGTCATGACTGTCCCGTCGCGCATGGTGCC
This sequence comes from Streptomyces sp. NPDC017940, assembly GCF_044328435.1. Lineage (NCBI taxonomy): Bacteria > Bacillati > Actinomycetota > Actinomycetes > Kitasatosporales > Streptomycetaceae > Streptomyces > Streptomyces sp. NPDC017940. The sequence continues at coordinate 42,268 of NZ_JBIRHJ010000017.1, read as the reverse complement.
GAGCACGGTTTCCGGGGGGAGGCCGGAGAAGAGGTTCCGGGGACTGTAGAAGGTCACCCAGATACCCCTCGTGCGGGGCGGGATCGCGACGTAGCCGTCGCGGGTGCTGTGGCCCCACGTCACAGGGGCGCCTTCAACGTTCACATCCTCCGGGGTCCATGCGGTCCACGACGCGGCCACGATCGGTGTCGTGACCTTGGCGTCCACTCCGGCCCGGGCGGCAAGAGTGTCCGCCAGGGCAGCCCCGACGTCTTCGACGTAGCCACCAATGGGTTCACCGAACACGATCAGGCCGGATTCTGCTGGCAGACGGTCGATGCTCACCTGTTCCCGGGGCGGGGTGGCGGCGGCTGCCAGGGCCAGGGCCGTCATGTCCGCTGTGGCGTAGTACAGCTCTGCTTCTTCCAGGCGGGCGCGCTCCGCCTTGTTGAGCAGGACCGCGGCGAGGGTGTCAGCGGCGATCGGCGGGTTGGGCATGGTGGGCACGATGGAGCAGCGGCCCGCGCGGATAGCCTCGCGCATGGTGATGTTGGACGGGTTCGACGCGGTGTAGTCGACGAGTGGCTATGGAGCTCTGAGCGGGAGTCGTTTCGCGGTGTGAGGGGGAGGCGCTAAGCGCGTGCCTGCGTGATCAATCGCGACGAGTTTTGATGTCACTCGCCGTTGCCGCGTCGTGCTTCTCGCCATCGCGGGTTGCCGGGCGGGTGCGGTTCGTGTCCTTGTGACGGATTGATCGTTAAGCCGCTCATGATGACGCGCGCTGTTGCCCGAGGGGCTGTCGTGACACTGACCTTGTTGGGAACCGGCCATGCCACGTCTCCCGCCTGGGCCGGAGGCATCGGCGACTTCCTCTCACCGGCCTTCGGCACCAGCTGCAACAACCACCACGGTGCCCGTGCCGAAGGAGCGACCAGCCATGGCACCGGCACCGCCAGCGCAAACCTCGCTGGGCTGCCTGTCGGCAGCCCCGTCAACCAATGCGGCGGCGCCGACCTCAGCCCCAGTGGCTCATTCTTCAAGTCCCTGACCAAGTCGGTCATCGACTAGGGCCAATGAGGACCACTCAGCTGGCCTTGTTCTGTTCGCCCTGGGCCTTGGTGTGGGCGAGGCGGTAGGAGTCGGTGCCGGTCTCGATGATGGCACCGTTGAAGGTGAGCCGGTCGACGATCGCCGCGCAGAGCCGGGGGTCGGTGAAGGTTTTCGTCCACCCCGAAAACGACTCGTTCGACGCGATCGCGACGCTGTTCTTCTCCTCGCGTTCGGTCAGCACCTGGAACAGCAACTCCGCTCCGCGGCGGTCGAGTTCCATGTAGCCGAGCTCATCAATACATAAAAGATCGACACGCCCGTAGCGGGCGATGGTCTTGGACAGCTGCTTCTCATCGGCAGCCTCGACCAGCTCGTTGACGAGCTTGGTGGCCAGCACGTAGCGGACCCGGAAGCCGTGCAGTGCAGCCTCGGTGCCCAGCGCGATCAGCAGGTGAGACTTGCCGGTGCCCGAATCCCCGATCAGGCAGAGCGGCTCGCTCTTCCTGACCCACTCGCAGGTCGCGAGGGTATTGACGGTGGCCGGGTCGACGTTCGGGTTGGCGTCGAAGTCGAAGGCCCGCAAGGACTTCTCCCGCGGGAACGCAGCCGCCTTGATGCGGCGCTCGGAGCGGCGCCGGGCCCGGTCGTCGCACTCGGTCATCAGCAGCTCAGCCAGAAACCCCCGATAGGACATCTGGTCACGGGCCGCGGCGTCGGCCAGGTCCCCGAACTGCTGGCGGATGGAGGGCAGCCGCAGCATCCGGCATGCCTGGTCGATCGAGGCGGCGGCGGCTTCTTCGGTCAGTCCGCGCTTGCGTGGGCTCATGATCCTTCTTTCTCGATTTCGGCCCTGCGGCCGCGGCGGTGCAGCAACTGGTCGTACTGGGCCACCGAGGGCAGCGGCCGGTTGTCCGGAGGCAGATGCGACAGCCGCCAGTCGGCCAGAGACGTCACGGTCGCCGCAGGCCCCTCCGCATGAGCGGTGCCAGGGGCCGGGGCGGGCAGCTCTCCGGCATCGCCCTCGGCGGCTTTGCGGGCCTCGAGCGCGACCGCGTCGGCGGTCAGCGCGCCCGCCCTGATCGCGGCGGCCAGCCCCGCAACGACGTGTTCGTGTTCCATGTGCCGGGCCAGGAGCAGGACCTCGATCAGAGCCCTGGTGCCGGCCGCGTCCCCGTGTGCTGCGCAGGCAGCCGCCCACCACCGGTCGTGGACCGGGGTGAACCGCCCCGCAGAGCGAGCCTGTTCCAGCGGAGTCGAGCCCGGAAACGCGCCCGGCTTGCGCAACAGCGCCTCCAGGTAGTGATCGAGCACGAGCCGGGAACCGCCCCGGCCGCTGAGTCGCTCGTGGCGGGCGACCTCGGTGCGGCCCTCGTAGACCACCAGGTCGTTGGCGTGCAGCAAGACCCGCAGCTGTCGGCCGATGAAGCGGACCGGCACCGAGTAGGTGTTGGAGCGCACGGTGATCTGGCCGAAGCGGTTGACGCGCGGGGTGAACCACCGTCCCGTCTCGAACACCTCGGTGGGCAGCGGCCTGAGCAGCGGCTGCTCGTGGGCGAAGGACTCGCCGATCGTGCGGGTCCGTGAGCGCAGCCGGCGGCCCTCGTCCTGAAGGTCCCAGCGGTCCACCAGCTCGTTCAGTTCCGCCAGCGAGGCGACCTCGGGGACCGGGACGAAGTGGTTGCGGCGGAAGTAACCGATCTGCCCCTCGACGCCGCCCTTCTCGTGAGCGCCCTCGATGCCCGGCCGGCAGTAGAACGCCTCGATACCCCAGTGCGAGCGAAACGCCGTCCAGCGGTCGGATTCCAGCCGGGCCCGCCCCAGCCCCAGCACCCGCTCGACCGCGGCCCGCAGGTTGTCGTAGCGGATCTTCCCGCGCGGGATGCCGCCCAGCCGCCGAAAGGCGTGCTCGTGCCCCTCGAGGAAGGCTTCCTGCCCGCAGGAGGCGAACACCCGGTGCACCGCCTTGCCGGAGTAGGACAACCGCAGCGAGAACAGGTAGACCCTGGTCGGCACCCCGGCCAGCACGATGTGCACGTCCCCGAAGTCGACTTCCGCCTCCACCCCGGGCAGATGCCGCTGCGGGATGAACATCGCCTCCGGCCCCACCCCGGCCCTGCGGCGGATCTCCTTGCGCCGTTCTTTCACGTAGAGCCGGACCATGCAGTACGAGATGTCACGGGCGTCGTGCCCTTCAACCAGCCGGTCGAAGATCCGCTGAGCGGTGTGCCGCTGCTTGGGCGGCGCATCCAGGTCCGCTTTCAGCATCGTGTCGATCAACGTCTTGTAGGGATCGAGCCGCGATTCCTTTTGCCGCGGCTTCTTCCGCGGCTCCGGCCACTTCCCGTCCAGCGCCCGCCGGACCGTCCGCCACGTGACGTTGTGGACCCGCTGCAACGACCGCATCGACATCCCCAGCAGATGATCCTTGCGGATCGCCGAGTACAACTCGACCTTCGACTGCGAGTTACCCATCAGGCCCCCAGCGGCAGAAGCACACCCCACAGTCCCACCGCAAGCCCCCGACTGACGTCAAAACAAACCGACATCGCAATGTCGGTCAGAACGCGACACCCGTACTCATCGCGAAACGACTCCCCAACTCACGTTCACAGCCAGACGAGCTGCGCGCGCCATTCCGGCAGTTCCCGAGGGTGTGGCGGGATCCATCGGACGGGGGCGGGTTCGGTCATGGCTGAGGCTTCCCTGTCTATGTTGAGAGGCAGATGAGCCACCCCAACTCCCGGTGGCTGCCGTCTTATCGGAACCGTAGCGCCGGTGGGGCGGGACTATCAGCCGTTGTCCTCACGGCCGGTTCGGTCATCGGTTCCCCTTGGGTCGCTTGGTGCCTGACCGGCGGTCGCTGAGTGCGGAGGCGACCGATTCGGCGGGCGGGCGGATGCCGGTGCCGAGGTAGCGGATACCGGGCCCCTGTGGGGGCTGTGCCTCGCGGCCGGCGTGGGTGTCCAGGGCGGTACGCCATCCGTATCGCTCGTCCCAGAGCAGCGCGGGAGCCTTGGCGCCGGGCCCCAGGGCGATGATGGCGGCGCTGATAGCCCCGGGCCGTACCAGGGGGCTCGGAAGTCCCGTGAGGGGCACGTCGGCGTCTCTCAGGGCTTCCCAGACGCTCTGGATGTACGGAGTGTTGTCGGAGGTGCGGCGCTGTGCGCGGGCCGTGGCCAGGGCGTTGCGGGCTGCGCGCAGCGGGTAGCCGAGTTGTTCGATGACCTGTTCCTCGGTCAGCTCCTGATGGGCTTGCAGTAGTTCGCCCACACGTTGGGCCCGCAGGGTGGTGAGGGCGCGCTGCGCCGTGTCGGGGTGCACGCCGAGGTCGTCCGCGGCCTGTTCGGCGGTGATGTCGGCCTTGGCGTCGAGGAGCTGAGCGGTGCGGGGCAGCAGGTCCTCGCGGGGCATGAGGTCGCCGGTGCCTGTGGGGCGGCCTCCTCCGGTGCCGCTGCCTGGCCGGGACTCCATCCAGGCAGTGATGGTCCGACGAGGGTGGTGCACGACTCCTTTGACCGGCACGGCGTTCTCCCTGAGGAAGGGATCGGCCTTGTAGGTCTCCCAGGAGCGGGGGGCGACGTCGACGAGGTCGGCGGCCTCCTGGTGGTCCAGGAGGTCGTCGGGCGAGTCGTTCTCTGGCAGGGAGGGGATGGGGCTGCCGGCCTGGTAGGCGGCGATCTGTTCTGCGTCGTAGAGCAGGACCCGGGCACCGGGGGAGCTGATTGGGGCCGGGTGGCCGGGACGCTTGTGCCTGCGCTGGTTGCGGTAGGTCCGCGCAGTCACACCCGCGGCCGTGGCGATTTCATCGAGGGTGCGCACGAGGTGCTTGCGTCCGGCGCGGATCATCAGGGCGGGTCCTTTCCAGGGGCGGGCGCCCCGCCAGGAGCAGGACAGTGACAGAAAACAGTATTGGCGTTTGGTCACTCCTGGCAACGGGACGCGCGGCGGCTAGAGCCACCGGAAGACGTCCCGGACTTCTCCGGCCGCGCCGCTCAGGTTGTCTGCGTGGAGGCGACCGTCGAACTCATAGGGGTCCTCCAGACTCTCCATGACGATAGAGGAAGCAGCGCTGAGCACGTCCGCGAACGCTGTGTGCACACCGGAGTCCTTGAGGACCTGGACGACGTCGTCGGCGTCCAGGCCGCGCCGCGTGACGGCGTCGGCGAGAAGAGCGAGTGCGGCAGCGGCCGCCGGGGCCAGGTAGGCGAGTTCGTCGGGCTGCCCGCTACGGTCAACGGCGGTCTGGACGGAGGTGGGGACGACTTCCTTCATCGGATCCACGATGTCTCCTGCACGGGTCGAGGGGCGGCTGGCACTAGCGGCACGGCGGGTGGAGAGCGGCACAGAGCCATGTAAAAACAGCATAGGGCTTAAGTCACTTATCTGGGAAGAGGTTTGGCCGTGCAGCCTCAGGAAGCCGTTTTCGGCTGGAGGGAACCGGTAGACTGCGGGTGAGACTTCCCCTTGGGGTGGTTTCGGTCGGCCGGCGCCCGTGCCACCCGCCTTTGGCGGACTGAGGGCGTCGGCCTTTTACGTCGTGCGGCCGCGGCCGCCACCGGGAGCTGGTGGCGGCCGCGGCATTGTCCGGGCTCAGTACCCGGAGTCGGGGAACACGCCCCCGGCTCCGGGGTTGAACTCGCCGATCTGGAATCCGCGGATCTCTCCGAACTGCCAGCCGGTGCCGGGCGCGTAGTGCTCGCCGAAGGCCTCGCCGAGCTTGCCGATGGCGCCCGCATCGTCGCCGTTGAGGAACGAGTTGGTGGGGCCCGACATGACGTCGTCGCGGAAGTTCATGCTGATGTTGCGCCACCGTTCGTCCTTGCGTCGGCCGGTGTCGACGGTGACCTTGGCGGACATGCTCAGGTGCGCGCCGCTGTTGGACATCCGCGCGGCGCGTCGGGAGCTCATGGCCTGCTGGCGGGCTTTGGGTGAGCTGATCACGCCGTTGGTGAGCTTGGCCTGGTTGCCGGTCGGCTTCTGGCGTTCGATGTGCTGTTTCTTTGCTGCGTCTGTGAGCTTGCCGATGTGCGCGGCCTGCCGCTGGCCGGGGGTGCGGCCGCGCCGTTCACCGCGCAGCCACTCCCTGATGGTGCGGGGCTTGACCCCTGCGGCCTGGGCGGCCTGGTCCACGCCGCCCATCTCCTGAATGGCCTGGCCGACGGTGCGGGGAATTGCGCGTTCCTCGCGGCGCAGCCAGTCCTTGATGGTGCGGGGCCGGACTCCGGCGATGCGAGCGGCCTCGTCGACGCCGACCAGGTCGACGCCCTCGCGTACGGTGCGCGGTGGCTGCTTGCCGATCCACGCCTGCCACAGGACGGCTGCCTGGTTGCGAATCGCCATCAGCGCTCACCCCATTCTTCGGCCGGGGTGAAGAAGCTGGCGGTGGGGAACCACCTCTTGCCGGGGTGGAGCTGGGTGAACACGTCCTTGGCGAGTGCGGCACCTTCGGGCTTGAAGTTGCCCAGATCCTTTTCCATCTTCAGGCCGGGTACGGCGGTGGCGAAGTCGGGGTCGTCGGTGACGTAGGCGATCATGTCCGTTTTCACGGCGATCGGCCACATGCCGTGGGTTTCGCCTACGCGCATGATGGTGCGCGTGAGGTTGGCCTGCTGTGCGGCGAGGACGGCCTGCTGGATGTCGGGCCGGAAGGTGTCGGAGTCCTGGTTGCCGAGTTCGGGCCGTCCGCGCAGGTGGTCGCTGTTGAACAGGCCGATGCTGTTGGTGTAGACGTCCTTGAGCGTCGCGCCGACCATCTCGTCGGTGGCGGTTGTCAGGGTCTTGCGGGCGGTGGCGAGCTGCCGGTACCAGGATTCCAGGATGCGGTAGTGGTCCGGCCACACCCACGATTCGAGGATCTCCACGTCGGCGTCCAAGTCCTTGCGGGCGTAGGCGAGCGTGGGCGTCTGGTACAGGCGCGGGGCGCCGTCCTCGCGGCGCGGCCCGAAGGGGTCGAAGGTGCCCCAGTGCTCCCACTTCGGCACCCTGGCCAGGTGCAGGCCGGGCATGTTCGCGTCGAACTCGGCGGGCTGCTCGCGGTGTTCGAACTTCCCGCGGCCTGCCCGCAGGGAACTGGTCACGGACAGGTATGAGGCGCGGGCGTCGAAGAGCAGCACGAATTCCTTCTTCAGCTCTTCCGCAGTGGGCTGGCGGTCCCAGACTTTGGCCACGTAGAGGTTGCGGCGCTCCATCAGGACCTGCGGCATCTGCGCGCGCTCCAGCGGGGCGGCGCGGCGTCCGTTCTTTGGGCGGGTGGCGCGCAGCAGCTCGTGGCCGGTGACGCCCGGGGTGGTGCGGTAGCTGATGCCGATCGTGTCGGCAAGCTGCTGGAGTCGTCGGGCGAGCAGGGCCGGGGCGGGGTCGTCCTCGAGGAAGCGTGTGGTGAGTGCGGCGTGGGGCACGACGACGAGCTGCGCGGACAGGTTGCGGCCGCCGCCGGGGCGCTCGCGCCAGATACGGGTGGGCGAGCCCCACCGGGCGACGTTCCAGCCTGCCTCCCGGGCGCGGGCCAGGAAGGGGTGGTCGACGTGCTCATCGAGGAAGGCGCGGCGCTCGTCGGCGGGGCCGTCCTCGGGCACGGGCAGGCCGAGCGCGTCGGTGAGGTCGGCGCTGATGTAGATCTGCCCGTCGTCGGGGCGCCACTTCTTGGAGGCGCCGGAGCCGCGGGCTGCGCCTCCGTGGCCCAGGCCGAGCTCGTCGACGAACTCGGCGAGACGTCCGGCGTGCAACTGGTCGAGAGGCGGGAGCGGGTGCTTGGTGCCGTCAGGCAGGTACAGGCCGTCGGTGTGGGCGACAGCGGCAGCCGCGCGCCAGGGAGCGGTGGTCCCGGCCGGGGCACCGTCCTCTTCGTCCTCGTCGCCCTGGTCGACCGGGGCGGTGCGGGCGCCGTGTTCGTCGCCCAGCTCGTCGACCAGGGGCGCGTCGACCCCGGAGGCCTCGTTCGCGGGCTGCTCCGCTGCCCCCTGCCGGGCGGAGGCCGGGTGTACGTCGTTCTCGGCGGGCGCCGCGTCAGGGGTTGGCGCCGGGTCGGGGAGCTGGGGGGCCTCTGCCTCGATGACCGGGGCGGGAGGCGGTGCGGCCGCCGTGGGCGGGGGCGGCACGGATGCGGGCTGCTCGACCGTGGCGGCGGCCGTGGGCTGCTCCGGGGCCGGGGCGGGGGCAGGTGCGGGCATGAGCGCGGACAGGTCGAAGAGCGGGTCGGCCTGCGGGGCCGGCGGGGCGGGCGGGCGGCCGGGACGTGCGTTCTGGCCGGGTCCCTCACCCCCCTCGTCCCCGTCGAGGTCGAGGGCGGCGGCGGGCATGTCCCACACGCGGCGTCGGCCCCCGGGCATCGGACGGCGTGCCTTGACCCACCGGCCGTTCTTGCTCGTCTCGTACTCGACCTCGATCACCTTCGCCTGGCGCAGGGCTTCGGTGAGGACGTTCGCGGTCACCGTCCACGTCTCCTGGAGCTCTGCGGCCATGCGCAGGGCGATGCTGGTGGCCTGCTGGTGATCGAGCCACAGACGCTCTTCGCGGGTGCCGTCCGGGTTGGTGACGGTGGTGACGACGCCCAGCCGTACCCCCCCGGCGCGCAGCACGGCGCGGCCGGGGTTGGCCGGGTCTTCCGCGCTGTTGTCGCTCACGCTCCAGCCGTAGCGCATCGCGCGGTCCGGGTCGGAGGGGCACTTTCCGTCAGGCCCTACGAGGTGCGCGTGGCGTCCGGCGAACGCGGTGCTGAGGTAGCCGAGCAGCTTGCGGTGCATCGTCTGGTTCTCCAGGAGGTTGCGCTCGCGGTCGCAGGCTTCCAACAGGCCGGACCAGGCGAGCTCCCACCACTGTGCCGCTTCCTCAGATGTGATCGCTGCGGTTTCGGTGAGGTAGCGCAGCACCATGTGCCACCCGGTGGCGAACTGCCCGAGGTGTTCGGCGGGGCGGTCCCCGCAGTACGGGCGTAGCTGGGAGGCGTAGGAGTCGGCGAGGGTGCGCACCGTGGCGCAGTGCGCTTCGTAGTCGGCGGCGATCCACCGGATGTAGGAGGAGGTGAGGAGCGCGCAGTCGTGTGCGAAAGCGGGGGCGGACATCCGGGCGAGCTGGTCGAGATCGATCTCAGCGCGGTTCATCTGGATGGTGAGCATGCGCTGTTGCGCGGACTCTGTGGAGGCCAGTACCTCCGAGGTCTGGATCAGGGATCCGCGGGGGCCCCGCTGGTCGTCGAGTTCGAGTTCGCCGTCGACCTGCTTCAGGCGGACGCGGCCCTCGCCGTTGTACTGGGTACGGCTCATGCGGCTGGTGCGCACGGCGGCGTCGCGGACGGACCGGTCGGGCGCACTGTCGTCGCCCATCACCAGCGCGTCTTTCATCCGGTACAGGACCTCGGTGGTACCTAGCTGGGTGGAGCCGGTGTCTGAGATCGACAGCAGGCTCTCGTTACGGTCCAGTTCGGGGGCATAGAGGCGAAGCACGAGTGTGCCCACACCGGTCTTGCCGGAGCCGGGCAGGCCGGTGAGGCAGATCGAGCTGGGGCACCGGTAGTAGGGGGCGCGGAAAGCCAGGCCCAGCATCGCGACGGTGGCGTACTCGGGCGTGTGGCCGGGGATGGACAGGGCCGTCATCGCCGCCTGCCGGATCCGCGCGGGATCGGCGCTCGGCTCGGGGAGCGCCATCAAGGCCAGGCGGCCGGGGAAGCGGGTGCGCAGCGGTACGTGGCCGTGCGCGGTGATGCCGCCACCGGCGTGCACGTACATCCACTGTCCGGCAGGCGTGCGGCGCCACCCGGTCGCGGCGTAGACCGGTACGCGTTCGGCGTCCGTGCTCACGGCCCCGATGGCGGTGGCGATCTGCGCCACGGCGTTGCGGGTGCGCTTGTGGTAGATGCCGGGCCAGGGCAGGTCATGCAGCCATGAGCCGTCATCGAATGCCTTGCGTGAGACTCGCATCAGGACGGGCTGGTCGAGCTGCTTGGGGTGCACGAGCTGGAGGATGTAGCCGGTGGTGGGGCGCTGCTCCAGGACCTCGTCGAGCTCCTGGTCCTCGTCGCCGGTGCGGTGTCCGGGGCGTGCGGGCTTGTCGGCGTCGGTGTCGCCGACGTCGCGGGTCTCGATGCGCACAATGCGCGCGTCGCAGCCCAGCACGGTGTCGAAGGTGGTCTCGAACTCCGGGCGGCCGTCCTCGTCCTGGCCGATCTGCTTGCGGGTGACCCGGACGATCTCGCCGTGCCGGATCGCGTACTGCTCGCGCCTGTTGGGCCGTCCGTCGTCGCCCGGAATCGGCTCGCCATCGGCCGGGAGCAGAGGCGTGGCCGCGGTGGGGTGGGTGAGGATCTGCGCGCCGTCTTCGGTGTCCTGGTCCTCGGGCACGGCCACCAGTGCGTCGAGGGACAGGCCTGCGGCGAGGTGATCGTCCAGGTCTGCACCCTTGGACTCCAGCGGGGTCTGGAGCACACGGATGGATGCCGCGTGGGCGAGCAGAGTGTCCCGAGCATTCCGAGCTGCTTTGTACCCGGGTTCGTCGCGGTCGGCGAGGATCACCACGTGCTGCCCGGCGAGCAACGGGGTGTGGTCAGGGTTCCAGCGCGTCGGCGCGGACCCCGGCTTGGTCGTGGCCAGCAGGCCCAAGGATTCGGCAGCCGCGACGACCTTCTCCCCCTCCCCCAGGTAGACCGTGGAGCCCCTGGGCGCGGCAGCCAGCTCGGGGGTGCGGTAGAGCGGGGCGTTGTCGGGCATATGCAGCTCGATGCCCTGGCCGGACACCTTCGCGCAGGTCTCGCAGCCACAGGGCGGATCACTGAGCGGACGCTCCCAGGAGATGCGCTTGCCCGGCTTAGCGCCGTCGGCGCGGCAGGTGGCACACCCGGTGCACTCACGGCGGACCTTGTGCCCGGCCAGGACACCATCAGCGTGTACGTACGCGTACCGGGCGACCTCGCGGTAGGGTCCCGCGCAGGACGGCTTGGGCTCCTTCTTAGGAGTGACCTTCTTCTGCGGCTCTGTCTTGACGCCACGTCTGGCGCGTGCGCGCGGGATGGGGCGCCACTGGGTCTTCCGCTCCTCGGGCATCGGATCGTCGAACAGGTCGGCAAGGCTCAGGCCGAGGGCGGCGACGACGTCGCGCGGGTCACACCCTGCCTGGCAGTGGATGACCGTTTTGCGGTCGGGCCCCTTGTAGTCGGCGGTGAGCGACGGTTCGACGTCGTCGTGGTGCGGGCACGTCGCCTTCACCTTGTGCTGTCGCAGCGTCGCGAAGCGTGATCCGGCGGCGGTCAGAGCGGAAACAAAACGGTCGAATGAACTAGTGGTCTCGGCGTACGGAGCCGACATTGCTACCCTTCAAAGCGTTGGGCAGACACGCACCCGCCGGTTGGCCCCGGCGAACACAGCCTTGCGTAGTGGTTGGGCGGACGAAGCTGCTTGGTAAGAGCGGCTCGTCGATGGTGTGCGGTCAGCTTCTGCGAGGTCTCCGGGTGGTGCCGGGGGCCTCGCACTTTTTTGCGGGCCCACTCGCAGCAGTCGACCGCGTGCGGTCTAGGGGCTCATGCGACGAGCCCCTTGGTGTCCGTGTTCCTCGTGCGGCCCCGACGGCGTCGCCAGGTCTGCCCCTCAGCGCCGCGGGCCTCCAGCTTCTCCCGGCGCATCTTGGCGATCTCGTCAGCCACGCGCTTCTGGAACTTCGGGTCTGCGTCGTGCAGACGGACCATGGCGCGCATGATGTCGGTGGTGCTCGCGGCGTTGAGCACCCGCGCATCGTCGAGCAGGTTGTACTCCCGCAACGGGAGATCGGCCGTGACACGTGAGGTGGTACGTGGCTTGCGGCCGTCGTCCTGGTCCTGCTGACTCATCTCAACCGACCCCCAACTAACTTTTACTGACTTGAGCCTGAAGGCTACCGGTAGCGGAGTCGATCATAGAGACTCTGGAGCCGCGTGTCGCTACTGGGGTTTGAATCCATGTCACCCATTCTCACGTGCCACAAGGGCCCCGTGAAGGACGTGTGCAGGACTTCCCGCCCCGTGGACGCTGGTGAATGCGGGGCGCCCGTAGGGCGGGAAGATCTCGGGTGACTGAGCGGGTCCACGGCTGTTCGCCATGGTGTGATGGATGATGAGAGGCCGTCATGGCAGGTCAACTTGCGGCAGGGGGTGCAGAGATGAGCGGGCACGTGGCTGTAGCACTCGCCCACGACGGGCGGAGCTGGGTGGACGGCGTAGAGCTACGTCGCACCGGATCCGGCACCCTTCAGGACGCCCGCGCCGCAGCGCTCGCGCACGTCGGACGGCTGGCACGGGAGCGCCGCCGCCCTGTTCATGTCGAGGCCACCGAGCCGGATGGCAGGCTGTGGCATTTCGTCGTCGGCCCCGACGGTGATGTCCTGGAGCCGACCGACGCACGGGGCCTGGCCGACGACCCCGACGCATGTACCGTGCCGCCTGCCCTGCGGCCAGCGACAGATGAGATCAGCGAAGCCATCGACAGCGGCCGCGAGCACGTGGCGATGAAGCTTGCCCGTCGCCTCCAGGAGGACCTGGAGGCCGAGCATGGTCCGACCCATCCGATGTCGCTGCGGGCCCGGGAACTGCGGGCACATGCCGCCTACCGGTGCGGGATGCCGGGTGTGGGGTGCGAGCTCTACATTGAGGCGGCTCGCGGCTGGCTGGAGCTGAGCAGCACCACGTGCGTTGTGGAGGCAGTGCAGCGCGCCTATGCCCTATGGCACCAGATTCAGGACGAACCTGCGCGTATCGCGTGGCTCGGAGAGCAACTGGCCGACCTCCTGACGCGGGGAGGGAGCGAGCGGACCCGCGCCGCAGCCAGCGTCGTCCTGCGCAGGGTCGACGAAGTACGCATAGAAGGTGTGTGACCGGGGGACGTCGTACTGACTGCGGCGTCGCGGTTCCGATGCGAACAGGGAGAGACCCCCGGCTCCTGGTCGTGTTGTTGGGCAGACACGGAGCCGAGGGTCGCTCGGTGGTGCGGCGGAAGACCGATCCGGGGTGGCTGGCAGACCGGTCTTCCGCCCGGAAGGTGCCCACGAGGCCGGCACGGGGGTGCCCCGCGGGCACCAGTCAGGGAGTTGAGTCCGGGCCGGGCGGTGCGGGCCGCGCGCGGTCGAGGAACCGCCGACGGGCAGTACTGTCGATAGCGCCGATGCCCTTACGCAGGGCACCCAGCGAGCGGTACAGAGCGTCGACCAGCTCGTCAGCCTCCCCTAACTGATCGAGAAAGTCGGCCCGAGTCGGTACCCAGATGCCGTCAGGAGCGCTTCTCTTGACGGTGGCCGCCCACTGTGCGGCAGCGGCATCCATCAGCACGCGGAACTCCTGGCGCTCCTCGGGGGTGTAGTCATCGGTTGTCAGGGAGGGAAGCCGGTGCATGAGTCGTGTCTCCGAAGTCAGGGGCCTCAGGTCACTTACCTCGGGGTTCCACTCGTAGCCGCCCCGCAGAGGTCGCAGCCACACACGCGACTGCTGACGTTCCTCACACGGAAAGCTCAGACTCTGGACTTCGCCCCACCGCTGCAACCGCTGATCGAGGACGCACGCGCCCTCATACAGCCAGTCAGGAAGTTCAGGGGGGTTCGGTGTCGACATATGCGATGTCCGATGGGAGTGATCCGATGGTGGAACACAGCCTTCCGCGAACGGTGACGGAGCGGAATGCAGTGCCCCCGCCCCAGCACCGAACTTAGACCGAACTTTCTTGCCTGACCTGCCGGTTGAGACGTGCTCACGGATGCGAGACTGGCGCCATGGCTGAACTAAACGGCGTACCTGTGCCCCTCGATGCCCTTCAGAATCTGGCGCTTACCAACTACGGACACTTCACCAGCATGCGAGTGGACGATCACAAGGTAAAGGGGCTCTCCCTGCACCTTGATCGTCTGGAGCACGATGCCCGCTGCGTGTTCGGAGTCGAGCTGGATCGGGACCAGGTGAGGGCGTACGTTCGCAAAGCAGTCGCTGAGCGCACCGGATCCTTCGTGGTCCGGGTCACCGTTTTCGACCCGCAGCTCGACATGGGACACCCGGCCGCGGCGGGCCAGCCGCAGTTTCTCGTCACGACGAGGCCTGCCGGACCCGTACCCGCCCCTCCCCTGTCGGTGCAGACCTTTCCGTTCAGCCGCGACACCCCTGAGGTCAAGCACCTCGGCCTCTTCTCCCAGTTGCGTCTCAGGCGTGAGGCGCAGCTTGCCGGCTTCGGGGACGCAGCTTTCACCGAGCCGGACGGGCGTATCTCGGAGGGCGGCACCTGGAACATGGCCTTCATCGACCAGGACGGCACCGTGGTCTGGCCGGAGGCGCCCGTGCTGCCAGGGGTGACGATGAGGCTCCTCCAGAACATCCACGACCAGACCGCCACCGCCCCGGTGACCCTGGAGTCACTGCCCACCATGCGCGCAGCGTTCGCGACCAACACGTCCATCGGGGTCCGGACAATCACAGCGATCAACGACGTACAGCTCGATGCGGAGCACCCAGTTCTCGGGAAGCTGCGCAGCCTGTACGCCGACGTGCCCGGAGAGCATCTGTAACTACAAGTGCCGTCGGGAAGTTGACCACACTGACTGACGCGCACGGGAGTGAAGGGGTAGTCATGCCGCTGGTGACGTTATGGACTGGCCGTGAGGTCAAGGCCCTTCGAGCCGCGACGCGATACACGCTGGAGGCGTTCGCGGCGCGGCTCGGCGTCACCGAGCGCATGGTCTCCAAGTGGGAGAGCGGCGGGGCAGCAATCCAGCCGCGGATGTCCAACCAGGCCGCACTCGACCACATCCTGGCGCAGAGCGATGCCGACGCCCATGGGCGTTTCATCGGCCTTCTGGAGACCGAGAGCGGAGGCAAGACACCCGCCCAGATCACGGAACCGCAAGTCGCGCCCATACTGGCCACCGAGCCTGTCCGACACCCAGCCGATGGGAAGGCGATGGCGGCCGTGCCCGAGGGCATCTTCCTCGGGGGCAGTGCGGATGAACCGATCTGGGTTGATGCGTTCCTGATCGATGTCTGCCCGGTCACCAATGCAGATTTCGCGAGGTTCTGCGCGGCCACAGGGCACACGCCTCCACGTCACTGGGAAGGAAAGCGGTGTCCCAGGAGTCTCTACGATCACCCGGTTGTCTGGGTGACCTGGGACGACGCTTCCGCGTACGCCGCGTGGGCGGGCAAGCGGCTGCCGAGTGCCGAAGAGTGGGAGAAGGCTGCGCGGGGCACTGCCGGTGACATCTACCCATGGGGCAGGCAGCAGACCGCTGCGAAGTGCAACGTGAGGGAAAGCCGCATCGGTACTACCACCCCGGTCAGTCGCTACCACAGTGGAGCCAGTCCGTACGGTGTGTACGACATGTGCGGCAACGTGTGGGAATGGTCGTCTACGGCGACGATCTCCGGGCGATACGAGCTGAAGGGATCGGCTTTCACCAGCCCGTTCTTCCGCTGCACTCCATCCGCGTACAACGACGCGGACAAGGACATGGCCGACGACGACACGGGCTTTCGGTGTGCAGCCGCTCCCGCTGATATGCCCGCTCAGTGAGGTCAGGCCGCCCGGTCGACGAAGCCGAGGTGCGTCATCACCTTCCGGTAGTCCACGGAGGGGACGGAGTTGGGTAGGAGGATCGGCAGGGGGACATCGTCCTCGTAGAGCTTCTTGGCGTCGGCTGAGTACCGGATGTAAGGCAGCAGTACGGAGCTGTACTTCGCCTCTGCGGCGGCCGTGGCGCGGCGGGCTGCTGCCTCGTCGTAGGAAGGCGTCGGGGTTCCCGTGAGGAGCAGGTGGTTGAGCGTCGGTCTGCCGGGGACGGACCGACGGCCGCGGTTCTTGTCGCGGATGCGCTCCAGCTCTTCCGTGAGCCGTTTGACCATTTTGACGTCTTTGGGGTCAGCCTTGATCGAGGGGATGACGGAATCCTCTTCGTCCAGCATGCGCAGCACGGAGTAGGGCATCTTGCCGTAGCTCGCCGGAAAGTCCAGGTAGAAGACCGTGTCGTCGCCCTCGTAGGAGCGCAGAATTTCGGCGAACCAGTCGTTGCGGTCCGCGTCCTCCGCGATGGCAAGGTCCGCGCCGGCCATGGCAGGGTTGCTGGGCACGAGGCGTAGGTTCGGGATAGGCGCGAAGTCCTCGTCGGGATCGTCGCCGTCCCCGATGCGGTAGCGGGCGGGCAGCGCGACCTGGTCCAGGGTGGCCTTGCCGTAGAGCAGATCTAGCGCGGTCCTCTTGCCCTTCAGTGAGTCTTCGTCGTAGCCGAGGACGGTAGTAGACGACATGTTGCTGTCCAGGTCGAAAACAACGCCGGGGTATCCGCGCAGGGCAGCGGTGACGGCCATGGACGTGGCGCTGGTGGACTTGGTGGATCCGCCGCATTCGATGATGTACGCCCAGATGAGAGGCCAGTTCCGGCGGTTGGGTCGGAAGCGGGGGGCGACGGTGGTGCTGGTGGTCTTCATCGGGCTTCTCCTGCGGTGACCAGTTCGGCCTTCTCCCAGTCGGTCTGTGGCTCGTAGGCCGCGTGCTCCTGGAGGATGCGAACGTGGTTGTGTTCGCGGCTGCCCCAGGACTGGCGACGGGCCGCCGTGCGGAGTTCGGCGGCGGCCAGGGCCGAGGCGAAGGCGGCGAGACGCTGTGTCGCAGCGTCGTCTGAATCCTGTATGACGGCGAAGTAGGCCGCAGCGTCAACGGCGTCCATGCCGTGGCGGTCGGTCTCCTTCAGCCATACGAAGGCGCGCTGCTGTGCGGCGGATTGCTGCGGGGGCGCGAGCACTGCGGCCGTCAGCACGGACAGGATGAGGTCGTTGTTCGCGGGGTCGGTCACATCGATGGAGTCCAGCAGAGCACGGCAGGAGACTTCCCGGGCAGCGGCTGCCGCGCGGCGGTCGGCGTCGTTTTTGTCGCGCGCCGAAGGCTGCTTGCCCTGCTTGCCCTGCTTGCCCTGCTCCGGCTTGCGAGGAGCAGGCGGGACGGCGGGTGCGCTGTTTCCAGTGGAAACGTCCTTCGAGTTGTCGGCCGAGGCCGCCACGTCACCGTTTTCACTGGAAACGGCGCTCACGGGCGCCGGGGCTTCGTCCTGCCGTTGCCGGGCGAGGATCTGGGTCTGTGCCTGGGCCGGGTGGGCGCCGCCGTGCACGAGGCCGAGGTAGTCCTCCTGGTCGTCAAGGTCTAGCTGCTGGGCCTTCTCCGCCGCACTGACCTTGAGGGTGCCGTCCCTGAGAGCCTGCTGGACGGCGGGCGCGAGTTCCAGAAGCTTGATGCGCTTCCAGACGGTGCCCTTGGAGATGGCGCCGTTGGCGGTCTCGCCGACCTTCTCCGCGATCTGCTCGTAGGAGAGGCCGGATTCCCGCAGTGCCTTGTAGTGCTCGGCTTCTTCCAGAGGACTGAGCTGGGCACGGCGAAGGTTCTCGATCAGGGCGATGAGGCGGGCGTCCTCCACCTTGTCGTCGCGCAACACGCTGGGGATGGTTTCCCAGCCGAGTTCTTGGCAGGCGAGCCAGCGGTGTTCTCCGAAGAGGATCACGTTCGGGGCGGTGATCTGGTCCTGGGTCTCCGGGTAGGTCTCCAGCCAGACCTCAGCCCTGATGTGGGCGATGTTCTGGAGGAGGCCGACTTCCTTGATGGTGGCGGCGAGTTCCGGTACCCCCTTCTTCTCCCGCTTGTTGAACGGGTTGGGGCACAGGGCGAACAGCTCCAGATCCAGGGTGTCTCCACTGCGGTCCCGGTCGGTGTAGAGAACCTCTTCAGGAGGCACTGGGGGCTTGGACTTGGTGCTTTTGCGCTTGGGCCGCGGGAGCGCGCCTGTCATTGAATCTCCAAGGCTGCCGGTTGGTACCAGGCGAGACTAGCGTTTCCAGTGGAAACGCTGCCCGTGTCATGTCTGTAAAAGGCTGGGAACCTACTCGGTCCACAGGAGGTAGAGGCCGATGGCGACCGGCTCGGGGTCGATGCCGGCGAGGACCCATTGGTAGTACTCCTGGGCGCTGGTGAGGTGCACGACGATGTCGTGGTTGTCGTCCTCGAACGGCTCGCTGACGGCGCGCAGGTCCCACCGGAATCCGAGTGGGGTCACCTGGATGATGCGTCTGCCGTGGAGGGTGCCGACGCTGCGGGCCGGGACCGGGGTGCGTGCTCCGGGCTGCTCGGGCCGGGGCGCCAGGCGGCGCATCAGGAAGGCCGGTTCGGCGGGGGCGGTTGGTTCGGCGCCGGGTTCGTAGGGAAGCCGGTGTTCGATGTAGATCTGGGACAGCGGGACGCGGCGGGGGTGGACCGGGCGGTCGGGCTGGATCTTGGCGCGCCAGTAGTCGAGTTCGGGTACGACGTCGACCTCGGGGTTGCCGGTGCCGCGGTGTGCGTCGCCGAGGATGCGCAGGTCGTAGATGGAGCCGGTGCCTGTGTCGGAGAGGATCGCGCGTGCGCCGTGGAGGTCGGGCGGCATGTTGGCCGCGGGCATGGGGACGGCCGGTGGGGGTACGGCGCGATACCACTCGCCCCCTTCGATCTCTAGCCGCGGCAGCTCATCCATGCCCGCAGTATCCCGCCCGGGGCAGGCGGGGGTGAGAGGCGGGGCGGGGTAGGAAACGGGAAACGGGCGGCCCTTGAGGGGCCGCCCGTTGGGGGGGTGTGCGGGGGTTATGCGGAGCGCGGTGGTACGGGAACCCACTTGGGTGCGGGGGAGAGACGAGATCCGATCCGAGCCTGGGTATCGAGGCAGGCCTCTTCGGGGCCGACGAGCACCACTTCGACGCTGCGGCCGTGGTCCCACCGTGTTGCTTCGTCGGCCGCGTGCTGCGGGCATCCGGGAGGCTTCTCGGAGACGAACGTGTCGTAGATGAAGAGCCTCACGCGCCCGTCACCGTCACACGCAGAGCCGCTTCCGAGACGGCACCCGCCGGTGGCCGCTGACCTTGCGGTGCGCACGAGTGCCCATGCGGCCGGGGCGAGGTCGCTGTAGAGGCGACCTGCGTGGGTGGCGTAGGTGTGCAGGCGCAGCCGGTCGATAGCGGCGCTCACCTGTTCTGTGGCCTGGACCGGCAGGTCGTCGGTGTCGAGGAGCGCGTGGGTTTCCTCCAGGAGGGGGCGCAGGGTGGGGTTGGTGCAGTCTCCGGGGCGGGGGAGGCGTGCGGCGATGTAGGCGGCGAGGGATCGCACCTCGTCGTGGGTGGGGTCCTCGGGCCATGTGGTCGTGGTGTAGTCGGGCGCGGTGGCTCGTGGCATGCGGTCCTCCTCGGGGCTGATCGTTTGGTGAACCTCTCCCGGGTGGGCAACGGCACGGTTGAGGCGTGGGTGCACGGAGTTGGGTTGTGGGAGACAGGTGGGGCTGGTGTTGTGGATCAGTCGTGGCTCTGGCCGGTGTCCGGGTGCCGGGCCTGCGCGGCGCGCTGGATGAGGCGGGCATGGGCGGGCTGGTAGTACCTGATGTCGCGGCGGGCGAGGGCGAGCTGGTGGCGGTAGTGCTCGACGAGTTCGAGGGCAGCCGTGGCGGCCGGGGCGTCGCCTGCGGTGGCGTGGGCGCGGGAAAGGCTGACCGCGGCCGCCACGAGGCTGGTGAGGACGGTTTCGCGCTGTCGTAGGTGGAGCCATACGAGGCGGTCCTGGACGGGGGTTGGTTCGGCGTCCAGGGTGGTGAGTCGGCGGGCGGCGTCACTGAGGGTGCGCTGGATAGTGCGGATGGCGGTGGATGCTGTCACCGGGGCTCCTCGTGGTGGTGGGCGGTCCGGAGGCTCTGGCGGCGGGGGGGGGGGGGGGGGGGGGGGGGGGCCCCCCCCCCCCCCCCCCCCCCCCCCCCCCCCCCCCCCCCCCGGGGCGTTGTGCAGAAACCCGCGGCCCCCCGCGGGGTGTGGTGGGGGCC
>NZ_JBIRHJ010000017.1:0-22423 GCF_044328435.1 Streptomyces sp. NPDC017940 | reverse complement strand
CGGGGGGGGGGGGGGGGGGTGGGGGGGGGGGGGGGGGGGGCGCGGGCGGGGGGGGGGGGGGGGGGGGGGGGGGGGGGGGGGGGGGGGGGGGGGGGGGGGGGGGGGGGCC
Source organism: Streptomyces sp. NPDC017940 (assembly GCF_044328435.1). NCBI lineage: Bacteria > Bacillati > Actinomycetota > Actinomycetes > Kitasatosporales > Streptomycetaceae > Streptomyces > Streptomyces sp. NPDC017940. The sequence continues at coordinate 22,314 of NZ_JBIRHJ010000017.1, read as the reverse complement.
CCCCCCCCCCCCCCACGGCTGCCGGTCAGCGGCTCAGGAGCTGCTGGACGTTGCGCATCACGGCGGCGGCCAGGTCGTAGTAGTCGGCGGCCACCGGCTCCTCGGCGGACAGTTGCTTGCCGCACGCGGCGAGCAACTGCTCTAGCTGCTCCAGGACGTCGGCGAGATGGGTGAGGGAGTGTCCGGGCAGGCCCTGGTTGACGAGCTGGGTGATGCCGGTGAGCAGTTCAGATGCGTCGCGCAGGTCCGCATTGGCGTCGCGCCGGGCGACGAGGAATGACGCGGGGGTGGTTGTGTTGGGCACGGCTGGGGTTCCTAGCGCTGGGTGTACGGGGGGAGGTCGGTGGCGGCCTTTGTGGCCAGGGCCCGCACGGCGTCGGGGTCACGGTTGTGGGGGATGCTCGCCAGGGCGGCCCGCAGGGAGCGGGCGGAGACGACCAGCAGGTCGGTGTGCCGGATCCGCCCGTGGGGGACCGTGGCGCCGTGCACCGCGATGACGGGATGCACAGGCACGCCCAAGACCTTGGAGGCCTGCGCCGCTTCGAACCGCACGGTCTTGACGGCGTCGCGGTAGGCGGTCTTGCCGATGTGCAGGACGTCGCCGCGCAGCGCGACCACACCCCCGCCGCGGGTCGTCTTGGTGTCGATGTAGACGGCTCCGCGGCCGTCGGGCACCAGGGCCAAATGGTCGAGGTTGGCCCTGGTGCCGGGCAGGGCCCGGTCGTGGAGCACGACCCACCCGGCACGCCGTGTGAGCGGCCGGAGAATCCGGGCGGTGCGCTGCTCGCCCCGGGCGCCCCTCTGCCACCGGGCTACCTCCGGACTGGTGGTGTAGAAGCGGCGCAGGAGGAAGTAGGGCACGGCTGTGGCGAAGAGGTACGCACTCAGGCCGGGGAAGAAGATGGCGGAGAACTGGGCGGTGATCCACCAGGCGAGCAGGGCGGGCAGCATCCAGCGTGCGGCGCGACGGTGCTGGAATCGGCGTTCCTCGCGGCGCAGCTCGTCGGCGCGCGCCTGTGCGGAGGCGCCCGCTGCGCCCCGTTCGGTGGGGGAGGGCGGGGTCACGTGACCTCCCCGGGGTGCCTGATGACGCTGTCGAGGACGGACTGGGCGGGGCGCCACAGCTCGGGAGCTCCCGAGCAGAGCACCGGTCGTGTGTGCGCGCGAACGTTGGCGAGCTGCCAGTGCCAGCGGTCGTGGTCGTGCTCTGCGTGCTCGCCCCAGGGCTCGCAGCACACGGTGCCGTGCTCGTCGAGGGTGGCGTGGTGGCAGTCGGCCAGACGGGCGCTGCCGACGATGGCCTGACGGCGCAGCCGCAGGTCTGATCCGATTTTGCGGATCTGCTCGACCAGGTGCTCGTCGGCGTCCCGTGCCGCGTGCAGGAGCACCAGGCCGCGGTAGCCGGTGGGGCGCGCTCGGTTCACTACTCGCTTGCCCATGTGCAGGATGGCGTCAGTCCACGGCTGGCGGATGGTCAGGGCGCGGGCCTCGTGCAGCACGTTGTCGACGGCGTGCTGCAATGCGGTGTGGCCGAGCTCGTCGACCACGTTGGAGGCAGTGGTGCGCCGGTCGAGCGCGAGCTCGGGGTACCTGCCGGCCTCCCAGGCGAGCGTGCGCAGCATTTGGGCGGCGCCGCCCAGCAGTTCCTCGGCGACTGCGTCAGCAGCGCGGGCGAGGGTGGGAGTAGGGGTGAGGGGGAGCGTGCTTACGGCGAGCGAGCGGGATAGGTCGGTGGTGCGGGGCCGGGATGTGGTGATCACGGCGGGTCCTCCCTGAAGTGGGATGGGTGTGGACCCGGCCGGGCCGGAGTGTGTTGGGCAGACGCGGCCCGGCCGGGGGTCAGAGGTCACAGGCCCTGCCGTGGGCGCACGGGGCGCCCACGGCAGAGAGCCGTGAGGAGAGGCCTAGGCCTGGTTCGATTCGCGTTCGCTGATGTAGGCGTCGGCGTTCGCACGCGCTTTGAGCTTGCTGCGCGCGGACATGAAGGCGCCGAAGGGGCAGCCGTCCGGGCCGAAGAGCAGCCATTCGCCAGGTGAACCGGTGTAGCCGCTGGCCAATTCCCACCAGCCGCTCGCGGTGTGACGGCGCATGGTGGCCTCGCCGTCGTTGAACCAGCCGAGCGCGGCGAGGTACTTGTCCGTGCGGGCGAGCTGTTGGCGCAGCTCGCGCAGTTCGCGCTCTGCCGAGAGGGGGTCGGGTTTTGCGGTGTGGATCCACAATTCGACGGGCCACAGGTGGCAGTCGAACCGTGCGCCCAGCTCCCGTGCACCGTAGGGGCCGCGGCGGAGGCGGACCGTGCCGCCAAAAGCGCGGTGCACACCGCGTACCGCTGCCACGGCGGCGCTGCGGGACCACTCAGGGAGCGCGAGGTGTCCGCGCACGGTGCCCGACTCTTGCTCGATCGTCCAGGACTGGACGGGGGGCAGGTGAGGGAGCCGCAGGAGGCGCTCGACTGCGCGGGCGGCACCGATCTGGCTGGCGCGGTGGTACTCGGCGTCGACCTCGGAGTACGCAGGGATTGTCACGGTGGTCACCGCCCCGCCGGAGCGGCGGGGGCCGACTCCGTGAGACGGCACCAGATACGCCGCTCAGTGAGGTCGGCGAGGTCGTGCCATGCCTGGGCGCTGTACGCCCACAGGTCCGGGCCGGGGAATGGGTTGATGGGCATCAGCGGCTGTTGCGCGACGTGCGCGGCCCGGTGCGCGTCGTGCAGTTCGTGATCGTCGCCGATAGGGCTGGGTACGGCGAGAACGGTGCTTGCTGTGAGCCGGATGCCCGCCTTGGGGGCGTCGTCCCCGTAGGCCGTGAGGTCGGCCAGTAGGCAGGTGGTGGCGTAGGCGTAGGACCGGGCTGCCCGGTGCCAGACGTGGGTCAGCGCACCCTCCAGGCCCAGGTAGGCGACGGCGATGCCTGCCAGGGTCTCGCTGTAGGGGTGCCGGGCCACGGTGCCGTCCTGGAGGACGGTCACGGCGTGCAGGGCGGTGTTCGGCACAGTGCCGGTATCGGGGTTGCAGGCGTCGGCGTCGGCCTGGAGAGCGTCGCTGGCAGCGTGTGTCTGCTCCCAGGCGGCACGGGAGCGGCCTGCGCCTGCCTTGAGTGCGTGCAGGCCGCTGGCGATGGTGCGGGCCCACTCAGGCGGATTGGGGTGCATGGGGTCGAACATGAGTTGTCTCCCTGGTGTTGGGCAGGGTGTGCGGTCGGTCGTGGCCGGTGCGGGCCGCCCGGTGGTGAGTCGGGCGGGGTGTGTCCCGTGTGGGCCGGTGGTTCTCAGTCGGTCTTGAGCAGTGCCGAGACGGTTGCTCCGCTGACGGCGAGCAGAGTGCCGGCGTCGCGGACGGACACGCCCAGGCTGGTGAGGCGCCGGGCCAGGGGCACAGCCGCGGTGCGGGCCTGCGCCGCGAGGCGCTCGGCCTCGCGGCGCAGCTCCCGCGCTGCGACCAGCTCGCCGTCGAGCTGAGGGTCTCCGGTGCGCGGAGAGATGGTCAGCACGATGTCCTCCAAGGGGAGGCCCTCGTGCTCACTGATCAGTTTCCGGAGCCGGGTGTGGAGTTGGGAGAGGGATCGGTGGGTGTCTTGTACCTCGGGCAGGTTCTCGACGTACGCCTGCCACAGTCCGCCTGCGGTCAGGACGGCGTGTGCGTCAAAGCTGCGCGAGGTGTCCGTCATTGGTCAGTTGGTCCTCTCGAAGAGAACCCCCACGCTGCGCACCACGGCGAGCAGGTCATCGTCCTCGGTGCCGGGTGCGGCGCAGCGTCGCCGCACCTGGTCAGCGAGCTTGGGCACGATTTCAGCAGCTACACGGATTACACCCGGCTCGTCGGTGTCGACGGCGAGTTCGGCGCAGATCCGTGATGCGTCGTAGGCCAGTTGGGGGTCGATGGTGTTGGTGGTCATGGACAATGGGGTGGCCTCCTTGCGAGGTGAGGGGCGCGGCGATCGTTGGTAGCGGAGTCGCGCCCCTCGTGCTGTGCAGGGCCGGGGGTCCGGCCTCGCACCATCCATAGTGTTCAGTCGCTTAACACTTGTCAATGACCGGAACGAGTGTTTCGGTGCCTAGTTCATAAAATCAAAAGGGTGCGAGGGGGCCGGATTCTCTCCGGCCCCCGGGGGCGGGTCGATCAGGCCTTGGCGGACAGGGCGGTCATCTGGCTGTCGGGCAGACGCCCGAACCGCATGTTCTCCGTGGCGGCGTTGTATTTGCGCACCCGCACGTCCAGACCGGTGCGGGGTGCTTCGACGGCGAGGCCCGGACGGACAACGATCATCACGTGCGCGGGACCGCCGTCCTGAAGTTGGGTGAAAATAAGGTCGCCGCTGCGTTCCTCGCCGCTGCGGACGGGGGCAGAAACGGAGTACATCTGCTGACTGGTGCGGACCTTGAGCTGGTAGCCCATCTGACGCCAGGCGTAGACGATCAGTCCGGAGCAGTCGAACCCGTGTGGGCCGGTGCCGCCCCATACGTACGGTTTGCCCACCTGCCGCAACGCGTGAGACACGTACCCCTTGGTGTCGTACGAGGCGGGCGAACTCAACGGCGTGCAACCGCTGTTCGCGTTGATCTGCTGTATCCCACTGGAGCCCGACGCGGATGCCACGACCTGGACGGCGCGGGGCTCATGCTTCGCGTAGGCGGTCGGGAACCCCGAACGCTGCACCGCCTGTGCGGCATCGTTGATCGACATGTCCTGCCAACCGCGGACCTTCAGAAGACGCCGGTAGAACGTGCGGGAGCTGTAGGCCGGATCCATGATCTGTTCGCGGGATCCCCAGCCCATCGACGGCCTTTGCTGGAACAGGCCCACACTGTCCGCATGGCCGTGATCGCGATTGAGCAGCCCCGACTCCTGCATGGCGGTGGCCACGGCGACGACCTGGCCGCGCACCGGCACCCGCATCTGCGTCCCGACGCTGATGATGGTGGAGGCACTGGCCTGCTGCGCGGAGCTGAGAGCCAGTCCGTTGCCTCCGAGCTTCATGTCGACGAGTGCGCAGGCGACGTTGCGTAGATCCAGATTCTCGACGGGTGCGGTCAGCATTCCTGCGATCAGGTAGGGCACGGCCACAACCCCGGCCGCGGCCGTGCCGAGTGCCGCCCAGACCTTTTTGCCCATCAGTTCACCGCCTGGGCACCGGGCTGCACGTCGTCGACGCGCCACCGGCCGGCACCGTCCTCGAGGAGCGTCACGGAAACGGTGCCCTCGTCGGTGGGCACTGCCACCTCTGTACGGCCGGAGGCGCCGGTGTCGGTCAGCCGGAGCCGACCGGACACCTTCGTGGCCGCGACGTTGCCGGGGTCGACGCTGGCCAGCTTCGCGGCCAGCCGGTCGGTGGTGTGCCGGGCCGCGCCTGCGTACCAGGTCCTCCACCCTGTGGGATGGCTCGCCCAGGCCGTCACGAAAGCCCGCGCCGTTTCGATGGCACGGTCGTAGTCCCGGGCGGTGGGCAGCGAGGGCGTGCTGGAGGGGGACGGGCGTGGCGCCGGTGCGCTGCTGGCTGCCGGGGGCCGCGCCTCAGACGTCGCAGTCGGATCGCCCTCCCCTTTCGGGGAGTTGACCAGCAGGGCAAGCCCGACCACGGCTGCCGCGATCACGGCGAGGGTCAGAAGCAGGCGGCGCAGACTGTGCAGGGGCCAACGCAGCAGATCACGTGTACCCATCAGCGCTCACCGCCGTCGTGGTCGTCGTCCCGCTCGTCACGCAGGCCGTAGCCGCTCTCCGGGTCGTACACCACGTAGACCAGGCCGCCGTCGTCATCACGCGTCGGTGGAATGACACGCGGTCCCTGTCCCTGGCTGTCGCCGGAGCCGGACTGGTAGGGGCGTTCGTCCTCTGGCGGCCGCAGAGGAGGCGTGCTCAGTCCGGATGTGTCGCTGTCGCTGGTCCGGGCACCGCCACGCACGGGTCCATCGTCGCTGGTGGCGGGCACGGACAGCTCAGGACTGTAGGGAATGGGCGGCGCCGTGTACGGCGAGGAGGCGCCCGGGCCGTAGGCGTGGCGGCGCGGGTGCGGGGGGCGCGGACGCTGGTCGGACCCGGTCATGGGTGTGGGGGCCCCGGGCGGGTGGTAGGCGGCCCCGGGCAGGTCGGGCCCGGAGACAGTGCTGGAGTCGGGGGCGCTCCTGGTTGAGGGCTGGTCGTCGAAGAAGCCGGGACTTGCGGGGGCAGGTTCCTCCCAGGGCCGGTCAGGCCTGGAGAGGTGCGTGATGACGTCGCTGGACTCGCTCCATCCCGTGGCGCCAGGGCGTGCGGGGTCGTAGAGCACGGGTTCGTCGACGGTGTCTGCCGGGGGGAGGGTGCTGTCGTGGTCGGCGCTGCCGTGCGCGCTCTCGTCGTCCTGGCCGAGAGGGGCAAGGACAGCGCCGCTGCCGCCGTTGTTGCCGTCGTCGGGTCCGGAGGGGTCGCCGCTGCGGGAGTACGGCCAGTCGTCGGCACCCCAGTACCCGTGGTCGGGGATGTCGGTGTCGTGGTCGTCTGCACGCTGCGCACGGCGTCCGCGGGGCTCGGTGGCCGCCTCGTCGTCCAGGTCCTCGTCGGAGGTAGTGCCCTGATGATTGGCCATGATCTTGCGCAGGGCACGGTAGCCCAGGTAGTTCTTGGCGGCCTTACCTGCCAGCCGCCCCGGCGCGGTGAAGGCGTCACCGGCGTCGGCCAGGTAGTTGCGGTTGGGATTGAGCATGCCGGAGAGCCGGGTGAGCGGGCGCAGCATCTTCCACAGCACGTAGCTGACCAGGAGCAGCAGTACGACCTTGGCCCATCCGGGGAGGTCGACCTGCGGGTCGCTGATCTCCCGGACGACCAGGACGTCAATCGCCCCGCCCACGGCGAAGAGCGGGATGTTGACGGCGCCAGCGACCCCGGAGTGGAAAGCCGTTTTGACGGCGCCTGAGGTCTTGCGGTGCAGGCCGATGACCGCGATGGCGGGGAAGAGGATCACCAGGAATTTGAGAGTGATCTTGCCACCGACGATCACCAGGTCGGCAGCCATGGAGAACGCGTTGCTGGCCAGAGCCTGGAAGTTGGAGAGGGTGCCCGCGCCCAGGCGTCCGCCTTCCTTGCCGGTGAGGTAGCTGTAGGCGGTCGGGTCTTCTTCCTTGATCTTTCCGGCGATCTTCTGGAACTGCTCCATTTTCGCCTTGATGACCTTGCCGCGTGCGTTGTCCGGCAGCCTGTCCTCTCGCCAGGTCAGGGCCTGGGCGTCGAAGAGTTGCACACCGTACTTCCGGGCAACTTTGCTGTCGTCGTCACCGAGTTCACCGCGCAGCCACTGCTGGTAGAGGACGGAATGCACGAGCATGTTGCCGTGCGCGTTGCGGTCTGCGACCCGGTCGCCGCTGGGCTCGCTGTAGGGGTTGGAGCGGGAGCCGGGGGCGTCGGGTTCGGCGGCCGGGTAGGCCACGGGGGTCAGGTTGGGCGACGAGGGGCGCGGCGTGGAGCCGTTGAGGTCGACGCTGGCGAAGGCCTGGTCGATGGCGGCGATGGTGGAGTTGATCGCGTCGTCGGCTGTCTTGGAGGCCTGGACGGGGTAGCTGGCCACGCCGGTGGCGACGGTCATGACGAGCAGGGCCCACGCGATCTGGCTGGCCACGTCGGGCAGATTCTTTTTCCGCGCCTGAAAGATGATCGTGGTGCCGAGCAGGAGCAGTGATACGCCGATCCACGGCGTGTACACCGCGTCGCGTACCGCCCGGGTGGCGCGCTCGACGACGGGGTCCAGGGAGCCGAACAGTTTGTCGCTGGTGGCGTACTGGCGCAGCACCACGGTGAGCGCAGTCCAGGACTTGGACCAGGTGAACACCCGGTTTGCGAGCCAGTTGTCGGTGGCGGCCATGGGGTCGCGGACGCTGCCGCCGCATCCCAGGTCGTAGGTGTTCCACTTCAGGCCGGCATACCCGTACTGCTCGTAGAGGTAGGCGTCGGCGTCGGCCGTCTTGGGGTCACGCGCGGCAGGCGCGTGCTTGGGCCCTGAGTCGATCCAGCCCAGGATCCCGCGGCCGGGTGCCTCAGGGGCCGGGGCCGCCTTGCAGTCGCCGGTCAGGGTGTCCAGCGGGTCGGAGTCGCCTCCGGCCTCGCCCCGCACGCACTGGTCGTGCGCGGGGCCTTTGACGTCCTTGCAGGGGTCTTCGTCGTCCTTGGCTGGAGTGGCCGGAGGCGCGCTGGTGTCCGCCGGTCCGTCGCTGCCGGTGTCGTCCTTGCCGTCCTCCCTGACGGCGTCGTCGGAGCTGTCGCCGTCGTCGCCGTCCTTCTCGCAGTAGTGGCGCTGGGGGCTGCCCGCGGGCAACTGGTCGCAAGGGTCGTCGGCGGGGGCCGTCACAGCGGCCGGGACGGTGGAGGGAGGCTGCACGGCGCGTGCAGTGCCGACCAGCGGCACGCACAGCATGAGCAGCAGACCCAGCAGTGCCGCGCGGCGTCCGGCCGTGCGCAGCCGCAGGCGTGCGAACAGAGTCATACCCGCGCCTCCAGGCCCTCGGCGACTGCCTGCGTCCACGGGTTGGCGTCCTGCTGGGCGTGCCTGCGGCCAGGGGTGGAGTCGAGTGCGTCGAGCAGTGCGGGGCGGTGGCGCACGGGAACCGTGATGCGCTCCACGGCGCCGGTGCCGTCGCGGAAAATGAACTCCCGGTCCTGCTGCCTGTTCGCACCCTGGGCGTGCGGGGACAGTCCGGCGAGCATGTCCTCATACCCGCTGCCCTCGGGCACGTTGAGCAACTTGAGGGCGGCGCGCTGCGCGTCGCTGCCCACGGTGCGCCCGACGAAGACCGACTCGATCCAGTTCTCGATACCCGCCATCTGCGCGTCCTGGCCGTCCTGCGACAGCAGCAGGGCGCGCGCGTTGTGCTTGCGCGAGTCGCGGCCGGTTTTGCGCAGCAGTTCGCGGCCGGAGCTGACGCGCTGGAAGAAGTGCGCCTCATCGAGGAGAAGACCCTTCCTCTCGCCGACGTCGCGGGTGTAGATGCACGACTGCGCGTACCAGGCGGCCAGGTGCAGCAGCGGCATCGCCAGCCGTTCCTCCACCGACCAGTCCTCCTGCCGGGTGTCGGTGGAGGGCAGGGCCAGGCCCCGGAGGTTGAAGCAGACCAGGCGCCAGTGGCGGGTCAGGTAGCTGTCGTCACCGTCGGCTTCGGGGAAGATCAGCATTCCCTGGGGGGTCTCGGCGATGCTGTGGAGCAGGTCGGCGATGACCACGGCGTGTTCGTGGTGGCGGGTGTTGAGCTTGCGCAGAGCGCTGATGATCTCGCGGGGCGAGCCGTGCACCGAGGAGTCAACGTGCTCCAGGGCCTGCGTGATGACCAGGTTGGTCTCGGGAGCCATCGCGATCGCTTTGGGCAACATCGCCATGAGGACGTCCATGGCCAGGGTGTTGCGGGTGCGCGCGGTGCGCCGCCGGTCCATCTGGTATGCCCGGTCGGCGGCCGCGGACGGGTCTTCCTCACCCCGGTAGAGCTCGGGACCGTAGTGGCTCGGGTCGGGTTCGGGAAGCAGGCGGTAGGGATTGAGAGTGCCCGGCTCGCTGGCCATCAGGTCGATGGCCCTGCTGTAGGGGCGCAGTTCGGGCAGTTCGCACAGCCGCTTCAGAGGGCCGGAGGGGTCCAGGAGGATCCACGGGACTCCCATGCGGGCCGTGTGGTACACCGTGTTTCCGCCCAGCACCGTTTTGCCGCTGCCCTGCGTCCCCAGCACCACCGTCAGTCCGTTGGCCTCGCGGACCTCCATGGACTCCCACGGGTGCCACATGACCGCGCGGCGTGCGACACCACTGGTGAATCCGAGGTTGAAGCCGCTGCGGTCGCCAATGGCCGCGGTGACGGCGGGCAGGGAGCCACCCAGGGTGCGTACCGGCATGCGGCGGGTGTAGGCGTCGCCGCTCAGCGGCTCGCAGGGGATGAACTCGCGCGCCAGGGCGTACTGCGCTTTGGGGTGGGTGATCAGGACGCTGGGCTGGTACAGCTCGCGGACCAGTTGCACGCGATCGGCCAGCTTCTCGGGATCCGCCGCCGCAATCGCGATGCGGTACCAGCCGCGCGTACGGGTGGACAGCCCGGTCGCACCATGGTTGATGTCGTCCTCGATGTACTGCCCGGAGTTGGACTGGCGTTGCAGGCTCACCGGGGGCTGGACACCGTGCTCGCGGTGGTGGTGGTGCTGGTGGCGGATCTGGTCGAGCTGCCGCGTGATTTCGTTGCCTGCCTCGTTGTCCTCGCGGATGTCGATGGTGGCGCTCAGCTCGTAGTCGAACCGCAGTCGGTCCAGGCGCTGGAGCCAGGGGCCGAAGGTCGACTCGGGGATCTGGGGCAGGTTCATCCGGCCGAAGGTGAGTACGGCGACGTGCCGCTCCACCCTGCGGCCGTTGCGGGTGCCGGCGACCAGGACGTGAGGGGAGTACGGCGAGGGTGACGTCCACTGGATGCCGTCGGTCCACTCGTGCAGGTCGCTCGAGTTCCAGACGTCGGTGGGCTGCGGCCGGGTGTGCAGCGGCGCGGGCAGGCACAGGCCGAGCGACCGCGTCATCAGCCAGTCCATGTCACCGGCCTGGGCAGGGTGGGCGTCCAGCCCGGGGCCTGCCATGACGTTGTCGATGGAGGCGATGTCACGGCGGAGTTTGGCGAGCTGCTTGTCGACGGAGCTCCGCAGCAGCGGCAGGCCGGTGGTGGTGATCCGCCCGACGGTGACGCCGTAGTAGCAGACCTTGTCGTCCAGCGGCAGGCGCGCCACTTTCTGCTGCTCCTCTGCCAGGTACTCGCGCCAGCCGGGCAACGGGTCGTGGGCGGAGCCGTCCAGGGCAGCGGCCCACCGGGCCACCGGGTAGGGGCGGTGGGTCACGCGGATGTGGATCCGGCGTCCGACGAGCTGGGCCAGGCGCTGCGCGTGACCGGAGATCAGACTGTTGCAGTCGGACCGGCTCAGGAATGACCAGCGCTGCGGGGCGGCGACGTACCAGGCGGTCACCTGGCCGCCGCGGGAAATCGTGAGGTTGCCGACGATGCCGGTCAGCCGCAGGCCGCTGCGGTCGCGGCGTACGGGTTCGGGGGCCTTGCGGGTGCCGGGTGTGGTGTCCCCGGCATCCTTGGTGCGCTTCTTCATGGTGTGTCCTCTTGTGTTGGGCAGGAGGCGGTGGGGTGCGGGGAGGCCGCGGTCAGGGGCAGGTGGGTCGGCGGTGGACGTCGCGGAGACTCATCTCGGTGACGACTGGCCGGACCGTTGCCGGTGACCGTGGTGCGCGGACCTCGTGGAAGAGCGTGGTGATCACAGAGCGCACGGATGTGTCGTGGGTGATGTGCGGTGTGATCTTGCGGGTGAGACCCACGGCAGCGAGCAGGCCGTAGGCGATTGGCCAGAAGGCCAGCAGGCCCAGCAGGTTGAGGGCGGCCAGGATGAGGACGGCCAGGAGGGCGAAGACGCCGTATGCCTGGTACCGGGCCCGCCAGGGCAGCGTGACGCGGGGCGGCCCCAGGAAGACATTGTCGACCGAGTACACCTCGTCGTCGGTGCGCATCTCCATGGTTCAGCCCCCGGAGGTGACCATGCCGACCAGGGATTCGCCCAGGCCGGTGGAGATGGAGGCGAGGCCGACGACGCCGATGCCGAGCAGCACGATTCCGGCCTGTGTGGCAGCCGCGGGCAGGTCGCGCTTGCGGGCGCCGAACACGATGAAAAGGCCACCGACCAGGATGCCGATGGGGATCAGGTTGTCGGTGAGCAGTTCCTCGACTCCGCCGGTGTCGACCTTCACGTCGCCTCCGGCGGCGTGAGCCAGGGCGGACTGCGGCCCCAGTACCAGGGCGGCGGCGGCCATGACGACGACGGCCAGGCGGCGGTGGATCTGTCCGAAGCGGCGGGGGCGTGCTCCGGTCCGGGGGCGGGTTGCGTTCCTGCGCATGGGCGTTGCTCCTCTGTCGTGGGTGTGACCCCATCAAGTCCCATGTGACTAGCGGGACATGGGGAGGTCTCCACGATAGGGGTTTCTGCGACGCTGCGCAGTCCCTAAAACACATGTCGTCAACGTGCCTTAGCAGCTCAGGGATTGAGCCCTATCGTGTCGCATGTAACTCCATGGGGGATGAGAACGTGACCGGGGGAGAGAGCGGGATGACACATGTGGATTGCTGTGGGCAAGGGCAAGGGGGGCGCGGGGTGCACCACCTCCGCTCTGGAGTTGGCCTATGCCGCCACGCGCCGCACCCGGGGCGACCGGCAGCGCCGGGTAGGCGTGATCGACCTCGACCCGCAGGGCAACGCCACGGCCGTGCTGGAGCCGGACAGCCGCACTCCGGGGATCAAGGACGTCCTCGCTCCGCGCTCCGAGGGCCAGCCGCCCCCGCTCGCGCTGCGCGACGCCCTGAAACCAACGGCGTGGGAAAACGTCTGGGTCGCACCGGCGGACCGTTTCCTGGCCAACCGGGAAGCGGATATGACAGCCGAAGGAATCGCTGCTCTCCGCAGCGCCAGAATCTCGGGCGAAATAGATGACCTAGTGGATGATGTCGTGGTCGATCTCCCCAGGGACATCGGGAGGCTGTCAGCAGCGGGATTGCTAGGCGCAGAATGGCTTTTTATCACGGCACGTTCCACCATCTGGGGCGCACAGGGTGCCGAAGAAATGCGCTATACCGCCACCAGAATTGCACGTAAAGGAAACCCTGAACTGAAGATCGCAGGCTATATCGTCGCGGCACACGAAAATACGGCTGATGCGGAAAGAGTGCTCGGCAATCTGCGCGAAACATTTGGTCTGGATTTGCTCGCGCCTCCCGTTCCCCGGCGGGCACGCGTTCCGGAAGCCATTGAGAGCTATCACACACCGTGCAGGGAATTCGGTGCGGGACTGAAAGGCATTTCTGACATCTACCAGAAGTTCTATGACCTGGTCCTGGAAAAGTCGCTGAAGTCGGGGGACGTCTGATGCCAAAGCCGAACGGCGACAAGAGGGGCCGCACACGATCGCGCCCCGCAGTCATCCAGCAGCGACACGAATTGGACCCGGCCGATATCGCGCTCTCGGACGTGGCGACACCAGCGACACCGGACGGCGACACCAGCGACAGCGGAGCGACGCGGCGACAGGCGACACCGGCCCCGGCGACAGGCGACAGCGACACCGGGCAGCGACAACCCCGGCGACATGTCGCCGTGAGGGGCGACAGCGACATGGCGACACGACGACAGGCGACAGACCTCGATGTCGCGGCGACAGGCGACACCGGCGACAACCGGAGGCCTGTCGCAGCGACAGCGACAACGGAAGGCGACAGCGACATGGCGCCTCAGGCGACAGCGACACCGGCCCGCACCCCGCGACGGGCGAAGGCGACACCGGCGACGCCGGCGACGCCGACACAGGATGCGGACGCGGCGGAAGAAGAGATGAAACCGATCTCGTTCACCATGCCCCCCAGCCTCATCGGCCGGCTCCGGTCGGCCCAGCACTACACCCAGCTCCAGGAGGACGGCTACCACAACATGAGCGAGCTGGTGCGCGCCGCGGTCGAGGAGCGGGTCAGCTACCTGGAGAAGACCTACAACAACGGCAAGCCCTTCCCCGCGGTTGACAGGCTGCGCACCGGGCCAAGTCCCGCAGGAGCCGTCCGGGGTGCCCGGGTCCGGGCGCGCAAGCGCCGCGACGCCGACGAGACCGTACAGCCGCGCCTCCGCACCAGGCAGGCAGGCGCTGGAGAAGAGCAGGGGGAGCAGGAAGACGCGTGACGAAAAATCCCGCCGCGAAGGGCGGGAAGTGACTGGGCGCTGAGTCCTTAGATTCTCGCGAAGCTGCGATTCAGAGCCTCAGCGTACCAGCACTGTCAAGCCCGAAGAGGGGGGCGCGCCGTGACCCCCCGTCACTGATCGGAGGATGCCGTGGCACAGCCCAGCACCACCGCCGTACAGGAGCAGGAGCGCTCACCCGTGATCGCTCCTGTCTCCTACGGCGTGGGTCTCGCCATGATCAGCTACGCCGCTGCCCAACTGCTCGACCGTCCCCTGCTGCTGCCCGTCGGTATCGCCCTGGCGGTCCTGGTGGCCGTCGGCGGATCACTCGTGACCGCGTGGCACAGCCGCCGAGCTCGGCCACTGCGCGAGCTCCACGCCGCTCTGCTGCCGAAGTTCGGCCCGCAGTTCACGACGAAGGGAATCAAGATCGTCCGGAGGGAAGGCAGCACCCCGACGGAGATCACCATCACCTACCCCCCTGCGTTCAACGAGCGCGACGCGACAGCACGCGCAGAGGTACGCGACATCGTCGCCAAGCGGATCGGTGGCAGCGTCGAGGCGACATGGCAGCCCCCGCGGCGCCGTGTCGTCTGCCGTGTCGCCGTGTCGCCCGACACGAGCGACATCGTCGACAGCGACACCCCCGTCACGGCGACCCACGCCGACGACACCCCCGAGCGTGCGCGCCTGCGCTCACGGGCGACAGATGTCGTCCGCTCGATCATGGGCACCACGGCCAAGCTGGCCGATGTCGCGTTCGACGGCGACACCCCGACCATGATCGAAGTCACCTACGACACGACGAGCCGGGACCTGTCGCTGGCGTTCCGGCAGCGCGTCATCATGCAGCTCGACAGCAAATTGCCCGGCCAGTGGAACGATTTGTGGGACCTGGAAAACGACAGGGTGCGCTTTCAATTGCGCCCGGAGTTTCCCACCAACGTCCCCTACCCTCTACTCCACAAGCCGCGCAAGTACGAAATCCCGTACGCGGTCACGGAACAGCACCAGATCGAGGCGTGGAAGCTCGGCAGCAAGAATCCGCACTGCCTGGTGGTGGGACCAACAGGCAGCGGTAAAACCGTTTTCATCCGTAACCTGGTCGTCGGCGCACGGCTCCTGGGTATCCCAGTAATCCTGTGCGACCCCAAGAGGACGGAATACCTCGATTTCGTCGGAATCCCAGGTGTACGTGTCATCACCGATGTCGAAGAAATCGCCGCCGCCATCACCCGGACTCGGGACGAAATGCAATGGCGTTACGGCGAAATTGAAAAGGGTACTACCCGGAAGGGGCAGCACGGTAAGGTTCTGCTGATCCTCGACGAGTTCTTCGTCTTCAAAGCGAGGATCAAAGAGGTCTGGGACGAAGAGCGCAGACGCGACAACAAAATCAAGCGCAAGGAGCACCCGTGCCTCTCGCACTGGAATGACCTGATCGTGCTGGCCCGGACAGCGGAAATCCATCTGGTTGTGGGGATCCAGCGGCCCGACGCAGAATTCCTGACAGGTCTGGCTAGGGACTCCCTGCGCAAGCGGATCTCCCTGGACAGGACCACGGCGCAGGCGGCCATGATGATGTGGGACGACGCCAGGGTTGGCCGCGATCTGCCAAGCGTGCAGGGGCGCGCCATGGCTACCACCGATCGCGGTCCTGATCAGGTACAGGTCTACCGGCTGCTCACCCCCACTGACGAAGACGTGTGCACGGAGGCCGACGCTGCGGTGTGGCAGGAACTCGTACGGCGCATGAGGCAGGATGCCGACGGCGAAGAACCGCTCGGCTTCCTCGGGCATCTGGGAACGGAGATCGTGGAGAGGCCGCCCGCTGCCATGGCACTTCCGGCCGCGCCGGCGGATGCCGAGGAGCAGGCCACGGCACCCGACACCTGCCCTGCGGACTCCCCACTCGGTATTGGTGACGGCGTGCTGGTACCCGTCGGCATCTACGACCTGGAGGTGGGCGACCACATCGTGCTGGATGAGGACGCGGATGATGCGGCGGTGGAGATCCTCGACCTGCACTTCGGTGAGGCGGATGACGGCGAAGACATCGTAGAGATCACCTTCCGGACCGAAGAAGGCGCCGACACTCGTGAACTTGGTGTCGATGCGACGGTGTACCGCAAGGAGTAGCCTCGCCCGGTCCATCAGGAGGACTCCGGCCCCGAGAGGGCCGGAGTCCTTTTTCGCGTGCGGGACCGTGTCACCTGAAGCGGGTGACGGCGACCACGGCGTGCCGGGTAGTCCCGGCAAGAGCCTCGATGACGATGCCCCTGGGAGCCGTGAGGTACGGGACACCATCGTCGGTGCGAGCGCGTCGCCCGGGTCCGGCGTCACGAAGACGTTCCGCGGCCTGTGCAGCAAGAGCAGCCGGTAGCCGCTGAGAAAGGACACGGCGGCCGTCGGGCAAGAGCACGGCCAGTGCTCGCGGGTGCCGGGGACTGCCGGTGTATCCGATCACGTCACAGTCGACGGTGTCGGCGTGCCTGATCTTCAGCCAGTCGCGCGCCTGAGACCGGTAGGCCGAAGTCGCCGGTTTGGCGACGATGCCCTCGATGTTCTGTTCCTGGAGTGCGGAGTACCAGAGGCGTGCTACCTCGATGTCGTCAGTGGCAGGCACGGGTTGGAGGGGAGGTCCGACGTGCTCCAGGACCTGGAGGAGAAGGGCGCGCCGCTCAAGGTAGGGCCGCCCTCGGATGTCGCCGTGTGCGGGGTGGGTGAGGATGTCGAACGCGGCGTAGGAGGCGGGGAGGATGTGGGCGAGCTCGCGGGCGCGGGCGATGCCAGCGGCTGCGCGAGACTGTACGGCGCCGAAGTCGAGTTTTCCGTTGCGCCAGATGACGGCCTCACCGTCCAGTGTCACACCGGGTGCGAGGTGCATCCCGGCTCCGGCGAGGTCCATCCATGCGGTGGTGACCATCTGCCCTGAGCGGCCTTGGAGCCGTACTGTTTCCGCATCGCGGATCAGGATCACTCTGTGACCGTCGAATTTGGGTTCGTACATCCAGCCCGTGCCGACGGGCAGAGTGGGGACGGCGCGGGCGAGCGCGACGCGGATGGGGTGTTCCACCCCACCAGCCTCCGGCCGCCTGCGGCCTGGCGCCCGGTGGACTGGTCCAGGACGGCCTGGGCTCTTCCTATCTGGGTGCGCGTGAGGCTCGGCCTGGCCGGCACCAGGCCGAGCCTCACGCGGTCACTCGTTGCGGTGGTTCGCGGCGTGCTGACTGCCAGGTCACGGCAGGGCTGCGTCACGGTGTGCCGATGTACCGCTCTCCCCTCGTTCTGGTCCTGGCCGTGGTCGCCGTGCTGCTCGCCGGGTGCACGGTGGTTCCCGAGTCGCAGGTCCGGCAGCGTGCTGCGCCTGCCAAGAGCCGCGCTTCGTCGTCGCCGCTGGTGTCGGCGAGGGTTCCGCCTGCCCCACGTCCGGTGCAGCCGCGGGGCAGGGATGAGCTGGTGCGTACCGGGCCCGCGCCGAGCCGCCCCAAGCGGACGGCGGCACCGGTTCGTTCAGTCCCGGTGCCGCCCGCCGAGCGGCCCTCTGTGGCTGTGCCCCGGCGGCCGGTTCAGGCTGCGCCTGGTCCTGGCCGGGCAGTGCCGCCGCGACCGGCGCCGAGGCCGGTTGTGCGGCCGTCCGCTCGTCGGCACCAGGAGCGGGCGGTGCCCCGTGCCCGGGGTGGGCGCCCCTCATCGTCCGCCAGGGTCGGGGGTGTGTCTCCTGGGGTGGTGTGTACGTGGGCGTCGGGCAGTGGTCTGGGTCCGTCGGTGGTGGCCGCGTGCCGTGAGCAGATGCGCCGGGCGGGGTGAGGTTCAGCGCAGGGTGACGCAGGCCTTGGTGTTGTGGCCCTTGACCTGTCCGCAGACGCGTCCGCCGCGGCGGACGTCGATGCCGTCCTGGTAGTCCCACCAGTGGACGGCGGTGCCGTTGTAGTTGGTGGCGCGCTGCCAGCGGCTGGTGTGGACGCTGCCGCCGGGGCGCTTGTAGGCCCACCGGACGTAGTAGGTCCTGGAGCGCGTGAAGCCCTTGTAGCGGCGTACGTCGACTCGGGACACGGCGCGGGTGTTCCGGGTGGGGTGTTGGATGCGCTTGGTGTGGGTGGTCACGGCGAGGCAGACCAGGCGCCCGCGTACGCAGCGGGTCTGGTGCCGCGTCTTGCCTGATGCGTCCTGCGGGGCCGCTGCCGCTGTCTGCCAGGCGGTGCGGGCGGCCGGGTGCTGGGGTGCGGCGTCGGCGGTGGGGAGGGCGAGGGCAGCCAGGAGCAGGGTGCTGGTGGCCAGGACGGCAGGGGTCCAGCGGCGGCGGCCGGGACGGGTGGGGGCGGGCATGTGCGTCTCCCGGGGGTTGAGCGGGCAGGGTCACCGCGTCTATCGGGGTGCGTCGCACAGTGGGCACGTGCGGGGCGGTGTGATCACTCAGACGGTGCGTGCTGGACCGGTTCCTCGCAGGCCTGTTCGTCGCGGGGGAGCTGCGGGCGTTGGGGGGCGGGTACGTGTACCCGTGTGGCGTTGGTGTGGGCGCGGGTGGTGGAACGGGCGCGGGTGGTGGCGGCCGAGTACGGGACGCCGGTGACGTTGCGGCAGATGTATTACCGGCTGGTGGCGGAGAGTGCGGTGCCGCATCAGGCGTGGGCGTACCGGAAACTGTCGGCGCACCTGGCGGTTTCGCGGCGTGCGGGGCGGGGGCCGGAGCTGGTGGACATGACGCGGGCGGTGCATGTGCCGCCCGCGTGGCCGGACGCGGCGGCGATGCTGGCGGAGCTCCCGGAGGTGTTCCGGATGGACCGGACGGCCGGGCAGGCGGTGGCGTTGTACGTGTGCGCGGAGAAGGACACGCTGCGCGCGCTGTTCGCACGGTGGTTGGAGGGGCTAGGGGTGCCGGTCCTGGTGGTGCGGGGGTTCGCGAGCGAGCCGTATGCGCAGTTGGTGCGCGAGCGGACGGCGGCCGATCCGCGGCCAGCAGTCCTGCTGTACGTAGGGGACTGGGACTGTTCCGGCGAGGACGTCGAACGAGACTGGGTGACCCGTACCAACTGCTGGGCGTACGTGGAGCGGGTGGTGCTGACGCCGGAGCAGGTCGAGGCGTACGGCCTGGTGGCAGCAGAGGGCAAGGCCCGTGACCCACGCTGGCCAGCCTGGGCACGCCGTCACGGCTACGACCCGGGATGCCCGGTGCAGTGGGAGGTTGAGGGCCTGGATCCGGTTGAGCTGCGCCGCCTGCTGCTCGCTGCGGTTGCGGAGCATGTGGACCGGAGGGTGCTCGCGCAGGTCCTGGAGGAAGAGCAGCAGCACCGAGCGGAGCTGCGTGCGTTCATCGAGGAGTGGCGCAGGCGATAGCGAGTGAGGCACCTGCGGGGCAGAGTGAGCGGTCGCCGCATCTCTGTCCGATCATGCGGTAGGCCCGGCGCACCCCGCGCCGGGCCTACCGCATGATCGGACACTGCTACTCGACGTCGTCGAGGCTGATGATGCCCTCGTCAACCATCTTCTTGATGTACCGCTGAGCGGAGCGGGTGCCGACCGATACGCGGTCGTCCTCTGCGATGCGGGGGCCGCTGACAGACTCCCCGACAGCCACGAGTTCCAGGACAACCTCGACGGCGCGGTCGTAATTGGCCTGCCGCCGGTCGGCGACGTCCTGCCGCTCCTGCTGCTCCCGTGCGTCACGCTCGTTACGCGTCTCGATGCCGACCACGGTGGAGACGCGGGAGGCAGCGCGGGCGGTCGCGACTGCCTGGGGTCGAGGAGCGATGTTCAGGGGCTCGGTGCCGGAAGCTTGGGCGGGTGCTGCCGTGCTGAGACTGACGTCAGAGCCGGTGTACGGGGTGTCGCCCTCGATGTGGGCGGACGTGGTCGTGGAGCCCGGGGGGAGGGCGGTGGTTTCGTCGGCGTTCTCCAGCTCGCGGCTGGTGTCGCGGGGCGCAGGAATGGGGGCAGGGGCGAGGTCGGGAGTGCTGTCCGGAGTGCGGAGCAGCCGTTCGGGGTCGTCGCCGTGCCTGTGGACGTCATAGACCTGGGCGGAGGTAAGGGCGCCGATGCGGTACTCGAACCACATCTCGATGGGGGCCGTGTGGCGCCACCGGCGTCCGTAGAGGCGAGTAAGGGCGGCGCGGGTGCGCAGCCGCTGCTTCCGCAGCTCCAGAGCCTCCTTGTAGGAGGTGACCTCCCAAAGCTTCATGTGGCGCCACAGCATCACCGTGGAGAAGGGGGACAGAACCCAGTTGATCAGCGGGATGGGGTCGGTCCGAGTGCCGTTGGCCCTGCCGATCCACACGCGGTAACCGTGCGCTACGACCTCGGTGAAAGCAATCCACAGGGCAGGAAGGGCGGCGTGGGCGATCTGCGCATCGAGCTGGTCGGTGCTGGTGACGTTGAGGTGGATCGTCACGTAGGTCAGGACCCAGGGGAGCCACCGGACCCAGCCGAGTCCCATGTTGAGCCGAACGAGCAGTAGGTAGCTCATGCTGAAAACCGGGATGGCGATGTCGACGGCGATGGGCACGATCTCCGGGTGCTCGAACCCCCGGGCCCGCATGTGCTCGGTGACGTTCTCAAACGAGGCGTAGAGGCCGAGTGCGCCGACAGCGAGTGCACCCAGTGCGACGCACGCCATGAAGACCCACTCGATCCTGGAGAGCCGCGGTGCGCGCCAGTGGCCGGCAGCCATGCGCTCTGCTGACTCAGTGGGGACCGACTCTGTGCTCTGCATCCCTGCCCTCCTCTGTGACGGGTGTTCACCGTGTGGGCCCGCCAGTGGAGTTCATGCTATCGCCGGTATCGCACGAGTCGCATGTAACATAGCGGCCAACAGTGCAAAACAGTATAGGGCTTGCATCACAAAGTCAAGCCAGGATGCACTGTGGCGGGAATGAAAAGGCGCTGAGGAGCAGCGAATCTAGACCGTCTTTCAAGGCGGGTGGGGCGCGGCCCCGGCAGCCGCCTGGGGTCGGGTGCTGCGCACCCGACTGCGCAACCGGTCGCTGCGCGACCGGACGAGCGCTGCGCGCTCTGCGCACGGCCCGGTAAGCAAGTCCCTTGCTGCGCAAGGGACTTGGGCGCTACGCGCCACCGGTCCGCGGCAGCCGCCGGGGCCGCGCCCCACCCGCCTTGAGGGCCGAAAATCAACTTGGGCTAAACGGTGGTTCTTGCTGCAAAATGAGTGACATAAGCCCTATACTGTTCTCATGCTGAAAGGGCAGTGGCAGCCCTTTCAGCAGACCGGAACCCATCCACCATGAAAGGGAAAAAATGACTTACCTGCAAACTCGCCCCTTGAAGCTCTCTACGTCTCACGCAGAATTGACGCGAGCTCTGAGGCTCATTGAGTTTGGAGTGAGCCCCACTTCCGGAACCCCTGTCATGCGAGGCGTGCTGATTGAAGCGGCAGAGGGTGGGGCAAGGCTCAAGGCGACGAATTTCGAGACCGCCACGTCGGTGTTCGTGAAAGGGGATGTTTCCGCTGACTCCGGCAGTAGTCTGCTCAATCACAAGGAACTGACAAAGGTTCTGGCCGCAGCGGCAGCAGGAGAGACGAAGGCGGCGGCCGCCCGCATTCCCGTGACAGTTGAGGGAGCCGTGGTGATGACGCCTGACGTCGCCGTCCCGGTTGAGGCCTACCCGAGCGAGGAGTATCCGCACGTACGCGAGGCAGCCCCGTACGTTGCGACGGTCGACGCGTGCGAGCTCTTCCGTCAGTTGGCGAGGGTCCTTCCAGCCGCGGGTACAGACGACACACTGCCCATCCTCCAGTGCGTCGAGATGAGGGTGGAGGAAGGGGTACTGCACGCAGCGGCTACCGATCGCTACCGCTTCCCGGTCGCAGAGGTGGCCACGCAGGACGTGGGGAAGTGCAGCGCGGCCAAACCCGGAGCGTCGGCCCTGTTCCCTGCAAAGACCCTCCAGAAGCTCATGCAGCGGCTTCGCGACTACGAGGGCCAGGTGCTCATCGGGATGGCGGACTACCTCACCCTGACGTTCGGGGACGTCGAGATCAGCGGAGGCCCGACCGAAAGTGGCCTACCGCAGTACCGGAAGCTCTTCCCCGAGAGCTACCACGCGGGCATCACCGTTGATCGCGAAGCGATCACACGGGCAACGAAGAAGGCAGCCGGCATTCTGAGGGCGAAGGGACACCAGAACACTCCGTGCACCCTCACCTACGGGCCTACCGGGATCACGGTCACCCCCCTCCTGGATCCCGCAGAGCGAGACAGGGTCAAGGGAATGCAGGCCCCGGGGACATGGGCCTACGGCTCACTCGAAAGTCTGGGCAGGGACAACAACGCTTTCAACCCAGAATTCCTCCTAGACACACTCAGTGCCTTCGCAGGTGAATCAATTACAATTCACCTGATTCAAAACCCGGAAGGCAGGCAATTTAAGCCTGTCCTGTTCACGGAAGAAAGCGACCCGAAGAGCGGAACCTATCGGCACTTGATGATGCCGGTTCGTTTGAATTAAACGACGTTCCCTTTTGGATTGCTGGCCGTTTGGCCAGCAATCCAAAAGGAGTCAATCCGCAAAGCGGATTGACAAGAGTTGTGCAGTGTGGTTGAATTCCGCTTTAGCGGAATTCGGTGGGTGTAATTCCTGCGCGAAGCGCAGGAATCCGGCATAGCGG
>NZ_JBIRHJ010000016.1:16669-74178 GCF_044328435.1 Streptomyces sp. NPDC017940 | reverse complement strand
CGGCGGCCAGGTCTGCCACCGACGGCGCGGGATCGCGGTAGCGGGGCTGGGGCCAGCAGCCGACGGGCCCGTTGCGGGCCGGTGCCACGGGCTTCAAGTTCCCCGCAACACCTCTGCCGCATTTCTGTGATCCGGAGCGCCAGCACTACCGTCGGTACACCCGTACAAGATCACTCGAGGATTGCAGACGGGTTCTGAACGGATCGCGACCATGCGGCGAGAGCTACATGACCCGC
The DNA here is from genome assembly GCF_044328435.1 of Streptomyces sp. NPDC017940. NCBI lineage: Bacteria > Bacillati > Actinomycetota > Actinomycetes > Kitasatosporales > Streptomycetaceae > Streptomyces > Streptomyces sp. NPDC017940. Next base: position 73,942 of record NZ_JBIRHJ010000016.1, on the reverse strand, counting down.
AGCGCGGTCACCCGCCCGCTGGTCGCCCTCCGCGTCCTCATCGAGGACCCGGCTGTGCGCGCCGCCGCCGACGCATGATCACGCTGACGTACGCGATCCGGCAGGCGATCCCCGCCCCCACGACCGACACCGACCGCCAGGCGGCCAAAGAGCGGCTCACCGAGGCCCGTGAGGCCGCGAAGGTCGCCCACGACGACTTCGTGAACACCGCCGCCCGCCAATGACGCCAGGCCCACCCGGCGGGAGCCCGCCCCACCCCCGAACAGGAGCCCACCCGATGAAGCGTCTCCCCTTCCGCCGACGCGGGACCGTACCCAGCCCCCTCTCCCCCCAAGGACCGCGACGTCGTTGACCAGTTCCGCGCGACGCTCACCACCCTGCGCAACTGGCAGCCCTGGACATCCGGCAGCGCCCAGGACATCGCCGTCAGGGTCGGCCCGTTCATCGAGCGCACACACACCCGGCCAGGCGACGACCACGGCCCCGACCTCATCGCGGTCGCCCTGGTCCACCCCGGCACCCCGCACGCCAGCGCCTACCTCCACGGCCGTCAGCTCGGCTATACCGAACGCGGCCAGCTGCGCTGCGAGACGAGCACGATCCTCGGCTTCTGGCAGCCCGGTTACGCGATGCTCACCCACGCCACCGCCGGCCTGTCCCTCCCTGACGACATCGGCATGAACCCCGCGCACTACGCCCTCTACATCGAGGCCCACAAACGCGACGGCGGCCGCGACGGTTACACCCTGCTGCGCGTCGGCCCGTACACCCAGACCCGGCACGCCCGGCAGGACCACGACCGGATCACCGCCGCGCTGGACGGCCGTGAGACCACCCTCGTGCCCGGCCACCGCATCCGCGTGCGGTACGCCCCGTTCGACGTCAACGACCACCAGCTGTTCGCCGACCCGTACGAGGCCGACGCCCTCGCGCTCCTGGACGCCGCCGTCGCGGGGGTGAGCGCGTGACCGCCCCGGCCCTGTACGAGATCGAGATCAGCGAGGGCGACGACGGCACCCTGCACCCCGACGAACACCTCTGGACACCTTGCTCCGGCGACGCCACGCGCAACGGCTTCATCGACCACCACGGTCTGTACATCTGCGGCATCGACCCCCCGACCGAGGACGACTACCCGGTCGGTTTCATCCTCCTCGGACATCACCGCTGGGCCGACATCATCGAGGCCGCCACCGCGTACATGAACCGCATGCACGGCTGGCGCGACTTTCACCTTTACCCCGGCGACGACCCCGCCGTGCTCATCCCCCACATTCCACGTGCGATCCATACACACGGCGTCTTCTTACGGCACCCGCACCCCGACTACCCCTGCGGATGCGCGTGGGACGACACTTGGCGCGTGGCGTGGGCCCCGGCCGAGGAGCCTGGCGCCGTCCCGGTCACCGCCATACGGCACCCGGCCGCTTCGGTAGCCGTCGCTGGTCTTCCCGATGCCGACCAGGGACCATTCGCGACTTGGGCGATGTGACATCTAACAAGGAGAGACGAAGGGCCCGTTTCGGCCGCACCATTGCGGCAGAAACGGGCCCTTCGTGCATTTGCGCGCCTGGTGATCGAGGCAATCAGTGAGTCTTCAACGGTGTTGAGTTGCTTGCGGCCTTCACAGCCCGGGGGGCCCGCAGCTGCGTCCGGGACCGGGTTCATCGCTCGTTCTAACACTGAGCCGACTCCTTCCTTCGACGTCCGGTACGCGTCGTCGACAGCGCCCGGCGAAGTCAACGTGCCTGAGGGGAGCAGTAGTTCGACTGGCGCTGGAGCAGAGCTTTACCGCGGTAAAGCTCCGAGGGAGAGCTTGTCGTTCGTGGTGTTCGGGAGGGTGCAGACGGCCAGCGGTGAAGGGAATACGTCCAGGACAGACCGACCTGATGGCCTCGAACTTGCTCGGGCGTGCGCCTCTCAGCGGGCCACTTATGACGGGAACGGGGTATAGAGCCTGCAAGTCGCCGCTATGGTCTGAGGCGAGGCGGGCAGGGCAGGGGGCGCTGATGCTGGACGTTGCGTTGATCGCACTGGCAACACGGGCTGCCAGTGCCCTGGTTGCCGCAGCAGGCACGGAGGCGTGGCAGAGCATGCGCCGGAGCCTGGCCGAGGTGATGGCCCGTCAGGACACTGCGCGTGAGCGTGTGACGCTCGAGCGGCTCGACCAGACGGCCGCGGCCCTGGCCACTGCGGACCCTGCGGACGTGGGACGTGAGGAGGCGCGGCAGTCTTCGGTCTGGCAGGCCCGTGTGGAGGACCTCTTCGAGCAGCAAGCGCCTGATGAACGGCTTGACAGCGCGGCCCGCCTTCGCGAGGTCTTGCAGCGTATCGACGCTCAGAGTCCGGCCGCACACCACACGGTAGCCGCATCAAGCTCTGTGATCGGTGCCGGCATCGCCCTCCAGACAGGAACAATTGGTGGGAACGTCACAATTGGTGGGAACGTCGTAATTGGCGACGTGCAGGGGCCCGTATTGATGGGGGGCCCTTGGAGAGGCGCGCCTGTAGCTGGACGCGACGTGAGTATGGCGGATGCTCCGGACGAGGCCCGAGGCGTCCAGAGCACGGGCGACTACGTCATGTACACACAGTCGGTTTCTCGTCGGTCGGTCACCTGGCCGGTCTGGGTGGGCCTGGTGCCCACGCAAGCTTCGGCGTTTCAACGCACCAGCACGGTCAGCGCTGTGGAAGCAGCGGGGACGGGGCCCGGCACTGTCCTGCTCGTCGGCCCTGGAGGGGTAGGCAAAACGCAGGCAGCCGCAGACTTCGCGCGTAAGGCCCAGCAGTCGAGCGCCGTGGACTTGCTGGTGTGGATTACTGCCTCTTCACGAGCCGCTGTGGTCGCCGGGTACGCGCAAGCTCAGGCCCTGATCAGCGAGGATCAGGACACGGAGGCCGAACAGGCGGCCAACCGGTTCTTGATCTGGCTGGCCAATGCCGCTCTGACGCAAGATCGCCTGCCGCGGCTCCGTGGCCCTCTGCGCTGGCTCATCGTCCTCGACGACGTGGCGAACCCGTCCGATCTGCGCGGCCTGTGACCGCCGGAGCATCCCAGTGGCCGTGTCGTGGTGACGTCCCGCCGCCGGGATGCGTCCTTACGGCACAAGGCCGACCGCATCGTCCCCGTGAAGCCGTTCAGCGAAGACGAGTCGCTGGCCTATCTCACCGAGCAACTCGCCGCGTCCGGACGCCAGGAACCGGAATCGGAGGTACGCCCGCTGGCCACAGAACTCGGAGGCCTACCGCTGGCGCTCAGCCAGGCCGCCGCGTACCTCGTCGATGCCGGTATCGGGTGTGGGCACTACCGCAGCCTGCTCTCCGACCGCGCCACGCACCTGACCGACCTCACCCCAGAGTCCGGGGCACTGCCCGATGACCAGACGACCACGCTGGCCGCCGCATGGTCGCTGTCCGTGGAGAGCGCTGACCGGATGCGGCCGGTCGGTCTGTCCCGGCCCATGCTGCGCCTGACCTCGCTGCTCGACCCGAACGGGGTACCCGAGGCCGTCCTGACCAGCCCACCTTCCCTTCACTGCCTTGCTGATCAGCGAGATGCTCTCACCTCGACTGCGGGCGAGCCGGTGACGGCGGCCGAGGCCGCCGGTGCGCTGCGTACACTGCACCGATTCAGTCTCCTCGACCACGATCCGGCGCACCCACAACAGGCCGTACGTGTGCTCAAGACTGTGCAGCGCACGACTCGTGAATCCCTGACCGCAGATGACCTGCACACCCTGGCCAGGGCGCTCGCTGACGCCCTTCTTGCTGTCTGGCCGCAGACCACGCGCGATCACGCACTCGTCCAGGCCCTGCGTGCCAACGTCGACACCCTCATCCTGCACGCCCAGCCAGGGCTTTACGCCGACGGTCGTGCCCATCGGGTTCTGTTCACGGCCGGGGAAAGCCTGGGCGAAGGCGGACAGGTCATGGCCGCGCGTGAGTACTTCGCGTCGCTGGCCACGGCCAATGCCCGCTACCTGGGGTCGGAACACGCCGACACACTGGCCGCGCTGCGGCGGCACGCCTACTGGCGAAGCGAAACCGGAGACGTCACCGGGGCACTCGACCTCTACGAACAACTGCTGGTGCGGTTGCGCGACAGCGTCGGACCGGACAGTCCGGAGACCATCTTCGCCCGCGCCGACCTTGCCTGGTGCCAGGGACGCCCGGGTGACATCACCCAGGCCGTGGCCACCTCCTCCGAACTGCTCAGCGACTTTCTGCGCGTACTGGGGCCCGACGACCCCGGCACGCTGACGGCCCGCCACAACCTGGCGTGGTGGCACGGCAAAGCCGGTGACATCACGGGCGCGGCCGCGGCAACAGATGAGCTGCTGCCCGAGTTCATCCGGGTGCTCGGACCTGATCACCCCGCCACACTGACCGTGCGCCACAGCCTGGCCCAGTGGCGCGGCGAAGCCGGTGATGCTCCCGGAGCCGCCGCGGCCTATGACGAACTCCTGACCCACATGCTGCGGGTGCTCGGCCCCGACCACCCCGCCACCCTGGCCGGCCGGCACGACCTCGCCTGGTGGCTGGGCCAGACCGGAGACGCCGGTCAAGCCGCCGACGCCTACGCCCACGTGCTCAGTGACCGAATCCGCATCCTGGGCGAGAACCATCCCGACACCCTCGCCACACGAGCCGACCTGGCCTGGTGGCGCGGACAGGCCGGAAACGCCCAAGAAGCGGCCCAAGAGTACAAACTCGTAGTCCGTGACCGTATCCACGTCCTGGGCGAGAACCACCCCGACACCTTCGCCGCCCGAGCTGACCTCGCCTACTGGCAAGCCATGGTCGGCGACACCACACAACGCGGCACACCCCCCAGCGACGATGACGGCACCGATACTCCCCCGGGCTGCCAGGTGGAACTGTTCCTCCTTGACGACACCCACCCCGGCGTCGAACAGTCCACCCGTATCACCCTGCGCGTGCGTCCTGACCCCGGACACCCCTGGGCTGTCTCCGATTCCCGGCGCCGACCCACGCTGGAAGTACTGGCCCTCACTCCGGGACCGGCCGACATCGAACCAGCACGGGCCTTCTACGACCACCGCACCGACCTGGAGTTCACCTTCACGCCCCGCCGGCCCGGGCGCCACATCATCCGGTTCACCCTGTACGAGAACGCCAGCGGAGCCGCTCTGCAGCAAGTGGAGACCGAACTGACCGTCACCGGATCCGACATCGACGCCGGACTGCTCGTCCCTACGGCAGAGCGCCGGCAGGGGTGAACCAGTGACCGCGCAACTGCCCGTACGGATCGTGCAGGACCCCAGCGACGGCTTCCGGCGACTGCCCCACGTAGCGATCGCCGAATACGACCTGCGCATCAGCTTCGACATCCTCAACGGCGGCCGACTGCAGGCCAGGATGTCCGGGCCCGCGCTGCCCACCCTGCGCGGCGGCGAACACAAAGCCGTCCTGTCCGCCAGCCCCGTCGAAGTCCGCTCCGCAGCCGCCCGACTGTGCCGACGCTGGAAGCAAGTCTTCGTCGACCACCAGCCCAAAGACGTCGCCGGCCGCCCGCAGCACAACCGGCATCGCCCGTATGCCACAGCCGCAGACCTGCGCAACGAACCCGAAGCCGAATTGACGGCGATCGTGGCACAACTGGCCCGCAGGGGTGCCTCAGTTCTCTTCGACGTGCTGTTCGGCGGCCACGACGAACAAGTCGAGATCTTTCGCAGCTACCTCGCGCTGATGCTGGCCAGTGAGAATCTGCGGATCCGCTTCGACTCCCGCGACCTGCACCTGCCCTGGCCCCTGCTGTGCCTCAAACCCCAACACCTCGCCCACACCCCGCTTCCGACCGCCCCCAGCAACGAACTCGACGCCCTCTTCGCCCGCTTCCTCGGCCACCGCCACCAGATCGAGCACACCGGCGACGCCGACCATCGGCTCTGGCTGCCCGCCCCCTCCCCCGGCCCCGTGGCGGTAAGCCTGAACCACAACCCCAAAATCGGCCTCAAGACCTGCGCCCCAGCCGTCGCGGCCCTCCTCAGCGACGGCACCCGCTGCAAGCCACGCACCACCTACGACGACCTCGCCCGAGACCTCGCCGAGGCCGACTTCGACGAACAGCTGATGTACTTCTGGGGCCACGGCGGGTTCGAGACCAACGGCACCGAACCCGCCCAGCTCGTCATCCGGCTCGGCGACGACATCCCCTTCGACGGCGACACGGTCCGCGAAGTCCGCGCCGACTACCGGCGCACCGGCACCTTCCACCCCTTCGTGCTGCTCAACGCCTGCCAAGCCGGCCACGCAGCGGGCGACGCCGACCGGGCCTTCCTCGGCCGCATCCTCATCGAATACGGGGCACAAGGGGTTCTCGGCCCGCAAATCGACATGCCTCAGGCCTTCGCCGCGGAATACGCCCGGGAATTCGTTTTACGCTACCTGCGCAGCGGCCCCGACGACACCGCAGGCCGCATCACCCACGACCTTGCCCGCCACTTCGCGGCAGCCTTCCGCAATCCCCTGGGCCTGGCATACGCCCTGCACTGCGGCATGGACGCCCGGGTCCGCGCAGCCACGAGAACGGACCCCAGCTCATGACACCAGGCCCGTCGAACACAGAAGTGGCTGCGATCGACCTCGACGAGACCGGCTGGCTGCTGGACGAAGACGACGGTGAGCCCCTAGCCGAACACGATCTGGCGCGCTATTTCACCGAACGGCTCGCGCCACCGGCCTGGGCCACCGACCTCATCGTCTACGTCCACGGCTGGCAGACACCGCCAGACTCGGCGTCCCGCGCCGCCGGGCGGCTGCAGGAATACGCCGAACACCTCGTCACCGTGCCGGGCCGCTACCCGCGCCTCACGCAGGAGGGCTACCGGCCCTGGACGCTGGCCGTACGCTGGCCGTCCTCCAGCCGCTTGAGCCGGTCCGGCTACGAGCGGATCCGCGACCGCGCCCACGCCATGGGCGCCCGCAGCGGCACCGGACATGCCGCACATGTCATCGGCCGGCTGCTCGGCTACCTGGATGCCGAACGACCCGACCCCACCGACGCGCCCGTCCTGGCCAACCGCGACGGCCAGTACCTGCACCTGGTCGGGCACTCCTTCGGCTGCCGCCTGCTGTGCGAAGCCGTGCAGTGGGCGGCCGAGGCTTCGCTGGGAGACACACTCAGCTGGAACCTCGCCGGACAACAGCCCTCGCGCCCCTTCACCGCTGACAGCATGCTGCTCTTCCAGATGGCTGCTCCCCTCGATGCCTTCGGTACCCTCTTTCCCTCCCTGCTCCCCGAGAAGGAGACAGCGACCGGCACCCCGCGAGACGGGGCACCGCTGCGCGGGCCGATCGTGAGCACCTTCTCGCGCTACGACAGAGCCAACGGCTTCTGGCACCTACAGGCGGAAGGCGAGCGCGGCATCGGCCATAGCGGCATGGCCCCTGTCCCCCTCGCACCGTCCAGGATCCGCATGCGGCCCACCGGCCAGCCCTATCCCTACGGCAGCCTTGACCACCGATTCGTGAGCGTGGACGCCTCCGACTTCTACGTACGGGGCAAGCGCCTGAACCCAGCAGGCTCGCACTCGGACCACTTGCGATCCGAGTCGGCGCACCTACTGTTGTCACTGGCGGACTGGTCACGCTGACGAGGCTGACACGACGGGCCAGCACAGCCCTGAGCACGACGCACTAGACGACGTGGCCACCAGCACACGCTCTGATCAGAACGCCCGAGGCCTCCTTGCTCAGTGGCCGCCTTTCGGCATGAAGCAGCCGCCCTCCAGGAACAGGCCGTTGACAGAGACCTGGTAATTCGTCGGTTGGGTGAACGCGGTGACACAGGCATCCTCGCCAACACGGAGAGCCACCTTGGCGCCTTCCGGTGTGACGTAATGGTCGGTCTCGAAGTACGAGTCGATCGCATACACGCTGAGGCTTCCGTCTCCGGAATCGCCACCGGGACCCTCAGCCCGGTAGCCGAGCTTGACCAGCGCTGCGCGGACCCTCCCCGGATCCCACACCTTGTTCTTCCAGAGCCGCTTGATGACGGGTTCGATGCGGGCGGCTTCTTTGCGAGCGGCCTGCTCGTCGGCGGCAGACATCTCCTTGGAGGCCTTGAACTTGTTGTTCTCGCGGTAGTGCGGAGCCCCGTCGTGCACGTCGGACTCTACGTTGCCCTTCGGCCCGAGGGGCGAACGCGTGGGTGTGGGAGAACGATCGGCCTCATGACTCTGGGCGGAGCCTGGCACCGTCTGGTCGGCGCGCTCCTGACCGCACGCCGTCAGGACCAAGGCGGTACCCAGGTAGAGCGCTGCGGCGGTACCCCGGGATATCTGCATGGACAGAACTCTGCCACCACTCCCCCTCCAGCTGCCTGCAGTCTCCCGCCAATCCACGGACGGCATCAAAGACCAGACGTCTCAACCCGACCGAGACTCCACCGGCCGCTGAGAGACCGGTCGGGAGGAGCTGCGGTCATGCCGTCCGTACCGACATGCGCCGCCGCCCGGCTTTACCGCGGTAAAGGTCAGCCCTCGTGACGATTGCCACGGGGCCGCCGAGCCGGTACTCGGAGGCGGTCTTTACCGCGGTAAAGACCGGAGACTGCGCGAGAGGCCACATGCTTGCTTGGTGCTGGACTGTCGTGCAGGGCAGGTCGCGCGCTTTGCCGCGTACGAGTAGCGAGACTGCGGGTGCGAAGAGAAGTGGTGCTAGCCGTTGCGCCAGGGGTCCAGCGGCGGACGGCGTGCGGCGGTGTGCCAGAGAATGCAGGCAACCAGATGGATGTTCCCGAGCCGTATCCGTCGACCACACGTGCTCTGAGCTGGACCGACTACCTCGCTGCCTGCACGAACAACGACGCGAAGCCGCCGGAGAGATTCTGCAGGGCCAGTGGCGGGGCCATCCGCGAGAAATGCTGCGACATCTCGATGCGGCAGGCCCGACAATCGTTCAATGACTGCCGAGAATCCTTGCCTCATCCTCCAAGTTGTCGTTCCTGATTCTCCGCGCAGGGGCGCAAGCGTGGAAGTCCGACCGCTGGTCGACGGTGAGGACGTCTTGGCCGAGGTATTCACGGACGGCCGGGGCGAAGATCCCAAGTACCTCCTGCTGCCGGATGGCCCTCTCACAGCTGGTCCTGAGCCGCACGAGGTGCGGCTGGCCGAGGCGACGTGTACCGAAGGGTGCTGCGGCGCTCTCTACGTAACCATCCGGCGCGACGGCGACCACGTGATCTGGAGCAAGTGGCGCAACCCCAACAAGGACAACGTTGACCTGCCCGAGTTCCGGTTCGTTGCTCAGGAGTACCAGGCAGAGGTAGAACGAGCTGTTGCAGACCACAGCTGGGAGTGGCCAGCACGCACCGTTGCCCGGCTGCTGGAGCTGGACCTCAGAGAGCGCGCCGACTGGCTCGGACGATGGGAATGTGAACTTGCCGGTGTGTCCGCCTGGCTTTGGAAGCCCGACCAGATCAACCTCTTCCTCTTCCATCCGGGCCGCTCTGCCATCAGGGAAAACCGCCCATGGCTCCAGTTTCGGATGGTGCTCGACGTCTCCTACGGCGATCCTGCAAGCCAGGCCGAGAGACTTGCTGCGCAACTCACGGCGAGTGACCCACGTCAGACAGCTGAGGTCTGCGGCGGATCCCAGAAGTACGCTGGACAGCTTGGTTACGCGTGTCCGCAGCGGCGGAGGACCTGAACGCAAGGAACACCGCATCCCGACAAGAACAGCGAAGGGTTGGAACACCGCCTCGCACCAGTACCTGCACTGCGTCAGGCTCTGTCACGGTCGCTGCCATGAAGCGCCCGGCCGCCGCCGTGACCGCTGTCGGGCTTCCTGACCCCGACGAAGGCGCGCCCGCGTCCTGGCCCCCTCGACAACAACCGAAGGCCCGGCGCCCCGCGAATACGCGGGGCGCCGGGCCTTCGGTTGTTGTACTGCAGTGGCCACAAACACCGGGACAGGTCAGTTTTTCCTAGCCCTTGTCGTCCTCGGAGGCTTGAAGCAGCCAAACCAGCCGGTTCCGGTTCTCCTGCGACATGTGCTTACGGAGATGATGGTCGAACCAGAGCGGATCGCTCCACGGAAGGGCGGGAATCTCGGTGGTCTCCGTCCCTGTCCCGCCCGAACGAGGCGGGGGTGGCGACGTTGCTTCGGCGGGGGAGCCTGGTGCGACCTGGGCAGGCACGGCAGCGCCTGCCACCGCCTCCGCTCCGTCGTTAGGCTTTACCGCGGTAAAACCCCCAGGGTCAGAGGCCTGACCTCCGGTCGATCCGGGGTTCTTTACCGCGGTAAAGCTTCCAGATGGTTCGGTACGTCCGGACGACGGCTCAGCGACGCCGCCTCGTACGGCCTTCTTCCGTGCAGGCCGCGGCTGTGCCTTCTCCTCCTGGCGCTGGCTGGTGCGCTTCTCCCACGCGGCGATCTGCTCATCGGCAGGGAGCTTCACCAGCGGCCGGGTCTCTCGTACAGGAAGCTCTCCGGAGCTGACGAGGGCTTGCAGCTCCGGGGCGAGGTCCAGCAGGTACATCTGCTGGGTGACCCAGCCCGCTGACTTGTCGTAGTACTCGGCGACCTTCGCCTTGCCGCCCAGTTCTTCGACCATGGTCTGGATACCGAGCGCCCGCTCTATCGGATCCAGGTCCTCGCGGTCGTCGTTCTCAGAGAACACCGCGTCCAGGAAGTCGGCGCGCGACTTGGCGATGTCGTCGTCGACGACGACATCGAGGGTCGGCAGACCAGCGGCCCTGGAGCCGCGGAAGCGGCGCTCGCCGTTGGCGAGCACGTAGTGTGCAGTCCCGCAGTTGTCTGCCTCTCCCGGCCACAGCGCCAGGTATGCCTCCCGCGTGACGGCGACAGCCGGCTGCAGCTGCTTCTTGCCCAGCCTCAGCCCGAACTCGCGCAGGTCCTGATCGCTGCCGAAGTTCCGGCGCGGGTTGAAGCGGGTCGCCACCAGCTGCTCGAGAGGCAGGGCCCGCAGTCGGCTGTCCGGCGCTCCGGTCGTCGGCGCCCCGGTTGTGGCGGCAACGGCCTGTCGGCGTGCGCTGACACCCCCGCGGGCCCTGCCGAAGGACGCCCCGGTCCCTAGCTGGTCGGCTACGCGGCTGCTCATGAAATCTCCCTGGCCAGTGCGCGCATGGTGGCTGCCTGCTCGCCGCGCGGGGCGAAGGACAGCAGGGGCTGCTTGAGTCGCACGGCTTTGCGCTGGTCTGTCAGGTCGCCGATGACGGCGACCACCTTTGGATCCTTTATGTCGATCCATGCCTCGAGCGAGGACGTGGCGATGAAACCGCGGCGCGGGTCGTACAGGTTGACGACGATGCCGAGGTAGTCGACCTCCACGCCCATGTCGTCGCGGAGGTCCTCGATCTGTGTGATGAGGAGGTCGTAGGCGTCGGCGCTGCTGTCCTCGGCCTGCACCACGATGAGGGGCCCGGAGCTGCCGGTGGTCTCCTCGTCGCGGCGGCGCCCGTAGTAGATGGCGGCGTCCATGCTGAGGCCGAGGCTCGGTGGGCAGTCCACGATGATCTCGTCGTAGAGCGGTTCGATCGGGGCCAGGGCTCGCTCCAGCGCGGCTTCCCGGAACCGGACCTTGGACAGCGCGACGTCGAGGAGGAAGCCGTCCTGGCAGCCGGGCAGGAGATCCAGGCGACCGCCGTAACGGTCGTCCTCGATCGGCACGATCAAATCACGGATGTCGCCCTTGGCCTCCCCCGACATGTGCTTGCTCAGGCTGTCGACGTCCGCGTCCATCGGGATCTCGTCCCGGCCGAGCTGCTTGGTGAGATGACGCTGCGGATCGAAGTCGACCAGCAGGGTGCGCCGTCCAAGGCCGGGAAGGCTTTCGATATCCAGGGGATCGTCCTGGGCGCTCTGGTTGAGCTGCGCGGCAAAGTGCCGGGAGATCTGTACCGGATGCAGAGCGTCAGGGTTTTCGGCGAAGGCTTCGCCCAGGCCGGCCGTGACCGCGGTCTTGCCCACGCCGCCCTTCTGGTTGCAGACGATGCGCCGCCTCGGGTGCTTGGCGCGCTGGACACTGGGAGCCGGGTTCCGCTCCAGCCACAGCTGTACTGACTGGGCGAGGCCCTGAGTCAGTGACACTCGGCGGTCGGCGGCGGTCTGCCGGAACTCGTCCCACTGGCCTGGGGGGAGGAAAGTGGAGAAGGAGTCGGCTCCGGCGGTATCGACGGTGCCAGGTGTTGAAGCCAGGGCCATCCATCCGCTGATGCCCTGCTCGACTGCTGCCTGGATCTCGATTCCGTGCTGGGCTGCTCGGACTTTCAGGTTCTGCCGGAGCCATCCCGGCAGCTTGGATACGACCTTCTCGCGGTCGCTGGAGGTGGCTGGAGAACTCATGGGGGCTACCTTACTAACGTTCAACATCAACAACTGCAACGACACGTTAGGAAGATGCTGCCGCAGGGGAGTTCGGCGGGCTTTACCGCGGTAAAGCTGCTGTCCATAGTGCAATGCATATGGGCAAAAGGGGTAACCCGCGTCAGGGTGGGACTTGGAGATGCTGTGGGGTGGCGTCGCCGTTCATGGCACTCACGGTGTTGAAGCAGACCGCTGAGGATGGGGGACCGGTTCACTCGGTGACGGTCGAGGCGATAACAGCCAGCAGGGCCATAGCCGTATGCCGGACCCTCTGGTGGCTCGGAGTACCTCACTGTGCGCTTCAGCCAACCGACTGCGCCGGGCCGGTGGCCTGCCAGCTAACTGACGAGGCCTGCATGAGCGCGCCGCTCAGTTGGCGGGACGCTGTCGACGGCAGGACCCGAGCTGCGGTGCCCGTTGACCCTGCTCGTCGCCCGGGCTGCGCGGATCGCCGGACTGGCGGCCGCGGAGCAGCGGTGCTTGCCCGTTCTTCGACTTCCGTCTCCACCTCGACTGCCTGCACCTCTACTTCGAGGTCCGTGCGCTCGCCGAAGGCGGCTAGCTGCTCGCGAGCCTTTCCGGTTCCGCTTACTGACCTGTCCTGCTCTGCGGTACCTCATCAGAGAGCTCTCTACTGTGCTCGTTGCCCGCTTTACCGCCGTGTTCGTCGTTGCCGTGCTGTTCGAGCGCGGGGGGAGCCTGGCTGATCTGGCGGTGCCTGCGTGTGTCAGTGCTCTGGAGACGGTGAGTGGGGCCGCCGACTGTAGAGAGATCCTCGCCCAACTGCCGCACCGGCAGGCCCAGGTCCTACTGCTGACCGCGGACGGCTGGTCCGACTCGCAGATCGGGGACCAGCTCGGCCTGTCCGCAGCCACCGTACGCTCGCACCGTCGGCACATGGAGAAGTTCTGCAGCGAACGGTTCCCTCGACACGATCAGTGTGATGCGGCGGGTCGTGGCCATCTGCTCGGGGACCGTTCCTGAGTGTGGACGAGCACGTCGTCGAAGAGGGATAGGAACCCTTCCGCGGACACGGACATCTCTCGGCTGGCCTTCACCATGGCGCGGGTTGCCTTCTTGGCCGCCACCTTGCGCAGGTACGCGTCCGGGTTCGCCATCCACCCGATCCGCGGCCAGTTCCGCACCGCCGACACCATGGTGTCCTGGACGACATCCTCGGGGTAGCGGCCGACGGTCAGCCAGGAGTAGTCACGGAAGGCCTTACGTACGAGTGCGATGAGCCGCACGCGGTGCTCAGCGAAGAACGTGGTGAGGTCCTTGAGGGGGACCGAGTCCTCGACCCACTCGAAAGGCACCCCGTCCACGAGGCCTTACTCCGAGCCAGGGGCGGTCTTCTCGGCATTCGCGACCTCCTTGTCGATGTCCTTCGTGTCGATGACAGCAGTCCGGCTCTTGGCGAGCGCGGCGGCGGAGAGCCCATGACCTCGGTGAACTACCGCATCTGCTCAGCACTCAGGTACCTGCTGGAGGTAATGAAGCGGAAAGAAGCCCGGACTGCTTCGCACCGGGCTGCGGTGAACGACCTTCGGTGTCAGGGCCTGGCCGTCGACGGCGGCCGGACGCCGGCCGGTGAGGAGACCCGCTTGCCCACGAAGGACGGTCTGGCCGCCGCTGCGATCGACCTGGACCGCGAGATAGATGAGATGGGCAGCATGCTAAAGAGGCGGTTTGCTCCGGCGCCTCGCACCTGATGACGGTGAACGAGACGGTCACCGCTGCCGCTCCGAAGCCGAACCTTGCCCGGGTCGCGGGGGAGCCGGCCGAAGCGGTCGCAGCCGCGCAAGCCGCTGTCGACCGCCCGTCGGGATCGGCGCCCTCGCCTCCTACGCCACGGAGGTCGCGCTCCCGGTGAAGGGCACCTGGCGGCTACCACTCCTACGACCGCTGCATCCCGAACGTGGCGACCACGCTGGAGGAATTTGGCTACCACGGTCCGGCCGACGCCGCCCCCTCTGGCCAGACCTGCCCCGGTCGGCATCCATCCTCACACCCGTCGAGGACCCCGACACGATAGCCGAGCAGTACGCGTGAGCCTTCCGGACCCAGCACCCTCATGTACGCCTCGGACTTGTCCCAGCACTACGTGGAACCGAGACGCCCGCCACCGATGCCCAGACCGGCTATTCAAACCACGACACCGACACGTTCTCCGCCGTCGCCTACGACCGGGAAGAGCGCTTTGGCGCCCACGCCATCGGCACTGCCCCCTGCACCTCAGCGTTGCAGCACCAGCAGATCATCTTGAGGACGCATGCTCACCGCCGTCGAACACTTCGCCTTTCCAGACGACGTCTGGCTGCCCGCCTGCTCCAATGCGGTCGCTCACGCCGACCAGATGATCGACCTGGTGAATGATCATTGTTCGGGCCCCTGGGGAAAGTCAGTCTCACCAGAGGGCCCGTCAGCTCACCGTTCGCTAGTAGGTCAGAGGAAAGCGCCAGAAGGCCCCGAGCTTAGGATCGTTCCTGGTGAATTAAATGACGATCCATCAGGTTTTTTGCGTGTCTGCCTTCGTGGCTCCGGGGGAGTGGCCACCGTGCTTTCTAAAGGCCTGGCCGCGCATCGGCGACTGTGTGACGGGCGCAAGAGACTTTGTACAGCACATGCACCTGTGGGGGCGGCTCTTCCCGCCCAGGGTCGGTGCATCCTCGGCCCCTGGGGGGCCTGCGGTGAACCGATGGGGCCCGCGGATGTGGGGCGACTGCGGGAGGACTGAGGGAATGCAAGGACGCAGTGGCCTAGGCCAGTCGTGGCCGATGGAGACATACGTGGCGGCCAATCCGTCGACAGCGGCTGCGTCGTGGCGTGCTTTCGTGGGCTGAGCGAGGGGAGGGTGACACAAGACTTTCAGCCGATCGGTAGGAGGGGCAGCGCTGAGTAGGCCAGCAAAAAAGCAACTGGCCGATGATGCCGCACGGCAGGCTCGAGGGGGGACGGTGTCCGTAACGGGTTGCCGGAACGGAAGGCTGTCCTACTTGTATAAGAGGGCGCAAGACCTAATCAGGCTCTGACCTGCAGAAACGTTGTTGAGCACCGGTTCTCAGGATCTTGCACCCAGTTCTGGACATCGTGCACCGGGTTTCCAGGATCGCGGGACACAGATCCGTGAGCCGCGGTACCCATGCTGGGGGATCTGGGACCACGGTTGTAGGAGCGGACCAGATTGACGTGACGTTCATCAGCAGCGGTCTTGTTCCCCTGCATCACTGGCTGCGGCCAATCACGACGGGTAGAGCGACATGCCCGGAGGCGTGCTTCATGAACTCCGCGCTCATGTACGTTAAGTTCATCAAGTCGGCCTCACGGTCGTGATGATGAGCACCTAGGCAAAGCCCAGTGATGGAGGGCCCGTTGGGAGCAGTACGCAGACTGGTGGACGCCGACACCGGCGAAGCTGTCCCCTATGCGCCCTATGCCTTCTCGGGCGGCCACACTCAGGTCGACAAAGCCAGAGTGGAGGCGATCACGGAGAGCAAGGACTTCACGCCGAGTCAGAAGTTTCTGGTGCTGTGGTGGATCGGAGTCTCGCCTGAAGGCATGGCGCCACTCCGGGCTACCGGCGCGGACATCGCTAAACGGGTCGGGATGACCGCCGACGCCGTCGGCAAGATCAACCGGAAGCTGCTCAAGAGGCGCATCCTGATCGAGCGCGGCCGCATCGGCAACTACAGGCTCTACCGGATCAGCCCGTACATTGCCTATCACGGGCCCGGGATCGAACAACGGGAAGCGATCAAGACCTGCAACCCGCCGGACATCCCCGGCTTCGACAACACGACCCCTGCGCTGTGGGAGGCCCAGTGAACAACGACGACAAGCAGAAGCTCCTGGACGTCCTCCACCGCACCTCCGGCATGACCGCCAACCAGCGCCTGATCGTAATGCTCTACGCGATGCACCCCACCGACCGCGCCGGTGCCGTCATCGAGACCGGAGCGAACCTGGCGAAACTCGTCGGCATGTCGCCCACGGTGTTCTCCCGGACCCGGCGCCAAGTCGTCGAGGCCGGCTGGCTCGACGAGTCGGAACGTCTCGCCCACATCAGCTACTACCGTCTCAGCCCCAAAAGCACCGGCGAAGACGTCGTCGTCCCCCTGCGCCGCGCAACCTGAGCGGTTTCGAAGACCACAGCTCATGTACGTGAGGTCAATGAGGGAAGTTTCCGGGAACGCCTCTCATTGACCTCACGTACATGAGGATCCCTGGCGATGATAATCACCACCCTGGCCGCTGGTGGGGGAGCAGCGGCACGTAGATGTGCGCTCTTTGACGGTAGAGTCGTCTACAGGCGGTCTTCGGAGTATGTGAGGCGTGTGTGACTGGGCGACCGCGCAGCGATTCGCACGGCCGCCGTCAGCTCTCGTAGAGGGCGCGCATCGCGTCGTAGAACTCGCCCAGCCGAGCACAGCGACGACAACCTCCTCCCTCGAGACCGTTTGAGTCTGGTAGCGCTCGGCCGGAATCCCGTCCCGGTACTCAGTGAGGGAAACAGCGATGAGCTCGCCAGCTATCGCGACCAAACTCGCCCACTCCGATCGTGCGCTCGACCACGCTGACCTCGTTCGGCGATGACCGGGCGGGATGCCGCGGAGTGCCGCACGGAGGACGCTCCGCCGAGCTGCGCCAGACTCTGCTCGTCGGTGGCCGTCGCTTCGAAGGGGGGCCTGTCGTCTGCCGCGCTGATCGGCGCCATGCATGTGCAGGGGACTGCTAGGGCTGCTCGCGGGTTTGCGACCAGGGAGGTGGCGTCGCGCTGTTTTGTTCGGGAGGGTTCGGTGGGCGGCCCCAGTCGAGGACATGAAGGCCTGTGATGTGGATGAGGCTGGCGTCGAGTTGGAGGAGCTGGATGGGGGATTGACCGTGTCTGCGCAGCCATTTGAGGCGGCGTTGCTGTTCGGCTTGGCTCAGTGTGTGCCAGTGGTCGTAGTGGATGCCGGGGGCAACGCCGGGGTTCTCGCGGGCCCAGGCGCGCACGAGGGTGATTTCGTCCGGTGCGCTGTGCAGGGTGATCAGGGCCCAGGCGGTGTCGTACGTCAGCGTCGGACCGTGTCGGGCCATGAGGCGGCGGGTGCACAGCTGGCGCACAGGTGCCAGGAGCCAGCGTGCAGTGTGGAGGTTCATGCCGGTGTGCTCCCGGGATCGTGAGGGCGGTGCCGGAGGGCGGCGGCAGTGGTCAGGTGGTGGTGGCCCAGGATCGTGAGGGTCTGGACGAGGGCCTGGACGAAGACCTCGCGCTGCTGCGGGGTGTGCAGGGTGGTGACGAGGTCGTCGGTGAAACGCCGGATGTCACCGCGTAGGTCGTCGTCCTGCGCTGCTCGCGGCGCAGGCAGCCCCTCCAGCGCCTGCGCCAGGTTGTCGAGGTCGTTGAAGCGGTCGGGGAATTGGGCCATCCACCACACGCGGCGTAGGTTCGGGTCGGCGAGCACCCGCTGCAGTTGGGCTAGGCGGTGCAGCTCCTCGCCGTGTTTGAGGTCTGCTGCCTGCTGCCGGCGGGCATGTTCTTCGGCCAGGGCACGGTCCGCTGCCGCGACGCTCAGCTCGGCCGTGCTGCTGACCTCCATCCCGGGCATGGGGCAACCGCTCTGTGTCAGGGCTGAGTTGATGGCGTCGTTAGCCGCTGCGAGATCCAGAACGGAGTGCTGGCACAAGATTCCCGCGGCCTGCCGGCGCAGGTGCTCACGCGCCGACATCGCCGGGTCGCCCTGGCCCGTGTCACCAGGATGCGTCCACTGCCAGCTCCCGGTAATGCGGACGGTGAAGCGGACAGTGCTGATGCGGCTGGCCATCCGCTCGTCGCTGAGCACGAGCGGATGAGCCGTTCCTGGGCCTGCCGTACCTGCTGCGAGCTGGGCCGATCTGCTGCGCCAGCGCAGCCAACTCACGCCGTCACTGTGGCACCGTCACCGCCGGACCGCGCCCGGACGCTGGGGCTGGCAGGGGAGGCCACCTCGGAGATTAGCTGGGCGAACAGCCGAGCGCGCCGGGCCCGTCCCAGGTCGGAGCTGTCGGGCGAGCCCACCAGCAGGCCGGAGGGGCCTTCTTGGCCCAGATAACCGCGCAGCACCTGTGCCGCCAGGGGCAGGACCTGGTCGTCCTGGAGTTTGGGCGAGTCCAGCCAGGCCGCCAGATGCTGGTACGCCGCCTGCGCTGCCGTGGGCTCCTGCAGGGCCGCGCGCCAGCCGCGGACGAACAGCTGACCGGCCAGCACATCGGGAGCTTCGAGGGCCTCGCCGTTGCTCTCTTGGTTCGCGGGCAGCGGCAGGAGAATATCGCGGGTGATGTCGGTCAGGGACAGAAACGTGCCCGCTCCGGCCTTTCGAATGGTGCTGTCGCTGGATTCGGCCCATTTCACGATCTCCGACAGCACCAGGACGCGTGGCTCGGGAGCGCTTCCCAGGGTGCGCACCGCGTCGGCTACGGCGTCGCGGGCCTGGGCGTCATCGCGGGAGGCCAGCAGCCGCAGCCGGGTCAAGGCGACCCGGGGATACCGCTGGCCCAGCTCGCCCGCGCAGACCGTGGCGACCGCGGCCATCAACTGTTGGCTGGTTGTCTTCTGCTGGGCCCAGTCGTACAGCTGCTTACGTACGGCGACGCCGGCGACTGGATGGAGCGCCATGGTCTCCAGGATGTGGATGGCAAGCTGACGGTGTGCCACACGGTCGGTCTCGATCCACCGCCTGGCCACGAACAGCACGGTCGAGCCGCCGGGCAGCAACGACAGCGGGACTAGACAGTCAGCGATGCGCTGCAGATGCCGAACGGCGATCTTGTTAGGTGCGCTGATCTGGGAGGCCCACTCCAGCAGCACGGGCCGCAGCTGAGGCCGCTGCCGCCACACGTATTTCAGCGCAGCTGCGGACAGCCCACGTTGCTTCTTCTCCAAGGAGATGCCCTCGTCATCCGTGTACGAGGCGTCGATTGCCTTCAGCCGCTTGTCCAGGTCACGGCCGGACAGCGCACCGCCCAGCGGCAGTTCACCACCGACTTGCGTGAACAGCTGGTCTGCGGCCGCTAGTACGACGGCGGACGGAGCTCCATCCAGCAGGGCGGCCGCGATCAGCAGCGCGCGCTCCTGCAGGTCTCCCGACGCGCAGTGCCGCTCGAACCAGGTTTCCAGATGATTCTGCCAGTCGGTGAATTGCTCGCCGACTGCCGACTGGCCGTCGTCCTTGGCCTCGGCGATGAGCCGGGCCAGCCGGGCGCCGTCGGATGCTGGCGCCTCGCGGGCGAGCAGGTCGTTGAGCGGATCGTGCGTCAGCCAGTCCATCCGGCCAGCAGCGAGGTAGCGCAGATGGGCCTCGACGACCTTTGCGGCCGAGGGGCGCGCGAGGTGCACGGTCGGCACGGTCGCGAGGGTCCTAGGGTTCCAGCCGTTCGGATCGACCAGGATGACCAGAACGGCGTCGGCGGCCTGTGCCTGCTTCTGGTAGTCGACAAGCCCGGTGTAGAAGTCCTCCGACAGATCGCGGTAGTCCGTCAGGTCCAGGATGCAAGCGCGCCCCTCGGCGTGGGGGATCTGCTCGATGCGCGGTTGGTCCCAGTCCAGGACCAGCCAGCCGATCTGCTTCCTGGGCACCCCCGCTTTGCGCAGGGCATGCAGCGCAGCAGTGCGCCGTCCCGTGCCGGCCTCCCCGCACAGCACCAGGACGTGGCTCTTGCCGTAGGGGCGGCTGAGCATACTGATGGCCTGCGCCACTTGGCCGGATCCCTGCGGCCCGGCAGGATCAACGAACGCGTGCTCTGCAAGGTCCAGTTCGCCGTCGTCGACACTGGCGCTGCGCAGGTACTGCCAGCCCCGGACGTACTGGTGGTGGTGCTCTTCGTAGTCGCCGGCGACCTGGGTCACCTGTGCCTGGCCGGACGCTTCGATCTGCTGCTGCACCGCCGCGGTGCCCTCGGCGTCGGTCATGACTGCTCCTGGCTGGGGACGTAGTCACGGCCGACCTGGATCAGCCGGGCCTTGCCACTGGCCTTGCCTTTCTGGCGTACGGTCCCGCTGCTTCCGTTCGTGGTGGTGCCCTTTGTACTGCGCTCAGCGGCCTGGCGGGGACGGCCCTCGGGTACGGCGCCGTTGTCCTGCGTGAGGTAGGGGGTGAGTACCGAAGGAACCAGCCCGGGGACGAAGAGCCAACAGGTTTGCTCGAAGCCCGGCTTGCCCTCGACGCGGGCGATGGCCCGGTGGAAGTGCCGCTCCTTGGAAGCCGGCGTACGGCCCGCGGCGACCGTGCGGCCAAAGACGGTGTCCGACACCACGGCAGCCAGCAGCACTCCGTGGTCCACCGCGGCGGTCATGGCCCGGCGGGCCACGTCACTGTCGACCAGCCGGCAGGCGTCGTTGGCCGCGTCCCCCCGGTGGTCCGGCGGTGCCAGGGGACCGACGTGCACGCTGGCTCGCAGCCGGATTGTCGGTGCGCTGGCCAGCCGGGTCTGCTCGCGCCGCTCGAGTGCCTGACCAAGGTGGATGAGGAGCGGATCGATCAGCCGTGCCACGTGCCGGGTCGGCAGCACGAAGATGGCGCCGTCTCCACGGTCCTTGACGGTGCCGAGCAGCGTCGCGTCGCCGATCCCGCACTGAGCGAACACCGTCGTCAGCATGCTGTCCAGATCGGCCCGCGCGGGCGCCATCTTCGCCTCGGGGAGCTTGCTGTACTCCTTCATGTCTACGGTCAACAGAGCGCGCTCCGGCGGCACATCGGCGAGGTCGGACGGGACGAGAGAGGGCATGAGGCAGCAGCCTTTCCATCGTGTCGGGTAAGTCCGAGTGGGTGTGCTGCCTCATGCTGGACGTGCCTAGCTGCCAGCGGTGCCCAGTGCTGGGCACCGCGCCGGTGTGGTCGGTCACGTCTGCGCGTGAGCGTGTGACTGGATCGATGTGATGTCGCGGATGATGAGTCCGCCAGCGGCCTCCGTGGCGAGCCATCCCTGCTCGCGCCACGGTTTCAAGGCTGTTCCCACAGCGTTGCGGGACGCGCCGATCAGCTGTGACAGCTCCAGCTGCGTCAGTCGCACGAGGCATTCGGCGCCGCCAACCGACGCGGCCTGGAGCAGCCGTCCCAGCGCCGAAGCCAGACGCACGGGCACGGCCGAAGTGGCCATCTCCAGGCGTACGGTCTCCGCTTCGCGTACCCGTGCGATGGCATGACGCAGCAGCGCGGCCTGCAGATCGTGGCGGTCCACGAAGGCCAGAAAGTCAGGGGCCGGGATGATGTGCACCCGGCAGTCCTCCGCGGCGATGACCGATGCGGTGCGAGGCGCGTTGTCCAACACCGCCAGCTCGCCCAGCAGTTCACCTGCGCCCCGTACCGCCAGCAGCGTCCGTTCGCCATGCGATCCGGTGAGCGTGATCAAGGTTGATCCGGAGACCAGCAGGATGACGTGGGTGCCCGGATCCCCCTGCCGTAACAGCACGCTCCTGGCCGGACGCACACGGAGCGGAGCCAGCTGACACAACTGTGACCAAAGATCATCACCGATGACCGAGACATGCGGCTGATACATACACCCCCCGAATGTGGTGCCCGTCACGCCACGATGTTCTCAAGCGGTGATGTATAAGCTCAATAAGCCAATTCCGGCCATGCTTACGGCAATTATCGTGAGATCCACCGCCCACTTCACCGCACGGAACTTCCGTGCCGCCAGGCTGGAGTACAGCGCCAGCCGCTCCGCCTCCGCCCACGCGCGCTCATCGGAATTCATCACTGCGAACGCCGCCAAAGCATTCCCAAGCCCAGCCTCTTCTCGAACAGCACTTGCGAAAATCCGGAGCTCACCGCCGCGTGGTACGACTGGGCGGATCGCAGACAAGGCCGCGAGGAGCGCCGCTCCCAGGAGGACCGCGACACACGCCAAAACTGTCACAGCCAGCCAACCAGACCTCGACACACTTGACAGCGCAGCGGCATCCACCGCCAGCAGGCCGCCGGTCACGCCACACAGCGTCGTTGCCTTCGTATCTGCCCGTTGCACTTCCACGAACATCCCCGCCGCTGCATCCGCGAGCTGCCCACAGCCCGAACAATCGGCCGGAGCGAAGCCCTCACCGGTGTCAGGCACGTCATCCTCCTACGCATCCTTGGCTGTGCGCCGCTGTATTCGTGCTCCTCACCGTGCAGGAACCACATCCACTCCAGGGCCCACCACAGGGCATCACTCAAGCCGAACCCGTCACAGCCGACGTACTACGCAGGGCACTCGCCCGGACCCCGGCGACGCGCGTGGGCCCGGCTCAAGGAAACCGCGCCACAAACGTGCAGATCCTGATGTCCGCCCACGAGGTCGGGATCTTGCCGAAGAGGCCCGCCACATCACAGTGCTCACCGAGGGCCGCATCACCTTCACCGGCATCACCGGCGACTTCCTGGCTCATGCGCCCGACGACGCCTCTTCCGCACGCCGAGCGGAAGTCGCGTACACCGTCATCGCAGCCCGCGCCCCTCACTGAACAGCACATACAAGGCGGGGATCGACATCCAAGACTGCCATTGATCACATCGGACGTCATCTGTCTGCGGCCGAACGTCCGCCCAGCCCCTAAACAAAGCGATACTGCATCCGCTGGACGTCTCGCCTGCCGATTGTGCGGATGGCAGCAAGAGAGACGATGCCCGAAGCCGGGACGCAGCTACGCCGAACTGGTCGGCGGGCCGCTGGACGGATTGCTGCTCGACATCACCGGCTAAGGCCGGAGGAGGTCGACGACGGTGTCTCCCTCCTCACGGAGCTCGGGCAGTTCGGGCCCGGAGGCCGGGCGCTGTACGACCCGCGCCCCGGCGATCCGGCCCGCTGGGACTGGGGCGGCGACAGCCCCTAACAGCCTGCCGCTCGGTCGGGTGAAGACACCGCAAGGGCGGAACTCTCCCCGGGCGGCCGGGCGTAGTGCCGTACATGAACCCGATCAACGAGGTCCACGTGAGTGAGCCGGGTCTGGTCGTCGTCGACGTCGCGGCCGCCGACGCCGAAACCGCCCTGGCCTTCCAGCAGCTGCTCGCCGACCGGTGGGCGACGGCGACAGCGGAGCACACGACCCGCGACGCGGGCGAGCCCGGTGTACGGCTGCGCTGCTACCTGGACTTGAACCAGCCGCTCGATTCGTAGTGTGTGCCGCCGGCGCTTCTCCAGTTACTTCTTCCGGATGCTGTCGCTGGATATCCAGTGGACCAGGATCGCGGCGGTGTGCACGGCCGTTTCTGCAGCCTCCAGGGTCACAGGAGCACTGGTGGGTCCTCCCTCGTGGCGGTCCCGCTGTCCGTGCCAGAGCAGGCTGACGATCGCGACGATCGCGTCAATGTCTGCGGGCGCCCCCGTCTTGTCGGCGATGACCATCTCGTACTTGTGCCGTCCCTGATCCAGATGGGCGCGCACCTTGCCGAGGGTAGGCTCCGGTGCGTTGGGCAGGAAGAGCGGGTTCGCGACGGCCTCAACGGCCTTGATGGCACGCGAGTAGGCGGCGCTCGGGTCGGGCTTGATCCCGTACGCCTCGGTGAAGGCCGCACGGAGATGATTGGCCGCCGTGTCTGCCTTCGAAGCCCCCGCTTCTACGGCCTTGTCATAGGTGGCGTGGAGCGTCTCGTCCATCCGGCGCTCGAGCCCGCTGCCGTCTTCGGAGACTGTGAAGGCGGAGTCGCCTTCGCGCAGGATGCCCTCCAGCTGGCGGACGTACGAGGCGGCCGTTTGGATGTGCTGCCAGGCGGCCCCCTGGAGCGCTTGCTGCACGCATCCCAACGTCGCGTCGATGACCTCCAGGCGCAGCATCGGGTTCTTCGGGTCATCGAGAACGGCCAGCTCGGCGTAGGGGTCGCGGGCCTTGAGGATCCTGGACGGCAGCTTCAGCCGCACAGCTACGGGCTGCGCCATGTCGTAATGGCTCAGAACGTCGTACAGCCATTCACGGATGGGCACGTCGAGGTGGTCGGGCACACCCTCCGTCCACAGCGGCTCCGGCTCGGTCTTCCCCGTAAGACGGTCAGTCAGCCGTCTCCATTTGCTGGTCACACAGCGACTGTGGAAGGCCCGTGATGAGAACACGACCGACTTGTTCCTGGGCCGAATGCCGGGAACGTCCAGCTCCATGCCCGGCTGGACCCTGGAGTGGGCCGACCACAGCCTTGTCGTGGGTCAGCGAGCCTCACCACGGTCACCACCGCGTGCCGGGTCGCGCCCGCTCGGGAGTCGCCAGAGATCTCGCGGTCGGGGGGAGGGGTCCAGCAGCGTATGGGGGGAGTAGGTCCGATCGGGTGAGAGGTCGCCCAGAGGGTGAATCGGGTTACTCCAGACGCAGGACTCCTTGTCACTGCCCGTTCCTACGGTCCTCTCATGCCCACTCAGCTCATCCCGCCCGCGTCCGGGCCGGACTTCGCAACCGAACCGCTGACCACGGAGACAAGCGCCAGTCGGACCTCTTGCTCTCCATCCTTTTTCCTCGATGAGCCCTGCCCGCCGAGGGAACGTATCCGTGACCTTGCCCTGTGCCTCCGCGTAGTTGAGCAGCGGTGCTCTGGGCTGCGGCGGGAGCGGTGGGGCTACGCCGCGGCGAACGCGGAGGCGGCAGCGGCGGCTTCGCATCCGTTGGTCCTGCGCTGGCTGTGGGCGACGGCTTGTGACTATGCGCGGCGCGCTGCTGAGGGCGCCAATGCCCCCATTCACCCGATGCGGTGGTCTTCCCGCACGTCGGGTTGATGCTTCGCGCGCAGACGCTGCCCTCTCTCCGCCCCAAAAAGATGATCACTCAAAGTAGGCAATGCGCAGACACAGTTACCCTCCGTGTCCGGTCGCTCGATGCGGGCGGCCTTCCTACCCTGAGGGCATCAGATGACCACGCCGCCCACATCGTTTTGGACCGAACCCCGAGCCGCAGACGAAGCCGGCTGCACACCCTCGGAATTCGAAGAGATCGAACGAATCGTCACGCGTGGATCGACCACGGGCCGGGAGTTCCGAGCCACGCGCTTCACGGTCGGAGACTGGCTCCTGGCGAAGTTCGGGCCGCCGGCGAAGCCGGGATCCCGATACGCCACGGAGGCGCAGCTCGATGTGCTCACCGCACGACTTAAGCTGTCGCCCAACACGTTGCGCAAGTGCCGTCTGCTGGCGCACCGGTGGAAGCCGCAGCAGCGCCAGCCCGTCCTGGACTCCCCGGTGTACGTCTCGTTCACCACCATGTATCAGGTTGCCCTCAGCAGCGGTCCGGGCGACTTCGACCAGGAGCAGTTCGAGGAGAAGGTCGCTGTCCTGCTCGGCCTGATGACCCTCGCCGAGCAGCACGACATCCTGGAAGTCACCGAGACCGACTACCTCAAGGCCGTCCGCAAGGCGATCCCGCCCAGCCGGCGTCCCGGTGCCCAGTCCGAGCGCCGGGCGGTCGTCACTGCGGTCCATCAGTTCGAAGCGCATCAGCCCGAGGTGCGCGAGGCGATCGTCGGAGCGGTGAAGGCCGATGAGGACGCCACCCGCGCCGTTGCCGCCTCCTACCTCGTGCAGCGGCCCGCGCTAGCCCGCGCCGTGCTGCGTGAAGACCCCGACCTGATCCAGGCGGTCGCGCAGGAATCCGCTCTTCCCGCTCCGGACGCTGAGGAGCCGGACGCCGAGCCGGGGGAGATCGTCTTCCGCGAGCTCGTCCAAGTCCTCGGAGGCAACCGGCCCAGCGACGAACTGCTGCTGGCCGAGTGGCGGCAGGACTTCGCCCGGGCCGTCGGCCGCTTCACCGCCTTCGTCTCCGACTGGTACCCCGCCGACAAGGTCGCCGCCAACGCCGACGACGACCTCCTCCGGCTCGTCACCCATCTCGCCGACGACGTAGCCCAGTGGGCTGCCACCATCACCAACGCGCGCAAGCCCGGCGGCCTGCGCCTCGTAGAGAGCACGACCGCATGAACAACGACGCCCCCGGCAACAACGCCCCGTTCTTCTTCGACCGCTACCCGCCCGACACTGCTCACTGGCTGTCCGGCATCTGCGACGAGGCCAACGCGAAGGCGGGTGACGGCCCGTATGAGTTCCGCAAGACCATGTGCGAGCTCATCGTCATGAACCTGCGCGACGGCATGACCCACGCCTTCCGGGTGGCCGAACAGGTCATCGTCGCGAACGCCCCCGCCGCCAAGTACCTGGAAGCGCAGTACCTGAAGTACGACCAGGCCCGCTCCGCGGTGATCGAGACGGGACCGGACACCACTGAAGGCCACACGGGCACGACCGGCGCTCGGGACGGCACCCCGGACCAGAAAACCCCCGGCGCAGAGGGCCAGGACAGGATGGGGACGAGTGAGCCCGGACCCGGCGACGGCACGACTGGAAACACCGGACCGAATGTGACGGTCACCGGAGGCTGCGGAGGCGGCCGCACCACAAAGGAGGACCAGAACACCGGCACCGGCCACCAGGGAACCCTCTTCATCGTCCACTGGTCCAACTTCAGGGCCAGCATCCCCGCACGCCGCAAAAAGGCCCAGACCGAGCACCGGCGCCTCTACGACATCCAGGCGGATGCCGCCCGGCAGATGCGTGTTCAAGGCGACGAGCTGGACTTCCTTGAGCGGGCCGAAGCAGCAGACCCCGTTCTGGAGGACCTGATCAACACCCACCGCGGTGAGGCGACCATCGCCGGGGTGCTGCGCGCCGCCGGCCGGGCGCCGGAAGACCTCGGTCTCACCAAGGACACGGTGACCTGGCTGGACACCCAGCTCAAGGCGGTCTAGTGCCCTTGCTTACCAGATGTCCCAAGTGCGGGGCAGACCTCGGCCCCTCCCACGTACGCGGTGAGGGGCCCTGGAACCAGGGCTGGCGTACAAGGCTGAGCCGCAACCAGCAGTTCGTCCCGCGCGGAGAGTTGGAAGGCGACGTCCTGACTCCGTGCGGGCACATCGTAGAACTGCAGTACGGGCCTCTGTCTCGCGTCAACATCGAATTCCGTGAGCGGGTCTACGGCACGATGGTCTGGCTCTTCTATGCCTGCGACGCTCACCGCAGCGGTCGCCTGCGGCTCGGCTTGCTCCCCGGGCGACAGCACGTCAACTTCGCCTGGAGCAGGCCCCGCGAGACCCTCGACGTCTGTCGCCGTCCGGTCCACCTCGACCTCGGGGAATCCAACCAGGCCGACGGCCTGCACCTGGTCCTGCGGATCAACAGGTGCCATCCGAAACAGCCCGGCCGCCTTTCGGGCAGCGGTGTCCTCTACACCGCGGAGGCCTTCGACAATTGGATGGCGCACGGCCTTCCCCTCACCCCCTTCATCTCGGAGGCCCCCGACCATGCCGTCGCCTGACTTTCTACGCCAGATGGGCCATCTCTTCACGCGCACCGTCGACACCAGAGCCGTCCACTTCGTACGGCCCGGCGACACCGACCGGCCCACCTGGGCGGTCTACGAAGGCACCCGCTACCTGGATACCATCCACGCCCAGTTCGACACCGGCCGACACTGGCACGTGCAGTCGCTCCGGGAACAGCACGTCCACCTGGACGACGCCATCCGCGCGATGCGTCGGCCCGCCTCCTGGCGGGCAGACCACGAACGCATCCAACGGTGGGCCCGCGGCATCCTCACTGATCCGCGCCTGGTCGTACTCGATGTGCAGACCACCACGCTCACCGATCCTTGGGCCGTGCAGATCAGCCTGACAGACCGCCACGGCGACGTGCTCTTCAACGAACACCTCAACCCCCTCGCCGACATCGCTCCCGCAGCAACAGCGCTGCACGGCATTACCCCGCAGCAAGCTGCCACTGCACCTCCCTTCGCCGTGTTCGTTCCGCGCCTCGCTCAGCTCCTACACCGCCGCCGCTGCCTCACCTACAACGCGGCCTTCGACCGCGCCGTCCTGGAGCGCGAGCTGAACCGGTACTTCCGCAGTACAGCGCGAGCCCAGGCCTGGCTGGGGCAGTGCACGTTGGTAGATGCGATGCAGCCGTACGCCGTATGGAAGGGCCTGTGGTCAGCCCACCACCATTCCTATCGCTATCAACCCCTGGGCAGCAGCTACGAGGCCGTCACCAACTGCCGACTCCTACTGACCACACTCGAGCAAGTCAGGTGACATGCCGCCACCGGCACAGGCCGAAGACTGAGCGCTCACTCGGGTGAAGACACCGCCCGACGGAACCCTCCTACTAGGGCGCCCGGACGTAGTGCCGTACATGAATCGGATCAACGAGGTGCACGTCAGCAGGCCGGGTCTGGTCGTCGTCGACGTCGCGGCCGCCGCCGACGCCACCGCGCTCGCCTTCCAGCAGATGCTCGCCGACCGGTGCGCGACAGCGGCTGCGGAACGCACGACGCACGACGTCGACCAGCCCGGCGTACGGCTGCGCTGCTAACTGGGCCTGCACCAGCCCATCAGCCCGGCCCCGGAGCCGTCCGACGCCGTGCCGGAGGTCAGCGCAGCCGCACCACGGTGACGACCGAGTGCCGGGTGGTGCCCGCTACGACCTCCACCACCACGTCGCCGAAGGCGGGCG
This sequence comes from Streptomyces sp. NPDC017940, assembly GCF_044328435.1. NCBI lineage: Bacteria > Bacillati > Actinomycetota > Actinomycetes > Kitasatosporales > Streptomycetaceae > Streptomyces > Streptomyces sp. NPDC017940. The sequence continues at coordinate 45,115 of NZ_JBIRHJ010000016.1, read as the reverse complement.
TGTAGGAGTCGCCGGCCTTCGTGAACGCCCGCCCGGTCTGAGGGACCAGGCGCGGGGCGACGACGGAGGCGAGCGCCGTGGTCAGCCGCTGGGACAGTGCCATGCGTCCGTCGGGCAGCCGTACGGCGAGCGCCTTCGGGTGCCGGGCGCTGCCGGTGAACTCGACCACGGCCGCCCCGATGGTGTCCGCGTGCCTGATCTTCGCCCAGACCCGGCCCGCCTTGTAAGCCCCTCGCAGCGGCTTCGCCACGATCCCCTCCACGCCTGTTCCTTCGAGCGCCGCGTACCAGAGCAGGGCCTCGTCCAGGTCGGTGGTCGACCACACTGGCACGATCGACGGACCGGCGTCGGCAAGCACGTCCAGGAGGACCTGGCGGCGCCCCACATAGGGACGCGGGCGCAGGTCAGGAAAACCCGCCGCAGGATGGGCCAGGACGTCGAACGCCACGTACGTCGCAGGGTGCCGGTCGGCGAGTTCCCTGGCCCGGCGCGGCAGGGAAAGCGCGCGGGACTGCGCCGCCTCGAAGCTGATCCGCGCGTTGCCAACGGCGTCGGAGAGGTACAGCACCGCCTCACCGTCCAGGATCACGCCGGGCGGCAGGCGCATGGCGGCCACGGCCAGATCCATCCAGAGCGCGGTGACGTCGCGGCCGGTACGCGACTGAAGCCGGACACTGTCCGCGGTCCACCACAGCACGGTCCGGTGGCCGTCGACCTTGATCTCGTAGGCCCGCGGTCCCGTCGGAAGCTGCGTCACCGGGCGTGCCAGGGCGACGTCTACGGGCCACTCCATCCCCTCAGCCTGCGCCCCTGGGACACCGGCCGCCTGCTCGCGTACTCCGATACCCGCATGGGGCATGCCTTCTGCGCATGGCCGCTGGTCACCTCGGCAGCGTCCTGGCCCATTCTGCGTATGTGGCTTGAACTGCCTTTCTCGCGGTGTGAAGACGTTCAGCGTCGCCGTTCAGGAAGCCTCTTCGCAGGAGCGGATGCGAATCTCCATGTCGGTCCAGTTCCTGCTTGAGCCAGATTGCTGGAGCGAGGCGGTATCCGTCGTATCTTGTGCCGCGGATGTGAGGCCAGTCGAATCCCTCGCCTGAGTCGTGCTGCACGATCAGGCGCAGGAACTCGAAGCGCTCCCACGTGTCGCGGTACGCCGTCTCGCCCAGCATGAGGTGCTCCGTGAAGACGGGGCGGAGCTGGAGGTGCAAGTGTTCCGCGCCGTTGAAGCCATGACCGATGGTCGTCTGCGGGTCGAGGAGCGCGGCTGCGGGTAGCAGCATGTTGGTCTTATACGGGTGCTGTACCTGAGGTTCGCTGAGAACGCGGACCAGGGTGCGCCAGCGTTCGGCGGCGAGGGCGGCGATGCCCGCCGCGTAGATCACCATAGTGGCCGGGGCTTGGGCAAGCCGGATCAGGGCCTCGTCGCCTCCCCCGCTGACGGTGCCGAGCTGCTCGATGTCGCGGATCCACCACCGGTCGGTCTCCTCCTTGCCCCAGTAGGCCGTGGTCGCAACCAGAGCGAGCAACAGTTCCGCTTCGGCTTTTAGCACTCCGAGTCTCCGGCTGTGCTCGTTAGAGTCGGAGGACTGCCAAGGGCCACTGCGCAGAGGGAGGGCGGCGATACGACTGGTCTCACGGCGCAAGGTGTCGTGCAGGTTGATCGCCAGTCCGACCCCCGACAGAGCGCGCTTGGCGGAAGCGACAGCGACGGCGACGCTCGCTGGGTGCTGGCGGTCGGTGTCGGCGAGCGCGGCCACGGCGTCGGCGACCCGGGTGAAGAAGAAGTCAGCGTCAGCCTGGACGAATACGGCGCCACGCCGGACGAGGAGGTCCTGGGCCTTCTCGGGCAGCTCCCGAGTATCGGTCCAGTACGAGGTGAAGATTCGCGAGGGGCACCGGGACAGGGCGTTGCGCAGCGCAGGGTCCCACTTTGCGGACCAGCCGGAGATGACAAGCCCATAGTCGCTGAAGATGCGGTCCAGCAGCTTATCGACCGAAGGCGCGTACTTCTCGAGCTCCTCAGGGGTGTTGAGCATGCTCGTGGGGTTGAGGTAGTCGCCGTGGACGTGGACGACGAGGCACTTGAGGGTGTGCAGCGGAGCCAGGCCGGTGGCATCGTCCGGAGTGGCCACAACCGTCGGCTCAACGCCCTCTTCCCGGAGCGCGGTCTCCATGAGCCGGTCGAAGTTCGTCGTCAGCACGATGCGTACGAGCCCAGCGGCGACCAGTCGGGCGATCGCCCGGTGCGCGTCGGTGGGCTGCTTGCGGCCTTCCTCGCGGTCTTCCTCTCTGGGCTCGAAGTAGGTCTGCAGCAGCGCCTGCCGCTCGTACGGGGTGTTCGCCAGACGGGCCAGGAGGTCGTCGTAGGTGGCCGTGCGGTTGAAGCGCTCCTTGTACCAGGTGTGCGGATCACCGATCTCGGTGAAGCCTTCCGCCGCCGCCACGCTCCGGATCAGATCCTGCTGGACGTCCCACGCAGACGGCATGCCCGCCGCGATCGAGACGCCGGCCCCGAGCAGGACCGCATACCCGCCCGGGGTGGCACGCACAGAGAACGCGAGATTCACATGCGGTTCCACAACTGACCTCCACATACGACGACATGACGGAGCATTGGTCGCATGGAGCGGCCCGTCCGCCCCCATATTACCGTCACAGTGACGATAAATGGAGTCCGTTCCGGACTCACCAACGACCTCCCGCCGTCCGGGAGGAATCAACGGCTCTGAAGCCAGACGCCCCCGTACGCCACGATCGCGCCACCGACGGCGGTCGCCGCGCCACGGAGCAAGTAGAGGCCGGCCTCGTTGCGGACCCTGCGCGCCCGGGCGCCCCACCGGCCCGTCGGTCGCGGGTTCGGGGGTTCCGGAAGCGGGTCGCTGCCCGTACGCTCGCCCTTGGACATGAGCTTCTCCTTCACAGGGGATGTTCGGTCTTCTGCAGACGGCTCCCTGCCCACCAGGGGGCCGTCGCCGTTTCCGACGAAGGCCATGCCGCTGCCCGCCGGTTGAGACAAGACGTGTCTCGCGGGGCGGACGAGCAGGAAAGAAAGCGTCAGGAAGCACAGACGAAATCCCGCACGAGCAAGAAGCTGTTCCTGATGTCGGGACCCGAGGCCAAAGAGTCCATGGAGGAGGCCGGCCTCATCACCCTCGACAAGTATCCCGGCCCGGCCGCCTCGTGGTCCGCCCTGCACCTTCCGTGCGACGCGGTCAGCCGGTTCCGCCTCACAGCAGTACTCCAAAGCACAGCCCGCTGCCCTGTCTGCGACGAACAGATCACGCCCAAGGTCGCGGAATAGGAAAGGGCAGTACACAGGGCCGGGCATGCGACTGGCGGGCCGACTCACCGAGTCGGCCCGCCAGACACACGTAGTCCGCTGGTTCAGCCCCAGCCGGGGTCCGCGTCCCCGTACAGGCCCCAGCCCACGTCACCACGGCAATTGCTCTCGTTCATGTTCCCCCCTCGGTCCACGATCAGAGGTGAAGGCTACGCCGGAGCAGGACGCGGACGTCGAGAGGCGTGCGCGATCCTCACCTGGTGTCGCTGCCGAGGTCGTCACTTCCCTCTTCGGCTGCGGCGTCAGTCTCAGTCTCCTGCTTAAGGAGTAGAACTTCACCGCAGAGGATGTAAACGTTCAAGGCACACATGTTGGCTGCCCGGAGCGCGACGTCGGCGTGCACACCCTTGTTGGTGAGCTTGTCGAACGCAGCGAATCTGGCGTGCAGGCCCTCGGCCATGGCGATTGTCGCCGCGGAGACGTTCTCGCTCTCGTTCGCAATCTTGATGAACTCGAACAGGCGGCTCCGATAGGAGGCCTGGTCGAGCTTGTAGCCTGCGGCGGAGAGCTCCGCCTGAGCCGGGAGGACCTGGCCAACCACTGCCTCCAGGATTCGGCGGCAGGTGGTGAGTGCCTGCGACAGCTCCTCGCTCGCCGGGCGGGTATGGTCCTGGTCGGCTGCCTCGTTCAGGCGGCGGTAGAGCGTGTTGAACCGTTCGATGAGGTCCGGTGCGTGCACGCTGAGCAGACGGTCTACCACGGCCTTGTAGTCGCCGAAGATCGAGTCGTTGATCGAGCTGTAGCCGAAGCGCCGCTCCCACTCGCACAGATATGCGAACGTCCGATGTCGGGTCAGCTCCTGGACTCTCCTGAGCATTGCCGCGTTCTCGAAGGAACTCGGCGACACATTGTCGGAGGGCTCGAGCATCCCGAGCAGGTGATCGATCTCGCTGAGGGAGTGCCCTGCGATGTGAGAATCGGGGTTTTTCCTGTCCAGGGTGCGGTCGCTGAGGTACTCGCGCATCGCGGCCTCTGCGGGACTGTCCGCCGATGCCCACAGGGCGGGGTCGGCCATCAGACGCCGTGTCGCCTCGCCGTTTGCTTGTGGGTCACCGCCTGAAGGGTGCAACTCCATCCCTAGCCGTACCGCGACTTGAGAGTCGCCGGCCAGACTGGCGATGCGTATAGCTCGTCGGACGGAGACAGTAAGCGGGCGGTCGTCGAATTCGTCCAGAGCGGTTCGTACCAGCGTCAGGATCTGGTCAGCCGAGGTCATTCACTGAATGTAGCCGCCTAGTCCGACACCTCAATCTGCATTTTCGATGGTTGGGCCGCCTGCTGATCCGTCCATGACCCGCTGCCGTGTACGGCTGTGGCCGTGAGTCTGGTGCAGTTGCGTGCCGGCCGTTTCGACGGCGCCAAGCTGCGCGGCGACGTCGACCCGGAGGCCGTGGTGCGCGTGGACCAGGCCTGCGGGCCGTACTGGACCTGTAGCCCGGGACAGGCCCCGGTCGCGCACAGCGCGCCCCGGGGCCTGTCGGCAATGTCAGGTGCCATTCTGCCGAGTCCGACGCGGCCGTGGCGTTGCAGCCGTTGGTGGGCCGGCGCGCGCTCGGCGCTCAGAGTTGCCGGTTGTTGCCTATCATGCGCGTTCGACCGTCACCGGTACGTTCGGGCACTCGCCGAGAATGCGGGTGAGGGCTGCGGCTTCGGCTGGGTCGACGGACAGACGCCAGCGGGTCTTGATGATGACCCAGGTGGTGGCGTATTCGCAGCGGTAACCCGCGGCTGGCGGCATCCACTGGGCCGGGTCCTTATCGGCCTTGGAGCGGTTGCTGGCGGCGGTGACGGCGATCAGCGAGCGTTCTTCGTCAAGGTCGTTGGCGTAGGCCTTGCGTTTCTTGGCGGTCCAGGTGCTGGCGCCGGAGTCCCAGCTTTCAGCGAGCGGTACGTAGTGGTCGATGTCGAGGGTGCGGGGTCCCTCCACGTAGCGGTCATCGTACGGCGAGTACCAGGTCCCGCCGGTCAGGGTGCACCGGCCAGCGCGGTCGGGGTCGGCCACGGCCTCGTTCAGGAGCACTTCGTTGCGGGTGGAGCAGCCGTCCCTGTCGGCGTCGGTCCAGTGCTTGAACTTGTCGCGGCTGTAGCCCTCACGGGACTCGTCGGTGACGTCGAGGGCGGTGAGGGCGTCGCGGACGGGCATGCGGACGTCGTCGCCGGGGGCGGCGTGGGCGGCGGTGACGGGTGTGAACAGGGCGGCGAGTGCGGCCAGGACGGCGGTGCGGATGCGCATGGGCTCCTCCGAAGGTCACGAGTACAAGACGTGATCTTCGTACTGGGAGCAGAGGGGGTGGCGGGCCGGAACGGGGATAAGGAGTACTCGTGTGGGCGGTAAGTCGTACCGTCCTGACAATCGTCTGGCTCGGGTAGAGCACGATCGAGGTCCCGGCCGGGGCCGGTGGCAGGAGCCGGACCACGCCGACCTGGCGTTGTTCACGTGCACTGTCAGCACATGTACACGAGTTCGGGAGGCGTCGGCGGTGCGTCGTGTTCGTTGTTCATGAGAAGCGACAGTGCTGGTGCGCCCCACTTCCTGCGTAGCGGCTCTGGGGCGGCGCCACGGAGACTCCGCAAAAACCCGTTGGCGGACGAGGGCGACCACTGCTACGTTTCCGGCGGCCGTGCCAGAGATCGAGGGGGTGGTATCCGTGAACGCAGTATCGACATGGGTGCTCCCCTCCGGGGTCACGGTCGGGCGATAAACAGGTCGTCCGGGAGCGCCGTTCAAGCGCACTCCCGAAAGGCACGACCATGCATTTCACTTCCGAGCAGCGCCTCGACGACGGCGTCCTCGAGCGCGAGTTCACTCTCGGTGAACTCCCCGGCATCCTGTGGACGCCTGCATCCGTACCGGCGCCGCTGATCCTGCTCGGTCACCCTCCCCTGGGGTTGCGCAAGATGTACCCCCGACTGGTGGCCCGAGCCCGGGCCTGCTCAGCGGCCGGCTTCGCCACGGCCACGATCGAGCTTCCCGGAAGCGGCGACCGGCCCCGTTGGCCCGCTGCCGAGGAGGCCCGCGCTGACCTGCGCCGGGCGATGGGGGCCGGCGAGCTGATCAGCGACGAGATCGTCGACGCCCTCATCCTCCCGCTGGTCGACAAGGCGGTTCCCGAATGGCAGGCCGCCCTGGACGCCCTCCTGTCGCTGCCCGAGATCGGCGGCCCGGTCGGGTACTCGGGCGGAGTGATCTCCATCGGGACCCGGCTGGCGGTAGTCGAGCCGCGCGTCTCGGCTGCCGTTCTGTTCGCCGGGAGTTTCGTCCCCCGGGCCATGTTCGAGGAGGCCCGCCAGGTCACCATTCCGCTGCACGTCCTGCTGCAGTGGGACGACGAAGGGAACGATCGACAGGCGGCCCTGGACCTGTTCGACGCCTTCGGCTCCAAGGAGAAGACCCTGCACGCCAACATGGGCGGGCACACCGGCGTCCCGCAGTCCGCAGGCGACGAAGCGGGCCGTTTTCTTGCCCGGCACCTGAAGTGAGGCTGTCCACCCTGTCCCGGCAGATTGGCGGCAGGCTCGCCAAGGCGTACCCCAACGCCGTGATCCTGCCCGTACCTCGGTGCGCATCGGGGAAGCCCAGCTCGCCAAGCAGCCGCTGCGGATCTTCGCGCCCGGCGCCACCACGGTCCTGGACTACGACCGCGGCGCCAGCATCCTCTTCGGGAACGGAGCAGTCGCCTGATGCCCAGCTACGACGCAACCGATGCCCTGGACGACCTCTTCGGCGAAGAGGAGGGCTACTCCTCCGGGGGCGGAGCCGCCGTGGTGACCCGCACCGAGGCGATCCTCGACGGACCGACACCGGCCTCCAGCATCGACGCCGTACTCCGCCTTGCCGACGGACTGCCGAGCCTCGACGACGTCAGGGCCGTCGACGACCACGACACCTCCGAGCTGACCAAGACGGAGCTGGAGCAGAAGGAGCAGACCGAGGCCGTCATCAGCACGGCGCTCGCTGCGGGCGATGCCGCCGTCTGGGTCATCGCGCAGGGTCTGGAACGCGCAGCGAAGGGCCGGTGGTGGCGGCGCACCCACACCAGCCTCGGCAGCTACGTGGAAGCGAAGATCGGCCGCTCCGCTGTCTACGGCCGCCAGCTCCGCAAGAACGCGCCGCTCGCCCTGGAGACGGCCCACAAGACCGGCACCGTCCCCAAGCCCTCGCAGGTGAAGGTCACCAGCAAGACCGAGGAGCAGTACGGCCGCGAAGCCGCCGTCACCCTCTACGAGGTCGTCCGCGACGTCAGCTTCGAACTGGGCGCCCACCCCACGGCCGACAGCCTGATGGCGGTGCACAAGAGCCTGCCCCGCCAACTTCCTGAAGAGCCTGAGCAGCAGCGGGAAGTGATCGTCCAGACCACCCGGCGCACGCTCGGCCTGGGAACCGAAACACCCGCGTTCGAATCCGAATCGAACGACGGTGCTCTCGGGGAGATCCCTCACGGCGACGAAGAGGAGCCGGCGGAGGCGTCCGAAACCTCCGGCGACGCTGAGGATGACATCGAGGACGCCGAGATCGTCCCCGAGCACTTGGTCACCCTCAAGGACGCGCTCAAGACGCTCAACGCGGTGAACCGAGCCGTCACTAAGGACGTCTTCGCTGAGGCTGCCGCCAGCCCCGACGATGCGGTGGAGTACGAGAAGGTCCGGCAGGCCATCATCGCGAAGACCACCGCGATCCGGAACAAGGCACTGCACGCCCCCAAGGTCTGACCTCCCCGGCGAACTGACTACGGCCCACGACCGCCCCTGTTGTGGGCCGTCGGCGTCCCTGTTCGCGGTCAGGGGCCGGCGAGGATGTCGTGGGTGCCGATGCGGCGCCAGATGATGTGCGGGGTGTCTTCTCTGAACTAGGAGTTGATCAAGCGACCGGGACGCCCCTGGGGGAGAGCGTTGACTTGGTAGCTGCCAGCGCCGGTACCGTCGTCACGCTGGCCGTCATACCGCAGATCATGTGACTACCCGGGAGACAAGCTGTAACCCGGAATTGGGGGGAAGCACAGTGACCATCTACGACGATCACCCGGTCGACCCGAGACTCGAAGAGATCGCGCTGCGGGTCTCGAAGCAGCACCTGCGGTACTGCTTCGAGAAGCAGATCGTGCCGCACATCGACGATTCTGTGCGTGTGATGCAGAGCGCATACGACGCCATGACCCGATCCGGCGATCCCCTCGATGCTCCCGGCGCGCGCCTGTACCTGCTGTCTTTTGAGGGGATTCAGAGCTATGTGAAGCCCGGCATCGTCACAGAGCGCATCTTTCCTGAGCGTCTCAAGGAGTACGAGCACGATGCCGAGCTAGGCATGCTCGTCATCTTCGATGGCTGGGTCTCCAAGCCGTGGCCGAACGTCCGTCGTTGGGAGAAGCGCGTCTGCGATGCCATCGAAGCCGTCCCTGGCGTGCAGAAGACCCATCGAGAGTACTTCTCCGGCATCTCCTTCGAGCGGGCCCTTGAGATCGTGCAGGCCGAGCGCACCGCGTAGCCGAAGAAAGTGCGACCGCTTGGAGCACCCGAAGCGCCAGTCGCGGCTACTCGGTGGCTTTGCCGGTGCGGGCGGTGAGCTGGGCGAGGTTGGGTAGGCCCAGGAAGACGGGGGATTGCTTCTTCTCTTGCTGGGCCTCAATCTGGGCGATCTTGTCTTCGGCGGCAGCGAGGCTGGTGGACAGGCCTTCGACTTCGCCGAACCATCTTTCGCGTTCGGCTTCGGCGATCCTGTCTTTGAGGTTGTCGCGGATCTCTTCCAGGCGGGGCTTCTCGTCCAGGGCGACGATCAGGACCGGGCAGCGGACGCAGGCGTGTTCGTGGATGCAGTCGGTTCCGTAGGCCCGCCCGCACTCGCCCAGCGCCAGCTTCCTCCGCTCGAAGTGGGACAGGAACTCCTGCCACTCTGCGGCGGTGACAGCCCTGTACTCCTCGGCTGGGCGGAGGTCGCGGCGACGGGCGATGAAGGCGCGATGTGCTTCGAGCGCATCGACGGGGTAGATGGCCGCGTATTCCATCCTGGTGTTGATGTTCCTGTGGCCGGCGATGACCTGGGCAATGTGGGGCGGGAGGCCGTTGAGGATCGCCTCGGTGATGAACATCCTGCGGAAATCGTGAGGCTGGAAGAGCAGCGGATGCCCGGAGCTGTCGGTGATCCCGGAGGCTCTCAGTGTCTCATCGAGGGCTTTGCGGATCATGCTCCCCGAGACGGGCCTGCGCTCGTGGCTGATGCTTCACTGGAAGAGCAGGGGCATGGGCGAGTTCCAGGTCTTCTCGTGCAGGTCGTAGCTGGGGATCAGCGGGACTCGGCCGGTGCTGTCGCGGACGCGTGAGATGACCGCGCTGAGCACGTCGGCAAGCTCGGGACTGATGAGGATGAGCCGTTCCTGATCCGTCTTCGAGGGCGCGATCTGGAGAAGCGGCACGACGTCTCCGCTGGGCAGCCGGTAGCTGATGATGCTGTGGTGGCTGAGTTCCTGGAGCTCCTTGATCCGGATCCCGGTGTGACGGAAGATCTCGATGGCCGCCCAGGCCCAGAACGCCCGCCGTTCCTCGGCGCCCAGGTCGCGCCGCTCGCCTACGGCGTCAAGGACACCTGTGGGGTGGCCGTCGGGACGGACGCTGCTCTTGGGGACGGTGAACGTCTCGCCGAGGACCGTGAAGGTGGATCCCAGCGGCGCCGCGTTGAGGGCATCGAGCCTGGCCGTGGCCTCTTTCAGCCTGCGGATGGCGACCCGGACGAGCGCCGGCAGGACGGGAAGACGTTCCCGGGTGCGCCGGTCGGACTTGGACTTCTGCTGCTTCTCCAGTTTCTTGACGGAGCACTCGGCCTCGGTGAGCGGGGGAGGAGAGGCCCACTGTCCCCACCTTTCGGGCTCGCTCAGGGCCCACTCGCCGATGTCGAGGTAGAACGCCCGCACCGTCATCTTGATCGCAGGCGCGCTGGTCCGCGGTTCGGTCACCGTGATCACGGTTCCGTCGGCTTGCCTGCGGCGGGCGGTCTTCGTCGCGAGGCGGGTCTTCCAGGCCATGGCGGCCTCTGGTGCCAGCCGGATGGAGTCGATGCCGGGGTTGTGCTGTTCGAGGTCGGCCCAGAAGTTGCCGGCGAGGATCGCTGCCAGGCTCTTGAGGGTGGCGTAGTCCAGGGTGGGCTGTCGTTCGGTGAGGTAGTCGACGAGCAGGTCGCGGACGGGCTGGCACTTCAGGGCGTAGCGGTCCACGAGTTCTGCCGGAGTGACCTGTCCGGCGCGATGCGTGGTGAACAGTAGGGTCGTGGGGGCGTCGTGGGGGAACTGGCCGCGTTCGCGGAGCCAGAGATAGGCGAGGCGTACTCCCCGAGTGGTGCGGTTGTAGACGACGGGCGCGTAGCACCGTTCCAGAAGGTCCCCGACGACGATGTCCTGGAGCTTCCCGCCCCGGGTCGCCAGGACTTGGGCGAGGGCCGCCAGCGCTTCCGAAGCGTGCCGGGTGACGCGCACGTTCTGCGGGATCCAGGCTTCCAGGCTGGCGAACCCTTCCGGGTCGCGTGACCGGGCGAGGGCCGGCCGCAGGTGTCTGGAGTAGTTCACGGCAAGCCATGTTGTCTCCGGGCGGACCACGTCCGCGCAGAGCAGGGCCAGCAGCCCGGCCTGGAGATGGCCCGTCTTGGTTGCCCTGTCGACCGTCGGTGTCCACTCCCGGACCTTCTCGTACCACTGTTCCGGTTCGGCGGCGATCGGGCTGGCCTCCCAGCGCTGCTGCCAGGTATCGCCGGGGAAGGTCTCCAGCCAGGAGAGCAGGATGCGCACCCCGACCATCCGGCTGTCCTGTGTGGAGTGGCCCTCGACCCTGAGCGGCGGCCGCCTGAGACGAGCGATGACCTCGTCGCGGGTCGCGGCCGTCTCGGGCCAGTTGGTTAGCCGGGGCCGGGCGGGAAAACGCTTCAGGAGCGCGACCGCCTCTGCTCCGAACAGCACCCGGTTCGGTGGTGCCGGGACAGAGGTGGCGTGGGTGAGGCTCGACGTCGTCATGCGAGGTTCCCTCCGAACAGGATGCCGAGGGACTCGGGGTTGTAGGCGGGTGCCGACGGAGGGGGAGACGGGTGGGCCCGCTTTTGCTCCTGTCGGGCATGATGGGCGAGCCCGGCCTCGATGACCTCGTCCGTGCTGGAATTGACGTACTTCTGCAGGGTGCTCTGGTACTTGTGGCCCAGGATGTGCTGGACGTAGGCCATGGACAGCTCCGGGTCCTGCGTCATGCGGAATGTGGCCGTGTGCCGCAGGTCGTGAAGGGTCCAGTTCGAGCCCAGCAATTTGTTCGCACGGACGAACATCGCGCGTGCAGCGTGATAGTTCAGCGGGCGCCAAGGCCTCCGGAGGGTCCACCACAATGGCTGGTCACGGCCTCGGGGCACTCCGTTGGCCCAGGCTTCCTCCTGGTAGAGCCGCATCCAGACGAAGGCGTCCGGCGAGGCGGGCAGCTGCTGGTAGACCCTCGTGCCCTTGCGGATCACGCCGATCAGCTGCTGCCCGGGGATCGCATCGCGTTCCCGGCTTGTCAGGAGTTCCTCCGACCGGGCACCGGTGGAGACCCAGGAAGCCAGCAGGGCCCGGTCCCGGTGTGAACGCAGCCCGGCGAAGACTTCGGTGTACTTGTCGTCCGGTATTCGGCGCGGGATCCGCTCGGGGACGCGGGGGCGGTATCGACCGGTCCGCTGGGCCTTGAAGTCCTCCATCGGGTTGTGATGGGCGTTGGCTCGCCCGCGGCGCCGCGAACGGTCGAGAGGGAACGGGTTGATCAGGAGCGAGCCGGAGTTGCTGGCGAGGTGGAAGTCGTAGAAGGTCCGCAGCACCGTCTCGCAGTGGGCCCGGGTGCTCGCGGCGTACTGCTTCCCGATGCTGGGTTTCCCGGTCACCGGGTTCGGAGATCCCGGTACGGGGGCTGCCGTTGCGGCCTTCGGAGCAGGTCGGCCCTCGCCCGCAGGTGCGTCACGACGCCGCCAGTGCACGCGCACCGGCTTGTCGGCCAGCTGCATCCAGAGCATGAAGTCCCGTGCGTCTTCTCGGACGGCCCGGTCCCACTCGATGTCGAGCGCCCACAGGAACCGCCACCACCGCAGCAGGTCGTTGCCGTACGACCGCAGCGTGGTTGCCGGGGTGCCCGCCGCGAGCAGGTCCATGAAGTACACGGCGACCGGCTCGACTGGCAGACCATGCTGATCGACCAACCGGTACGGCTCCCAGACGTCTCCTGTCGCCAGCAGCTGACCGGATTCGGGCAGGGCGAAACTCCTCAGATCCCTCCCGGGACCGCTGTGATCGAGCATGACGAGAAGTTAGCAGAGAGTCGCTCTGACCTGCGAAAACGTCGAAGTTAGTTCAGTCAACACGCCGGGACGATGCTCGGGTCCGTACTCCCATGTGGCGCGTCCGGCGGGGCCGGTGCCCATGGACCAGGTGAGCTCGTAGATGCCGGGGAACCCGCTGACGTTCTTCACGCGGAGGCTCGCGCGGATTCGTCCTCCGGTACGCAGGTCATGGACGAAGGCCGCGACGGCCTGGCGGAACCGCTGGCGCTGGACAGGGGTGAGGCGGTTCAGGTCGGTGGTGAAGCGGGGCAGGGCTTCGTAGGTCGGCACGTCGGTCCTCCAGGAAGCACGAAGCCCCCGGCGTTGCCGGGGGCAATGGGTGTCTCGCTCGGGTTGAAGGGGGTCGGTGACGTGGTGCGGGGTGGGGCGTCTTTGGCCGTTGGGTGGGGGAGCGGTACGTGAAGGTGCGCTGGATACCGCTGGAGTCGGTTACTCGGCGTTTTCGGGGCGTGTGAGGCGTGTGAGACTGGTGGTCGCGCAGCATTTGCCTGGCCCCGGGGGCGTTCGCCAGGCGGGCACGGCGTTGTCTCAGGCGCCCGCCCGGCGGGATCGGCCGTGAAGTTCCGGTGAACCCTCCCGCCGCACGGGATTGGTCTTTCTTCGCAGGTCAGAGCCGTGTTCGCTGCCGGGATGCTCAGTGTTGCGAAGGTTCAGAAGCGAAATTCCTGGCGCTACTACGTCCGTGGTGTCGCCTTCGGTGACGGTCGCCGTCCGGCCCGTCAGGCGTTGAAGGACGCCCAGGAGATGGCCGGGCTACCGCCCGGGGTGTGGATGGGGCGCGGCCTGGCCGCGCTCGGGTTCACCGCCGGACAGGAGGTGACCGAGCGGCAGATGGAGCGCGTCTTCGGGGAAGGCCGGCACCCGGATGCCGACCGGATCGAGCGCGAGCTCCTGGACGACGGCGTCGACCCGGAGACGGCCCGGCTGGCGACGGTCCTGGGGCAGCCGGTCGAAGAGATCGAGAGGCGCAAGGCGACCCCCTTGTTCGCCCTCGACTTCGTGTTCCGGCCGCAGGCGTCCCTGATCGTGCTGTGGGCGCTGGGCGACGACCGCACCCGGCGCGTCATCGAGCGGGCCCACGAGAGGGCCATCGAGGCGGTGCTGCGCTGGTTGGAGGATGAGGTCGCACAGACCCGGTGGTCCTCCGGGCGCCGGCGCGCGAAGGCACCGGCCCTGGTGGCCTCGCGGTGGAGGCACTTCGACAACCGCGACGGTTTCCCGCTTCTGCACGACCACGTGCTGATCCTTAACCGGGTGCAGCGCCCGGACGGCACCTGGGGCGCGCTCGACACCCGCCGCCTCTACCAGCACATAGTTGCCTCCGGGACGCTCTACACCCTCACGATGACGACCGAGGTGTGTGAGGAGCTGGGCTTGGTGACCATGCCCCGGGAGGTGACGCCCGGCCTGCGCCCCGTCATGGAAGTGGCCGGCGTCGACCCGGACCTCATCGACTGGTCCTCCACCCGCCGCGAGCAGATGACGCCGGTGTTGGAGCGCATCACCGACAAGTACGTCAAGAAGCACAAGCGGCTGCCTGGCGAGCGCGGCCGTAACAGCCTGGGGTGGTGGGCGGCGCAGGACACCCGCCGGGAGAAGAAGACCCCGAAAATGCAGGAGCAGCTGCGCGCGTGGTGGCGGGCGTCCGCGATCCTGCGCTTCGGCAAGGAGATGATCGACGGGCTCCTGGAGCGGTGCCAGGCCGCGGGGAAAGCGATTGGGGCCCGGGTGAGGCCGGTGGTGGACACCGCGCTCGCCGCCGTCGACGTCGCCGCCATCGTCTTCACGGTGCGCCGTTCCTTTGCCCGCCGCCACGTCCTGGCCGAAGCGCGTCGACACCTGCTGGAGACGCTGCGCGGCCGCGGCTTCACGCGCGGCCTGGACGACTACATCGCCGATGCGGCCCTGTCCAGGCACGCCCGCCAGCTCACCGTCCCCGTGCCCGGCCGCCGGGCCCCGGCTCCGGACCAGATCACCTACACCGCGGACTTCGCCTGGCCGCACCGGTGGTGGATCGCCGGGATCGACGGGAAGCCGCCGCGGGAGTCGTCACGGTACGAGCGGGCCCGGGTCGCCAGCCTCGCCCTGCAGAACGCGATCCGCGACGCCCGGATCCTCTCCGGCGCGCGGGACGAAGCGCCGGCCGCGACCGCGTCGGCCACCGGGCGCACCGACGACCACAACCACGACCAGGCGGCGCCGCACGCCGTCGACCACCCCGGCCGGGACGCCGCCCTCACTCCGGCGCAGCGGGCCGCCGCCGTCCAGGCCCATCAGCAGGCCGCGATGCCGGAGGAGTACCTCGAGGGCCGTACGACGGATCCGGCGACGTGGCTGTACACCCCGAAGAACCTCGCCCTGCTGGCCGCCTTCACCCAGGCTTCCGAAGCCCGCGGCCGCATCATCGCGGACGGAGCGCAGCCGAAGCAGCCGGCCAAGGACGCGGACGACTCCGCCCGTCAGCAGCACCACACGACGCAGCCGGAGCAGGGCAGGGGAGCGGGCCAGGGCCGCTGACGAGGACACCAATCGGCCAGCGGCTGGCCGATTGGCGACTTCACCCGCGAGGCCCGGCGGGCCGGACTGAAAATCGGGGCGTTGGCACCGGCACGGAAGGAACCTTGACCGACCTGCACGAACCCCTGGAACCGCTGGAGAACTACCCCGACCAACTGCCCCCGCCCCGCCAGCGCGGCGACGTGAACCTGGTAGGCATGCTCAGCGTCGCCGACGACCTCGCCCGCAGCCTGTCCGCGCTGAAGATCCGGGTCCAGCCCCACGACCCGAAGACCTCCCTCGTCAGCCCCGAGAAGGCCCGCGAGAACACGGAGAAGGAAGTCGACCGGCTCCTGGCCACGGCCGTCTACCTCCAGCACCACGCCCACGCCGCGATGCTCGGACGGTGCGTGCTCGGTGCGGACTCCAAGAAGGACTGCTCCACCGAGGGCGCCAACCTCCAGCTCAACGTCTGGCACGACAAGACGCGCCGGGACATCGTCGAAGACGGCACCACCGGCTGCGTCGCCCACACCGTCGAAGCCGCCCGCCGGACCATGGCCGACCCCGCCAGCCGCAAGATCCTCCTCGCCTTCGACCGCGACGACGAAGGCACCACCGTAGCCCGCGCCCTCGGACTCGGACCGGACGACACCGCCCAGTTCCTCGACCGCGGCCTGGTCCTGCGCCCCGAACACCGCCTCTCCTGACCCACGCAGCCCGCATGGGAGTGCCACGTTGACCTTCGAGGCCCACGACCTGAACCTGTCCGACCCGACGACCGGCTACCTGCACTTCGTCCTCTACACCGAGCTCCAGCGCGGCACCGTCGCGTCGTCGCTGAATGCCGAGCTGGACATCGAGGCGCAGCAGACCGTGACACCGCACTTCCAGGAGTGGCGGATCAGGCTGGAGCGCTGCGAGCCGAACGCAATGCACTGCACGCTGGTGACGCCCACGGACATCCCAGTGCTGTTCCACCCGTGCGTGGAGGAGGACAAGAACAGCCCGGCGGCCTTTCGCGGGGACGGGTTGTCGCTGTCGCCGGACTTTCTACGACCCTGAGTTCGGGCTGCCGGTTGTGGGCGAGCACCGCAGGCTCCGAGGCGAGGGAGGCGACCAGTGGAGCTACACCACCTACGCCCCGCTCGAACTGCGCCCTGACGACATCTTCAGCAGCTTCCATACCGGCCGCGGCCTGTTCTGGGCCCGGACCGACAAGGGGGCCTGTCGATCCTGCCGCAGAAGCACGGCGTCGGTTACAACATCGGCTACAGCGGCGGCGGCCCGCACGCCCTGGCCGCCTGCCTCACCCAGCTCGCCCGCAACGACGGAGGGACCACGCCCGCCGGCACGCGGTACGAGGATGCTCACCCGGCGATCGTCGCCTGGACGCAGAGCACTGCCGCAGACCGTGGACGAACGAGCTGAGCCTGGGCGACCTCCAGGTCATGCTGGAGAACTGACCGCGGCACATCCGGCGCCCCACGGACCAGCCGTCCGTGGGGCGCCCGCGTCTGTACGGCCCGACGATGCACCGCCCGGAGAGTGGAGCCCATCCTGGTGCGCCACCCAGTGGGAGTGGACTCCACCGTGGCGCACATCGAGTGGAGAGTGGTGCCCACCGCGATGTCCACCGAGTGGGAGTGGAGCCCACTCCAAGGGCACTGGCCGACGGGGGAGTGGGACCACTCGGCATCCGGTGCGCGCACCCGATGTCGACGATGTACAGCATCGCGCGCACCGTGCGCGCACCGAGCGCACCGCCTGCCCAAGTGCGTGCGCACCACGCGGCCGTGGTGCGGCGCGCGCCCACCGGCCCCGCCTCCCGACCTCTTATCTGTGATCTGCCACACGTGCAGAGGTCTCATAACGCACATTCGGGACTTTGGGCGGATCGAAGTCAAGGGGGGCTGTGATATAGGAACTTCGCTCGATCCGGCCTCGTGAAGGAGGCGTTGCGCGTCACCCAGCAGGACGCCGCGCGCCGCGGTGCGGGACGACTGGTGCGCGCACCACCACCGAGGCCGCACCGATGGTGCGCGCACCAGACCGCACCACCGCACCGATGGCGCGCGGCGCGCGAACGACGGTGCGCACCACTGGTGGGGGGTGGACGCCACCGTGCGCAGTGGAGCCCACCCAATGTCACCGCATCCGATGCGGAGAGTGGACGGCATCCGATGCGCGACACCGGACTGGGAGTGCACGGCATCGGAGTGGAGAGTGCACTACATCCGATGCCCACTGCCGGGGCCCGACCGGCGCATCGCTCCTTGACCGGGTTCGCTACCTGCTACATCCCACCCGAATGGGACAGCGCCCAGGGGAGGAGTAAATCTCCGTCCCCGGGCACCGTCCCGACGGCGGCCCGGCTCAGCAAGCCGCAGCCGCCAGCCACCGGGGAACGTCCCCGCGGACGTCGGCGCGGAACTGGCTCACCTGGTCGACCTCCTGCATGACTTCGATCAGGAACCCCGCCGCGATGTAGGCGACCTCTGCCCCGCCGCCCGAGTAGCACCACCGATTGAAGTACCGGCTCGCCACCGCCACGAGCTTGTCCATCACGTACGCGGACTCACAGTCGGCGTGTTCATCGGGCACGGCAGTGAGGTGGTCGGCCAGCAGCAGAGCACCGAACTCGCCCATCAGCCGGGCCGGTCCTTGCCGTCCTGGCGGAACTTCTCCAGCCGGGCCCGCGCCTCCTCGGTGTCCTGGTCGTGCCAGACCAACTCCACGTAATCGGCGGCCCGCCAGATCTGCCCCGGGGTCAACGCGGGCAGCTTCGACGACGTCGTCTCCATGACGACTCCTTACCTGGGGGCCGCGCGCCTGCTGCGCCCGGCCGGTGATCACACCTTCGAAGCCGGGCCCTGTGGACAGAGGCCGCGCCCGCCGGGACGAGGTGGCTGGCTGTGGCGTCGCTCACGGACAAACCGCTCAGCAGATACCTAGTCAAGGCGGAAACGGACACCTCCCAGGGCTGAGCGTCAGACAGCGGACAAGGGGTGCTTTCCGACGGTGGCCCCGGCTCGTGCACACCTCCGCGTGCGGGCCGGACACTCACCGACCCGGCCCGCAGGCCGGAGAAACCGAGGACACCGTGCCCGCCGACCTCACCCCCGACCCCGCCCGCGAACCGCGCGACACCGACCACCAGGCGCCCGCCAGCGACGTCGACCAGGTCCCGCAGGCTCCCTCCACGGGCCCCTCCATCGCCCCCTCCACGGCTACTTCGCCCGCCGGGCGCGTATCCGCAGGTCAGCCCCGCCAGAACAGGGCCACCGGCACGTTCGACAACCCTTCTAAGTCTTTGAAGCAGAAGCAGACATGGAAGCCGACCCACACCAGGAAGAAGGAAGTGCTGACGGCTCTGGGGATCTTTCAGAGGGCTACCGCTGAACACCTGTGGCGGATGCTCCGGCCCGGCGACCGGCATGACCGGTGCACGAGGGACACCCTCAACGCCCTCAAGGGCGAAGGGAAGGTCCGGGTGGAGACACGACTGGAGTCGGGACATCAGCTGTGGGTGCTGACCGAGCGAGGACACAAGGAAGCCAAGCAGCTACTCCCGAAGAGCGCGCGGATGTCCGTGCTGCGCAAGCTCCAGTACGACGACGACGGAGAGCCGGTCGACGGCGACGGCTACGACGAACACGCCGCCGCCGTCACCTCGACCGCGGCCGTGCTCACCGGAGCCGGGTACGGCACCCCGCTGTCCTGGCAGACCGAGATCGCCCACCGCCTGCCGTACGGGTACACCCAGTACGCCGACCTGACGATGCGCGCCCCGGACGCCGGGGTGCCCGCGATGCTCCTGGAGGTCGACCGCGTCAACGAGCCCGTCGACGACCTGACGGCGAAGCTGCGCCGCTACAGCGACTGGTTCGAGCTCCTGGCGCCGAAGGCCGACAAGGACAGGGAGAAGGCGGCCCGGCGGCAGGGGGCGGCGGTGCACGACTTCCGGCTGTGGTCGCGGATCTACCCGGCGCCCGGGCGGGAGGGCTACGTGCCGGTGGCGTTCGTGTTCACAGGCAAGACGGCCGCACAGCGCGAGAGCCGGATGCGGCGCCTGGAGCAGGCCGCGCGCCGCTACTTCGCCGGCACCCCGTACCCGTGGGCCAGGTTCACGGCCGTCGACTACCACCGTGCGGTGCCCGTGGTCGTCACCGAGCTGGAGCGGATCTGCGCCGATCCGGCCGGAGCCGCGGGCCCGGTGTGGCGGCGGCTCGGGCGCGGGGAGTGGCAGACGCTGAGCGAGGCCCTGGACAACCCGGACGGCGAGCGGCTCTACCGGAGGGAGGAAGAGCAGTCCCGCCGGCGGCAGGCAAAACGCAAGGCCGCGGAGCGCGAAGCGCAGCGGCCGGTGTGCACCCGGTGCGGGACGAAGTTCACCGACGAACGCTGGCAGTCGGTCATCCAGATCTCATGCCGAAGCACCGGAGACACCCTGTGCGGGCCGTGCCAGCAGGAGGACGTCGCAAGCGCGGAGGCTGAGCGCGCTGCACGCCGCGAGGCGGAGGAGGCCGCGGCGCGGGAGGCGGCCCAAGCGGACGCGAAGAAGGGCCGCGGCCTGTTCGGGCGTCGCCGATAGACGCACGACGCGACGCCAACGAACTCGGTGTTCTACCTTCCCGCCTGCTCGGTCCCGCGACGGCGTCTCCAACCGGGAGACCAGCGCGGCCGGGCGGGAAGGACCATCACCATGACCTCCATCGAGCCCGGCCTGTCCATACGCAACGGCTTCGCCGAAGGGCCGCTCGCCGACGTCGCCCTGTCCCGTGCGGCCCGTGCCGGGCAGATCCTCGACGATCTGCAGGAGCAGGCGTCCACGATGACCGACGGCCACCTGCACGACGGCGTGTACCGGGCGCTGCGCCGTTTCACCCAGGAGCAGCCGCTCACGTGCCAGGTCGACCGCATCACCGCGCTGATCCGCAGTGGGGTGCGCATCGGCTGGCCCGCCTGCGACCGGCTGCCCTGCGCCTGACGCCCGTTCTGCGAGAGGGCGCCCCCGTGCCCTCCCGCAGGACGGGAGAGGCCGGACTTCTGGTCGCCGCCGGCCTTTCGCTGTCGGCGGTGGCTGGGAGGTTGGCCGGATGAACGCCGATGACGAGCAACTGCTGCGCGGCCGGGTGTACGGCCGTGACCACGACGCCCCCAGCCCGGGCCCGTTGCCGCACCAGACGTACGCCGCACTGGTCGGCGGGCCGCTGGACGGGCTGCTGCTCGACATCACGGGCTGGCGGCCGGAAGAGATAGACGACGGCGTCGCCCTGATACCCGAGCTGGAGCGGTGGCTCGGCGGCCGGGCGCTGTACGACCCGCGCCCCGACGACCCGCGCCCATCGGGCGGCCTGGGTGTGGTGTGCCGCTTCCACTCCGGCGACACGCCCTGACCGACGCGCGTCAGGCGTCTTCGATGTGGTCGAAGCCGCGCAGCATCGGCGTCAGTTCCTGAGCGCACCCGCACAGCGTGCACAGCTGTGCCCCCCCGGTTCTCCGCGACGTTCAGGGCCTGCTCCACACCGAGCAGCGGCGCCCCCTGCGGCGCTTCCTTGCAGTCCGGCGGGTGCAGTACACCGCGAGCCGTGCCCCGCCCCTTCGTCAGCACCCAGCCCGAAAGCCGGCGCTCCCCGAGGGCCTCGCGCACCATCGACGTCGGCGCTGACGGAAGAGGCTCGGTGGGGACCTTGTCGTAGTCGATGCCGTTGACCGGCCGCACGTGCTCGGGGGCCCGGACCCCCGCCCGGTACTCCGCGGCCTCCACACTGCTGTCCAACTGGTGAAGAGGCGATATTTCGGTGGTGCGCTATTCGGTGCGCTTGGGCAGAGTTCGGGATGACGTCTTTAGAGGTGACTCGCTGGCAGTGGAGGTTCCTATGGGGCGGTGCGGCGTTGGCGGTTCGGTGGGCTGTTCGGCTTCCTGACGGATCACCGTCCCTGCGCTTGCCGTGGTCACGCATGCCAGGGCCGCCCATTGCACCATTCTCAGGTGTTCGTCCAGGACCAGTACTCCTGCGAGGCCCGCACTCGCTGGCTCAAGACTGGCCAGCACGCCTACCGTCCGTGTCGGCAGGCGTCGCAGAGCTGCCAACTCCAGGGAGTACGGCAGCACGGCCGACAACACCGCCACCACCATGCCGGTCAGCAGTACTTGCGGGTTGAGCAGGTGCGTCCCTTCCTGCATCACGCCCAGCGGCACCGTCAGCGCCGCCGCCCAGGCCAACGCCAGGGCAAGCGAGCCTCCTCCCGTGCTCTTGGCTCCCGCTTGCTTGCTCAGCAGCAGGTAGGCGGCCATGCAGGCCCCGGAGGCCAGAGCGAGAAGCACGCCACCGAGCGGGAAGCGGGCGCCGCTGGGAGCGTAGAAGAGCCACACGCCGCCCGCGGCCAGGACGGCGCATCCCGCATCGAGGACGCGGCGGGAGGTGAGCAGCGCGAGGGTGATCGGGCCGAGGAGTTGCAGAGCGCTGGCCAGGCCCAGAGGCAAGAGGGTCAACGCGGGATAGATCAAGTTCATGCCCGCGATCGCCGTACCGAAGCCGAGTATCACGCTTACGTCCGTACGGCTGCGCGGCATGGCAGGGTGGTGGAGGAGGAGCAGGAGCACTGCGGCCAGCCCGAGGCGCAGTGCTACCACCCCGGACGCTCCCACGGCGCCAGCAAGCTGTTTGCCGATGGCCTGCCCGAACTGGATGCTCAGCACGCTGCCCAGCATCAGCGCGGGAGCGGGAAGCTTGTTCATGACTCCAGGCTTGACGCCCCAAGCATCCACGTCCAGCAAAGGTTTTTGACGATAAACGTTTAGGCTCGGCTTTATGATCGACCACCGGCTGTACGTCCTGCGGACACTCGCCGAGCACGGAACAGTGACGGCCACCGCTGCCGTCCTGCACCTGACCCCCTCGGCCGTCTCCCAACAGCTGCGTCTGCTGGCCCGTGATCTCGAGGTGGAACTGCTGCGACCCGAGGGCCGACGCGTGCGGCTGACACCCGCCGCCCACATCGTGCTCCGGCACGCCGACACGCTCCGGCTCCAGTGGGAGGCGGCCCAGGCAGAACTGGCCCAGCACAGCGCGGCCGTCCAGGGCACACTGCGGCTGTGCGGAGTCTCCTCCGCACTGGCCACGCTCGCCGCACCGGCCGTCACCGCCCTGCGCACAGCCCATCCGCTGGTGGAACCGCTGATCACCGAGGAAGAGAGCACCGACAGCTACCGGCTGCTGCTCGCCGACGAAGCAGACATCGCCCTGGTGCTGCCCGGCCCGGACGCACCGCCCGTCACCGACGCCCGATTCGAGCAGACTCCGCTGTTGACCGACCACCAGGACCTGCTGGTCGCCGCCAGCCACAGGCTCGCCCGCCCCGAGGGAGTCCACCTCCTCGAAGCGGCCGATCAAGCGTGGATCGTGAAGAAACACAACAACGACTCCTACCCCCTGCTCCTGGCGGCGTGCGCAGCCGCCGGCTTCACCCCGCGCATCACCCACCAGGTCAAGGAGTGGTACGCAGTCTCCTCGCTCGTCGCGGAGGGGCTCGGCGTCTGCCTCCTGCCAAGGATCGTGCCCCTGCCACAGCACGCCGTAGAGCGAGTCCCTCTGCTGGGCGAATCGACTCCCGTACGACAACTGCTCACCGCCGTACGGCGCGGCAGCACCAGCCACCCAATCGTCAACGCGGGCCTGGAGGCGCTGCGTCACTCAGCGTCAGGTGTCGGTAACTGACACACATGAGGCGGGCGGCGGTGCATGGTGCTTCGGTCGTTCGGCGGCGTAACGGCCTGATACCCGAGGAACAGGACCCGCGCTCTACCCAACATGGGCGGGCAGCCGCAGGCGGAACACTGCCCGCCGCACGGCGGGGTGCCGGGGGTCAGCGGTGGGTGAGCCAGAAGACGGTGAGGGTGACCAGGCCGCTGCCGAAGCCGAAGCAGATGCCGCGCAGTACCTGGCTGAGGGCGGGGCGGCGGCGGGCGTGGGCCCAGTCGCGGGTGCGGCGGCCGCGTCGGGCGATGGCGCGGCTGGTGTCGAGTGTGGTCTGGCGGATGCGGTGTGCGATCCGGTGCCAGCGGCTAACCTTCATAGAGGCGTCCTTCGTCGCAGCGGTGTGTCGGGGGATGTCGTGCGATGCGAGGAGCCCTTGCGTCCCGTTGGCCTAGGAAACCGGGGACGCGAAAGGAGGGGCTCCTTGCTGCTTGTCGGGGTCAGGTGCGGCTGTGTTCGCGCAGGGCCTGGGCCAGGCGCCGGTCGGGGCGGGGCACGATCACGCACGGGGCGCCGTCGTCGGCGAGGCGGTCGACTTCCATCTCCAGGCCTCCGGTGAGGGGTGCGGTCCCTGCGGGGCGGGGGTAGAGGTAGCGGGTGATCGCTTCGACTTTCTCGAAGTAGGCGTCGTCGAGCTTCTCTCCGAGGTCGTAGATGACCTGGTGCAACCAGTGGGAGGCCTCGCGCTGCTCGCCGAGGGCGGTGTGGTGCAGGTGGAGGCAGTAGGCGGAGGCGCGGTGTCCGGCGCCTGCGGCCAGTTGCCACCAGAACTGGGCGGATTCGGGGTGCTGTCCGGTCAGGTGCAGGAGCGAGGCGAACACCGCGGCGCCCTCGACGTCGAGGTTGGTCTCCTCGACGGGCAGGTCCGGGTTGCCCTGGGCGAGCTGGTCGACGTGGTGAGCGGCGTGCGGTGCGTTGAGCATCCAGCGGGCGATCACGGTCAGGCGCTGTCCGGCCTGGGCGGCGAGCTGGGTGTCCGCGGTGGTCCTTGCGCGGCCGGCGTCGACGGCCAGGCGCTTGAGTGCCGCGCCGACGTCGAATTTGCTGGGCGTGTGCACCGGCATGGCGGCGCCGGCGAGCACGTCATCGAGCGTCCTCATCATTCCCCCTTGGTCTCTTTGGTGTTCTCCCTGGTCGGGGCGGCCTTCTTGCGGCGGTCCCCGTCGGCGGGAAGCTGCAGCAGGACGCGCAGGCGTTCGCGGCCCTTGCGGATGTGGTAGTCCACGGTGCGTGTGTCAAGCCCCATGTAGCGGGCGATGCGCGTAACCGGGTAGTTGAGTACGTACCTGAGCACGACCGCGTTGTACTGGCGGGTCGGCAAGTCCAGCATGGCCTCGTACAGGCCGGCGTTGCTGGGGGCCAGCTCCATCTCGGCGCGGATCGCGGCAAGGTTGCGGGATATGGGGGCGTTGATGACGAACGCCGGGGGACGCTGCTCCTGGGTGAGGCGCCCGCTGACGTGACGGCTCAGGACCGCCATCGCGCGCTGCTCGAGGTCGGCTTCGCTCAGCAGGTCGTCCCAGGTCGCCAGTATCTCCAGGAACACGTCGTGCACGACGAGTTCGGCCGCGCTGCGGTGGCCGAGGTGGAGTTCGGCGAAGGCGTGGAAGAACTCCTGCTGGCCCAGGTAGAACCCTTCGTAGTCGATGGGCAGTCCTGTGCGCAGCGCGGAAGGCGTGTCGGGGCCGCTTTGCAGGGGGAACCCGAACGCGTCCGTCAGCGCGTGATCGTCATCGGTCACGCAGACCTCACAGTGGTCATCACATATCCCTGTATGTACGGAGGTTGGCGGCGCGTGTCCCACCAGGGCGCTCACCGGTGAGCCGGGCGGCTCTAATGACCACCCTGCCGAGAAACGCGCCCGCTCACTCAACGACTGCACAAAAAAATGACCCTGTGATCATGATTAACTGCGGAACGTGTTCACGAGTGGTGCACAACCGTCCAGAAAGACCCTCTGAGCTGCGCCAGTGAACTGCCGTTTACCTACACATGACGAGTTCCCTTCCGGCAAGTGGCAACCGTCACACTGAAGTTGGGCGAAGCCGGACAGCACGCACACCAGACCCGAACCATGCTGCTCATCTTCTGGACTCAACCCAGCAGGGGTGACGGCTCCTCGATGCCCGGCGGCGCGGTCTCCGAAGCCTCGCCCCACCGCCGTCAGTGTGGCGATGGCGACAGGCGCGGGATGTCGGTGGGGGAGAGGTCGGGGCGTGCGCGGTGGAAACGCACGGGGTGCCGCCATCGGCCGGAGCTGTCGCGGGCGACGTCGACGCCGACTTCTGCCACCAGCTCGGGGTCGACCAGTGTCACGTCCAGCGTGGTGCGGGTGCCCCAACCGGCAGAGAACGTCCAGCCCGTCCATGGGTGCCCTGGGCCCGCGGCCGTGAGCAGGTTTCCGGTAGTAGTGCCTGCGGTCCGGGCGAGGGTGGTGGTGCGGCCGGTGTACTGAAGGCGGCCTGTGTCGTCGTAGAGGCCGAGCAGCAGGGTGCGCGGGGTGGTCAGCGGGCCGGTGACGGCGCCGACGATGGCCTCGCCGGTCTCGTACACCTTGTACTTGCGCCACCCCCGCACCCCGGGCCGGTAGGGGTCCTGAAGCCGCTTGAAGATGACACCTTCCACCCCGACCGCTCCCCAGGTCGTCAGCCATTCGCGCACGGTCGCTGGGTCGGTGGTCGAGGGGCACAGTGCCCACGGTGCCGTCAGCCGCTGCTGCCGGAAGAGGGCTTCCAGCGCGGTCCTGCGCTGGAGGTAGGGCCAGTGGGTGGTGTCGGTCCCGGAGCGGCGCAGCAGGTCGAACGCCACGAAGTGGGCGGGCGCTTGGGCGGCGGCTTGCCGTGCGCCGGCACCGCGGCGGTGCAGCCGGTTCTGCAAGCGCTCGAACGCGATCCGGCCCGCCTCGCCCGCCTCCCACACGATCAACTCCCCGTCCAGGGCGGTGGCGTCCGGCAACTGATGGGCTGCGGCGCTCACGATCTCGGGGAAGGCGGGCGCCATGTCGGTGCCGCGCCGTGAGCGCAGCACGACCTGGCCGCCGTCGACGGACAGCAGGGCGCGGAAGCCGTCCCACTTGACCTCGGCTGCCCAGCCCGCCGGGAGCTCCGGATCGTTCACGGAGGCCGCGAGCATGGGGGCCGGGAGCGGCCACGGCGCGGGCACCGGCGTCAGGCGTCGTCCAGATCGTCGTCCAGGTCGTCGTAGCCGTCAGGGTCGTTGCGCTCTGCGGCTGCGTCGGCCCGCTCGTCGAACCCGGACACGGCGGTCGCGCTGTGCGGATCTTGCTCGGCTGCGGCGCCGATCCGGTCGGCGGTTTCCCTACCCATCGGCGTCTCACGTCCCATGCGGCCACCCTCACCCTGCCCCGGCCACCGGCGGCGCGGCACGCCAGGAGCAGCCACGCCCCCCACCCGTCGGGCCGATCGCTACCGCTGGCCGCGGGTGTCGGTGAAGCGCACGTTGGGGCCCCACTGCGCCATCACCGGCGCCGCGCACCACTGGCACAGTGGTGATCCGCCGCGTCCGTACCGCTGGGTCTTGCGGTGGCAGGCGGCGCAGAGTCCGACTTGGTCGCTGGAGCAGTGGAAGGTGGAGGGGTCCGGCTCGGTGGCCGGTGGCGGGGGCGTCGTGGTCATGGTGTTGTGTCCTGTTCTGGGTGGCTGAAATCAGCCACTTTTGAGCAGGATATACAGACAAGTGACGCAAGAGTTCGACCAGCGGCCCGCCCCGGCCTTCATGTGCCGATCGCCCTCTGGCGGCCGGGGCGCGTGGCTAGGCTCCCTCTCATGGCGACGAGCGGTGCCCGGATCAGGGTCGGTGCGGTGCAGGCGGCATGGGACCAGGTGTGTGTGCTGCGCTCGGCAGAGGACCTGGAACGGGTTTCTGCCCTGGCCGATCGCATCGCGAAGGCCACGGCCCTCTACGGCACCGACGAAGTGGCCCGGGGGACCGTGGCACTGATCGGCGGCGCGGTCGACCTGCTCGGCGCGGGCCGCCCCGGCGGTGCAGGGTTCACCGAACGGTTCATCGACAAGCTGATGAACAAGATCGTCAAGCAGTGGCCGGAGCAGGTGGATGCGGCCGATCTGCCGATGGTGCGCCAGGTGGTGACCGTGGCCTTCGAGGACCGTGATCCGGTTGCCTGGCGCGATGCGGCCGGGGCAGTCCCCGATAGTGAGCGGATCGCGATGGGGTGCGCGCTCGCGCTGATCGCGGACTTCGTGGACTTCGTCAACGGCCCCGGAGCATGCGAGCGCGCACTGCTGACGGCCCTCGGCGGTGCCCTGGACTGACCCGGCACACGCCGCCGCGGGACAGGCGGGGAGCCGGGTGTGCGTGCCCTACCGAGCTCCAAGCCCGCGCAGGACCAGACTCTGGGCCCTGCCATCTTCCCGTGCCACCACAGTGTGGTGGCTATTGTGGTGGCATGTCTGTGACCACAATGACCCTGCGGGTTCCTGACGATCTCGCGCCCGCGATTAGGGCCGCGGCGGCCGAAGCGGGCCTGAGCGTGAACGCCTACGTGGTGCGCGCGGCCCGGCGCGCCGCGACCTTGGACGCGGCCCACCAGCTCGCCGGGCTCGGCCTGGGTGAGGACCTGGCGGGCGAGGGGGACAGCCTGTGAGGCGCGGTGAGATCTGGACGCTGCCCGATGGCCGGGACGTTCTGATCGTCTCCCTGACCGGCTTGGAGGAGGCCTACGGCGCGGTCCTGGTCATCGTGCTGCACCCGGCGGGCCGCTACCCCGACACCGCGATGTCCGTCGTCATCGACGACCCCCTGCCCTGCACGGCCGTGGCCGTGAACCTCGTACAACTGCGCAGCAGCCGCTTCGACGGCGCCAAGCTGCGCGGCGACGTCGGCCAGGAGGCCATGGTGCGCGTGGACCAGGCGCTGCGCGCCGTCCTGGACCTGTAGTGCCTGTGAAGCGGCCCGTGTGGTAGGTCCCGGCCACCGCCCCGGCGAGCGAGTGGCACGACGAGCCGGGCTCGCCCGCGTACCGCGGGCACGGGTAACGCTCGACATCGTCGGCGTCGGACGGAGTGGCTTTGTGCGGGCCCGTCATGGCCCGGATGCCCTCACAACCCAGTTCCCACAAGGGGGTGCGCCCTGACTTTGAGTGAGAACGGGTTGTGCGAACAGATCCGGGGTCCCCGGGGCATCTGCGGGCCGTCCGCGCCTTGTCCTCCGGGAAGGGATCGTTTCGGGGAATCGTGAAACTGTCACGCGTGCCCGAAGCGTGTTCCCTCAACGCGGTGACCAGTTGGAACGTGCAGGAACATCACTCACTGCCTGCCGGGGTGGCCGCGGTCGGGCCCGTCGCCGCCGTCTCCGCCGTCGCCGCCGTCTCCGCCGTCGCCGCCGTCTCCGCCGTCGCCGCCGTCTCCGCCGTCGCCGCCGTCTCCGCCGTCGCCGCCGTCGCCGCCGTCTCCGCCGTCGCCGCCGTCTCCGCCGTCTCCGCCGTCTCCGCCGTCTCCGCCGTCTCCGCCGTCTCCGCCGTCTCCGCCGTCTCCGCC
>NZ_JBIRHJ010000016.1:0-16572 GCF_044328435.1 Streptomyces sp. NPDC017940 | reverse complement strand
CCGTCTCCGCCGTCTCCGCCGTCTCCGCCGTCTCCGCCGTCTCCGCCGTCTCCGCCGTCTCCGCCGTCTCCGCCGTCTCCGCCGTCTCCGCCGTCTCCAGCGTCGCCGCCCCCGCCGCCGCCACCGCCCCCGCCGCCGCCGCCCCCGCCGCCGCCGCCCCCGCCGCCGCCGTCGCCGCCCCCGCCGTCCTTGCCGCCGTCGCCGCCGTCTCCGCCGTCGCCGCCGTCGGGCCCGTCGCCGTCGTCGCCGGGGCGGCCGTGGCCGGTCATTTCGGTCCAGTCTTCGTCGCCGGGTCGCCCGCGGTCGGGGTGGTCGCCGTCACTGCCCTGGGGCCGCTGGTCGCCGCCGTCGGCCACGGCAGTCGGCGCTGCCGTTGTCGGGTGAAGGGTGTGGGAGTGCGTCGCGTGTGCGGCACCAGCACCGCCGGCTGTCAGGGCGAACGCGGCGGCGACCAGGGCCACGGCCTTGCGCGGGGAAGCATGCATGGAAGGTCTCCTTCTGCCAGAGCGGCACGTACCCCGCTCCCCGGACGCGCGCCTGTGCACACGCTATGGCCGTGATCCTTTCCCGGAAGCGTGTCCGTAAGGCCCGTGACTGCGTGCATCAGCCGAACGGGTGACTTCGGCGGTTGTACCGGCCGCCCGGTGGCGCCGTGTTCTCCGTCCCGGCTACTCTTGCTGGCTTTGGTCGTCGTCCGGGCCCCGTAGCGGGCGCCGGGCCGGGGGTGTGGGGGCGGAAGAAGGCGTAGCGGCCGAAGAAGTTGATGTGGTCGAACGGGAGAGGTGAGAGGCGGGCGAGGGCTGGTGCTCCTGGCCATCGACGACAACGGACTCGACGTGCCCCCGGGGGGCCGCACGCAGTCGTTCCCGGGGCCCCGTTGGACGGACGGGTCAGCGCCGCGTGACTCGGTGGTCCGTCACGGCCCCGTCGGCGGCTGCGCATGGAAGCTGGCCCGGCGTTACCTGTCTTGATCTTGGCCGTCCGGCGGAAACGCCCCGGGTGAGTGGTTTATCGGCGGGCTGCCACACGACGGTGTGGACGTACGCCAGCCCCTCTGGCGTGTCAGGCTCCACACCCATTTGCATGCGTGATGCAGCCGAGTTGGCTGCGACGGATTCCTGCGAAGGAGCAGCATGCTGAACAGCAATTCCGCCCGTTTCCTCGCCCTCGGAGTCGCGGGCGTGGCTGTCGTCTCAGCCACGGTCGCCGGGGTCGCCATCGCCGCCGACCCCACGCCCACGGTGAAGGCCCCCTACGCACAGGCCGCTGCTGCCGTGAAGGCCGACGGCACCGCGACGAAGAAGACGGACACCGTCGCGTCCGTCAGCCGCGTGGACACCGGGCGCTACTGCGTCGCCCTCGACGCGGATGTCGATGTGAAGCGCTCTGTGCCGGTCGCCACCTTGCAGGGCGCCGCGGACTGGAAGAGCGAGATCTACGTGACGCCCGAGGCCAACAAGTGCGGCGGCGCGGGCAGCCAGAAGGTGCTGGTGACCACGGCCGCCGATGGCACGGCCAAGAACCAGGCCTTCCATATCCTCATTCCCTGACAAGGAGCAGGAGCAAGGGTGAGCCCGGCCCCCGGCCGGGCTCACCCCCGGCACTTCCACACCGCTCCCGACTTCGGCCGCACAGTGCCCCGGGACCCGCCAGCAGGTCAGGCTGCCGCCCAGTCCAATCCGAGTGCGGCGAGTGCGGCGAGTTTGTTGGCGGTCAGCTTGGTCCGGCGGCTCTTGCTGTTGCTGAGGAATACCCCGAGCCGGACCTTTGTCCCGTCCGGCAACGCCTCTACGTGGGCCCTGGGGACCGTCACAGAGCCCGTGCGGGCCTTGTACTGCGCCAGGGCCGCAACGCCCCTCTCGAAGGCGCTCACGGGCGCCGTGGACGGCTCCGTCGGCGCAGCCTGCTCCGCCGGGGCCGAAGCGGCGGGTGGGGTGACGCCGAGGGCCTCCAGGCGCTCGCGCTGCCCGTCGGCCAGGGCCTCCCACGCCTCGGGCTTCCGCTGCCGGGCCAGCCATCGTCCGATGTCCATGCCGTGCACGGTGACACCCGGCTCCACATACGCCAGCACGCTCTCCTCCACGAGCATCTCGCGCGCCGCGGCGAAGTGCCGCTGCCACTCCGCCGACCACCCCGGATTCCAGTCCTCATCCACCTCGCGCAGCGCCTGCTCCCACTCCGGCTTGCCCTCGAGGGCGCCGGGGCGGCGCAAATTGCTCAACCACTGCCCTACCGGCCTGGACAGGGCCACGGCGGACCGCGGCGCGCACAGCGTCCAGTGCTCGTCGTAGTACGCGCGGGCAGCCTCCAGATTCTCCTGGAACCGCTCATCCGCCACCGACCAGACCATGCCGAGCTGCTCCAGGCGCCGCGCCCGTGTCGTCGCCTAGTTTTTCTGAGTTGTTGCTGTGGCTGTGAGCTGGGGTTTCTCAGTTCTTATGGGTGATGTTCGTGTGCCTGGGGTGCTCGGATTGTGGGGCTGGGCGGGTCGGTGTCCTCCTGGCCTGTTGCGTACGTGGGTGCGCAGGTTGATTGAGCGGCGTGCAGTTTCAGTGAGCTGCTACTTGATGGGACGGCTCAGGTGGTGTCGGGGTTGGTGAGGTCGTCTCGGGTGAGGGTGACGCGGGTGGCTTTGCCGGCTTTGCTGGCGGTGGTGGCGGGTGGCGCGACGCGGGCGTGGATGAAGTGGACGCGGACACCGGATAGTTCGGTGTATGGGGGCCATGCGCCGGGGGTGCCGTCGGTGGGCAGCTCGAGGAGTTTGTCGGTGATGTTGTAGATGACGAGGTAGGCGGTGTGCTGCCCGTAGTCGTGGGCGTACTTGATGATCTGGTGCACGCCTTTGACGAGGTAGCTCTTGGCGCGGCTCTTTCCGTCGAAGATCTTGCCGTCGCAGACCAGGGGGTCACGACCGTGTAGGTCCCCGACGAGGTCGGCTTCGCCGGAGGCTGAGCGCGGTTTGGCGTGGGTGATGTGGTCGCCTTCGAGGAAGAGGAAGCGCTGCAGGTCGAGGTTGTAGACCTCTTCGCCGTTGGCGGTGTCGGCGGTGAAGCGCGTGTATAGCTCCTCGCGGTCGAACCATTCGATGCGTGTGCGGTAGCGCTCGAGGGTGTGCAGGATGCTGCTCTCGGCACCGACGCGTTCACTGAGGAAGTCGAACAGAGGCTGCAGGACATCCTCGGCGAACTCCCGCCAGCTGTCCTGGTGGCGTCTTTCGCTGCTGTACGCGCTCGCTGTCCGCCACCCGGCGGATGGGTCGTCTGCGTCTGCTTTTGCTATGGCCTGCATCAGGTCCCAGATGAGTGTCGCGCGCCCTTCTTCGGTCCTGCTGGGCCAGATGAACGGGGCGTTGCCGGTAAGCCCGGTACGGAACCGGTCTCGGTCGACGCCTGGCTCTGCTCGGGACGCCTCTTCGAGGATGCCTCGAAGGGCGGGTTGGCTGTTGATCCAGGTGACGGCGAGATGGACTTCGTGGCCGGCACTGATGTAGGGAGCGGTCATGAGTTTGCGTAGGCGTTCGCGTACGGCGACCTGGAGGCGCTGCTGGTATTTCACCGGAAGAGGCCTTTCAGAGCTTGTGTGATCTGCTGCTGGATGGCGTCGCCTGCGTTCTGTGCGCTGCCGGTCTCGTCGATCAGCCAGATGCGGGTGTAGCAGCAGGGGCAGGTCACGGCGGTCTGGGCTGCGACCTCTGAGTAGCGGACCCACATCAGGTAACCGCAGGCGGGGCAGGCCGTATCGAGGTCCGCGCTGAGGAACTGTGTCGTGAGGGATTCGCCCATGGCGGGATTGTTCCGTATGGGTCTGACAGCGGTGATGTTGTCAGTTCATACGGGAACGATGCCGATGGTGGTGAGGAGGTGTTGTTGCTGGGGGTGGAGGGTGGTCCAGCGGGTGCGTTGTGTGTCGGTCCATCGCTTCAGGTTGGGGGAGTGGTCCTGGCCTGTGTGGTCGGCGAGCTTGATTTGCTGGTAGGTGCGTTGCCAGGTGTGGGGCCAGGGTGGGTTCCACCAGGGGTTGAGGTTTTCGAGGACATGGGTGGTGGTGGGGGCCAGGAGTCCTTGTCGGGCTTTGCGGCGTGTTTGTACCAGCCACCTGCCGAGGGGGAAGCCGTCGTGGTGGGTGTCTGCGCTGGGGGAAAGGTGGCCGTGGAGGGCGGCGTAGGTGCGGGCGTGGGCGAGGCCGGGGCTGAGGGGGTAGACACGGCTGGTTCGGCGTCGCTGGCCGGCGGCGTCCGCGGTGCCGGGTGCGATTCCCAGCTCGGTCAGGAGTTTCTGCTGCTCGGGGCGTAGACGATCCCAGGCGGCGTGTTGTGCTCTGATCCAGCTTCGTACGTCGGCCGGCAAGCCGGTGGGGCGGCTCTGTGTGGTGCGGGCGCGGGTGTAGGCGCGCTGCCACGCCAGGTCCCAGGGTGGGTTCCACCACGGGTCGATCGTGGTGAGGGCATGGTGGCGGGCGTTTGTGGTGGTGTCGCGTCGGGCTTGTTGGCGTTGGTCGTTGAGCCAGCGGCCGAGGGGGAAACCGTCGTGGATGGTGGAGTAGGCCACGGCCAGGGTGTGGTGGGCGGCGGCGTAGGCGCGGGCGTGCGCGAGCGCGGTTTCGGCGTAGGGGTTGAGGGGCCGGGTTCGGGCGGTTTCGCTGGTGAGGCCGATGTCGGTGAGGAGGCGCTGTTGGTCGGGGTGGAGGTCGTCGTAGTGGTTGCGCTGCTGGCGTAGCCAGGTGCGCTGGGTGGGGGCGAAGCTGCGGAAGTGGTGGTCGGCGTCGAGCCGGTGGCCGGCCTTGATCTGGTCGTGGATGTGCTGCCAGGCGCGCTGCCACGCCAGGCTCCAGGACGGACACCACCACGGATCCACGGCGGTCAGCGCCTTCGCCGCAGCAGACTGAGGCGCGCCCCTGTCGGCGGCGGTTCGGGCGTGCTGGCGTTGCCGGCGCAGCCACCGCCCCAGTTCGAACCCGTCGTGGACGGTACTGATCGCGGCGGCGAGGGTGCCGTGTGTGGAGTGGTAGGAGCGCGCGTAGCCGAGGCCGACAGCAACGTCGGTCTCGCGCTCGGCGGGCCGTGCGGCGGCGCCGCGAGCCCGGTCTGCGGTCAGCCCGATGTGGGCGAGGAGGTCCTGTTGGTCGGGCTGGAGGGTGTCGTACTGGGCGCACTGGGTGGTCAGCCACGTGGCCAGCGCGCTGCTGGTGCCGGGGAACCCGGCCGCGGCGTCCAGGACGTGACCGTCTTGGACGTGGGTGCGTGCCTGGTGCCAGGAGCGCTGCCATTCCAGGGTCCAGGGCGGGTTCCACCAGGGGTCGATCGCGGACAGTGCCAGCGCGCGGGGTGAGGGGGTGCCGTGGCGGTGCTGGTGGGCGCGGTCTTTGCTGCGCTGGTTGGACAGCCACTGTCCCAGCTTCAGTCCGTCCTGGACGGTGTCGCTGGTGGCGTTCACCAGCGTGCCGTGGGTGCCGGCGTAGGCGCGGGCGCAGGCGAGGGCGTTCTGGAAGTGGGTGGCCATGTGCTTGCGGCGGGGCCGGGCGGCCCGGGCGCGCTCATGGGTGAGGCCGATGTCGGCCAGGAGGCGCTGTTGTGCGGGGTGCAGGTCGTTGTAGCCGGTGCACTGGTTGTAGAGCCATTCGCCCAGGCCGAAGCTGGTGGTGGGGAAGCCGTGTTCGGGGCGCAGGGGCCCGTGGGCGCGGGTGTGGTCGCGGGCCTGGTAGTAGAAGCGCTGCCACATCACCGTCCACGGCGGCCGCCACCACGGATCCAGTGCCTCGAGCGCGGCGACGTGTTCGGGCGGCATCGCGGGGAATTTCCGGT
The DNA here is from genome assembly GCF_044328435.1 of Streptomyces sp. NPDC017940. Taxonomy (NCBI): domain Bacteria; kingdom Bacillati; phylum Actinomycetota; class Actinomycetes; order Kitasatosporales; family Streptomycetaceae; genus Streptomyces; species Streptomyces sp. NPDC017940. Next base: position 10,772 of record NZ_JBIRHJ010000016.1, on the reverse strand, counting down.
GATTCGACAGCCACCGGCCCAGGGCGAAGCCGTTGAAGCGGCTGTGGATCGGGGCGGCGAGGTGGCCGTGGACGGCGGCGTAGGCACGGGCGTGCGCCAGACCGGTGGTGAACGCCTGATCCGACCTGTGCCGAAGTCCTAGGTGAAGCCGCATCCCGCCCTCTGCCCTCTCGGCGTTGTGAGCGGCGTCGCGGTAGGCGGTGAGTTCGCGGGCGATGGGCCGGGGCCGGTGCGCCATGTGCAGTGTCCACAGCCGGTCCGCGCCGGCTGGGTCTGCGTCGGCCCGTGCGCAGTGCTGCACCCAGAGCAGCAAAGGACCGGCCGAGGTCGAGGCGACCCGCTCGGCAAGCCACGGCCGCCCCGTGACCCGCGCCAGTTCGCCGACCAGACCAGGCACGTGAGCGAGCGTGTGGGGCAGATGCCCGCCGGTGTCGGCGAGCAGCCGCTGCCTGGCGCGTTCGTCGATGAGGAGGGAGGTGAGGGCGACGGTCTCCGGGTAGGTGACCGCGTCCCTGACCAGCAGCCGCCACCAGCCGGGATCGGCCCCCTGGGGCGTGAGTTGGCGTACCCGGTGCGGCCACTGCTCTTCTTCGGGCCACTGCTGCGCCCACCAGGAGACGATCACGGCATGCGCGACCTCGAACGCGCGGGCCGCGTCCGGCCGATGGCGCAGCAGATCCAGATGCCGCCGGTGCGCCGTGACCATCTCCGGCAGTCCCGTCAGGTCGACCTGTTCGGTGTCGGCCGGCGCGCCGTCGATCCAGTGGGTGCCGAGCATCCACCGCCGGTGGCGCGGGCAGATCCGGGTGTGCGGTTTCAGGTACACCCGTGCGGGCTTGGCCCGCCCGGTGCGTGCGGCAGTGCACGGCCGGCAGCCTTCCCCCGCGGCCGGCACCACGGCCCCGAAGCGGAACCTCCCGGCTGCACCCACCCCGTCTGGCGAGAGGGGTTCCTGGGCGGTCCAGGCGGGCAGGGCCTGCCCAAGGATCTCTTCGGGGACACGGCTGAACACGGAGATACGGGCGCGGGCTTCGGCGTTGAGGTACACCTCGCCGTCCGTCCGGTAGCCCTTGAACAGGCCTCCGCCGACCTGGAGGAGCGCGGGGATGAGGTCTCTGACGCCGAGCCGGTAGCGGTCGGCCAGGCGGTCCAGGTACGACAGGTTCGTCTCACCCCGCAGCGGTGCGAGCCGTACCGGCCCCGGTCGTGCCGCAGCCATAAGCGGCGGCGGTTGTGGCGGAAGAGAGTCGTACATGAGGGGGCAGAGGTCGTTCCTGGAGGGTTCGGATGTACCGGCATCCGAGCAGTGGCCGAACGGGGGAGCGGGACGGACGGTTGAGATGGACGCCGCCGGTCAGGGCTGGCGTTGTGAGGGCGTCCGGTGGCGGTGTGGTTTCCGGGCCCGTTGTTCGGCTGCGGTGTCGAGCTCGATCTGCTCGAGTAGCTTCTTGGTGATCTTCTCGGTGCCGTCCAGGAGGGACACGAGGGCGGCTTCGCGGATGAGGTGGGAGAGGCTGCCCATGCGGCCGCCGGTGCGGGCGTGGAGGTAGGCGGCGTGGGTGAGGAGGGTGCCGGGCCGGTGGTGGCGCAGCCGCAGGGCGCTGTCCATGCCGTGCACCAGGTCGTGCCAGATCTGCTGGTCCGCGGCGCTGCCGTAGCGCAGGGGCTGGTTGCGCACGATTTTGAAGCGGCCGGCGAGCTGGGAGCCGCGTACGCCGGTCAGCAGGGGGGAGGATTCGACGTCGATGCCGGAGTAGACGAAGGTTGCCGGGATCCGTTCGCCGAGGTATTTCAGCTGGTCGGAGGTCTCGGCGCCGGCCCGGCTGCGGGTGTCCATCAGGTGTACGTCGTCGACCAGGACGAGCTGGGTGCTCAGTTCGCACAGCAGCTCGCACACGGCGTTGGTGATCTGGATCTGGTTCATCCTCTCCAGGGCGGGCAGGCCGAGGAAGCGGGCGAACTCGCTGATGAGCATCTTCGGGGTGGAGGACGGCGGCACGGTGATGAACAGCACGGGCAGACGCCCGTCCTGGTTGGGGTGGCGGCGCCGGTCGGCGAGTTCGACGGTGCGCCCGAGTTGCTGCATGGCGGTGGTCTTCCCGGTGGTGGCGGGCCCGGAGATGATCAGGCCGCGTCTGGCTCCGCCCTGCTGGCCGCGGTTGAGCAGCAGCAGGCGGCGTACCGCGGTGGAGATGGTGTCCATGGCGGGGGTTTTCAGCACCACGAACCGTGCGTGGTAGTCCTCGCGCTGCTCCAGTGGCCATTCCTGGTCGCCGGCGTTCCGTGCCGGTGTGTGGGGGGTGTCGACGAACTGCTGCCATCCGTCCCACGTGGTCAGCGGACTGAACGTGCTCGTGGTGGCGGGCTGGGCCGCTGTCACCATGCTTGGGCCTCCTGGTACGGGTCGTAGATGCGCATGCCGCCCGCCCCGGCGGTCGGCGTGTGCTCAGCGGCCTGGTCCCGGGCCGTTTCGGCCGACGGCAGGGATGCTTCGGCCTCATCCGCATGGTCCGCCGCGGCGTCCTGGCCGTCGGAGAGGGCGGCGAGAAGGTAGTCCTCGCGGTCCGGGCCGTCCTCGAGGTTGTCCAGGCTGTCGTCGGAGCCCCAGCCGTCGGCATCCTCGAGCGGGACGGTGAAGGAACCGGGCAGCCCGAACGAGGCCCCCGGTGCGAGAGGCGCAGGCCACTGCTGCGGGGCGGTGGCGGTGGATGGATCGGTCATCTGCGCGGCCGCCTGGGCTCGGGCGGCTACCGTCCGCTCTCGCCTGCTGCCCAGTCCCTGGCTGGCACGGCGCAGCAGCTCATCGAGTGCCTGGGCGATCGCGGCCTCGTGCTCTTCACGGCCCTCGCGGCGCTGGACGGTGCGGCGGACGTGGTCGAAGGTGAACGCGGTGAACGGGCGCCTGACCGCTTCCGCGTGGACCCACGGCACCTCTAGCCATCCCTCGGGCAGGCGCACCCACACCCGGTTCGGGTCGTAGGGGTTGTGGTGGACCTCCCACCGTCCGTTCTTGTCCGCCCCCAGTGAGCGGCGGCGCCGGTAGGGGTTCAGGCCGGGGTGGTCGTAGGTGCGGTAGCCGAAGCGGACGCCGTAGTCGTTGACGGCCTGCCACCGCACAGGCAGCAGCTCGACGTAATCGTCGGCGGACAAGGGCACCGGTACATGCCCCGTCACCGCCACCAAAGCCGCCCACATCTCGTTCGGACAGACGGCAACCTTCGGCATCATCGGGTGCCGCAGCGCCTCGTGCCGGCGCTCCTGCCACCCGCAGATGACCCACTCGTCCAGCAGTTCCTGAAGCTGCGCCAGGCTCCAGCAGGCATCCTGCTCCGCGGCCGCGCCCCGCTGGGAGACATCGGAGCCGGTGTGGCCCGGCAGGTACTGGCTGAACCCGTCGGCAATCGCGCGGAAGGTCCGCTCCACGTTCCCCTTCGCCGGGCCGTTCGCCGGCGGCACCGGCTGCACCGACACCCCCAGGCTCTCGCACGCCGAGACGAACGAAGCCGACATGTACACCCGGCCCTGGTCCACCACCACTGTCTCCGGCATGATCACCGGCCGGGCTGCCGCCTGCTCCAGCCGAGCGTCCAATGCGATCAGCCGCTCGTAGGGGATGACGGACCGCTGCATGGACAGCGCCGCGTCCCAGCCCGGCCGCATCGCCGTCGGCACCACCATCTGCGCCAGCAGCATCGCCGCGTCCACCGACGTCGTGCCCACTGGCCGCAGCACCGCGGCGCAGATGCTACGCGTCGCCACGTCCAGCGCGATGCTCAGCTCCAGACGGCCGGTCACACCGTCGTCCAGCACCACCAGGACATCCAGCGGCGTGCTGTCCAGCATCACCAGCTCACCCGGCCGCAGTGCCACCGTCGGCGTGAACGGAGGTGTCGGCCGCGACGCATGCCACCGCCGCTGCGCCGCCGTCCCCAAAAGGCCCTGCCCGTCGGCCACCGCGTGCACCAGCCGGTTGAACGTCGACGCCGGCGGCAGGGCCACCACCCCGGCGCCGTACTCCTCCTCCAGCAGCCACCCCACCCGGCGGCGCAGCCGCACCAGCGTGCCCGTCGACTGCTCCCACTGCTCCTCCAGCACCTTCCTGACTGCCGCGACCACCCGCTCATCGGCCCGCCCCACGGCCGATCGCTCCCGCACCGCCCGGCCGTCCACCAGCCCCCACAAGCCCTCGCTGCGGTAGCGCGCCCGCATCCGGCGCACCGTCGCCGCACTCGACGCCCAGCCCGCCGCCGTCAACTCCTCGGCCTTCGCCCGCTCCCGCTGCGCCAGGCTCCGCGTCGCCGGATCGAACGGCTCACGCGGGGCGCCCTTCCCGACCGCGTCAGGGAAGCCGGTCTCCACCTCCCGCACATGCCGTTGCCACGCCAGAGCCCGCTCCCGCACCTGTTCCGGCAGTGCTTCCAGCAGGCCGAACGGCGGCACCCTCCCCGGCGCGGGTCCGCCTTCCACCTCGAAGGACGGATCGGCGAACAGGTAGGGCAGCAACACCACCGCCGAGGCGCCCTCGTCACTCACCAGCGTGGCCCGTGCGCCTTCCAGCATGGCGAGCGTCCATGTCCGTCCGTCGTAGCGAAGGCGCGCCCCGACTCCGACAACCGCCTGCGTCACGCCGCTTCGGCCTCCTGCCGTGCGAGGCAGACGACGGCACGCTCGTGCAGCGGTTCGTCCAGCCGCACCCGCAGCACACCGCTCCACAACGCGTGAAAGACCGCAGGCCACACGGCGATCGGATCCCCCAGCTCACACACCGCCTCCACCGCCGGCCGAGGACCGGCGAACGCCTCCACCAGAGCCGGCGTCCACGGCCCTGCGGCGTACCGGGGATGCCGGTAACCCGCCAGCCACCGCACGTTGGCCACCAGCACCGGATCCGGCGGCCCCGCGAGCCGGTAGGACCAGCCCGCTGCCTCGGCGGCAGCCGCCACAACCCGTGCCCGCTCCACCAGCCGGGCAGAAGGCCCGCTGCGTCCCGCGCAGTCGAGCAACAGGCCGCTGCCGTCCTGAAGCCTGGCCATCAACTGCGGCGCATGACCGACGACCCTGCTTTCCTCACGCCACACCAGTTCCACCGGCCGGCAGGCCAGCGCCACCACCGCCGGATCCCGGTCCAGCAGCATCAGCTTGGTCCGCATGACACCGGACCCGTACGCCACCAGCCGCCCGGTCGTCGACGACCACCACCAGCCCGGAGCCACACGCCGCCCGTGCCGGATAGGGAAAGGCCGTACCGCAGGAGAGTCCTCGAGGGAGACGTCCTGCGCAGCCTCAAGCCACGGGACCTGACGCGAGCACCCCCGAGGGTCTCGAAAGCGCACATCGATCAGGCTGGCGTCTACGGCTGGAGCGCCTTCGCGTCGCACAGCACCACCCGTGCTGTGCGGCTCGGGGATGCGGCACCCGGCCCCGGGTACCGCGAACGATGCGGCCTCCTGGCCGCTGTCGGTGATCACGTACTCCACACAACGCCATGCCTGACCTGCCGCGCAGGAGAACCGACCGGTAACCGCAACATCGGCGCAACCGCAGGTTGTTGGGCCGCGCGGGGCACCCAGGGTGCCGGGTGGGAGCAGCGGTGTCAGTGCAGAGTTCTGCACTTTCACCCCGCCGCGCCGACCTCGGTAGACGGCGACCGCGCGCCCGGCGACAGGACCTCATGTCGGGTGCCACCGAGGCCCGCTCCCCGGACCACTTCGGCCTGGCCCACGGCATCGACAGCGCAGGCAGCGACCACGAGCTGGCCGGCTGCGGCACCTCACTCCAGCGACTTTGTGCCGGGTGCAAGTCCCGGGGCCGCTCGCCCGGCTGCGCTCCTGCCTGACGCAGCATTACAAGCCCCCGCTCAGGACATGGTGCTGCTGTCCGCCACCCACGCTGCGTACGCCTCACGCTCCCTGGCCGTCTGGGCAGTTCCCGACAGGTAGTGGCCGATGTTCTCCTTGGCGTAGCGCGAGCCCGCGATCGTGGCGCTGTCCCCGTCCCAGATGCCGTAAGGCGCGTAGTGCTCACCCCACACCGAGTAGGCGGCCTCCCGCTGCTGGTCCGCGACGCGTGATCGTGCTGCACGGTGCCGCTCGGTAGACCGCGCCCCTTCGGGCAGCTCGCGCACGAGCCGGCCGAAGCGAACGTCCTCCACCGACTGCGGCCTGCCCCAGTGGTTGCGCCCGCGAGCGGGCCGCGGAGGTCGATCACGGTGGTCGGCCGGGGTTTCGGTGATCAGGCGTCCGGCCTCATCGCAGACGAGATCCCACAACAAGTCGGGAGGGACCAGCGCGGCCGGGGCCGTCTCAGTACGGCCGTGCTGCGGCATGTCGACATCGGCGGGCGGCACGTACAGATCCAGCCTGAGCCGGTCGATCACGGCCTGCTCGATGTCGTACGCCAGACGGGCCGTGCGCAGGGACAAGGAGCGGTGAAGGCGCCAGCCCCGGCGCTCGTGGGCCCGGACGCGGTTGTGCCCCCGGGCGAAGTGCTGCCGACTGATGCCGACTTTGACCGCCCTGGCTCCTTCGTGCACCAGCACGTAGACCTCGGTCTGCTCCAGGGACATGCTCAGCCGTCGTGCGCAGTGGGCACATCCCCGGCCTCCCTTGGTCCACACGTTCCAGATCCGCGTCGAGTATCCGCGACCGCAGAGCATGCAGCGGCACGGGTGCGATTCGTTGGTGGAGTACAGGAAGTAGATGGGCTCCAGCTGCGCGTCGCGCAGGGCCTGGAACGCGGCGGCCCTCTTCGTCTCCCACACGACCTGCGAGACCCCGAGGTGATCCCGGCAGTGGCTGCACCGTGACCGCCTCGACCGCTTCCACTGGCCGGGATCGCGATGGCCCCAGTCACCGAACCAGTGTGGGAAGTCGATCAGATCAGCGGCTCGGCATTGTCCGGGCCGATTGCATCGCAGGCAGCTGAACCGGACGAGCGTGTTGTACCGGGCTCGGGCTGTGACGCGTCGGTCATCAGCCGCGAGTTGCCGGAGTTCAAGCGCCGCGCGAACGGCGGCAGCCCACTGTGAGCGGGTACGGGGGACTGTCACGCCTTGCCTCTACCTAGTAACGCTGTTCCAGCGCCCTACTTCATCGGCGTACACGGCTGTCGGCTTGAGCACGCCCGGAACCGGGCAGGGCACCGCACACTGTGCTCAGAACCGCGCCCGCCTCGTACAGGCCCTCTACGAGCGGCTGGACCGCCTCACCGCACCCCTCCTGGCCGCCACATAGCCCACCGGGGGGAGCGGCCCACGATCCCAGGGTCTACACGCCCTCCAGTGCGATGCCGCGGGCCCCTGAGACAGCGAAAGGCCCCGGGCCGCGCGCAGCGCCCAGGGCCTCGCCCACCAGCCTTACGCCGCCGCCGACTCCCTCCCCAGGGCGGCGGCCCGGCCTGGTCCATTCACCAGTCGTCGGGTGCGCTGCCCACCCAAGCGATCGGCTGCCCCTCGCTGTTGCGGCCCCAGTGGGGTTCCTCCATCGAGGTCTCGTGTCCGTCGTCCAGGACGCAGATTCGTCCCCAGCGGCCGTGCTTGCCCCGACAGATCCCGGCAAGCCGGGGCCGCGTCACCGTCGCGCACCGCCTTGGTCGTAGCGGTCCTGGAACGGCTGGAGACGGGCGCACAGCTCCATGCCGAGCTGCGCCTCCGCCGCCTCAACCTGCTCCCTCGCCTGCCGCACTTGCGGGTTGGACAGCACAAACGAGATGACCTTCTCCGCCTCCGCGAAGGCGCTGGTGCGGACGTACCGCCGTACGGCTTCCTGCACACGTCGGTCTTCCTCGTGTGCGGCCATCACGCGGCTCCTTCCTCGGCCGCCCACTCCAGCCCGAGGCGGGCCAGCGCGGCGAGCTTGTCGGCGGTCAGCTTGGCGCGGCGGCTCTTGCTGTTGCTGAGGAACACCCCGAGCTTGACCTCGGTCCCGTCCTCCAGCCGCTCGACGTGGGCCCTGGGGACCTTCACAGAGCCCTCTCGGGCCTTGTACTGCGCCAGGGCCGCGATGCCCCGCTCGAAGGTGCTCAGCGGCGTCGTGGACGGCTTCGCGGACGCTTCCAGCTCCGGGGCCGGGGCGAGCGGCACGATGCCGAGCTGCTCCAGGCGCTCGAGCTGCCCATTCGTCAGGACCTCCCACACCTCGGGCTTGCGCTGCCGGGCCAGCCACTTCCCGATGTCCATGCCGTGGACCGTGAAGCCGGGCAGGACCTCCGCCTGGCCGTCTTCGTCGGCCACCAGCTCACGCAGGGCGGCGTAGTGACGTTGCCAGTCCGCCGGCCAGGGCGGGTTCCAGTCTTCGTCCACGGCCTCCAGCGCGGCCTTCCACTCCGGGTGGCCCTCCAGCGCACCCGGGCGGCGGAGGTTGGACAGCCATTGCCCGATGGGCCGGTCCAGCGCTGTCGCGGTGCGGGGCGCGCAGAGTGTCCAGTGCTGGTCGTAGTACGCCTTGGCGGCTTCCAGGTTCTCCTGGAACCGCTCATCCGCTACCGACCACACCATGCCGAGCTTCTCCAGCCTCCGCGCGCGCTGCCCGCTCATCTCCCCGGCCGCGTAGGCACGCCGCTGCTCCGCCACCCACTGCCCAAGGGGTGTCGCACCCTCCCGGTGTCCGTACGGCACTCTCGCGTTCCCGACCCGCTCGACGTACGCCTTCAGTTTCGCCCAGCCGCGCGCCCAGTCCTGTCGTTCGGTGTCGATCACGTTGAAGGAAACCCAGTCCGCGACCATCACCGGATCCCTGGGGGCGGCAAAACGGAGCAGCAAGCGGGATTCCTCCTCGCCCTCGTCTGGTGCGACACCGATGTTCACGGACGGCTGCGCGACGTCTTTCTGAGGCTCCTGCGGGATCGCGAGCAATTCGACGGCCTCTTCGTCGTGAGCGCGCAGACCCTCCAATACCTTTACCAAGGGGCGATACGATCCCGAGGTGAACATATCCTCCGGCTTTTCTCCCGGCTGGAGAAATACCGGCACGATCAAAGAGGCGAGCTTTCCTTGCCCCGGCTTCTGACGCAGCGCCCGGCCGATGGCCTGGACGATGTCGTGGGGAGCTCCCTTGGGGTCCAGCAGGGCCACGCTGTCCACGGCGCGGATGTCGACGCCCTCGCCCAGGACGCGGCAGTTCGAGAGCACGGCCCGCCGCGCAGTGGCCCCGAAGCCGCTCAGGACCTCCCGCCGGCGCTCGGGGACGTGCTCGCCGCACAGCCAGTCCGCCCAGATCTTCGCCGGGTACTTCTCGGGCTCGTTGGCGTGCAGCTTGGCCGACACGCGCTGAAGGCCGTCCGCGTACGCCTGAGCCTCTATCGTCCGGTGGTGGAAGGTGATGCAGGTCTGAAGCCCGTGCTGCGCCATCGTGTGCAGGAGCGCGGCCTGGAGCGCCCCCAGGCGCTGCCCGCGGACCTCTTCGGTGTGCCGCTCCTCGCCCATCAGCCGCTCGGGCGTGACGACCGGGTCCTGGAGCTCCAGCACGATGATCTGATATCGCGCCAGCAACCCGCGTGACACGGCCGACGCGAGCGAGAGCTTGTACAGGACAGGCCCGAAGACCTTCTCGTCATCCATGGAGGCCGCCATCTCACGCGGCAGCGGGTCACGCACCCCCTCCGCGACCTCCCGGTTCAGCCGCTCCTCCCAGATCCGCGGCGTCGCCGTCAGGTACAGCCGGCGGTGCGAGGGGATGACGGTCTGGTTGTGGACGTCGGCCCACGCCTTACCCATCGAGCCGGAAGTCCTGTGGGCCTCATCGACCACCGTGAGGTCCATCGGGGCCAACTGCTGCCCGTAGACGCCCTCGAAGGCCTCCGCCAGGACACCGAGGCTGGCGTACGTCCCGAAGATGGTGATGGGCCCCTGGCCGTGCCACAGAGCCAGCTGCACGGGGTTCGTGGTGGAGCGCACCTTCAGGTTCCACAGCTCCGGGTCGTCCTGGAGCGAGCACACCGCAACCGCCGGCCCCGTGTGCCCAGCCGCGCGCCACGCCTGGACAGTCTGGGTCAGAAGATCCAGCGTCGGCACCAGCACGAGAATGCGACCCTTGGGCACAAGACGCTTTGCCGACGCCGCCGCGATGATGGTCTTTCCCGTCCCACACGCGGCGTGCACCTGCCCGCGCAGACCGCTCCAGGGAATACCACCCGGCGGGATATCAAGGTCGCGCACAATGGCGGCAACGGCCTCGATCTGATGGTCACGCAGTTTCACGACCATTCCCGTGTTCTCCTTTTCGCGGAATGTGGCGCGCAATCTGAAATGAAAATCCGGCGTGGTGAGGGCGGCCGGGGGATGTGGTGTCTGTTCCCAGACTCTACACAGCCAAGCCCCGTGATGCGTCACCCCCGCACTATGTTCCCGCCCCGGGGTTATACATGGCCGAATCTCGCCCCGATGCCTTGAGTTATGGTGTATGCTGGCGAGGTATCGGGGAACATGTCGGGGCGGTTTCGAGGGTGGGGGAGGGGTTCGGGTGGAGCGCAGCGGAGCCCGTCACTGCGATGGGCTGGCGCTCCGTCAGGCCGATGGTCCGTCACTTCCATTACGGGGGTGCTAGCTGAGATTCCCAAGCCCTACACAGGCGCGAGCGTGATACTCCTCCCCTTGCAGCCAGTCTGGGCACCCGCGCTTGCGCGGGTGCCCACAATTCGCGCTTGCGCGAATTTCCCTGCCTTTTGAATTCCGCTTGCGGAATTCTATTCCGGCGCTTGCGCCGGAAGCCGAATTGCGCTTGCGCAATTCGCACTCTATGCCCCCGGCTTGCCGGGGGCATATCCCGCTCCGCGGG
>NZ_JBIRHJ010000015.1:0-84606 GCF_044328435.1 Streptomyces sp. NPDC017940 | reverse complement strand
CACCGAATGGAAGTTCCGCGCCGTCGGCCAGGGCTACGCCAGCGGCCTGCGCGGCATCGCCTCCGACTTCGGCGTCAACGTCTGACACCCGCCGCGCACCGCACGGCCCCGACGGCGGCGTCGGCCGGGAATCACCCGGCCCGCGCCGCCGTTGGCACTGTCGCAAGGACCACACCCCTGGAGGCCCGACATGTACGGCGATCCCGCCACCGTTCGCAGGATTCTCACCGGGCTCGGTGACACCTGGGCCGTCGTCGGCCTCTCGAACAACGAACGGCGGGCCGCGTACGGCGTCGCCGAGGTGCTCCAGCGGTACGGCAAGCGCGTCGTCCCCGTCCACCCGAAGGCGGAGACGGTGCACGGCGAGAAGGGGTACGCCTCGCTCGCCGAGATCCCCTTCGACGTCGACGTCGTGGACGTCTTCGTGAACAGCGAACTCGCGGGCGCCGTCGCGGACGAGGCAGTGGCCGTCGGCGCCGACGCCGTGTGGTTCCAGCTCGGCGTCGTCGACGAGGCGGCGTACGAGCGGACCAGGGCCTCGGGCCTCGAGATGGTCATGGACCGCTGCCCCGCCATCGAGATCCCGCGCCTCGGCCCCGCGTGACGCCGTGACGGCGTCGCTCAGAACGGGCACTCGGGCCAGTCGAGGAGCCGCGCGCCGATCACCGCCGTCTGGAGGGTGTAACGGTGCATCGGGAGCGCGGGGTTGGCGCCGGTGAGCCGGTGGATGCGGTCCAGGCGGTAGGTGAGGGCGCGCACGCTGAGATTCAGGCGACGGGCGGCCTGTGCCGCCACACAGCCCGTGTCGAAGTAGGCCGACAGGGTCTCGATGAGGGGCTCCGCGCCGCCCCGCGCCTGCCGCAGCGGGCCCAGGGTGTTCACGACCAGATCGGCCATGGCCTGCCGGTCGCGGCCGAGGACCGGGTAGACGAGCAGGTCGGCGGCGCGCAGCACGGCCGGGGTCAGCTCCAGGCGCTCGGCGATGTCGAGGGCGTTGAGCGCCTCTTCGTACGACTGGACGACGCCGCCCACCCCTGGCCGGGGGCGGCCGATGGCGACGCGGCCGCCCCCGGTGGCGGTGTGCGCCTGCCCGGCGAAGAAGTCGAGGACGTCGTCCTGGTCGCCGGGGGCCACGCACACCAGGCGGCCGTCCTTGGTGGTGATCAGGACGCCGCGGTCGGCGAAGCGGGCCGCGAGTGCCTGTTCCACGGCACGCGGTGCCTTGTCGCCCTCTTCGTAGGCACCCTCTCCCCGCGCGACGGCGACGGCGTGCGAGGAGGAGAGGCGCAGCCCGAAGCGCTCGGCGCGCTCGGCGAGCAGGCCGAGGTCGCTGCGGCCGTGCAGCAGGTCGTCGATGAACTCCCGCCGTGCCGCCTCCTCCTGGCGGACCGCGAGGAGCTGAGCGCGTTCGTACCCCTCGGCGAAGGCGTCGACGGCCTGCTCCACGGCGGCGAGCAGGGCGGCCGCGGACACCGGTACGGCGGCGGGGTCCGCGCCGTACGTCCGGGCCGCCTCCAGGTGCGCACCCACGAGGGCGCGCAGGCCGTACCCGGCGTCGGCGGCGCGTTCACCGAGCGCGCGCCGTGACTCCAACTCGTCGCGCGTCAGACCGCGGCCGGTGGCGGAGGCGTCGGCGAGTATCCCGGTGTAGCCGTCCAGATAGTCGCCCGGTATGTCATGTCCCGCCACATGCGCCCCCGGTGCCCTGATCACAGCCTTGTGCCTGCTCAGCGTACGAGCCGGGGGCGGAGGCAGCGGGGCCCGGCCGGTGGTCATGCGCAGTCGGCCCGGGGCCAGGTGCCGTCGGCGGGGTCCGCGGGCAGTCCGTACGGGCGCCGGTGCCCGTGCCCGTGCCCGTGCCCGCCGGAGCGGTCCCGGCGGCGGCCGGGGGCGAGCACCACGGAACAGGGCGCGACCCAGAAGAACGCGCCGCTGTCCTCGTAGGCGTACAGGAGGGCGGTGGCGCCCGCGGTCATCGGGGCTGCTGGGGTTGCCGGGGCAGTCGGGTCTAGCGGGGTTGCCGGGACCGCCGGGGTTGCCGTGTCTGCATGGCGTGCCGGGACCGCCGGGGATGCCGTGTCTGCATGGCCTGCCGGGACCGCTGGGACTGTCGGGGTTGCCGGGACCGCCGGGGATGCCGTGCCTGCATGGCCTGCCGGGACCGCCGGGAGGTCACGCGGCGACGGACCGCCGAGGTCCCGCGGCAGCGCGCCCGACCGGCGGGCGCGGGCGCGCGCGTACGGGCGCACGAGCGCATACGTCACCCCCCAGGCGACGAGCGCGGACACCAGGAGCAGGCCCACGTCCGCCGCCGCGTGCGCGAGGCCCGCCCAGTGGGTGCGGGCGACAGCGAGGGTCCCCGCCAGGCTCACGGCCCATCCGGTGAACGCCATGAGCGACACCGCCACGGCCACCGGCACTCCCCCGAGGCCCACCGCGCCCAGGGCGGCGTCCTCGTCGAAACTGTCGGCCCGGCCGGCCCCCAGCGCCACGAGCAGCCAGAAGCACACCACCACAGCCATCGCGGAGCTGAAGGCCATCCCTGGCCATCCCACCGCCGCGTCGACCAACTCCCCCATGTCCCCCGCCCCCTCGACCGGTCACGCCCGAGGACCGTGCCCACCCGGGCACCGGCTCTCGTTTCCGTGATCCGGCACCCGGGCCCTCGCCCCCCGTCTCTGCCTCCTCATACTGACGCGGCCCGTCCCTTCGGCGCACTGCCTTTTTCCGGCAATCTTTATGCTTCCTTGATGCCGCCCCGACACGGTGCGCCGCCTGTACGCGGGCCGCCTCGATGTCGTCGGCCCGGAACTGTTCGGCCCGCGCGGTCGTCTTCAGCCCGTGCACGCAGGGCGCCGGAGTACCCGAGGAGCCGATGATGTGGGGCGATGTGTCCATGGCCGCGCTCGACCGCCTGTACTTCGGCAGGGAGGACGCGGAACGCGACGTGACCGACGGTCTCCTGCGGGAGGGCTTCCTGCCCACCGCAGCGTTCCGTGCCGCGCTCTCGGGGCGCAAGATGCTGATCATCGGCAGGAAGGGGTCCGGCAAGAGCGCGATCTGCGTGCGGCTCCTCGAGGACGGCGCGCACGCGGGCGGGGCGCTGCTCATCACGCCGGACGACGCCGCGGGCGACGAGATCCGCAGGTTCGAGCTCCAGGGCCTCGCGGGTGACACCGCCAAGTCGCTGATCTGGCGGTATGTGTTCGCGGTGCACGCGGCACGGCACCTCGTGGCCCACGCGAGGGGCGCGCACGGGCGCAGGGAACCCGACTCCGTGAAGGCGCTGCGTCGCTTCCTCAAGCAGAACGACGAAGAAGCAGCGGAAACCGCGGGCGGCGCCGCGCTGTCCGGCGGGCGGCTCGGGGACCGCCTCACGCAGAGCGCGCGCGGCCTGCAAACGTCGCTGTCCCTGGAGGCGTTCGGGGTCCGGGCCGCCATGGACCTGGTGCCCTCGGGGTCCGAGGGGGCGCGCGCCGCACGGCAGCTGGAGCTCGTCGAGCACGGTGTGGCACGGGCTTTCGCCGATCTGGGCTGTGCGCGGGCGCACGCTCCGCTGTTGCTCCTCATCGACCAGCTGGAGCAGGTGTGGTCCGCGGAGGCCGACAGCAACTCGATGGTCGTCGGGCTGCTGCTCGCCGCCAAGCACGTGGCGGGCGCGTACGGCCGGGCGCTGCGCTGCCTGTTGTTCCTGCGGTCCGACATCTACGACTCGCTGTCGTTCGGCGAGGGCGACAAGTTCCGCGGCGACGAGGTGCGCATCGCGTGGACGGAACCGGCGCTGCGGGAGCTGGCCCGGACCCGGGCGGCGGCCTCGGTCGGCGACGCGCTCGGCGGTGGGCCCCTGGACGACACCCGGCTGTGGCAGGAGCTGTTCCCGCCGACGGTGGCGGGCGAGCCGACGCCCGCGTATCTGTTCGCGCGCTCCCTGCCGCGTCCGCGCGACGCCATCCAGTTCCTCAACCTGTGCCGGGACACGGCGGCCGACAACGGCCACAGCCGGGTCGAGGAGAGCGACGTCCTCCAGGCCACCTGGCAGTTCTCCGAGTGGAAACTCAAGGACCTGGTCCAGGAGTACCTGATCGCGCACCCCTTCCTCGAACGCCTCTACCCCCTCTTCCAGAACACCGGGTACACGGTCACCAGGGGTGTCCTCGGCAACCGCCTCGACGAGGCGGCACCCACCCTGCGGCGCCTGTTCCCCGCGTACGCCGAGTCCCTCGACCTCACCGGTGTCGTCGACACCCTCTTCGCGGTCGGCTTCCTCGGCGTGCGGCGCGGCAACGACGTGGTGTACGGGGGCGGCGGCGAGCTGCCCGTGCAGCCGCACGAGGGCGAGTTCCACGTCCACCCCTGCTTCCGGGAGGCGCTCGGTGCCACGAGCCCGGTCGACCTGCGGCGGTACGAGCCGAGTGTGGTGGTCTCCCGCGTGGGCTCCGGCAACATCGGCTACGCGCAGGCCCACGGCAGATCGCTCAGTGTGCGCCCGTACGAACTCCTGGAGCTCGTGACCCGCTCCTGCCGGTCGGTGCACGGTCAGGTGGGCCGTGCGGTCGGCCTCGGTCACGACGTGCGCGACGAGATCGCCGGGCAGGTCGGCCGGGTCCTGACCGACACCGCGGACGTACGGGCACGGCTGCGCGCCGACGAGCACGTGGACGTCGTCGAGCACGTGCTCACGGTGGCGGGCTACTTCACCACGCTCGCCGCACAGCTCCTCGCCAGCGGACTCGACGGCGCGTCCGGCAGCGACGGCGTCGCGCACCGCATCGACGACGAGGCACGCAGGCTGCGCAGACTGGCGGGCGGGGCCTCGGGGAGCACCGGTGACGCGCACGTGTGAAGGTTCTGACGCACCACGGGTGCGGGCCTCGGCACAGTACGCGTGAGGGTCCTGGCCCGCCACACGTGCAGGCTACAGCGTTCCGCGCGGGGCGGCCCTGACGTGCAGGACCCGCCGGAAAGGGGGCGCGGGATGCCCCGGGTGGGGGGTCAGCGCCCCTGGCATGGAGGCGAGAACCGGGGCATCCCGTGCCGGTCTGGGGTCGCGCTCCGTGCACGGTCCTGCCCGGTGCGCGGGGCACCGGCGGCAGAAGCACGTGGACGCGGTCGGCGTTGTCCGGCAGACTGCCGCTCCGGCAAGCGACTTCAGCGTTCATGACAACGAGTCCGCGACATGCACGACCGTACCGGGATCCGGGCGCGCGGGGACGTCGGAGTTCCGCCACTGTCGGCTTTCCGACGCCCACGAGACGCCCGCACGCCCGAACGCCCGCACGCCCGCACGCCCACACGCCCACGAAGGGAGAGCGGTGGCATGGACCCGACGCCCCCCTCAGGCCCCACCCCGCCGCGCCCGCCCGTACTCACCGGACTCGGCATCAGCCCCGCCGACGAGCGGGTGTACCGGGCGTTCCTCACGGCGCCCTGCTCGACGCCCGGGCAACTGGCGGCGGCGACCGGCCTGACCGAGCCGCGCGTGCGCCGGCACGTGCGCTCCCTCGCCCGGCTCGGACTGCTCACCGAGGCCGCGGACGGACCCGAGCGGTACACCCCGGCACCGCCCGACGTGGCCCTGGAAGTCCTCGCGCTGCGCCGCCAGGAGGAGATCGCGCACGCCCGGCTCGCCGCGGCCGGGCTGGCCGAGGAGTTCCGGGCCGGACGGCTGCGCGGCGGGGGCTCCCCGGTGCAGGTGCTGCGCGGGCGTGAGGCCATCGCCCAGCAGTTCTTCCAGACGCAGCAGACGGCCAAGAACGAGATCCTGATCCTCGACAAGCCGCCCTACGTCGTGGAACCGCTGCGGCGCCAGGACACCGTGCAGCTCGAACGCCTCGACAAGGGCGTGCGCTACCGCGCGGTCTACGACCAGGCGGGGCTCGACGGCCCCGGGCGCGCGGAGGCCACCCGGGATCTCGCGGCGCGCGGCGAGGAGAGCCGGGTCCTCGTGGACGTGCCGCTGAAACTGGTGATCGCCGACCACAGGGTCGCGCTCGTCCCGTTCGTCGTCGCCAGTCAGGAAGAGATCCTCGTCGTCCAGCAGTCCGCGCTCCTCGACGGCCTGATCGCCCTCTTCGAGCTCCTCTGGCAGCGCGCCACGCCGCTGTGGCCCGCGGCCCCCGGCTGCCACGAACTGCTCTCGCCCGAGGACGAACTGCTGCTCGGCCATCTGCGCGCCGGGCTCACCGACAGCGCCATCGCCCGCCGCCTCGGTGTGGCCCAGCGCACGGTCGAACGCCGGATGAGCCGGATCATGGCGGTGCTCGGGGTGCGGACCCGCTTCCAGGCGGGGGTGCGCACGACCACGCTGTACGGTCCCCCGGACGGCGAGCCTCCCGGGGGCGCCCGCGGCCGGTGACCCGCTCCCGGGGTGCGTACGTGACGTCCTCACGCGTGCACGCTCGCCTGCCCCGCGCTCACCGCCGCCCACGCCCCCGCCGCCAGCGTCCTGCGGTCGTCCCCGTACAGCGGCGGGTGCGCGGTGATCCGCACGGTGAGACCGCGGGTCGCCGCCACTCGCCGCAGCGATCCCCCGAAGCCCTCGTCCCCGAGGAACGCCGCCGATGTGCTGGTCCTGCCGCCGACGCGGTACGCCACCGTCACCGGCCGCACGGCCGCGCCCGCGTCCACCGCTCCCTGGAACGCGGCCCGCCGGAACCGGCCCGATGAGACCGAGCACCACGTGGTGGCCTGCGGGAAGACGAGGACGGACCGCCCCGACGCGAGCGTCCCCGCCAGCTCCCGCACCATCAGGGGCAGTGCGTGCCGCCCGCCGTCGCGGTCGATGAACTGCGTGCCGAGGCGCCGGGCGAGCGAGCCGACGACGGGCCAGCGGCCCACTTCCCTCTTGGCGACGAACGACACCGGCTCGACGGCGAGCAGCGCCACGACGTCGAGCCACGAGATGTGGTTGGCGACGACCAGCGTGCCGAGGGGGGAGCCCGGCGCGCTCAGCGGTGCCGTCGGCGCCTCCAGCTCCACGCCGAGCGCGCCGAGCACCCGGCGCGCCTGGACCCGGGGCGCCACGTCCCCCGCCAGGCGCTCCCCGAGGGCCAGGCACCGGGTGAGCTCGCGGGCGAGAGCCGCGTACCGCAGCCCTGTCGCCGCGGGCCCGACGCGGGCGGCCGGACGCACCGCGCAGGACCGCGGGCAGCCGGCGTCGACGGCCCAGGGATTCACGCGTTCCGCCCGGCGTCACCGAGGAAGAACCTGCGGTGCCGCTCGCTCAGTCGCTCGGTGTCGAGCAGTACGTAGAAGTCGGCGGAGTCGAACTCGGGGTCGTGCGCGGGCGCCCCGCACATCCAGGCGCCGAGACGCAGATAGCCGCGCAGCAGGGGCGGCAGGTCGGCGTGGCTCGGGCGGTGCTCGGCGAGGTCGCCGGGTGTCCAGGGGCGGTGCGGGTGGACGCGGAACTCGGGCGGCGAGGCGTGCTTGGCGGTGCCGAGCAGCCAGGCGCCGGCGGCTCCCACGCCCCCGTCGGAGAGCGGCACGGAGGCGCAGCCCGCGAGGTAGCGGTGGCCGGAGAGCAGGACGTAGCGGGCCAGGGCCGACCACATCAGGTTGATCACGGCGCCGGAGCGGTGGTCGGGGTGCACGCAGGAGCGCCCGGCCTCGACGGTGGCAGGGCGCAGCGCCCGCAGCGCGCTGAGGTCGAACTCACCGTCGGAGTAGGAGCGTTCCGAGCGCCCTGGCGGGATCAGGCGGTAGGTGCCGACGACGTCGCCGCTGGTGGTGTCGGTGATGATCAGGTGGTCCGCGAGCGCGTCGAACGCGTCGATGTCGTGCCCGGGCAGCGGGGTGTCGAGCGCGGCGCCCATCTCCTCGCCGAAGACCTGGAAGCGCAGCCGCTGTGCGGCGCGGATCTGCTCCTCGGAGTGCGCGATGGAGGGCACATAGGCAGGGGTACCGGCGGTGGGGACGGCGGGGGTGGACGCGGCGGCTTCCGGAACGGGAGTAATGGGTGTCGCGGTCATGACATTTTCTCCGTTCGATGGGACGGACGGCGAGTCCGCTGAAAGCGACGTACGGAAACGCGGGAGCGGGAGGCGTACGGGACCGGAGATGCTTGCGGCAACGGGGAGACGTACGGGACCGGCGGGAAGCACGGAAGCGGAGGGGATCGCGGGGGCGGGGTGAAGTCGCGGGAGCGGGGAAGAAGTCGCGGGAGCAGGGGATCGCGGCCGAGGCCGACTGCGGAGGAAGGACGCCCGTTCAGCACGGTGACCCCCTCGGCTGAACTGCGCCCAAGATGCGCGAGACCGATCGTGCCGACCCTCGTGAGCATCAGGTGAACGGCGGGGGCCGCCGCGGGGCGCGCGCCCCTCCGCCGCGCCCGGTACCGTCGACCCCACCGGTCGTGCGCGCCCCCGTGCGCGGCCCGGCGGCGGCGCCACGGGAGGGGAGCGCACCTGATGACGGACGGCGAGCGACTCGATACCGGCCTGCGGGTGAGGGAGAAGGGCCGGTCCTGACGATGGCGCACGCGCTGCCGCTGGCCGGGATCACCGTGGTCAGCCTCGAACAGGCCGTCGCCGCCCCGTTCGCCACCCGGCAGCTCGCGGACCTGGGGGCAAGGGTGATCAAGGTGGAGCGCCCGGGCGGGGGCGACTTCGCGCGCCGCTACGACACCACCGTGCACGGCGAGGCCAGTTATTTCGTCTGGCTCAACCGCTCCAAGGAGTCGCTCACCCTGGACGTGAAGTCACCCGCGGGCCAGGAGATACTGCGGGAACTCCTGGCGGGTGCCGATGTGTTCGTGCAGAACCTCGCCCCGGGAGCGGCCGACCGCCTCGGCCTCGCCCCGCCCGACCTCCAGGCCCGCCACCCCTCCCTGATCACCTGCACGGTCAGCGGCTACGGCACCGACGGGCCCTGGGCGGACCGGAAGGCGTACGACATGCTCATGCAGTGCCAGACGGGTCTGCTCTCCCTCACCGGCACTCCTGAGGAGGCCGTGCGCGTCGGGATCTCGGTCGCCGACATCGCGGCGGGGATGTACGCCTACAGCGGCATCCTGTCGGCGCTGTTCACCCGCGCGACGACCGGCAGGGCACCCGCCGTGGAGATCTCCCTCTTCGACGCGCTCGCCGAGTGGATGAGCCAGCCCGCGTACTACACCCGCCACGGCGGTACGCAGCCGCCGCGCGTCGGCGCCCGGCACGCGACGGTGGCGCCCTACGGCGTGTTCGCCGCCGCCGACGGCGTGGAGGTGCTGATATCGGTGCAGAACGAGCGGGAGTGGGCGGCGCTGTGCGAACAGTTCCTGGGGCGGCGGGAACTGGTGGCCGACCCGCGCTTCGCCACCGGTTCCGCGCGGGTCGCGCACCGCGAGGACCTCGACGCGGCCGTCGCCGCGCGGTTCGCGGAGCTGTCCGGGGACGAGGCGGTGGCCCTGCTCGACGCGGCAGGCATCGCCAACGCGGGCGTCAACTCCGTCACCGACTTCCTGGAACATCCCGTGCTGACCGCCCGCGACCGCTGGCGTGACGTGGGGCTGCCGGGGGCGGCGCCCGACGTCCCGGTGCTCCTGCCCCCTGTCGCGCTCTCCGGCGTGAGCCCGCGCATGGGCCCCGTGCCGGGCGAGGGGGAACACACGGAGAGGATCCTGGCCGATCTGGGCCGGGACGCCGCAGCCATCGAGCGGCTGCGCGCCGAGGGCGTCATCGCGGGCCCGCAGGAGGGGAGTTAGCCCGCGTTCAGGGGAGGCGTCGGCCCGCGCGCACGCCGACCCACCCGCACGCCCCGAGCCCCCCGATCACCACCGTCGCGTCCGGCAGGTCCGCGCAGACCTCGCCTCAGTACGCGCCCGAGTGGGCCGGCGGGACCGACACCGCCATCGTCATCTCGAGCGGCTCCGCGCCCCTGTTGTGGTAGCCGTGCGCCGCGTTCGCCTCGAACGACGCCGCGGAACCGGCCGTGACGAGGTGCTCGTCGCCGTCCACGACCAGCGTCAGCTCCCCCGCCCTGACGTGCAGCAGCTCGAGCGTGCCCGGCGGGTGCCCGTCGGAGTCGCTGCCCTCGCCCGGCATCAGATGCCATGTCCACAGCTCGAAGGGGCCCCGGGACTCCGTGCCCACGAGCAGGGTCGTGCTGCTGCCCGCGTCCGTGGACCACATCCGCACCGCGCGCTCGGGCGGCACGAGGCGGACCTGCGGGCCCTGTTCGTGGTCGAGCAGCGTGGTGATGCTGACGCCGAGCGCGTCCGCGAGCTTGACCGTGATGCCCACGCTGGGGTTCGTGCGGGCCTGCTCGATCTGGATGATCATGCCCCGGCTGACGCCCGCGCGGGCCGCGAGCGCGTCGAGCGTGAAGTTCCGTTCGGTCCGCCAGCGCTTGAGGTTGCGCGCGAGGGACTGAGTCAGCTGGTCGAGGTCCGACACGTTCCGTCCAATATTCCGGATAACAGAGTTCAGTGTGATGAACTACGGCGCGGTGCACCCGAGGGTTCCCGAAGGTTCACCACACTGTACTGCCCGGTTCTCCTGCCAGGACGGCCCGGCAGCCCACGGCTCAGGGACCTTCGCGGTCCGGCAGCTCCGTGCGCCCCGACAACTCCGGCAGCTCCGTGCGCCCCGACACCTCCGGCAGCTCCGTGCGTCCCGCCAGCTCCGACAACTCCGGCAGCTCCGACAGCGCGAGCAGCTGCTCGGGAGTGACACCCTCGGGTATCGGCACCGGCGCCGGTGTGCGCAGCGGCGGCTCCCAGCCGCGCTCCGCGCACCACGTCCGCACCACCCGCGCGGGCGCCCCCGCCACCACCGCGTGGTCGGGGACCTCACCGCGCACCACGGCGCCCGCGGCCACCACCACATTGCGGCCGATGCGGGCTCCCGGCAGGATCACGGCGCCCGTGCCGACCCAGCAGCCGGAGCCGATCTCGACCGGCTCCATCCGCGGCCACTGCTTGCCGATGGGGGTGTGCGGGTCGTCGTACGAGTGGTTCGTCGACGTCACGTACACATAGGGACCGAAGTAGCAGTCGTCGCCGACGGTCACCGTGGTGTCCGCGATGATGTGGCTGCCGCGGCCGAGCACCACGCCGTCCCCGACGCGCAGGATCGGGTCGGGGCCGAGGTCCAGGTCGGGCATCAACCCGGCGGTGAGCGTGACCTGTTCGCCCACGATGCAGTGCGCGCCGAGCCGGATCCAGGGCGCCCCGAAGACCGTGCCCTGCGGGAACGCCAGTTTCGTGCCCTCGCCGATCGCGCCGAACCGCAGCCGCCCGGGACGGCGCGCGGTCACCGCACCCGTGCGCTGCACCCAGTCCCACCCGGCGTGGACGGCGCGCTGCGCCACGCCGCGCCGCCAGGCGGCCATCGATGAGAACACGTTCTTGTTTCCGGGCATCTGCTCACGTTACTCGCGCGGCCCCCGCCGGGCACCGCCGCCACCTGTGATCTTCACCCCATGCGGCGACGCACCGGCGGCCGTCACGTAGCGTCCCGTACGGTTCGCTTCAAGACGGCACGGACAAGGGGAGGGAAGCCGATGAGCCAGCAGGCACTCGTCATGGGCTTCGGCGGCAAGGAGCCGAAAGTCGACCAGGAGGCCTTCGTCGCGCCGACGGCGGTGCTGATCGGCGAGGTGACCCTGGGCGCGCGGGCCGGCGCCTGGTACGGCGCCGTCCTGCGCGCCGACTTCGGGCCGATCGAGATCGGCGCCGACAGCAACATCCAGGACAATTGCAGCCTGCACGTCGACCCGGACTTCTCGCTCACCGTCGGCGAGCGCGTCTCGGTCGGCCACAACGCGGTCCTGCACGGCTGCACCGTCGAGGACGACTCCCTCGTCGGCATGGGCGCCACCGTGCTCAACGGCGCCCGGATAGGCGCCGGTTCCCTCGTCGCTGCGGGGTCCCTCGTGCCGCAGCGGATGCGGGTGCCTGCCGGTTCCCTGGTCGCGGGCGTGCCCGCGAAGGTCGTGCGGGAACTGACCGAGGAGGAGCGCGCGGAGCTCACCCTCAACGCCACCGTGTACGTGGAGCTCGCACGGGCCCACAGCGAGGCCCTCGGCCGCCCCGCTTGACGCGGAGCCGATCCGTGGGCGGCGATTGCCGACCGGATCGGGGCGCATGCGGTGCGTGCGCCGCGAGCGAACGTGACGCGGACCGTGAGCGCGCGAGCCCGCGAGCCGCGAGGAACGTGACGCGGACCGCAAGGAACGTGACGCGGGCCGCGTACGTAGCGCTCGCTCAGCCGACGGCCGGAGCCCGCGTCCCGGCGGGCTCCGCCTCGGCCTCCGCCGCAGCGCCCGGCTCGCTCCCGGGTGCGGCCCCCGACGCGCCCGCACCCGGACACGCACCCGCGTCCGGCGCGTCCGCGTCCGGCGCGTCCGCGCCCGCCGCGGTCCGGGCGGCGTACTCCTCCGCCGCCCTCTTCGCGCGCCGCTTGACCAGCAACATCGAGCCGATGCCGATGAGGACGGCGATGCCGAGACCGACGTACGAGAAGCGCTTGAGCCAGTCCTCTGCGACCACGCCGATGTAGTAGATGACCGCGGTGGTGCCGCCCGCCCAGACGATGCCGCCTAGGACGTTGGCGATGGCGAACTTCCAGTACGGCATCCGGAGGACGCCCGCGAGCGGCCCGGCGAAGATGCGCAGGAGTGCGACGAAGCGGCCGAAGAAGACGGCCCACATGCCCCACTTCTGGAAGGACCGCTCGGCACTGCCGACGTTCGCCGCACTGAAGTGCTTGGGGAACTTCCGTTCCAGCCAGGCCAGCAGTGGCCTGCCGCCCTTGCGCCCGATCGCGTAGCCGATGGAGTCGCCGATCACCGCACCGGCGGTGGCACAGGCACCGAGGATCACGGGATCGACGTCGCCGTGCTGGGACGAGAGCAGCGCGGCGGAGACCAGGACGATCTCGCCGGGCAGCGGGATGCCCAGTGACTCCAGGCCGATGACCAGTCCGACGAGCGCGTAGACACTGACGGCGGGTACGTTCTCCAGCCACTCCTGGACGTGCAACCCCGGTTCCTTCCGCTGCGCAGGTGACCCCCCGGCGTGCGCGTCCTTGATGATCACGCCGCCGGGGAAGCCTACCTCGCGTCGTTCGGCCGCAGAGTCCACACAACCGTCATCTCACCGGTCACGGCACCGTCCTCGCGCGTGATGGCGATGGCGACGGGGAACTCCGGGCGCTGCCCCGCGTCGAGTTCGGCCACCACGTCGGCGACGGGGCGGCCGAGCGTGGCGGTGGCCTCGACCGTTCCCTTGGCGAGCTTCTTGTACGCGATGTCGGCACGCACCGCGAGCGGCACGGCGCGGGAGAGCTGCGCCCCGAAGGCGGCGAGCACGATGGCTCCGCTCGCGGACTCCCCCAGCGTGAACATCGCTCCGGCGTGCGGCCCGCCCACGTGGTTGTGGTAGTCGCCCTGGTCGGGCAGGACGACCACGGCCCGCTCCGGGGTGGTCTCGGTGAACTGGAGGTTCAGCGTCCGGGCCATCGGCACGGTGGCGGCGAGCATCTCGCCTATCGACATCTGGTCTGCGCTCATACGCCGAACGTTACCCACGAGTAGCCCAACTTGGCCAGGCCCTTCACAGCGTTCGCGGACGCACTCATAGGGTGATCCGCCATGGACCCACAGGAACCCAACCCGTACCTGCGGCCGGGCTACCACCAGCCAGGACCACCCACTCAGCCAGGACCAGCCACCCAGCCGGGCCCGCCGTCCCCGCAGGGCCCACCGACCCCACCAGGCCCGCCGAACCGGCCCGGCGGGCCCAGCACCCGGGTCGTAGCCCTGGTCGCGGCCCTCGCCGTCGTCGTGGCCGCGGGCGTCACCGGCTTCCTGGTGCTCGGCGGGGACGAGAACGACTCCGCGCGGCCAGGCCCGGACCGCTCGACCTCGTCCCCCGGCCCCAGGGGCGCCGACCGCCGCGGCGGGGACGGCGGTCCCGAGCCGACGGTCCCCGGCTGGAGGACGGTCGTGAACCCCAAGCGGGGCATCGCCTTCGACGTCCCCGCAGGGTGGTCCCTGAAGAGTGACTCCTGGGTCTCCTGGGTGTCGGACGAGGCGAAGGAGGCCGCAGGGGACGAGGACAACCGCCTCGCGGCGATGGCGGCGCCCGCCTATCTCAAGGAGCGGTGGTGCGCGTCAGACGAGGAGAAGGACGGCGTCATCGAGTACGCACCCCTCGGCGGCGCGGGCACCAGGAGCGACAAGGGCTTCAAGAACACCGAGGACGTCGCGCGCGAGAACGCGACCGCGTGGGTGTACGGCGCGTACGCCCAGCCGGAACGCGGCAAGGTCACGTCCGGCCCGGTGCGGGCGTACACCACGGAGTCCGGCATCGAGGGCAGCCTCGCCACGGCCGCGTCGTCCGGCATCACCAAGGAGGGGAAGTGCGACACCGACGGCAAGGCGACGGTGTTCGCGTTCAAGGACCGCGGGGGCGAGTTCGTGTCCTGGGCCTTCCACGGCGCCAAGGACGTGAGGGAGGAGATCCCTGACGCGACGGTCCTGAAGATCCTCGGCACGGTGCGTGAGTACGAGGCCTCGGACGGGAACTGAGGCTCTCCCGAGGGGGGTTGCGATCGCGCACACACGGCACCCGTAGGGTTACCGGCCATGTGGTCAGGACAGCAGTCGCCCGGCGGTGGGCAGAACCCGCAGGACCCGGGCGCCAACCCGTACCGGCAGCCCGGGTACCAGCAGCCGAATCCGTACGGGCAACCCGGCTATCAGCAGCAGCCGGGACACCAACAGCCCGGCTATCCGCAGCAGCCCGGTCACCAGCACCCCGGCTATCAGCCCCCAGGCCACCCCCAGCAGCAGCCGACCGGGAACAGCGGTGGCGGAGGCGGCGGGAACCGGACCAAGGTGATCGCCGTGGTCGCGGCCGCCGCCGTGGTGGTGGCCGCGGGCGTCACCGGTTTCCTCGTACTCGGCGGCGACGGCGACTCCGACGAGGGGGCGGACAGGGGCGGCAAGGCCGGTGCGTCCGGCTCCGCGTCCGACAAGCCGTCGCCGGGCGGCGACGACGGTGCCGAGCGGGGTACGGGGGGCGACCCCAAGGCGACCGTTCCGGGCTGGCAGGTCGTGGTGAACCCCAAGTGGGGCGTCGCCTTCGACGTACCGGCCGACTGGCGGGTCGCGGGGCCGCGCCGGGCCGTCAACCTCGCGGACAACAAGACGGGCGAGCCGCTGGCGACCATGGGCTCGCCCGCGTCCCTCAAGCCCAAGTGGTGCACCTCGGACGACGACAGGGACGGCCGCTCCCACGACACCCCGCTGGCCGTCGCGGGCACCAAGGGCGGGCGCGGCGGCAAGAGCACCGAGCAGGTCGCGGTGAACACCGTCGGCTGGTGGATCTACGGCGCCTACACCCAGCCGGACAAGAAGAGCATGACGTACGACGAGAAGGCGAAGCCGTACACCACCAAGTCCGGTGTCGAGGGCAGCATCGCGTGGGGCCGTTCGGTGAACACGCCGCAGAAGGGCAAGTGCGCCTCCGACGGCAAGGCGATCAGCTTCGGCTTCAAGAACTCCGCGGGCGAGTTCGTGTCCTGGAACCTGTACGGCGCCAAGGGCGTGAAGGAGGAGATCCCGGACGCGACGGTCCTGAAGATCCTCGACACGGTGCGGCTGCACGGCGAACCGACGGCGTGACGCCGGGGCCCCCGCTCCGCCGGAGGCGCACCCTCCGACACCGGGCGCACCCCCTCCTCACCACGCCTCCCCACCGCTCCCCGCACCGCTTCTTCACCACTTCGTCACCGCCTCGTCCGCCCCCTGCTCCGGTGGCCGTCCGGGAGGCGGCCGGGCGTGGCACCCGGGGGCCCGCCCATCTATGGTTACTGGCCATGTGGCCAGAACAGCAGCCGCCCGGGGGCGAGCAGAACCCGCAGGACCCGAGTGCCAACCCGTACCAGCAGCCCGGGTACCAGCAGCCGAATCCGTACCAGCAGCCCGGCTATCAGCAGCAGCCCGGGTATCAGCAGCAGCCGCCCGCCGGGCAGCCCAACCCGTACCACCAGCCGCCCGCAGGGCAGCCGACGGCCGGGCAGCCGCAGTGGGGGGCGCCGACCTTCCCGATGGGCACGCCGCAGGCAGGCGGCCCGGACGGGCGCGGCGGTGGCAGCGGTGACGGCAGGAAGACGAAGATCACGGCCATCGTCGCGGCGGCCGCCGTGGTCGTCGCCGCGGGCGTCACCGGCTTCCTGGTCCTCGGCGGTGACGGCGACGACAAGGACGGCAAGTCCGACAAGGCCGCCGCCAAGCCCTCCAAGTCGGTCTCCAAGAAGCCGACCAGCGAGCCGTCCGACGACGACAACCCGCGCGGCACCGGTGGCGACCCCAAGCCGACGGTTCCCGGCTGGCAGGTCGTCGTGAACCCCAAGTGGGGCACCGCGTTCGACGTGCCGCCGGACTGGAAGGTCGAGTCCCCCGACACCTTCATCGGGTTCGAGGACAAGAAGGGTGACGGCAGCAAGCCGCTGATCATCATGTCCGCGCCCGCCGTCTACCAGGAGAAGTGGTGCACCTCCGACGACGACAACGACGGCAAGGCGGACGACACGTCGCTCGCCGTGGTCGGCACCAAGGGGCAGAACGGCGCCAAGAACACCAAGGACGTCGCGCGCAACGACTCGGCCTGGTGGGTCTTCGGCGGCTACACCGGCCAGAAGAAGTCGGACAAGAAGAAGATCAAGATCGGCAAGGTGGAGTCGTACACCACCAAGTCCGGCATCGAGGGCAGTGTCACGACGTCCACGACGTCCGGTGTGCCGAGGACGGACAAGTGCGACTCCGACGGCAAGGCCACGACGTTCGCGTTCAAGAACGCTGCCGGTGACTACGTCGCCTGGACGCTGCACGGCGCCAAGGGCGTGAAGGGGGAGATCTCCGACGCCCAGGTGAAGAAGATCCTCGCCACGGTGCGGTTGCACGGGGGCCCCGAGGAGTCCTGACGGGGGTCCCGAGAGTCCTGACGGGGCCCGGAGGAGTCCTGACGGCGGTCCCGATGAGTCCTGATCCGCCACGTCCCGCCCTGGCCGGCGGACGGCCGGGGGGAATCGGCTGGACGTGGGCCGCGGGACGTAGGCCGCGGGAATCGGTTTGGCAAGGGAGTGCCGCTGCGGGGATAGTCCCGTGGTGACCTCTCCCGCCGTCGGCCGCCGTCCCTCCTGGGCGGGCCGCAACTACACGCTTCTCACCGCCGCCGCGATCATCACGAACCTGGGTGGCCACGGTGCGCTGATCGCGGCGGCGTTCGCGGTGCTCGACGCGGGCGGGGACAGCGGCGACGTGGGCCTGGTGGCGGCGGCCCGCACGCTGCCCCTCGTGCTGTTCCTGCTCATCGGCGGCGCGGTGGCCGACCGGCTGCCGCGGCACCGCGTCATGGTCGCCGCCAACGCCCTCAACTGCGTCTCGCAGGCCGCCTTCGCCGCCGTCGTGCTCGCCGGTGACCCCCAGCTGTGGCAGATGATGCTGCTCACCGCCCTCGGCGGCACCGGCCAGGCCTTCTTCGGGCCCGCCTCCGAAGGCATGCTGCTCTCGTCGGTCAGCGGCGAGCAGGCCGGCCGTGCGTTCGCCCTCTACCGGATGGCGATGCAGGGCGCGGGCCTCGGCGGTGCCGCGCTCGGTGGCCTGCTCGTCGCGGTGGTCGGGCCCGGCTGGGTGCTCGCGGTGGACGCGGTGGCGTTCGCCCTCGCGGGAGCGCTGCGGGTCTTCCTCGACGTCGGCCACATACCGGACCGCGAACCCGGCGGCGGGCTGCTCGCCGATCTGCGCGACGGCTGGCGCGAGTTCACCGGACGTACCTGGCTGTGGACGATCGTGGCGCAGTTCTCGGTCGTGGTGGCGGTCGTCGGCGCCGCCGAGTCGGTGTTCGGACCGCTGGTCGCAAAGGACGAGCTCGGCGGTGCGGGGCCCTGGGGGCTCGCGCTCGGGGCGTTCGGGGCGGGCACCGTGGGCGGCGCTCTCCTGATGACGCGCTGGAAGCCGCGGCGGCTCCTCCTCGCCGGTACGTTGTGCGTCTTCCCGCTCGCCGCTCCCTCCGCGGCGCTCGCGGTGCCGCTGCCGGTGGCGGGGCTCGCGGCGGTGATGTTCGTCAGCGGCGTCGCGGTCGAGGTGTTCGGTGTCTCCTGGATGACGGCGATGCACCAGGAGATCCCGGAGGAGAAGCTGTCGCGCGTCGCGGCGTACGACTGGTTCGGCTCGATCGCCATGGTCCCCCTCGCCACCGCCCTCGCGGGCCCCGCCGAGCAGACCTTCGGCCGCTCGGCCTCCCTGTGGGGCTGCGCCGCACTCGTGCTCGTGGTGACGGCCGCGGTCCTGTGCGTCCCGGACGTACGGAACCTCAGGCGCCGTACGACGCACGTGGTGGCCGCGAACGCGCAGCCTGGCGCCGGGGTGCGGGCGGGCATGGGGGTGGAGGCGGTTGCCGCAGCGGAGGTGGTTGCGGGGGTGCAGGTGGTCTCGGGGGCTGAGGTCTCCGAGGCGGGGCCTGCGACCAAGCCGCCCACCGGCTGAGCCTCCCTCTGGCTGGCCTCCCCCTGGCTGAGCCGCCCCCCGGCTGGGCCGGGCGGATCCGGGGCCCCGGCTGTACGGCGTGCTCCGGTCAGCCGACGCCGAACGCCCCGTCCGGCGGCTGAGGGGACGGGACGGCTTCCGCGTCCCGCACGGCCTGCGCGTCGCCGATGAACTTCCGCAGCGCGTCGCCGTGGACCACGCGCGCGGGGAACGCGTCGGCGGCGGTGCGCCGCACGAGGGCCGCCAGGTCGAAGGGCTCGTGCCCGGCGAGCAGCACCGCGTTGCCGAAGCGGCGGCCGCGCAGCAGTCCGGGCTCGGCGACGAGGGCCAGCTCGTCGAAGGCCTCTGCGAAGGTGGCCAGTTGGGAGCGGAGGAAGGTGAAGGGGCTGCCGTCGGCCAGGTTCGCGATGTAGCGGCCGTCCGCCCGCAGCACCCGGCGCACGGCCGCGGCGTAGGCGTCCGACGTGAGGTGCGCGGGCACCCGGGAGCCGCCGAACACATCCCCCACGACGACGTCCGCGCTGCCCTCGGGGGCGGCCTCGACCCAGGCACGGGCGTCGGCGCCGTGCACCGTGATCCCGCAGTCCGCGGGCAGCGGCAGCTTCTCGACGACCAGCCGCAGCAGTCCGCGGTCCGCTTCGACCACGTCCTGGCGTGCACCGGGTCGGGTCGCGGCCACATAGCGGGGCAGCGTGAGCGCGCCGCCGCCGAGGTGGACGACGTCGAGCGGTCGCCCCGGGGCGGCGGCGGTGTCCAGGGCGTGCGCGAGCCTGCGGGCGTACTCGAACTCCAGGTGCGTGGGGGCGTCCAGGTCGACGTACGACTGGGGCGCACCGTCCACGGTGAGGAGCCAGGCCCGGTCCCGATCCACATCGGGAAGCAGCTTGGCGGTGCCGTGGTCGACGACACGGGTGACGGGGATCGGCTCTGCCAGGGGGTGCGGGTCGGGCTCCGCCATGGGGTGCGGCTCGGATGCCAGATCCGGCTCCGCCGCGGGCTGCGGCTCGGGCCCCGGTATCGGCACGGGTCGGGGCCGGGCGGGACCAGGCGGGTCGGCGGGCTCGTTCACGGTTCCATTGTGCCCGCCGCGGCCCGCCGGCCGAACGCCGCGCGATGCGGGCCGCCCACGGCCCTCCACTGCCGGGCAGCCCAGCGGTGACGGGACCGGTCCCGATCGCGTCGGGACCGGTCCCGACGCGATCGTGACCGGTCCCCCGGCCGGAGCCGGAACGGAAGTCGGGGTCAGCCGACTTCCGTCACGGTTCCCGCGCCGACCGTCCTGCCGCCCTCCCGGATCGCGAAGCCGAGGCCCGGCTCCAGGGGGATGTCGCGGCCGAGTTCGACGGTCAGGGAGACCGTGTCGCCGGGCTGGGCGACGGCGGCCTCGCCCAGGTCGATGTCGCCGACCACGTCCGCGGTGCGGATGTAGAACTGTGGCCGGTATCCGGTCGACACCGGGGTGCTGCGGCCGCCTTCGCGGGCGGAGAGGACGTACACCTGCGCGGTGAAGCGGCGACTCGGCCGGACGCTGCCGGGCGCGGCGATCACGTGCCCGCGGCGGACCGCGTCACGCGGCACCCCGCGCACCAGCAGCGCGACGTTGTCGCCGGCCTGCGCGGAGTCCATCGGCTTGCCAAAGGTCTCCAGGCCGGTGACGACCGTCTCGCCGTCGCCTTCGGCCCCGCCGAGGACCTGCACGCGGTCGCCGACACGGACGGTGCCCCGCTCGACGGCCCCGGTGACGACCGTGCCCCGGCCCGTGATGGTCAGGACGTTCTCCACGGGCAGGAGGAAGGGCGCGTCCACGTAGCGC
Source organism: Streptomyces sp. NPDC017940 (assembly GCF_044328435.1). NCBI lineage: Bacteria > Bacillati > Actinomycetota > Actinomycetes > Kitasatosporales > Streptomycetaceae > Streptomyces > Streptomyces sp. NPDC017940. The sequence goes on along the minus strand of NZ_JBIRHJ010000015.1, from coordinate 64,316 downwards.
TCCGGCATCGGCACATAGGTGTCGACCGCGTCGAGCAGCGCCTCGATGGCCGTCGTCCAGCGCGGCTCCCCCGCGAGGGCCTTGAGCCCGGAGACCCGGACCACCGGCACCGCGTCCCCGCCGTACCCGTGGGCCGTGAGCAACTCCCGCACCTCAAGCTCGACGAGGTCGGTCAGCTCCGGGTCGCCCGCGTCGGCCTTGTTCAGGGCGACCACGATGTGGTCGACGCCGACCTGCCGGGCGAGGAGCACGTGCTCCGCGGTCTGCGGCATGATGCCGTCCACCGCGGACACCACGAGGATCGCGCCGTCGAGCTGCGCCGCACCGGTGACCATGTTCTTCACGTAGTCGGCGTGGCCCGGCATGTCGACGTGGGCGTAGTGGCGGGTGTCGGTCTCGTACTCGACGTGGGCGATGTTGATGGTGATGCCGCGCTGGGCCTCCTCGGGGGCGCGGTCGATGCGGTCGAAGGGCACGAACGTACCGGTGCCGCGCTCGCTGAGGACCTTGGTGATGGCGGCGGTCAGAGTGGTCTTGCCGTGGTCGACATGGCCCATGGTGCCGATGTTCAGATGCGGCTTGGTGCGTACGTAGGCGGTCTTGGACATGGCGGTTCCTGCCTCGGAACTCGAAAGGTGTGGCCCGCGGCACGGACGGCGGCGGACGGGGACCCCAGGGGCCTGGCCGACCCTCCCCCTGCGGGGTCCGCCGGAATGTCCGGGGAGAGTCAGCTTCGGGTGCCGTCGGCAGGAAGGACGGCCGGTGCGATCCCGGCGAGTGCTGCCGCGACCGGTGCGCCGGGCGGCGTGACGGCAGCCTCGACCGCGTCCGCGACTGCGGACGGCGGGGCGAAGGAGGCGTACCGGAACATGTCGACGATCATTACCGACCCGGTGCCGCACGTCGAATCAATTTCCCCGACCCGGCGGCCACAGGGGCACGTTGGACACCACGGGCACCATGGGCACCACGGGCACGCCGGGCACGCCGGGCTCCGGTAGGGAAGCTCCGGTGCGGAAACTCCCCTAGGGGGCGCGGTGCTCAGGCTCCGATGTTCTTGAGGGCCTCCCGCACCGACAGCGGGGCGAGCACGTCCCGGTGCCGGGCGGTGAAGTCGCGTACCGCGTCCGGATCCGTCTTGGCGTACTCGCGCAGACACCATCCGATCGCCTTGCGCACGAAGAAGTCGGGGTGCGCCGCCTGCCGGGCGCAGTACGCGAAGAGGCGGTCGGCGTCGGTGGCGTCCTTGTGGCGCAGCTGGTGGAGCAGTGCCGTCCGCACCGCCCACAGGTCGCCGTCCTCGACCCAGGCGTCCATCTCGACCGCGAGCCCTCGGTCCGCGGCGACGAGGGAGCCCACGACGTGCGCCGCGAGCGCGTCGACGGTGTCCCACCAGGACCGGGTCGTCACCAGATGGCGCGCCACGGGCAGGAACGCGGACGAGCAGCTGCCCGCGTACCGCCGCAGGTAGTCGACGGCGAAGTACTGGTACTCGCGCTCGGGCAGCCGCCAGCAGCGCAGCGCGACCGCGGCGCAGTCCTGCTCGTCGGGCCGCGGCATCCCGGCGAGGACGGCCCGGGACACGTCGCGCCGCACGGGCGAGGTGATTCCGAGGAAGGGCGCGATGTCCTTCATGTACGCGCGCATGTCCGCGGCCCGCACCGGATCCGCCGCCTCCGCGCAGCGCGCGGTGAGGCGTTCGAGGAGGCGGTCGGCCAGCGGACTGTGCGGGACTGTGACGCGCATGAGACGCACCATACGGCGATCAGTCACACAGGTCGGCTAGTCTCCCGGGATGCTCCACACCGCCGCCGCCCCGACGCCGGGCCTCGCCGTGCGCTGCACCCGGGTGCTGCTCTCACCGTGGTCGCGCCTCTTTCTGCTCGTCCTCGTGCTGGCCGCGGCCGGTGCGGGCATGCTGCTCCTCGAGCCGCAGCGGCTCCTCGCGGACGGCTGGCCACCGCAGTTGGGCGGCGCCGCGGCGGTGTGCGTCTTCGCCGTCGCCTACGGCGTCTGCACGGTCGCGTTCGTGCCGCGGCCGCTGCTCAACCTCGCGGCGGGCGCGCTGTTCGGTTCGCAGGCCGGGCTGCCCGCGGCGATCGCGGGCACGGTCCTCGGGGCCGGGGTGTCGTTCGGCCTCGGCCGGGTGCTCGGCCAGGACGCGCTGCGGCCGCTGCTGCGCGGCCGCTGGCTGAAGGCGGCCGACGGCCAGCTGAGCAGGCACGGGTTCCGCTCGATGCTCGCGGTGCGGCTCTTCCCCGGTGTGCCGTTCGCGGCGGCCAACTACTGCGCCGCGGTGTCCCGCATGGGCTGGCTGCCGTTCCTGCTCGCCACGGCCATCGGCTCGATCCCGAACACGGCGGCGTACGTCATAGCCGGTGCGCGGGCGTCGACGCCCACGTCGCCCGTCTTCCTCATCGCCATGGGGTTCATCGCGGCGACCGGGCTCGCGGGTGCCGCCGTGGCCTGGTGCAAGCGCCACCGCCTGCGCCAGAGCGCCTCGTAAGGGGGCGGGGAACGGCGCGTAAGGGGCGCGGGGAACGGCGCGAGCAACCAAGGACAAACCGCGGACGCGTCTGCTCGACGGCCCGGCAGACGCGTTTGCGGCTTTTCGTACGTTGCGCGCGCAGTTCCCCGCGCCCCTCACGGGGCAGCCCCAGCACCCCCAGGACGCACGGTGGGCCCTCGCGCCGGAAGATTCATCTTGTGCCGCTACGCTGCCCCCCGGCGGGGCGCACCTGATCGTCCCGCCGCCCCCTTGGGTCCTCGATCAGTTACTGGACGGCGCGGTTTTCATGTCTTGGCTCGAATCGTTCATCCTCGGACTCGTCCAAGGACTGACCGAGTTCCTTCCGATCTCCTCCAGCGCACATCTGCGGCTGACGGCGGCGTTCGCCGGCTGGCACGATCCGGGTGCCGCCTTCACCGCGATCACTCAGATCGGCACCGAGGCAGCCGTCCTCATCTACTTCCGCAAGGACATCGGCCGGATCATCGGGGCGTGGACCGGTTCGCTCGTCGGGAAGGTGCCGCGGTCCGACCACGACGCGCAGATGGGCTGGCTGGTCATCGTCGGCTCGATCCCGATCGGTGTCCTCGGCGTCACCTTCAAGGACCAGATCGAGGGCCCGTTCCGCGATCTGCGGCTCATCGCCACCACACTCATCGTCATGGGCATTGTCCTCGGCATCGCCGACCGGCTCGCCGCCCGTGACGAGACGGGCGGCAAGCACCGTGCCGTGCGCCACCGCAAGGGCCTCAAGGAACTGGGCGTACGGGACGGCCTGATCTTCGGCATCTGCCAGGCCATGGCCCTCGTACCCGGTGTCTCCCGCTCCGGCGCCACCATCAGCGGCGGCCTGCTCATGGGGTACACCCGTGAGGCCGCGGCCCGCTATTCCTTCCTCCTCGCCATCCCCGCCGTCCTGGCCTCCGGCGTCTTCGAGCTCAAGGACGCGGGCGAGGGGCATGTCTCGTGGGGCCCCACGATCTTCGCCACGATCATCGCGTTCATCGTCGGTTATGCCGTGATCGCGTGGTTCATGAAGTTCATCACGACCAAGAGCTTCATGCCGTTCGTCTACTACCGCATCCTGCTCGGCATCGTCCTCTTCGTGCTCGTGGGCATGGGCGAACTCAGCCCGCACGCCGGCGAGTCGGCCGAGTGACGCGCGCGAGTTCCCACCGCCCGTGCGGCGGAGGGAACTCGCGCGTCGACGGTGGGCAGGTCCCCGGTCAGTGCCGCGGGCCCTTGGGGTCCCGGCCCCGGGTGCCCCGGGTGCCGCCCTTCGGGTCGTCGTACTCGGCGCGCTCCTTGCGGACCTTGTCCGAGATCTCCTGCGTCTCGGTGACCCGCTCGGTCTCCAGGCGCACCCGCTCGACCGGCCTGGTCTCCTTGCGCACCACCGGCTTCTCGGCGTGCAGGGTGACCTCCGTCTCCTCCTCGCCGATCTTGGTGGCGCGGGTCCGCTCGCCCTCGCGGATGGGCTCGCGCACCACGCGGACCTCCTCGTGGGACACGGGGACGGAGGTGGTCACGTCCTCGGTCACGACGACCTTGCGCAGGCGGGCCCGGCCGACCTCCTCCTCCTGCGTGCTGACGCGCAGCTGCTCCTCGGAGAGCGTCATCTCGTGCTTGTCCTCGCCGCGGTCGACGCCGCGCATGGCGTACTCACGCGCCCCGCTGTGCCCGCCCTGGCTGCCCGCGGCGGACGCGAGACCCGGGTCGGCCGCGGCCGGTCGCTGCGCCGCGGGGCCGTTGCCCATGCCCGCGCGCGGTGTGGACCGCGTCGGCGCCAGGCCGTAGTGCGCGTACAGCTCGCTCTCCTGGGACGGGTCGAGGTGCTGGTCGGCGTCGACGCGCGGCGCCTCCTTGACCACGTCCTTCGTGCAGGCCACCTTGAGGTTCTCGCCCTCGCGGTGGGCACCGGCGAGCGGGACGAAGCTCTCCTTCATGCCGAACAGGCCGGTTTTGACCGTGACCCACTCCGGCCGACCCGTCTGGTCGTCGAGGTAGACCTGCTGGACGCTGCCGATCTTGTCACCGGTCCTGTCGTAGGCCGTGAGCCCGGTGAGAGCCTCGGGTGTGCCGAAGACGTCGCCCTGCGGCATGGGTGATCACTCCCTTGGGCAAGCGGCGGGCGAAGACTTCGCCCCGGGCACCGCACGCCTCACCCCCATCACGCACGGCGGACGGGCACGCCGCAACGCCGGATGTCACACAGAGTCGCGACATGGGGACAGGTCCCACCGGCAGCGCTGTCCCCATGCCCCTGCGTACGTCACAGACGGCACACCCCGGATTGGGCCGAACGGGTGACGGCGCCACGCGGTGGCCCCTCACCGTCGGTGTGCGAGGGCTCAAGCGGCGGTGTGCAGGCGCCGGTCACGACGCTCACGCCGACGGCCGTGAAAGCGGTCGCGGCGGTGAGCGCGACGCCGGTCCGACGGTGACGCGTCGGCAGAGGCGCGGGAGGGCGCAGCGGCGGGTGCGCCCGCGGTCGCACTGGCGGGTACGCCGGTCGGCGGGGCCTCCGCCGCGAACACCTCCGCCGCGGCCACCTCCGTCGCGAACGCTTCCGCCGCGAGGGCCTCCGTCGCGGGTGGCACCTCGGCGGCGTACCGGCGGCTGCCGCGCACAAGACGCAGGTGGCGGCGGCGCGCGTGCCGTGGCGCGTCCGCCTGGGGCGACGCCCCCCGCAGGAGTCGTTCCTCGATCCGGTCCATGCCGTACAGCAGCAGCCCGACCAACGGCAGCAGAAGGCACGCGACAACAATCACGGTTCCGGGCTCCCTCCCGGCAGACACGTTTCCCGGGTGCCCGGCACGGCGTACGGCAGCATGCTGGCTCTGTGAAGGTCTCGTGACGCATTCCGGGAAGGTCCCGTGACGCATTCCGGCTTCTCGCACCGCGAGGGCTGAAGGGTTCCTTCCGGGGTACTCGGGACCTGTCCGCAGCCAGGTGCGCCCGCGCCTGAGCCGGGCGACGAGACGGGAGGTGATCGCCATGACGGAACATGGTCCGCACAGCCCGCTCCCGAAGACGGAGCGGCCCACGTACGACACCGGTTCATCGCCGTTGAGTGAACCGGTGCACCGACCCATGAGCGGGTCGGCGCCGCAGTCGGGCAGCGAACCGGTGGGTGAGCTCGTACAGCGCGCGTCGCAGCAGCTGACGGAGCTGGTACGCGGCGAGCTCCGCCTCGCACAGGCGGAGATGAAGCAGAAGGGGCGGCACTACGGCAAGGGCGGCGGGCTTTTCGGCGGCGCCGGTCTCGTCGGCTTCCTCACCCTTCAGGCCCTGGTGGCCGCAGCGATCGCCGGCCTCGCCGTGCCGCTGCCCGTGTGGGCCGCCGCGCTGATCGTCGGCGGTGTCCTCGGCGTGATCGCCGCCGTTCTCGCCCTCACCGGCAAGAAGGAGATCAGCGAGGCAGCCCCGCCCGCGCCCGAGCAGACGATCAAGAACGTCAAGGCCGACGTGGCCGAGATCAAGGAGAGTGCACACCGATGAGCAAGCCGCCCCCGGAGAAGGCCCCCGCCACCCCCGAAGAGCTGCGCGAGCAGGTCGAGCACACGCGCACCGAGCTGGGGCACACTGTCGAAGCCCTGGCCGCGAAGGCGGATGTGAAGGCCCGCGCCGGCGAGAAGGCCGCCGAGGTGAAGGAGCAGGCCGGGGCCAAGGCCACGGAGGTCAAGGAGCAGGCCGCCGCCAAGGCCACCGAAGTGAAGGAACAGGCCGTCGCCAAGGCGGACCAGCTCAAGGCCAAGGCCGCCGAGGCGGTGCAGCAGGTGCAGGACAGGGTGCCCGAACCCGTGCGCGACAAGGCGGCGCAGGCGAGGACGAAGGCCGCCGAGGCCGTGCAGCAGGTGCAGGACAGGGCACCCGAGCCCGTACGCGAGAAGGCGGCCCAGGGGGCCCGCGCCGCGCGCGACCACCGCACCCTGCTCCTCGCCGCCGCGGCGGGTCTCGCCGTGGTGTGGCTGGCACGACGGGGCTCGAAGGCGTGATGCCGTACGCGTGGTGACGCCCACGCGTGACGCCACCATGCGTGGTGTCGTACGCGCGAAGCGGCCACGCGTGCGCGAAGCGGCCATGCGTGACGCCGTACACGCGACGCGGTCACGCATGACGCCGCACGCGCGACGCCGCACGTGGGACACGGCCCTGCATGACGCAGCACGCGCGACACCGCACGCGCGACACGGCCCCGCATGACGCCGTGCGCGCGACGCCGTGCGCGTGCGGCAAGCCGCGTTACGCCGCACACGGTGTGCGAGTTCGCCCCGGGCCCGGTCGGCGGCAGGCGATGTGCCTGCCCCCGGCCGGGCCCGGTACGGCCGACAGTGGGACAGCCGACGATCGCACCGGTTGCCCCCGGCAACCCCGGGGAAGCCGTACCGCATGTCAGTCGACCACTCCCAGGCTCCCGTCCTCGAGGCCCTCGCCGCCTACCGCGAACACGGCCATCTGGCCTTCTCGCCCCCGGGTCACAAACAGGCCCGCGGCGCCGACCCCCGGGTCCGCGAGGTGCTCGGGGACGCGGTCTTCCACGGAGATCTACTCGCGTCCGGAGGTCTGGACGACCGGCTGACGAGGGCGGCCGTCCTGGAACGTGCGGAAAAGCTGATGGCCGACGCCGTGCACGCGTCCCACACGTTCTTCTCGACCTGCGGCAGCTCCCTCTCGGTCAAGGCGGCGATGCTGTCCGTAGCGGGCCCGCACACCAAACTCCTGGTGGGCCGGGACGCGCACAAGTCCGTCGTCTCCGGTCTCGTGCTCTCCGGCATCCACCCGGTGTGGGTGGAGCCCCGCTGGGACGCCGAGCGCCACCTCGCGCACGCGCCCGCCGCCGAGGACTACGAGGCGGCGTTCCGCGCCCACCCCGATGCCAAGGGCGCCCTGATCACCAGCCCCACTCCGTACGGCAGTTGCGCCGATCTGGAAGGTGTGGCGCGGGTCTGCCACAGCCGCTCGGTGCCCCTGATCGTGGACGAGGCCTGGGGCGCACACCTGCCCTTCCACCCGGATCTGCCCAAGTGGGCCATGGACGCGGGCGCGGACGTCTGCGTGACCAGCATCCACAAGATGGGCAGCGGCCTGGAGCAGGGCTCCGTCTTCCACCTCCAGGGCGACCTGATCGAACCGCACGTCCTGGAGAGCCGGGCCGACCTGCTCGGCACCACCAGCCCCTCGGTCCTCCTCTACGCCGGCCTCGACGGCTGGCGCCGCCAGATGGCGCTGCGCGGCGAACAGCTCCTCGGCCGCGCCCTGGCACACGCCCACGAGGTGCGGGCGGCGATCGAGGCCATCGACGGGTTGCACGTCAACGGCAGGGACGACTTCTGCGGCCCCGGCCTCGCCCACGACTTCGATCCGCTGCCGGTGGTCATCGAGGTCGCGGGACTCGGCATCACGGGCTACCAGGCGGCCGACTGGCTGCGCGAGCAGCACGCCATCGACGTCCATCTCGCCGACCACCGGCGCATCAACACGCAACTCACGCACGCGGACAGCGAAGAGACCACCCGGCCCCTGCTGCGGGCCCTCACCGCCCTCGCCCGCGCCGCGTCCGAACTGCCGCGGCCCACGCGCGTGGAGGTGCCCGCGCCCGCCGAACTCCGCCTGGAGCAGGTCCTCACGCCCCGCGACGCCTACTTCGGCACTGTCGAGGACGTCCCCCTCACCAAGGCCGAGGGGCGCGTCGCCGCCGAGATGATCACCCCGTACCCGCCCGGCATCCCCGCCGTCCTGCCCGGCGAGCGGCTCACCGCGCCGGTCCTGGACTACCTGCACTCGGGTGTGGCCGCCGGGATGAACCTGCCGGACGCGGCGGACGGCTCGTTGGGAACCGTGCGCGTCGTGGTGGAGGCTCTCGACGCCTCCTGAGGGGGCGACTCGCCTTCCGACGGGAGACTTCATCAGCACGCCAGTAACTGTACGTAGTCACTCTCGCCCCATGTGCCCCTGTGTTACCTACTTTGGCTTTCTCGGTACGTTGTGTAGGCAAGGGTGGAGCTTTTTCCGCCCGACGGGTGCACGCTGGTGAGACGGGCGTACCCCCCGGGCGGTCGCCGCCGTTCGTCGGCGGGGGCGGCGGCCGCAGGTGCGAGGACGTGGCGGCTCCCCCTCCGCCGGGCGTCCTCGCACCGCTGCCCTCTCCTCGGGGGTGGGCGGGAGCCGCTCCCGAGGAGAGAAGAGCCGGGACCGCGGCCTCGCTGCCCTGAAGCGCGATCCCGGCCGTATCTTCAGGCGCCGCCTTCTCGCGGCGCCGTTCTCCGAGGAAGAGGGTGTCCGGTGCGACGTCCGGACCGCGAGCGGTGGTCGCGCGGCGGCACTCCCCCACCTCGTCGGTCGCCACGAGCCAGCGGGGACGGCCGAGCGCCGTGACCGCCCGGACCTCCCGCTGGGCGCGGCCCACGACGCCCGGGGTGGGCCACCGCGAGCCGTCCCGCCCATGCCTTGGCCAGTACCTCACGGCACTCCGCCTGCGTCATACGGCGCATGCTCCGCACGAGCGACCTCCTCATGCCGCCGGCCCGCGTCGGGCGCGGGTGGGCGGGACTCGCACTCCCGGGCAGGGGGCGCGCGCCGGGGTCCGGGGCGTCGGTGCGCCGTCGGTCGACCGGAGCGGGCCGCGACGTCCTACTCGCCCGTCATGGCCGAAAGCACAGTCCCGCGGCCATTCACCCTCCACCGCGCTCTGACATCACCGACATACGCGGTTCCGCGCCGTTCATGCCCTACAGGACCGGCCTATGTCCGACAGCCTCGCGTAACCCGAACAAGCCGCCGCACGAGGCTTCCTGACGCACCATCACGTGAAAGGTTGGCGGCGCGGGAACGCGAACGGGCCCGCCGCCCGCAGGCGGTGGGCCCGTGTCGGGGCGGTCGGCTCAGCAGCCCCTCGCCCAGGTGTGGGAGTCGCCGTCGTCGTTGGCCGCGCCGTTGCCGCCGACCTCCTGGCCCGGCGCGAGGCAGATGGTCATGTGACCGCCCTGGTGGGCGCGCGAGTACACCTTGACGTGGTCCTTGATGCCCGGGCCCGAGATGCCGTGGTTGGCCCACGAGGAGTCCTCGTCGGCGATGTAGCTCTCCCACCAGCCGTCGTCACCGGACCAGTTGGCGCGCTGGCCGCCGAAGCCGGCGTGCTCCCAGGCACAGAAGTGACCCGAGGGACAGTCGGCCGCACCGGCGGGCGGGGCCACGGCCAGGCTGCCGGTCACCAGGAGTGCCGCCGCCGCACCGAGGACGGCCCGCCGCAGGTTTCGCCTCCTCGGTGCGGACGCGGCTTCCCTGTCGGGGGCGGAGGGGGTTCGGGGCACGGCGGAGGTGTGCTTCGTCGTCATGTCGGGATGTGACCTTCCTGGTCGGCGTCCGGATGGACCGTTCGCCAGGCTGCCCATGCGCGGAGTCACACATTCCACCGTTCACTCGAAGGGGGTGCGAACCACAAGGGCGAACCCTTTCTGCCAGGTCAGAGGTGCCGCGCAGCCGCCTGTGCGGGTCTTCCGGCAGAGCAGACCAGACCAGAGCGGGCGGGGCGGGGCGGAGCGGGCCCGGCGCGTCAGTCCCGGCCCACCCACTCCCCCGCACGCAGGACGACCCTGCCCCGGTGCTCCGCCTCGCCGCGCCAGGCGAGCACCTTCGTCGGCAGGACGCGCAGGTACAGATGGGGCGCCTCCTCCCGGCGCGGGTCCCAGCCGAACTTGGCGGCGAACCCGTCCCCCGCCTCCCGCGGCACGTCCTGGACGCCGTGGCACTCCGCGTCGCCGTGCAGCAGGACCACGTCGGCGGTGTCCGGGAGGGCGAGCCGCACCCGGGGCTCCGCCCGCGCGTTGCGCGCGGTCACCGTCCGCTCGGCGGTGCACATCCACACCGCCCTGCCGTCCCACCAGAACCACAGCGGTACCTGGTGCGGGCCGTGCTCGGGGTGCGCGGTCGCCACCCAGATGTCCCGCTCCCCGGCGAGCCGGTCCAGTGTGTCGCGGGTACGGGTGGGGGCGTCGCGCCAGGCGCTGTCCATGGGCTGCATGAGCACCGACGCTAAGGGGAACGCCGCGTACCGCGCCTGCGGCTCCGGGCCGATCCCACCTACTTCGCAAGGCCCACCCGACCAGGCAACGGGTCCTAGGCCGCCTGCGGCGAGGGCCCGCGGAGCCCGTCGCCGTGCCGCGGGCCCCGCGCCGGGCGGTGGCCCCTGCGGCTGTCCGCGGTCCGGTCGAGAGCGTCCAGATGGGCCTGGACGTAGGGCATGGCCACCGTCTCCAGCTCGCCGTCGACGAAGGCCGGCTGGACGTTGACCTCGAAGACGACCCCGCCGTTCTCGATCGCCAGGTCGACCCCGGCGAAGGGCAGCCCCACCGACGCGGTGGCCGCGACGGCCAGGTCGGCAAGGCGGCGCGGCAGGTCGGCCGGTGCGACGGGGACGGCCGTCGCACCCTGACAGGTGTTGCAGGGCGTGTCCGTCGCGGCCTGTATGTGCTCGCGGGCATGGATGACACGTCCGCCGAGGACGAACACGCGGAACTGGTGCCGCTGCCCGTCGGCGGTGACGTTGCCCGCGTCGCGCGAGAGCAGCCAGGCGCTGTCATGGGCCTCACGTGGGCCTCACATGGGGTACGACAGCAAACGCACCTCCCCCAAAGGCCACTCCCGTGCTGCGGCACCCTCCGTGCCGGTCCCCAGTGGCGTCCACATCGTCCGCAGGGGCATCACCACCGGGCCCCGCGGCTGCTGTACGTACACCTCCTGGTCCAGCGTCAGCCAGCCGAGCCGCTCGTAGAGGGCGACGAGGGGCGGGCGGCAGAAGAGGAGGGCCTGGCGGGGGCCCATCGTGCGGGCGTGGGCGAGCGCCGCCGTCAGGACGGTGCGCGCGAGCCCGCGGCCGCGCAGGCCGGGGGCGACGGCCACGCCGCCGACGCCGACCACCTCGGCCTCGGTGCCGCCGACCGACACGGGCACCCGCAACAGGCCCGCGTGCGCCACGAGTCGGCTCCCCGCCCGGACACCGAAGTGCTCCTGCTTCGGCAGCCACGTCAGGCCCGTCTCCGCGACGCCGAAGGGGTCTGCTCCGTCGCCGAGTATCTCGTTCTGGTCGTCCCGGCCGTACGCGGTGAGCCGGACCGCGGTCAGGGGCTCGGAAGGGTGATCATCCATCTCTGCATGATGCGCGGTGCCGGGCGCCCGGGACAAGAGCGGTCCGGCTCGCCCCAGGAGGCAACCCGTGCCCGCCCGTTCACATCTCCAGGTGGGGGACCCGGCGCCCCTTCGGGGGCGGTCCGGGGCGGCCGCCGGACCGGTGGCCGCGGAACAGCACGAACTGGAGGACTGTCTTGATCCATGTCCCGCGCTCGGTGACCGCCGCGGCAGCGGTCCTTGCGCTGGCGGCGGGGGTCCCCGGGCTCGCGCACGCGCAGCCTGGCGACCGAATACCGCCCGCGTCACCGAGACATGCCACACCCGCGCAGTACCCGGCGTCCCCGGGAGTCCCCGCGCCGTCGGGGGACGACAACGAGGACCGCCTCCCCAAGGGCTGGCGGTTCGACGGGTCCGGTGCCGAGAGGCACTTGGTCTGGCAGGCGCCCGAGCGGGTGCCCATGGGGGATGCCCGCGTCGAGTTCTACGCGGGCGACCGGCTGCTCGGCGTCCCTGAGTCGACCGGCGACCAGCGGACGTTCCGGCTGCGTCTGAACGGGGCCGGGATCGGTTCGCCGTCCGGGCTCCAGGCGCAGGCGGGCGGCCGTCGTCTGGACGAGGGCGCGAAGCCCGTCCCGGCGCCCTCCCGGATCGCACCGCCCCCCGCGTCCTCGGCGCCCCTCCCCGCGAACCGGGTCGACCCCGGCGTCCCGGGCGAATACCGCACGGTGAGCGGCGAGTACACCCTGCCGTCGGTGCGCGTTCCCGGCTTCCCTGAGCCGGTCGAGATGCGCGCGACCGTGGTCGGACCGGCCGGCGCCCCCGGGAAGCGGCCCCTCGCCCTTTTCCTGCACGGCCGCCACGCCACCTGCTACAGCGGCGACGAGGTGGACGGCAACTGGCCCTGCACGGGCGGCCAGAAGCCGATACCCAGCTACCGGGGCTATCTGCACGACCAGAAGCTCCTCGCCTCGCAGGGCTATGTGACGGTGTCGATATCCGCCAACGGCATCAACGGCCAGGACGACATACCCGACGGCGGTGCCCAGGCCCGTTCGTCGCTGGTGCGCCGGCACCTCGGCCACTGGGCGGACTGGGCCGCGGGCCAGGGCTCCCCGCCCGCGGCCGTGCGCGCCACCGCGCCCGTCGACCCCTCCCGCGTGCTGCTCGTCGGCCACTCCCGCGGCGGTGAGGGCGTCAATCGCGCCGCCCTCGACAGCCTGTCGCCGCCCCCGGCGGACCAGGACGGCGCGCCGGGTCCGGCCCGGTGGAACATCCGCGGCACCGTGCTCATCGGCCCCACCATCTTCGGCCAGAACCCGGTCCCCGACGTCCCGTCGATGACGATCCTGCCGGGCTGCGACGGCGACGTGTCCGACCTCCAGGGCCAGCTCTTCGCCGACGGCACCCGTGGCGTCAGCCGCGGCACCGCCCTGCACAGCGCGGTCTATGTGGTGGGCGCCAACCACAACTTCTTCAACACCGAGTGGACCCCGGGGCAGGCCGCGGCGCCCGCGTCCGACGACTTCTACTCCGACGGCAGCAGGCCCGACCCGGTGTGCGCGCCGGGCAAGGAGACGCGCCTGAAGGCCAAGCAGCAGCAGAAGGCGGGATCCACGTACATCGCCGCCGCTGCCGGGCTGTTCGTCGGCGGTGACGACCGGGTGCGCCCGCTCCTCGACGGCTCCGGCCGCCGCGCGCCCTCGGCGAACCCGGCGCGGGTGCTCACGCACGCCGTCGGCGGCAACCGCACCCCCGCCTTCGTGCCGAGCACCTCGCTCGACGTGTCCGGCAGCGGCCGGCTGTGCGCACAGGTGGACAACCGGGCCTCCCGGGCCTGCCTCTCCCCCCGTACGAAGGGCTCGTCACCGCACTTCGCCACCTGGGTGACCTCGCCGGAACCCGGCCGCCACGCGGTGGCGATGCACTGGACGCAGTCCGGCGCCACGACGAAGGTACGGCCTAAGAAGCCCGTGTCCCTCGCGGGCTCCACGTCCCTCGCGCTGCGCGTGATCGTGCCGCCCAACTCCACGGGCACCCGGCTCGACATCGCGGCCACCGACGCCTCCGGGCACCGGTCCGCGCTGGGTGAGGTCCGGGTCGACGGTCTGCCCGGCACCGAGATGACGTCCTCGTACTGGGGACGCGAGGTCCGGGTGCCGCTGGCCGCGGCGGCCCGCGCCGGACTCGACCTCACCCGGGTGACCTCCCTGGAGCTCACCCCCCGCACCCGGTCCGGGCGCGCCTGGCTGGTGGACGCGTGGGGCTGGCGCCCCGGCACCCCGGACGCCGGGACGGCCGGTCTCGCGCGGGTCGACATCGGCCGACTGGAGGTCAAGGAGGGTGACTCCGGGGTCCGCGAGTACCGGGTGCCCGTGCGGGTCTCCGGGCACGGCAGCGGCAAGATCCGGCTGTTCGTGACCGACCCGGTCACGCAGAAGACCACGTCCCGCGTGCTCACGGTGCGTCCGGGCGGCGATCCCGTCGAGGTGCCGGTCACGGTGCGCGGCAACAAGCGCTACGGCCCGGACGAGTCCCACGAGGTGCTGGCCAAGGCGGTCAGCGGCGCGGTGGTCGGTTCGTACAACGGCGGCGTGACCGTGCGCAACGATGACGCGATGCCGAAGGTCACCGTGCAGCCCGTCGCGGACCGCGTCACCGAGGGCAAGCCCCTGAAGTGGCGCGTCTCGCTGTCCGCGGCGGCCGACGTCGCGATCGAGGGCGTGTTCGACATCCGGCCGGTCCGCGGCGGCGGCAAGGAGCTGTCCACCAAGGACGTCGACAAGCGCTGGCTGAAGGAGGTCTTCGACCGGTCGCCGAACCCGCAGCGCCCGCTGTCGAAGGTGTCGGACTCCGCGTACATGACGGCGACCGTCCAGGCGGGCGAGCGCGGCGTCGTGGTGAGCGTGCCCACCGTCAAGGACCGGGTGCGGGAGCCGAAGGAGACCCTGCGGCTCCGGTTCTTCACCTACGACCAGTCGTGGAACCCGCGCTGGGGCCCGACGCTCACCGGGACGGTGCGCGACCCGTCCTAGCGCGGGCGGACTCCCAGTCCGCTGCGACCGCGCCCCCGAGGAAGTGCACGTCGTACCGGTCCTGTTCGGGCAGGAGGCTGTCGAACGTGTCCAGGCCGCGCTGGATGCGGCCCAGGGCACGGAAGTAGCCGAACCGGTCGACACCCGGTGTGAGGGCCGCCAGGAGATCGGCGGTGGCACCGGCCGCCGCGCCGAACGCGTGCGGCGTTCCCGGCGGGACGACGACGAGTCCGCCCCGTGCGACCGACGTCGTCCCGCCTCCCACGAAGAACTCCACCACACCGTCGAGTACGTAGAACAACTCCGTCGACCGGGCGTGCTGGTGGGGTCTGGCGCCGTCGGCGCCCTCACCGAGCGTCAGCCTGTTGACGCCGAGGGCGCCGCCGGTGTCCCCCGCGTCGGCGAGCAGCTCGAAGCCGCCGCCGTGCGGCAGCGGTACGTGTTCGGCCGTGCCGGGCCGCACGATGTACGCGGCTGCGCCGATCGCTTCCTGTGCTTGTGCCTGTGCCTGTATCTCTTGCGTCGTCATCCCTCTCGGCTCCCTCTCCGTGCTCTTTGCGCTTCAAGTTCTCTTCGTACTTTTCGTGCTCACTGTGAACGGCTTGCGCCCCCTTCGGGCCGGGACCCATTCGACCCGGGGAAGAACCCGCGCACCACCGGCAGTTGTCGCTTGCAGTGATCACCGGTCGTGATGGATCGGTGCGCCGGTGCTGTGGGAGGTACCCGTGGAACTGCGCCAGCTCGAGTACTTCGCCGCCGTCGCCGACGAAGGCGGGTTCGGCCGTGCCGCCGGACGCCTCGGCATCGTGCAGTCGGCGGTCAGCCAGCAGATCCGCCGCCTGGAGCGCGAACTCGGCGTCACCCTGTTCGACCGGTCGACCCGTCACGTCCGGCTCTCCGGCGCGGGCGAGCGCCTGCTCCCCGAGGCGCGGGCCGTCCTCGAGGCGGCGCGCCGCACCCGGCGGATCGCGGCGGACCTCGCCACGGGCGCCGAGGGAGTGCTGCGTCTCGGCACCGTCCAGGGTCCTGGCGAGCGTACGTACCGCCTCCTGGAGGCATTGCGGCGAACGGCACCGCACCTGCGGGTGCGCCTGCTGCGGCTCCCTCCGGCCGAACGCCTCGCGGCGGTGCGCTCCGGCGAACTGGACGCGGCGCTGGTGCGGGCCGCGACGAGAGCGCGGGGCCTCGAACTCCTCCCGGTGTGGGAGGACCCGCTGTACGTGGCCCTGCCCGCGGAGCATCCGGCCGCGGCCCCGCCCGCGGGCGAGGGGCCGGCCCACGCCCCGCTGCGCCTGGCGGAGTTGTCGGGCCTGCCGCTGCGCCTCGCCCCGCACCGGCACAACCCGCCGTTCCACGACCTGGTGACGGGAGCCCTGCGCGCGGCGGGCGTCGAACGCGTGCCCGGTCCGCCGTTCACCACGCTCCAGGAGACCCTCACCGCCCTGGCGGACGAGCGTGCCGATGCGCCGTCCTGGACGGTGTTCTACGAGGTGGCGGGGTTGCCGCCGGTCCCGGGGGTCGCGGTGCGGCGCCTCGCCGCACCGACGCTCGCCACGTCGCTCGCCGTGCCCCCGGGCCCACCGGCGCCACCGCTGCGGCAGTTGCTCCAGGCCCTGCGCGAGACACCGGGCTCCTGAGGCCCGACGGGGGGAGTGCGGCCGCGCGCAACAGTCGCACTCCCCTGCGCGCCCCGTGCGCCCCCTGAGATCATGAGCCCTCACTCGCGCACACAGGGAGCACGGCATGCGCCTCGTACCAGCAAACCGCAAGCAGCCTCACGACCGGGGCACCGCCCTGGGGGCACCGGCCGTGGCCGCCGCCGTGCTGACCGGTGTCGTCGCCCTCTACATCGCGCTCGTGGCGTTCGGCAACATCACCGACTTCGGCACCAACCAGCAGTTCGTACGGCATGTCCTGGCCATGGACACCACCTTCAAGGACGACGACCTGATGTGGCGCGCGGTCGAGTCGCGCGCGTGGCAGGACGCCGCGTACGTCGCCATCATCGCCTGGGAGAGCCTCGCCGCCCTGGTCCTCGTCACCGCGACGGTGCGGTGGGCTCTCGCGGTCCGCCGCGGCGACGGCTCCCAGGACCGCGCCCGGCGCCTGAGCACGGTGGGCCTGCTCATGCTGATGCTGCTGTTCGGCGGCGGCTTCATCGGCATCGGCGGTGAGTGGTTCGCCATGTGGCAGTCCAAGAGCTGGAACGGACTCGACGCCGCCACCCGGGTGTTCACCCTCTCCGGCATCGTCCTCCTGTTCATCCACCTGCCCTGCACAGGACGCGGCCGCCCCGAGGCCCCGGACGGCGTTCCGGATCGTGCCGTCCGTCACTGACGACGGCCCCCGGATCGCACCCCGCTCCGTCCCAGGAGCCCCCCCACACCCCACTGACCAGCGCACGAGGAGCAACTCGCGCGGGGCGCGCGCCTCTTGTGGCGCCTGCGCCCCGATCACTTGCCGCAGGTGTGCGGTAGCTGACAGTTCCGATTGTCGGAGCCATCCCCTAGGCTTGACGCCATGCCCTCTACCCCCCAACCCCGTGGTTCCGTGCGGTCGTCGGCCGAGTTGAACGAGCGGATCCGAGGCCTGTGGCTGCGTGCCGGAGGCCGTCTCTCCGTCGAGCAGCGGCGCGAGTACGAGCAGTTGGTGACCGAGTGGGCCGAGGCGGTGCGCGCCGAGATCGTCCAGGCCGCGTAGACGGCCGCCGTCGGGACGACGCCTTTCGCCCCGCCCCTTGGCGCCGCACCCCCGGTACCCAAGACTGATCCGATGACGCAGCGCGTGGAACTCGCCGCAGTCCTTGACCGCTTGGCCATCGACACCCTCATCACCGACTACGCCATCGCCGTCGACGACGGCGACTGGGACGGCTACCGCCGGCTGTTCGCACCGGGCGGACGGGCCGACTACCGGTCGGCCGGCGGCATCGAAGCACCCGTCGCCGAGGTCTCCGACTGGCTGGCGAAGAGCCTGCGTGTCTTCGAGGTGCGCCAGCACCTCGTCGTCAACCGCAGGATCCGCTTCGGCCTCCGTGAGCAGGACGTCGGCGACACCGCGCGGATACAGGCGGACTACACCAACCCCATGCGGTTCGCCGCCGCGCGGCAGGCCGGGCAGGCCGACGCCCCGCCGCCCGACACCGCACCGGACTTCGAGTGCGGCGGCCGCTACGACTTCACCGCCGTGCGCACCCCCAGCGGCTGGCGGCTGCGCCAGGTCGTCGTACAGGAGAAGTGGCGCAGGCGGCACGGGCGCGCCGGGCAGGTCTGACCCCGCGCGGTGCGGCACATCGGGCGCCCCCTGTCGTAGATCGTCCCGGGCGCGCACACTGGAGGGCACGGCGGGGGCGGAGCCGGGGCAGGGAGGCGCGCTGCATGGACGTACTCGACGGCATCCGGCGGCACCGGGGGGAGGCGTCGGGGAAGGTGACGGCGCCGTGGTGGCGGCGCCCGGGACCCGTTCTCGACCCGGTGCGCGGGCGTGCGCTCCTCGCGTCGCCGCGGTGGCGCGGCGCCCTGGCCGCGCTGTGCGGTGCGCTGCCCGCCCTGGCGTTCCCCGCGCCGTCGTGGTGGTGGTTCGCCCACGTCGCACTCGTGCCGTGGCTGCTGCTCGCCCGTTCGGCGCCGACAGGGCGACGCGCGGCCCTCGACGGCTGGCTCGGCGGGCTCGGCTTCATGGTCGCGGTGCACCATTGGCTGCTGCCGAGCCTGCATGTGTTCACGCTGGTCCTCGCGGCGCTCCTCGGACTCCTGTGGGCGCCGTGGGGCTGGCTCGTACGCCACCTCCTGGGCGGCGCGCCCTCGCCGGGCCGCGCCGCCGCCGCGCTGCTCGTGCTGCCGTCCGGCTGGCTGACGGTGGAACTGGTGCGGTCCTGGGAGGGGCTCGGCGGCCCCTGGGGGCTGCTCGGCTCCAGTCAGTGGCAGGTGGAGCCCGCCCTGCGGCTCGCGTCGGTCGGCGGTGTGTGGCTGGTCAGCGCCCTCGTGGTCGCCGTGAACACGAGCGTCGCCGTGCTCGCCGCCCACCGTGCCGCCCGCGTTCCCGCGCTCGCCGGCCTGGTCGCCGCGGCGGCCGTCTGCGCCGCGGTCTGGGTCTGGTCCCCGCGCCCGGAAGCCGCGGGCAGCGTCCGTGTCGCCGTCGTACAGCCCGGCGTCGTGAACGGCGTCGACGGCCCCGAGAAGCGCTTCGCCCGCGAGGAGGAGCTGACCCGGGCGCTCGCGGGCCGCGATCTTGACCTCGTGGTGTGGGGCGAGAGCAGCGTCGGGCACGACCTGGCCGACAGGACCGACCTCGCCGACAGGATCACCGCGCTGTCCCGGCAGGTCGGCGCGGACATCCTCGTGAACGTCGACGCCCGCCGCTCGGACCGCCCCGGCATATTCAAGAGCTCGGTCCTCGTGGGTCCCCGGGGGCCGACCGGTGACCGCTACGACAAGATGCGCCTCGTCCCCTTCGGTGAGTACGTGCCGGCCCGCTCGCTGCTCGGCTGGGCGACCTCCGTCGGCAAGGCCGCGGGCGAGGACCGCAGGCGGGGTGGGCGGACCGTCGTGATGGACGTCGGGCACGGGCTGCGGGTGGGACCGCTCGTGTGCTTCGAGTCGGCGTTCCCCGACATGAGCCGCCATCTGACCCGCGAGGGCGCGGAGCTGCTCCTTGCCCAGTCCTCCACGTCGACGTTCCAGCGCAGCTGGGCGCCCGAACAGCACGCCTCGCTGGCCGCGGTGCGGGCCGCCGAGACCGGGCGCCCCATGGTGCACGCCACGCTCACCGGCGTCTCGGCGGCCTACGGCCCGAGCGGTGAGCGCCTCGGCCCCTGGCTCGGCACGTCCACTTCGGGCACAGCGGAGTACGAGATACCGCTGGCCACGGGCACCACTCCCTACGTGCGGTTCGGCGACTGGCCGGTGCACGGGGCGCTCGGCGTCCTCGCCCTCCTCGGTGCGGTGGAGGGCGCGAGGGCGTTCAGGAGGCCTGTTCCCGGACGGCCCGTACCACCCGCTCACACAGCTCATGGGTCGCCAGCGCGTCCCGGGCGCTGACCAGCTTGCCCGCGCGCACGGCGTCCAGGAAGGCGAGCACGACCTGCTCGATGCCGCGCTGCCGCGCCACCGGCACCCAGTCGCCGCGCCGCCGCACGGTCGGCTGGCCCTTGTGGTCCACGACCTCGGCGAGGTTGAGGACCTGCCGCTTGGTGTCCTGACCCGACACCTCCAGGATCTCCTCCGTGGACCCGCTCAACCGGTTCATCACGCCGATCGCGGTGAACCCGTCGCCCGCGAGCTGGAGCACCACGTGCTCCAGGAGGCCGCCGTCCGTCCGGCCGCGCACGCTCACGTGGTCGACCGGGCCCGGCACCAGGAACCGCAGCGTGTCCACCACGTGGATGAAGTCGTCGAGGATCATCGTGCGCGGTTCCTCCGGGAGGCCCACGCGGTTCTTCTGCATCAGGATCAGGTCGCGCGGGTGCTCGGCGCACTGGGCGTAGCCGGGGGCGAAGCGGCGGTTGAAGCCGACGGTGAGGCTCGTGCCGCGCTCCTCCGCCAGGCGCACGAGGCGTTCGGAGTCCGCGAGTTCGTACGCGATCGGCTTGTCCACGTACGTCGCCACGCCCGCGTCGAGCAGGCGCGTGACGATCTCCGGGTGGGCGGCGGTCGGCGCGTGCACGAACGCCGCGTCCAGGTCCTGGGCGAGCAGCGAGTCCAGGTCGGTGTGGCAGCGCGCCGCGGGGATCGCGTGGGCGGCGGCGACGCGCTCCAGGGTGGCGGGCGTACGGGTCTGTAGGTGCAGCTCGACGCCCGGCTGCGTGGTCAGCACCGGGAGGTACGCCTTCGTCGCGATGTCACCGAGTCCGATGCAGCCGACCTTCACCACTGTCTCCCTACCGTCGTGCGGATGCACGCTCCTGCGCCCCCGCGTCCGTTCCCGCAGCATACGGGGGGCCCGGCGGCCGCCAGTCGGCGATGGCGGCGAAGCCCCGCATGATCATGTTCGGGCCGATCCGGCAGGCGGTCCGCAGCAGGGTGTCGCGTACGGCGATGAGCGTGCCGTCGGTGAGGTGGTTCAGGCGTGCGGTGCGCGCGGACTGCCGGACGATCGCGGTGGTCCGGGGCACGCGGGCCGCGCTGTAGGCGGCGAGTCCCGCGAACAGGTCGGTGTCCGGCGCCAGATGGTGGGCGAGGACCACGGCGTCCTCGATGGCCTGGTTGCCGCCCTGGCCGAGGGTGGGGGCCATGGCGTGCGCGGCGTCGCCTAGGAGGGCGGTGCGGCCGCGGTGGTAGGCGGGCAGCGGCTCGATCAGGTGGCGTACGTCGTTGCGCAGGACGTCCTCGGGCCTCGCACCGGCGATGATCTCGGGGATCGGGTCGTGCCAGCGCGCGAACCGGCGCTCCAGTTCGGCCTTCTCGCTGTCGGGCGCCCGGCCGCCCTGCGGCACGAGGGCGGTGGCGTACGCGTACACCCGGCCGTCCTTGAGCGGGTGCGTGCCCCAGACGCCGCCGCGGCCCCAGGTCTCGTGCGGCTCGAAGGGGTCTTCGGGTGCGGGTACGACGAGTCGCCAGGCGGTGAAGCCTGCGTACCGGGGCCCGGGGTGGGCGGGGAAGAGGGCCGAGCGGACGCGGGAGTCGATGCCGTCGGCGCCGACGACGAGGTCGGCTTCGATGTCGCCGTCGCCGGTCGCGACGACGGCCGTGCGGCCGGGGCCGCCGGGGTCGACGAGGCGGGCCTCGGTCCCGAGGCGCAGGCAGTCGGCGGGCAGGGCCCCGACGAGCAGGTCGACGAGGGTGGCGCGGTGCAGGCTGACGAGCCCGCCGCCGAACTCCCGCTCCGTCGCCGCGGTGCTGGTGCGCACGAGCCAGCGGCCGTTCCCGGCCCGTACGCCGCCCGCCCCCTGCCAGGCAGAGAGCCCGCGCACCCGGTCCCCGAGGCCGAGGACGTCCAGGGCGCGCTGGGAGTTGGGCGCGAGCCCGATGCCCGCCCCCACCGGTTCCAGGGACCCGGCGCGTTCGAGGACGGTGACGCGCCAGCCTGTCCTGTGCAGGGCGATGGCGGCGGTCAGACCGCCGATACCACCGCCCGCCACCACGGCGTGCGGCACCTGACGCCTCGCTGTTCCCGCCATGATCTCTCCCTCGTCGGCACTCGCCCCCGTCGCCGGTTCGACGAGTTCTGGCTGCATGTGCAGTTCCGACCGCGTATACGGCGTATACAGGTTCGACTACATATGTAGTTCCGATTGGACACGAAGATACTACATACGTAGTGACGGCGGTAGGGTGGGATCATGCCTGCACGCGTCACGGGCTCGGCCCGCACCGAACTCATCGCCGACACCGCTCTGGCCCTGCTCGCCCGGCGCGGAATGCGTGGCCTCACGCACCGGGCCGTCGACGAGGCCGCGGGCCTTCCGCTGGGGTCGACGTCGAACCACGCCCGTACCCGGCTCGCCCTCCTGGAGGCCGCCGTGCGCCGCCAGGCCGAGCGCGAGAGCGAGGTCCTCACCCCGGCCGAACTCCCCGACGCGGCCGGCAGCCGTGACTCCCTGGCCGACGGCCTCGCCCTGACCCTGCACCGCTACCTCAGCGGCGACGACCACCGCGATCTGCTCGTCTCCCGCTACGAACTGGCCCTGGAGGCGACCCGACGCCCCGAGCTCCGGGCCTACTACGACGCGGCGGGCGCCCAGTTCCGCGAGCCACTGACCCGCATGATGGCGGCGGCGGGCTCCACCGACCCCGCCCGCCACACCCTGTCCCTGGTCGCATGGAGCGACGGCCTGCTGTTCTCGTGCGCCGCGGGTTCGTACCACGCGACGACACCGACATGGGACGAACTACGAGCGGGTTTCAGGGAGTTGCTCCACGGGATGCTCGACGGGGGCGCCGCGGCGAGCGGCACGGAGAGCGGTGCGCGGGGTGGAGGGCATCGGGAGATGTGAGGTGGAGTGGTTGGCCGCGGCCTGGCTTCGGCGTGCCGGGGCCTACGGCGCCGCGGTCGCGCCGAGACTTACGGCGCCGCGGCCGTACCGGGGCGTGCGGCCCCGCATCCGTGCCGAGGCATATGCGCCCCCGTAGCCGTACGGGAGGCATGCGTTCCAGGATCGTGCCGTAATACATGCGCCCCGGGGCCGTACCGGGACCGCGATGCACACCCCCGCGATCGTGCCGGGAGGTCGCGCAGCCCGGCACCGCGCCGGAAGACGTACAGCCCCGCGTCGTCGCATGGCGCCGCGTCACCCGTATGGAGTACGCCAAGGCGTTCGGCCCGCGGGGCCGTGCCGGGGGCAGCAGAGTGGCGCGGGTGCAGCGAACGACGATCACCGCGGTGGTTCTGGTGCCCACGGCCGTGCTGGCGCTCTCCGGCTGTACGGAGGTGGAGCGGCCCGCCGGGCAGAGTGCCACGGCGACCGGAACGGGCGCGTCGGCGGGGCCGGCCGCGACCGCCGACGCCCCGCCGAGCCGAGCGCCCCGCGCGGTGCAGGCCCCGGCCCATGACACGCTGCAACGCATGGGCCCCGCGGTGCCGCCGCGCAGCGCACCCCCGCTTGCCACGAGCACCCCCCGCCGCCCGCCGACGCCGGCACCGCCGCCCGGCCCGCCCGCCGCCGGGCCGAAGCCCACCACCGGTCACGACCGCCCCGCGCACCGCGAACCGCCGAGGCAGCCCGCGCACGGCGGTGACCACGGCGCTCCCCCGCGCACCTCGACGGCGGCGCCCCCGCACCCTTGGCCCACCCGTCCCGACGTCGACCTCTGCGCGCTCGGCAGGGTCCACGCGGGCTGGAAACCGGACAGCCCGGAGGCGGTCATCTGCCGCGAGGCGTACGGGCGGTGAGCCGGCGGTGCCTACTCCCCGACGGCCCCCTCCCCCACCTGTGCCTCCAGGCGGTCCAGGGCGGCTCGGATGCCGTCGCCGTAGCCGTCGTCGCCCAGAGCGCCCACCGCGCCGCGGGCGAGTCGCAGGTGGCTGCGGGCCGCGGCGGGGCGGGAGAGCTTCACGTAGTCGGCGGCCAGGTTCAGATGCAGCGAGGGGTAGAAACCGCGCACCGCCAAGGACTTGTCGTGGGCGCTGACCCGCTCGTCGGTCAGTTCGTGCGCGGCCGACAACGCCCGCAGGTCCCAGGCCAGTTCGTCCGCCGGGTCGTCCTGCGTATCGGCCATGTAGTGCGCGAGGGTGCAGCGGTGCAGGGGGTCGCCGCCCTCGCCGATCTCCGCCCAGAGGGCGAGGAACCGGGTCCTCGCCTCCTCGCGGTCGCCCGCGTGCTGCAACATGACCGCTTGCCCGATCCGGGTCATCACGGCGCCCTCGCCGTCCGCCGCCGTCTGTTCCTGCCGCTCCGTCACCGCGTCGCCCTCCGCGTCCGCCGGACGGACCGCGGGCCTTGGCCGGCCCACGGAACGTCCCTCGCCAGTCCGTCGGCGGCTGCCGGTCGCCAGCCGCCGTTCGTCCGTCGTCCGCGACAGCCGGGCCGCCGCCGGCCCGCGGTCCCACGGACGCCTCCGACGCTAGCGGCCACCACTGACAATCCCGGTCAGGCGCGGTGCGGAGCGAGGCGCGCCCGCCTGCCCGGCCCAGGGAAGGGCCCGCTCAGCCGAGGTCGGGGATGCGCCAGTCGATGGGCTCGTGGCCCTGGGCGGCCACCGCCGCGTCGATCTGCGTGAAGGGGCGGGAACCGAAGAACTTCTTCGCGGACAGCGGCGAGGGGTGCGCGCCCTTCACGACGACGTGCCGTTCGGTGTCGATCAGGGGCAGCTTCTTCTGGGCGTAATTGCCCCACAGGACGAAGACCGCCGGGTCGGGGCGGGCCGCCACGGCGCGGATCACCGCGTCGGTGAACTTCTCCCAGCCCTTGCCCTTGTGGGAGTTGGCCTCGCCCGAGCGGACCGTCAGGACGGCGTTCAGGAGCAGGACGCCCTGCTGGGCCCAGGGCATCAGATAGCCGTTGTCCGGCACGGGGTGGCCGAGCTCCTCCTTCACCTCCTTGTAGATGTTCCGGAGCGAGGGCGGCGTGCGCACTCCGGGGCGGACCGAGAAGCACAGGCCGTGGCCCTGCCCCGGACCGTGATAGGGGTCCTGGCCGAGGACGAGGACCTTCACCCGGTCGTACGGCGTCGCCTCCAGGGCGGCGAAGACCTCCTCGCGCGGCGGGAAGACCGGCCCCTTCGCCCGCTCCTCCTCGACGAACTCGGTGAGCTCCTTGAAGTAGGGCTTCTGCAACTCTTCGCCGAGGACTCCGCGCCAGGACGCGGGCAGCATGGCGATGTCGGTCACGTCAACAACCTCCGGGGTGCGTTCAGTTCTGCACCACAGAACCTACCGGCGCCCACTGACAATCCGACCGGCACCGCCGTCCCGGCGGCCTACCAGCTCGTCTTCCGCCCGAGCTGCCACATCATCATGATCGCCGACGGGTCCATGGCCCGCTCCGCGCCGGAGATCTCCTCGCTCGCCATGACGTACTGCTTGCCCTGCCACAGCGGCAGCAGCCGTACGTCGTCGACCAGGATGCGCTGCGCCTCCTGGAACTGGTCCACGACATTGCTGCGCTCCGCCTCGCGGCGGGAGCGCGGCAACACCTCGTCCGTGATCCGCGGCACCTCGTAGGGGATGTTCAGGCTGTTGTCGCGGCCTACGAAGGGGGCGATGAAGTTGTCCGCGTCGGGGAAGTCGGGGAACCAGCCGCGCCCGAAGACCGGGTACTCGCCGCTCTTGTAGCCCTTGTCGAACTCCTGCCACGGCCGGCCCTCTATCGTGATCCTGAACAGGCCCGAGTCCTCCAGTTGCCGCTTGATCTCGGCGAACTCCGGACCCGTCGCGGAGCCGTAGCGGTCGGTGGTGTACCAGAGCGTGAGCGGGACGCGCTCGGTGATGCCCGCCGCCTGGAGTATCCGCCTTGCCTTGGCCGCGCTCGGGTTGCCGTACCGGTCGAAGAAGGCCGTGCCGTGCCCCGTGACCCCGCGTGGGACCATCGAGTACAGCGGCTCCACGGTGTCCTTGTAGATCTTGTGGGCGATGGCGCCGCGGTCGATCACCTGGGCGAAGGCCTTGCGCACCGCGGGTCTGCGCGCCCACGGGTCCTCGGGGTTGAACACCAGGTAGCGGATCTCGGTGCCCGCGCCCTCGACGAGCCGGATCCGGCTCTCCTTGCCCGCGCCCTGCTGCGCCACCACGTCCCGGGCGGCGAGTCCGCGGAAGGTCAGGTCGATCTCCTTGGCGCGCAGGGCGTCGACCATGGCGTCGGAGTCGCGGAAGTAGCGGATGGTCACGGCGTCGTTCCTGCGGTCGGCCACGCCTTCGTAGTGGTCGTTCCCGACGAGTTCGGCGCGGTCGCCGACGCGGTAGGTCTTCAGCGTGTACGGTCCCGAGCCGCTGATCTCCGTGCCCTCGCGCGGCTTGTCCGCCGGGTACTCGCCGGGGTCGACGATCGACATGGCGGGCGTGGTGAGCACGAAGGGGAAGGTGGCGTCGGGCTTGCGAAGCCGGAAGACCACGTTCCGCTCACCCCGCGTCGCGACCTCGCGCAGGGAGCCGAGCAGCCCGGCGGGGCCGCCCTCGACGGCTATGCGGCGCATCCGGTCGAAGGAGAACTTCACCGCCCTCGCGTCCAGCTCGTGACCGTCGGAGAACTTCAGCCCCGCCCGCAACGTACACGTGTAGACCATGCTGGAGCCGTCCGTGAACCGACATCGCTCGGCGGCGTCGGGCTGGGGTTCGGTGGCGCCTTCGGGGAAGCTCAGGAGCGTCTGGAAGACGTTGCGGTACAGCTCCCAGGAACCGTCGTAGGCGACCGCGGGATCGAGCGTGCTCGGCGCGCTCGTCGTGCCGACGGTGATGACGTCGTCGTCGTCCGATCCCCCGGAGGACAGCAGTCCGCATCCCGCGACCAGGGACACGGACGCCAGCAGCGCGACCGGCCGCAGGCACCGCAGGTCAACTCTTCTGAACACGCGCACGCTCCTCGGTCTGCCGTGCCATGGATCGGCAGACCATACCGCAGTGCCCCGCCGTACCAACTCCGTTGCGCGGCGGGGCACTTCATGCGCGGAAACATCACTTACGGACGACAGACCGGCCTTTGCCGCAGTTCGCCCCGATCCGTCACCCGACGCCCGCGTTGAGGAACATGCCCCCGTCGACCTGGAGCGTCTGGCCGGTGATCCAGTCGGACTGCGCCGAGGTCAGGAACGCCGCCGCACCCCCGATGTCGGACGGCACACCGAGGCGGCCGAGCGGGTAGGCGGCCGCGGCCTCCTCCTCGCGGCCCTCGTACAGCGCCTGCGCGAACTTGGTCTTGACCACGGCCGGGGCGATCGCGTTGACCCGCACCCTCGGCGCGAACTCGTGCGCCAGCTGGAGGGTCAGGTTGACCATGGCCGCCTTGCTGATGCCGTAGGCCCCGATGAACGGCGACGGCGCCACCCCGGCGATGGAGGCGATGTTCACGATCGCGCCGCCGTGCTCGCCCTGCCAGGTCTTCCACGTCAGCTGGGCGAAGCCGAGCGCGGAGATCACATTGGTCTCGAAGACCTTGCGGGCCACGTTCAGGTCCAGGTCGGCCATCGGGCCGAACACCGGGTTCGTACCGGCGTTGTTGATCAGGAAGTCGACGCGGCCGAACGCCTCCATGGCGCGCTCCACGGCGACCGCCTGGTGCGCCTCGTCGTGGGCCTTGCCCGCGACGCCGATGACGCGGTCGGCACCGAGCCGTTCCACGGCCTCCTTGAGGGCGTCCTCGTTGCGTCCGGTGATGCATACTCGGTCGCCGCGGGCGACGAGGGCCTCCGCGATGCCGTAGCCGATGCCGCGGCTGGCGCCGGTGATCAGGGCCGCCTTGCCGCTGTCCTGCACTGCCATCTGTGCCGTCCTTTGCGAGGGAGCTGGTCCTTGGTGGGCGGGCGGAGCCCTAGTCGAGCGGGCCGCCGGCCACGTACATGACCTGGCCGGAGACGAAGCCCGCCGCGTCGCCGGTGAAGAAGGCGATGGCGTTGGCGATGTCCTCCGGCGTGCCCACGCGCTGCACCGGGATCTGCGTGGCGGCGGCGGCCTTGAAGTCCTCGAAGCCCATGCCGACGCGCTCCGCGGTGGCCTTGGTCATCTCGGTCGCGATGAATCCGGGCGCCACGGAGTTGGCGGTGATGCCGAACTTGCCCAGCTCCTTGGCGAGGGTCTTGGTGAAGCCCTGCATGCCCGCCTTGGCCGCCGCGTAGTTCACCTGGCCGCGGTTGCCGAGGGCGGAGGAGCTGGAGAGGTTGACGACACGGCCGAAGCCCGCGTCCACCATGTGCTTCTGACAGGCGCGGGACATCAGGAAGGCGCCGCGCAGATGCACGTTCATGACCGTGTCCCAGTCGTTCGCGCTCATCTTGAACAGCAGGTTGTCGCGCAGCACGCCCGCGTTGTTCACCAGGATCGTGGGCGCGCCGAGCTCCGCCGCGACGCGGGCGACGGCGGCCTCGACCTGGGCCTCGTCGGACACGTCGCAGCCGATGGCGAGGGCCTTGCCACCGGCGGCGGTGATCTGCTCGACGGTGTCCTTGCACGCGGCCTCGTCGAGGTCGAGCACGGCGACGGCACGGCCTTCGGCGGCGAGCCTGACGGCGGTCGCCGCACCGATGCCTCGCGCTGCTCCGGTCACGACCGCGACGCGCTGCTCTGTGGTGGACATGCTGACTCTCCTCGCCCTCGGGATGCGGTCCGCCACCCGGTGAGCGACCGCTTAGTACCTTCAGCAGACGAGACGCTAGAAGCCCTGGCACGCGGTGTCAACGGGCCACAGCCGCACTGTGACTCATTAGGTGTCGAGGTCGCCCTGAACCCGCCCGTCCCCGGCACCCCGGGGATCCCGGGTACCCCGAGGGTCTCGGTCGCCACAGGCACCTCCGAGTGCCCGGGCAGCCGCCGGTCGGCTCAGCGCACCAGGAGCCCCACGAGTCGCTCGACCTCCGCCGCGGGGTCCGCGGTGAGGCCGGTGTGCACCGGGCCCGGCTGTACGACGGTGGAGCGCGGCGCGATCAGCCAGCGGAAGCGCCGCCCCGCGTCGTCCGTCGCCGCCTGCCCGGCCGCCTCACCGCCCGCGCAGACCCCCTCGACGGCCCGCAGCGCCGCGCGCACGCCCGCCACGTCGGCGTCGGGGTCGAGGGCCCGCAGCCGGGCCTCGTCGAGGTGGGTGCGGGCCGCCACGTAGGAACGGGCGCGGCAGTAGAGCAGGACGCCCGCGTTGATCTGTTCGCCGCGCTCGATCCGCGGCACCACGCGCAGCAGCGCGTACTCGAAGACATGCCGGGTGGGCTCGTGGGCGATCGTGTCGTTCACTTCTCCGCGCCTTCCAGGGTGATCCGTCCGTGGATGCTCTCCGCGCGCGGGAGCAGCACGTCCGCGTACGCCTGCCGCACCGCGTCCGCGTCGTCGAAGCCGGGCTCGTCGGCCAGCCAGGCGTCGGGCACGTCGGCCGTGACCTCGGCGAGCAGCTTCTCGGTGACCTGTGGGGCGAGTTCCGCGGCGGCCGCGGCGACGTCCGGCCGGAAGGGGGTGAGCACGTGGTCAGTGGCGTCGTACGGGCGCGCGGCCGCGGTCGGTGCGGTGGGCCAGTTGTGGTGCCAGATCATGCTCGCGCCGTGGTCGATGAGCCAGACGTCGCCGTGCCGGACCAGGAGGTTCGGGTTGCGCCAGGAGCGGTCGACGTTGTTGATCAGCGCGTCGAACCAGACGATGCGCCCCGCCTCGACCGGGTCCACCGCGAAGGCCAGCGGGTCGAAGCCGAGAGCTCCCGACAGATACGCCATGCCCAGGTTGAGGCCGCCGCTCGACTTCAGGAGCTGCTGCACCTCCTGGTCGGGCTCCCCGAGGCCGAGGACCGGGTCGAGCCGGATCCCGGTGAGCTGCGGCACGCGCAGGCCGAGGCGGCGCGCGAGCTGCCCGCAGATCACTTCGGCGACGAGCGTCTTGCGACCCTGGCCCGCGCCGGCGAACTTCAGGACGTACGTCTCGTACGTCCCCCGGCCGTCGTCGGTCTCGACGAGCCCGGGCAGCGATCCGCCCTCGCGCAGGGGCGTCACATAGCGGACGGCGGTGACTTCGGTGAGCATCGCCCCAGGTTACTGCCGTGGTCCGGCGCCACCGCCCGCTGCTCCCCGGCGTCGGGGCGGGCTCCGCGGTACGGCCGATCAGCTGAACCCGGAGCCCGGCTTCGCGAGAAAGTCCTTGAACGGATGAACAACTCGGCGCCGCCGCCCGTATCATCCGGCATGACTGCTTCCAGGGAAGAGCAGGACGCATCACTCCTGCGCACGGTCGACTGCCCCTTCGCACTCCCCTCGGCCGACCCGGCCGCCCGCGTCGGCCCCGCCGAACCCACCCGATCCGCCGCGCCCGTGGCGTCCCGCCCCGACCCCACGCGCCGCACGGTCGTCACGGCGGTGGGCGCCGCGGGCCTGGCCGCCGCGCTCGCCGCCTGCGGGTCGGACGACGACCCCGCGGACGAGGCCTCCGAGAAGGAGGAGGGCGGGGGCGGGGGCGCCGTGCTCGCCACGACGGCGGACATTCCCGTGGGCGGCGGCAAGATCTTCAAGGACGAGGGCGTGGTGGTCACCCAGCCGACGAAGGGCCAGTTCAAGGCCTTCTCCCACCTCTGTACGCACAAACAGTGCCCGGTGACAAGTGTCGAGGGCGGCACCATCAACTGCCCCTGCCACGGCAGCAAGTTTGACATCAACGACGGCAGCGTGAAGCAGAAACCGGCGCCGAAGCCGCTGTCCGCCAAGGAGATCACCGTCGAGGGCGACTCGATCAAACTGGCCTGACGCGCCGCGCAAGCCTGCCTGACGCAGCGCGCCGTCCCTGCGTGTGCTCAGCGCGCGTCGGTCCGGGGTCCGTCCCGTGACAGGCCCCGGGGCCGCGTCGCACCGGGAGGTTCACCCAGTGCGGCGCAACCTTTTCCACGCGCCGAGGACGTCCTGCGTCGTCGTGACCGTGGCGACCAGGGCGAGGGTGTGGCGCACCAGGGCGGGGGTGTAGTCGGCGGGTACGCCCGCGATGGCGTCGGCGGGCACGACTGCGGTGTAGCCGAGGTTCACCGCGTCGAAGACGGCGTTCGGAATCGCCACGTTGGCGGAGACCCCGGTCACCAGCAGAGTGCGGCAGCCCAGATTGCGCAGCAGCGGGTCCACCCCGGTGCCCGCGAGCGGTGAGAGGCCGTGCAGTCGGCGTACGACGAAGTCCTCCTCGGCGACCTCGATCGGCGCCGCGATCCGCACGGCGGTGGTCCCGGACAGCTGCTGCACGGGCAGCCGCTCGGCAGCCCGGAAGAGCCGGGCGTTGCGGTTGGCGCCGCGGCCGTCGGGGCGCCGCTCGGCCACGGCGTGCAGGACCTGGACACCGGCGAGGTGCGCGGCAGCCACGAGCCTCGCGACGTTGACGAGCGCACCGGACGCGCGTGCCTCCTCGGCCAGTTCGGGCAGCGCGCTCTCGGTGCCGACGACGCCCTGCTGGCACTCGACGGTCAGCAGCACGCTCGTCGCGGGATCGAGCATCTCCCGGAGCTGTTCGAAGGACGGCATGGCTCCCCCCTGGGTGGCGGTGCGCGGGAGGCTAACCGGCATTGCCTCGCGACGGAAGACACTCCATGCTTTCCTGACGTTTGGTCAATTACGGCGGACAGTGCGCAGGTTCCCGTACGAGCAAGGAGAGGACGACACATGGCCGAGACGCAGCGGCGCGGTCGCCGGATCATGATGACGCCGGGCGAGGTGGACGCCTTTCTCACCACCGAGCGCACCTGCCGGGTCGCGACGGTGTCCGCCGACGGCGCGCCGCACGTCAGCGCGTTGTGGTTCGCGTGGGACGGCACATCACTGTGGCTGTACTCGATCACACGAAGCAGGAGGTGGGCCGATTGGCGCCGGGACCCGCGGCTCGCCGTGGTCGTCGACACGGGTGAGGCGTACGAGGAACTGCGCGGCGTGGAGCTGACGGGCACCGCCGAGTCCGTCGGCGAGGTGCCGCGCACCGGTGCGCCGTGCCCGGAACTCGACGTGCCGGAGAGGCTCTTCGCCCGCAAGAACTTCGGCCTGGACGAGATGGTCCACGACGGTCGGCACGCATGGCTGCGGCTCACGCCGGAGGCGATCGTCTCCTGGGACTTCCGCAAGTTGGGGCGGCCGTAGGGCCATAGGGCTGTAGCAACGCAGGGGCGTGGGCCCGCGCAGCAGTGGCTCCGCGCAGCCGTGGCCCCGCAGGGCTTTAGCAACGCAGGGCCGCAGCCCCGCGCAGCGGTAGGGCCGCAGGTCCGTAGCCACAGGCTCAAGGCCCGCGGACTTGTCGCGCCGCCGCCCCTGCCCCCGGCGGCCTCAGCCAAGACCGGCCCCCGCCACCCTCAGCGCCTCCACCGCCGCCCGGATCGACGGGCGGCGGTCGGCGTCCGCGCGCCACACCACGTACACATGACGCCGCACCCGGTGCCGCACCGGCACCGTCCGCACGCCCGTCGGCATCGGGTCGCGCCCGAGGCGCGGCGCCACGCACACCCCGAGCCCCGCCGCGACGAGGGCGAGCTGTGTGTGATGCTCCTCCGCGCGGTGGGCGATGCGCGGCTCGAAGCCCTTGGCGCGGAGCGTGAACATCAGCCACTCGTGGCAGAACTCGCCCTCCGCCCAGGTGATCCACTCGTCCTCGGCGAAGTCGTCCAGATCGACTTCGGGGCGGTCGGCCATCGGATGGGCCGCGGGCATCGCGACATCCGCGGGGTCGTCGAGGAGCGGTGCCTTCATGAGACCTTCGGGCACGGGCAGCGGCTTGTTGTACCAGTCGAGGACCACCGCCACGTCCAGGTCGCCGCGCACCACACCGCTGACGCCCTGCTGCGGCTCCAGCTCCTGAGCGCTGACGCGCAGGCCCGGGTGCCCGACGCGCAGGGACGAAAGGGCCGCGGGCAGCAGGCCGCGCATCGCGGTCGGGAACGCGGCCATCCGCAGCTCCCCCACCGCCTTGCCGCGCTGCTGCTCCAGGTCGGACTGGGCCAGCTCGACCTGGGAGAGGATGCGCGCGGCGTGGTCGGCGAGCAGGCGGCCCGCGTCGGTGAGGCGCACGCCTCTGCCGTTCTTCGCGAGCAGCTGCTGGCCCACCTCCCGCTCCAGCTTGGTCATCTGCTGCGACACGGCGGACGTCGTCACATGCAGTCCCGCCGCGGCACCGCTCACCGATCCGTGCCGGGCGAGGGCGTCGAGGGTCCGCAGGCGCTCCAAGTTCAACATATAAGCAATGCTACGCGATAGCTGGCAAAAAATTTCGCTTGTACTAAGATGTGGGATGCCTCATCGTGGTGGACATGAGCACCCCTGCGGCCCCTTCCACCCCGGCCACCACCTCGGCCACCGCACCGGACACCGCACCGGCAACGACACCGACCACCGCCGCGCCCGGTATGCCCGCCCCCGCTCCCCCGCCGCCCCCGGCCCCCGCGGGACGGCACACCCTCGACTGGCGGGTCCGCTTCGCCGCCCTGTCCCTGATCTGGGGATTCAGCTTCCTCCTGATCAAGGTCGGGACCCAGGGGTACGCACCGTTCCAGGTGACGCTCGGCCGACTGTTCTTCGGCACGGCGGTGGTCGCGGCGTTCCTGGTCGCCAAGCGCGAGCGACTGCCGCGCTCCCCGCGCGTGTGGGCGCATCTCGCGGTGGCCGCCCTGCTCCTCAACGCGCTGCCGTTCTCCCTCTTCGCCTACGCGGAGCTGACCATTCCGTCGACCCTGGCCGGGATCTGCAACGCGACGTCACCGCTGTGGGGCATGCTTCTGGCCCTGGTCGCACTCTCCGAGGACCGGCCGACGCGGCGCCGGGTCGCGGGACTCGTACTCGGCTTCGTCGGCGTCCTCACGGTGCTCGGCGTCTGGCAGGGCTTCAGCGACCTGGAGCCCCGGGGCACGGCCATGGCGCTGCTCGCCTCACTGAGCTATCCGATCGGCTGGATCTACATACGGCGTACGCTGGCGGGCTCGGGACACTCGAACCTCTCCCTCACGGGCGCGCAGCTGCTTATGGCGACGATCGAACTGGCGGTGGTGACGCCGCTGTTCACGTCGGTGCCGACGCACCTCCCGCTGGGCCCGCTGTTCGCGGTCGTGGCCCTCGGCGCGCTCGGCACGGGCATCGCGCTCCTGACCCAGTACGGCATCGTCGCCGAGGTCGGCCCCACCACGGCCCAGATGGTCACGTACTTCATCCCCGTCATCGCGACGGCGGCGGGCGTCGCCGTGCTCGGCGAGTCGCTGACCTGGACCACGCCGGTCGGCGCTGCCGTCGTCCTCGCCGGGGCCGCGCTCACCCAGTCCAAACCGCGCCCCGGGAGACCCCGGGCGCCCCGGCGACCTCACCCCTAGTACCCCTCACTCGTGGTACCGCTCACCCGTAGCGCCGCGCGGGCGCGGGCCCCACCGCCGCGGCCACCGCGTCCGCCACCTCCTCGATGTCGTCACCGGACAGCGCGGACACGGTGATCCGGATGCCGGGCGGCGCACCGAGCCGGTACCGCGCCCCCGGCGCCACCGCCCAGCCCGCGTGCAGCAACCGGGCGACCACGCCGGTCTCGTCCGGCACCGGAACCCACACGTTCATGCCGCTGCGGCCGTACGCGAGGACCCCCCGCAGGTCGAGCGCGGAGATGAGCGCGTCGCGTCTGCGCCCGTACGCCCCCGCGACCTCCCGCGCGTCGACGGCGCCGCTCTCCCACAGGCTCAGGACGGCCCGCTGCAACACCTTGCTGACCCACCCGGGCCCGAACCTGATCCGGCCCTGCACATGGTCGACGGTCTCCGGGTCGCCGGTGAGGACAGCGAGCCGCAGGTCGGGCCCGTACGCCTTCGCGGTGGAGCGGACGAAGGCCCACGCGTGCGTGACGCCCGACAGCGTGTGCAGCGGCAGGTCGACGATGCCGTGACCGTGGTCGTCCTCGACGACCAGCGTCTCCTTGTGCCCGGCCAGCACCCGGCGCACGGCACGCGCGCGTGCGGCACCGATGGCGGCGCCGGTCGGGTTCTGCGCGCGACTGGTGACGACGAGGGCCCGCGCACCGGACCTCAGGGCCCGCTCCACCTCGTCGGGCAGTGGCCCTTCGTCGTCCATGCGGACCGGAACGGCCCGCAGGCCGAGCCCGGACACGAGGTCGAGCAGACTGCCCCAGCCGGGATCCTCGACGGCCACGGCGTCCCCCACCTTGAGGCGCACGGCAAGGACCCGCTCGATGGCGTCGAGGGCCCCGGAGGTGACGGCGAGCGGGCCGTCCGGCACCCCGTCCCGGTCGAGGGCGGCACGCGCGTACCGCCCGAGCTCCGGGACCACGGGAGCCTCGCCGTACAGCGCCGGGCTCCGGTCGGCCTGAGCCGCCGCCGCCGCGAACGCGTCGGCCAGCGGGGGCAGCAGGGCCACGTCCGGGTTGCCGCTGGCGACGTCGCGCACTCCCGGCGGCACGTCGAGGCGGCTGTACTCACGGGCCGTCGTGGCCGGCTTGCTGCGCACGCGGCTGCCGCGCCGCCCCGCCGTCTCGATCACCCCGCGCTCCCGCAGGGTGCGGTACGCCGCCGCGACCGTATTGGGGTTCACGCCGAGACGACCCGCCAACTCCCGCATGGGAGGGAGCAACTGCTCCGGCTCCAGCTCGCCGCGGCCCACCGCGCGCTCCACACTCGCCGCGATCTCGGCTGCGCGGCGGCCTTCGATCCGATACTCTCCTAGCACAATACACATTATGCACTAGTGCAATGATGACGCCAACCGGAGCGCCCGCGCAGAGCGCCCCGTGAACTGAGGGAGAAGGCCATGGAGACGACGACGCAGCCGGCCACGCCGGGGAGCGCCTCCTACGCACCGACCGACCGCACCGTCCCCACCCGCTCCCGCGACCGCGCCACGTACGACCGCGCGGCGGTGCACGCGATACTCGACGCGTCCTACGTCTGCCACCTCGGCTTCGTACGCGACGGCGCGCCCGTCGTGCTGCCGACGCTGTACGCCCGGGTCGGCGAGCGGCTGTACGTGCACGGGTCGACGGGCTCGCGACCCCTGCGGATGGCGGGTGCCGCGCCCGAGGGCACGTCTTCGGAGGACGCCACTTCGAGGAGTGGGTCTACGGAGGACACGGTTTCGGAAGGCGGGTCTACGGAGGAGACGGCTTCGGAGAGTCGGCCTACGGAGGACACA
The DNA here is from genome assembly GCF_044328435.1 of Streptomyces sp. NPDC017940. Taxonomy (NCBI): domain Bacteria; kingdom Bacillati; phylum Actinomycetota; class Actinomycetes; order Kitasatosporales; family Streptomycetaceae; genus Streptomyces; species Streptomyces sp. NPDC017940. Next base: position 28,464 of record NZ_JBIRHJ010000015.1, on the reverse strand, counting down.
GCTTCGGGGAGCGCGTCGGATCCGGGCCTTCCGGTGTGTCTGACCGTCACGCACGTCGACGGGCTCGTCCTGGCACGCTCGGCCTTCCACCACTCCATCAACTACCGCTCGGTGATGGTGCACGGCATCGCCCGGCAGGTCACGGACCCCGACGAGAAGCGCGCCGCCCTCGACGCCCTCGTCGACCACGTCGTGCCGGGCAGGTCCGCCGACTCCCGCCGCGCCAACGCCAAGGAGCTCGCCGCCACCGCTGTGCTCAGCCTCGACCTCGACGAGGTGTCGGCGAAGACGCGCACGGGCGGCCCGAACGACGAGCCGGAGGACATGGACCTCCCCTACTGGTCCGGCGTCGTCCCCCTGCGCAAGGGCTACGACCCCCTCATCCCTTCGGCCGACCTCGCCCCGGGCATCGAGGTCCCCGACTATCTGACCGAGATCTGACGCGGCGATGCTCGCCCACCGAGACCGGCCCCGTTCCTTGCATCGGGGCCGGTCTCGGTGCGTCAACCGGCGATGGTGGCCAGGTTGCCGGGCGTGTAGGAGCCTCCCTGGTTGTTGAGGATCACGCCGAGCCGGTTGGTCGCGTTGATCATGGCGACGAGGGAGACGAGGGCGATGGCCTGCTCCTCGTCGTAGTGCTTGCGCACCCGGGCCCAGGTCTCGTCAGTGACACCCTTGTATGCGTCGATGATGCGGGTGCCTTCTTCGGTGAGGGCCAGCGCGGCTCGCTCGGCGTCGGTGAACACGGAGGAATGCCGCCAGGTGGCGATGAGGCCGAGCCGGGCCGCGTCCTCGCCGGCTGCGGCGGCGTCCTTGCCGTGAATGTCGACGCAGAAGCCGCAGCCGTTTATCTGGCTCGCTCGCAGCTGCACCAGCTCCTGGGTGGACCTGGGCAGCGGCGACTCCTGGATGACCTGGCTGACGGCGTAGATCCGCTTGCCGACCTTCTTGCCGAGTTCGGTGTCGAACAGGTTCATACGGATTTCCATCGGGCTTCCTCACTCAGGGAATCGTGTGGCTGATGCCCATGAGGCGCCGGTCGCCGCGCTCCTGTGACACGGGGCGGATGTGACATGGGTTACGGGGCACGGCTGTCACACGACCGAGGCCGGCGGCGTCCCGTGTACGACACGCACCACACGTAGCGAGACAGAAGTCGGGAACTGATGATGGTGGACAGGGATGCCGGTATCGACGCGGGGGCGACCACGGCCACGGACAGCTTCGTTTCCCACCGCGATCTGCTGTTCACGGTGGCCTACGAGATGCTGGGCTCGGCGGCCGACGCCGAGGACGTCCTCCAGGAGACGTGGCTGCGCTGGTCGGGCGTCGAGCACGCCACGGTCCGCGACCCGCGCGCCTTCCTGGTCCGCATCACCACCCGCCAGTCCCTGACCCGCCTTCGCACACTCCGCCGCCGCAAGGAGTCCTACGTCGGCCCGTGGCTGCCCGAGCCGCTGCTCGTCGCGCCCGACGTGGCCGAGGACGTCGAGCTGGCGGACAGCGTCTCCATGGCGATGCTCCTCGTGCTGGAGACCCTCGCGCCGACCGAGCGTGCCGTGTTCGTGCTGCGGGACGTCTTCGCCCTGGGCTACGACGAGATCGCGCGGGCCGTCGACAAGACCCCGCCCGCCGTCCGCCAGATCGCGCACCGGGCCCGCGCCCACGTCGCCGCGCGCCGCCCTCGCGAGACGGTCTCCCCGTCCCAGACCCGCGACGCACTCGCCGCCTTCAAACAAGCGGTGGAAACCGGCGACTTGACGGGGTTCCTCAACATGATCGCCCCGGACGTCGTCCTCCTGACGGATGGCGGCGGAGTCGTCCGGGCCGCCGTGGAACCGGTGGTGGGCGTGGCCGACGTGACGGAGGTCCTGGCCAGGCTCAGCGGATCCCTGCTGCAACCGACCCTGGTCAACGGCCACCCGGCCCTGATCCTCCGTCGCGACGGCCGGATCGACACGATCGTGGCCCTCCGTCTGGACGCCGGCCTCATCACCGGCCTCTACGCCGTCCGCAATCCCGAGAAGCTGTCCCGCATGAACCGCGAGACGGCGATGGGCCGCTGACGCCGGGACCGCCGCCCGGGCCTGCGGCGCACCGGGCGTGCCACTACGGGACCGGAAGTGTCCGTACCGCCTCCCGTCACTGAGGTCCTACGTAACCCACGTACCTACCGGCAGGGCGACACCGTGCACACCTCCGTATCCGCGCCGGTACCCGCACACCGCTCCCGCCGCTCCCGCCGTTCCCGAGCGGCCCCCCGCGCCTCGGCCGCCGCGAGCCCCGTGACCGCCGCGAGCAGCAGGCACGTCCCCGCGACGGGCGCCGCGTTCAGCTCCTCGCCGAGCAGGGTGACGGCGATGACGGCCGCGCTCACCGGCTCCAGAAGCATGATCACGGAGACGGTCGCGGAGCGGACGACCGCCGCCCCTGCGAAGTACAGCGCGTACGCGATCGCGGTCGGCACGGCCGCGATGTAGAGCAGCTGTCCCAGGACGCGCACGGGTTCGGCGGTGTGCGGCACGAGCCCTTCGACCGCGGCGAGGGGCAGCAGGCACAGCGACACCACCGCGAGGGACCACACCGTCGTGTCCGAGGAGTCCGTCCCGCCGTCGCGCCCCCACCACCGGGTCAGCAGCGTCATGGCGGCGTAGCCGGCGGCCGAGAGCAGCGCGGACGCGACGCCCCACGGACGGATCGCGGCGTCCCCGCCGCCCAGGAACAGCACCCCGAGTCCGGCGAGTGCGCCGACTACCGCACACGCCCCGCCGGCCCCGAGCCGCTCCCCCAGGGCGAGGCGGGCGCCGAGCGCGATGAGGACGGGGCCCGCGCCCAGGGTGACGACAGTGCCGACAGCAAGCCCCGTGGCCTGCACGGCGGCGAAGTAGGCGGTCTGGAAGACCGCAAGGGTCACGCCGATGACGACGATCCGCAGCACCTTGCTCCGCCGCGGCACGCATTCGCCCGGGCCCGGACGCCCGGAGGCCACGACCTGCCCTGTGCCCTCGGCCTGCCCCGTGCCCTCGGCCTGTCCGGAGCCCACGACCTGCCCGAAGCGCCCGGCGCGACCAACGCGCCCCGCACGCCGCCGTCGCGCCGCTCGCGCCAGCCGCACCGCGAGCAGCAGCACGAACCCGCCCGCGCAGCGCCAGAAGGAGAGGGCGACGGGCCCCATGTCGCTGTCCGAGAAGACCAGCGACGCGGCAGCCCCCGCGGTGCCCCAGGCGACACCGGCGACGGCGAGGAAGAAGAGACCGCGCCCGACGGACAACGGGGCGGGACGGTGCGTACTCGAGGACGCACCCGACGACACACTTGACGCACTCGACGCACTTGACACGCTCGACACGCTCGACACGTGGATTCTCCGCAGAAGTTCAGGAAGGAGACCGCGTCACGGGCGCGCGAACGTGCGCGTGCGTGTGCACATCCGTACGGCGTACGTACGGGGTGTGGGGACACGAGCGGGCGCGGGGCCCGGTGACGCCGGTCCTGGAAGGACGTCTGCGGGCAGCACCGTTCCGCCCGGCCGGTGGCCGGACGTGATCCGTGGGAGGCCCGCGCTAGGCGGCCGGGGGCGGAAGAACGAGTGCGCGTGCGTTCATGATCGCCACCCTAGGCGGCACCGCCGCTGCGGGACAACTCCCCTTCGAAGTCCGGGACGGGGTCCGCCGGGGGCTGCGGCTTCACCGGTGTCGACGACTGGGCGATGAACGCGCCCGCCAGGACGACGGCGCCGCCGACGAGTTGCGGCGCCGACAGGCGTTCGCCGAGCAGCACCCAGGCCAGGACGGTCGCTATGACCGCTTCGAGGCACGCCACGACACCTGCCACCGGCGGCGACAGCCTGCGGACGGCCACCACGCCGGTGACGTAGGCGACGACGGTCGCGAGGAGCACGATCCAGCAGATGAGGAGCCAGGCGGGAACCATCGTGCCGTCCATGGCCGCACTGCCCCCGAGCACCCCCCAGTCCATGCCCCAGGGGCGCACGATCAGCGTGAGTACGACGGTGCCGACGAGCAGTCCGTACGCGATGACCCCGAGCGGGTCCGGCGCCTCGTCCCCCGCGTCGCTGCCCTGGTCGGACAGGACGAAGTAGCCGACCTGGCAGCAGGCGGCGCCGAGCGCGAGCAGCAGGCCGACCGCGTCGAAGCCGAGGCCCGACCACACCTCGACGACGCAGGCGAGACCGGCCACGGCGAGGACCACGCCGAGGGCCGCGGCCCTGGTGACGGGCCTGCGCTGGACGAACCGCACCCAGCCGAGCACAAGGGCCGGAGCGAGGTACTCGACGAGCAGGGCGACGCCGACGGGGATGCGCGAGATCGCGGCGAAGTAGCAGGCCTGCACACCGGCGACGGCGAGCAGGCCGAAGCCCGCGAGCAGTGCGGGCCGCCGCCTGACGAGCGCGCGGTGGCGCCAGGCGACCGGCAGCATCACCAGGGCGGCGCCCGCCACCCGCAGCCACACCACGTGCAGCGGGTCGAGGCCCGCCTCGATCAGCGGTTTCGCCGCGACACCCGAGCCGCCGAACGCGACCGCCGACAGCAGGGCGAGGCCGAGGCCGAGCCCTCTGCCGCGCTCCACCTCGCCGGGCGCACCGCCCTGTGACTTCTTCCGAGACCCGAGCATCGGCACATGATGACAGCCGACGTCATGACCGTCACGCTGGATGACCCCTGTCTCAACGGGCGGACGCCGTCGGCCCCATCGGACGGTCCGAGCCCGACGCAGGAGCCCAGCGGCGGAGATCAGCACCGGAGCCCAGCGGCCAGGCGCACCGACCCGGACCCAGCGGCCAACCTTGCCCCGAGCTCACCGACCCGTGCCCACCGCCCGGGCCCACCGCCCCGGACCCAGCGGCCGAGCGCACCGAATTGGGCCCCGCGGCCGGGGGCACCGACCCGTGCCCACCGACCGCCCCCCACCGACTCACACCCGGAGACCCGCCCCGGAATCGCGCCCGCACGCGTCCTCCGCGTCGATCCGCCGCAGCAGTACCGGTACGTCGACCCCGGCGCGACGCAGCACCTCGACCGCGCGGCACTCGGTGTCGGAGGCCAGGGCCACGAGCAGGTCGACCCCGTCGGCCTGCGGCTCGCCGCGCAGCAGGGCACGCTCGAGCGCGGCTTCCATGGCTCCCGCCGCCGCGGGCGAGAGAAACGTTTCTTTGGCCGCGGCGACCAGGGGCACGGCGCCCGAGTCCTCCACGGTGCCCTGCCACTGCAACCCGTACCCGATGCTGCGCTGGACGAGATAGCCGAGCAGGCGCGCGATCTGCGCCCCGCCGTCGAAGACGGACCGTACCCGTGGTTCGTACTCGAGGAGCGAGTGCAGCAGGTGAGCCGTGTCGACCTGCCGGTCCCCGTCCCGCAGCGCACGCCGGCGCGCGCCCGCCGTCACCGAGGTCAACGCCGCGCTCAGGCCGGATTCGATGTCTGCGGGGGTCGAGCCGGGTTCGGCGCCCTGGGAGGTACGGCTTTGCACACCCCCCACCCCATCAGTCCTACGGCGCACCGGGCATCGGCGGCGGGAAGCATTTCGCCGTCCGACACAGGGTGGGCACGGGCGACCGGGTTGTCCTCCTTACGGATGACATCTCACCCTTCCCCCAGGTGGGGCGCGCGCCGTCTTGCTTCGCGCCGGGATCGCAACCGCCGCGCACCGGCGCTCGTCGTGACACACATGGACAGCAGGTGTTGGCTGGTCACCCTGCCGGCAGTGGACGGCAGGTTGTATGTGTACCGGGTGTACGCCCCCTCGGACGCACTGCCCGCGGACCTGTTCTGGGAAGCCTGGCACTGCCATGACGAGGGACCGTTCCCCCGCGCCCTGGACCTGTTCGACGCCGCGGTGATACAGCACGTCGGGTGAGTGACGGCACCGCACGTCGGTTGAGCGACGGCACCGCACGCCAGGTGAGCGATGGCACCGCACGCCAGGTAGGTGCACGCCAGGTAAGTGATGTCACCGCACGCCAGGTCGATGGTGACACAGCACGCCGGGTGCGCGAGACGTCAGTCGCCGCGCCCCGGCCGACGGCGAACCTCCGGCGACGGTCCCTACCCCCCGACCCCGGCGGCGGTCCCCACCACGACCGTCGCGTACAGCTCCTCGTCCGTCACGACCCGCGCCGCAAGCCCGGCCGCCCGCACCGCCGTGACCGCCGCAGGCACCTGGCGCTCGCTGGTCTCGAAAAGCAGCCGTCCGCCCGGCGCCAGCCACCGCGGCGCGTCCACGGTCACCCGGCGCAGCACGTCGAGCCCGTCCGAGCCACCGTCGAGGGCCACCCGCGCCTCGTGCTCCCTGGCCTCCGACGGCAGCAGCGCCACCTCGTGCGACGGAACGTAGGGAACGTTCGCGAGCAGCACGTCGACGCGGCCCGCGAGCCCTCCGGGCAGCGCCGCGTAGAGGTCGCCCTCGTGGACGCGGCCCGCGGACCCGACATTGCGGCGCGCGCACGCCACCGCGGCCGGGTCGACGTCCGCCGCGTGCAGTTCGACCCGCCCGAGCGCGGCGGCGAGCGCGGCTCCGAGCGCGCCCGAACCGCAGCACAGATCGACCACCACGGCACCGGGTCCGGCGAGCGACGCGGCCTCACGGACGAGGAACTCCGTACGGCGGCGCGGCACGAAGACGCCGGGGTCGACGGCGATCCGCAGTCCCCCGAACTCGGCCCACCCCACCACGTGTTCCAGCGGCAGCCCGCTCACCCGGCGCGCCACCATGGCGTCGAGGTCACCGGCGTCCGACGCCGCAGCGAGCAGCACGTCCGCCTCGTCCTCGGCGAACACGCAGCCTGCCGCGCGCAGCCGCTGGACGACGGTGGAGTGGACGGTCAGGGGCATCGGGGGCCTTCCCACGTTCCGGGCGGAGCAGCCGACGGCGATCGAGCCCCCACCGGCAAAGAGACCAACCCTACCGGCCCACCAGAACTGACGGTTCATCAGTATTGAATGTTCCAGGCACCCCGGCTACGTTCCGCGACACCGTGACTGCGCCTGCCGCAGCACCCGACGAGAAGAGGTGGTCGCCTTGGCCGAAGTCAGCGCGGAAGCACGCATCGAGGCACCGGCGGAGAAGGTCTGGGCGCAGCTCATCGACTTCCCCTCGTACGGGCGGTGGAACACCACCCACACCAGCTTCCCGAAGGGCGGCCCCACGACGCTCGCGGTGGGCGGCACCTTCGCGGAGAACCTGAAGTTGATGGGCTTTCCCGCCGAGGTGAACTGGACGATCGAGGACCTTCGGACCGCCCGCACCCTCGCGATCACGGGCAAGGGCCCGATGGGTGTCGACGTCGGCACCCGCTACACGCTCGTCCCGGACGGCGACGCGACGACCGTCCGCATCGATGGCCGGTTCACCGGCGCCGCGGTGTCGCTGATGGCGGGCAGACTCAAGGACTCGGCGACGGCCGCGCTGAACGAATCACTGCGGAAGCTGGGCGGCCTCGTGAGCTGAGGACACCCCGGCGTTCCGGTGCCCCGACCGGCCCGTCGACCTGTCGACCCATCGACTCGGCGACTGGGCGACAGGGCGACAGCGAGGCACCCCACGCGATCCGCGCAGGGTGCCTCGTACAGCAGGGTGCCCCGGTACAGCAGGACGCCTCCGTACAGCGAGGCGCTTCGCCTCAGTCCTCATCGGCAAGGATCAGATACATCTTCTTGCGGGCGTCGTTGACAACGGCGAGCGCCTTCTCGCACTGCTCCTTGGAGCCGCTCTTCCAGACCTGGCCGAACGCTTCCATCAGGCCGAAGCCCGCCTGCCGGATCTCGGTCAGGGCCTCCCAGTCGACGCCGCGCCCGGCCTCTTCCCAGGGCGCGTCCGGACCTTCGGCGGCCGCTTCGCGCCCGGCGTCGGTGAGTGCGAAGAGCTTCTTGCCGCCCTCGCTCTCGCTGGCGATCAGGCCCTCGTCCTCCAGGAGCTGGAGGGTCGGGTAGACGGAGCCCGGGCTGGGCTTCCACGCCCCGCCGCTGCGTTCGGCGATCTCCTGGATCATCTCGTAACCGTGCATCGGACGGTCCTTCAGGAGGGCCAGGATCGAGGCGCGTACGTCACCGCGCCGCGCCCTGCCCCGAGGTCCGCCCCGGCCGCCGCGACCGCCGCCCCAGGGGCCGCCACCGAAGCCGGGCCCGAACGGGCCGAACGCCGCGCGCCGCCCTTCGAAGCCTTCCCCGTCCTCGCGGCCGGGTCCGTACGGGCCACGCCCGCGTCCGTGTCCATGTCCGTGCCGGTGCTCGTGCTCAAAACCGTGGGAACGCATGTCGATCATCCCTTTCGTCGTTCCGTGCTGGAGATTCTTTGATCAGTCGCGATGTCTCAACGATATATCGGGACTGTTCTTACGACAACCCCCCACCGAGCATCACCTCCGATTGCGCCTCGCACACATGGCCAAATCGACGCCGCCACGCCCCAACCAAGGCCAGTTGGCCGCGATTGGCCTTGGCCGTGCTCCTGGTCGGCCCCTTAGCGTCGCCTCATGACTGCTGCGACCCCCCGTACCGCACCGACCCGGATCCGCGTCGTGGACGCCTTCGCCGACCGCCCCTTCACCGGTAATCCCGCCGGTGTCGTACTCCTCGACGCCTTCCCCGACGACTCCTGGCTCCAGCAGGTGGCCGCGGAGGTCAATCACGCCGAGACCGCGTACGCGCACCGGCTCCCGGCGGGCGGCGCGGCCGACTGGGCGCTGCGCTGGTTCACGCCCGCCACCGAGGTCGACCTGTGCGGCCACGCCACGCTGGCCACCGCGCACGTCCTGCACACCACGGGCGCCGCCACCGGCCCCGTGCGCTTCGCCACCCGGGCCGGCGTCCTCCTGGCCACGGCGCACGCCGACGGCACGATCACGCTCGACTTCCCGACCGCGCCCCTCACCCCGGCCACGCTCCCGGACCAGGCCGTCGAGGCCCTCGGCGCCGAGCCGCTCTCCGTGCACGACACGGGACCGCACCTCGGTGACCTGCTGGTCGAGCTGGCCGACGAGAAGACGGTCCGCGCGCTCAGGCCCGACCACCGGGCCCTCGCCCGGTACTCCCGGCGCGGAGTCATCGCGACCGCGCTCGCCGCGGACCCCTCCCGGGGCTACGACTTCGTCTCACGCGGCTTCTTCCCGAACGTCGGCATCGACGAGGACCCGGTGACGGGCAGCGCGCACACCGCGCTCGCCCCGTTCTGGAGCGCCCGCCTGGGCCGCAGCGACCTGCGGGGACTCCAGGCCTCGGCTCGCTCCGGGCTCGTCGGCACCGCCGTACGCGGCGACCGCACCCTGCTGACCGGCACCGCGGTCACGGTCATCGAGGGTGATCTGCTGGCGTGACCCGGTCGCGGTGTCAGGCCGTCGGCAGCCACCCCACCTTGCCCGCGAGCAGGGCGTAGCCCACGAACGCCCCGATGTCGAGCAGGGAGTGGGCCACCACGAGCGGCCCGACCCGGCCCCACCGCCGGTACAGGAGCACGAACACCACCCCCATGGCCATGTTCCCGACGAACCCGCCGATGCCCTGGTACAGGTGGTACGAGCCGCGCAGCACCGAACTCCCGACCAGCGCCGCCGTCGGCGTCCAGCCCAACTGGTCGAGGCGCCGCAGCAGATACCCGACGACGATCACCTCCTCCAGGACGGAGTTCTGGAGCGCGGAGAGCACGAGCACGGGGTACTTCCACCAGACGTCCGGCAGGTCCTCGGGCACCACCGTGAGGTTGAAGCCGAGGCCGCGGGCCGCCAGGTAGAAGGCGATGCCGGTGGAGCCGATGACCGCGGCCACCACGGTGCCCCGGCCGAGGTCGGGCCAGGGCCTGCTCCGGTCGAAGCCGATGGACCGCAGCCCCGAGCCCTCGCGCAGCAGGAGGTGCGCGACCAGCGCCACCGGCACGAGCGCGGTGGTGATGCCGAACAGCTGCCAGGCGAGGTCGAGCCAGGGGCGACCGGGGGCGGCCGAGGAGTTGAGGGTCGCCGCCTGGTCCTTGAGACCCCCGGGCCGTGTGACCGAGCCGATGAAGCTGATCAGCGCGGACACTCCGCTCGCGCCCAGCGAGAGCGCCAGGACGAGCAGCGTCTCGTCCCGGAGGAACCGCCGCGAGGGCCCCGTCTCGGTAAAAGAACCGGCCATGGGCCCCGGCTCCGCTTGCACCCCTGCCTCCAGTTGAGTAATCCCGCCGCATCCCCGCACCGCGCCACAGCACCCGGGAGGGCAGCACCGCCGTGGGATGTCACAGCTTGCCCGATGGACGCGGGAAGGAAGCAGCCGACCCACGCCCACGCGGCCGGTGGCACTCCGTGCCCCACCGCGACGACGGTCACCGCGCGGGACGTACGAGGTCTTGGGCGAGCTGCACCACGACGCGTCCGAGCCCGCGTACGACGTGTGGGTCCCCGCCTCCACGCGCCAGGGTCCAGCGTGCCCGACCCGGCGTGCCGGACGCGGCAACCAACCCCGCGTACCCGCCCCGGCACCCCCGACCCGGCGACGGCATACGCGCCGACCCGGCGACGACGCACGCGCCTGCGCGGCGGCAGCCGAACCGCCAAGACGAGCCGAGCCGCCCAACCGCCCTCAGCGCCCCGGCAGCGCCGGTTCCGGCAGCCCCACCGGCCAGGTGTGCACCGGTTCACCCCCGTGCATCAGCTCGCAGTAGCGCCGCGTGGTGGCCGCGAGCGCGGCGTCCCGCTCCATGCCGCGCTCCAGGGCCCGGTGATAGGTCGCCGTCTGCCAGGCGGCCCCGTTGACCCGCCTGCGGCACCGTTCATCGATCACGCCGAGATAGAGGTCCCGGTCGGCGGGTTCCACGCCCCACGCGTCCAGACCCGCCGCGGCCAGCGGAAGCAGCTCGTCCCGTACGAGATCGACGGCGGCCACCTGTGTCGTCCCGCCGTACCGCCCGCGCCGCGGCCACTCCAGACTCGCTTCGACGCCGTGGCGGCAAGCGCTCTCGAAGTTGCGGGCCGCGGCCTCGAACGGCAGTCGTGACCACACCGGCCGCGTCTCCTCGGCGAGCGCCCTGACCACTCCGTAGTAGAAGGCGGCGTTGGCGATCACATCGGTGACCGTGGGCCCGGCGGGCAGCACCCGGTTCTCCACCCGCAGATGCGGCACGCCGTCCGCGATGCCGTACACCGGCCGGTTCCAGCGGTACACCGTGCCGTTGTGCAGCACCAGCTCGCTCAGCCGCGGCACGCCACCCGCGTCGAGGACGGCCAGCGGGTCCTCGTCCTCGCACAGCGGGATCAGGGCCGGGAAGTAGCGCAGGTTCTCCTCGAACAGCTCGTAGGCGCTGGTGATCCAGCGCTCGCCGAACCAGGAGCGCGGCCGCACCCCCTGTGCCTGGAGTTCGGGCGGCCGGGTGTCCGTGGACTGGAGGAACAGCGGCGGCCTCGACTCGCACCACAGTTCGCGTCCGAACAGGAACGGCGCGTTGGCGCCGACCGCGACCTGTGCCGCGGCCACGGCCTGCGCGGCGTTCCACACGGCGGCGAACTTGCCGGGCGTGACCTGGAGGTGCAGCTGCACCGACGTACAGGCCGCCTCGGGCGCGATCGACGCGAAGGTGCACGTCAACCGCTCCACGCCCTCGATGTCCAGCGAGAAGCTCTCACCGCGCGCGGCCACGATCTGATCGTTGAGCAGGGTGTAGCGGTCGGCGTCGGAGAGGTTCGCGGAGACCAGGTCGTGACGCGAGAGCGTCGGCAGAATGCCGATCATCACGATCCCGGCGTCCACCTCGATCGCTTTCCTGTGGGCATAGCCGAGACCCGTGCGCAGCTCTTCGGCGAGGCGGTCGAGAACGCGTCCACCCAACCGGTGCGGGGCGATGTTCACTTCCAGATTGAACATTCCGAGCTCCGTCTGGAAATCACGACTCGCGATGCGCTCGAGAACTTCAGCATTCATCATTCTCGGCATCCCGTCGGGACCCGCCAGATTCAGCTCTATCTCCAGACCCATCAGATTCTTGGGCCGGTCGAACCGCTGCTCCTCAAGGAGTCGTCCAAGTCCGGTCAAGCACCGCTGGAGCTTGATCCGGTACTGGTGGCGATCGGACAGGTCGAACGTTTCTGCCGCGACCTTCTCCCCCATCGAAGCGTCCCTCCTCGGATGGGCTGCCGGCGACCCGGCCGCTGCTGTGTACGGGGGATGATGCCCATCCGATGTGATCCGTAACGCCCCACGCGGGGCCATGACCCCCTATGGTGGAGTGAGTTTCCACACGGCACATTCACGGGGCATGAAGAGGCTTGCGGTTTTCGACCTTCCGGTTGTGGTGAAAAAAACCGATGAGAACCAGCCGACCGCACCCCCAGAGAATACCGAGGTCACGACCGGCAGCCGGGATCCGGAACCGGGAGAAACACCCCAGACGCGCGACCGGATAGCGACTTGCAGACGCTGTCCACAACGGCTAGTGGAAACAATGCCTGAACATATGTCGTATAAACTCCGCGCTTGAGGCAGAGAGTTTGGCGCCGCGGTCCCCCTGCCCCGCCCCGCCCCTCTGGCCCAGAGCTGACAGCGTCGTCCGCACCCGCACCCGCCCCCGCTCCACCGTGCCTGTCGAACGAGAGAGGCGACCCACCATGCCCCTGTACGTCCCCCCGGCTCCCGCACCCGCCCTGCGCAGCGTCCTCACGGCACTCGGCTCCCCGACCGCCGTCCGCGAAGCCCGCACCCCGTCCCTGCGTGCCGCCAAGGGCCCCACGAGTGCCGAACTGCCCCTGCCCGTGCACGAGCTGGAGCGCGCCACGGCGGCCGGCGCCTCCCCGACGAAGCTCACCGGCTGGCGCTTCCTGATCCGCAGCGGTGAACGCACGGTGGCCGCCGCGGACACCATGCTCACGCCGGACGGCTGGGCGTTCTCGCACTTCTGCGAAGGCCCGTACATCGCGTCGGCCGAGCGGGCACTGCACCACGCCGAGGCGATACCCAAGGCCTACCAGCCCCGGCTGCTCTCCATGCCGGAGCTCTACATGCTCGTGCTGTGGCTGCACGCCGACTGCACGGACGACGGCGCCGAGGGGCCCCTCGCGCCCACCGACCTCCTGGTACCGCTCGCCCCCGCGCCCCCGGGCATCGCGGCCCACCGCCCGCACCGCGCCGCCGACCTGCTGCCCGTGCTCACCCACCGGCTCACCCCGGCCCCGCTTTTGGGCTCCCCCGCCTGACTCCGGCGGCCCCCGGCCGCGCCACCGCCAACACGCGCTCCAGGTCTCGGCGAGCAGGGCTCGAGTCGCATGCCTTGCCGAGCCCTGTCGAGTGCTGCACTGTGCTGCCCTGGAAGCCTGTTGAACCCTGCTGCCCAACCGGACTAGCCCACTTCGGCTACGGCGAACCACCCAAAGGGACAGGGAAGTTGGGCTGAACCGTCCGGGCGGGTGATACGTCCTTGAGCAAGAGGAACCCGCTACAGCAAAATCCCTGCGGAATCACGCGCGTAGGGCAACACTGGATCGGACCGAAGAAAACGGGGGAACGACCATGAACACCTCAGCGAGCCGTGGGACAGACGTCCCCACCATCACGACCCAGCGAAAGAACCCTTCCATGTGCCAGCACCAGCCACCCTGCCCGACAGCCGAATCCGCCGACCGGGAGGCCGCGCTCCTCGCGGCGCACCACCCCGAGCAGGGCTGGAGTCTGCTGTGCAACGGCGTCCTGCTCTTCGAGGACACCGGTGAGCTGCTGCCGAACGGCGAGATCATCGCCCCGCACCGACCGCTGGGCACCAGCCAGGTGATGACGGCCGCCTGAGCCGTCCACCACGCACACCAAGGGCCGGCCCGGACTTCCGTCCGAACCGGCCCTGACTCATGTCCGCCGCCACCGCACGACAGATGCCGCCGTCACGGGTGCTGCCGCGGCATCAGTCCTCGTACGCATCCAGGGGCGGGCACGAGCAGACCAGGTTCCGGTCGCCGTACGCCTGGTCGATGCGGCGCACCGGCGGCCAGTACTTGTCCGCCACCACCACTCCGGCCGGGAAGACCGCCTCCTCGCGGGTGTAGCCGTGCTCCCAGTCGCCGCCGAGCGCGGCGGCCGTGTGGGGGGCGTTGCGCAGCGGGTTGTCGTCGGCGGGCCAGGCGCCGCTCGCGACCTTCTCGACCTCCCCGCGGATGGCGATCATCGCCTCGCAGAACCGGTCGAGCTCGACCAGGTCCTCGCTCTCCGTCGGCTCGATCATCAGTGTGCCCGCGACCGGGAAGGACATGGTCGGCGCGTGGAAGCCGTAGTCGATGAGGCGCTTGGCGATGTCGTCGACACTGACGCCCGTGGCCTTGCTGAGCGGACGCAGATCGATGATGCACTCGTGCGCGACGAGGCCGCCGGGACCGGTGTAGAGCACCGGGTAGTGCGGCTCGAGGCGCTTGGCGATGTAGTTCGCGGACAGCACCGCGACCTGCGTGGCGCGCTTGAGGCCCTCGCCGCCCATGAGGCGTACGTACGCCCAGGAGATCGGCAGGATTCCGGCCGAGCCCCACGGGGCGGCGGAGATCGGGCCGATGCCCGTCTCGGGCCCCGCGGCGGGCTGGAGCGGGTGGTTGGGCAGGTACGGGGCGAGGTGTCCGCGCACGGCCACGGGGCCGACGCCGGGACCGCCGCCGCCGTGCGGGATGCAGAACGTCTTGTGCAGGTTCAGGTGCGAGACGTCGCCGCCGAAGTGACCGGGCTTGGCGAGGCCAACCAGGGCGTTGAGGTTGGCGCCGTCGACGTACACCTGGCCGCCCGCGTCGTGCACGGCCGCGCAGATGTCGGCGACGTGCTCCTCGAAGACGCCGTGCGTGGACGGGTAGGTGATCATCAGGACGGCGAGCTGGTCGCGGTACTGCTCGATCTTGGCGCGCAGGTCCTCGACGTCGATCTCACCGTCGTCCGCGGTCTTCACCACGACGACCTTCATGCCTGCCATCACGGCGCTGGCGGCGTTGGTGCCGTGCGCGGAGGACGGGATCAGGCACACGGTCCGCTGGTCGTCGCCATTGGCGCGGTGGTATCCGCGCACCGCGAGCAGTCCGGCGAGCTCGCCCTGTGAGCCGGCGTTGGGCTGGAGCGACACCTTGTCGTACCCGGTGACCTCGGCGAGCCGCTCCTCCAGCTCACGGATCAGCGTCAGATAGCCCTGCGCCTGCTCGGCGGGCGCGAAGGGGTGCAGCTGGCCGAACTCCGGCCAGGTCACGGGCTCCATCTCCGTGGTCGCGTTGAGCTTCATGGTGCAGGAGCCCAGCGGGATCATGCCGCGGTCGAGCGCGTAGTCGCGGTCGGCGAGGCGGCGCAGGTAGCGCAGCATCGCGGTCTCGGAGCGGTACTGGTGGAACACCGGGTGGGTCAGGTATTCGTCGGTGCGCAGGAGACCTGCGGGCAGCGAGTCGGCCGCCGCGGCGTCGAGCGCCTCCACGTCGGCGTCGACGCCGAACGCCGTCCAGACCGCGGCCAGCTGCGCCCGCGTCGTGGTCTCGTCGCACGCGAACGACACCTGGTCGGCGTCCACGAGGTGGAGGTTGACGCCGCCCTCTCGGGCCGCGCTCACGACGTCGGCGGCGCGCCCCGGGACCCGGACCGTCAGGGTGTCGAAGTACGCCTGGTGCACGACGTCGACGCCACCGGCCTTGAGGCCCTCGGCGAGGATCGTCGCGTACCGGTGGGTGCGCCGGGCGATTGTCCGCAGGCCCTCGGGGCCGTGGTAGACGGCGTACATGCCGGCCATGACGGCGAGCAGCACCTGCGCGGTACAGATGTTGCTGGTCGCCTTCTCGCGGCGGATGTGCTGCTCGCGGGTCTGCAACGCGAGCCGGTAGGCCTTGTTGCCGTCGGCGTCGACGGACACGCCCACGAGCCGTCCCGGCAGGCTGCGGGCGAACTTCTCGCGCACCGCCATGTAGCCGGCGTGCGGGCCGCCGAAGCCCATCGGCACGCCGAAGCGCTGGGTGGTGCCCACGGCGATGTCCGCGCCGAGCTCGCCGGGCGAGGTGAGCAGCGTGAGCGCCAGCAGATCGGCGGCCACGGAGACGACCGCCCCCAGCTCGTGCGCCCGGTCGATGAGCGGCTTGATGTCCCGTACGGCTCCGGAGGCGCCCGGGTACTGGAGGAGGACGCCCACCACACCGCGCTCGGCGACGTCGGCCGGGATCCCCTCGCCCAGGTCCGCGACGACGACCTCGACACCGGTCGGCTCGGCCCGGGTCCTGATCACGGCGACGGTCTGCGGCAGCACGTCGGCGTCGACGAGGAAGACACCGTTCTTGACCTTGCCCAGGCGCCGGGAGAGCGCCATGGCCTCGGCCGCTGCGGTGCCCTCGTCGAGCAGCGAGGCGCCGGAGGTGGGCAGCCCGGTCAGCTCGGCGACGACGGTCTGGAAGTTGAGCAGCGCCTCCAGGCGGCCCTGCGATATCTCCGGCTGGTACGGCGTGTAGGCCGTGTACCAGGCGGGGTTCTCCATCACGTTCCGCAGGATCACCGGCGGCGTGAACGTGCCGTAGTAACCGAGCCCGATCATGGAGTCGAGCACCTGGTTGCGGTCCGCGAGCGAGCGCAGCTCGGCGAGCACCTCGGCCTCGGTACGCGCGCCGGGCAGCTCCAGGGCCTCGGCGTTCTTGATCACGTCCGGTACCGCGGCTGCCGTGAGTTCGTCGAGCGAGCCGTAGCCGACCTGGGCGAGCATCTTGGCACGGGCTTCGGCGTCGGGGCCGATGTGCCGCTGCTCGAAGGGGATTCCCTGTTCGAGCTGCGAAAGCGGCGTACGAGGGGTGGCGGTCATTGCGGAGGCCTCCTGGTCTGACGCGACCTGCGAGGGGCACCACGGCGCGGGTACCCGGACGGCCTCCCCCTCTGTCATCTCAACCTGAGAGCTTCACAGCGCCGCCGCGAGGAGGCACTGCTTTCACCGTCGGTGAGGGAGGGTTTCGGACGTGCCCGCCCGACGCCCGCCCTGCTTTCCAGAGTGACCTCGTCCGTGCGGTACATGGGCCTGAGAGATTCCGGGGAGGAGTTGCTCCTTCGGCGCCTCCGGTGCTGCCACCGAAGAGCTCTCCCGCACGGGGTCAACAGCCGTCTGCCAGCCTACCAGCGAGGCCCGCGGCCGGTCCCTCGAGTGGCCGTCCGCCCCGAAGTGCTCTTTCGTAGTCATTACGAACAAAATCCGACCGTACTCCGAGCGAGGTTTGGGCCAGTACGCACGAGTATGAGCGCATTGCGAACCGTTGGAGGGACCGTGCAGACCGAAATCGATCCGCGCAACCTGATCGGCCGCAAGGCGTTCGACCGCGACGGAGCAAAGATCGGCACGATCGACGAGGTCTACCTCGACGACGCCACCGGTGCCCCGGAGTGGGCAGCCATACGAACGGGCCTGTTCAGCAGGGACGCCTTCGTGCCCCTGGAGCCCAGCGAACTGGTCAAGGACGGCACCCTGCGCATCCCCTTCGAGCGCGCCCTCATCAAGGACGCCCCCGACTTCGGCGTCGGCCGCCACCTGTCCCCCGAACAGGAACTCCAGCTCTACCGCCACTACGGCCTCGACCTGGCCCCGCCTCCTCCTCCACCGGACGTGGACTTCGGCCACACGGCGAACGCCGGCGGCTCCTGAGCGCGCTGTGCCTGGCGGGGGCGCCTACTGGGAGGCTGTGCCGCTCCGTGAGCGGCTGCGCCCGCCCCGTGAGGGATCTGTGCCGCCCCGCGAGCGGCCGTGCTGTCCCGCGAGGCACTCCCCTTCTGGACGACTCCGCTCCCTGAACGGCCCAGGCCGCCTCGTCCCGCCGGACAGGACCACCTTCCAGGCGCCTTCCAGACACCCGCGCGGTCACGAGCCACGACCGCCCGGGGTACGCGAGCCCGTACCGGACACGGGCAGCCCCGCCCCCGGACCTCCAGCCACCCCCTCCTCCCGACCGGAGGCCACGACGAGCGGGAGCGGATCCGACGGTTCCAGTTCCGGGTCGTCCGTGCGGAACGTACGCACCCGCCCCGGCACCGACTGCGGTGTCTCGAACCGCACCGTCACCCGCCCCAGGCCACTCCCCTGGACCCACCCGGCCCCGTGCACGGCATGCCGTACGTCGTGTCCCGAGGGCCACCGGCGCTCCGCGGGAGGCACCGGCTCGACCCCGCCGGACTCGGCCGGGCCCGGCTCGACCCCGCCGACGCTCCCGCCCCCCTCGGCGAGCAGCCCGCCGCCGTCCCCCTGCGCGGCCCCGGAGTCACCGTCCACCCCGGCGGCCTCCGCGGCCTCCGCCTCCGCCTTCGCCTGGGCCTGTGCGAACAGGTCCTCCTGTGTGTAGTCGGCGAGCCCGCTGACGCCGACGCCGAGCAGCCGCACACCCCCCGTGGTGTCCACGGACTCGAGGAGCCGCGCGGCGGCCTCCCGCACCACTCCGGGATCGTCCGTGGGTCCCCGCAGCGTCTCGGACCGCGTCAGCGTCGAGAAGTCGAACCGCCGGACCTTCAGCACGATCGTCCGCCCGGAGTGCCCCGCGGCCCGCAACCGCTGCACACACCGTTCGGCCAGGCGGGCCACCTCCGTGCGCACCCGCACCCGGTCGTGGATGTCCACGTCGTACGTGTCCTCGACGCTGACCGACTTGGTGTCCCGCTCGGCCACCACGGGCCGCTCGTCGCGTGCCAGCGCCATCGCGTACAGCGCACCGCCGTGCGCCTTGCCCAAGAGCCGCACCAGCTCGTCCTCGCCCGCCTCTGCCAGCTCCCCGACGGTCGTGATCCCGGCTCTTCGCAGATGGTCCCCGGTCGCGGGACCGACACCCGGCAGGATCCGCACGGACATGGGCTCGAGCAGCTCTTGCTCCGTCCCGGCAGGTATGAGCACCAGGCCGTCCGGCTTGGCCTGCTCGGAGCCGATCTTCGCCAGCATCTTGCACACGGCGAGCCCCACCGAACCGGTCAGACCCGTCACCCGCAGGATGTCCGCCCGCAGCCGCTCCCCCACGGCCCGCGCCGACGCCTCGTCCGAGGCCACACCGCCCGCCTCCAGGTCCACGAAGGCCTCGTCCAGGCTCAGCGGCTCCACGAGCGGCGACAGCTCCCGCAGCAACCGCATGACCTGCTCGCTGATGTCGCGGTAGAACGAGAACCGCGGCACGAGATACGCGGCGTTCGGAGCGAGCCGGCGCGCCTGCCCCATGGGCATCGCCGAGTGCACCCCGAACCGGCGCGCCTCGTAGGAGGCGGTGGCGACGACTCCGCGCGGGCCGAGACCGCCCACGACGACGGCCTTGCCGCGCAGGCTCGGCTTGGCCGCCTGCTCGGCGGACGCGTAAAAGGCATCCATGTCGAGATGCAGAATCGTCGGCGCGCTTCTCACATCTCCGATGCTGCCCTACGCCACTGACAATCCCGGTGCTCCACCGGTACCGGTTCACCGACGCCACGCCAGTACACCGACCACCGGTGCACCCGCACCCGTACACCGGCACCGGGCGGCCCGCCCTCGACCGGCCCGGCGGACCGCCTCGGACGGCCCGGTGAGCGAACCGCCTGAGACGGCCCGGCGAGCGAACCATCTCAGACCGCCCGGTGAGCGAACCGCCTCAGACCGCCCGGTTCCGCCGTCTGGCGAGCTCGTCCGCGGGATGGTGCCCCACCAGGGTCTCCCCCGTGTCGACCCGCTCCCCGTGCAGCTGCGAGAGCGCGGCCTCCACATCGCGCCACACCACACCCACGGCGATCCCGAAGACACCCTGCCCGCCCTGGAGGAGGTCGTGGACCTCGCTCGGCGACGTGCACTCGTAGACCGTCGCGCCGTCGCTCATCAGCGTGGTGCGCTCCAGGTCGCGGAAGCCGCTGTCCCGCAGGTGCTGCACCGTGGTGCGGATGTTCTGGAGCGAGACACCGGTGTCGAGGAACCGTTTCACGATCTTCAGGACGACCACGTCGCGGAAGCTGTAGAGCCGCTGTGTCCCGGATCCGCCCGCCGCGCGCACGCTGGGCTCGACGAGCCCGGTCCGCGCCCAGTAGTCCAACTGGCGGTAGGTGATGCCCGCGGCGGCACACGCCGTGGGACCTCGATAACCGACCTGCTCCCGCTCGGGGTCCACAGCCTGACTTTCCGTTCCGGAGGTGCCCTCGGGCACTGCCACCGGGCGCTTCGGAGAGTGCTCGACCGAACCGCTGTGCAGCGGATACGGACCACCTACCGCTGTGCCGTCGCCGCTGCTACTCACGCCGACCTCCGTCCTTGACCTGCCCCCTCGAAGGTAGGCAGTCACCAGGGGCTCGTCAACGAACGCCACACTCGGCACGCCGAGTGATAATCACCCTACGAGTGGTTTCCCGTCATGTGCCGCGGGGAAAGGCTAGCCGAATGCTCCGGCAGCGGCCTCCTGAGAGGGGCCGACCGGGCGACGGACGGCGGCGGCACTCGGGCCCGGACCCGCCGTCCGGCCGCGGCTCACTGACTGTTGGTGCCGAAGTCCTCGGGCGAGATCTGGTCGAGGAACTCGCGGAACTTCTCCACCTCGTCCTCCTGCTCGTCCGGAATGGCGATGCCCGCGTCGTCGAGGACACCGTCGCTCCCGAAGATGGGCGTCCCGGTGCGCAGCGCCAGCGCTATGGCGTCCGAGGGACGCGCGCTGACCTCGACACCGCTCGCGAAGACCAGCTCGGCGTAGAACACGCCTTCTCGCAGGTCGGTGATGCGCACTTCGGTGAGCTCCTGGCCGACAGCCTCCAGCACGTCCTTGAACAGGTCGTGGGTCAGCGGCCGTGCGGGCGCCATGCCCTGCTGTGCGAAGGCGATGGCGGTCGCCTCCCCTGGTCCGATCCAGATGGGGAGGTACCGGTCGCCTCCCACTTCACGCAGGAGCACGATCGGTTGGTTGGAGGGCATTTCCACCCGGACACCTACGACGTCGAGCTCGTTCACACAGCAACCCTAGGACGTGCCCGGCAGGTTTGGGTAGTCGGGCACCCGTCGAGTCAGCGCACCCGGACGCCGAGCGCACTGTGCACGAGTGCTGAGTGCAGCCTTCCGATGAGCCCCGCGAGCTCCTTCGTACGGGCTTCCGCATGGGCTCTGGTCTGCGGATTGCGGTGCCGCAGCAGCGGCGCGACGACCTGGTCGACGAGCCCCGCCTCCCGGTCGGCGGCACCCTTCATGGCCCGCAGATGGCGGGGTTCGATACCGAATCGGCCGAGTTCGGCCACGAGAGCGGCGACCGTTGCGGCATCCGCGTCGTAGCTGCCGTCGGGCAGAGGCGCGATCAGGCCGTACGTCTCCCAGTCGGCGAGCTGCTGCTCGTCGGCCTCGGCGGCCGCGAGCAGGGCGTCCCGGCTCAGCCGCGCCACCGTGCGCTCCTCGTCGGCCTCCAGGAGGTCGCTGCCGCCCGGCTCCGCCGACGGCCCCTGCGCGGGCAGGGCGGAGCCCTCACCTCGCTCGGAGGCGTCCAGATGGTCGCGGATGACCTTGAGCGGCAGATAGTGGTCCCGCTGCATCCGCAGGACCTGCCCGAGCCGCTCCACGTCCTCGGGGCTGAACTTGCGGTATCCGGACGGTGTGCGCTGCGGCTCGATCAGGCCCTCGGACTCCAAGAACCTGATCTTGGAGATCGTGACCTCGGGAAATTCGTCGCGCAGCGTGTTCAGCACGGTGCCGATGCTCATCAGCCGATGGTCCGCAGCGGCGGTGCCGTTTCCGGCACCGCCCCTCGGTGTCTCCAGCATGGGCCTTCCTGGGGGTACCCCCGGACGGGGTCCGGGGGGTGGGTCAGATGCCCCGCTGGCTCGCGTAGAAGACCAGCCGGTACTTGCCGATCTGCACCTCGTCGCCGTTGGACAGCGCGACGGAGTCGATCCGCTCCCGGTTCACATACGTGCCGTTGAGGCTGCCCACGTCGGCGACGGTGAAGGAACCGTCCGCGAGACGACGGAACTCCACGTGGCGGCGCGACACGGTCACGTCGTCCAGGAAGATGTCGCTCTGCGGGTGCCGGCCCGCCGTGGTCAGCTCGCCGTCGAGCAGGAAGCGGCTGCCCGAGTTCGGACCGCGGCGCACGACGAGCAGGGCCGAGCCGAGCGGCAGCGCGTCGACGGCCGCCTGCGCCTCGGGCGAGAGCGCCGGAGACGGCGTCTGCCCCGTGACCTCGGCGTCGTACGCCTCAAGACCGGAGATGGAGATCGTCGAAGTGGTCTCGGACGGACGCTCGGCGACCGCTCCGGCCCGCAGCGGCGCACCGCAGTTGGAGCAGAACCGGCTCGCCTGCGCGTTGCGGTTCCCGCACCTCGTACACACCAGGGCCGACATGGACGGATCCTCCTGCCGCGGCTGCCCCCCGGGGGCATGGGACGCGTACGGATCGGGGCTGTACCCCGCACCCGCACCTGAGGGCGACGGTTCCCCGAAACCTATGCGTCCGGAACTGGCAGGGTCAACAGATGACGCGCCCTGTCCGCCCGAAATGTCTCCGCCCACCTGGTCCCGGAACAGGGGGCGCTCGCCCACCTGTGTCTCCGGCACGTCTCCAGCGCGCGGCGCACGGTGACGGGCGTCCTCACGTGCGCTCTTGCCGAACAACTTCGCAAACAACTTCACGGGCGATTCCCCTTGACCGAAACAGACCCGCCCGTGGGGCAGGACGAACCCTGACTGCACACACCGTCGTACCGCGGCACCACGGACATCCTCACAACGTCCGTAACCGCCAAACAGTTTCCACCACGCACCCCGTCTACGGTGCGCCGACCCCCCGCAACCTCATGCCCTGGACCGACGGCCCCCATGCCCCCGCCCCTCACTGGGAGGACGACCGAGCGTAGTCAGGCCGCTTCGCCGGTCGCAAGGCATCCACGACGATCTTCTCCGTACGTGCGACGGTGACCGTGGCCTGCTCCTTCTCCAGAGTCTGCACCACCCCGCCGGGGATGTTCAGCGCCGGCTCCAGGTCCTGCGGCTTGCCGATGACCTTGAAGCGGTAGGGCGCGGCGACCTTCCGGCCGTCCACCCGCACTCCGTCACCTGTCGCATCCGACAGATGGGTACTGGCCACCACCCTGACGTCATTGACCTGGATGGCCTCCGCACCGGCGGCACGGAGCTCCTGGATGGCGTCGAGCAGCATGTCGGCCTCCACCGTCCCCTTCTTGTCGTGGATCGTCAGCGTGATGCCAGGGCCCTGCGCGGCCACGGTGCCCGCCAGAATGCCGAGTTGCCGTTCCCTCTCGACCGTCTGTCTGCGGGCCTCCTCGGCCTGGTCCGAGCTGTTCTCCAGACCGGTGCGCTGATCCTCCAGTCTGCGCTTCTCATCTTCCAGACGCTGAGTACGGTCATCCAGTTCATCGAGAATGCGTACGAGATCTTCCTGACGTGCTCCGCGCAGCGCGCTGCTGTCGTTGGTGGACCGCACCTGGATGGCGAGACCCAGGCCGAGCACGAAGAGGAGCAGGGCCACGATGAGTTGCGCACGGGTCAGGCGCGGCGGCCACAACCCCTTCACCAGGCGCTGACGGCCGGTCAGAGAAGAGGCCCCGTGCCGCGCGGTGCCCGCACCCGCCCGTCCGGCCGCCGTACCGCCGTGGGACACCCGGGGCGGCACCGGCACCTCGGCGGGCAGTTCCCTGCGCCTACCGCCTCCGGCAGGGTCGTCCCCGTTGTTCATGGGGTCCTCGGGGTTCATGGAGCTCATCGGCGTCACGCCCGGAAGACGTGCCGGCGGATCGCCGCGGCGTTGGAGAAGATGCGGATGCCGAGGACGACGACGACACCCGTGGACAGCTGCGCGCCCACGCCCAGCTTGTCGCCGAGGAACACGATCAGCGCCGCCACCACCACGTTCGACAGGAACGACACCACGAAGACCTTGTCGTCGAAGATGCCGTCGAGCATCGCGCGCAGGCCGCCGAACACCGCGTCGAGCGCGGCCACCACGGCGATCGGGAGATACGGCTCGACCACCGCCGGTACCTCGGGCCTAACCAGCAGTCCGGCCACGACTCCCACGACGAGGCCAAGTACGGCGATCACGATGTGCCCTTTCCTGCCTTCGGCTCTGCTGTACGTACGGTCACACTGGGCGCGGCCGGAAGCCGGACGTCGTCGACCGCTGAGATGCTGGTCCGAATGCCGAAGTTCTCCTGTAGGGAGTGCAGATACTGACCGTCGCGGCTGTTCTGGAACCTGGTGCTCAACTTCTGTCCTTCACCCACCGCGAGCACCGTATACGGCGGCACCAGCGGCCTGTTGTCGACCAGTATCGCGTCACCGGCCGCTCTGATGGCCGACAGTGCGGTCAGCCGCTGGTCATTGATCGCGATTGCCTCGGCACCCGACTCCCACATGCCGTTGACGACCCGTTGCAGGTCGCGGTCGCGCACCCGGCCGGTGTCGGAGAAGCCCGCGCTCTCCCGGGGGCCGCCGCCGCCCTGGTCGGCCTTCTTCTTGTCGTCGACCACGAGCTTCACGCCGGGACCGTGCACTTCCGTCGCCCCGGACAGGAGCGAGACCAACTCGGCCCGGCTTCCACCGTGTTCCTCGAGCACCGCCCGCTGGCGTGCGCTGACGTCGCCGCGCAGGTCGTCGACCTCGTCCTCCAGATCGTCGGCGTCCGCGGTGGCCGACTCGACCCGGTCGATCAGCTCCGAGCGCTCCTTGGCGAGCACCGGGGCCTCGACCCGCGCCTGCGCCGCGCCCACGGTCACCACGAGCGCGGCGAGCACCAGGCCTGCCGCGAGTCCGAGCTTGGCCCGCAGCGGCTTGGGCACGCCTGCGGTGCCGGTTTCGTTCTTGCGCGCGGCGGCTTCCGCGTACCCCTCGTCGAGGCTGTGGTCCATGACGGTGGTGAGCAGCGACATGGAGGCGTCAGGGCGCCTGGGGCGCGAGACGGCGCTCCGTGCGGGGGGCTGCTGCGGCATGCCGCACATCGTCGCACGTCGCGGGCGCTACCTCCGAATGGCCCCACCGATGTGCCGGACAGCACCACTTACGGGTGCTGTCCGGCACACCTGCGCCATCAGTCCCCGGCGCTGTCCACCACGGCGGCCCACTCGTCGAGCAGGGCCTGGGCCGAGGCCTCGTCGGGCCCCTCCGCCCACAGATGGGTGACGGCCTCGGCGGGGTCGGGGAGCACGAGCACCCACCGGCCGTCGGCCTCGACGACGCGTACGCCGTCGGTCGTGTCCACGGATCGCTCGCCCGCGGCCTCCACGACGCGCCGCATCACGAGCCCCTTGACGGCCCACGGCGTGGCCAGGTCACGCCGCTGTACGTGGGCGCGCGGGATCCGCGCGTCGATCTGGCTCAGCGTGAGCTGGGTCCGCGCCACCAGGCCGATCAGCCGTACGAAGGCGGCCGTGCCGTCGAAGACGCTGCTGAACTCGGGCACGATGAAGCCGCCGCGCCCGTCACCACCGAAGATCGTCGAGTCGCCGCGCCCGGCCCGCGTCAGATCGTCCGGCGACGTCGTCGTCCAGTCCACCTGCGTGCCGTGGTACGCCGCCACCTGCTCGGCGATGCGCGTCGTCGTGACCGGCAGCGCGACGCGTCCGCTGCGTCGCTCGGCGGCCACCAGGTCCAGCATGACGAGCAGCGCCCGGTCGTCCTCGACGATGCGGCCCTTCTCGTCGACGAGCGAGAGCCGCTCGCCCACGGGGTCGAAGCGCACGCCGAAGGCGGCTCGCGCCGATGCCACGATCTCGCCGAGCCGCACGAGCCCGGACCTGCGCGCGTCCGCCGACTCGGTGGGACGCGACTCGTCGAGGCCGGGGTTGATCGTCAGCGCGTCGACGCCCAGCTTCCCGAGGAGGCTCGGCAGGACGAGCCCGGCACTGCCGTTGGAGGCGTCCACGACGACCTTGAGCTCCGACTCGGCGATGCCCGTCGTGTCGACGTTGCGCAGCAGCGAGCCCGTGTAGGAGTCGTAGACGCTGGAGGGGAAGTGCAGGTCACCGATCTCGCCGGGGAAGGCACGGCGGTACTCCTGGCGCGCGTACACCCGGTCGAGCTTGCGCTGGCTGCCCTGGGAGAGGTCCGCCCCGTTCCCGTCGAAGAACATGATGTCGACGGAGTCCGGCACCCCCGTCGTTGTACGGATCATGATGCCGCCGGCGCTGCCGCGCGCCGTCTGCTGCCGTGCGACGGGCAGCGGGACGTTCTCCAGGTCGCGTACGTCGATGGCGCTGGCCTGGAGCGCGGAGATCACCGCTCTCTTCAGTGCCCGGGCGCCGCGGGAGTGGTCGCGCGCCGTGGTGACGGTGGAGCCCTTCTTCAGCGTCGTCGCGTACGCACCGGCGAGGCGCACCGCGAGTTCCGGGGTGATCTCGACATTCAGGATGCCGGAGACACCGCGGGCGCCGAAGAGGTGTGCCTGTCCCCGGGACTCCCAGATGACCGAGGTGTTGACGAACGCGCCTGCCTCGATCGTCTTGAAGGGATAGACCCGCACATTGCCCTGGACAATCGATTCTTCGCCGACGAGGCATTCATCGCCGATGACGGCGCCGTCCTCGATGCGTGCAGCGCGCATGATGTCGGTGTTCTTGCCGACCACGCAGCCGCGCAGGTTGCTGTGCTGCCCGATGTAGACGTTGTCGTGGAGGACGGCCTTGTGCAGGAAGGCCCCGCTCTTCACGACCACGTTCGAGCCGACCACGGTGTGTTCGCGGATTTCGGCGTCGGCTTCGACCTTGGCGTAGTCACCGACGAACAGGGGGCCGCGGAGAACGGCGTCGGGGTGTACTTCGGCGCCTTCGGCCACCCATACTCCGGGGGAGATCTCGAAGCCGTCGAGTTCGACGTCGACCTTGCCTTCGAGCACGTCGGCCTGGGCTTTCACATAGCTTTCGTGCGTGCCGACGTCCTCCCAGTAGCCCTCGGCGACGTACCCGTAGATGGGCTTGCCTTCCTTCATGAGCTGGGGGAAGACGTCACCCGACCAGTCCACGGGTACGTCGGCCTCGACGTAGTCGAAGACTTCGGGCTCCATGACGTAGATGCCGGTGTTGACCGTGTCGGAGAAGACCTGTCCCCAGGTCGGCTTCTCGAGGAAGCGCTCGACCTTGCCTTCTTCGTCGACGATGGTGATGCCGAATTCCAGCGGATTGGGAACGCGGGTCAGGCAGACGGTGA
Organism: Streptomyces sp. NPDC017940; assembly: GCF_044328435.1. Classification (NCBI taxonomy): domain Bacteria; kingdom Bacillati; phylum Actinomycetota; class Actinomycetes; order Kitasatosporales; family Streptomycetaceae; genus Streptomyces; species Streptomyces sp. NPDC017940. The sequence goes on along the minus strand of NZ_JBIRHJ010000015.1, from coordinate 1,398 downwards.
CCAGTGCGCCCTTTTCCTTGTGGAAGCGGATCAGGTCGGTGAGGTCGAAGTCGGTCAGAGCGTCACCGGAGATGACGAGGAAGGCGTCGTCCTTCAGCGCTTCCTCGGCGTTCTTCACGCTGCCGGCGGTGCCGAGTGGCTTCTCCTCATTGGCATACGTGAGCTCCATCCCGAGCTCTTCACCGTCGCCGAAGTAGTTCTTGACGAGTGACGCCAGAAACTGAACGGTCACTACGGTCTCGGTGAGCCCATGCCTTTTCAGCAGGCGCAGCACATGCTCCATGATCGGCCGGTTGACGACCGGCAGGAGTGGCTTGGGCATGCTTGAGGTCATGGGGCGCAGGCGGGTGCCTTCGCCCCCGGCCATCACGACGGCCTTCATGTCGGTAACGTCCTCCTTGATAGACGACGGTCTGTCCGACTCGGCCCACCGGTTTGGCCCGTTCAACCAGTCACGGGCCTGTGAGTCCGGTGGCCGTCATATCGGCAGACTCAATCGGCCATGGCATCCGCCTTGACAAGTCGGCGGACTTGAACCACATACAGGATCCCTGCCCACCAATACAGAGTTGTACCCCATCCGGCGAACGCCCATCCGAAAATAGCAGCGAGTGAGTGGATCCAGCCACTTCCGTCACTGAGCAGAAGTAGCGGAAAAGCGTACATCAGGTTGAAGGTGGCTGCCTTGCCGAGGAAGTTCACCTGCGGCGGCGGATAGCCGTGGCGTCGGAGGATCCCGACCATGACGAGGAGTACCAGCTCGCGCAGGAGCAGTGCCGCGGTGAGCCAGAGCGGGAGGATCTCCCGCCAGGTGAGGCCTACCAGGGTGGAGAGGATGTACAGCCGGTCGGCGGCGGGGTCGAGGAGCCGGCCGAGGCTGCTGATCTGGTTCCAGCGCCGGGCGAGCTTGCCGTCGAGGTAGTCGCTGACTCCGCTCAGTGCGAGCACGAGCAGCGCCCAGCCGTCGCTCTTGGGCCCACCGAACTCGGGCCTGAGGATCAGCCACAGGAAGAGGGGTACGCCTACCAGGCGCGCCATGCTGAGGATGTTCGGGATGGTGAGGACCCGGTCCGTCTGGACACGCGTCTCCTGGACCTCCACCCGGGGGCCTCCTGTGGGGAACGAGCCAATGATGCCTCCTGACCTTACCGTCAGTTGTCGGACAGCTGTGCAGAGGGGGTGCGCGGCTTCCGGCGCCAAATAGGTCCGCGTGGTCGAGGTGGCTGAGGTGGCTGTTTGGGGTGGAACGCAAAAAAGCCGTACCCCCGAGTCGGAACTCGGGGGTACGGCTTCTTATCAAAAATAGTTCGGCGGCGTCCTACTCTCCCACAGGGTCCCCCCTGCAGTACCATCGGCGCTGTGAGGCTTAGCTTCCGGGTTCGGAATGTAACCGGGCGT
>NZ_JBIRHJ010000014.1:0-96603 GCF_044328435.1 Streptomyces sp. NPDC017940 | reverse complement strand
GGCAGTGTCCACTACGCGAGCACGGCCATCCCGCCACGACCCCGCCACCCCCACCGGCGGAAAGGCGAAGACCCCGCCACCCCCACCCACGGAAAAGGCGAAAAGGAAACCCGCACAGCACGCAGCGCTCAGGCGTCCGTCTCGGCGGACCTCCGCCGAACAAGCACCACCAGCCCCACCACCACGACAACCCCCACCAGCAGCACCCAGTCAGGCACCGCGTCCCCGAACCGCGACGCCCACTCCTGCACGGCGAACGAGTCGTCCACATCCAGCAGCCCCGGCAGCGCGGCAGCCCCGTCGTACGCCAGAAAAAGCCCCCCAAGCAGCACGAAGAACAGCCCCGAGAGCACCGACGTCGTATGCAGCTCCAACCGCCCGACCCGGAACACCCGCCCCCGAAGCCACCGCCGCCGCCCCAGCTCGAACCGCTCCCACAGCACGGCGAGCACGAACAGCGGCACAGCCATCCCGAGGGCGTACACGGCAAGGAGTGCGCCCCCGTACACGGGAGAGCCACCCACGGCCGCCACGGTCAGCACGCTCCCGAGGATCGGCCCGGCACAGAACCCGGCAAGCCCGTACACCGCCCCGAGCGCGTACACGGACAGCGCGGTGGTCGGCCGGATCCGCCCGGACAGCTCGGCCATGCGCCGCGAGGCGAAGCCGAGCCCCACCACCTGCGCGACACCCAGCGCGATGATCAGCCACCCGGCCCAGAAGACCAACTGCTCCCGGTGCCCGAAGAAGAACCGCCCGGCCACGGACCCGGCGGCGCCCAGGGGCACCAGCGTCGTGGCGAGCCCGGCGTAGAAGATCCCGGTACGGGCGAGCAGCCGCGAGGTGGAATCGATGGAGTAGGCGAAGAAGGCAGGCAGCAGCAGCGCACTGCACGGACTGACCAACGCGAGCAACCCCGCCAGAAAGGCGGCGAAGTACCCCACGTCGGAAGTCACTGACGGCCCTCCTTGCTGGAGGAAGACGAGGAACCGGAGGAACCGGAGGAACCGGAGGAAGACGAAGCAGCAGCCGCAGCCTCAATGGCCCGCTCGAACACGGCATCGGACTGCGCCCCGGCAATGGGCTGCCCGTTGACGAGGAAGGACGGCGTGGAGGCGGCGCCGAGCTTGAACCCCTCGTCCTGGTCCTTCTTCACGGCGTCCCGAGCAGCCCCGCTGTCCGCATCCTCGGCGAACCGCTCCACGTCCTTGACCCCGGCCGCGCGGGCGAGCTCCTTCAGGCGTCCGCCCCCGAAGCCCTTGTCCTTGGCGCCGTCCGCGTACGCGGCTTCGTGGAACTGCCAGAACCGCCCCTGCCGTCCCGCGGCCCAGGCGCCGCGGGCGGCCCGCTCGGAATCCTCGCCGAAGATGGGGAAGTTCCGCCACTCGATGCGCAGGGTCCCGTCCGCCACGTACTTCTTGACCAGGTCGGGCTCGGTGTCCCGGGCGAACTTCCCGCAGAAACCGCACTTGAAGTCGGCGTACTCGATCATGACGACGGGGGCATCGGCCCGGCCCTGGGCGAGCGGGTCGTCGGCGTCGCGCCGGGCGAGGGCTTCCAGCTCGGGGTAGGCGCCCTTGCGGGGGACGGCGGAGGCCCCGGGCGAGGCAGCCGGGTCCGATGCCCCCTTCTCGGCGGTGGCGGCGGAGGGCTCTTCCGGCTTGGTGGCGGTGTACGAGGCGAACCCGAGCAGACCGGCGGCGACGGTCACACCGACGATGGCGGCGATGTTCTTTTTACGGTTCTCAAGGCTCTTACGGGCGGAGGACGACATGAGGGAGCTCTTCTCCTGTAACTGCATACGTGTGCGACAAATGGGACTCGAAGGACGAAAGGAGACGTCCTACACGCGCAGAACGGAGAGATCTATCGGCGAGGGCGGCACGAGCCCGGGCGGCGCACGCCCCGGCAGGAGGGACAGCACGGCCTGGTCGGCGCCCCAGGCGGAAGAGGCGGCGGCGCGGGTGTCGTAGAGGGCGGGAAGCAATTCGTAGGCGGAGGGGAACCGGGGCGGAGCAGCGGGCCACCGCCCGTCGTCCCGCGGGCTCCGCCCGCAGCCGGGCACATCGCGCAGGCCTCCGGCCTCAGCACGGAAAACCCCAGCGGACCCCAGAGCCCCAACACCAGGCCCGGAAACCCCAGCGGACTCCGCAGCCCCCGCACCAGACCGGGAAGCCCCAGCAGCCCCCAGAACCCCAGCACCAGACCCGGAAACCCCAGCCGACCCCAGAACCCCCGCACCAGCCCCAGAAGCCCCAGCAGCCCCCGAAACCCCAGCAGCCCCAGAAGCCCCAGCCCCAGCCCCAGCCCCGTAAACCCCGGCGGAGCCGCAAAGCACCCCCACCCCGAGCACAACGACCAGCACCCCCACCAGGAAGCACCACGCAAGCCGCGCTCGGGACCACATGCCCGGAATCGTACGTGCTCTCCCGTGCCCCACGGGAAATCAGTTGGCCGTTCCCGAGCCGCGGGTGAGATCCTGGACCGCGTATGTCTACGCAGCCCGCCCTCACCCTCGACGCCCTCGCCCCCCGCCTCGCGGAACTCTCGCTGCGCGATGAGCACCGCATCGGCCGGCGGCTCGAAGGCGCGCGCCGCATCCGCAAGCCCGAGGCCCGCGCCGCCGTCCTCGCGGAGGTCGCGCAGGACGTGGAGCGGGCGGCGGCCAGGATGGCGGGCCGCGCCTCGGGCGTGCCCGCGATCACGTATCCCGAGCAGCTCCCGGTCAGCCAGAAGAAGGACGACATCCTCCAGGCGATCCGCGACCACCAGGTCGTGATCGTCGCGGGCGAGACCGGCTCGGGCAAGACCACGCAGATCCCCAAGATCTGCCTGGAGCTGGGCCGTGGCGTACGCGGCCTGATCGGCCACACGCAGCCGCGCCGCCTCGCGGCCCGCACGGTCGCGGAGCGGGTCGCGGAGGAGCTGGACACGCCGCTCGGCGAGGCGGTCGGCTGGAAGGTCCGCTTCACCGACCAGGTGAACCAGGACAGCACGTACGTGAAGCTGATGACGGACGGCATCCTGCTGGCCGAGATCCAGACGGACCGCGAGCTGCGCGCGTACGACACGATCATCATCGACGAGGCCCACGAGCGCAGTCTCAACATCGACTTCCTGCTCGGCTACCTCGCGCAGTTGCTGCCGAAGCGCCCGGACCTGAAGGTCGTGATCACCTCCGCGACCATCGACCCGGAGCGGTTCTCGCGCCACTTCGGGGACGCCCCGATCGTGGAGGTGAGCGGCCGGACGTATCCGGTGGAGGTCCGCTACCGCCCGCTCCTGGAGGAGGAGGGCGACGACCCGGACCGCGACCAGATCACGGCGATCACGGACGCGGTGGAGGAGCTCCAGGCGGAGGGCAAGGGGGACATCCTGGTCTTCCTGTCCGGTGAGCGCGAGATCAGGGACACGGCGGACGCGCTGAACAAGAAGAACTACCGGTTCACGGAGGTCCTCCCCCTCTACGCCCGCCTGTCCCACGCCGAGCAGCACCGCGTGTTCCAGCGGCCAGGCGCGGGAACGGCGCGAAGAATCGTCCTGGCGACGAACGTCGCCGAGACGTCCCTGACGGTTCCCGGCATCAAGTACGTGATCGACCCGGGCACGGCCCGCATCTCGCGCTACAGCCACCGCACGAAGGTGCAGCGGCTGCCGATCGAGCCGGTCTCGCAGGCCAGCGCCAACCAGCGCAAGGGCCGCTGCGGCCGTACGTCGGACGGCATCTGTATCCGGCTGTACTCCGAGGAGGACTTCGAGGCCCGCCCGGAGTTCACGGACGCGGAGATCCTCCGCACGAACCTGGCGTCCGTCATCCTCCAGATGACCGCGGCCGGCCTCGGCGACATCGAGAAGTTCCCGTTCATCGACCCGCCGGACCACCGCAACATCCGGGACGGCGTGCAGCTCCTCCAGGAGCTGGGCGCGCTCGACCCCGCCCAGAAGGACCCGAAGAAGCGGCTGACGCAGCAGGGCCGCAAGCTCGCCCAGCTCCCCGTGGACCCCCGGCTCGCCCGGATGGTCCTGGAAGCCGACAGGAACGGCTGCGTGCGCGAGGTCATGGTGATCGCCGCCGCGCTGTCCATCCAGGACCCGCGGGAGCGCCCGGCCGACAAGCAGACGCAGGCCGACCAGCAGCACGCCCGCTTCAAGGACGAGACGTCCGACTTCCTGGCGTATCTGAACCTGTGGCGGTACGTGCGCGAGCAGCAGAAGGAGCTCGGCTCGTCCGCGTTCCGCCGCATGTGCAAACGCGAGTATCTGAACTTCCTGCGCATCCGCGAGTGGCAGGACATCTACTCCCAGCTGCGCACGGTCGCCAAGCAGATGGGCATCCATCCGAACGACGAGGACGCGGCCGACCAGCACGTCCACCTCTCCCTCCTCGCGGGCCTGCTGTCCCACGTGGGCATGAAGGACGTGAAGGAGGGCGCGAAGAACGAGTACCTGGGCGCGCGGAGCGCCAAGTTCGCGGTGTTCCCCGGCTCGGCGCTCTTCAAGAAGCCGCCGCGGTTCATCATGTCGGCCGAGCTGGTGGAGACGTCCCGGCTGTGGGCGCGCGTCAACGCGAGGATCGAGCCCGAGTGGATCGAGCCGCTCGCGCAGCACCTGGTCAAGCGCACCTACAGCGAGCCGCACTGGGAGAAGGACCAGGCGGCCGTGATGGCGTACGAGAAGGTCACGCTGTACGGCGTCCCGATCGTCACCGACCGCAAGGTGAACTACGGCCGCATCGACCCCGAGACGAGCCGCGACCTTTTCATCCGCAACGCACTGGTCGAGGGCGACTGGCGTACGCACCACAAGTTCTTCGCCGCCAACCGCCGGCTGCTCACCGAGGTCGAGGAGCTCGAGCACCGTGCGCGGCGCCGCGACATCCTCGTCGACGACGAGACGCTGTTCGACTTCTACGACCAGCGGGTGCCCGCCCATGTGGTGTCGGGGGCGCACTTCGACTCCTGGTGGAAGAAGAAGATCCACGAGGAACCGGAGCTGCTCGACTTCGAGCGGTCGATGCTCATCAACGAGCGCGCCGGTGACGTGTCGAAGAACGACTATCCGGACACCTGGCGGCAGGGGCCGCTGAAGTTCCGGGTGACGTACCAGTTCGAGCCGGGCGCGGACGCGGACGGCGTGACCGTGCACATACCGCTCCAGGTGCTCAACCAGGTGGTGCCCGACGGCTTCGACTGGCAGATCCCGGGCCTGCGCGAGGACGTCGTGACGGAGCTGATCCGCTCCCTGCCCAAGCCGATCCGCCGTCACTACGTCCCGGCGCCCAACTACGCCAGACAGTTCCTGGAGCGGGCCACGCCCCTCCAGGAGCCGCTGCACGTCACGCTGGCGCGTGAGCTCCAGAAGATGGTCGGGGTGCCGGTGCACGGCGACGACTTCGACCTGACCCGCGTACCGGACCATCTGAAGATCACCTTCCGGATCACCGACGAGCGGCGCCGCAAGCTGGCCGAGGACAAGGACCTGGAGGCCCTGAGGCTGCGCCTCCAGCCGAAGGCCCGCAAGGCCCTTTCGCAGGCGGCGGCCGCGACGGCGGAGCGCTCGGGCGGGGAGTCCGTGGAGCGCACCGGCCTCACGGACTGGACGATCGGGACGCTCTCACGCGTCTTCGAGACACGCCGGGCGGGACAGCCGGTGAAGGCCTACCCGGCCCTCGTCGACGACGGCGACACCGTCTCCGTACGCCTCTTCGACACCGAGGCGGAGCAGGCGCGGGCGATGTGGCGCGGCACCCGCCGCCTCGTCCTGCGCAACATTCCGGTGAACCCGGGCAAGTTCGCCCAGGACAAGCTCACCAACCAGCAGAAGCTCGCCCTGTCGGCGAACCCGCACGGCTCCATGCAGGCGCTCTTCGACGACTGCGCGCGGGCGGCGGCGGACAAGCTCATCGGCGACTTCGGCGGGCCCGCGTGGGACGAGGAGTCGTACCGCAAGCTGTACGAGAGGGTGCGCGCCGAGATCGTCGACGTGACCGTGCACACGGTCGCGCAGGTCCAGCAGGTCCTCGCCGCCTGGCAGGCCTGTGAGCGGCGCCTGAAGTCCACGAGGAGCACGGCGCTGCTGCCCAACCTCGCGGACGTGCGCGGGCAGCTCGACGCCCTCGTCAAGCCCGGCTTCGTCACGGAGACGGGGGTGCGCCGGCTGCCCGACCTGATGCGCTACCTGGTCGCCGCCGACCGCCGGCTCCAGCAGATGCCGACGAGCGTCCAGCGCGACACCACGCGCATGGAGAAGGTCCACGAGATGCAGGACGAGTACGCCTGGCTGCTCGAACAGCTGCCGCAGGGGCGGCCGGTGCCGCGGGAGGTCCTGGACATCCGCTGGATGCTCGAGGAGCTGCGGGTCAGCTACTTCGCGCACGCGCTCGGCACGGCGTACCCCGTCTCCGACAAGCGCATCGTGAAGGCGATCGACGCCGCCGCGCCCTAGCCCCGGCGCCGTGACCGCCCGCTCACACAGAGCGAGTTCGACCAGGGCCCCGAGCTGCTGTACAGTCTTTTTCGCAGCCCAGAGAGGCAATCGGAGCTGCGAAACCTGGTCCTGTGGAGCAGTTTGGAGTGCTCGCCACCCTGTCAAGGTGGAGGCCGCGGGTTCAAATCCCGTCAGGACCGCAGTAACGAAGTGGCCGCACCCCTAGGGGTGCGGCCACTTCGGCGTTTCAGCCCGAACAGGGTCCCGCCAGGGCGCGACCCAGGCGGGACCCGCGGTCGGCGCCCGCGAGGGTGGAGGCCAGGGCGCCGTCCGCCCCCGTCGCGCCCCGCGAGCGCCCCCCGGTCTTGACGGCGTCACATTCCGCCGGTACCCCGGAGGGGGGAGCGAGCCGTGCGCTCCCGAGGAGGTGGCGCATGTCCGCAACCGCCCGGCACGAGACCCGTGCCCTGCTGCGTGCTCATCTCGCAGCGGCCACCCGTTACCGCCATCTGACCCGGCACTGTCCCATCTGCCACCGACTCCTGCGCCTCGCCATGGAACCCTCCCCCACGGAACCCTCCAGTGAGGCCGCAGAGGCCCCTGAGACGGATGGGGCGTACGAGGACGAGAGACACTCCCAGGCATGACCAAAGGCGCCCGCAGGCGGCCTGCCGGGTGGGAAGCTGAGCGAAGGACGGGAGCCCCGCCCGGCGGCCCACCCAGTGCCACGCCCGGCGCCGACAGCCTCCACAGAAGGCCCGGCTGCCCCCTTTAGCGCACCGGCGTCAGGGCCAACAAGCCGGAGCCCGTGTGACGGTAGTCACCGAAAGAGTTTCAAGAACCCCGGAACTTACCCCCGCCCTACACCGCGTCAATCAAATATGTGCCATTGCACTTGCCGCCTTACCGCCTCGACCACCCGCCGACAGGGCCGCCCAGGGATCAACAGAACGGCCCACAGAGGCCCCCAACAGCGCGCAGGGCCGTCCGCACGGCACGCCCGCACGGCACCCGCCCAGGGGGCGCGGGCACAAAAAAAGATCGCGCTGGACCCGGCGGAGCCCAGCGCGATCGACGACTCACCCAAGTGGTTCGGGCGTGGGGCCCGTTGGGGCGGGTCCCGTGTCGTGTAGAGCCATATGTCGGACGTTACGGCCAGGTTGGGGGACCTGACAGCGGTAGAGCCTGTCGTCCGATGTGTACTGCTTACTGCTGCTTACTGCACAAACGCCCTGCTCAGGCCTCGCTGCGCTGCTGCGGAATGCCCGCAAGCAGAGCGCGGACCTCAGCCTCGCGGTAACGGCGGTGCCCGCCGAGCGTACGGATCGACGTGAGCTTGCCAGCCTTGGCCCAGCGCGTGACCGTCTTCGGGTCGACGCGGAACATCGTGGCAACCTCAGCCGGGGTCAGCAGCGGCTCGGCATCAGGGGTGCGAGCGGTCATGAGCGGCCTCCTCGGGAGAACCGAACCTTCTCGGTTCATTCCTCTAAATTCTGCACCTTGACCCGCGTTGCCCGAAATGGCGGACGCGAGTCGAGTCGGTTATAGGACGAACGGCTTGTCCTCGGCACTACAACTACACCATCCGTCCAGCCGCGTCGGCCAAACCGATGGAATTGCCCTCCCAGGTGTCCATCCGCGACGGAAGCCGATGGACCATGCCATAGCGGACAGTCACGTCACAGTGACGATCAGTCACAGAGCGATCAGGAGTCAACAGACCCCCCATAGCGCGCAATGCCAAGCATTCCGCCCATAGTTGGACGGAGGGAGCCCTGTCCGGACTCCTTGTCCTATTTTGGCATGAGGAGGGGCGATCAGCGCAAGAGCGAGTTAAGTGCGGTCCATCACGCTTGAGGCAAAGGCCCGGATCGGGACCTACGTCCCGTTGCCGGGACACGGCCGGGCGGAACCGGGCCCGTCAGTTCGAGAACTGTCGCTCCCGGACCGCACGCCAGCGCTCCACGAGCCTCGCATACGCCTCGCCCGCCCCCACCCCGTCGCCGGCCCGCAGCGCCTCGATCCCGGCGGCCACATCCCGCGCCGAGTGGTCATCGGCCAGCATGCCGTCCGGCAGCGCGTGCACCAGACCGCCGTAGTCGAGCTCCACCAGGGAACGCGGGTGGAACTCCTCGAGCCAGCGCCCCACGTCCACGAGGCCGTCGATGAGCGCCCCCTCGTCCATGGCCTCGCGCAGCGCCTTCAGGCCGCGTGCCACCCGGCGCCGCGCCTGCACCATCGGCGTGCGGTACCGCAGGACCGGCGCCCCGCTCCCGGAGGGCCCGGCGGCGGGCGCGGGCTCCCCGGCGTCCGCCTCCCCAGCGGCCCCGTCGGCAGCGGCGGCCTCGGGGAAGCGCTCGTAGCAGCGCTCCTCGTCCGTGACGAGCACGAACCACGGCATCGGCACGTGCCACGTCGCCGAGCGGATCCAGGGGCGCGCGTCGGGGTTCTGCGTCAACCACTGCTCGTAGTCCGCCGCGGCCTGCCGGCGCACCACCGGCGGCAGGACCGCGTCGAGGACCGGCGCAGGCAGTTCCCCGCCGAGGCCGCCGAGGGCCTGCCAGCCCCGCAGCCGGGTGCGCCAGGGGCAGACGCACACCACCCCGTCGAGCTCCACCACGAACGCGTCGCTGCTCTCGTGCACCGGCACGGGAACGGGCGGCGTGGGCACCAGGTCGGCCAGGGAGCGGCGGAGTTCGTCCTGGTACGAGGGGCGGTCCGAGCGCCCGGCGTAGCGCGCCCAGTGGCTCCGCTCGGGCTCGGGGAAGGCGGCGAGCGGCTCATACACACGCAAGTACGACGCGTACGGGACGATCACCGAGGACACCTTGGGCACGGCTCCTCACCTCCCCCGCGGACCGGCTGGAAAACACTACGGATCGTGCCATGGCCGAACACTGCCGCACTGCGTCCCGCAGCCCGCGCGCGTGAGCGCGGTGACGACCGGACAGAGTGATGCCGACCGCCGTGCGGCGGACGGGTCCCTTCAGGCTCTACTCTCTTGGCACACGGCGCCCGCCACCCGCACGGGCCACCCGTCCAACCGCCGCTATGTAACCGGGAGTCACCACCGTGACCGATGTAACCGACGGCGTCCTGCACACCCTGTTCCACTCGGATCAAGGGGGTCATGAGCAGGTCGTGCTGTGCCAGGACCGCGCCAGCGGACTCAAGGCCGTCATCGCCATCCACTCCACCGCCCTGGGCCCCGCCCTCGGCGGCACGCGCTTCTACCCCTACGCCTCCGAGGAAGCCGCCGTCGCCGACGCGCTCAACCTCGCGCGCGGGATGTCGTACAAGAACGCCATGGCCGGACTCGACCACGGCGGTGGCAAGGCGGTGATCATCGGTGACCCCGACAAGGTCAAGAGCGATGAGCTGCTGCTCGCCTACGGCCGCTTCGTGGCCTCGCTCGGCGGCCGGTACGTGACGGCCTGCGACGTCGGCACCTATGTCGCCGACATGGACGTGATCGCGCGCGAGTCCCGCTGGACCACCGGGCGCTCCCCGGAGCACGGCGGCGCCGGGGACTCCTCCGTGCTCACCGCCTTCGGTGTCTTCCAGGGCATGCGGGCCTCCGCGCAGCACCTGTGGGGCGAGGCGTCGCTGCGCGGCCGCAAGGTCGGTGTCGCGGGCGTCGGCAAGGTGGGCCACATCCTCGTGGAGCACCTCCTGAAGGACGGCGCCGACGTCGTGATCACCGATGTCCGCGAGGACTCGCTGCTGCGCATCACCAGCAAGCACCCCGAGGTCACCGCGGTCGCCGACACCGCGACGCTGATCCGCACCGAGGGCCTGGACGTCTACGCCCCGTGTGCGCTCGGCGGCGCGCTCGACGACGACACCGTGCCGGTGCTCACCGCCAAGGTGGTCTGCGGCGCGGCCAACAACCAGCTCGCGCACCCGGGCGTCGAGAAGGACCTCGCGGACCGCGGGATCCTCTACGCACCCGACTACGTGGTGAACGCGGGCGGTGTCATCCAGGTCGCCGACGAGCTGCACGGCTTCGACTTCGACCGGTGCAAGGCGAAGGCGTCGAAGATCTTCGACACCACCCTCGCCATATTCGCACGTGCGAAGCAGGATGGGATTCCGCCCGCCGCGGCGGCCGACAGGATCGCCGAGCAGCGGATCGCGGAGGCCCGCGGCCGCTGATCCGTCCGGCACCCGGAGCACGCCCGGTGCCCCTCGGTTCCAGGCCCGCCGACGCCCTCGGGAGACAAGACTCACCCCCGTCGGCGGGTCGCCTGCCAAGAAGAGGTTAAAATCGCAGCTGACCAGCGAGGAAAGGGCACCTTGCCGGTCGTGCGCCCAGGCGCGTCCTGCGGGCGACGTACCGTATGGCCGCAGGAGCAGGTACCGTGGAAGCCCTACGGACCGGTCTCTCCATGGAGAGTCCGTTCTAGATCATGAACGCGTGTCAAGACTCTGGGGCCATGAAGCCCCGATACCGAGGGGGTCGAGCCATGGGGCGCGGCCGGGCCAAGGCCAAGCAGACAAAGGTCGCCCGCCAGCTGAAGTACAACAGCGGCGGGACTGACCTGTCGCGTCTGGCCAATGAGCTGGGCGCTTCGACTTCGCAACAGCCGCCGAATGGCGAGCCGTTCGAAGACGAGGACGAGGAAGACGACCCGTACGCGCAGTACGCGGATCTGTACAACGACGACGAGGACGAGGACGAGGAGTCCGGCCCCTCGTCGCAGCGCCGCGGCGCTTGACCTCGCGGTTCTCGTACGTCACAGGCATTCGCAGCTCGCGCATTCACCTGTAGCGACTGCACTTCACCCGGTCCGGGGTGGCAACACCGCCGGACCGGGTTTTGTGCTGTCCACGGCCGTGTACCAGAGTTTTCTGCGCCGTCCACGGCTGTGTACCCGGATGCCGTGCCGTCCATGGCTGTGTCGCGTGCGGCTCGTGCGTACGTACGCGCGTGTACGTACGCACGTGTGCGGAGGTGCGGTGCGGGGGCGCGGCGCGTGCCGCACCCCGCGCGGTCCGCGGTGGCTACTTCGCGTAGTCACCCGTGAGCTCGGCGCCCGTCGTGTGGTCGCCGCGGTCGGTGATCTCGCCCGCGATCCAGGCGTCCACGCCGCGGTCGGCCAGGGTCGTCAGGGCCACGTCGGCCGACTCCTGGGGGACGACGGCGATCATGCCGACGCCCATGTTCAGGGTCTTCTCCAGCTCCAGGCGCTCGACCCGGCCCGCCGTGCCGACGACGTCGAAGACCGCGCCGGGGGCCCAGGTGGAGCGGTCGACGGTGGCGTGCAAGGCGTCCGGGATCACCCGGGCGAGGTTCGCCGCGAGGCCGCCGCCGGTGATGTGGCTGAACGCGTGCACCTGCGCCGTGCGCGTCAGCGCCAGACAGTCCAGGGAGTAGATCTTCGTGGGTTCCAGGAGCTCCTCGCCGAGGGTGCGGCCGAACTCGGGGACCTCGCGGTCCAGGGTCCAGCCGGCCCGGTCGAAGACCACGTGCCGGACGAGTGAGTACCCGTTGGAGTGAAGGCCGGAGGACGCCATGGCGATCACCGCGTCACCCTTACGGATGCGATCGGCACCGAGCACCTGGTCCGCCTCCACTGCGCCCGTGCCCGCGCCCGCGACGTCGAAGTCGTCGGGGCCGAGCAGGCCGGGGTGCTCGGCGGTCTCGCCGCCGACGAGCGCGCAGCCCGCGAGGACACAGCCCTCCGCGATGCCCTTGACGATGGCGGCCACGCGCTCCGGGTGGACCTTGCCGACGCAGATGTAGTCCGTCATGAACAGCGGTTCGGCGCCGCACACCACGATGTCGTCCATGACCATGGCGACCAGGTCGTGGCCGATCGTGTCGTACACCCCGAGCTGCCTCGCGAGGTCGACCTTCGTGCCGACGCCGTCCGTGGCGGAGGCGAGCAGCGGGCGGTCGAAGCGCTTGAGGGCGGAGGCGTCGAAGAGCCCGGCGAAGCCGCCGAGACCGCCGAGGCCCGCGACCTCGGGGCGCTGGGTCTTCTTGACCCACTCCTTCATCAGCTCGACGGCGCGGTCGCCCGCCTCGATGTCGACGCCCGCGCTTGCGTAGCTGGCACCAGTGGTCTCAGACATGACGATGAGAACTTTCGTGTCGTACTGCGTGGGGTCTTACGGGCGGCGGATCGCGTCCGCCGCGGCGGTGGCCGCCGGGCCCGCTGCCAGCTCGGTCTCCAGGAGCTGCTTGCCGAGCAGCTCCGGGTCCGGCAGGTCCATCGGGTACTCGCCGTCGAAGCAGGCACGGCACAGGTTCGGCTTGTCGATGGTGGTGGCTTCGATCATGCCGTCGATGGAGATGTACGAGAGCGAGTCGGCGCCGAGGGAGGTGCCGATCTCGTCGATGCTCATGCCGTTGGCGATGAGTTCGGCGCGGGTGGCGAAGTCGATGCCGAAGAAGCACGGCCACTTCACGGGCGGCGAGGAGATCCGGATGTGGACCTCGGCGGCGCCCGCCTCACGGAGCATCTTGACCAGGGCGCGCTGGGTGTTGCCGCGGACGATCGAGTCGTCGACGACGACCAGGCGCTTGCCCCTGATGACTTCCTTGAGGGGGTTCAGCTTCAGCCGGATGCCCAGCTGGCGGATGGTCTGCGAGGGCTGGATGAAGGTCCGGCCGACATAGGCGTTCTTGACGAGGCCCGCGCCGAAGGGGATGCCGGAGGCCTCCGCGTACCCGATCGCGGCAGGGGTGCCGGACTCCGGCGTCGCTATGACGAGGTCGGCGTCGACCGGGGCCTCGGCCGCGAGCTTGCGGCCCATCTCGACCCGCGAGAGGTAGACGTTGCGGCCCGCGATGTCGGTGTCGGGGCGCGCCAGGTACACGTACTCGAAGACGCAGCCCTTGGGCTTCGCTTCCGCGAATCGGGAGGTGCGCAGGCCGTTCTCGTCGATGGCGACGAACTCGCCGGGCTCGATCTCGCGCACATAGCTGGCGCCGCAGATGTCGAGGGCGGCGCTCTCGGAGGCGACCACCCAGCCGCGCTCGAGGCGGCCGAGCACCAGCGGGCGGATGCCCTGCGGGTCGCGGCCCGCGTACAGCGTGTGCTCGTCCATGAAGACGAGGCTGAAGGCGCCCTGGATCTGGGGAAGCACCACGCCCGCGGCTTCCTCGATGGTCAGCGGCTTGCCGTCGGCGTCGGTCTGGGCGGCGAGCAGGGCCGTGAGCAGGTCGGTGTCGTTGGTGGCCGCCACACGCGTGGTGCGGCCCTCCTGCTTGGGCAGCTCGGCGACCATCTCGGCCAGCTGCGCCGTGTTGACGAGGTTGCCGTTGTGGCCGAGGGCGATGGAGCCGTGGGCCGTCGCGCGGAAGGTGGGCTGGGCGTTCTCCCAGACGGAGGCTCCGGTGGTGGAGTAGCGGGCGTGACCGACCGCGATGTGTCCCTGGAGAGAACCTAGCGAGGTCTCGTCGAAGACCTGGGACACCAGGCCCATGTCCTTGAAGACGAGGATCTGGGAGCCGTTGCTGACCGCGATTCCCGCGGATTCCTGGCCCCGATGCTGGAGGGCGTAGAGCCCGAAGTACGTGAGCTTTGCGACCTCTTCGCCCGGAGCCCAGACACCGAAGACGCCACAAGCGTCCTGGGGGCCTTTCTCGCCGGGGAACAGATCGTGATTGAGTCGACCGTCACCACGTGGCACGACACCGAGTGTAGGCGAGATCGACCACTGGTCCGAATTGGGGATGCGGTGCCGGTACGGAGCGTGAGCGTGCCGCGGGGGTGCTTCAGTCGTACGACACGACCGTGAACTGCGACGACAGCTTTGTGAACAGGGGCGCGAACGCGTTGACGTGTTCTTCGGCACCCCGTGAGGCTCCTGATCCATGCAGCCTCATGAACGGTCACGATCCTCTCGGTTGTCCCGGCGGTCCTTCGCGGGCGGGGTGGCGGGGGTCGCCGCCGCCGCGGGTGTGGGCGCCGGTGCCTCTGACGCCGCCGCCCGGGGCGGCGGGGGCTCCCTCTCCGGTGCCGGTGCGGGTGCCGGTGCCGGCGCGAGTGCCGGTGGCGGTGGCGCCGACGCCGCCGAGCGGCCCTTCGCCGCCGCTCGTGGGCGGCACTCCAAGCGGCCCAACATCCTGTTCGTCCTCGGCGACGACCTCGGCTGGGCCGATCTGTCGTCGTACGGCTCCCCGCACATCAAGACCCCGCACCTGGACCGCCTGGCCCGGCAGGGCGTCCGCTTCACCCACGCCTACTCCGGGTCCGCGACCTGCTCCCCCACCCGGTTCAGCCTCTACACCGGGCGCTTCCCCGGCCGGACCAAGGGCGGGCTCGCCGAGCCGATAGCCGACAGGTCGGCCGGGCTCGAACCGACGCACCCCACCCTCGCCTCGCTCCTGCGCGGCGCCGGGTACGCGACCGCCCTGATCGGCAAGTGGCACTGCGGCTTCCTGCCCGACTACTCGCCCACCAAGTCCGGCTGGGACGAGTTCTTCGGGAACTTCGGCGGCGCCCTGGAGTACTACTCGAAGCTCGGCGGCGGCGGCGAGTACGACCTGTACGAGGGCGATGTGCGGGAGGGCGACGCCACGTACAGGGACCTGCGGTACTACACCCGGATCCTGACCGAGCGCGCGAGCGAGTACGTGGCCCGCGACCACGACAGGCCGTGGCTGCTCAACCTCAACTTCACCACCCCGCACTGGCCCTGGATCGCCGACGGCGACACGGCCGCGAGCGCCGAGATCGTGCGGCGGATCAAGGCCGGTGAGAAGGGTGCCCTGTGGCACCAGGACGGTGGGTCCCTCGCCAAGTACGCCGAGATGGTGCAGGACCTCGACCGGTCCGTCGGTGAGGTCCTGCGGGCGCTCCGGGCGTCCGGGCAGGAGCGGGACACGCTGGTGTTCTTCGCCTCCGACAACGGCGGCGAGCGCTTCTCGTACAACTGGCCGCTCTCGGGCAACAAGGGCTCGCTGCTCGAAGGCGGTATCCGGGTGCCGACCATCGTGCGCTGGCCCGCCCGCCTCGACGGCGGGCAGGTCAGCGACGAGCCCGTCTACACCCCGGACTGGACCGCGACCCTCCTGGAGCTCGCCGGGGCCCGGCCCGACCCCGCCCATCCCCTCGACGGCACCAGCCTCGCCGGGTATCTGCTGCGCGGGCGGCCCGTCGGTGAGCGGGATCTGTTCTGGCGGGTGCGGGGGGAGCGGGCGTTGCGGCGCGGGGACTGGAAGTACTACCGCGGCAAGGGTGGGCGCGATCAGTTGTTCCATCTCGGGCGCGATCAGCGGGAGCAGGCGGATCTCGCCGGGCGGGAGCCCGGGGTGCTCTCCGCGTTGCGGGACGCCTGGGAGCGGACTGCCGCCGGGCTCTTGCCCTATCCGGACTCGGTGGGCTGAGCTGCTTCGCTATTCGGTGGGCTGAGCTGCTTCGCTATTCGGTGGGCTGAGCTGCTTCGCTGGTTTGTCTTGCGGTTGCTCTCCGGTTCGCATTTTTCCCGAGGGTCGCGTGCTTTGCCCTCGCAGTCAGGCCGCCTGTGCCTTCACCACCGTCTTGCCGTCCGTCAGCGTCAGCGTGCGGTGGTCCACCTTGTACTCGACCTTGCCCTCGAACAGCTTCAGAAGCGTGCGCTCGGTCGGCATCACGTTCCCGGGGCACATCTTCCGCGTCGCCTTCGGCATGCCCAGGGCGATGCTGCCGTCCCGGGCGTCCGCGTCCGCGGTGACCGCGTTGCAGCCCAGGTTGCCGCGGACCGTGCCATCCTTGCCGAAGGTCAGCTTGACCTTGTCGTTCAGGGCCTTCGGCAAGGAGGTCGCCGTACCGCTGTCGCCGACGGAGGTCACCGTCCACTCGGTACCCTTGAGCGGGGCACCGGCCTCCGCGCTGAGCGCGATGCGGTCGCCGTCGGCCGTGGTGAGCGTCGCGCGGTCGTCCTCCACCTCCGCCTTCAGCCTGCCGTCCATGGCGCGGGCCAGGCGCTTCTCGAAGTCCAGGGCGTCGCACGCCATCTCGGTGTGCGGGCCGGGCTCGAAGTCCACGGTGTCGCCCTTCACGGAGGCCTTGGCGCCGTAGCCGTTGCAGCCGAAGTTGCCTCCGGTGCCGCCCTTGCCGCCGAACTTCACGTAGGCGCCGCTCGGTGCCTGCTGTTTCTTGCCGTCGACCGTGAGGCTCTCCACGTTCCAGCGGACTCCCGTCAGAGCCTCGGCCGTTGTCCCCTTTGCGGGGCCCTCCTTGCCGGGGCCGGCCTTGTCGGAGCCGCCGTCGCCGGAGCCGGAGCCGGACTCCGAGCCGCAGGCAGCGAGCAGCCCGGCTGCGGCGATGGCGGTGAGGGTCTGGGTCACACGCTGCTTGTACATGTCATTGTGACGGGGGCGGTCCGGGAGTGGTTCCCTTCGCGGGGGCGATCACCTTGGTTGTGGCTTGGGTGCCTCTCCCTCTTCCCTTCACTTGGCTCGCGTTTCTCTTACGACATGATCGGCAGCAGTGCCGTGAGATCTGCTCGTTCGCCGCTCGCACTGACGCGTGCCGCCTCCCGCTCCGCCTCCCACGTCGTGCGTCCCGTCGCCAGCCTGATCCAGGTCAGCGGGTCCGTCTCGACCACGTTCGGCGGGGTGCCGCGGGTGTGCCGGGGGCCCTCCACGCACTGGACCACCGCGTACGGCGGCACGCGGACCTCCACCGCGCCGCCGGGGGCCTTCGTGGCGAGGGCGTCCGCGAGCAGGCGGGTGCAGGCCGCGAGGGCCTGGCGGTCGTACGGGACGTCGAGGCCGGGCAGCGCCGCGTTCAAGTCGTCCGTGTGGACGATCAGTTCCACGGTGCGGGTGACCAGGAAGTCTGCCAGCGTCATGCCGCCGAAGCGGGAGGGCACCAGGCGGGTGCCGGGGGCCTCGGGGAGGGTGTCCGCCAGGCGGGTTGCGGCGTCCGCGAACAAGGCGTCCAGCGGGGTGTTCACGGCGGCCGACAGGGCGTGTACGTCCTCGTCCACCTGGTTCGCCGCGGACGACGTCCGGAACGGCCAGTCCTGGAGCGGGACTTCCAGCTTCTCCGGCTCGGGTGTCTCCAGGTAGCGGGCCAGGGTGCCGAGCACCATCGTGAAGTGCGCCGCCAGTTCGCGTACGGTCCAGTCGCCCAGGCGCGTGGGTGCGGCGAGTTGGTCCGGGGTCAGGCCCGCGATCGCTTCGCGCACCGTGCCGAACTGGGTGAGCACGGCCGTGCGGATCTTCGTCTGGTCGTAGCTGCGGGTGCGCTGCTTCTTGGCCGGGGGCATGGGGGGAGCCTATGCCTTGACCGCGTATCCGCTGAGGCCCTTTTCCACCAGGGCGAAGGCGCCCCTCGCGAGGGAGGCCGCCTCGGCGGCGACCTCGTCGAGCGGGGTGCCCGCCATGCGGCGGCGGTGCACTTCCGCGAACACGGCGTTGCGGACGCCGATCAGCTGGGCGGCGGCCACCTCGGCGAGGACGGGGTCGCCGGTCTCCTCGGCGAGGGTGGTGGCCAGGAGTTGTTGCCTGCGGTGGTGGAAGGCGTGGGCTCGGTGCAGGAGTACGGGGGTTTCGGTTACCAGGCGCAGGACCTGGAGGGTGCGGGGGCTGTCGCTGAGGCCCACGGAGGGGTCGCGGGCCTCGATCAGGTCGAGGAGTTGGCGGCGCAGGGCGTCTGCGGCGGATTCGCCGGGGGCGCGGGTGCGGACGGCTTCGGCGGCGTCGGACACGTGCTCCTCCATGGGGGCCAGGAGTACGTCTTCCTTCGTGCCGAAGTAGTTGAAGACGGTCATCTTGGAGACGTCCGCGGCGGCTGCGATCTCGGCGACGGACACCTTGTCGAAGCCGCGCTCGACGAAGAGGTCCACTGCGGCGTGCCAGATCCGGGAGGCGGTCTGCTGCTTCTTGCGCTCCCGGAGGCCGGGGGCGGGGGGTGTCGGCTTGTCCGCCGATGCGGCTCTCCGTGCTGGCATGGGCGGACTATACCAGGATGAAATATTGACCCTGAACACTTTTCGGGCAGTTCTCGCCTTTCCGGCGGGCGGGGTGGTTGCGGCCGTTTCGCCTTTCCGTGGGTGGGGGTGGCGTTTTCGCCTTTCCGGTTGTGGGGGTGGCGGGGTCGTGGCGGGATGGCCGTGCTCGCGTAGTGGACACTGTCTTCTTCATCGCGCCGTCAGTGTGTTGCTTGGCACGCTGCGCTCGGTCATCCCGCCACGACCCCTCCCGTGCGTTCAGCGTCTGCGGCTCCGTGCCACTTGACCCGTGCGCCTTGCGGCTCGGTGCCTTGTGCGGCCCGGTTCGGTGCCTCGTGCGGCCCGTGCGGCTTCCGCCGCCCGCCGTGCCCCCCGCTGTGGGCAACTGGGCCGCCAGGGGCGGAACGGGTGGGCACAGCCCAACCCGCCGGGTGCCCGTCATGTAGGCGGAGGGGCGTCGCCAGGCCCCGCGGTGGTCACGGGGTGCCGCCCGGTGAGGGCGGAACGAGTGCGGGACAGCCCAACCCGCCGGGTGCCCGTTATGTAAGCGGAGGGGTGTCGCCAAGCCCGGCGGCGGTCACGGGGTGCCCCCCGGTGAAGACCTCCCGGTTCGCGGGTACGCCGACCCCCCGCCAGCGGAACGGCACCCCCTTGGCCGTCTCCAGGTCGGGCCCGTCCATCAACTGGAAGTGGACGTGCGGCTCAGTGGAGTTGCCGGAGTTGCCGCAGCGGGCGATGACCTGGCCCGACCGGACGCGGTCCCCGGCCCGCACGGCGAGCGAACCGCGCTGGACATGCGCGTACATGGCGTACGTACCACCGCCGAGGTCGAGTACCACGGCATTGCCGACCACCCGGCGAGCCGGAGCCACACCGCGCACCGTGGCCTCGATGAAGAAGAAGTAGAGCAGCGCGAGCAGGGAGTTGCGGCTGAAGTGGTCCCGTTGGACGTCCTCCGCGTGGACCACCGTCGCATCCCCGACAGCGAGCAGCGGCGCCCCGAACGCGGGGAACGCCCGGGGGCGCCGGGCGATCGGCCAGAGCCAGGCGAACCCCGGGCGGGAGCCCTTCTCCGGCTCTGCCGTGATGTCGATGGCGTACGTCTGCGCCAGACCGTGGGTACCGTGGCTCGGCACCTTGTCGGCCGGGCTGTTGAGCGCCGACCACCGGCCGGTGACCGGCACCTCCACCTCCACGGCCGTCGGCGGCGCGGACGCGATCTGCCGCCGCGCCGCCCGTCCGGGCAGCAGACCGAGCCCGATGGCGGCCACCGCCGGCAGCCAGCCCACCCAGTAGTCGTACGGAAGGTCCACGAAGAACCCGGCGGCCACCTGCACGAAGAAGACCAGCCACAGGACGCGGCTGAGGACAGCGGCAAGTTTGCCCATGGACATGATGGTTGTTCCCCCTGGCGGAATCGTGCGGCCGGCGCGTGCGGTGTCAGGCGGGGCGCGCCGCGGTCAGGACCACGAGGAGCGGCACCACCCGGCCCGCCGGAACCTCGTATCGGCCGCGAGCCGTGGTGTGCAGCCAGCCCGCGCCGGTCAGATGGCGCAGGTGGTGGTAGATCTGGCCGGTCGTGCCGACCTCGTCGAGCGCGGCCAGCTCCGCTGCCGTGCGCCGCCCGCCGACGATCTCCCGCAGCAGCCGCAGCCGTACGGGATGCCCCAGCGCGGCCAGTGCGTCGGCGGCCTCGGTCCAGTCGCCGTCCAGGAGCGCCTCGGTGAACTGGCCGGTCTGCCAGTCGTACCGCTCCCCCGTCGGGAGCCGCACCGTACCCGTGTACAGCACGCCGCCGTCGGTCGCTCGGTGCTCGGCGAGCTGTGCCTTGAGGCCGTCGAGGGCCCAGAAGTCGCTCTCGCTCACGGTGGGCGCGCCCACCTCGCGGTCCGCGCCCTCCAGCGCCGCCATGCGCCGCTCCAGCTCGGCGACGCGTTCTTCCAGCTCCATGATCGCATATTACGTAATTACGTAAGTTTTGAGAAGGGTGTAGGGGGAGTGCGGGTTCTTTCCGTTGGTTCCGGGGCCTCAGCACTGAGCCCCCGGCCGGAAGCTGGTGTGCTCCGGGCGGGGGCTCTGGCTGAGCTCTAAGGGTGCGGGATGGTCAGGCGAACAGGGTCGGGATCGTCTGCGTGTGTGCCGTCCGCAGCTCCTCCAGGGGCAGCGCGAACTCGCCCTGCACCTCGACCGCGGCGCTCGCGTCGGCCACCGTGCCGTCCACCACGCCGATGCGCGTCACGGGCAGGCCCCGCGCGCCGCACATGTCGGTGAAGCGCAGTTCCTCGCTGCGGGGTACGGAGACCACCGCGCGGCCCGCCGACTCGGACAGGAGGAAGGTGAAGGCGTCCAGGCCGTCCGGGACCACCAGGCGGGCGCCGGTGCCGCCGCGCAGGCAGGACTCGACGACCGCCTGGATCAGGCCGCCGTCCGACAGGTCGTGCGCGGCGTCGATCATGCCGTCCCGGGACGCCGAGATCAGGATCTCCGCGAGGAGGCGCTCGCGCTCCAGGTCGACCTTGGGCGGCAGGCCGCCGAGGTGGTCGTGCACGACCTGCGACCAGGCCGAGCCGCCGAACTCCTCGCGCGTCTCACCGAGCAGGTAGAGGAGCTGGCCCTCCTCCTTGAACGCGATCGGCGTGCGGCGCGTGACGTCGTCGATCACGCCGAGCACGGCCACGACCGGGGTCGGGTGGATCGCCGTCTCACCGGTCTGGTTGTAGAGCGAGACGTTGCCGCCGGTCACCGGGGTGCCGAGCTGGAGGCAGGCGTCCGCGAGACCGCGCGTGGCCTCCGCGAACTGCCACATCACGTCCGGGTCCTCGGGCGAACCGAAGTTCAGGCAGTTGGAGATGGCGAGCGGCCTGGCGCCGGACGCGGCGACGTTGCGGTACGACTCCGCGAGCGCGAGCTGCGCGCCCGCGTACGGGTCCAGCTTCGCGTACCGGCCGTTGCCGTCCGTCGCCATCGCCACGCCCAGGTTCGTGTCCTCGTCGACGCGGACCATGCCCGCGTCCTCGGGCTGCGCGAGGATCGTGTTGCCCTGGACGAAGCGGTCGTACTGGTCCGTGATCCACGCCTTCGAAGCCTGGTTCGGGGAGGCGATCAGCTTCAGGACCTGCGCGCGCAGTTCGGTGGCGTCGGCCGGGCGCGGGAGCTTGTTGGCGTCGTCGGCCTGGAGTCCGTCCTGCCAGGTCGGGCGCGCGTAGGGGCGCTGGTACACCGGGCCCTCGTGCGCGACCGTGCGCGGCGGCACGTCCACGATCTGCTCGCCGTGCCAGAAGATCTCCAGGCGCTCGCCCTCCGTCACCTCACCGATGACGGTCGCGATGACGTCCCACTTCTCGCAGATCTCCATGAACCGGTCGACCTTGTCCGGCTCGACGACCGCGCACATGCGCTCCTGCGACTCGCTCATGAGGATCTCCTCGGGAGAGAGCGAGGAGTCGCGCAGGGGCACCGTGTTCAGGTCGACGCGCATACCGCCCGAACCGGCCGAGGCCAGCTCGCTGGTGGCGCAGGACAGGCCCGCGCCGCCCAGGTCCTGGATGCCCGCCACCAGTTTCTCGGCGAAGATCTCCAGGGTGCACTCGATCAGGAGCTTCTCCTGGAAGGGATCGCCCACCTGGACCGCGGGGCGCTTGGCCGGGCCGGTCGACTCGAAGGTCTCCGAGGCGAGCACGGAGACGCCGCCGATGCCGTCGCCGCCCGTGCGGGCGCCGTACAGGATGACCTTGTTGCCCGTGCCCGACGCCTTCGCGAGGTGGATGTCCTCGTGCTTCATGACGCCGATGCAGCCCGCGTTGACCAGCGGATTGCCCTGGTAGCAGGAGTCGAAGACGACCTCGCCGCCGATGTTCGGCAGGCCGAGGCAGTTGCCGTAGCCGCCGACGCCCGCGACCACGCCCGGGAGCACGCGCTTGGTGTCGGGGTGGTCCGCGGCGCCGAAGCGCAGCGGGTCCACGACCGCCACCGGGCGCGCGCCCATCGCGAGGATGTCGCGCACGATGCCGCCGACGCCGGTCGCCGCGCCCTGGTACGGCTCGATGTAGCTGGGGTGGTTGTGCGACTCGACCTTGAAGGTGACCGCGTAGCCCTGGCCGACGTCGACGACGCCCGCGTTCTCGCCGATGCCGACGAGCATGGCGTCGTTGTCGGGGACCTTCTCGCCGAACTGCTTCAGATGCACCTTGCTGCTCTTGTACGAGCAGTGCTCGGACCACATGACCGAGTACATGGCGAGTTCGGCACCGGTCGGGCGGCGGCCGAGGATCTCGCGGATGCGCGCGTACTCGTCCGGCTTCAGGCCGAGGTCCGCCCAGGGCTGGCCGGCCTCGGGGGTCTGCTCGGCGTTCTTGACGGTGTCCAGGGTCATCGTGCGCCCACCAGGTTCTTCAGGATCGAGGTGAAGAAGCCGAGGCCGTCCGTGCGGCCCGTGCCCACGAGGGGCTCCACGGCGTGCTCGGGGTGCGGCATCAGGCCCACCACGTTCCCGGCCTCGTTCGTGATGCCGGCGATGTCGCGCAGCGAGCCGTTCGGGTTCACGTCCAGGTACCGGAAGGCGACCCGGCCCTCGGCCTCGAGGAGGTCGAGGGTGCGCTCGTCCGCGACGTACCGTCCGTCGATGTTCTTCAGCGGGATCGAGATCTCCTGGCCGGTCTCGTAATCGGCCGTCCAGGCAGTCGAGTTGGTCTCCACGCGCAGCTTCTGGTCACGGCAGACGAAGTGCAGGTGGTCGTTGCGCAGCATCGCGCCGGGCAGCAGGTGGGTCTCGGTCAGGACCTGGAAGCCGTTGCAGATGCCGAGTACCGGCATTCCCGCCTTGGCCTGCTCGACGACCGACTCCAGCACCGGCGAAAAGCGGGAGATGGCACCCGCGCGCAGATAGTCGCCGTAGGAGAAACCGCCCGGCAGGACCACCGCGTCGACCTGCTTCAGGTCCTTGTCGCGGTGCCACAGCGGCACGGCTTCCGCACCCGCGACCCGGACGGCGCGCTGGGTGTCCCTGTCGTCGAGCGTTCCCGGAAAAGTGACGACTCCGATTCGAGCAGTCACTTCGCCTCCACCACGGACTCTTCGACCTTTACTACGAAGTCCTCGATCACGGTGTTGGCGAGGAAGGTTTCCGCCAACTCGTGGATACGGGCGAGCGCGGCGTCGTCCACCGGCCCGTCCACCTCGAGTTCGAAGCGCTTTCCCTGACGTACGTCGGAGATCCCCTGGAATCCGAGGCGCGGCAGTGCACGCTGCACCGCCTGTCCCTGGGGGTCGAGGATCTCCGGCTTGAGCATGACGTCGACTACGACGCGTGCCACTGGCACTCCCGGTGTGTGGTGCTTGCGTGTGCTGTTCCTTCAGACTACCCGTACAAAATTTCTACTCGCGTAGATTCGTGGGAACATACGTGATCGCAGTCACTCCGGCCAGGATCGGGGCGGCGTCGGACAGGACACGTACGCGAAAAATCCTGGAAAAGATCACAGCTCGGCATTGCGTCCGCCGCCCCGCCGCACCACCCTGCTGGAGAAGCGCCCGGCGGGACCGTATTCTCCCGGTACCCGCCACCGGAACACGCGGTAAGTTTTCCACCGCTTCATCATTCAATGCCAGGCACTGTACAAAGGAATTGGCAATAGCCGATACTTTGTCCCATAACTGCCGGACAGTCGGCATCACCGGACGTCGTCGCACGTCATTGCGGTGAGGTCGCACGAAAGGACCGATATTCGTGGCGCAGCGTGTCGTGGTCACTCTCCATGACGACATGGACGGCTCAGAAGCGGCGGAAACGGTCGCGTTCGGTCTTGACGGGAAGTCGTACGAGATCGACCTCAACCAAACCAATGCCGAAAAACTCCGCAAGGTGCTCGCCCCCTACCTGGAGGCGGCCCGCAAGCAGTCGAAGTCCGGCAGGGTCTACCGGCACACGGCGGTGACGGCGGACCCCGCCGCCGTGCGGGCCTGGGCCCGCTCGCACCAGCTCGACGTGCCGCCCCGCGGCCGGATCCCCAAGAAGGTGTACGAGGCGTTCGAAGCCGCCAACTGACCGGGCCCAGGTTCCCCGGCCCCGGTCGGGCCGGGGAACCCCGGCGGGGTGTTCGTACAACCGACTTGCGCAGCACCCCCGCTGGTCAGCTAGAGTCTGGAGCACGCCGAGGGGCGAGGCCGAAAGGCCGGAACCCCGAGGAGTCGTGCGGGTGTAGTTCAGTAGTAGAACATCCCCCTTCCAGGGGGAAGGCGCAGTGTGCAATTCCTGTCACCCGCTCCGCACCGCTCACCGACCACCCATCCGGGTGCGGTAAGCTGGTGCTCGCGCCGATCAGTGAGAGCTGGTCGGAGGCAATGCGAACGTAGCTCAGTTGGTAGAGCGCAACCTTGCCAAGGTTGAGGTCGCGAGTTCGAACCTCGTCGTTCGCTCCACAGAGAGAACCCCGCTGTCACCGACAGCGGGGTTCTTTGGTTGCCGCCACCGCACGGGCACACTGACATTTGTCATGTGCGGTGATGACACCGCGCACTGCCGGAGCCACCCGCGGCGAACGAGCCTTGAGTCATGACTGACCAAGTGATCGATGTGACCGACCTGCGGCGCAGCTACGCGGGAGGCTTCGAGGCGGTCCGCGGAACCTCCTTCACCGTGGGCCGCGGTGAACTGTTCGCCCTGCTCGGCACGAACGGCGCGGGCAAGACGTCCACCCTAGAAGTCCTCGAAGGCCTCGCCAGGCCCACCGGCGGCACCGTCCGCGTGCTCGGGCACGACCCGTACCGGGAGCGGGCCGCGGTCCGGCCGCGTACCGGCGTCATGCTCCAGGAAGGCGGCTTCCCCTCCGAACTGACCGTCGACGAGACGGCGCGCATGTGGGCCGGCTGCACCAGCGGCGCCCGGCCCGCCGCCGACGTCCTCGCGTCCGTCGGCCTCGGCGGGCGCGGCGGCGTCCGCGTCAAACAGCTCTCCGGTGGCGAGAAGCGCCGCCTCGACCTCGCGATGGCCCTCATCGGCGACCCCGAAGTGCTGTTCCTCGACGAACCCACCACCGGGCTCGACGCCGAAGGCCGCCGCGAGACCTGGGACTTGGTGCGCGCCCTGCGCGACCGGGGCACCACGGTGCTGCTCACCACCCACTACCTGGAAGAGGCCGAGCAGCTCGCCGACCGCCTCGCGATCCTGCACGAGGGCCGGATCGCCGCCACGGGCCGCGTCGCCGACGTCGTCGCCTCCCAGCCGTCGCAGATCTCCTTCGAACTGCCCGAGGGCTACTTCCCCGGTGACCTTCCGCCCCTCGCCCCGCTCGGCGTCACCGGACACGACGTGCAGGGCCGCACCGTGCGGCTGCGCACCGACGAACTCCAGCGCGCCGCCACCGCGCTGCTCACCTGGGCCGAGGGCGCCGGAGTCGCACTGCGCCGCCTCGACGTGCGCGCCGCCTCCCTGGAGGAGGCGTTCCTCCAGATCGCCAAGGACGCCACGAACGAGAAGGAGACCGTGCGATGAGCACCACGGCCACACGCACGACCGGCCCCCGGACCCCGGGGCCCGCACCCTCCGCCGCCCCGACCGGGCCGGCCGGGCGCCTCGTCGCCCTGGCGCGGGCGGAGCTGACCCTGCTCGGCCGCGCCAAGGGCACCCTGTTCGCGGCGCTCTTCGTGCCGCTCGTGGTGCCGTTCTCCATGAAGTCGACCGTCAAGAACATGGACCTCGACGGCACCGGCCTCTCCGTCGGCTCGGTCCTGCTGCCGTCCGCGATCGCCTTCTCGCTCCTGTTCGCCGTGTACTCCGCGCTGGTCAGCGTGTACGCGTCCCGGCGCGAGGAACTCGTGCTCAAGCGCCTGCGCACCGGCGAGGTGCGGGACGTGGAGATCCTCGCGGGGGCCGCGCTGCCCTCCGTCGCCATCGGGCTCGTCCAGTCCCTCGTCCTGATGGGCATGTGCGCCGCCCTGCTCGACGTGGGCACGCCCGGCGCCGCGCACTATGTGGTCCTCGGGCTCCTCCTGGGGCTCGTGCTGTTCCCGCTGCTCGCCGCCGTCACCTCGATCGTCAGCCGGAGCGTGGAGAGCGCCCAGGTCATGGTCATGCCGCTGCTCTTCGCCTCGCTGCTCGGCTCCGGCGCGACCGTGCCGCTGGAAGTCATGCCGGACAAGCTGGCCTCCTTCTGCGAGCTGCTTCCGCTGTCCCCGGTCATCGCGCTGATCCGGGGCGGCTGGACCGGGGAGCTGGGCGCGGGCGAGGGGCTGCGCGCCCTCCTGATCGCGGTGGCCTGGATCGGTCTCGGCGTGTTTGCTGTGCAGAGGTGGTTCCGGTGGGAGCCGCGGCGCTGACCGGGGTGTCGGGCGGGGCCCGTGATCTGCTGGGGCACGTGGACTTCTGGGTCCCGCAGTGGGCCGGGGGCCCGTGCGGTGCCGGTGGCCCGTGCAGTGCCGGGGACCCGCGAAGTGCCGGGAGCCCGTGCAGTGCCGGGAGCCCGCGAAGTGCCGGGAGCCCGTGCAGTGCCGGGAGCCCGCGAAGTGCCGGGAGCCCGTGCGGGAACCGACAAGGACGGAGGAGTCACACGGTGGTGGGCCGGATCCGGAAGCTGCGGAACGACTGGCGCGACATGCGGAAGATCAGGCAGGTCGAGCTACAGAGCATGATCATGTGGCACACCCTGCCGTGGATCTTCCTCGTCAGCTGGTGTGTGCTGCCGGTCGGTCTGAGCCTGCGCCACGAGACCTCCGTACAGCTCGTCGGCTGGGCCATGATCGCGGTGGCCGCCTTGCAGTGCGCGCAGGTCAACCGCATGCTCCGGCAGTCACTCGACCACTACCTGAAGCAGGCGGACTACCCGCGCCGCGACCTGGCCCTCCTGCTCGGCCTGACCCTCGTCGTGCTCGCCCTCACCCTCCTGCTCCAGCGCCTCGACGGCGTCGACGGCGCCCCGCTCAAACTGGCCGCGCTGTTCCTGATCAGCCCGTACGCCCAGATCCTCGCCTTCCTCGTCCCCGTACCGAGCTTCTGGCGCCGCCTCGGTCTGGTGGCCGCCCTCCTCGTGGCGGGCGCCGTCGCCGTCGGCCAGCGCGGTGGACAGCTGGTCGGCCTCGTCGTGCTCGTCGCCCTGGGCGGCGTGATCTCCCTCGTGGCCTCCCGGTGCGGAGCCTGGAGCCTGGCCGTGATGTGGGAGGCCGAACGGGCCCGCGAGACCGAGGGGCGGCTGGCCGTCGCCGAGGAACGGCTGCGCTTCGGCCGCGACCTGCACGACGTCATGGGGCGCAACCTCGCCGTCATCGCCCTCAAGAGCGAACTCGCCGTCCAGCTCGCCCGGCGCGGGCGCCCCGAGGCGGAGGACCAGATGGTCGAGGTGCAGCGGATCGCCCGGGAGACCCAGCGGGAGATCCGGGACGTCGTCCGCGGCTACCGCGAGGCGGAACTGGGCGCCGAACTCGCCGGGGCGCAGGGCGTCCTGGAGGCCGCGGGAATCACCTGCCGGGTGACCGGCACCTCCGCGGGACTGCCCACGGCCGTACAGGCCGCGCTCGGGTGGGTCGTGCGCGAGGGCACCACCAATGTGCTGCGGCACGGCAACGCGCAGCACTGCACCATCACGGTATCGGCGCAGGAAGGACGTACGGAGTTGACCATCGAGAACGACGGGGCGCCCGAGGCCGCCCCCGGCACCGGCGGCACCGCCCGGACCGGCGGCACCGGACTCAACGGCCTGCGCGAACGGCTCACCACCGTGAACGGCACCCTGGAACACACCTCGGCGGACGGCCGCTTCCGGCTCACGGCACGGGTGCCGTCGCCCGTGGGGGGCGCCGGGGGCGGGGGAGGTTCCGGGGGCTGGAGCGGTTCCGGGGGCGGGAGCGGTTCCGGGGGCGCGAGCCGGTTCGCCGGGGGTCCGGCGGGCTCCGGTGACGCGGGCGCGAGCCGGTTCGCCGGTGGCCCGGCCGACACCGGTGACGCGGGCGATGTGCGGGTTCCGGAGGGGACCTCATGACCGTTCGCGTGCTGCTCGCCGACGACGAGCATCTGATCAGGGGCGCGCTCGCCGCCCTCCTCGCCCTGGAGGACGACCTCGTGGTCGTCGCCGAGGCCGCGTCCGGACCCGAGGCCCTCGCCATGGCGCGCGCCCACCGGCCCGACGTCGCCGTCCTGGACCTGGAGATGCCGGGCGCCGACGGTGTGAGTGTCGCCACATCCCTACGCGGTGAACTCCCCGGCTGCCGCACCATGATCGTGACCAGCCACGGCCGCCCGGGACACCTCAAGCGGGCACTCGAAGCCGGTGTGCGGGGGTTCGTCCCCAAGACGGTCAGCGCCCAGCGGCTCGCCGAGATCATCCGTGCCGTCCACGAGGGAAACCGCTACGTGGACCAGGAATTGGCCGCCGACGCCATCGCCGCGGGCGACTCCCCGCTGACCGTCCGCGAGGCCGAGGTGCTCGAACTCGCCGCCGACGGCGCACCCGTGTCGGAGATCGCGCAGCGGGCCGCCCTGTCCCAGGGCACCGTCCGCAACTACCTCTCGTCGGCGGTCAACAAGATCGGTGCGGAGAACCGGCATGCGGCGGTGCGTCTCGCGCGCCGGCGAGGTTGGGTATAGTGGCTTTCGCGCTACGGCGCAGCGCGGACGTAGCTCAGTTGGTAGAGCGCAACCTTGCCAAGGTTGAGGTCGCCAGTTCGAACCTGGTCGTCCGCTCCACAAGAAGCCCCCCGGTTCTCGGAACCGGGGGGCTTCTTCGTGTTCGTGCGGCTGCGGCTACGCCCAGGGCAGGCCCGTCAGCCGCTCGTACGCCTCGATGTACTTGGCGCGCGTGGCCGTCACGACCTCCTCCGGCAGCGGCGGGGGCGGCAGCTCGCCCTTGCGGTCCCAGCCGGACTCCGGCGAGGTCAGCCAGTTCCTGACGTACTGCTTGTCGAAGGACGGCTGCGCGTGGCCGGGCTCCCAGACGTCCGCGGGCCAGAAGCGGGACGAGTCCGGCGTGAGCACCTCGTCCGCGAGCACCAGGACAGGCTCCGCACCCTGGTCGCCCTCGGCGTGGCCGAACTCGAACTTGGTGTCCGCGAGGATCACCCCGCGCTCCCGCGCGATGTCCCGGGCCCGGGAGTAGACGGCGAGGGTCGTCTGGCGCAGCTGCGCCGCCGTCTCCGCGCCGACCTGGCGGGCGACCTCCTCGTACGTCACGTTCTCGTCGTGCTCGCCGACCTCGGCCTTCGTGGCCGGTGTGAAGATCGGCCCGGGCAGCTCGGAGCCGTCGACCAGGCCCTCGGGCAGGGCGAGGCCGCAGACGGTACGGGTCTCCTGGTACTCGGCGAGGCCCGACCCCGTCAGATAGCCGCGGGCCACACACTCCACCGGCACCATCGCGAGGGACTTGCAGATGAGGGTGCGGCCCTCCCAGTCGGCGGGCGCGCCCGGGGGCAGCTCCGTCGAGATCACGTGGTTGGGGGCCAGGTCGGCGAGCTGGTCGAACCACCACAGCGACAGCTGGGTCAGGACGCGCCCCTTGTCGGGGATCTCCGTCGGCAGCACCCAGTCGTACGCGGACATGCGGTCGCTGGCGACCATCACGAGGTCGCCCGCCTCGTTCCGGTACAGCTCGCGCACCTTTCCGGTGTGCAGATGCACCAGACCCGGAACCTGGAGCGGCTCGGGCTTTTCGACGAATCCGGACACGGTTCCTCCCCGTGGTTCTGTCCAATGGCCTCGATTGTCCCGTACTCGGAGGACAGTTATGGCCAGGGGTTGCTCCGGCAGTCGGCTGGGCGTTCCTCGTTCTCGTCCGTGCGGTCAGTCGCGCTTGCAGATGCGATCAAGAAGATTGGCCGTGGCCCGCTGCACCCGTGCGTCTACATGGCCCGGGCGGTCGAGCGCCGGGGACCAGGCGAAGGTGCCGGCGGCGAAGACGAGGGCTCCGGACGGGGCGCGGTACAGCGATGTCTCCTGGTGGCGCGCGGTGCCTTCGCCGTCCTCGTACGCGGAGTGCGCGAGCAGGATGCGGTCCCGGTGCTCCGGGAGCGCGGTGCGCGGGAAGTAGCGGTCGGCCTCGCCCGCGACCAGGCCGTCGATCTCGTCGCCCTCGTGCGCGCCGGTCGCCTCCCACAGCCAGTGGTCGGCGTTGCGGACGATCAGCGGGTGCGGTTCCGGGACCCGGCCCGCGTACTGGATGCCCATCAGCTGCTGCTCGGGGACGTCGATCTCGCGCCACAGAGCCGCCTTGCCGGGGCCGCGGCGTTTTCGGCACGTCAGCAGGCGGTCGGGGACGCCGGAGGGCGAGGGGCCGAGCTCCACCTGCCAGTACATGGTGTTCGCGGACAGGAAGACGAGGGACGTGCCGTGCGCACGCGCGTCCTCCGTGGTGCGGCGCATCGCCGTGGACCAGTACTCGTCGTGGCCGGGGAAGACCAGGCCGCGGTACCGGGTCGGGTCGATGTGGCCCGCGTGCAGGTCCCGGGTGTCGGCGTACGCGAGGTCGTAGCCGTACCGCTCGGCCCAGCGGATGAAGTCGTAGGCATGGCCCACGTGCAGGGGCAGGCCCGCGCCCGCGTACGGGCGGTCGAAGGAGACCGTGGTCGCCGCCTCGCTCTCGCCGAGCAGGCCGCCGTGCTCGTCCCACGCGTGGTACAGGCTCGCGCCCGTGCGGCCGTCCTCCGGATAGAGGTTGTACGCCTGCCACGTGATGTCGGGCAGCACCACGAGCAGGTCCGCCGTGGGCGCGCCGAGCGCACCCGTACCGGGGTGGACGCTGTCCCTGACCGTGAACGGCACGTGCGAGCGGTAGCCGTCGGTGGTCGTGAGGACGGCCACGTACGCCCCGATGTTCCAGTACGACGGGATCTGTAGGCGCCAGGACAGCCACCAGTGGTGGCAGGAGACCGTGCGGTCGGCCGTCAGCGGTGGCGGCTGCACGATGCCGGAGAGGCGCGGGCTCGTGGTGATCTTGCGGGCGCCGTCGCCGCTGTAGTGGCCGATGCGGTAGATGTCCACGCTGAACTGCTGGGGCGGGTCGACCGTGATGTGGAAGTCGATCGCCTCACCGGGGGCGGCCGCGCCCGTGCCGGTGAAACCCTTGATCTGACGGCGTACGTCGTCGGCCGTGCGGGGGCCCGCGCCGGCCGTACGGGGGGCGGGCACCGGCCGCGGCCCCGGGCCGGTGGCTCCCGGGGCGGGGGCGTGGTCGACGTACCAGGGAACGACCTGGCCGGTGTCGTCGAAGTAGTGCTCGGCGCCCCGGAGCCAGGGCAGCGGGCCCTGGCCGAACGGGTCGGTCACCGCGTGGGCGAGGGCGCCCGACTCCCAGCGACGGATCGGCTCCGGTCCCATGCGTGTCCCCTCCCTCGCTCCCCGAGCCCGGTCGACGCCGCGGGCACTGCCCGGCGCCGTCGCAGGGCGCTGCTCGGCGCCTCCGGCGTGGCTCTGTCAGCTACCGGTCCCAGCACATCACATTACGCACGCGCACCGTCACCGTTCGTCGTGAATTGACGCGAGTGGGAGCTTGAGCGGAGGCGAGAGCTTGCGGAGGGTGGGTTCTGCCCGTATACGGGGTGCACGTGTACGGGGTGTCCGTGCGCGCCGTGTCCGTGTGCGCCGTGTCCGTGTACGCCGTGTCCGTGTACGCCGTGTCCGTGCGCGCCGTGTCCGTGTACGCCGTGTCCGTGCGCGCCGCGTCCGTGTACGCCGCGTCCGTGTACGCCGCGTCCGTCACGGCACCGCAAACGGGCGGGGCGGCGGGCATCCCGGGGCCTCGGTGCGCCCGACCGGGGCGGGGTCAGGGGCGGGTCAGACCAGGCGGACGGGTTTTTCGGGGCGGACGCCCAGGTCGGTGAGCCAGGAGCGAAGCGGCTCGGGGTCGCCGTCCTCGACCAGGGTGAGGACGCGCGGCGCGAGATCGGCCGCCCGCACCCCGTGTATCAGGAGCGAAGGACCATCCAGCCAGTCGAGGCCGGGGGCCGCCCCCGCCGTGTCGACGGCCGCACAGCACACCATCGCCGTGACGTGGTCGGCCAGCAGCTCCCTCCCCGACCGCGGCGGCTGCAACGGGAACAGCGGCAGCGCGCCGTCGTCCCACAGCGCCTCGTCAGGTCCCTGCCCGGTCGGCGCGGGGCGCGGCGGCGCGGCGGCCTCCTCGCGGGCCACTTCGGCGCTCAGACCGGCGGCCAGCGTTCCGCCACGCCCCTCGCAGGGGTCGTCCTCGGCCCCGGCGTCCTCGAAGTCGGGGTGGGGGTGGGAGTGGGGGGTGGCTTCGGCATGGATCTGGGGCGTGGTGGCTTCGGTCGCGGCGGCGTGGGCGGTCGCGGCGGCTTCGGCGGTCCCGGCAGCCCGGGCGGCTTCGGCGGTCCCGGCAGCCTCGCTGGTCCGGGCGGCCTCGCCACTCCCGGCAGCCTCGTCGGTCCGGGCGGCCTCCCCGGTCCCAGCAGCCTCGCCACTCCCGGCGGCTTCGGCGGCCCTGGCGGCTTCGGCGGCGGCCCCCGCCGCCGGATCCGTCAGGTGGTCGAGCACCCGGCCGAGCGTCGGCCCCTCGGGGTGGGCCCCCGCCGCCCCGGAGGACGGGCCGACGCCGAGCGAGTCGAGGACCCGGTGCAAACGCGCCGCGTCGGCCCGCCACTTCCGGTCGACGACCTCATCCGGATACTCCTGCCAGGCGACCGGTGCCCAGTCGGGCCCCGGCTCCGCGGGACCGCCGTGGAACAGCCGGGCGGCGAGCAGCGAAGCCGCCTCGTCCACCACCCCGGGTTCCTCGAGGAGGTCGCACGCGGGCCGCTCCCCCAGCCGGGAGGCGAAGCCTTCGGCCAGGCGGTCCCTGCGGGAGAGCTCGGTGAGGGCGGACACCACACCCGCGTCGAGCCGCGACGGCCAGCGCCCCATCCGCCAGGCGGGCAGCGCGACCCGGGTCAGGAGCCGGTCCCACCCCGCGTACGCGAGGCCGACCTGCTCCTGGGCGACGATCCGCACTCCGTAGTCCACGTTCTGGGCACGCTCGGACGCCGCCGCTGCGACCCCGCGCTCCATCTCCGCCGCGTGCACCCGGCAACTGCGCAGCAGCAGCCGCGCCACCCTGCCGACGCCCCCGAGGACGGGACGCACCAGCGGGCCGCGCCCCGGCGCCGCCGCGACGGCCACCGCGGCGTCGAGGCCGCGGACGAAACGGCGGGCCGCGGCTATGTCCGGGTGCGCCGACGGACCCGTACCCGCGACGACCGGGGCGAGGACCGCCCGCAGCTCGCCCACCCGCATCCACCACAGGAACGGTGAGCCGATGACGAGGACCGGCGCGGCGGGGGTGCGGCGCTGCGGTGCGCCCGCGCCTCGTACCGCCGCAGCCGCACCGCTTTCCCGGCCGGGGCCTGCCCGCCCTGCGCCGTCCCGTCCCGCACCGCCCCGGCCGGCGCCGCCCGCTCCCGCCGCGGACCCGCCGTTCTCGGCCGCCGTGCCGTGGGCCCGGTGCGTGCGGTCCTCCAGCCAGCTGTCGCAGTCCGGCGTGAGCGCTATGGCCGAGGGCGCGGGCACTTCCAGGCGGTCCGCAAGGTCTCGTACCAGTCGGTACAGGTCGGGGGCGGACGCCTCCGTGATCGGGATCGTCGGGCTCATGGCCGGTCTGGCCCGCGCGACGACCAGCGCGACGATGCCCGCGCCGAGCAGCACGAGCACCGCGAGCACCGTCACGGCCCAGCGCACGGCGGTCCAGGCGCCGCCCTCCAGGTGCCCCGTGCCCGCGGCGGCGATCAGCACGACGGCGCCGGCCGCGGGCAGCAGGGCGACGGCCAGCGCCCGGCTGCGGACGCGCAGCACGGCGAGGGCCCGGGAGCGCGCTGCCTGCGCGCCCACCTCCACACCCATCCCTGACACGACCTGAGTCACCCCCTGCTGCCTACAGCTCGGCCGGTGACCGGAGCCGACGGCGCACGTCGATGGCGTTGCACACTCCCCCACTGTGGCACCCGTCACTGACATCGCAATGCCGGTGGGCTGTTTGGCTCTGGGTGCCGGAATGCCTGCGCCGAACCCTAGTTGGGGCGCCGGGCACCGTCAGCCGGATGGCGGAGCGGTCACCCGATGGAATGGCTTTGGGTAAAGGTGGCCCATGGAGTGGAGGGGGCGGTAGCAGGGGTGGTACGGGGCCGCCCGACGCCCACCGCCCGGCCAGGCGCCGGTCGGTGGGCCTGTCGCCGTCCTATGACCGTCGTACGGGCGCAGGACGGTCGGTGTACGGGG
The DNA here is from genome assembly GCF_044328435.1 of Streptomyces sp. NPDC017940. Taxonomy (NCBI): domain Bacteria; kingdom Bacillati; phylum Actinomycetota; class Actinomycetes; order Kitasatosporales; family Streptomycetaceae; genus Streptomyces; species Streptomyces sp. NPDC017940. The sequence continues at coordinate 62,102 of NZ_JBIRHJ010000014.1, read as the reverse complement.
CGGGTAGGGCGGCGCAGGGCGGGTGTACGGCCTGCGGGCACGCCTTCGTACGGTCGGTCCGTGGGCGCGCGCCTGTATACGGCCCTCGAAGGGGCGGCCTGCTCCCGGAGGGCGATTCGATCCCGCGCGCTCAGGACCGCGCGCCTTCCGCTCAGGCCCGCGCGCCCTCGTCCGCCGCCGCCTTCTCCGCGATGTCCGTACGGTGCTGCGAACCGTCCAGGCGGATGCGGGACACCGCCGCGTACGCGCGCTCCCGCGCCTGTGCGAGGTCGGTGCCGGTCGCCGTCACGGAGAGCACGCGCCCGCCCGCGCTGACGACGGCGTCGCCCTCGCGTCTGGTTCCGGCGTGCAGGACGTACGCGTGCGGGGCGTCCTCGGCGGCCACGTCGGCGAGGCCCTGGATGGGGTCGCCGGTGCGCGGCGTACCGGGGTAGTTGTGCGAGGCGACGACGACCGTGACGGCCGCCTCGTCGCTCCAGCGCAGCGGCGGCAGGTCCGCGAGCGTGCCGCTCGCCGAGGCCATGAGGAGGCCGCCGAGCGGGGTCTCGAGACGGGCGAGGACGACCTGGGTCTCGGGGTCGCCGAAGCGGGCGTTGAACTCGATGACCCGTACCCCGCGGCTGGTGATCGCGAGCCCCGCGTACAGCAGGCCCGAGAACGGGGTGCCGCGGCGGCGCAGCTCGTCGACGGTGGGCTGGAGGACGCTGCTCATGACCTCGTCGACCAGCTTCGGGTCGGCCCACGGAAGCGGCGAGTAGGCGCCCATGCCGCCGGTGTTGGGGCCTTCGTCGCCGTCGAGGGCGCGCTTGAAGTCCTGGGCGGGGCGCAGCGGCACGACGGTCTCGCCGTCGGTGACGGCGAACAGGGAGACCTCCGGGCCGTCGAGGAACTCCTCGATGACGACACGGCCGCAGGCGAGCGCGTGGGCGCGGGCCTGCTCGACGTCGTCGGTCACGACGACGCCCTTGCCCGCGGCGAGGCCGTCGTCCTTGACCACGTACGGAGCGCCGAAGGCGTCGAGGGCCTCGTCGATCTCCGCGGGCGTGGTGCAGACGTAGGAGCGGGCGGTGGGCACGCCCGCACCCGCCATCACGTCCTTGGCGAAGGCCTTGGAGCCCTCGAGCCGCGCCGCCTCCCCGGAGGGGCCGAAGCATGGGATGCCGGCCGCGCGCACGGCGTCGGCGACCCCGGCGACGAGCGGCGCCTCCGGCCCCACGACGACGAGCTCGGCACCGAGCCCCGCGGCGAGCGCGGCCACGGCGGCGCCGTCCAGGGCGTCCACCTGGTGCAGCTCGGCCACATCCGCGATGCCGGCGTTGCCGGGGGCGCAGTGCAGGGCGGTGACCGCGGGGTCGAGGGACAGGGAGCGGCACAGGGCGTGTTCGCGGGCACCGCTGCCGATGACGAGGACCTTCACGGGGTCAGCCTAGCCCGGCGGGCGGGGTGGGTTTGTTCGGGTGTCCGAGATGGGGGGTGCCGGGACGCTGTAGCTTCCTCCAGGTCCCTACTCGTTGTCTTATCTCGTTGTCTTATCTCGTTGTCTTACTCGTTCTCGTTGTCCTTACTCGTTCGTGTACTCCTCGACGACCGTCGCGCCCAGTTCCCGGACGATCAGGTCGTGTCCGGACAGGGCGGAGTCGACGAGGTCCGGGTCGTCGTCCGCCGGGATGTCGTCCTCCGGGGACACGTGTTCCTGCGCCGACCAGGACTGGCCGCCCTGGGAGGACGCCTGCGTGGGTGAGGAGCCCCGCGACGCCGTCGGAGGGGACGTCCCGCCCGAGAAGGACGAAGCCGTCGATGAGTATGACGGGGCCGAAGGGGACGACGGAGCTGAAGGGGACGAAGGGGGCGAGGAGCCGTGCTGCCGGCCGGATGGCGGGCCCTGGTCCCGCTGCGGCTGGTACGACGGCGACTGGGCGGGCGCCTGCTGCGGCGCGGGCTGCTGGGGCGCGGGACGCGGGGCCGCGGGAGCGCCGCCGCCGAACCCGCTCGCGGCGGGCGGCGGCGCGGAGCCGCCCGACGGGTCGACGATCGCCTCGACCTTCCACTGCACCCCGAACTGCTCCGTGAGCGCCTGCCGCAGCACGTCCTCGCTGCCGCTGGAGGCGAAGTTGTCCCGGGCTCCGGCGTTCACGAAGCCGAGCTGGAGCGTGGTGCCGTCGAACCCCGCCACCTGGGCGTTCTGGCTCAGCAGGATCCAGGTGAAGCGGCGGCGGTTCTTCACCGCCTCCAGGATGTTCGGCCAGAGGGAGCGGGGGTCGGGGCCGCCGCCGGTGTACTGCGCCGCGGGGGCGGCCGGTGCGTTCTGCGCCGGGGGGGCGGCGGGCTGCGCGGCCTGGGCCGGAGGCGTGGCGGCGGGGGGCTGTGCGGGCCCGCTGCCCGCAGGGGCCGCCGTCGGCCAGCCTCCGGGGCGGTTGGCCGCGGGAGGCGGGGCGGCCACCGCCGGTGCCGGGGCCGGGGCGGCGGGGCCGCTGCCGGGGGTGGAGGGGCCGCTGCCGGGTGTGGAGGCGGTCGGCCAGCTTCCGGGGCGGTTGGCTTCCGGGGCGGGGGGGGCCGCGGGGGCGGGATTGCCCGTGGGGGACGGGGGGCCTGCGGGGGCCTGGCTGCCTACGGGTGCGGGGCCGCCCTCGGGTGCGGGGGAGCTCGCCGGTGCCGCGGTGGGCGTGGTGTGGTCGGGGTGCGCGGCGGGGGCGGGGGCGTCGGAGGCGCGCACCGCGGCCCGGGCGGCTGCGGCGCCACCGCCCGGCGGGATCTCCGGCCCCGGGACCGGCGGCGGTACGGGAACCCCGGGCTGCGGCGCGCCCGCGTGGGCCTCGGGGCCGGGGACGTACCCCATCGGGGGCGCGGTGGCGGGTCCGGCTGCCGTGAAGTTGCCGCCGCGCTCCAGCCGGTCGAGGCGGGCCATCACGGAGCGGGCGTCGTCGTACGCGGCGGGGAGCAGCACGCGCGCGCAGATCAGCTCGAGCTGCAACCGCGGCGAGGTGGCGCCGCGCATCTCGGTGAGGCCTTCGTTGACGATGTCGGCGGCGCGGCTGAGCTCGGCGCCGCCGAAGACGCCCGCCTGGGCCTGCATCCGCTCCACCACGTCGGCGGGGGCGTCGATGAGCCCCTTCTCGGCGGCGTCGGGCACCGCGGCGAGGATGACCAGGTCCCGCAGCCGCTCCAGGAGGTCGGCGACGAAGCGCCGCGGGTCGTTGCCGCCCTCGATGACGCGGTCGACGACTTCGAAGGCGGCGCCGCCGTCACCGGAGGCGAAGGCTTCGACGACGGCGTCGAGGAGCGATCCGTCGGTGTACCCGAGCAGGCCCGTGGCCATGGCGTACGTCACACCGTCCGCGCGCGCGCCCGCGAGGAGTTGGTCCATGACGGACATGGAGTCACGCACGGAACCGGCTCCGGCGCGCACGACGAGCGGAAGGACGCCGTCCTGGATGGCCATGCCCTCGCGCCCGCACACCTCGGCGAGGTAGTCGCGCAGCGTGCCGGGGGGGACGAGCCGGAACGGATAGTGGTGCGTACGCGAGCGGATGGTCCCGATGACCTTCTCGGGCTCCGTCGTCGCGAAGATGAACTTCAGGTGCTCCGGCGGCTCCTCGACGACCTTCAGCAGGGCGTTGAACCCCGCCGGCGTGACCATGTGGGCCTCGTCGATGATGTAGATCTTGTACCGGCTGCTCGCGGGGCCGAAGAAGGCCTTCTCGCGCAGGTCGCGGGCGTCGTCCACGCCACCGTGCGAAGCGGCGTCGATCTCGATCACGTCGATCGAACCCGGCCCGTTCCGCGCGAGGTCGCGGCAGGACTGGCACTCGCCGCAGGGGGTCGGGGTGGGACCTTGCTCACAGTTCAGGCAGCGGGCGAGGATGCGCGCGCTCGTCGTCTTGCCGCAGCCGCGCGGGCCACTGAACAGGTACGCATGATTGACCCGGTTGTTCCGCAGCGCCTGCTGCAACGGGTCGGTCACATGTTCCTGCCCGATGACCTCGGCGAACGACTCCGGGCGGTAACGGCGGTAGAGCGCGAGAGACGACACGTGTACGAGGTTATAGGCGCCCACTGACAACCCGGACCGCCCCGGGGAACGCAGACGCCCCCCACGCACCCGCCAGAGCCGACCTACCCTTGCTGCCTTCCGGCCCTGGGGGAGTTCAGTCAGATAGCGCCGCGTGAGGGGCTGGCCCCCACCCTAGCCGATGCCGAGGGGTGGGAACGAGTTCGCGAGCACTCCTCAACGTCTTGTATTGTTTGCCGCGGAGGATTCGCCTAGAGGCCTAGGGCGCACGCTTGGAAAGCGTGTTGGGGGCAACCCCTCACGAGTTCGAATCTCGTATCCTCCGCCAGTGCCTCACCGGGCACGAGGTTGATGGGCCCCGCTGCTTGCAGCGGGGCCCTTCGACGTTGCATGCCTCAGTTGGCGCCTCCGTCGGCCGCGGGCAGCGGGATCAGGCGGGAGCCCTGGTGCCATCCGCGTCGCTTTAGATGTCAACCTCCCCGGCGGCAACCCGTGCCCCTGCTTCGATGTCGTCGTAGCGCACCCGTACCTCCTGGATGCCGAGCGCACGCAGCAGATCTGAGAGCCGCACCACATACCGTCGCCCGGCACTCCGGACCGGGCAGGGAAAGCTACCGTTCCTGACCTGGCGATACGCAGTGGTCAAGCTCAAGTTCAACGCTTCTGCGGCCTCGCGTAGCCCGACCTCCGGCGGGAGTCCAAACATTGCGGAGAAGGACACGGACTCGTCACGATGGCGCTTCATCCACCGGCCCCCACATCTCGAACAGATCAGGCTGACTGCCAGCCCTGCCTGGGATCTGGTGCGTACTGGCAAGCGGTCGACCCTGCCGGGACCGGAGATGTCGGCGCTCACGGCGCACATGTGCCAGAAGACCCATGCGATATGCCAGCGAACCCAATCGTTCACCCTGCGCCCGTTGAACGATCGCACCAGTCATCACGTCGACGCATATGACCTCGCCAGGCGTGGCGCCTGAGGACTGCAACACCATCTCTTCCCGCCCCCTGTCCCGCTCCCAGACGTCACCGACCGGCGTCTCCCTGGGGCTGCGCCGACCGGTCTGCCATCCCACGGTGAACGCCGTGTCGATCAGGTGTTGCTCGACCCGCGCCGCATCCACCTTTTCGATGGCCTGTGCGGCTTCCAAAGCGCCCTGCAAAAGCGCGGAGCAGACATCTGCCCGCTCGGCGCCCGTTCGGCGGGCGATGGCGTACGCCGCTCCCCGTAAACGGGGGACGAGCAGCCATATGGTGATCAGCATCCAGTCCCGTTCGCCCTCATCCGCCGCCTCGTCGCGCAGGTGGCGGGCGACGTACCGCCAAACAGCGGTGTGTTCGGGGGAACCGGGCTCGCCATGGACTGCGCGAGCCTTCAGACCGTCCAGCGTGATTCCGTCTATGCCGCAGCGCGGTGTGTCACACCGGTCCGTACGCGTGCACAGCGGTTCTGTGTCGGCGTACCGAGCCTCCACGGATCGGCAGATGCGGTCGAAGACATCGCGCACCGGGAAGATTTTCACTGTTCGCTCCCTTCAGGGACCGAACCGCGTGCCTCCTGTCCCTGGCCAGCAGGGGCCCACCAAGTCCTCTCGTTCGCTTCGGACACCTGGCCTTGCGGCGTGTCCTGCCGGCCGCCCGGACGGGGTGGCTGGGCTTCGTCGGTCCCGTAGCCGTCTCCCCCTCCCTCGTACGGGGGCGGAGTATTGGCACTATCGGCAGCCACCGGCACGTCGGGCGGGGAGTGCTCGAAGGGGTCGGCAGCGGGCGACCCTTCTTCTCGCCCCGCCCCGCGCATCTTCCTGCGAATGTTCTCCGCGGCCTCCGACCGCCCGGCCGCGTCCGACATCTGCGCGAGGCGGTGCAGGAACGCCGTGCCTTCGGCAGATCCCTCGTCGAGCCCCATGCTCTCCATCCAGTCGGACAGGTGCTTGCTCATCGACGGCGATCGCTCCGCTGTGGGCCGGTTGCAGTCACCGCCCGGCACGGCTCCCACACCGAACGCCTCCGGGTGATCGAATCCGCCCGTCTCCTTTTCGACTGCATTCCCATACCTCTGCAGGAAGTCGCGGTACTCCTCCGGGATCCCCTCATCATTGGCAGCGGCGGACAGGACCGTCAGCGGGGCGATCATCTCCACCGCGCGTCCGATCTGATCGTCGTGGCGGGCCATCCACCACACCACCGCGTTGCCAGGGCTCTGCAGGACGTCATTACCGAGGTACTCGCGGACATTCCGCTCGTGCTGGCGACGGCTCTCCCAGGTGTCCACGGCTTTGCGTAACCCGTCCAGTTCTTCGAGGTGCTCCCGATCCTTCTGGCGCAGAACGAGCCGGATGTCCGTGGCGAAGGCGACCACCAGTCCCTTGCCGTCGAGACCGGGCATCCCCAGTACGCCCTCCATGGAGTGCTCCAGGAACGTGCACCGGTTGGGATGTTCCATGGACGTGATCCGCTGCACGCGTTCGAGGACGGACGTCGAGGCTAAGGCAGCGGGGTTGCCGTGCGACCAAGACGCGCCCTCATCGGCGAGCCGCCACCAGACGTTGGCCGAGAACAGGAACGGGCAATCCGCGACGGCACTCTCGACCGGCACGACCACCACCGAGGCCTCCTGGTAGGGGTTTCCGGCGGGACGCTCCGGCGCCGGCGTACCCGGCGAGGGGACCCAGGCGGAGCGCTCCTCCTCGGGGCGCGGTACCCGCATGTCGATCAGGAGGGCACCGGCGCACAGCGCTGGGAGCAGAAACCACACCCAGATTGGCCAGGCGAGCGTGGCTCCCATCGTCAGTACGGCGATCAGGAGCCCGGCGGACAGGAGGCGGGTGTTGTAAAGGATATTCATGTTCCTTCCCCGGGGCCTAGTGCAGCCGGGTCGGGGGAACAGCCCCCGACACCTTGCGCAAGATCGATTTCGTGGCAGAAGGCCTCGGTGATCCGTTTCCTGTCCTCCCACCGCGCCTGCTCGGCCGTGCCACCAACCTGTGAGTCTGCCCAGTCACAAGTGGTCACGTAGAGCTGGTTCAGCAGTTCCCGGTCGCCCGAGGAGGCCAGAAGCAGAGCGCCGAGGATCCGGTCACTCACTTCCCGCCGTGCGAGCAGGGTGAGCCAGCGTTGCACGACCGGCCGCCAGGCAGCAGCAGGCTTTCCACCCATGACCGCCCGCCATGCCAGCGTGAACTCCTGCCAGGGGGGCTCGATCGCCACATCCGTGGGATCCAACAGGGCCAGGAGGACATCGAGGTTTCCGCTCTCCAGCCTGGCCCGGGGCAACAGCGACAAGATCGAACGCACGTACAAACGGCGGTTTCCGCACGCCAGTTGGGACAGGGTCGAACGTGCCTCTTTGACCAGTGGCTCGGGCACCTCCCGGCGCAGCGCGAGGTGGCGGAGCCTGACCACGGCCTGTTCCGGGTGGGTGACGGCGATGACGTGCCGGCAGACGCCGATCAGTACCCGTGCTAGATCCGGCGTCAGCCGCGTTGCCGTTGCCCATTGGTAGACGCGGGAACGGAAGCGGGAACCGTACTGTTCATGGCTGAGGCCCAGTTCCAGGGCCGTCGCGGCCGCGGCGCTCAGCCTGCCTCCTGCTGAGGGTTGGGTCCACTTCTCGACGAGTACGCACAGGTCTTCGGGGCGCCCGGATGCGAGGGCCTGCTCGGCGAAGCGGCCGACGAGACGGCCACGGTCCTCCGAAGCCAGGCCCGGGAGTGCCGTGCACTGCGCCACCCAGTCCCGGAAGCCCGACCGAAGGTCGGGAAAGTTCTCCCAGAAATGCCTGCGGACCGCACCGTCATAGGCGAGACCGCCGAAGTGGACCCGTCCGTCGGCTTCCCGGACGAGGGACAATTTCTCGAACTGCTCCCCCAGACCCTGCTGCGCCAGTCTCGGTGTCTCGTCCTTCGGGTGCCGCACGAGCTCAAGGAGCCGGTTCGCGGCGCCCATGACTGTATCTGCCGTCGCGCCGCTCATCATGGCTGCCGCCAGCAACAGCGCACGCTCAGGGCCGCTGCGGTGCTCCCGCAACTGCTGAACCACCTGATGGGACCAGTTCGTCGCTGCGGTTAGGGCCTCGTCCCGCCAGTGGCTGAAGTCCGTGCCGTACCGGGCGCTGTCCCGGGCCTGCAGCACCAGTTCCGCCAGACGGTCCAGCTCCCGCATCGGCGCGGTGGCGAACATCTGCGTCAACTCATCCGTGCTCAATTGCTCGTACTCGAACTGCACGCCTCGTACACGCAGGTGCCTGCTCAGGACGGCCCGGCCGCGGGGCCGCTCGATGGCCACCGCCAGCGGGGCAAGGTCCGCGTCCAGCATCCACTCCAAGCCGGTCGGGAAGACGGTGACCATACGGGCCCCGTGCTTCTCGACGAGCGACCGGTACATCATCAGCGTGCGCTGCGCAGCCGCGTAGTCGTCCTCACCGACGCGGGAGAGATCCAGCAGGTAGCGGTCCGCAGGCGACGGTTCAGGGACGCCCTCTTCCGGATTCGACTGCAGTTCCTCGATCCGGTCACCTGGTTGCGATGCCCTCTCCAACAACATCGTCGCCGTCGTGCGCCGACCCGACCCAGAAGCGCCCTGCAGGATCACCATGGCACCGGGTTGTGTCAGCCGTTCGGCTGCCCGGCCGCAACCGCGCGGGGGTACGAAGCACCGGGCAAGCCGGAGTCGGTGCTCCCGTACGATCTCCAGCCGGTCGGTACCGGCTCTGACCAGCGGCTCTTCGCTCCCCATCGACCAGTAATAGTTGTACTGGTTTCCTCCTCCGCTGTGCAGGGGACCGTGCTGGTTACTGACCGACGTTCCGCCCAGACCGGTCAACGCTGCTCTTCCTCGGGGTGTCCGTTCCGATCTCCCCGATAGACGTCTCCATGGTTGTCGGCCTCGTAGTGCACATCGCCGCCGTCGCTGGAGATGTACGAGCCCAGGTACTGCTCGCCCGCCTGATAGAGATGGCCGCTCCCGGTATGGACAGGACCCTGGGACTCATTGACGAAGGTCCCGGAGAAGTCGCCGTTGAGGTTGCCGATGCCGCCACGCTGACGGTGCTTGATCAACTTTGTCGGCGTCCGCTCGTCCGCGCGCCTGCCCGATTCGCCGCCTCGGCCCCGATCCGCTGTGGCCGAAGGCGACCGGTAGCCGTTGTTACGAGCGGCAGTGGCGAGCTCGGGCAACAGTCGCACGAGATCGTCGGCCAACCCTGTCAGATCGGCGTCGGCGTTGCGGTGATTGAGCCGCCGGTACTGGCAGTCGGCGAGGTCCCCGATCTCAGTGGGGAGATCCTCTTTCCCAAGCCGCTTCGCTCCGCCGACCAGAAGAGGGATGACGACGGCTCCAGTCTCAAGTGCTTCCTGGATCTCCCGTCGCGTCCAGTCACTCTCCTCTTGAAGAGGGCTCCGGCCCCCGGGGCCTTCCGCCTTCAGCCAGCGGGGACCGATCACAGCTAGCAGCACACTGCTGCGTCGAACAGCGGTGAGCAATTCCTGCGGAAACCGGCTCCCCAGCCCGATGGACTTGCTCGCCCGGAAGACAGCGTCGTTGCCGAACACTCTGGAAAGTTCCCGGTCCACGAGCGTGGCAGTTGCTTCCTCATCGTCGGTCCGGTAGTTCACAAAGATCAGAGGCATGTGGGTTCCCGTTCTGTGTGGATGGTGTTTGAGTCAAGAAAAGTAGAACAACCCACTGTCGCCTTATGGAGCACTGATCGGCTTTACGGCGCCAGAGGGCATGGGAGTAATCCACCGGGCCAGAACGAGTTCCTGACCGGGATCACAGGTGAGCACTGCAGTGTCAGCCGATAGATTCGGCGAGACAGTCAGTTACCGGAGCTCAATGCATTGGCAAGCACGGGCCGTAGACTGCGCACCACCGCGTTACCGCGGAACCTAGACCATTCACGGTCCAGCCGCATCCCGTCTGTGCGCACGGTGGCGGAGGGGATGACGGTCATGAAGGAGAGCAGCTCGCGAGCCGTCTCACAGGAACTCTCGACCTCGCCCGCTGAGGCCAGCGACAGGGCACGTCGTATCCCGTATCGCATACGGGTACTCAGGGCGTGCGGTGCGATGTGGCGGCACTCACGTTCCAGAACGTCCGCCGCCTCCCGAGGTCGGCCCAAGTCGTACAGGCACCAGCCGGACACCATCGAGACCGGGTCGAGGAGTTGTGTCGTGCCCAGCACCGCGTCGCCGGAAAAGTCTCCCTCCAGCGCGAGCTGTTCGCGAGCTCTGTCCAGAGCACGCCCACAGGCCCGTTCGTCGCCAAGGAGCGCATGTCCCTGAGCCTCGCGCTGGGCCGCAAGACCCCTGACCCGGGGTGGCGCGGCGCTGTGCTGGGCCTGTTGCGCGAGCGCGACCGTCCGAGCCGCCTCTCCGTTGTAGTACGTGATGAGTGCGTGACGGACCAGTGCATAGTCCGCGAGGTGCTCGTCACCACCGGCCCGTGCCAAGTCGACCGCCTCGGCCGTGGCGTGCAGCGCCATGGCCTCATCACCATTCTCCTGGGCCATCCACCCGATGTACTCGACGAAACGTGACGCCGTGATCAGCAGGCCGGACCGGGTGACGCCCGCGCACCGGGAGGCCAGCCCGATCACGTTCGAGACCTGAGAGCGCAGAACGGGCAACAATACGGCGGGGGGCAGGTTCTGCCCCAACTGCTTCATCTGGCGCAGCTGGTCCTGGTAGAGCGCCCTCGGCGGCAGTTCCCTGTCACCGGCGTGGCCGTTCCTTCCTCCGTCGACCAAGCCGGCGGCAAGCAGGGAGCCCACTCCCGTAACGAGCACCTCGCGACGGGCCGGGACTCGACTTGCTTCCAGCTGACTCCACCTCCGCGGAGTACATCTTGCGCAGTCGTCCGCCGGCACGGAAGTGAGCGTCGCAACGCTGCGCCAAGTGCATGGTGGGGGGATTGGCTCCCCGTTCGATCTTCGAGAGGTGCCCTCTGCTGTAGCTCGTGACGTCAGCCAGTTGCTGAAGCGTCATGCCCGCGCCCTCCCGCAACCGCCGCAACTCCGCTCCGAAACGTAACGGGACGTCCATACCTTCACCCTTCTCCACCGGCTTGCCGGCCGAATTCCCCTTCGCCCGCCGGTGGGGAAGAGTCTGGCATGACCGACGTTCATTCCGTCGGGTAAGGAGAAGTTTCATGTTTCCTCCTTGGGTGTGGGTGCACGGTGCCAGGGAACGCGGGGCGTCCCGAGTGTCGGTTGTGCATCCCCGGTTACCGTGAATAGCTCCTACCGGCTGAGACGACTGGCTATCGTGGCCGGGAGACGATCAAAGGGGGAGCGGGTGCTGCCGGAAAACATGCGTGCCATCACAGTCGAGGCGGGAGTCGCCGTCGTGGAGACGGCTGGGACAGCGCTCTGGGGATCTTTGGAGCAGCGGGTCGTCTCTTGGCTCACCCAGGTCGATGGTCAGGCCGAGCGGACAGGGATCGTCCGCCTGACAGAGACCGCGGCCGCTCTGCGGACTGGCGGCGGGCGCTCCGCGAGCATCGCTGCCAGGCACGCGTTGGACTGGCACATCTACTTCACCGAGGTACTGGAACACCTCCATGCCGACGTGCGTATTCCAGCCGCAGAGCGCCTACGGCGACTGGTAAGTGAGCACTCTGCCGTCAGCACCGGCGTGTCCCCCGCCGCCGGTGGCATCGCCGGCGAGAACCTACGGGTCCAGGCCGACCACGGCTCCTTCGCCGCAGGCGTGGTGAACGGAGACATACACATGGCTTCCCCTCCCGTCCCGGATCCGGCACAGGGCTGAGCGGACCGGGTGCTTCAGGCCCACACACGACGCACCACCGCGGTCAACTGGCCGTGCCGTCCGCCGCCGCCGAGGCTCCAGCAGGGGGTCCGCTGAGTGTGCAGGCGTCCGGTCATGCCTTCGCCGTGGGCATCTTGAACCAGTACCTCCAGCCCGAACCACAGCACACAGCCCCTGCCACCTCGCCCAGCCCGACCGGTTGTAGTCACCCCGACCTGAGCACAGCGAATTCCGATCGGCGAGCTGTCCGGCAGGCCCAGCGACGCTTCCTGCGACGTACAGAACGAGTACGACCGCCGTTCGGGCTGGCGGTGCGGCCCCAGGCACAGGAGCTGTTCGATCGCCTGCTCGCGGGGGACGGGCCGTCCACGATCGTGTGCGACGGCCCTGCCGGCATGGGCAAGTCCACAGTGGCGAGCGAGGTCATCGACATGATGGCAGTCCGTGGTTGGCCAGTCCTGCCCTTCCGGATGGACGAAGTGGAGGCAGACGACCGCACGGCCGAAGCCGTCGGCCGACGACTCAGCCTTCCGTCTTGCCCCGACACGCTGATCTCCCGGGTGGCCAACGGCGGTCCGGCGCTGCTGGTGGTGGACCAGCTCGACGCGGTGAGCACCTACAGCGGCCGTATACCCGACGTCTTCGAGGCTGTGGACGAGATGCTGGAAGCACTTGCCGACGCACCGAACGTCAAGGTCGTACTGATCGCGCGGACCGTCGACGTCGAAAAGGACCCACGGCTCACAAGCCTGATCGGCCAGGAAGGTGTCGTCGAACGGTTCTCGCTGGGCCTGCTGGAGGATCACGCCGTACGCACGGTGCTCGAAGCGGCTGATACACCTGCGCACAGGCTGAGTGCCGAAACCTTGGCTCTCTTGCGGACCCCGTTGCATCTCGCGGTCTTCTGCCGCTTGGCGACGAGTTCGCGGGCAACCGCGTACGGGAGCCTGCAAGAGTTGTACGACCAGTACACCGACCAGACCCGGCGCGAAGCTGAACGGACTCTTTCCCGTGGGGCGTGGCAGGCCATCACTCACTGGCTCGTCGAGGAGATGAGTCGCCGCGAGACCGTTACGGTCCCGTACGCGCTTTTGGACCAGTTCCCCCGGGCCGACCTGGCGGTGCTCGTCTCAGGAGGGATCCTGCTCCACGCGGACAACCGGATCGGTTTTTTCCACGAGACGTACTTCGACTACCTCTTCGCCCGTTCCTTCGTCCTGATGGGTAAGGACCTCCATGACTTCCTAGCGGCGAGTGGGCAGGCTCTTTTCCACCGGGCTCAGGCCCGGCAGGTTCTTGAGCATCTGCGTGATACGGACCGGGAGGCGTTCAGGCACACCGCGGTCCGTCTCCTCAACTCGGTCGTGGTCCGGCCTCATCTGCGGTTCGTGGTTCTCGCAGTACTCGAACAGCTCGCTGCCACGAGTGAGGACTGGGTCGCGCTGGAGCCCTACGCGTGGGGAGAGGATGTCACCGCGGTCAGGCTGCGCGGTCTGCTGGCCCTGCCCACCTGGTTCGAGGCCGCCGACACGGGGAGATGGGAGAGATGGCTCGCCCATCCCCAGCTGGTTCCTCTGGTCTTCCCGCAACTGGAGTGGTGCACCGATCACCATCCCGTTCGCGTGATGGAACTCCTCGAACCGTACCGGGACGCCGACGGTCCGTGGCGGCAACGACTTCTCGGCTGGGTCAGCACACGCCCCTCAAAGTCGTCCCTGGATCTGGCGCTCACATTTATCGAACGGGGCGACCTCGATGACGCGCCCGGCCAAGCCGTCGGTGGCGACCGGCAGTTCTGGGACCTTTTCGAACAACTCGCTGACAAGGACCCGCCCGCCGCGATCCGCTTGCTGGGAGCTTTCCTGCATCGCGGGTTGCGGCGCGCTGCGGAGGCAGGGCACGGTGATCCTTTCGCATCAGGTCATCTGTCCGCCTCCCCCGGCTCGCACGTGAGCGCCGCTGTTGCGGAGGCAGCCGACGCGGCCCCCGCAGCTATGCTCAAGCACGTCCTGCCGTTTGTGATCGCCGTCGCGAAGGCGAGCCACGCCGCGCACGGGGACAGGTCCGCTCTTCAACCCCGTTGGGCCTATCCTCCCTCGCTCGTCGATCCCAAACTCGACGACGCCCTGTACTTGGCCGCGCACGATGCCCTGCGGACGTTGGCACAGCAGGATCCGTCCTCTCTCACAGAGACCATGGGGCTGCTGACGGCAAGCAGCGGGCAAGCCCTGAGCTTCCTCGTCTGTCGGACCTACGCCGTCTGGAATCGCCCGGACGAAGCGCTCACATGGTTGACGGACGATGTCGAACGCTTACGCATCGGATGGCTGGACAGTGCGTGCTGGGCTTCGCGTGAACTCATCGCCGAGGCGACGCGCCGCTGCGGAGAGCCTGCCCTGCGCCGACTCGTCCATCTGCTGACCAACCTTGTGCCGGGCTGGGAACGTCATCCCGACAACCGACACGCCTTCGGCCGTACCCAGTACGTGCTTCTTACCGGGGTCGCCGAGGAGCGCCGCAACGCCGAGGTGGCGAAGCGTCTGGGAGAACTAGAGCGAAAGTTCGAGCGACAGCCACCGACCGGGCCCCAGCCAGGAGAGGCGCACTGGGCCGGCCCGCCGGTGCCGCCCTCCGCCGGCGAACGCATGACGGATGAGCAGTGGTTGCGAGCACTGAGGAAGTACGCCACGGAGGGCGTTGATTGGAGCAAGAACCCACCGACAGGGGGAGCCCGCGAGCTGGCCTCCCTAATGGGTGCTGTGTCCGAGCAGCAACCGGAGCGTTTCGCCCGGCTTGCATGCTCCTTCGACGCGAGCATTCCCCCGTCCGCTTTCAGCGCCGTCATCAACGGGGTCGCTGGAAAGGTGCAAATCAACAGCCTGCTGAATCTCTGTGTGCACGCCCATCGGCTCGTCGGGCCGAGCGTGGGGCGGGACGTTTGTTCAGCGATCCAGGCCGCCGGCCCGGAGGCGGCGGAACATCCCGCAACCTTCCAACTTCTGGACAGTTGTGTCCGCGACCCACACCCGACCTTCGAAGCGGCACGAACCATCGCCGGGTCCGGCCAGTTCGGCTACGGGGGTGATCTCCTGACCGCAGGGATGAACTCCACGCGAGGCGAAGCCGCGCTCGCTATTGCCTCTCTGCTGGAGACCTCCGACGCCGCTTGCCAGGACCTGCTCCCGATGCTCGACCGACTCACCCACGACCCGATCATGGCTGTGCGGGCCTGTGCTGCGAAGGCCGTGACCGCGCTCATGCGGCACGCTCCAGAAGCCGCACTCGACCTTACGGAGGTCCTGTTCAAGGACGTCCCTGTCGACGTCCACGAGGACCGGGCCATCCACACTCTGCTCACCTGGGCCCTGATCCTCGACACCGAGCGGTTCGCGCCAGAGCTGACGAGGGCTCTCCTCGGTCCCGGTCCAGCCGCCCGACACGCCGGAGTGTCATGGGCCGTTCTCGCGATGCAAGGACGGCTTCCTCACTGTCTGCCCATGAGCCTGGCCGACCTCACCCCGCCAGCACGCAAAGGAGCTGCCGAGGCAGCCGCCAGCGATCCCGGCTATGGCGTATCTCTGCTCCGGGAGCTGTTCCACGACAGCGACACGGCAGTGCGTACGGCGACAGTACGCTCCCTGAGCGACGTGACCTCGCTGCCACCGGACATCGCGGACGACCTCATCGGTTCGTTTCTCAACAGCCCCGCTTTCTACGAAGGCCCGGAGTCACTGGCTCGCGCGCTCGCGCGCTCGACCCGGCGGCTGCCCTCCCGGACGATCGAGGCGTGCCGTGCACTGGCAGCCTTCTCCGAGCAGGGCAGCAAGGACGGGCGACGCGCGTACGCGCTGATCCAGCGCCATCTGATCGAGGTGGTGCTGCGTCTGTACCGCCAGGGGAACCCCGCGATCCGGAGCCAGTGCCTCAGCATTATTGACGATCTCTACCGTATGGACGCGCGCCAACTGGACAGCGCCCTTTCCGGAGAACGCTGACACCTTTTCGTGGTCCTTGACGGCGCCGACACCCTCGGCAACCACGCCGACCCGCCGTGGCTGGTGACCCTGCCCGAGCCGGGCGCTGCGCCGACCGTCCCACGGAGGCGTGGGACGCACCCCCGGAGGAGCGGGCTCCGGCCCCGGGGTGCGGTCAGTGCCCCACGTACGCCGCCAGATGCTCCCCAGTCAGCGTCGGCCGCGATGCCACCAGTTCCCGCGGGGTGCCTTCGAAGACGACCTTGCCGCCGTCGTGGCCCGCGCCGGGGCCGAGGTCGATGATCCAGTCGGCGTGGGCCATTACCGCCTGGTGGTGCTCGATGACGATGACGGACCTGCCGGAGTCGACGAGGCGGTCGAGCAGGGCGAGGAGTTGTTCCACGTCGGCGAGGTGCAGGCCGGTGGTGGGCTCGTCGAGTACGAGGACGGTCCTGTCGCCGCCCTTGTCCCCCATGTGGGTAGCGAGCTTGAGCCGCTGCCGTTCGCCGCCGGAGAGGGTGGTGAGCGGCTGGCCGAGGGTGAGGTAGCCGAGGCCGACGTCCGTGAGCCGGGAGAGGATCCTGTGCGCGGCGGGCGTCCGCGCCTCGCCCCCGGAGAAGAATTCCTCGGCCTCGGTCACGGACATCGCGAGCACCTCGCTGATGTCGCGCCCGCCGAAGCGGTACTCCAGGACCGAGGGCTGGAACCGCTTGCCCTCGCAGTCCTCGCAGGGGCTCGCGACCCCCGCCATCATGCCGAGGTCGGTGTAGATGACGCCGGCGCCGTTGCAGGTGGGGCAGGCGCCCTCGGAGTTGGCGCTGAACAGCGCCGGCTTCACGCCGTTGGCCTTGGCGAAGGCCTTGCGGATCGGTTCGAGCAGTCCCGTGTACGTCGCGGGGTTGCTGCGCCGCGACCCTTTGATAGGGGTCTGGTCGACGGCCACCACCCCCGCCTCGGCCGGGATCGAACCGTGGATCAGGGAGCTCTTGCCGGAGCCCGCGACACCGGTGACGACGCACAGGACACCAAGTGGGACGTCTACGGAGACGTCGCGCAGGTTGTTCGCCGTGGCCCCGCGGATCTCCAGGGCCCCGGCGGGTGCCCGTACCGCGTCCTTGAGGGCGGCCCGGTCGTCGAGGTGGCGGCCGGTGACGGTGTCGCTGGCCCGCAGCCCGTCGACGGTGCCCTCGAAGCAGACGGTGCCGCCCGCCGTACCCGCGCCGGGGCCGAGGTCCACGACGTGGTCGGCGATCGCGATGGCCTCCGGCTTGTGCTCCACGACGAGCACCGTGTTGCCCTTGTCGCGCAGGCGCAGGAGCAGGTCATTCATGCGCTGGATGTCGTGCGGGTGCAGGCCGACGGTGGGTTCGTCGAAGACGTACGTGACGTCGGTGAGCGACGAGCCGAGGTGGCGGATCATCTTGACGCGCTGCGCCTCGCCGCCGGACAGCGAACCCGCGGGACGGTCGAGCGCGAGATAGCCGAGGCCGATCTCGACGAACGAGTCGAGGGTCTGCCGGAGCGCGGTGAGCAGCGGCGCCACCGAGGGCTCGGTGAGGCCCCGGATCCACTCGGCCAGGTCCCTGATCTCCATCGCGCAGGCGTCGGCGATCGAGACCTTCTTGATCTTCGAGGACCTGGCGCCCTCGCTGAGCCGGGAGCCGTCGCACTCGGGGCAGGTGGCGAACGTGACCGCGCGTTCCACGAACGCCCGGATGTGCGGCTGCATGGCCTCCTTGTCCTTGGCGAGGAACGACTTCTGGATCTTCGGAATGAGCCCCTCGTAAGTGAGGTTGACGCCGTTGACCTTGACCTTCGTGGGTTCCCTGTAGAGAAAGTCCTGCATCTCCTTCTTGGTGAACCTGCGGATCGGCTTGTTCGGGTCGAGGAAGCCGGACTCGGCGTAGATCCCGACCGTCCACACGTTGTCCGACTTCCAGCCGGGGATGGTGAACGCGCCCTCCGCGATCGACTTGGAGTCGTCGTACAGCTGGGTAAGGTCGATGTCCGAGACCGCGCCCCGGCCCTCGCAGCGCGTACACATGCCGCCGACGCGGTTGAAGGTCGCCTTCACGGTCTTCGTCCTGTCCAAGCCGCGGTCGACGGTGATGCCGCCGCTCGCCCGTACGGACGCGGTGTTGAAGGAGTACGCGCTCGGCGGGCCGATGTGCGGTGTGCCGAGGCGGCTGAAGAGGATGCGCAGCATGGCGTTGGCGTCGGTCGCGGTGCCGACCGTGGAGCGCGGGTCGCCGCCCATGCGCTGCTGGTCGACGCTGATCGCCGTCGTCAGGCCGTCGAGCACGTCGACCTCGGGCCGCGCCGCCGTCGGCATGAAGCCCTGGACGAAGGTGCTGTAGGTCTCGTTGATGAGCCGCTGCGACTCGGCGGCGATCGTGTTGAACACCAGGGAGCTCTTGCCCGACCCGGAGACGCCGGTGAACACCGTGAGGCGGCGCTTGGGGATCTCGATGCTGACGTCCTTGAGGTTGTTCTCGCGCGCGCCGTGCACCCGGATGTACTCGTGGCTGTCGGCGGCGTGCGACGCGGGTGACCGGCCGTCGTCCGCTCTCTTCGTGCTGCTCATCGTGTCGTCGTCTCCCTGTGTGGGGCCCTTCGTGCGGCGGGCCGCCCGTTCAGCGCCGTTCCTGGATGCGGATCAGATTGCCTGCGGGATCGCGTACGGCACAGTCCCGCACGCCGTGCGCCTGCTCGGTAGGGTCCTGGGCGATCTCCGCGTTCCCGGCCCACAGGCGCGCGAAGACGCCGTCGAGGTCGTCGGTTGCCAGGAGGACACCGGCGTAGGTGCCCTTGGCCATCATCTCGGCGATGGTGCGGCGCTCGGCGGCGGTGACTCCGGGTTCGGCCGCCGGCGGTCGCAGGACGAGCGACGTCTCCGGCTGCCCCACGGGCCCGACCGTGATCCAGCGCGTCCCGTCGTGGCCGACGCCGCCGCGAACCTCGAAGCCGAGCAGGTCCCGGTAGAAGACCGCGCAGGCCTCCGGGTCGTCGTACGGCAGGAAGCTCGCGTGAAGGGTGATGCCCATGTCCGTCACGCTAAGCGCGTCCCCGGGTGGCGCGCTTCTCGAATCCTGACCGGTCGCCGCACGCGGCCGGGCACCCGCGGTCCGCTCACCGGCCGTTGTCAGTGGCGCCCGCTTCAATGAGAGGAGAACGAAGTCAGGGAGTTCGGGAGATCGGCGAGAGGGGTGGCCACAGCCATGGGCCTGGTGACCTTGGATCTGCCCGCGCCGGCACAACTGCGCGGGCGCTGGGCGGCGTTCGCGGCCATCTGTGCCGCCCGCGGCTGGGAGTCCACGTGCCACGCGCGCGACGGCGTCTGGCACTTCGACGACTCGGGCGGCAACTGGGCGCAGCTGCATCTGCTCGACGGCGGCCGCGCCGTCCTGATCGGCCACGACCACGAGTACTCGGACACGTACTACGGCCCCGCCGCCGAGGAGTTCGGCGAGGACGAGACCGACCTCCTCGCCAACGCGCCGGACTGGTGGCGCCCCGTGGTGCGGCGGACCCTGGACGCCAGGCTCCTTGTGGGGTTCGTGTACGGGTACGACGCGGCGGAGGGCTGGAGGCGCGCGGAGTACGCGGTGGACGACGGTTTCCACAGCGTGGGCCTGCCCGCCCTGACCGGCCGGCGGACGCACGAGAGCATCGTGGCGTACGCACGCCACGCCCCAGGCGCGGGCGGCGCGGACGCTCCGCGGGAGGCGGTCGAGGCGCTGGTGGCGGCCGACGGTGAGGTTACTGCGGCGCAGGTGAGGGCGGTTGTCGCCCCGGGGGCGGGGGGTGGAAGACCGGCCTCGGGGGCCGGGGGTTCGACCGCCGCGGGGGCCTGGGACGCGGCTGCGGGGGTCGCTGCGGCGAGGGCGTTCCTGACGGGGCTGACTGCCGACTGGCTGAGTGGCTGACCACTGCCCGACCCGCCCAGTTGACCGGCCGCCGAGCAACCGCCCGGGCGGACCCGGTGAGCGCGCGGCCGGCGTACCGGCCGACCCGGCGAGCACGTCCCTCCCCGGCCGCCCCGCAGTCCCGCAGTCCCGCAGTCCCACAGTCCCGCAGCCCCGCACACACAAAGGGGGCCTAGATACACCCCAGGACACCACCTCCCCCCATCCCCTGCGGGCCGCGTACGCAGCAGAGTTGAGGGCATCGAGAGCAGCACTCCGCACAGTGCGCCCTTCGCGAGGAGACGCTCGCGAAGAGAAGCTCACGAAGAGATGCTCACGAAGAGACGCCGCCGAAGAGACGCTCGCGCAGAGACAAAGACGAGGCCCGCCATGACGACCGACACCCTCCCCCGAGCCACCGCACACGCCCAGACGGCAACAGCAACGCCAACCGCTACCGCCGCAGCGGGGACGGGGCGGGCCCGCGAAGGCGCCGCCGCCCGGGCGCCCCGGCCGGGCTTCTGGCGGGCCCCGTTCGCCGCTCCCACCTTCCGTACGTTCGGCTACGTCCTGACGTCGCTGCCGGTGGCCGTCGCCGGATTCGTCTTCGCCGTCACGCTGTTCTCGCTCGGCGCGGGCCTCGCGGTCACCCTGCTCGGGCTGCCCGTGTTCGCGGCCGTGCTGGCCGGTGCGCGCGGCCTCGGTGCGAGCGAGCGGCGGCGCGCGCGGAATCTGCTCGGCCTGGACGTGGCGGAGCCCGCGCCCGTACGCACGGCGGACGCCGACGGCGTCCCGGCGCGAATACGGGCGCGGCTCGGGGACGCGGCGGGCTGGAGGGCACTGCTGTTCCAGGTCGTCATGTTCCCGTGGCGGGTGGCGAGCTTCGTGCTGTCGGTGACGGTCTGGGTGGTCGGCTGGGCCCTCGCGCTGTTCCCCACGTACTCCTGGGTGTTCGCGCACTACCTGGACTGGCCCGGCTACCGCGTCTTCGACTTCGAGTCGGGCGGCGAGCACTACGAGTACTACATCGAGTCGCCCTGGCAGGTCGCGGGCGTCAGCGCGCTCGGGGCACTGGTCGTCCTGCTCACGCCGCTGCTGCTGCGTGCGCTCACGGGCGTGGACCGGTCGGCGGTACGGGGCCTGCTCGGCCGGTGAGTACCGGTCCGCGTCAGGGCGACGCCCAGCAGGACCACGGCCATGCCGCCCACCACGCGGACACCGATCTCCTCCCCGAGGACCAGGGCGCCGAGCGCGACCGAGACGACCGGCAGCAGATAGCCGACCGTGGCGGCCGCGGTCGGCCCTTCGTCGGCGATGAGCCGGGTGTTGAGGTGGAAGGTGAGCCCCGTACCGAAGACGCCGAGCACGACGACGGCGAGCACACCGGTGAGGGTGGGCGCGGACTGCCCGGCCGGGCTCGCGGGCAGGCCGAGCGTGGTCAGGCCGGTGGCCGCGAGGAGCTGGGCGGCGGACAGGGCGAGCGGCGGTGTGCCGCGGCCGATGAGGTGGCGGGCCATGTATGCGAAGGCGACGGCGTAGCTGACGGCGGCGGCGAGCAACGCGAGCGCCGCCCAGCTCGCGAGCCCCGACTGCTGCCACGGCGCGAAGATGAGCAGGGTGCCGCCGAAGCCGAGCAGCAGCCCGACGAGCCGCTTCGGGCCGAGCGCGCGCTCCGTACCGAGCAGCAGCCCGAGTCCCAGCGACCACAGCGGTGTCGTGGCGTTCATGACACCGGCGACACCCGAGTCGACGCTCTGCTCGCCGATCCCGAAGAACAGGAACGGCATCGCGTTGCAGAAGAGCGCGGCCACCACGAGGTGGGCCCAGGTCCGCCGGTCGCGCGGCAGCCGTTGCCTCGCGGAGCGGGCGAGGAGCAGGAGCACGGCGGCGCCGAGCGCACAGCGCACGACGGTCAGATGGAGCGGCGCGAGCCCGCCGTCGAGGGCCAGCTTGATCCACAGGAAACTCGACCCCCACAGCAGGGCGAGAAGAGCGAC
This sequence comes from Streptomyces sp. NPDC017940, assembly GCF_044328435.1. Lineage (NCBI taxonomy): Bacteria > Bacillati > Actinomycetota > Actinomycetes > Kitasatosporales > Streptomycetaceae > Streptomyces > Streptomyces sp. NPDC017940. Next base: position 40,451 of record NZ_JBIRHJ010000014.1, on the reverse strand, counting down.
GCGCATGAGCCTCTCCAACACATCGAGGACACACAGCCAGGGAACAGCCGGAGCCGAAGGGACGAACGGAGCCACAGGAGCCAAACGGAACCGAAGAAGCCAAGCGGAGCCAGCCGGAACCGGACGAGACAGGCGCAGTCAGCCGGGGGCGGAGGAGGCAGGCGGAGCCTGCGAGCGAGCGGCGCCGGAAGGACCACCGCCACCACCACCCAGGGAAGACGATCCCGGCTCCCACCCCATTAGACAAGCGAACAAATAAACACCCACCCTTAAGCAGAGCTACATTCGCGGCGTAGGGTGGGGAGATGCTCGACATGCGGCGCATGCAGATCCTGCGGGCGGTGGTCGACGGCGGCTCGGTGACGGCGGCGGCCCGGAACCTCGGCTACACCCCGTCCGCGGTCAGCCAGCAGATCGCGGCCCTGGAACGGGAGGCGCGCATCCCGCTCCTGGAGCGCACAGGGCGAGGCGTGCGCCCCACGGAAGCGGGGCAACTCCTTGCGGACTGCGCGACGGCCATCGGCGGCCAGGTGGCGCGGGCGGAGACGGCACTCGCGGACCTGCGGGCGGGCCGTACGGGACGGATCTCGGTACGGTACTTCGCCACCGCGGGCGCCCGCCTGGCCGCACCCGCGCTGGCCCGTCTGCGCCGCGAACACCCTGGCGTACGGGCGGAGTTGCGCCTCAGCGACCCGGGCGACCCGCTGCCCGAGGTGAAAGCGGGGCGCACGGACGCAGCCCTGGTGGTGCGCCGCCGCGACGCGCCCCCCGTGGACGGCGTCCGCTTCGTCCACGTCCTGGACGACCGGTACCACGCGGTGCTTCCGCACGCCCATCCGCTGGCGGCGGAGCCGGAGCTGCGCCTCGCCGACCTGGCGGAGGAGCCGTGGGTGGGAAGCGAGTTGCCGGGCCCGTGCCTGGACGCGGTCCTCGACGCGTGCGGGGCGGCAGGATTCACGCCGGACTTCGTGATGGACAGCGGGGACTACGCGACGGCGCAGGGTTTCGTGGCGGCGGGTGTCGGGGTGGCGCTGGTCCCGGCGACGGGCCTGGTGCCGCGGGCGGCGACGGCCCCGGTCCTGCCCCACTCCGGGCTTGCGGTCCGCGCGGTACGCGACCCCGTGCCGGTCCGCTCGATCTGGGCGGCGGTACGGGCGACGGCACCGCGGAACCCCGTGCTCCAGGCGTTCCTGGAGGCGCTGCACGAGGCGGCCGCGACGGCTGGGGCGAGCGAGTCGACGGAGTGATTGCCGCCGGGGCCTGAACGGGCGGGGCCCCGAGAACGACGCCGCCCCGCCTCAGGCCAGGGAGACGAACTCCCGGTACTCCGGACTCCACCAGTCCTCCGTACCGTCGGGCAGGACGAGGACACGGTCGGGGCGCAGGGCGTCGAGGGCGCCTGCGTCGTGGGTGACCATCACCACGGCTCCCGGGTACGTTCCCACGGCGGCGAGCACCTCGTCGCGCGAAGCGGGGTCGAGGTTGTTGGTGGGCTCGTCCAGGAGCAGCACGTTGGCGCCCGAGTGCACGAGCCCGGCGAGGGCGAGCCGCGTCTTCTCGCCGCCCGAGAGGACGTGGGCGGGCTTGTCGGCGTCGTCGCCGCGGAACAGGAACGCCCCGAGCACCTGGCGCACCTCGCCGGGGGTGAGGTGCGGTGCGGCGGCGGCGAGGTTGTCCCGTACGGTCGCCGCCGGGTCGAGGGTGTCGTGTTCCTGTCCGAAGTACCCGAGGCGCAGCCCGTGCCCGTGCACGACGCGGCCGGAGTCCGGGGTCTCGCGCCCGGCGAGCACGCGCAGCAGGGTGGTCTTCCCGGCCCCGTTGAACCCGAGGACCACGAGCCGGCTCCCCCGGTCGACGGCGAGGTCGACGCCGCCTAGCACGCGTACGGCGCCGTAGGACTTCTCCAGGCGCACGGCGCCCAGGGGCGTCCGGCCGCAGGGGGCGGGGTCGGGGAGGCGGATGCGGGCGGTCTTCTCGCCGCGGCGCACGGGCTCGGTGCCGGACAGGAGCCGGTCGGCGCGGCGGACCATGTTCTTGGCGGCGGTGGCGGTGGCGACGTGGGCGCGCATCTTGTCGGCCTGGGTCCTGAGGGCGGCGGCCTTGCGTTCGGCGTTTGCGCGCTCACGGGCGCGGCGCCGGTCGTCGGCGGCGCGCTGGATGAGGTAGGTGTGCCAGGTGGTGTTGTGTACGTCGAGAGTGGCGCGCGCGGGGTCGAGGTGGAAGACGCGGTTGACGACGTCGCCGAGCAGTGCGGTGTCGTGGCTGACGAGGACGACGCCGCCGGGGTGTCCGCGCAGGAACCCGCGCAGCCACTCGACGGAATCCCGGTCGAGGTGGTTGGTGGGTTCGTCGAGGAGCAGGGTGTCGTGGCGGGAGAACAGGATGCGGGCGAGTTCGACGCGGCGCCGCTGTCCGCCGGACAGGTCGCCGACGGCCTGCCCGAGTACGCGCTCGGGCAGGCCCACACCGGCGGCGACGCGGGCGGCCTCGGCCTCGGCGGCGTACCCGCCGCGGGCCTGGAAGTCGTCGTCGGCGCGGGTGTAGGCGGCCATGGCCGCTGGGTCGCCGCCGCTGCGGGCCAGGGCGGTCTCGGCGGCGCGGAGGGCGCGTACCGCCCGGTCGAGGCCGCGGGCGGACAGGATGCGGTCGGTGACGGTGGCCGCCGGGTCGGCGGGGGCCGGGTCCTGGGCGAGCCAGCCGAGGGTTCCGGTACGGGTGACGCGGCCGGCGTCCGGTTCCGGGCCCTGCCCGGCGAGGGTCTTCAGGAGGGTGGTCTTGCCGGCGCCGTTGCGGCCGACCAGGCCTACGCGGTCGCCGGGGCCGACGTGGAAGGAGACTCCGGACAGCAGGGTCCGGCCCCCCGCACGCAGGTCGATATCACGTACAGCAATCACAACAGAACGCTCCGCACTCAAAGCAGGACACACGGGTGACGTGAAGGCGTGTGACCTGGCTAGGAGATGCGGGGCGTAGACATACCCCCGAGGCTAGGCGAGGCACCCTCGCCCCCGCACCCGAGTTTTCCCCACCCCCCGCCCGTCGCCCTTGGGCCTGGGTTGGACCCCTCCGCCCACATAACAGGCACCCGGCGGTATGGGCTGTGCCCACCCTCCCCCAAGCTCTCGGCTCCGCTCGAGCAGGGAGGTACCCCCCTCGCCCCTGGCGGACCAGCTGCCCACAGCGGGGGGCACGGCGGGCGGCGGAAGCCGCACGGGCCGCACAAGACACCGATCCGCAGACGCTGAACGCACGGGAGGGGTCGTGGCGGGATGACCGAGCGCAGCGTGCCAAGCAACACACTTACGGCAAGGTGAAGCAGACAGTGTCCACTACGCGAGCACGGCCATCCCGCCACGACCCCGCCACCCCCACAAACGGAAAGGCGAAAACCCTGCCACCCCCACCACCAACGGAAACCGGAAAGGCGAAACGGCGGCAACCACCCCCACCGGCCACAGAAGCAACCCGTTCGGGCGGTTTCCGCTCACGAGCGTCGACGGCACCAAGTGCCCGGCGCCCACTTCCCCCCGGCCCCCGCTTGAGTCTTCCCGGTTTGTGCCGCTTTCCGGCAGCATTTCCCGACGCCGCACTAGCCCGCCGAGGCTGCGCCCGGTGAGCCTTGACCGGTAGGCTTTCCGTGTGATCTTCAAGCGCATCGGAAACGGCCGGCCGTACCCCGACCACGGCCGGGAAAGCACCCGGCAGTGGGCGGACGTCGCGCCGCGCCCGGTCCGCCTCGATCAGCTCGTGACGACCAAGGGCCAACTGGACCTGGAAACCCTGCTCGCGGAGGACTCCACGTTCTACGGCGACCTCTTCGCACACGTGGTGAAGTGGCAGGGCGACCTCTACCTGGAAGACGGCCTGCACCGAGCGGTCCGCGCCGCGCTCCAGCAGCGGCAGGTGCTGCACGCCCGCGTACTCGAACTGGGCTGACCTTCCCGGGGCCTTCGGAGCCTTCGGGGCGTCCACGCACCGGCTTCGACCGACATTGACCCTTTCGGGTTGCCCTGCCGACCGAGCAATGATCATTTAGTAGGAATCCCCACCGCACAGCACTACGCTGCGCCCATGAGCATGCTCACTCCCCCCGGCATGGGCGGCAAGTACCGCATCACGGGGGACAAGTACCCGCGAATGCGCCGCCCGAGCGGCCGCCGCAGGATCGCGCTCGCGGCGGTCGCGGCACTCGCCGTAGTCGGCCTGCTCGGCTGGGGCAGTTTGCAGCTCATCGACGTGTTCAGCGGCAAGGACGAGGCGTCGGCGGCGAGCGGGACGAAGGACTGCGGAACGAAACAGCAGTCGGACACGGCCCGGCGGCAGCAGCAGCAGAACCAGAACGCAAAATCCCTCCCCAGGCCGTCCCAGATCAAGGTCAACGTCCTCAACGCCACCCCGCGGGGCGGCCTGGCCAAGGAGACGGCGGACGAGCTGAAGAAGCGCGGCTTCGCCATCGGCAAGGTGGGCAACGCGACGAAGGCGTACGACAAGAAGGTCGAGGGCCCCGGGATAGTGCTGGGCGCGAAGTCGGCGACGGACACGGCGCTGCCCGTGCTTGCGACGCAGCTCGCGGGGGCGCAGCGGCAGACGGACACCCGCGAGGGCGGCGAGGTCGACCTGATCCTGGGGAGCAGGTTCAAGGACCTGGCGAAGAAGGAGGACGCCGACAAGGCCCTGGCGGCACTCGCCAAGCCCTCGTCGCCGCCCTCGAAGCCGTCGGCGGACGGCAAGAACTGCTGAATTCAAACGGGGCACGAGCCGGGACGCAAACCCGACCCCCACACCGCCCCGAACCGCACCGCACCACACCGAACGGCACGCACAGGGAACCGCCCAGGGCAGACCCCGGCGTACGCAGCAAACTGCGCGCCTACTCGGCGGTCCCGTACATCCGATCCCCCGCGTCCCCGAGCCCGGGCACGATGTACCCGCTCTCGTTCAGACGCTCGTCCACCGCGGCGGTCACGACGGTGACCGGCGTCCCCGCGAGCTCCCGCTCCATGATCTCGACGCCTTCCGGGGCGGCGAGCAGCACCACGGCGGTCACATCGTCCGCGCCGCGCTTGATGAGCTCCTGGATCGCCGCGACCAGCGTGCCGCCGGTGGCGAGCATGGGGTCGAGGACGTACACCTGACGGCCGGAGAGGTCCTCGGGCATGCGGGTCGCGTACGTGGACGCCTGGAGCGTCTCCTCGTTGCGGATCATGCCGAGGAAGCCGACCTCGGCGGTCGGCAGGAGCCGGACCATGCCGTCGAGCATGCCGAGCCCGGCGCGCAGGATCGGCACGACCAGCGGCCGCGGGTGGGACAGCTTGACGCCGGTCGTCGTCGTCACCGGCGTGTCGAGGTCGACCTGCTCGGTGCGCACGTCCCGGGTGGCCTCGTACGCGAGCAGGGTGACCAGCTCGTCGGCGAGGCGCCGGAAGGTCGGGGAGTCGGTGCGCTTGTCGCGCAGTGTGGTGAGTTTGTGCGCCACCAGCGGGTGGTCGACGACGTGGATCCGCATTGTTCAACAGTAACCGGGCGAAGCGCCCCCCAGCCCCGACCCGGGCCCCGGCACCCCGACTCGCCCTCCAGCCCCAGTCCCGGCCCAGCCCCGGTCCAACCCCAGCCCCGGCCCAGCCCCAGCTCCGACCCCCAGAGCCCGCCCCAGCCCCACCGCACCGCCACCACCGCACTGCCACCACCTCACTGGCATCAACCGCAGCCCCGGAGGGAAGGTGGACATACGAACTGGGGTGGTGTGGCCGATGCCCGACGGGGAAGCACGGGAAAAGCGGGAAGCACGTGAGACCGACGCAGAGCGCCGCAGGCGGCGTGCCCAGTTCCTGCACGAGCTGAACGAGGCCCGCGAGCTGCGGGCCCGGGTGACACCGCGCCGCGCCCGGGCGGCCAGACTGCGGCAGGCGATGCGTATGCGTACGTTCCGCTGGTAGCCGCGGGGCCCCGCGGCCCCGACCGCGGCCCGCGATTCGAGACGCGACGCGAACACAGCGGCCGGAAGACCTCTCCTGAAGCCGTTGTTTCTGCCACGATTCCGAGTGGGCGGGGCTTGGAACAGCACTCCCGCCCCCTACGTCCGCCGGGGGGATCCCCAACCGGCGCCTATGAACAGTGGGAGAGTCACGGTGTACTTCGCCGCACTGCTCGCGCGCACCGAAGACGGGTGGGAAGCGAGCGACACGGAGCTCGACAATGTGGAGACCCTGTCGGATCTGACCGACCTGGCCCGCGAGGCCGCCGCCGAGATCAGCGAGAACTACGACGACACAGTGCTCGTCTTCATCGAGCAGGAGGGCGCCTGGTTCGGCGTCGTGCGCATCGACGGCGAGGAGGACCCGCGCATCTTCGTCTCGAACGGGGCGGCGGCGTCGCGCAGCGCGTACGGCGAGATCCTGCTCACCGACGAGATGCTGGGCCGCGACCCGGACGACAGGGCCGACGACCTGGACGCCCTCGACCTCGACGGCACCGAGGACGGCGAGTCCGGGGTCGACGTCCCCGAGCCGGAGGTGACGGAAGCCGCGGGCGAGGCCGTGCCCTCCGGCGCCCTCGGCGACACGGAGATCCTCAGCGACCTGGGCGTGCCGGAGAAGGACCTGCTCGGCCTGGTGAGCGGTGACGCGCTCAACGAGATCGCCGACATCCTCGGAGCCGCGGAGGTCCTCGAAACCGTCCGTTAGGTTCACCGTGTGACACAACTCCCAGACCCGGTACGAGACCGCTGGCGGGCGCCGATGCGGGTCGCCCTGGACGAGGCCGAACGGGCCGTCCGGGGCGGTGACGTGCCCGTCGGCGCTGTCGTGCTGTCCGCGGACGGCGAGACCGTGCTGGCCACCGGGCACAACGAGCGCGAGGCCACCCACGACCCCACCGCGCACGCGGAGGTCGTGGCGCTGCGCCGGGCCGCGGCGAAGCTCGGCAGCTGGCGGCTGCCCGGCTGCACGCTCGTCGTCACCCTGGAGCCCTGTGTGATGTGCGCGGGGGCGCTTCAGCAGTCCCGGGTGGACCGGGTGGTCTACGGCGCCCGCGACGCCAAGGCGGGCGCGGCGGGCTCGCAGTGGGACCTGCTGCGCGACCGGCGCCTCAACCACCGCCCGGAAGTCGTCGAGGGCGTACTCGCCGAGGACTGCGGACGGCTCCTCACGGGATTCTTCCGGGACCGCGACACCCCCCGGGGGCAGGGGCCGACCCCGCCCGGGCCGGCATAGCCGCAACGGATTTCGGACCACGGCCCACCTTGGGCTAGGATCTCTCTCGGTAGCGTGTCCGAGCGGCCGAAGGAGCTCGCCTCGAAAGCGAGTGTGGCGCAAGTCACCGAGGGTTCAAATCCCTCCGCTACCGCTCTTGTGTGAAGGGCCCCGTCCGGTGGACGGGGCCCTTCACGTATCTACGGCGTGGGACGGGGCGGGAGCACGAAGGAAGCCGAGGGAAGACGAAGGAAGCCGAAGAAGGACGACGAAGGACGACGAAAGACGACGAAAGACGGCGAAAGACGGCGGAAGACGGCGGAAGACGGCGAAGCCGAGGGAGGACGACCGGCACGGACCCGCGCCGCCAGGTCATCGATCCTTAAAAACCTGGTGAGTTCGAGCCACGTTAGACTCGCCCGGCACAGACGGAGCAGCAGGCACACGGCAGAAGGCACACGGGTGCGGGGATGAGCGGGCACGGGAAGGCCACAGCGTGAAGGACCCGAAGAAGATCGTTCTTTTCCTGCTCGTGGTGTTCGTCCTCTACGTGATCATCACCGACCCGGAGAAGGCCGCCGACTACGTCCAGGTAGGGTTCGAGGGCATTTCGGACGGCGCCAAGGCCATCGGCGACTTCATGACCTGGGTGGCCAACGGCGGCAAGGACGACTGACCGACCACTGGGAGTGCCCGTGATCCGCCATCTGGTCCTCTTCAAGCTGAACGACGGCGTCGAGCGCGACGACCCGCGGGTGGCCGCAGGCGTCAAGGCGTTCGAGGAGCTCGACGGGCTCGTCCCCGACCTGCGGTTCTGGGAGTGTGCCTGGAACATCTCCCCGCGCCCCATCGCGTACGACTACGCCATCAACTCGGCCGTCGACGACGCCGATGCGCTGACGCGCTACCTGGAGCACCCGGCCCACCAGGCGGGCGTCGCGCTGTGGCGCGAGTTCGCCACGTGGGTGATCGCCGACTACGAGTTCTGAGGCCGTCGGCGCCCCGGCGCCCGACCCGCGCCCGGTGCCGGAGCGCACCGCCGCCACCTCGCGTTTTCCGCCGCCCCGCCACAGCCCCGCACCGCGCCGGTGCGGGGCTGTGGCATGTCTTGCGCGTCAACTTCCCGGTCAACACGGAGTTTCGGGGTGCTTGCACACAGTGCACATGTCTTGTGATGCTATGACCGCTTTTGACGGATGAGTTGATCGAGTGCGACCGGGCTTGACTGGGACCGACTGAGCCCTGCCGGACTCGCGGGAGAAGGGGTGGCGTTGACCGTGCCGGCCAGTTCTGCGCCCGAAGCACCACCCGCCCAGGCCGCCGAGGCGCCGCCCGCCCGAGGAGGCGAAGCACCGCCCGCCAAGGCGTCCGAGACGCCCCCCGCCCAGGCCGCACCGGCCGACGACGCACCGCACACCGCACCGGACGGCGCGGTACCGCGCACCAAGGCGCCGAGCACCCGGGGCGCCGACACCCGCGCCCTCACACAGGTCCTGTTCGGCCAGCTCAAGGAGTTGCAGCCGGGCAGTCCCGAGCACGGCAGGGTGCGCGGCGCGCTCATCGAGGCGAACCTGCCGCTCGTACGGTACGCGGCGGCCCGCTTCCGCAGCCGCAACGAGCCGATGGAGGACGTCGTCCAGGTCGGCACCATCGGGCTGATCAACGCCATCGACCGCTTCGACCCGGACCGGGGCGTGCAGTTCCCCACCTTCGCCATGCCCACGGTCGTCGGCGAGATCAAGCGGTACTTCCGCGACAACGTGCGCACCGTCCACGTGCCGCGGCGGCTGCACGAGCTGTGGGTGCAGGTCACCGGCGCGACCGAGGACCTGACCACGTCGTTCGGGCGCTCCCCGTCGACCGCGGAGATCGCCGAGCGGCTGCGGATCTCCGAGGAGGAGGTGCTCTCCTGCATCGAGGCCGGGCGTTCGTACCACGCGACATCGCTGGAGGCCGCGCAGGAGGGCGACGGGCTGCCCGGACTCGTGGACCGGCTCGGGTACGAGGACCCCGCGCTCGACGGCGTCGAGCACCGCGACCTCGTACGCCATCTGCTCGTCCAACTGCCCGAGCGCGAGCAGCGGATCCTGCTGCTCCGCTACTACAGCAATCTGACGCAGTCCCAGATCAGCGCGGAACTGGGCGTTTCCCAGATGCATGTGTCACGACTACTGGCCCGAAGCTTCGCGCGGCTTCGATCCGCAAATCGGATCGAGGCGTAACCGTATCGGGTGGAACGGCCTTTTGGTCGTTACCGACGAAGTCACGACAGAAAAAGCCCCAGACCCCCTCTTTCCTGCACGGATGTCACCCTCAGTTGTCGACAAGTCACTACAGCGCGTTGCCGACATGTGACATTCTGCTGGAGCAGCGTTTGCCGGGGCCTCGCCGCCGGTATTCAGGTGGAGGCTGCGTTCCTTCGAAGGAGCGCCGACCGCGACCGTCCGCGACCTCAAGGGGGTGGCATGTCCGCAGACCAGGGCAGCTCGAAGGTGCTCACGCTCACGCTCGAAGACAGCGAGAGCGGATCAGCGCCCGACGCGCTTCACGGTTCCGAGGCCCCCGCGGCCCCGGAAGTCATCGACACCCGCACCCTGTCCCGCTCCCTGTTCCTGCGGCTCGCGACGCTCGCTCAGGACAGCCCCGAGCGCGCGTACGTCAGAGACACCCTGATCGAGCTCAACCTCCCCCTCGTGCGGTACGCGGCGGCCCGCTTCCGCAGCCGCAACGAACCGATGGAGGACATCGTCCAGGTCGGCACCATCGGCCTGATCAAGGCGATCGACCGGTTCGACTGCGAACGCGGCGTGGAGTTCCCGACGTTCGCGATGCCGACCGTCGTCGGTGAGATCAAGCGCTTCTTCCGGGACACCAGTTGGTCCGTGCGCGTGCCGCGCAGGCTCCAGGAGCTGCGCCTCGCCCTGACGAAGGCCAGCGACGACCTCGCCCAGCGCCTGGACCGCTCGCCCACCGTGCCCGAACTGGCCGCCGTGCTCGGCGTGTCCGAGGAGGACGTCGTCGACGGCCTCGCCGTCGGCAACGCGTACACCGCGTCCTCGCTCGACTCTCCCGCGCCCGAGGACGACGGCGGTGAGGGCTCCCTCGCGGACCGTCTCGGGTACGAGGACACCGCCCTAGAGGGCGTCGAGTACCGCGAGTCCCTGAAGCCGCTGCTCGCCAAGCTGCCGCCGCGCGAGCGCCGCATCATCATGCTGCGGTTCTTCGCCAACATGACGCAGTCGCAGATCGGCGAAGAGGTCGGCATCTCGCAGATGCACGTCTCCCGGCTGCTCACGCGGACGCTGGCGCAGCTGCGGGAAGGGCTCATCGCGGACTGAGCCGCTCCCCGGCCGCCCCGGCCCGACGGATGCCTCTGACGCGACGGCTCCCAGGCCCGACGGCCGCGCCCGACCCGACGGCCTCCCCTGGTTCTGTTGACTGGGTTCTTAATTGACGGAGCGTCAGCCACACTGGCGCGATGCTTCCTGGTGCGTGGAGTGGCGGTCGTGGCCGCCGGGGCGCCCTGGCCGGGGCCTCGGCGGTCGTGCTGTGCGCGGGCGTGCTGCTCGCCGCGTGCGGCCGTGACGGGCGCGAGGGCCATGTGGCCACCGGCGCGGCCGCCGACGGCCCTCAGGCGGGTGGCCAGGGGGCCGTACCGCCCGGCGGGGACGTGGAGTTCGTACCGCTGGACGGCAGCCCCTCGGGGAGGCCCTCAGGGAGGTCTCCGGGTTGGGCTCCGGGGCAGAGCCCGGGGGACCCCGGCGGGGATCCCGGACCGGACTCCAAGTCACCCGACGACGGGCCGGGTTCGGGCGTTCAGGGCACCCCGGACAGCCGCGGTCCCTCGACTTCGACCTCCGGGAGCCGCAGTCCCTCGACCTCGGCCTCCGGGAGCCGCAGCCCCGCGCCGGGCAGCAGCGGCCTCGGCGGTAACGCGACCGGGAGCGGGAGCGCAACCGGGAACGGAAACGAGGACGAGGACGGCCCCGGCAACGGCAACGGCAACGGCAACGGTGCAAGCGATCACCGCCCCGGCCCTCCCGGCAGCAGCAGCGGGAGCGCTCCGACCACCCCCGGAACCACCCGCCCGCCGAGCACCCCGGCCCCGCCGGCCCCCGCCGCCCTGGAGGTCGGCGCACCCCGGCGCGAGGCCGCCGACAAGCGGTGGTGCGAGGACGTGACCCTCAGCTTCCGCAACACCGGTGGCGCACCGGTGCGTTCGGGCAGCGTCACCCTCGGCACGCACATCATCGGCGCCCTCGGCGTGGACTGGGGAACGATCGAGTCCACCCGGAAGCTCCCGGCGCCCATCGGGGCCGGGAGAACCGTGCGGAAGAATTGGCCGATTTGCGCCGACTGGTGGCGCGTTCCGCCAGGTATGCACATCGAGACACGGGACGTCGACGTGCGGTGGAAGTAGCCGTCAGACGGGGGAAGCAGCCGCCGTACAGCGAGCGCAGCCGACGCAGAACCGAAGAACGCAGGCGAAAGCAGCGAAGCAGAAACGGCGAAGCGAAAGCGAAAGCGGCGAAGCGAAAGCGGCGAAGCGAAAGCGGCGAAGCGAAGCTGCGCACCGGAAGCGGCGAAGCGAAAGCCGCGCACCGGAAGGGGGCGAAGCAACCGCCGAGTGCCTACTTCAGCGCCAGCCAGGCCACCGCCGCGACGATCACGACGCCGACGATCACGCTGAGAACGAGGCCGATGCGCGGGCCCGCCGGAGCCGCCGCCTGCCGCTGCTGGGCGCGGCCGCCCCGCGGCGGCTCGTCGACGAAGGCGCGGAACATCTGGGTGGAGCCCGCCGGGTCGTGCTGGCCCTCGGGACCCTGGGGGGCATGGGGGTTGTGTGCCATGGATCAGGACCCTAGCGAATCCCCCGCATCCGGCCCAACCCCCGCTGACCGGCGACTTTACATCCGGTGGCGCAGACCTTTGCCAGGCCTTTAAACCTTTCGTCCGATATTAGTTTGCCTGTGGCAACCAACTGCTTCTATGGTTGCCCTAAGCAACGAATAGTAGTGAGGGTGGGTGCCGTGGCCGCACAGCGTGAGTACGAGGAGCTGGCCCGCCAGCTCAGCGCGATCGGCGCCGTCAAGCGCGGCCTGGGCCGCGGACTCCCCGCGGACTGCCCGGGCGGCTCCGCCGCCGTGCTCACCCTGCTGCAACGCCACGGCGAGATGCGGATGAGCAGGCTCACGGAGCTGCTCGCCGTCGACATGTCGGTGACCAGCAGGCATGTCGCGCACGTCGCCGAGCGGGGCTGGATCGACCGGGCCCCGGACCCGGCGGACAAGCGCTCGCGCATCCTGCGGCTCACCCCGGCGGGCGAGGCCAAGTTCGCCGAGCTGTCCGAGCTGTCCATGCGGACCCTCGCCCACTACCTGCACGACTGGTCCGACGACGACGTCGGCCGGCTCAGCGCACTGCTCGCGCGCCTGCGTGCCAGCTTCGGGGACTGCCGAGCGGCTTCGGCCCGGCTCCCCGGGCCCCCGCACGCGACCGAGGAAACAACCCGTACACCCGCGTAAGAACCAGGAAAAGGAACCCCATGGCAACATCCACACCATCCGGTGTGCGGGGCAGCCATGCCAAGCACGGAGCGCACGGCGGACACGGCCGCGGCGCCGACGGTGCCCCGATGACGCACCGGCAGATCATGGAGGCCCTGTCCGGCCTCCTGCTCGGCATGTTCGTCGCGATCCTGTCGTCGACGATCGTCTCCAACGCCCTGCCCGAGATCATCGGTGACCTCGGCGGCGGCCAGTCCGCCTACACCTGGGTGGTCACCGCCGCGCTGCTCTCGATGACGGCGAGCACCCCGCTGTGGGGCAAGCTCTCCGACCTGTTCAGCAAGAAGACGCTCGTCCAGATAGCCCTGGTCGTCTTCGTCCTCGGATCGGCCGCGGCCGGTCTCTCGCAGAACGCCGGGATGCTGATCGCCTGCCGTGTCGTCCAGGGCATCGGCGTCGGCGGTCTGTCGGCGCTCGCCCAGATCGTCATGGCCGCGATGATCTCCCCGCGCGAGCGCGGGCGCTACTCCGGCTACCTCGGTGCGACCTTCGCCGTCGCCACCGTCGGCGGTCCGCTGCTCGGCGGCGTCATCACCGACACCTCCTGGCTCGGCTGGCGCTGGTGCTTCTACGTCGGCGTGCCCTTCGCGGTCATCGCCCTGATCGTGCTCCAGAAGACCCTGAAGCTGCCCGTCGTCAAGCGCGAGGTCAAGGTCGACTGGGGTGGCGCGTTCTTCATCACCGCCGCCGTCTCGCTGCTCCTGGTGTGGGTGACCTTCGCGGGCTCGGGCTCCGGCAAGAAGTACGACTGGCTGTCGACGCAGTCGTACCTGATGGTCGGCGGCTCGATCGTCCTCGGCCTGCTGTTCCTGTTCGTCGAGTCCAAGGCGCGCGAGCCGATCATCCCGCTGCGCCTGTTCCGCAACCGCACCATCGCGCTGGCCTCGGTCGCCTCGCTGTTCGTCGGCGTCGCGATGTTCGCGGGCACCGTGTTCTTCAGCCAGTACTTCCAGCTGGCGCGCGACAAGTCGCCGACGATGTCGGGCGTCATGACGATCCCGATGATCGCGGGCCTGTTCGTCTCGTCCACGGTCTCCGGCCAGCTGATCACCAAGACGGGCAAGTGGAAGGCCTGGCTCGTCAGCGGCGGCGTGCTGCTCACCGCGGGCCTCGGCCTGCTCGGCACCATGCGCTACGACACCCCGTACTGGCACATCGCCTGCTACATGGTCCTCATGGGGCTCGGCATCGGCATGATGATGCAGAACCTGGTCCTGTGCACGCAGAACCAGGTCGCGCCCGAGGACATCGGTTCCGCGAGCTCCGTCGTCACCTTCTTCCGGTCCCTCGGTGGCGCCATGGGCGTGTCCGCGCTCGGCGCCGTGATGGCCACGCGCATCAGCGACTACGTCAAGGACGGCCTCACCGACCTCGGCCCGAAGGGCGCCGCGTTCGGCCACGGCGGTACCGGCGGTGGCGGCATCCCGGACCTGGACGCGCTGCCCGCGCCGTTCAGGACCGTGATGGAGAGCGCCTACGGCCACGGCATCGCGGACGTGTTCCTGATCGCCGCGCCCATCGCGTTCGCCGCGTTCCTCGTGACCCTGTTCATCAAGGAGGTGCCGCTGCGCACGGCGGGCGCCCTCGCGCAGGCCGCGGACACCTCCGCCGACCCGGCCCCGGTGTCCCCCGGGGCCACCGCCGCCGGGACCCCCGCCGCCGACGAGCCCGTGCTCGCCTCCGTGGCCGCGCGCACCGAGGCCGCGCCCGAGTCCGGCCCCGGATCCACCCAGCGGCTCGCCGCCGTGGCGTCCGCCGCCGGGTCCGGTGACGCGCCCGCGCCGACCACCGGCGGTGTGCCGGTACGCGGCTTCGTGCGCGGAGCCGAGAGCGCGCCCGTGCCCCGGGCCGCGGTCACGCTGATCTCGCTCGGCGGGCAGCAGCTCGGCCGCTCCGTCGCGCGGGGCGACGGCTCGTACTCCCTTGACGCCCCCGGCCCCGGTTCGTACGTCCTCATCGCCTCCGCCGACGGCTTCCAGCCGCAGGCCTCCACAGTCGTGGTCGGTACCGAGCCGCTCGCGTACGACCTGCTCCTGAGCGGTACGAGCGGGCTCACGGGACTGGTGCGCACCGCGGACGCCAAGCTGCCCGTGGCGGGCGCCATGGTGGTCGTGACCGATGTGCGCGGCGACGTGCTCGCCACCGGCGCCTCCGGTGAGCAGGGCGACTTCGCCTTCACCGAGCTCGTGCCCGGGCCCGTGACCGTCGCCGTGAACGCGGCGGGACACCGGCCGGTGGCGCTGCCCGTGGAGGTCTCCACCGTGGGCGTCACCCGCGTCGAGGTCGAGCTGCGCTCCGGCTCGAGGGTGCTCGGCACCGTGCGCGCCGCGGGCGGTCCGCTGAACGGCGCGCGGGTCACGCTCGTGGACGCGGCCGGCAACGTGGTGGCCTCCGCGACGACCGGAGCGGACGGCGAGTACGCCTTCACCGACCTGGACGGCGGCGAGTACACGGTCATCGCGGCCGGTTACCCGCCGGTGGCCACCAGCCTCGCCGTGGCCGGTGACAGCGGCGTCGTCGAAGGCCACGACATCGAACTCGCCCACCCCGGCGAGTGACCGACCCCGCCCCGGGGCCGCGCTGTGAGCGGACGCGGCCCCGGGGCGGTGAGTAGGGCCCCCGGGACGGTGGCGACGCGACGGCAGGGGACGGCCGGTCGCCACCGCCGGGGGCCGATTTCCTCTTCGGCCCTCTCAGACCTTTCGAACCTCTACGAGGAGTGCGTGACGTGGGACTTGCTGGACGGATTCGGACCCGGGACGGATGGGCCGTGCCGCATGCCGTCGTGACGGTCACGGACATGACGGGTACGCAGGTGCTGCGGGCCGGGGTCGACGGGGAGGGCGCGGTGCGGGACACCACGCGGCTCGCGGCGGGCCCGTACACCGTCATCGTCACCGCGGTCGGGTACGCGCCCGCCGCCGCCACGGCCCTGGTCACGGCGAGCGGGCGGGCCGAGATCGGCACCGTGGTGCTCGCCCGGGCGGGCGGCACCGAGCTGCCGCCGCCCGGGCCGTGGACCATCGACCCCGTCCACTCGTCCGTGGGCGCCGTCGCCCAGCACCTGGGCATCTCCAGCGTGCGGGGGCGGTTCGCCGAGTTCTCGGGGCGCATCGAGATCGCGCGGAACCCCGGTGAACCGGAGAATTCGCGGGTCGACGCGGTGATCGCGGCGGCGTCCGTCGACACCGGCAACGCCATGCGGGACGGGCACCTGAAGTCCGCCGACTTCCTGGACGTGGAGACGTACCCGGAGATCACCTACCGGTCGACCGGCCTCGAACCCGCGGGCACCGACCGGTGGACGGTCCACGGCGAGCTCGGCATGCACGGCGTCGTGCGCCCCGTGGACCTGGACCTGGCCTACCTCGGCACCGGCGCCGACCCGTGGGGCGGCACCAGGGCGGCGTTCCGCGCCACCGCCGAGCTGCGCCGCGAGGACTTCGCCATGAACTACAACCAGGTGCTCAAGGCCGGCATCTCGGCCATCGGCACGACGCTGCGGGTGGAGCTGGACATCCAGGCGGTACAGGGCGAGAGCCTGCCGCAGGTGTAGCGGCTCCGGCGCCGCGGCGGGCGGGGTCAGGATTCCCCGGCAGGCGGGGTCAGCGGGCGGTCCGGGTCCAGGAGTGCCTCGATGCCCGCGATCATCAGGTCCAGGGCGATCATGAAGTCCCGCTCCCACATCTGGGCGACGGTGCCCTCGCCGCGGGACGCCATGAGTTCCTGGGCCGAGCGCACCGCCTCGTTCGTGGACAGCTCCTCGTTGACGCTGCCGACCGCGTCCCTGAAGTACTCGTCCTGGGTCATCCCGGCCGCCGCGCACCGGGCGAGGAAGTGCCCCTCGATGGTCCCGAACCCGTACACGAACTGGAACACCGCGGCGATGGCGCCGTTGCGCCGGTAGGGCGAGAGGCCGGTGTTGCCGACGGCCTGCTGGATGGCGAGGGAGAACTTCAGCCAGTTGGGGCCGATGTTCAGGAACTCGCCGACGAGCGGCGACACCCAGGGGTGCCTGACCAGGAGTTCGCGGTAGCCGTCGGCCAGTTCGCGCAGCTGCTCGCGCCACTTCCCCGGCTCGGACGCGGTGTCGGGCAGCGGCACCTCCACGCACACCGCGTCGAGCGCCAGCTCCAGGAGGTCGTGCTTGGTGTCCACGTACCAGTACACGGACATCGCCGTGACGTCGAGCTCCGCGGCGAGCCTGCGCATGGAGAACTTGGCGAGCCCCTCCGCGTCCAGGAGCCGGACCGTGGCCGCGGTGATGCGGTCGCGGTCGAGGCCTGCCGGTTTCTCGCCCCTGCGGGAGGTGCCGCGGCGGGCCTTGCCCTCCAGCCAGACGCTCGTGCGCGCCGGTCGCTTCGCGCGGTCGGCTGCCTTCGCCATGGCGCACCTTCCTGGTCCTACTCGTGTGGGCGGGTGCTGATTCCCCGGAGGGCCGGGCGGCCCGGAAAGTCCCGGTCCGCCCGCCCCCGATGCTATGCCGACGCGGCTACGCGGTCGTCTTCTCCCCGGTGTCCCGCGGCCGCGCCGGGTGCTGCGGCGATTCCGCACGCTCCGCCCGCCACAGCAGCGCCGCGGCCAGCGCCCCGCCGAGGAACAGCGCCACCGCGCCGACCAGCTGGCTGGTCTCCAGGCCGGAGGAGAACGCGTCCGCGATGCGCTCCCGCTCGCCCGCGGACTCCGCCGCCGCCATGGCCGCGGGGAACGACGCCGCGGACACCGTGACCAGGGCCGAGAAGCGGGAGTTCAGGACCGCCCCGAGCACCGCGACGCCGAGGCCGTTGCCGAACTCGGCGAGGGTGCCGTTGATGCCCGCGCCCACGCCCGCCTTCTCCGGCGGGATCGCGCTCATGATGGCGTTGGCCATCGCGGGCATGGCGAACGAGATGCCCGCGCCCATCAGGATCAGTCCGACGAGCATGCCCGAGTAGTCGTGGCCGCCGAACGAGGCCAGCACGGCAAGGCCGCCCGCCAGCATCGTCATGCCGGTCAGGATCGTCACCGGAGTGCCCAGCTTGGCGTGCACCTTCGCGCCGATGCCCACCAGGTTCAGGACCACGACGGTCACCGCGAGGGGCGCCGTGCGCAGGCCCGCCTCGAGGGGTTCGTACCCGAGGACGAACTGGAGGTGCTGGGTGAGCAGATAGAGCGAGCCGCCGAGGCCGAAGGCCACCAGGATCGCGCCCGTCACCGCTCCGATGAAGCGCTTGTTCCGGAAGAAGTGCATGTCGAGCATGGGGTACGGGGCCCGCAGCTCCCACAGCGCGAACAGCGCGAGGACGCCGGCACCGACCCCCGCCGCGACCAGGACCTGCGCCGACGCCCAGCCGTGCTCGGGGCCCGAAATGATCGCGTACACCACCGACGCCATGCCGATGGTCGAGAGCAGCGCGCCGAGCAGGTCGGGGCGGTCGCCCTGCGGGTTCTTGGACTCCGGCACCATCCGCACCACCGCGACCACGCCGATCAGCGCCACCGGGATGTTGATCAGGAAGATCGAACCCCACCAGAAGTGGTCGAGCATGAAGCCGCCGAGCAGCGGGCCCGCGGCGAAGCCGAGGGAGTTGACGGTCGCCCAGAGGCCGATCGCCTTGACCCGCTCGGCGTCGTCGAAGAGCTGCACCACGACCGCGAGGGTCGTCGTCATCAGGAGGGCACCGCCTATGCCCATGCCGGCGCGCGCCGCGATCAGCTGCGCGGAGGTCTGGGACAGGCCGGCCACCAGCGACCCGATGCCGAACAGGACGAGTCCCGCGGTCAGGAGCTTCTTGCGGCCGTAGCGGTCGGCGGCGCTGCCCGCGGTGAGCAGCAGGCCCGACTGGACGAGCGAGTACGCGTTGATCATCCACTGGATGTCGGACGACGACGCGTCGAGCTCCTGGGTGAGCGAGGGGATCGCGACGCTCAGGACGGTGTTGTCGAGCAGCACGGTGAGCTGGGCGAGGCAGATGACGCCCAGGATCAGCCAGCGCTGCGGGTGGCGGCCGCCCGGTGCGGCGGCCGCCCCGGGACTGTCGGCGGTCGTCGCCGTCATCGGGGCTCCTTCTCTTCTACGGTGTACGTCGATGGGTTCGACGTACACCGTAGAGGAAGCGCCATACGCTGTACAGCTAATCGGTGTCGGGCGGGCTGCGTCACCGAAAGGGGTGGCTGGCGTCCGGGATGCGTCAGCCCTTGCGCTCGGGCCGCGTCAGGTCGTAGAAGGTGCTGTCGCCCGCCGTGACCTCGGTGAAGTTCTCCCTCACCCAGGAGGTGATCAGGGACGCGCTGCCCTCGCCGCCCGGGCCCGGGCCGCCGCCCCTGCCGTCGCCCGCGATGAAGTAGGGGACCCTGCCGTCGGCCACCAGGCTCTTGAACTGGGCGAGGGTGGGTGAGGGGTCGCTGCCGTTGAAGCCGCCGATCGCCATCACCGGCTCGCCGGTGGCCAGTTGGTAGCCGGCGGCGTTCTGGGCGCCCACGGTCGCGGCCACCCAGGTGTGGTCCCCCGCCCTCCGCTTAAGGAGGCGCTCGGCGGCCGGGCTGACCCGGGGGCCATCGAGCAGGCCGCCCATGCTGCGGGGGCCCTGCCGGCTGCCTGGGGGGTGCTGCTGGTCGCCGCCGGGTGGGCGGGTGCCGTCCTGGGGCTTTGCCCGGCCGGGGGTCTGGCCCGGGACCTGGCCGGGGGCCTTGGCGGGGGTCTGGCCGGGGGCCTTGCCGGGACCGGGGCCGGGGCCTGGGCCTGGGCCTGGGCCCGGGCCGATGATCACCGTCCCGCCGCCGCCCGCGCGCCCCGCCACCGCGGGCCCTGCCGTCACGATCGACCCGGTGTGCGGGCTGTCCACCGTGGACAGGGTGTACGCGACGGGCCCCGCGAGGCACGCCGCGAGGCCGAGCCCCGCGGCGGTGCGGGCGAGCCGCCGCCCGAGGCGTGCCGTGAGCAGCAGTCCCGCCGCTGCCGCGAGCCCCGCCACAAGGACGGGCGTGCGCAGCCAGGGCAGGTGGTCCGGGGTACGGGCCAGGAGTTCGTACCCCCACCAGGCCGTCACCGCGGTGGTGGTGCCGAGGGCCACGGCCGCCCACCGCTTGGCGCGCTCCTCCCACAGGACCGTCACGCCCATGCCGACGAGCGCCGCGACGCAGGGCGCGAGGGCGACCGTGTAGTACTCGTGGAAGATCCCGGCCATGAAGCTGAAGACCGCGGCGGTCGTCAGGAGCGCGCCGCCCCACGCCACGAACGCCGCCCGCGCGGTGTCCGTGCGCCGCGCGCGCCACGTCACGACCAGACCGGCGGCCAGGAGCAGCAGGGCCGCCGGGAGCAGCCAGGAGATCTGGCCGCCGACCTGGGAGGTGAACATCCGGTCGAGACCGCTCCCGCCCCACCCGCTACGCACGACGTCCGGACCGCCGCCGGTGCCTGTGACGTAGCTGCCGCCGGGGCCTGTGACGTAGCCGCCGCCGGGGCCTTCGGCGTAGCCGCCGCCCTGGAAGAGGCGGCCTCCGCCGACGCTGCCCGGCTCGTCGCCGTTGATGCGGCCGAGGCCGTTGTAGCCGAAGGTCAGCTCCAGGAAGGAGTTGTGCCGGGAGCCGCCGATGTAGGGACGTGAGGACGCGGGCCACAGCTCGACGACGGCGACCCACCATCCGCCCGCGACGATCATGGCCCCGGTGGTGAGGGCGAGTTGTCCGAGCCGCCGGCGCAGCCGTGTCGGTGCGCACACCGCGTACAGGACCGCGAGCGGCGGCAGGATCAGGAACGCCTGGAGCGTCTTGGTGAGGAACGCGACGCCGACGGCGGCGCCCGCCCACACCAGCCACTTGGTGCGGGCGTGCTCCAGGGCGCGCAGCACGCAGTACACGGTGACCGTCGTCAGGAGCGTGAGCAGCGCGTCGGGGTTGTTGAAGCGGAACATCAGCGCGGCGACCGGCGTGAGCGCGAGCACCGTACCCGCGAGCAGTCCGGCGGCCGCGCTGAAGCGGCGGCGTACGGCGGCGTGCAGCACGGCGACCGTCGCGACGCCGAACAGCGCCTGCGGCAGCAGGATCGCCCATGGGTTCAGGCCGAAGAGGCGTACGGACAGGGCCATCGGCCACAGCGCGGCCGGGGGCTTGTCGACGGTGATGGAGTTGCCCGCGTCCAGCGAGCCGAAGAACAGCGCCTTCCAGCTCTGGCTGCCGGCCTGCGCGGCCGCGGAGTAGTAGGAGTTGGCGTAGCCGGAGGCGGCGAGGTCGTGGACGTAGAGCACGGTTGTGCCCAGGAGCAGCCCGAGGAGGGCGGGCCGCACCCAGCGGGCGTCGTCGGCGCGGCCCCGCCACAGCCGGACGAGGAGCCGGGCGGCTCCCCGGCCGCGCCGGACTCCCCCGGGGATGGCGACCGCGGCGGGCGGTGGGGCGGTGGTCATCGGGGGGTCCTCGGGTCGTGGGGGCTGGTGGGGTGTTCGGGCTCAGCGGGCCGCGGGGGCTCGGTGAGTCGCGTACGCGCGGTGGCACGGGTGCGGTCGGGGAAGACCCAGGAGCGCAGGAGCAGGAAGCGGAGGACCGTCGCCGCGAGGTTCGCGCCGACGAGGACGGCGAGTTCCGCGGAGTGCGCGGGTTGCCGCGTCGCCGCGTCGAGGGCCGCGAGGGAACCGCTGGTCAGGGCGAGCCCGATGGCGAAGACGAGGAGCCCCTGCGCCTGGTGGCGCACGGCGTGGGCGCGGCCGCGCACACCGAAGGTGAGACGGCGGTTGGCCGCCGTGGTCGCGACCGCGGAGAGGAGGAGGGCCCCCGCGTTGGCCGCCTGCGACCCCGTGAACGTACGGAACCCCGAGTACAGGAGCAGATGGAACAGCGTGGAGAGCACGCCGACCGCGCAGAAGCCGACGAGCTGGCGGGCGAGGCCGCCCGGCACCCCCGGCAGTTCGCGGTCGCGCGGATCGTCCCCGAAGGGGCGCGCGAGCCGGTCCAGGGGGAGCGCGCCGACGGCGAGCGCGCGGCCGACGCGCCAGACGCCCCTGAGGTCATCGGTCGCCGTGCGCAGGATGCGGACCGTCGATTCCGGGTCGTCGATCCAGTCGACGGGTACCTCGTGGATGCGCAGGCCCGCGCGTTGGGCGAGGACGAGCATCTCGGTGTCGAAGAACCAGCCGGTGTCCTCGACCAGCGGCAGCAACTCCCGTGCCACGTCCGCCCTGAGCGCCTTGAACCCGCACTGCGCGTCGGAGAAGCGGGCGTGCAGCGAGCCGCGCAGGACGAGGTTGTACGACCGCGACACGAACTCCCGCTTCGGCCCGCGCACCACGCGTGCGGCGCGGGCGAGCCGGGAGCCGATCGCGAGGTCGGAGTGGCCGGAGATCAGCGGTGCGACGAGGGGGAGCAGCGCGTTGAGGTCCGTGGACAGGTCCACGTCCATGTACGCGAGGACGGGCGCGTCGGACGCGGACCAGACGGTACGCAACGCGCGCCCGCGGCCCTTCTCCTCCAGGCGTACGTACGTCACGTCGGGGACGTGCGCGGCGAGCCCGGCCCCGATGCGGGGGGTGGTGTCGGTGGAGGCGTTGTCGGCGATGGTGATGCGGAAGCGGTAGGGGAAGGTCCGCGTGAGGTGGTCGTGCAGCCTGCGCACGGACGGCGGCAGGTCCTTCTCCTCGTTGTGGACCGGGATGACGATGTCGAGGACGGGGGCCGCCGGTTCGTCGCGGGGGCCGCCGTGGCCGTGCGGGTCCTGGACGGGCAGGTGGGCTCGGGTCGGCAGCTCGGCCCGGCTCGCCGGGGCGCCCGACGGCCCTGGGGAAGCGTCGGTTGGCATACGGCCGACGCTCGTCGGCCGCGCTGTCAGGGCTGTGTGGTGGGGCTGTGGTGCGACTGTGAGTCATGGAACCCGTACGGGGTGGGTGCGGCGCGCGTCCCGTGGGGCGCGTACTCCTTACGGGGCCGGGTGGGCGTCCGCTCGCTCCGTGGGCGCGTACCCCTTACGGGGCCGGGTGGGCGTCCGCTGTCCCGTGGGGCGCGTACCCCTTACGGGGCCGGGTGGGCGTCCGCTCGCCCCGTGGGCGCGTACCCCTTACGGGGCCGGGTGCGCCGCCACTTCGTACGGCGAGAGGCGCGGTGGCTCCCCGTGGGCGGGCAGCCGCACCGCGAACACCGTGTTGCCGGGTTCGCTCGTGACCGTCACGGTGCCGTCGTGCGCGGTCACGACCGCGTGCACGATGGCGAGGCCGAGGCCGGTCGAGCCGTGGGCGCGCGAGCGGGACGAGTCGCCGCGCGCGAACCGTTCGAAGACGTGCGGGCGCAGGTCGGGTGCGATGCCCGGCCCGTCGTCCACGACGTCCAGGCAGGCCCAGGCGGTGTGGCGGTACACCCGGGCGGTCACGGTGGTGCCCGGCGGGGTGTGGGTGCGGGCGTTGGCGAGGAGGTTGGCGAGGACCTGATGGACGCGGGCCCGGTCGGCGAGGACCGGTACCGGATCGTCGGGCAGCTCCAGGCGCCAGACGTGGTCGGGGCCCGCGGCACGAGCGTCGCTGAGGACGTCGACGACGAGCGGGGAGAGGTCGACGGGTTCGCGGTCCAGGGGGTGCGTCGGGCCGCTTTTTCGGGGTGGGGGGTGCGCTGTGCCGCTCTTTCGGGGCGGGGGGTGCGCGGAGCCGCTCTTGCGCGGCGGAGGGTGCGCCGGGGCCCCGTGGCAGGGCGGCGGGTGCGCCGGACTCCCCTCGCTGGGCAGCGCGCCCCCCGACCCACCCTCGCGAGGCAGCGCCTGCGCCGAACCCCCCTCGCGGCCCGCGTCGAGGCGGGCGAGCAGCAGCATGTCCTCGACCAGGCCGGTCATCCGGGTGGCCTCGGACTCGATGCGGCCGAGGGCGTGCCGGGTGTCGGGCCCGATCTCCTCGTGGCCGCGGCGCGTCAGCTCGGCGTACCCGCGGATGGACGCGAGCGGGGTGCGCAGCTCGTGGCTCGCGTCGGCGACGAAGCGGCGCGCCCGCGTCTCGCTGTGCTGGCGTGCGCGCAGCGCCGCGTGGACGTGGTCCAGCATGCGGTTGAGCGCGGCGCCGACCTGGCCGACCTCGGTGCGCGCGTCGGCCTCGGCTCCGGGGACCCGCTCGTGCAGGGCCACTTCACCGCTGTGCAGGGGGATCTCGGCGACCCGCGCGGCCGTGGCGGCGACGCGGCGCAGCGGGCGCAGGGCCACGCCGACCATCGCGGCGCCCGCGAACGAGGCGGCGACCAGGCCCGCCGCGGTGACACCGACCTCGGTGACGACGAGCGTGCGCAGGGTGGTGCCGACCTCGGCGGTCGGCAGGCCGACGAGGTAGTCGCCGTTGCCGCCGGTGGCGTACTGGACGCGGTACGCGCCGAGCCCCGGCACCTCGACGGTGTGCGGTTCGCCGTCCCGGGACACGGTGGCGAGGGCGGCGAGCTGGGCCTCGTCGAGCCCCACGGCGGCGGCGCCGAGCGACACGTCGGCCGCGCCCCGCTCGGCGCTCACGGAACCGGCGCCGACCGTGCCGTCCCCGTCGACGACGGCACCGATGGTGCCGATCTCCTGGGGGCCGAAGGTGACGAAGCGCAGGGGGCCGCCGGGCTTGCCCGGGGTCTTGGCGGGGCTGGGGGCCGTGTCGGTACCGAGGCCGGGGGGCGTGTCGGTACCGAAGTTGGGGGCCGTGTCGGTACCGAGGTTGGGGGCGCCCGGTGTGAGGACCTTGCCGTCACGGTGGTCCGGGAGCCCGGCGGACCCCTCCGGGGGCCCGGCCGCACGCGTCGCGACCTGCCCGAGCGCGCCGTCCACCTGCTCGTACAGGTGCGAGCGCAGGGCGATCGTCGTGACGGTGGCGATCACCGCGCAGACCACCGCGATCAGGGCGACGGCGGAGACGACCAGGCGGGTGCGGAGGGTGCGGGGCGTACGGGGAGCGCGCAGCCCGGTCACGCCGCCAGGACGGCGGGCTTGATGAGGTACCCGGCGCCGCGCCGCGTGTGGATCATCGGCTCCCGGCCCGCGTCTATCTTGCGGCGCAGATAGGAGATGTACAGCTCCACGACGTTGGCCTGGCCCCCGAAGTCGTAGCTCCACACCCGGTCGAGGATCTGCGCCTTGCTGAGCACGCGCCGCGGATTGCGCATGAGGTAGCGGAGCAGCTCGAACTCGGTGGCGGTCAGATGGATGGACTCGCCGCCGCGCGTCACCTCGTGGCTGTCCTCGTCGAGGGTGAGATCGCCGACGGCGAGCACCGACTCGCTGCGGCGGCCCGTGGCCCAGGACCGCCGGATCAGTCCGCGCAGCCGCGCGACGACCTCTTCGAGGCTGAACGGCTTGGTGACGTAGTCGTCGCCGCCCGCGGTGAGCCCGGCGACGCGGTCCTCGACGCCGTCCTTGGCCGTGAGGAACAGCACGGGCACGTCGGGCAGCTCCCTGCGCAGCCGTCCGAGCACCGACAGGCCGTCCATGTCCGGCAGCATCATGTCGAGCACGACGACATCGGGGCGGAAGCCCCGCGCGGCCCGCACCGCGCCCGCGCCGTCGCCCGCGCTGCGGATGTCCCAGCCCTCGTAGCGCAGCGCCATGGACAACAGCTCGGTGAGCGACACCTCGTCGTCCACGACGAGCACGCGGACGGGGCTCCCGTCCGGCCTGAGCAGTTCGGTACGTCCCTGAGGCGATGTCGTGGTCATGCCCCAAGGGTCGGCGGCGGCGGTGAGAGACGGATTGTGCCTGCCTGTGAATTCCCTGAGAAAACCCTTCGGGGCGTCGCGGGACCCCTACGGGGCGCGACGGGGTCCCTCCGGGGCGTCGCAGGACCCCCCGGGGCGTCGCGGGCCCCTCACTCCAGGTCGAAGAGCCGCGCCCCGTTCCCGTGGCACACCGCTCGGAGCCAGTCGTCGCCGAGGTCGAGCCGCTCCAGGGCTTCGAGCTGGTGGACGTACCCGTAGGGGATGTTGGGGAAGTCCGTACCGAGCAGGATCCTGCCGCCGAGCCCGAGGTCGGCGAGGCGGCCGAGTTCGGCGCGCGGGAACGGTGCCGACTGCTCGCCGAAGTCCGTGAACGCCATCGTCGTGTCGAGCCGCACCTCCTCGTACCGTTCGGCCAGGTCGAGGAAGTCCGCGTACTCCGGCATCCCCATGTGCGCCACGACGAGCGGCAGCCGCGGATGGCGGCCGAGCAGCCGGCCCACCGGTTCGGGCCCGGTGTGCTTGCCGGGCACGGGGCCCGAACCGCAGTGCATCACCACCGGGACACCGGCCTCGGCGAGGAGACCCCAGACCGGGTCCAGGAGCGCGTCGTTCGGGTCGTACCCGCCGACCTGCACATGCGACTTGAACACCCGCGCCCCGGCCGCGACCGCCTCCGGCACATAGCGCGCGGCGTCCGGCTCGGGGAACAGCGTCGCCGTGTGCAGACAGTCCGGCGTCCGCGCGGCGAACTCCGCCGCCCACCCGTTGAGCCACTCCGCCATGCCCGCCTTGTGCGGGTACAGCATGGACGTGAACGCCCGCACTCCGAACCCCCGCAGCACGGCAAGCCGCCGCTCCTCGTCGTGCCGGTAGGTGATCGGCCATGGCTCGCCCGTGAGCGGGCCGACCGAGTCGAAGTAGTTCCACACCTTCGCGAGGACGCGCTCGGGCATGAAGTGGGTGTGGACGTCGACGAGCCCTGGCAGGCCGAGGCGCTGCCAGAAGGCGGTGACGTGGGTTGCTTCGTCCGTTGGGACGGCACCTTCCTCCCTCACGCTTCCTCCCTCACCCACTCCCGTAGCTCCGTTCGACCTTGGCGACGTGCACGACGTAGTCCTCGTACCACTCCGCGCGGCCCCGTGCCCGCGCCGCCCGGTGCTCCGGGTCGCCGCGCCAGGCCGTGATCGCCTCCTCGTCGCGGAAGTATCCGACGGTGATGCCGAGCCCGCCCGGCGACCGCGCCGAGTCCAGCCCGAGGAACCCGGGCACGGCCCGCACCCGCTCCTCCATCCGCTCGGCGGTCGCGCCGTAGTCGTTGTCGCCAGGAGTGCGCAGGGAGCTGAACACGACGGTGTAGTAGGGAGGTTCGAAGGGGCCCACGGGACCGGGCCCCGGGCCGTCGCTCACGGAAACGGCGGCAGCAGCATCGGGTTGATCACTCATGACACACACGGTCGGGTGTACGCCGAGCCCCTGTCCACCCTCCGGCGCCCGATATTGCCCAACGGGCGGCGGGACTTTGCCTTCAGGTCGACGAAGCCTCGGAAATCAGAACAGCCCGCCCTGCACCACAGGTATCTCCCGTACGGGGACCGTCACGCCCGCGGCGGCGCTCGGGTCCACGGCGGCGGGTACGGCGACGTCGCCGAGGCCCACCAGCTGCCACCCGCTCATCAGCCGACTGTCGATCACCAGCCCCCGCGTGCCGGGTCCCGGCATTCCGGGCGCCCGTGTCCCGGGCTCCCCTGTCCCGGGCTCCGCTGCCCCGGGCCCCCGCGCCCGGCCACTCGTGCTCACGGCCAGGTGCAGATCGGGCCCTGCCGCGGCGAGGAGCGTGCCCGCCACCACCCCACCGTCGGTCAGCTGGTCCACGACCTGCTCCGGGACGGCGGCGAAGCCGCGGGAACCCCCCGGAACCCCCGGGGCGACCCGGGCACCCTGGGCACCCGAGCCACCCTGCTCAGCCGGGGCACCCGCCCCACAGGGCCCGCCGGACCGGCCCAGCGCGGCGAGCCCGAACACCTCGCCGTGGTCCACGACTTCGCACGGCAGCCGCTCCAGCGATTCCGGCCAGCCGCCGAGCGCCACCGCCTGCCGGTGGACCCGCGCCAGCTCGCCCGCCCGCTCCTCCGCTCCGGGCAGCAGCGCCCGCAGCGCCCGCTTCCGCTCGTACGGAATCCGGTCCGGTACGCCGAGGGCGGTCCGCAGCAGCTCCTCCGTCCGGCGCGCCGCCATCAACGGCCCCCGGCCCAGCCAGGTGTAGGCAACGGCGCCCTGCTCCAGGAGGCGCGCGCCGCCACGCGCGACCCCCGTGATGCCCACCTTCACCAGTCCGGGGCCGAACCAGGCCACGTACACGTGGTACGGCCGCGGGTCGTCGGCGAAGGTGTCCGCCGCGACCGAGTGCGCCCGGTCGACGCGCGCGCACTCCTCGCACTGCGCCCGCGTGGACCGCCCGGCCACCGCGGCGCCCGTCGGGCACACCGTCCACCTGCCGCCCCGCCGCACCCCGAGGCAGCGCCGCCCGCCCTGCACCCGGAAGGCGATCTCGCCCCCGGCCGACAGCGCGCTCTCCCGCTCACCGCGCCCCGGCGCGTACCACCCGAGGACGGGCCCCGCACCGACCCGCCACCGCACCCCCGTGCACCACCACGCCATGGGAACGAGCATGCCGCACGCCACTGACAATCGCGGCGGGCGACATCATCGGCCTGGTCCACGCCCTGCGGTGATTGGCTACCGTCACGGGTGACAGGGCACCCAGGGACCGCAGGAGGGACCACATCATGGCTGTCGTCGCCGAGTTGTCGTACTACCCCGTCAAGGGCTGCGCGGGAACGGCGGCAAGCGAGGCCGTCGTGACGCCCGCGGGCCTCGCGCACGACCGCAGCTTCATGGTCGTCACCGAGGAGGGCGGGTACCGCACGCAGCGGCGGGACCCACGCCTCGCGCTGATCCGCCCCACGATCGGCGCGGACGGCGACCGGCTCACGCTGCGCGCCGACGCCCACGGCTCCGTGGACGTCGCCGTGGACACGACTGGCGCCCGAAGGGACGTGGACCTCTTCGGAGCCCCGTACAAAGGCATCGACCAGGGGGACGCGGTGGCGGAGTGGCTGTCGGCCGTGCTCGGCGGCACGCCCAGCAGGCTGGTCCGCGTACCGCCGGAACACGACCGCGCGACCGACGGTGCGACGCCCGGCACCTCCGGCTACGCCGACAGCAGCGCGCTGCACCTGATCTCCCTGGCGACCGTGGACCTCCTGAACGGGAAGATCGTCGAGCGGGGCGGGGAGCCCCTGCCGATGGACCGCTTCCGCCCCAACGTCGTCGTTTCGGGCTGGGACGAGCCGCACACCGAGGACCGCGCCCACCACCTCACGATCGGCACCGCCGAACTCGGCTACACGAAGGCGGCGATCCGCTGCGCCGTCACCCTGGTCGACCAGGACGCCGGCCGCAGGGCGGGCCCTGAACCGCTGCGCACCCTCGCCACCTACCGCCGCGCACCCCGGGGCGGGGTCGCACTCGGCACGAAGTACGCCGTACTGCGCACCGGCAAGCTGTCTGTGGGCGACGAGGTGACGGTCGGCACGTGGGGCGCGCCCGAGGTCCCCTGAGCCGGGAGGCCGCCGGACCGCGGGACACCAGCGGCAACAAATGAGTGGACGCGCCCGTGGGACATAGCCACCCTGCAACGACCACCGCACTCAGCCACCCGCCCACGGATAGGTCCCCCGCACGGACCCGTACGGATCCACACGGACCCGCACGGATCCACACGGATCCACACGGACCCGCACGGACCCGCGCGGACCCGCACACGAGGAGTCACCCCCCCATGCCACCTGCCGTCCTCCCGCCCGACCCCACCGTGGTGCACCCGATGCCGGAGCAGCCCCGTGTGGTGCTGCTGCGGCCGTTGATCACCTCACCGCTGATCGAGGTGGGCGAGTTCACGTACTACGACGACCCGGACGACCCCAAGGCCTTCGAGACCCGCAACGTGCTCTACCACTACGGGCCGGAGAAGCTGGTCATCGGGAAGTTCTGCGCGCTCGGCGAGGGCGTGCGGTTCATCATGAACGGCGCCAACCACCGCATGGACGGCCCGTCCACCTTCCCCTTCCCCATCATGGGCGGTTCCTGGGCCGAGCACTTCGACCTGATCTCGGGCCTGCCCGGCCGCGGCGACACCGTGGTCGGCAACGACGTCTGGTTCGGCTACCGGGCCACCGTGATGCCGGGCGTCCGCATCGGCCACGGCGCGATCATCGCCTCCGGCGCCGTGGTCGTCGACGACGTACCGGACTACGGCATCGTCGGCGGCAACCCGGCCACCCTCATCCGCCGCCGCTACAACGACGAGGACGTGACCCGCCTCCTGGCCACCGCCTGGTGGGACTGGCCCTCCGACCACATCAGCGCCCACGTCCGCACCATCATGTCCGGCACCCCCACGGCCCTGGCGGAGGCTGCCCCCGGGAGCCCGTGACCCATCACGCGGGTCGGGGCGCGCCCCGGCTGGCGGGCAGGGCTACGCGCCAGCCGGGATACGCCCCGGAAACGCCAGAGGCCCCGGATCTCTCCGGGGCCTCTGGTCTGCTGTGCACTCGGCAGGATTCGAACCTGCAACCTTCTGATCCGTAGTCAGATGCTCTATCCGTTAAGCTACGAGTGCTTGGTTTTTCTGTTGTGTTGCTCTTCCTCCCGGGCTTTTTCGCCCCGGTCGGCGTTGCGAGAACAACATTACATGACCTGCGCCGTGAGGCGAAATCCGTTTCCCTCACCCCGTCTGACCTGGGCAAATGCCCGTCAGAGGCGTTCTCCGGCGCCCCTCGGCCCGCGGGCGCACCCCGCCGAAGCTGCGCCGGGCCGCCCGAAGCCGCGCCGGTGCGCGGGAGGCGTACGGGGTGAAGGGGAGCGCATACGGCCGAAGCCCCGGTCGGATGACCGGGGCTTCGGATCGTGGTGCGGAGGCGGAGGGATTTGAACCCTCGATGGGCTTTAAGACCCAAACCGCATTAGCAGTGCGGCGCCATAGACCGGACTAGGCGACGCCTCCCAACCTGCACATCCACGCGAGCGCGGGGGTGCGTGCAGATGATGACACAGCCAGGGGGCGCGTCACCAATCGCGGCTCCACGGTACTAGCCGTGCGGCCCGCAGGGCAAAGTCAAAACCGCGGGCGCAACGCGACGGGGCCGACGGCGTTATAGGCGGTGGGCGCCGGAGGCCGACACGGGCTCCGGCGCCGACGGCCTGGCCGTGCCGCGCCTCGCCGCCACCGCGTCCCCAGGGGAGCCCCCGTGCAGCACCTCACACCACGCCGCCTCTTCCTCACCGCCGCCGCGACCCTCGCCGTACTCGCCGCGGGCCCCACCACCGCGCAGGCCTGCCTACCGGGCACCGCAGGCCCGACGGCATCGGACACCTCGGACACCTCGGACACCTCGAATATCTCGGACATCTTCGATGGGGCGGACGACGCCTGGAACACCGTGCCCGGCGAGCACGGCAGGCATCGCCTGACGATCACCGTGGAAGGGACCGGGGGCGCCGCAGACGGCACGTACACCCTGCGGTGCGCCCCCGCCGGCGGCTCCCACGCCTCGCCCGGCGCCGCGTGCGAACGGCTCGACCAGCTCGCGGCCGACGGCCTGGACCCGTTCAAGGCCGTCCCGCGCGGCACCATGTGCACCCAGCAGTACGGCGGCCCCCAGACCGCCCGCGTCCGGGGCGAGTGGCAGGGGCGGCACGTCGACTCCGTCTTCTCCCGCACCGACGGGTGCGAGATCTCGCGGTGGAACAGCCTCGTGCCGGTGCTGCCTTCGGACAGGGTGTGAGGCGGGGCACGAGACCGGGCACGGACGGCCCGCGTGACGGGGGCGCGGGCAGCCCGTGAGCCAAGGGCCGACGGCACCCGAACCGGAACGAACGGAAGCGGAGGCGATGGGTCCGGCGCGCTCTTCTTAAGAAGTGCACGCTTGACCCTTCTGTGACCAGGCACTACTGAAGGCTCACAGCTTCTGCGTGCGACCTCCCTCTCATCCGGCGTCGCGCCCGCAACCACTCCCCGTAGACTCCCTCCCGTGACACGACACGAGCCGCGAGGCAAGATGGCCCGGTCGGTCGGCAAGGTGCAGTGATCAGGGAGGAAGCGTCGTCGTGAGCAGCAGGCCATCCCGAGGCGCTGCTCGCCTCGCAGCCATACTCGACGCGCTCCCGGACGCGCTCGTGCTCGTCAACGCCAACGGGACCGTCGTCAACGCGAACGCCATCGCGCTCGAGGCATTCGAGGCGCCGGGCACCGCCCTGGTGGGGCGCGGACTGCTCGATCTGCTGCCGGAGTTCGACTCCCGGCTCATCCCCGGCTCCATGCGCCGACCGGTGACGGTGGACGAACAGGGACGTACCAAGCCGAAGCGGATGATCGCCCGGCGCACGGACGGCAGCGAGTTCCCCGTAGAGGTCACAAGCTCCAACCTCGAGGACAGCCGGCAGGCGTACGACGAGCGGTTCGGCAGCCACGGCGGGTACGGCGGCTACAGCGGCGACGAGATGCTGATGATCGTCGTCCGTGACCTGTCGGGGACGCTCAACACCGAGGCCGAACTCGCCCGGTCGCAGCGGCAGACGGAGATGATCCTGCGGGCGGCCGCCGAGGGCGTCGTCGGCACCGACACCGACGGCCGCGTCGTCCTCGTCAACCCGGCCGCCGCCCAGATACTCGGCTTCCGCGCCAGCGACCTCGGCGGCCAGGAGCTGCACCCGCTCGTCCTGCACTCCCGCGCCGACGGCGAGCCGTTCCCGTACGAGGACTCCCCGCTCGCCGACACCCTGCGCTCCGGCCGCAAGCACCGCGTACGCGGACAGGTCCTGTGGTCCAAGAGCGGCGAGAAGGTCTCCGTCGACCTGACCACGGCCCCCGTGCGCGACGGTGACCAGCTCGTCGGCGCCGTCATGACCTTCACCGACCGGCGGCCCTACGACGCCCTCCTGGAGAAGTACGAGGCCGCCGTCGCCCGGCACACCGAGGAGCTGCACACCGCCGCCGAGCAGCGCGAAGCGGAGCTCAGGGACGCCGCAGAGCAGCGCGAGGAGGAGCTGCGGACCGCAGCCGAGCTGCGCGAGGAGCAGCTCGCGGCCGAGCAGGAGCGGTACGCCGCGCTCGCCGAGCGCGAGAAGGACCGCTACGAAGAGCTCGCCGAGCGGGAGCAGACGCGGTACGAGGCGCTTGCCGCGCGCCACAGCCAGCTCGTCGCCGTCCTCGACCGGTCGCTGCGCGGCCCGCTCGACGAGCTCCGCCGCGAACTCGCCGCCCTCGCCTCCGACGACGCCGGCCAGCTCTGGCCCGAGGCCAACCAGGTACTGCACCATCTGTCCGCCGGCTACGCCCGCATGACGACGCTCGTCGACAACGTCCTGGGCTACCAGCGGCTCGAAGCCGGTACGGAGCAACTGGCGCGCACGCCCGTGCTGCTCGACGCCGTCGTCGCCGCCGGTGTCGACGGCGCCGTCGAGCTGATCGGCCCCGGCAGGGCCCAGTTCGCCGTGCACGCGCCGCCGATCGAGGTCGTGGTGGACGCGCACCGCCTCGCCACGGCCCTCGCCCACCTGATCGCCGACGTCGCCGGAATCGACGCCACCGGCAACTCGCGCGCGGGAGCGGGGGCGTACGTCGACTCGACCGTCGTCGTCGCCGCCGCACAGCGCGGCGAGGTCGTCCGCATCGAGGTGCGCGGGCCGTACTCCGGGGGCGACCCGGTGCACGAGCCCGTCGTACGGGGCATCGTCGAGGCACACGGAGGCGTGCTCCAGACGCACGAGGTACCGGGCACGAACGGCAGTGCGTTCGTTCTTGAGGTGCCCATGGGGGATGTGTCCGGCGGGGGATCGTCCTCCGGTGCCGCAGGTTCCTCCACCGGTTCCTCGGTTGCTTCCTCAGGTTCTTCTCCCGCTCCCTCCGGTTCTTCCGGTTCTTCTGGTTCTCCCGCTCCCTCCGGTTCTTCCGGTTCTTCCAGTTCTACGGAGACTGCTGGTTCGGGCGCCTCGGTGCCCGCGCGGGGAGCGGGCGGCTCCGGGGACTCCGACACCACCGGAGGCGGGCGCAGGCGGGCCCGGCGGGCCTCTGTGGACTCCTTCCTGGACAGTGCCGCGTCCGGTGAGGCCGATGCGAGTGCGGGCGGCGACAGTTCCGGCGGGACCGGGCGGCGCAGGCGGCGGGCCGTCGCCGAGGGTCCGGCGAGTTCCGGTCCTGAGGCGGTGGCGGGCGCCGGTGGTGCCGACTCCGGGCCTGACGGGGGCGTCGGGGCGGGTGCCGGTGCCGCCGCCGGTGATACGTCGGGGGGCGCTTCGGGTGCTTCGGGCGCTTCCGGTGGTACGGGGCGACGGCGCGGGCGGCCGAGTCCGGCCGAGGGCGCCGTGACGACTGCCGCCGAGCACGCTGCCGGAGCGGCTGCCCTCGGCGAGGCCGTACCGCCGCAGGGAGTGCCGTCACAGGGCGGTCCGGCGCACGGCGGCCACGGGTCGGCTGAGGTCGCCGTGGCGTCGGGTCGGCGTGCGCGGCGCGGTGGCGAGCAGCAGGCGTTGGCGTTGCCCTCGGGGACGGGACAGGCCGCGAGGGGGCCGGAAGCCGGTGGTCCGGAGGCCGGTGGTCCGGAAGCCGGTGGTCCTGCCGGGGCAGACGGCGGGGACGCGCCGCGCCCCGGTGGCCGACGGGCCCGGCGTGCGCTGGCCGCCGCCCGGGAGCGTGCCGCCGCGGAAGAGACCACCAGCGGGCGCGTGTTCGCGCTGCCACCGGCCGAGGCCGACCGCGAGGCGGGCAGCGGTGCGGCCGGTGTGGCCGAGCAGGTGGGCGTGGCCGGGCAAGCGGGCGTGGCGCCGGATGCCAGGCAGGTCGGGGCCGGTCACGGCGCTGTCGCGCCGGCCGGTGCCGCGCAGGTCGCCGCGCAGGTCGGTGCCGCGCAGGTCGGTGCCTCGGTGAACGTACCGGCCGGTGTCCAGGCGGGACTTCAAGCTCGTACTCGGGGTGGTGTGCCCGCACAGGGTGGTGCGCCCGCGCACAGCGCTGTGCCCATGCCGAGTGGTGTGTCCGGGCCGAGTGGTGTCCCCGGGCCGGGCGGCGTGCCCGCGGTGCCCGCGCAGGGTAGTGCGCCCGAGGGGGCCGCGCAGGCCCAGGAAGACGTGGCCGCAGCGGAACACGGCGCCCCGGCAGCGGGAGCGCGGGGCGCCCGCGTCGCCGGTGCGCGGCGCGGTGCCCCCTCGGGAGCGCAGAGGGGCGTGCCGGTGGGTGCGCCCGCGCGGGCCCCGGGTGTCGCGCCCGGGGCGGCTCCGGGAGCCATGCCCGACACGGGCGCCGCGGGTGCCCCGGGTGCCGTGGGCCCCGCCGGTGCCCTGAACCCCAACGGCGCCGTGAACTCTCCCCGCCAGGACGCCCCCGGGCAGCACACCGCCGCCCTCCACGACCCGGCCGAGGACCACACGCCGCTGGAGCCCCACCCGGGGCAGTCTCCGATGCCGTACGGTCCTGCGGCTCCGTACGCGCAAGGCGTGCCGCACGGCCCCGCGCCCGCGCCGGGCACCCCGGCCCAGGGAACCCCGGCCCAAGGCGCCCCCGCGCCCGGCGCCCCCGCATCCGGCGCCCCCGCGGGCGGACCGGCCGAGTCCGGCCCCGCCCCGGTCCCGCAGCAGCAGAACCCCACCGGCCGCCGCCGGGCCCGCCAGACCCCGCCCGCCGAGTCCGCCACGCCGACGCCTGCGCAGGGCATGCCGGTCCAGGGCGTGCCGGTCCAGGACACGCCGGCCCAGGGCGCCCCCCAGAGCGGTACACCCGCCGGTGGCACCCCCGCCCCGTCCGGCGCCGCACTGCCGCCGGAACGTGACCCACGCGCGCGTGCCGCCCAACCGCTGCCCGCCGAGGCCGCTCCCGTCGACCCGAACTCGACGCAGGGGCGCGCCATCAGCGTGCGCACG
Organism: Streptomyces sp. NPDC017940; assembly: GCF_044328435.1. Classification (NCBI taxonomy): domain Bacteria; kingdom Bacillati; phylum Actinomycetota; class Actinomycetes; order Kitasatosporales; family Streptomycetaceae; genus Streptomyces; species Streptomyces sp. NPDC017940. The sequence goes on along the minus strand of NZ_JBIRHJ010000014.1, from coordinate 5,095 downwards.
CTCGGCCAGGGGGTGCCGTTCGGACGCCAGGCCCCCGCCGACGGGTCGGGGCGTACGCGCCAGGAAGCACAGGCTCCGCAGAACCAGCACCACGCTCAGGGAGCGCCACAGCCCCAACAGCCCCAGCAGGCCCAGCAGGCCCCGCACGCACAGCCGTTGCCGCAACCGCGGCCGCAGCCCGCGCAGCCGGACCCCGCGCAGACTCCGGCTCAGCCCTCCCCGGGAGGCTCGGGACGTCGCCGTCGGCTGTCCACGCCCCCCGAGCCGGCGACCGACGACCGCCAGGACGCCGCCCGCCGGCAGGCCCAGCCCCCGGCACAACCACAGGCGCAGCAGTCCGCGACCCCGCAGGCCGGGGCCCAGCAGACCGCGGCCCAGCAGTCCAGGGTGCAGCCGCAACCCCGGCTCTCGCCGACCACCGAAGGCACCGGCCGTGCCTACGCGATCGGCGCTCCGGACCAGGACGCCGACGAGGGCCCGGAGCTGCTGGACGGTCCCGGAGGCGCCGTGGAGGTGTCGAACCGGCCGCAGCCGCAGCCCATGGACGACGAGTTGCCGCCCGAGCCGCTGGACAACCCGCGCCGTCTCCTGGTGTGGCCCGCCCCCGACGTCACCACCCAGCAGGCGCTCAGCGACCGCGGCTACCGTCCCGTCATCGTGCACTCGCGCGAGGAGGTCGACGCGCAGATCGCCGCGTTCCCCGCGGCCCTGTTCGTGGACCCGCTGACCGGGCCGATCACGCGTACCGCGCTACAGTCGCTGCGCCAGGCCGCGGTGGCCGCCGAGGTGCCCGTCCTGGTCACTGCGGGGCTCGGACAGGCCTCGCGCGAGGCGGCGTACGGCGCCGACCCCGCCGTACTCCTGAAGGCCCTCGCGCCGCGCGACAGCGAACAGCATCCGCCGCGCGTGCTGCTCATCGAGGAGCACGAGGAGATCGCCCTCGCCCTGACCGCGACGCTCGAGCGGCGCGGGATGCAGGTGGCGCGGGCCGACAGCGACGCGGACGCGGTCACGCTCGCCGCGCAGATGCGGCCGAACCTGGTGGTCATGGATCTGCTCCAGGTACGCCGACGGCGTGCCGGGATCATCGACTGGCTGCGCGCGAACGGCCAGTTGAACCGTACGCCGCTGGTCGTCTACACGGCCGCCGTCGACAAGACCGACCTGTCGAAGCTGGCCGCGGGCGAGACCGTGCTGTTCCTGGCCGAGCGGTCCACGAGCGGCGAGGTGCAGAGCCGGATCGTGGACCTGCTCGCGAAGATCGGTACGAACTGAGCCCACGGGCCCGTCGCGTGGTCGATGGCCCCCCAAGGTCAGCCGGACGGCTCCGTGACACGGCGCGCCGCCGCGCGGATCGAGGCCCGCAGCCGCGCCTTGTCCGCGTCCTCGGCGCCCACGAGTACGCGCCGCATCTGCGGCACCGCGGAGGCCCAGCCGGCCAGCGCGACCAGCATGAACAGCAGGTCGCGCGCCGGGACGGCGTCCGTGATGACCCCGCGCGCCTGGCCGTCCTCGAAGGTGGCGACCTTGCGGTCGTAGTGCACCTGGCGCTCGTACTCGTGCGGCAGCTCCTCGGTGCCGCCGTACTCGATGCCCTCCCAGAACAGCAGGCGCAGCACCTCGGGGTGGGTGGCGTGATAGTCCATGAGCCGGTCCATCCAGCCGTCTATGTCGTCGGGGTCCGGCGGGACGCTGACGGCCAGATCGAGCATCCGCTTCTCGAGGACCTGCGCGAAGAGCTCCGCCTTGTTGCCGTAATAGGCGTAGATGAGCTGTTTGTTGGCCTTCGCCTCGCGCGCGATGCGGTCGATGCGGGCTCCGGCGATGCCGTACCGCGCGAACTCCGTGACCGCCGCGTCGAAGATCCGGGCCCGCGTGGCCTCGGGGTCTCTCACTCCCATGGGACAAGCGTAAGCGAACTTCGCCGCTAACCAACCGTTTAGTTGCTTGACAGTTCTCGCGATACGGGCGCAGACTTGCAACCAACCAGTTGGTTACGAGTGTTCGCGCCACTGCACTGCGGCGCTACTGCACCGCGGCGCCACGGCGCTACTGCACTACGGCCCTTAGGCACCACCGCACCACCCGCACCACGGAATCACCCGCACGGCCCGCATCAACCGCACCACCCGCACCACGGCCACCCCCACGCACAGAGGAGCCCGTCGCCCATGACTTCAGCCACGCCGTCCCCGCCGGGCGCCCTGACGGCGGAGCTCACGGAGCCGCGTCCGGCCACGGCACCCCGTAGCTCTGCGAGCACGCCCCCGGCGGCCGGGCTGCCGCCCCGTGCCTTCCTCGTCCTCATCGCCGTCTGCACGGCGGTCACCGCGGCGAACATCTACGTCGCCGCGCCGCTTCTCCCCCTCATGGCCGCGGACTTCGGTTCGACCCCGTCGGGCGTGGCGTGGATCGCCTCGGTGGCCCAGTTCGGGTACGCGGCGGGGCTGCTGTTCTTCGCCCCGCTCGGCGACCGGGTCGACCGCCGGCGCCTGGTCGCCGCCCTGTCCCTGGCGACGACCGCCGCGCTGGTCCTCGGCGCGACGGCGTCCGGCACCACCGTGCTCGCCGCCGCCGTCCTGATCGCCTCCACGGCGACGGTCGTCCCGCAGCTGCTCGTGCCGCTGGTGGCCGAGCGCGCACCGGCCGACCGGCGGGCCAGCCATGTCGCGGCCGTCATAGCCGGGCTCTTCACCGGCGTCGTGGCGGCCCGGGTCCTCGGCGGTCTCGCCGGGCAGGCCTGCGGCTGGCGCTGGGTCTTCCTCGGCGCGGCCGTGCTGACGGCGGTGCTCGGTCTTGCCTCCGCGGCCGCCCTGCCCAAGGAGACCCGCCGCCGCACGGGCCCGCTGTTCGGCGGCCTCGCCCAGCTCCCCGGCGTGGTGCGCGGCTCACCGGAACTGCGCCGCGCCTGCCTACGCCAGGGCGGAATGTACGGCGCGTGGAGCGCGCTGTGGACCTCCCTCGCGCTCCTCCTCACGAACGAGGGCGACGGGTACGGCATGACGACCGGCGCGGCAGGTCTCTTCGGCCTCTTCGGGCTCGCGGCCGGCGTGGTGGCGCCGATCGCGGGCGGACTCGTGGACCGCTTCGGCGCGGCCAAGGTGGTGGCGTCGGCCTACAGCCTCGCGGCGGTGTCGGTGCCGCTGTTCTGGCTGGGCGGGGAGCGTCTCTGGGCGCTGTGCGCGGCGGCGGTCCTCGTGCACGCGGCGCTGGTCGCAAGCCATGTCGCCAACCAGACCCTGGCCCTGACCACCACTTCCATCCCGGCGGTCGCCAACACCGCCTATGTGGTGGCCGGATTCGCGGGCGGCGCCCTCGCCTCCGCCCTTGCGGGCACGGCCTTCGCCCACTGGGACTGGTCCGGGGTGTGCGCGGTGGCCGCGGGCTGCCTGGCGGTGGGCTGGGGGGCGACATCGCTGCTCATACGCAAATAGGGGCGGGCGGGGCCGGGCACCCGGGGCCCACACGCCCAGCGGTGCCGCGCGGGGCACGCCCGCGGAGCCTCCGCGCCGCCGCCCCGCCCCCGCCGGAGAGTCGGGCCCGCTCCCGTCTCAGGGCCGGGCCCGCCCCGTCTCAGAGCCGGCTCACGTCCAGCTCCCCCGCCGCGTACTGCCTGCGCAGTACCTTCTTGTCGAACTTGCCGACGCTGGTCTTGGGAACGGCCGGGACGAACGCCCAGCGCTCGGGGACCTGCCACTTGGCGACGCGGTTGGCGAGGAACGCCTGGAGGTTCGCGAAGTCGGCGGTGGCGTCCTGCTTGAGGACGACGGTGGCGAGGGGACGCTCGCCCCACTTCTCGTCCGGGACGGCGACGACCGCGGCCTCGGCGACGTCCGGATGGGACATCAGCGCGTTCTCCAGCTCGACGGAGGATATCCACTCGCCGCCGGACTTGATGACGTCCTTGGCGCGGTCGGTGAGGGTGAGGAAGCCGTCGGGGCTGATGACGCCGACGTCACCGGTCTTCAGCCAGCCGTCGGGGCTGAACCTGTCCTCGGGCCTGATGACCTCGCCGCCCGCGCCGCCGTAGTAGGCACCGGCGATCCAGTTCCCGCGCACCTCGAGCTCGCCCGCGGACTTGCCGTCCCAGGGCAGGTGGGAGCCGTCGGGGCCGGTGAGCCGGGCCTCGACTCCGGCGGGGAAGCGGCCCTGGGTGAGCCGGTAGCCGAACTCCTCCGCGGTGCCGATGGCGTGGGCGGGCGGACGGGCCACGGTGCCGAGCGGAGAGGTCTCGGTCATGCCCCAGGCGTGGCAGACGCGCATGCCGAGCGTGTCGAAGGCCTCCATCAGGGAGGGCGGACAGGCCGAGCCGCCGATGGTGACCTGGGTGAGGCTGCTGACGTCGCGGGGCTTGGCCGTGAGCTCGGCGAGCAGGCCCTGCCAGATGGTGGGCACGGCGGCGGCGTGCGTGGGCCGCTCGGACTCGATCATCTCGGCCAGCGGCGCGGGCTGGAGGAAGCGGTCCGGCATCAGCATGTTGACGCCGGTCATGAAGGTGGCGTGCGGCAGGCCCCAGGCGTTGACGTGGAACTGCGGCACGACGACGAGACTGAGGTCGGCGTCCGTCAGGCCCATGGACTGGGCCATGTTGACCTGCATGGAGTGCAGATAGATGGAGCGGTGGGAGTAGACGACGCCCTTGGGGTCGCCGGTGGTGCCGGAGGTGTAGCACATGGCGGCGGCGCGGCGTTCGTCGAGCTCGGGCCAGTCGTAGGCGGTGGGCTTGCCCGCGAGGAGTTCCTCGTACTCGTGGACGCGGACCCGGCTGCCCTCGATGAGGGTGCGGTCGCCCGGCCCGGAGACGACCACGTGCTCGACGGTCGTCATCCGGTCGAGCAGCGGAGCGAGAAGGCCGAGCAGCGAGCCGTTGACGATGATCACGCGGTCGGCGGCGTGGCCGACGATCCAGGTCAGCTGTTCCGTGGGGAGCCGCAGGTTGAGCGTGTGCAGGACGGCCCCCATGCAGGGGACGGCGAAGTAGGCCTCGACGTGCTCGGCGTTGTTCCACATGAACGTTCCCAAAACATCTCCCTCGCGGACTCCGAGATCGTCTCGCAGTGCGTGGGCGAGCTGGGCGGCGCGGTTGCCGATCTCC
>NZ_JBIRHJ010000013.1:0-96774 GCF_044328435.1 Streptomyces sp. NPDC017940 | reverse complement strand
TCACCCGAGAGACTCTCTCAGGCTTTCCTCCGGGCGCTTCCCTTCGGTTTTTCTTCTGTTCTTGCGTTTCCGACTCTATCAGATCTTTCCGGCTTGCCGTTTCGATCCGATTTCCTCGGTGCTTTCCGGCCTTTCGGCCTTCCGGCGGTGTCGACTCTATCAGATCCTTTCGGGCCTGATTCCCAGTCAACCGGGGGTGTCTTTCCGGCTGTTGGGCCGTTCCGACGAGTGAGACTTTAGCGGAATCCCGGCTCCCGACCTAATCGGGGGCGTCCTTTCGAACGCGGACTCCTCATTTCGCAAAAGCACATGAAAACGAGACGACGGCAGACTGCTCGTGGATACGAGAAGGCTGTGCGTTGATCGCTTGAATGTTTCCTGCGGAATGGCCGCCCGGGGACCGACCAGTGATCGGCGCTCACGTCGGGCAACTCGGAGCACACTACGTCCCGGCTCCTGGGGTGTCAACCTCCGGCCTCGGAGCGCTACGGTGGGGCCGTGACTACGCATGCGCGCACCCAACAGTGGTGGGCCGCCTGACGGCGGCCGGTCCCACGCATGCACTCGACGGCCGCCGCTTCGGCGGCCGTTCGCGTATCTCCCTCCGGAGGTCCTGAACCCGGTCGCCGGGTCGGCGGCCACGTTCCGGAAGTGGAGAGAGAGATGACGCGGATCTTCAGCGGGGTCAAGCCGACCGGGCACCTGACGCTCGGGAACTACCTGGGAGCCGTCCGGGGCTGGGCCGAGGTCGACCAGTACCGGGCGGACCCGGTGTTCTGCGTCGTCGACCTGCACGCCCTGACCGTGGACCACGATCCGGCACGGGTGCGCAGGCTCAGCAGGCAGGCGGCGACGCTGCTCCTCGCGTCGGGGATCGACCCCGAGCGGAGCGTCCTGTTCGTACAGAGCCACGTCGACGAGCACGCGCGGCTCTCGTACCTGCTCGAGTGCGTCGCCTCGGACGGGGAGATGCGCCGGATGGTGCAGTACAAGGAGAAGGCCCCGATCGAACAGGCGCGGGGCGGGAGCGTGCGCCTGTCGCTGCTCACGTACCCGGTGCTGATGGCGGCGGACATCCTGGCGTACGGCGCCGACGAGGTGCCGGTCGGGGACGACCAGACCCAGCACGTCGAGCTGACGCGGGACCTCGCGGCGCGGTTCAACCAGCGGTACGGGCAGACGTTCACCGTGCCGCGGGCCACCCGGCCCGAGGTGGCGGCGCGCGTCATGGACCTACAGGACCCGATGTCGAAGATGGGGAAGTCCCACGAGTCGGGGGCGGGGATCGTCTACCTCCTCGACGAGCCCGACGTGGTGCGGAAGAAGATCATGCGCGCCGTGACGGACAGCGGGAGCGAGGTCGTGTACGACCGCGGGACCCGGCCCGGGGTCTCGAACCTGCTGGAGATCCTCGCGGCCTGTGCAGGCGGGAATCCCGAGGAGCTGAGCGGAGCGTACGAGTCGTACGGAGCGTTGAAGAAGGACACCGCCGACGCCGTGGTGGAGCTGCTGCGGCCCGTGCGGGAGCGGCACGGGGAACTGGCGCGGGATTCCGCTCACGTCGAGGGGGTGTTGCGGGCGGGAGCGGAACGGGCTCGGGAGATGTCCAGGCCGACGGTCGATGCCGCCTATCGGGCGATCGGGCTGCTGCCCCCCGCGCCCGCGCCGGCCGAGGAGGTGCCGGTGAACATGGCGCGGTAGGCGCGCGGGCTGGTGGCTAGGCGCGAGGCGAAGTGCTGGCGCATCGTGATCTCGCTGCCGAAGCCCGCGCGGCGGGCCACTTCGGGCATGGGCAGGTCGGTGCGTTCGAGGAGCTTCTGCGCGGCGGCGACGCGCTGGTCGAGGAGCCAGCGCAGGGGTGTGGTGCCGGTCGCCGCGGTGAAGTGCCGGGCGAACGAGCGCGCCGACATGCCCGCCCGGGTGGCCAGGTCGGAGACGGCGAGCGGTTCCTGGAGGTGCCGCAGTGCGTATTCGCGGACCTCGGCGAGGGCGTCGGCGTCGCGGTCGGCCCGGGGCGTGGGGTGCTCGATGAACTGGGCCTGGCTGCCCGTGCGGAACGGCGCGGTGACCATCGAGCGGGCGATGGCCGCCGCCACCTCCGAGCCGTGGGCGGTACGGACCAGGTGCAGGCACAGGTCGATGCCCGCGGCGGTGCCCGCGGCCGTCCAGATGCCGTCGTCCTCGATGAAGAGGGCGTCGGGTACGACGGTGACCCGGGGGTGCCGGGTGCGCAGGAGGTCGACGAGGTTCCAGTGGGTGATGGCGCGGCGGCCGTCGAGCAGACCCGCCTGGGCCAGCGTGAAGGCGCCGCCGCAGAGCGCCGCGACGGTGATGCCGCGGGCGTGGGCGCGGCGCAGCGCGGCGAGGAACGGCTGGGGCGCGGGCGTCACGTGGTCGTCGAGTCCCGGCACGACGAGCAGGTCGGTGCCGGACAGCCGGTCCAGCCAGACGAGGTCACGGTCGGGGGTGAGGGAGAGGCCGCCGCGCATCGGGACGGGTCCGGGGTCCGCGGCCACACGGCGCAGATCGAAGGAAGGCACCCCGCGATCCGTGCGGTCGGTGCCCCACACCTCGGTGATCACCGAGACGTCGAAGGCGCGGATGCCCGGGAAGGCGAGCACGGCGATGCGCTGCGGTGGTCGAGCGATCTCCGGTGCGGGCACGGTGGCAGTAAACCATCGAATGGTGGCTTTTGTAGCTCTGGGGGGAGGAGATTCCCGGCGGGAGCATCGTGGGCATGGACAAGGCACTGAACATCGCGGAGAACGCGGCGCTGGTCGTCGTCGACGTGCAGAAGGGATTCGAGGAGGAGGGCCACTGGGGGCCGCGGAACAATCCCGGGGCCGACGAGAACATCGCCTCGCTGATCGACACCTGGCAGGCGACGGGGCGGCCGGTCGTCTTCGTGCGGCACGACTCGCCCAAGCCCGATTCGCCGCTGCGGCCGGGGCATGCGGGCAACGACTTCAAGGAGTACGTGGAGGAGCGGCGCGGGAAGGGGGGTAGTGGCGGTGGTGAGCTGCTGGTCACCAAGAGCGTGAACTCCGCCTTCTACGGGACGCCCGATCTGGACGCGTGGCTGAGGGCTGCGGGGATCTCGCAGATTGTGGTGGCCGGGATCCAGACCAACATGTGTGCGGAGACCACTGCGCGGATGGGTGGGAACCTCGGGTACGAGGTGGTGTTCGCGTACGACGCGACGTACACCTTCGACCTGGTGGGGCCGTTCGGGTGGCGGCTCCTGGCGGAGGAGGTGGCGCGGGGTACGGCGGTTTCCCTGCACGGGGGTGGGTTCGCTCGGGTGGTGCTCACCGGGGAGGTGGTGGGGGCTGCCCGGTAGGCCTCGCGGGGCGCCCCAGGCCCGCCCCTTCACCGTAACCAGGGGCGCTGCGCCCCCTGGACCCCAGCCTTATCGGCGCTTCGCGCCTCGTCCTCAAACGCCGGACGGGCTGGATCTGTGCGCTCGGGTCGGGGGCAAGTGGGGGGTCAGGCGGTGTTGCCGGAGGCCAGTTCTCGGCTGCGGTCCCTGGCTGCTTCCAGGGCTGCGATCAGGGCCGCCCGGACTCCGTGGTTCTCGAGTTCGCGGATCGCGTTGATCGTGGTGCCCGCGGGGGACGTGACGTTCTCGCGGAGCTTGACGGGGTGTTCGCCGCTGTCGCGGAGCATCACCGCGGCGCCGATGGCCGCCTGGACGATGAGGTCGTGGGCCTTGTCGCGCGGGAGGCCGAGGAGGATGCCGGCGTCGGTCATGGCCTCGACGAGGAAGTAGAAGTACGCGGGGCCCGACCCGGACAGGGCCGTGCAGGCGTCCTGCTGGGTCTCCGGCACCCGCAGGGTCTTGCCGACGGCGCCGAAGATGGCCTCCGCGTGGGTCAGGTCCGCGGCGCTCGCGTGGCTGCCCGCGGAGATCACGGACATGCCCTCGTCGACGAGTACGGGGGTGTTCGGCATGACGCGGATGACCGGGGTGTCCTCGTGCAGGCGCTCCTCGATGAAGGAGGTCGTGATGCCCGCGGCGGCGCTGACGAGGAGGGTGCCGGGGGTGACGTGCGGGGCGAGTTCGGCGAGGAGGGCCGCCATGTCCTGCGGCTTGCACGCCAGGATGAGGGTGTCGGCGCGCTTGGCCGCGTCGGCGTTGCTGAGGGCTTCCACGCCGTAGCGGGTGCTCAGTTCGTCGGCGCGCTCCTGGCGGCGGGCGGTCACGAACAGGTCCGCGGGCGCCCAACCGCTGCGGATCATGCCGCTGAGCAGGGCTTCGCCGATCTTTCCGGTACCGAGGACGGCGACCTTCTGGCTCGGTCGGGTCGGCCTGCCCGGCGTCTGCGGATCGCTCGGCGTGCTCGGCGTGCTCATGGACGGGCCTCCCGTGGGTGCGTCGGTCGGGGCCATCCTCGCATCGGGCGGGCGCGGGTCGGCGGGGTGTCCGGAGGGCGGACGGCACCGGGCGGGCGGCACCGGGGCGGGCGGTGCGGCGGCGGGTCAGGCCGTGCGGCGGCGGAGGGTGGCGGCGCCGAGGGCCAGGACCAGGAGGGCGCAGCCCGCCACGATCACGGCGTCGCGGACGAAGTCACCGGTGAGGTCGGGGTGGCGCAGGACTTCGGTCATGCCGTCGACCGCGTACGACATGGGCAGCACGTTCGAGACCGCTTCCAGGACGGGCTGCATCCGGTCGCGCGGCGTGAACAGGCCGCAGAGGAGCAGCTGCGGGAAGATCACCGCCGGCATGAACTGGACCGCCTGGAACTCCGACGACGCGAAGGCGGAGACGAACAGGCCGAGCGCCGTGCCGAGCAAGGCGTCCAGGAGGGCGACGAGAAGCAGGAGCCAGGCCGAGCCCGTGACGTCCAGGCCGAGGGCCCACAGGGACAGGCCGGTGGCGAGCGCCGACTGGACGACGGCAAGGGCACCGAAGGCGAGTGCGTAGCCCGCGATGAGGTCGCCCTTGCCCAGGGGCATCGCGAGGAGGCGTTCCAGGGTGCCGGAGGTGCGCTCGCGCAGGGTGGCGATCGAGGTCACGAGGAACATCGTGACCAGCGGGAAGATGCCGAGGAGCGAGGCGCCGATGGTGTCGAAGGTGCGCGGGCTGCCGTCGAAGACGTAGCGCAGGAGCAGCAGCATCACGCACGGGACCAGGAGCATCAGGGCGATGGAGCGGGGGTCGTGGCGGAGTTGGCGCAGGACCCGGGCCGCGGTGGCGAGGGTGCGGTGCAGGTTCATATCGGTGCTCCGTAGAGGTGAGGTGGAGTGGGGTGAGGTGAGGTGGAGTGGGGTGAGGTGAGGTGAGGTGGGGTGCGGACCGGGCGTGGTGGTCGGTCCGGTGGGCGTCAGCTCGCGGCGGCCTCGTCCACCAGGCGGAGGAACGCGGCCTCGACGGTCTCCGTGCCGGTGCGGGCGCGCAGGGCGTCGGGGGTGCCGTCGGCGAGGATCTCGCCCTCGCGCATCAGGAGCAGCCGGTGGCAGCGTTCCGCCTCGTCCATGACGTGCGAGGACACGAGGATCGTGGTGCCGCGGTCGGCCGCGATGGTGTGGAAGAGGTCCCAGAGGTCCCGGCGGAGCACCGGGTCGAGGCCGACGGTGGGTTCGTCGAGGACGAGGAGTTCGGGGGCGCCGAGGAGGGCGACCGCGAGGGAGACGCGGTTGCGCTGGCCGCCGGAGAGGTTTCCCGCGAGCGCGTCGGCGTGCGCGGTGAGGTCCACGTCGGCGATGGCGCGCGTGATGTTCTCGTGGCGGCGGGCGGCCGCGGGGCCGCGGCCGGGGGCGAGTACGGCGGCGAAGTACTCCAGGTTCTGCCGGACCGTGAGGTCGTCGTAGACGGACGGGTCCTGGGTGACGTACCCGATGCGGGAGCGGAGCCCGGGGGTGCCCGCCGGGTGGTCGAGGACGTCCAGGGTTCCTGTGACCTGCGCCTGGGTGCCGACGACGGCCCGCATCAGCGTGGACTTCCCGCAGCCCGACGGGCCGAGCAGGCCGGTGATCCGGCCGCGCTCCACGGTGAAGCCGAGGTCGCGCAGGACGGTGCGCCGCCCGCGCACGGCCCGGAGGGATTCCGCCCTGATGGCGGCCGGGGCGGTCTGCATGGCCTGGGTGGTTTGGTCGGTCCGGGCGGTGCCGGATGCGCCGGCCGAGGCCGGGCCTGGGCCGGATGCCGAAATATTCATCATGTGATGATTATGCGTCCCGGACCGGGCCCCCCGTCAAGGCCCGGCACGCCTTCGGGCATGCCGAAGCACCGCCGACGCGGAGGGGTGCGTGGCGGTGCGGGATGTTCCGTACGGGGGCGCGTACCGGGAGAGGGGCCGGCCTGGAGAGGCGGCGGGGCCGGGGCCCGGGCCGCGCGGCCGCTACTTGCGGCGCTTGCGCTTAGACGGGTGGCCCGGGCGGCGAGCGGTCCGCTTCTCGTACCGCACGCGCTCCGTCTCGTACTCCTCCCGGTGCAGCTTCTCGCCGGGAGCCTCCTTCAGGGAGCGGAAGAAGTACGCGAGCAGGGAGCCGATGAAGCCGATCGTCATCAGGCTGCGCATCTGGGCCGCCGACTGCGGGTCGTGGCGCTTGCCGAACCCCTCCCACGTGCGCCGGAACGCGATGGCGCTACAGATCGCGAACATGATCACGACGAGCAGGTTCACGAACGCCCCCACGTCCGCGATCTCCAGGCCCTGGTAGGCGAAGCGCAGCACGAGGCAGCCCGCGGCCGCCGCGGCGAGCGCGCCGGCCGCGACGCCGACGCGCCGCAGGCCGTAGCGGTCCGTGTGGTCGACCCAGGACGTACCGAAGAAGCGGAGGGGCTCGGGCCGCGGGCCCGGCGGGGTGCCGCCCGCGGCTGCCGCCCCGGAGGTGCGCGGCGCCCCGGGGGTGTGCGCACCCTCCGCGGCGCTCGCGACCTCCGGCTCGGAAGGCTTCGGGGGCTTCGCGGCTTCGGCAGGCCTTGCGGGCTTCGCGGTGGGGGATTCTTCGCTCACGTCGTCGATTATCGCCCCGCCCGCGCCGCAGGCCGCGTACGCGGTGGGGTGGGCGGACGCGGCGCCGGGTGCCGTGCGCCCCGGGAGAGCGCGCGCGGTCGTGCGCGAAAGCCGCCGCGCCGTATTCGTCCCCCGCCTTGCCCTGCGTCCGTACCCGGCCGCTAGTTTGTGCGGACCAGCAGTTTGCAGTCAGCACAAGGACGACCGGGACGGGGAGGTCGAGAATGTCGCTCCGCTCAGGTGATCCTGAGGAGATCGGTGGCTACCCGGTCGAGGCCCGCCTCGGCTCCGGCGGCATGGGCACCGTCTTCCTCGGCCGTACGGCGTCGGGCCGACCGGTCGCGATCAAGCTGATCCACCAGCAGTTCACGGACGACGAGGAGTTCCGCACCCGCTTCCGGCAGGAGGTCGCCGCGGCGCGCCGGGTCAGCGGCGCGTTCACGGCCGCCGTCGTCGACGCCGACCCCGAGGCGACGCACCCGTGGATGGCCACCGCGTACATAGAGGGTCCGACGCTCGCGCAGCGCATCTCGCAGCGCGGGCCGATCGGCGGCGCCGAACTGCGCTCGCTCGCCATCGGGCTCGCGGAGGCACTGCGCGACATCCACCGGGCCGACGTCGTGCACCGTGACCTGAAGCCGTCCAACGTGGTGCTGTCCCCGGAGGGGCCCCGCGTCATCGACTTCGGCATCTCCCGCGCCGCCGACCAACAGACGCTGACGATGACCGGGCGCGTGATCGGCACGCCGCCGTTCATGTCGCCGGAGCAGTTGCAGAACCCGCGCGGCGTCGGCCCCTCGTCGGACGTCTTCTCGTTCGCGACGCTCCTTGTGTACGCGTCGACCGGGCAGGGCCCCTTCGACGCGGACTCCCCGTACATGACCGCGTACCAGGTCGTGCACGAGGCGCCCGCGCTCGGTGACGTGCCGCCCGCGCTGCGGTCGGCCGTCGAGCCCTGCCTCGCCAAGGACCCGGCGGCGCGGCCCTCCGTCGACCAGCTCCTGGTGCTGCTGCGGGACCTGCCCGCCGAGCTGGCGGTCGCCACGGGCGGCTGCCGCACCCGGGACACCGAGACCGAGGTCGGCAGGGACACCGGCGCCACCCCCGCTCCCGCTCCCCGGACCGCCGCTCGCCCGGCCTCCCGGACCGCCCGCCGCCGGCGCTCCGTGCTCGCCGCGGCCGTCGCCGTCGCCGTCATCGGTGCGGGCCTCGCCGTCCTGAGCCGGGCCGCCAACGAGGACACGGACCAGAACCCCGACAGCAGGGGGCGCACGGTCGCCGCGAGCAGCCGCGCCCTGCCGGACGGGTTCCGGCCGTGGCAGCAGAACGTACCGGCGGGCGGTGCGAAGATCCCCGACGAGGTGCGCTGCTTCCCGTACGGCGACTCGGCGTACTGCGGCGGTGGCGGCATGGTCGCCACCCGCGTCCGGATCGCCGACGGCGAACGGCTGTGGGAGGTGGGCGGCCCCGGCGTCCCGGTCCAGGACACGTACATCGCCGGGCTCGCGGGCACGGGAGCGCAAGCGGCCACCGGCACGGGCTCGGGGACGGCAGCGGGCGCGGGCACGGGCGGTGCGAACCCCGGGTCCGGCGACAGGTCCGGCGCCGGGTCCGGAACCGGGAAGGCCTCCGCGTCCGGCAAGGCCGCCCCCGTCGTCATCGCCTACCGCTTCGCAGCCGAGGGCGGCGGCCAGGACGAGGTCGTCGCCCTGGACTCCGCGCGCGGCAAGCAGCTGTGGTCCGCGCCGTTCAGCGCCCAGTCCTCCGCCGTCGCCGGGCAGGGCGCCCCCGACGCGGCCATGGTCGGCTCGGCCGTCCTGACGGCGGACGCGGGCGGCACCCACATCCAGGCCCACGACGTCCGCTCGGGGCGGACGCTGTGGACGTACCCGTTCCCGGCGGGCAGCCAGTGCGCGCCGCTCGGCGCGGGCGCCCGCGCCTACCTGATGTGCGTACCGAAGTCGCAGATCGCGACCGGCGGACCGCAGCGGGCCACGGTGCGCGGCGTCGACGTGGCCTCGGGCGAGCCCGGCCGGTCCTTCACCCTGGACGGTCCGGTGGCGCCCCTCGGCGTGCAGGGCGGGCGGCTCGTCCTGGTGCGGCAGCACGCGGACAGGCTCGACGCCGTCGAGTACGCGGCGGTGCTCCACCTGGACGTGGCGCACGGCAAGGTGACGTCGGCGCGCCTCGGCAAGCGGTACGGCGGCACGGCCCAGCTCATCGACGGCACCGTGTACTTCACCGAGCACAGCGGCCGGGTCAGCGCGGTCGCCGCCGCCACCGGCAGGCTCAAGTGGGCCCGGCACACGGGTGTGGAGGGCACGTCGGGTCCGGCCGCCGGTCCCGGCGCGCTCTACTTCGCGTCGAGCGGCGGGCGGGTCGCCGCGCTGTCACCGCGCGACGGGCGCCGGCAGTGGACCACCGACCCCAAGGTCGACGGCATCGGCTGGACGGCGACGAGCCCGCGGGTGGCGTTCGCCGGGCGGGTGGCGCTCGTGTCCGGCTCGGGCAACCTGCTGTACGCCTTCGACACGGCGAAACCGCCGAAGTCCGAGTGAACCGGACGTCCGGCGGCTTCGTACAGACCCTGGAACCCGAGGCGCCGGCGCCTCAGCAGCGCGGGGCCACGTACCCGTTGCTGCCCGTGCGCACGTACGTGTCCGACACATAGCGGCCGTTGCCGATCCGGTCCCATATCTTCGACGTGCCGGTCGGGCCGGTGACCGTCTCGCCGGGTCGCTGGCAGCTGATGGAGACACGGGAGCCGGCCTTCACGCGGCCGACCTTCTCGTACGAAGTGCCGGGGCCCGAGCGGACGTTGGCGTCCGCGGCGACGGCGTAGGTGCGGGCGGCGGCCTGCTCGGCCACCGCCTCCGCCTCGGCCCCCACGACGGCTTCCGCCTCGGTGACCGCTTCCGCCTCCGCGACCACCTCGGCCTCGGTGGCCAGTCCGGCCTCGGTGACCAGTCCGGCCTGGGTGACCAGTCCGGCCTGGGTGGCCACTGCGGCCTCGGTGGTCACTCCGGTCTCGGTGGCCACTCCGGCCTCACCCGTCCCAGCGGTGACCGTCAGTTCCTCACTGCTCATCCTGCTACCTCGTTTCCCCCGTGAAAACCGGCGGCGCGGGCCGCCCGTGGCGTGTTCTCCCCACCCTAGACGCGCCCGCGCACCGAGCCAGTTGCAGGACAAAGCAGGACAGTCTCCGTGCGGCTCAGCCCAGCTTCGACACGTCCCGCACCGCGCCCCTGTCCGCGCTGGTCGCCATCGCCGCGTACGCCCGCAGGGCCGCGGAGACCTTGCGCTCGCGGGACGTGGGGGCGTACACGCCGCCCAGGGCCTCGCGGCGGCGGGACAGCTCGGCGTCGTCGACCAGGAGGTCGATCGAGCGGTTCGGGATGTCGATGCGGATGCGGTCGCCGTCCTCGACGAGGGCGATCGTGCCGCCGGACGCGGCCTCCGGGGACGCGTGGCCGATGGACAGGCCCGACGTACCGCCGGAGAAGCGGCCGTCGGTGACGAGCGCGCAGGCCTTGCCGAGGCCGCGGCCCTTCAGGAACGAGGTGGGGTAGAGCATCTCCTGCATGCCGGGGCCGCCCCTGGGTCCCTCGTAGCGGATGACGACCACGTCGCCCGCCACGACCTGCTTGTTCAGGATCTTCTCGACGGCCTCCTCCTGCGACTCGCAGACGACCGCCGGGCCCTCGAAGGTCCAGATCGACTCGTCGACGCCCGCCGTCTTCACGACGCACCCGTCGACCGCCAGATTGCCCTTCAGTACGCCGAGCCCGCCGTCCTTGGAGTACGCGTGCGCGACGTCGCGGATGCAGCCGCCCGCCGCGTCCGTGTCGAGGGTGTCCCAGCGCTCGGACTGCGAGAAGGCCTCGGCGGAGCGGCGGCAGCCGGGGGCCGCGTGCCACAGCTCGACGGCCTCGCCGGTGGCCGAGCCGCTGCGGATGTCCCACGCGTCGAGCCACTCCTTGACGGACGGGGAGTGGACGGTGTGCACGTCCTCGTTGAGGAGCCCGCCGCGGTACAGCTCGCCGAGGATCGCGGGGATGCCGCCGGCGCGGTGCACGTCCTCCATGTAGTACGTCGTGGTCGGCGCGACGTTGGGCGCGACCTTCGCCAGGCAGGGGACGCGGCGCGAGACGGCGTCGATGTCGTTCAGGTCGTACCCGGCCCCGGCCTCCTCGGCCGCGGCGAGCAGGTGCAGGATCGTGTTCGTGGAGCCGCCCATGGCGATGTCCAGGGCCATGGCGTTCTCGAAGGCGGCGTGGGTGGCGATGTTGCGCGGCAGGACGGAGTCGTCGTCCTCCTCGTAGTACCGCTTGGTCAGCTCGACCACCGTGGCGCCCGCGCGCTCGTACAGGGCCCTGCGGGCCGTGTGCGTGGCGAGGACCGAGCCGTTGCCCGGCAGGGAGAGGCCGATGGCCTCCGTCAGGCAGTTCATGGAGTTGGCCGTGAACATGCCGGAACAGGAGCCGCAGGTCGGGCAGGCGTTCTCCTCGATGCGCAGGACGTCCTCGTCCGAGACGTTCTCGTTCGACGCGTCGACCATCGCGTCGATCAGGTCGAGCTTGCGGACCGTGCCGTCGACGAGCGTGGTCTTGCCCGCCTCCATGGGGCCGCCGGAGACGAAGACCGTCGGGATGTTCAGGCGCAGGGCCGCCATCAGCATGCCGGGCGTGATCTTGTCGCAGTTGGAGATGCAGATCAGGGCGTCCGCGCAGTGCGCCTCCACCATGTACTCGACGGAGTCCGCGATCAGGTCGCGGGAGGGCAGCGAGTACAGCATGCCGCCGTGGCCCATGGCGATGCCGTCGTCCACGGCGATGGTGTTGAACTCGCGCGGGATGCCGCCCGCCTCCCGGACCGCCTCGCTGACGATGCGGCCCACGGGCGCGAGGTGCGTGTGGCCGGGCACGAACTCGGTGAAGGAGTTCGCCACGGCGATGACGGGCTTGCGGCCGATGTCCGCGCCCGGTACCCCGGAGGCCCGCATAAGGGCGCGCGCGCCCGCCATGTTGCGGCCGTGGGTGACTGTGCGGGACCTCAGCTCGGGCATCGTCGCTCGCTCCTCAAGGGTCATGCTGCGCGGCGTGGTCGGGGCAGGTGTGACTACGTCGAGCGTACGCCGGTGATCCAAGATCCGGACAGGGTGTCCGGATGACGGGACGGCCGTCTCACTCGGTTCGTCCCGTGGGCGGTCCTGGTCGGGGGCCGTGGTCGGCGGGTGCCGTCGAGGGTCCCGTCGGGGGTCCTCTGGGGGGTCCTCTCGGGGGTCCTGCCAGCGGTTCCGGTCACCCGGTCCTGGCCGGTGGGTCCGGTAGCTGCTCCGGCCAATGGTTCCGGTCAGTGGTTCCGGTCAGCTGTTCCGGTCGGCGGTGAGATGTCCCTGTACGACGGGTGCCACGCGAGTCACGATCTGCTCCAGGTCCACCGAGGCCAGAGGCTCGACCTTGATCACGTACCGCAGCATCGCCGTGCCGACCAGCTGCGCCGCGGCCAGCTCGGCGCGCAGCTCGGCGTCCGGCAGGTCCAGGCCGCGGGCGATGCGGGCGAGCACCTGACCGGCGACGAGGTCGCGGAAGACCGCGGCCGCCGTCTCGTTGTTGACCGCGGACCGCACGATCGCCAGGAGCGGCGCGCGGGTCTCCGGGTTCTCCCAGACGCCGAGGATGAAGCGGGCGAGGCGCTCCCCCAGCTCTTCGGGCGGCCCGTCCTCCACGGCCCCCGGCGTCTGGAACGCGGGCGCGAAGGCGACCTCCACGGCCGCTGCGAAGACCTGTTCCTTCGTACCGAAGTAGTGGTGCACGAGGGCCGAGTCCACGCCCGCCGCCTTGGCGATGGACCGCACGGACGCCTTCTCGTACCCGCGCTCGGAGAACTGCGCCCGGGCCGCGTCCAGGATCACCTCGCGGGTGGCGGGGCCCTGTGCCGACTGCGTACGGGTGGGGCGTCCCCGGCGGCGCGGGGCGGGGCTCTCCGTCACCGGCGGGGCACCTTCACCGCCGACGCCAGGTGCAGCCGTGTGAAGGCCAGCGCCTCGGCGAGGTCGGCCTCGCGCTCGGCGCCGGACATCGCACGCCGGGTGTTCACCTCGACCACGACATGACCGTCGAAGCCGCTCCTCGCGAGGCGTTCCAGGAGTTCGGCGCAGGGCTGGGTGCCGCGTCCCGGCACCAGGTGCTCGTCCTTCGCCGAGCCCTTGCCGTCGGCGAGGTGGACGTGGCCGAGGCGGTCGCCCATGAGGTCGACCATGTGCAGGGCGTCGGTGCGCGAGGTCGCCGTGTGCGAGAGGTCGATGGTGAAGTGGCGGTAGTCGTCCTTGGTGACGTCCCAGTCGGGGGCGTACGCGAGCATCTCGCGGTCGCGGTAGCGCCAGGGGTACATGTTCTCCACGGCGAACCGCACGTCCGTCTCGTCGGCCATCCGCCAGATGCCCTCGACGAACTCACGGGCGTAGTTGCGCTGCCAACGGAACGGCGGGTGCACGACGACGGTGGACGCGCCCAGCTTCTCGGCGGCGGCCCTGGCCCGCTGCAACTTGACCCAGGGGTCGGTGGACCAGACCCGCTGGGTGATCAGCAGGCAGGGCGCGTGCACGGCGAGGACGGGGATCCGGTGGTAGTCGCTGAGGCGGCGCAGGGCTTCGACGTCCTGGCTGACGGGATCCGTCCACACCATCACCTCGACTCCGTCGTAGCCGAGGCGCGCGGCTGTCTCGAAGGCCGTCGCCGTCGACTCCGGGTACACGGAGGCCGTCGAGAGAGCGACCTTCGCATCCGGGATGCGCACGACTGGTTCCACCACGGGGACAGCGTACGGGGTGCCTCCGGCGGGCGGGGCGGGGCAGGGGGCCGCGGGCCGTCCGGGAGCTCGCGGGTGCCGGGTGCCTTGCCTCAGGTGACCTGTGTCGACGCCTCAGGTGACCTGTGTGGACGCCTCAGGTGACCTGTGTCGACGGGAGGTGGTCGAGTCTGCGCAGGATCACGCCCTCGCGCAGCGCCCACGGGCAGATCTCGACCGACTCCACGCCGAAGAGGTCCATCGCGCCCTCGGCGACGAGCGCGCCCGCGAGCAGCTGGCCCGCCCGGCCGACGGAGACCCCGGGCAGTTCGGCGCGCTCCGCCGCGGTCATCGCGGCGAGCCGCGGCACCCACTCCTCCAGGGTCTTCCGCTTCAGTTCGCGCTGTACGTACAGGCCGTCGGCGGACCGCGCGGCACCGGCGAGCCGGGCCAACTGCTTGAACGTCTTCGACGTCGCGACGATGTGGTCGGGGCTGCCGAAGCGGCTGAACTCGCCCACCGTACGGGCGATCTGGGCGCGGACGTGGCGCCGCAGGGCCCGTACGGCGGCGGGGTCCGGCGGGTCCTCGGGCAGCCACGCGGCGGTGAGCCTGCCGGCGCCGAGCGGCAGGCTGACCGCGGCGTCCGGCTCCTCGTCGATGCCGTAGGCGATCTCCAGGGAGCCGCCGCCGATGTCGAGGACGAGCAGCTTGCCCGCGGACCAGCCGAACCAGCGCCGTACGGCGAGGAACGTCAGCCGGGCCTCCTCGGCGCCGCTGAGCACCTGGAGGTCGACGCCGGTCTCCTCGCGGACCCGGGCGAGCACCTCGTCGGCGTTGGTGGCCTCACGCACCGCGGAGGTGGCGAACGGCAGCAGGTCCTCGACGCCCTTGTCCTCGGCCGCTTGCAGCGCGTCGCGCACCGTGGCGACCAGCAGCTCCACGCCCGCCGGGCCGATGGCGCCCGCCTCGTCGATGAGTTGGGCGAGGCGCAGTTCGGCCTTGTGGGAGTGCGCGGGCAGGGGGCGGGCGCCGGGGTGGGCGTCCACCACCAGCAGATGCACCGTGTTCGAACCCACGTCGAGGACACCGAGTCTCATGTACGGAACGCTACTGCGCCGGGGAACGCCGGTGGCGTCCGGGCGGATGTTGCTGTTCTCCGGGGGGATGTCCGCCGTTCCCCGGGGGGATGTTCCCGTTCCCCGGGGAGGCGATGTTCGTGTTCCCCGGAAGGCGATGTTCGTGTTCCCCGGGGAGGGGGTCGCGCGCATACCCTGGAGATGTGCCAAAGACGAACAAGGCGAAGCCCGGCAAATCGAAGCCGTCGGAGTCAGTGGAGCCCTCGCAGCTCGCGAAGCCGTCCAAGCCCTCGAAGCTCGCGAAACCCTTGAAGCCCTCGAAGCTCGCGAAGCTGCCGAAGTCCTCCAAGGCGGAGAAGGACGTCGGGAAGAAGGTCCGTAAGGCCGACAAGGGGGTGAAGTCCGTCGTCGAGGTCGGCAAGGCTGCCGTGGTCCCGGACGAGCAGGGGCTCGACTTCGCCCGGGCCTGGGTGGAGTTTCCCGACCCGGCGGACGACGAGCAGGTCTTCCGCTGCGACCTGACGTGGCTCACCTCCCGCTGGAACTGCGTGTTCGGCAGCGGTTGCCAGGGCATCAAGGCGGGCCGTGCCGCCGACGGCTGCTGCACGCTGGGCGCGCACTTCTCCGACGAGGAGGACGAGCAGCGGGTCGCGGGGCATGTGGCGCGGCTCACGCCGGACATCTGGCAGTACCACGACGTCGGCACCAAGACCGGGTGGGTCTCGCAGGACGAGGACGGCGAACGGCAGACCCGTCCCTACAACGGGTCGTGCGTCTTCCAGAACCGGCCCGGCTTCGCGGGGGGCGCGGGCTGTTCGCTGCACATCCTGGCGCTGAGGGAGGGGCGGGAGCCCCTGGAGACCAAGCCCGACGTGTGCTGGCAGCTGCCGGTCCGGCGCACCTTCGACTGGATCGACCGGCCGGACGACACCCGGGTGCTTCAGGTGTCCATCGGTGAGTACGACCGCCGGGGGTGGGGGCCCGGGGGGCACGACCTGCACTGGTGGTGCACGTCGGCGACCTCGGCGCACGGGGCGGGGGATCCTGTGTACGTGTCGTACCGGCCCGAGCTGGTCGAGCTGATGGGCAAGCCGGGGTATGACCGGCTGGTCGAGCTTTGCGAGGAGCGGTTGGCTTCTCAGCTGCCGCTGGTTGCGGCGCATCCTGCGGATCCCCTCGTTTAGCTGGCCCCTGGGCCCGTTGCGTGGGGCGCCTTTTCGCCGCCGGGGGGTTCGCCGTTGGCGGGTGCCGGTTGGGTTTTGGTTGCGCGCGCCGTTCCCCGCGCCCCTTGCGGGGCGTGTGCGCTGCCCTGCGGGTGTCGGCTTGGCCCCGGCTGGGGCGCTTTTTCGCCGCCGAGGAGTTTGCCGTTGGCGGGTGCCGGTTGGTTCTTGGTTGCGCGCGCCGTTCCCCGCGCCCCTTAAGGGGCGCTTTGCCTGGCCGGTGGGTGTCGGCTTTGACCCGGTGTGGGGTTCCTTTTCGCCGCCGGGGAGTTCGCCGTTGGCGGGTCTCGGTTGGTTCCTGGTTGCGCGCGCCGTTCCTCGCGCCCCTTAAGGGGTGCTTTGTGTCTGTTTGTGGGGAATTTGGGGCTCGGGGTGCCTTCTCCAGATGCGACCGCTCGGGGGGCCTTGTGGGGTCAGTCTGTGGGGGGTGTGGGGGTTGGTGTGGGTGGGGTGGTGGGGGTTGGGGGTGGAGGGGTTGTGGGGGGTGGGGTTGTGGGGGTGGGGGGGTCGTTTGAGGGGGTTGGGGGTGGTGGGGTGGTGTTTGGGGGTTGAGGGGTGTGGGGGTGGGGTTGTGGGGGGCGGGGGGACTGGTGGTCGGGGCGGGGTGGTGGGGTGGGGCGGCCGTAGCCGTCCAGGGCGATGACTGCGCCGGTGGGGGCGATCGTGACGCGTGCGCTCCAGTGCCCGGGCGGCTCGCGGTCGTCGTCCACGTACACCCTGATCGTGACCGACCCACCGGGCGAGAGCGTTCCGGACGACTGGCTCAGGACGAGCCAGGAGGCACCGCTGCTCGCCGACCACCGGACCGGTGAACTCCCCGCCCCCGTCAGCGTGATCAGCGTCACGCCACCCTGCGACCTGGCCTGGACACCGATCCGCCCGGCTCCGGGCGCCGACCCCGCGGGCCCCCCGGGGCTGATGACCTCCACGGAGACACCCGGCCCCCCGCGGCCACCGCGGAAGCGGGGGTCGGAACCCGTACGGGCGTTGCCCGCGTTCTCGTAGTCCTCGCGGCCGCCCCCACCGCCGGGCCCGTCCTCCGCCTCGGTGACACCCGTCGCGCGACCGTCCCGCCCCTCACCCGTGAGGGGCGCACCCCGGTACGCCGCCCAGAGGGCGAGGACGGGAGCCGCCACGACCGTCGCGACGACCGTCGTCGTGACGGCCCGCGCACGCAGCCGCTCCCGGCGGGCCGCGTGGTCCTTCGGATCCATCGGGAAACCGCGGCGGTCGAACCGGGGACCACCACCGCGGGCCCTGCGAACCGTGCGCCGAGCGTGCGCCATGGCGTGGTGCAGGGCCGCGCGCGGTGCGGCGATCACGGGCAGCGCGGCCGGGGTGACCGCGGTGCCGGGCCACGCGCTGGATCCCGCGCTCTCGGCGGCGCTGCGGCAGCGGGGGCAGTCGTCGACGTGCCGCACCAGTTCGCGGCGCAGGGCCGTGCCGAGCAGGACCTGGTTGTCACCGGTGAGGCGCGCGACGATCGGGCAGGAGCCGGTCTCGACGACGGCGAGTGCCGCGCGGGTGCGCTCCACCTCGCAGGCCGCTGCGGCGAGCAGTTCGCGCGCCGCGGCGGGGTCGAGGCCGAGGACGGAGGCGACCTCCTTGGGCGTGAGCCGGTGCCGGACGGCGAGCTCCAGGGCCTCACGCTGCTCGGGCGTGGTCCCCGCGGCCTCCGGCCAGGCCAGCCGCGCCAGTTCACGCCGCCGGGCACGGGCGGTGTCGTCGAACGGCGCCGCCTCGCCACCGGAGGCGTCGTACCCGACGTTCCAATTGTTCCAGACGGCCCCGTCCCGGTCGTTCTGCCCGGAGGGCGCCGGGGGCAGCACGACCGGGCCCTGGGGTGCCGCGAAGGGGGCCCGCGGCATGCCGACCGGGCCCTGGGGGTGGTGCCCCGGCACGGCCAGCGGTGCGTGCGATGCGGCAGGGGCGGGGCGGTCCGGGGCCGCCGAGGCCAAAGGGGCGTCCGAAGCCGAAGGGGCCCCCGACACCGAAGGGACCCCCGATGCCGCCACAGGTACGGAAGCCTCCCCCCGGCCCCCGGGGTGCCCATGGCGCCCGCGCTGCTTCGCCTCGGCCAGGGTCCGCAGGCACATCCAGCGGGCGAGGGCGTACAGCCACGCGCGGGTCTCGCCGTCGGGGCGCGCACCGCGCCGCTCGGCCAGCGCCAGCACGTCACCGAGGGCGGCCGTCGCGGCGTCGTGGTCGCACAGCACCGACAGGCAGTACGTGAACAGGCCGTCCAGGAACGGCTCGTAGTACGCCACCTCGGGCGCCGCGAGCACCGGCGGCACCGGCGACTGCGCGACCGTGCGGGGCACCACCCGCCTGCGGGCGCCCTGACGCGCCCGGTGCGCGCCGGTGGTGTACGTGGGGGTCTCCGGACTGCTGCTCATCACCCGTGCGAAGGTAGGCGCATGATGCAGACCCGTTCTGCCCCCTTGAGCGCATTTAATCCTTACGGGTGAACAGATCCCTCAAAAGGGGACAGGAAGCCAGGATTGCCATTGCTCGTTCGAGAGGGCGGAGCCCGGGCCCCCGGACGGCAGGAACCCGCTGTCAGTGGCGGCGGCTACGGTTCACGCATGGCTGCCCGTACGAAAACCGCCAAGGACCGCCCGTCCTACCGCTGCACGGAATGCGGCTGGCAGACGGCGAAGTGGCTCGGCCGCTGCCCCGAGTGCCAGGCATGGGGCACGGTCGAGGAGTACGGCGCGCCCGCGGTGCGCACCACCACCCCCGGCCGCGTCACCTCCTCCGCGCTGCCCATCGGCCAGGTGGACGGCCGCAGCGCCACCGCCCGCACCACCGGTGTGGCCGAGCTCGACCGGGTGCTCGGCGGCGGTCTGGTCCCGGGCGCCGTGGTGCTGCTCGCGGGCGAGCCGGGCGTCGGCAAGTCCACGCTGCTCCTCGACGTCGCGGCGAAGGCGGCCACGGACGAGCACCGCACGCTCTATGTCACGGGCGAGGAGTCGGCGAGCCAGGTCCGGCTGCGCGCCGACCGCATCGGCGCGCTCGCCGACCACCTGTATCTGGCGGCCGAGACCGATCTGTCCGCCGTCCTCGGCCACTTGGACGCGGTCAAGCCCTCGCTCCTGATCCTGGACTCGGTGCAGACCGTGGCCTCGCCGGAGATCGACGGCGCGCCGGGCGGCATGGCGCAGGTCCGCGAGGTCGCCGGCGCCCTGATCCGCGCCTCCAAGGAGCGCGGCATGTCCACGCTCCTGGTCGGTCACGTCACGAAGGACGGCGCGATCGCGGGCCCGCGCCTCCTGGAGCACCTCGTCGACGTGGTCCTGCACTTCGAGGGCGACAGACACGCCCGCCTGCGCCTGGTCCGCGGCGTGAAGAACCGGTACGGGACGACGGACGAGGTCGGCTGCTTCGAGCTGCACGACGAGGGCATCACGGGCCTCGCCGACCCGTCGGGCCTCTTCCTCACCCGCCGCGCCGAGCCCGTCCCCGGCACCTGTCTGACAGTGACCCTGGAGGGCCGCCGCCCCCTGGTCGCCGAGGTCCAGGCGCTCACGGTCGACTCGCAGATCCCCTCCCCGCGCCGCACCACCTCGGGCCTGGAGACGTCCCGCGTCTCGATGATGCTGGCCGTCCTGGAGCAGCGCGGCCGCATCACCGCGCTCGGCAAGCGCGACATCTACAGCGCCACGGTCGGCGGCGTGAAGCTGTCCGAACCGGCCGCCGACCTGGCCGTGGCGCTCGCCCTCGCCAGCGCCGCCAGCGACACCCCGCTGCCGAAGAACCTGGTCGCGATCGGCGAGGTGGGCCTGGCGGGCGAGGTCAGACGGGTCACGGGGGTGCAGCGCAGACTGGCCGAGGCGCACCGCCTCGGCTTCACCCACGCCCTCGTCCCCGCGGACCCCGGCAAGGTCCCTGCCGGTATGAAGGTCACCGAAGTCGCCGACATGGGCGACGCGCTGCGCGTCCTTCCGAGATCGCGTCGGCGGGAGGCCCCACGGGAGGACGAGGTCCGCCGGTAGACTTTGCCCTGGTCTCGCCCATCCGTACGAAGCTAGGCGTGCGGCGGAGCGTCGGCGGAGTGCCGACGCGGTGTCGGCCATGGGTGGACAACCTGCGACCGGAGGAGTGCAGTGGCAGCCAACGACCGGGGAGCGGCTCCCGGCAAGTCCGGTGGAGGCTCCGGTGCCGACGGTCTCATGCGCGCCTCCCTGAGCGCGGTCGCGCCGGGCACCGGCCTGCGGGACGGCCTGGAGCGCATTCTGAGAGGGAACACGGGCGGGCTCATCGTGCTCGGCTCGGACAAGACCGTCGAGTCGATGTGTACGGGCGGTTTCGTCCTGGATGTCGAGTTCACCGCCACGCGCCTGCGTGAGCTGTGCAAACTCGACGGCGGCATCGTGCTCGACAAGGACATCACGAAGATCCTGCGCGCGGGCGTGCAGTTGGTGCCCGACCCGACCATCCCCACGGAGGAGACGGGCACCCGGCACCGCACGGCGGACCGGGTGAGCAAGCAGGTCGGCTTCCCCGTCGTGTCCGTCTCGCAGTCGATGCGCCTGATCGCGCTGTACGTGGACGGCCAGCGCCGCGTCCTGGAGGACTCGGCCGCGATCCTGTCACGTGCCAACCAGGCCCTCGCCACCCTCGAGCGGTACAAACTCCGCCTGGACGAGGTCGCGGGCACGCTCTCCGCCCTGGAGATCGAGGACTTGGTGACGGTGCGGGACGTGACCGCCGTCGCCCAGCGCCTGGAGATGGTGCGCCGCATCGCCACGGAGATCGCCGAGTACGTGGTGGAGCTCGGCACGGACGGCCGCCTCCTGACCCTCCAGCTCGACGAGTTGATCGCGGGCGTGGAGCCGGAGCGCGAGCTGGTCGTCAGGGACTATGTTCCCGAGCCCACGGCGAAGCGTTCCCGCACGGTGGACGAGGCGCTGTCCGACCTCGACTCCCTGAGCCACGCCGAACTCCTCGAACTGCCCACGGTCGCCCGCGCCCTGGGGTACACGGGATCGCCGGAGACCCTCGACTCCGCGGTGTCCCCGCGCGGCTTCCGGCTGCTCGCGAAGGTCCCGCGGCTGCCCGGGGCCATCATCGACCGGCTCGTCGAGCACTTCGGCGGACTCCAGAAGCTGCTCGCCGCGAGCGTCGACGACCTCCAGACGGTCGACGGGGTGGGCGAGGCCCGGGCCCGCAGCGTCCGCGAGGGCCTGTCCCGGCTCGCCGAGTCCTCCATCCTGGAGCGGTACGTCTGACCTCCGGCGGACACGGGGCCGGGGCCAGAGCCCGGCGGCTCAGTGGCCCCGGCGGCCTCGGTGGCCCCAGCAGCCCCAAGGGCCCCGGCTGCCCCGGTGGCCTCAGTCCTTGGCGAGCACGAACGACGCCGGGGCGACCTTTCCGAGGCCGGGCGAGCTGACCTCGACCAGATAGGTGCCCGCCTTGGCGCCGCCCGCCGGGGGCGTCGCGCACTGCGGGGCGCTTGCCTTGCGGTCCCACTCCACGGCGTACGTGACCTGTCCGTCCGCGGGCACCCGGTACAGGACGCTCGCCTTGGCGCCGGGGCAGTCGGCGGAGGACCAGAGCGCGTCGTCGGCACCGGCCTGAGTGATCGTCAGTACGGTGCCCTTGCCGCCGAGATCGACCTTGCATGCCTTGCCGCCGGTGTTGACGACGGTCAGCTCCAGCTTCGGCTTCTGGCCGGGCGCGTAGGTGTTGCGTACGCTGCGCAGCTTCAACTGGACCGCGCCGGGCGCGCAGTTGGTGACGGTCGACCCGGCGGGCAGCCGCTGGCCCGATCCGCCGCCGCCCTTGGCGTCGTCCGTGCCGCCGCCCCCGGCGCCACCGTCGGACGCACCGCCGGAACCCGAACCGCCGGAGCCCCCGGAGCCGCCGGAGCCCGAGCCGCCACCGTCGGCGCCGCCCTCCGAGCCCTCCGACTCGTCCCGCCCGCCCGGGTGTTCACTGATCGCGGGCCCCGAACTGGATGGCCCGGGGGTGATGGACGTCGCGGGCCCGTTGCCCGACGGGCCGTCGGCGCCGTTCTTGCCGTCGCCTCCGCCCGACGCCAAGGCCCATACGACAAGCAGCAGGAGGAGTCCGAGCATGGACAGCAGGACGGCCCTCCGACGCCAGTAGATGGAGGAGGGAAGCGGCCCGATCGGATTGCGCAAAGATCCCACGCCCAAACCTTACGAGAGAACCGGGCGTTGTCCTGCCTCACCCGCCGCCTCAGGTCACAACTTTTGCGGATCATCATTCCGGTCACCCCTCCGAGGGGTCCGCACATGTCCCGTTCCTCCCCGCCCACCCCTGACTTTCGTCAGGTCCGTGATCCCCCGGTCGCTGGATGTGACGGGGCAGAACCACTTCGTACCGTCCGTAATCATGGACACCATGGATTCTTCTGGCCTCTACCTCGACGTCACCGAGTTCGCCCGTGACACCCCGGCCTGGGTGCAGCACCTCGCGGAGGTGTGGACGGAACTGGGCCTGCTGCTCTTCGGCGCGCTCTTCGTCGTCGCCTGGTGGCGGGCGCGCGGTGGCGACCCGCGTGCGGTCGCGGTGGCGGTCCTCGCGCCGCTCGGTACGGCGCTCGCGTACGTCATCAGTGAGGCCGTGAAGTCCGTCGTCGAGGAGGAGCGCCCGTGCCGGGCGGTGTCGGGAGCGCTGCGGCCACTCGTGGAGTGCCCGCCGCACGGCGACTGGTCGTTCCCGAGCAACCACTCGACGATCGCGGGCGCCGCCGCCCTCGGCCTCGCCCTCGCCTGGCCGCGCGTCGCGGCCCTGACCCTGCCGATGGCCGTGCTCATGGCCTTCTCCCGGGTGTTCGTGGGCGTGCACTACCCGCACGACGTGGCCGTGGGTCTGGTGCTCGGCGCGCTCGTGGTGTTCCTCGCGGTGCGGCTCGCCGCCGACCCGGTGACGCGGATCACGGAGGCGATGCGGGGGTCGCGGACGGGTGTCGTCCGGTGGTTCGCGGGCCAGGGCCCCGCCGCGGCGTCCGCTCCCGGGGCATCGAGTCCGGCTGCCGCCTCGGCGTTCGTGCCCCGCCAGGACGGCCAGTACCGCAACTCCCTTCCGTACGAGCCCGCGCGGGCCGCGGCGCCGGGAGCCGGCCACGGCCCTGCCGGGCAGCAGGCCGAGCATCCCCACGACCGGACGATGACACTCCGCCGGGACGGGGCGGCGGCGTCCCGGCAGGAGGAGACGATGGCGCTGCGGCGGGTTCCGCAGCAGCAGCACGGGGCCCGGCAGCAGCCGGGTCAGTCCCAGCGGCAGTCCCAGCAGCACGCCCAACCGCAGTCCGTGCCGCAGTCCCTGCCGCAGTCCCAGCAGCACGGGGAGCCGTACCCCGCTCACCAGGCCGACCACCAAGACGGTCAGCAGGCTGGTCACCGGGCTGAGTACGAGCACGGCCGCCGGGCCCAGTACCCGCACGGCCACCAGGCCGAGTACCCGTACGGTCACGGGGCGGCGGCAGACCGGCCGGAGGACCCTGACCCCCACCACGCCCGCTCCTGAGGCGGCTTCAGCGAGCCGTGGTGGCCCCGTCGTCCGCGACCAGGCCCGCCTCGTACGCGACGACCGCCGCCCGGACGCGGTTCTTGACCTCCAACCGGTCGAGGACCGCGCTGACATAGGCCTTGACCGTGCCCTCGACGAGATGGAGGCGTGCGGCTATCTCGGGGTTGGACAGGCCCGCGCCCACCAGTCCGAGGACCTCGCGTTCGCGGGGTGTCAGGAGGTCCACCCTGGCGCGGGCCTCGGTCCGCCGCCCGAGGTGCCGGGCGCCGAAGCCGTCGATCACCTGCCGTGCCACCCGCGGTGAGAGGAACGCGGCGCCGTCGGCCACCGCCCGCACGCCCGCGATGAGTTCGTGGGGGTCGCCGGACTTGAGCAGGAAGCCGGTGGCACCGCCGCCGAGCGCGCGGGCGACGTACGCGTCCTCGGAGAACGTCGTGAGCATCGCGACCGCCGTGCCCGGCAGGGACCTGACGATCTCCTCGGCCGCGGCCAGGCCGTCCAGGCGCGGCATGCGGATGTCCAGGAGCGCGACGTCGGGGCGGTGGGCGCGGGCCAGGTCGACCGCTTCGTGGCCGTCGGCGGCCTGGGCGACCACTTCGATGCCGGTGTCCGACGCGAGGATGGCGCCGACGCCCGCGCGGATCATCGCCTCGTCGTCGGCGAGCAACACCCGTATCACCGGGCCATCTCCTTCTGCTGCTTGTGCTGCTTGTGCTGCTTGTGCTGCTTCTTTTGCTGCTCCTGCTTCTTTGTCTTGTCCGTGTCCGTGTCCTTATCCCTGTCGTCCTCCTGTTTCTCCCGTCCGTCCGTGCCCGCTTTGGGGATCACCGTTTTGTCCACCAGCCTTCCGTGGTCGAAGCAGAGTCTGAAGTGTCTGAGGGAGGTGAAGAGCTGACCGCCCGAGCGGTAGTAGCGGCAGTCCGCGCCCGGGGGCGGCGGTCTCGGCGCGCGTTCGGCGGGCGGGTCGGTGACGCTGGCGGTCCGGCAGCACGGCGGCGACCTCGGACTGCGGCTGGCCCACGCGCAGCGCCGCGTAGTCGGCGGGTCGCAGGACGGAGTGGGTCTCGGTGTACGCGTACCAGCCGAAGGCACCGGCGACCAGCACGGTGCCGGTGGCGATCGCGGCGCCGAAGGCGAGGGCGGTGCGCCGGCGGGCGAGGGCGAGTACGGCACCGGGGTGCGGTGGTGAGGGTGGCCGGGGTGTTCCGTCGGCCGCTTCCGGGACGTGCGCATGGACGCGGAAGCCCGTTCCGTGGGCGCCCGCGGTCAGGGTGCCGCCGCTCGCCTCGACCCGCGTGCGCAGGTCGGCGAGGCCCGAGCCGCCGTTCCGCGGGCGGGGGCGGGGAGCTGTGCCGGGCGGGGGCGGGGCGTTGGTGACCTCGATGGTGGTGCCGGTGTCCGTGCGGGTCGCGGTCACGGTGACGGGGGCGCCGGGCGCGTACTTGGCGGCGTTGGTGAGGGCTTCCTGCACCACCCGGTGGGTGAGGCGCCCCGCGCTGCCGGGCGTTTCCGTGCCATCGGCCGCGTAGCGCACGGGCAGGCCCGAATCCGCTGCGCGTGCGACGAGTTGGGCTACGGTCTCGCCGGGTGGGGCGAGGGGCGCGGTCTCGCCGGGCGAGGTGCGGGGTGCGGTGTCGTCGGGCGGGGTGAGGGGTGCGGTCTCGTCGTCCTCGTCACGGAGCACTCCGATGATGTCGCGCAGCCGGTCCGTGGCGTTCGCGGCGGCCACGCGCAGGTCGGAGGCAGCGGCCCGGTGGTGGTC
The DNA here is from genome assembly GCF_044328435.1 of Streptomyces sp. NPDC017940. NCBI lineage: Bacteria > Bacillati > Actinomycetota > Actinomycetes > Kitasatosporales > Streptomycetaceae > Streptomyces > Streptomyces sp. NPDC017940. Next base: position 71,466 of record NZ_JBIRHJ010000013.1, on the reverse strand, counting down.
CGGCAGGTCGGGGGCCACTTGGAGGGCGCCTGCTCGTACCGCGATGAGGCTCAGTTCGTGGCCCAGGGAGTCGTGCATGTCCTGGGCGATGCGGGCACGTTCACGCAGCCGGGCGCGGTCGGCGACGATGCGCTGCTCGCGCTCCAGCTGGGCGGCTCGGGCCCAGCCCGCCGCGGCGAGCTCCCTGCCCTGGCGCCAGTAGCGGCCCGCGAGCCAGGGGAAGACGGCACCGAACAGCAGGGTGCCGAGGAGTACCAGCCACTCCACGACCGGGTCCACGTCCCGGACCACGATCCGGGCGGTGCCCACGGCGCCGAGCGCCGCGAAGGCGAGGAGGGCCGGTCGGGCGCGGGTGCCGTGCTTGCCGAGGAGCAGGGCGAACGCGGCGAGGGCGGGGCCGTAGGAGACGGTGAAGAGGGCGGGGGCGGTGAGGCCGGGGGCGGCGGCGAGGAGGAAGGCCGTGGCTGGGCGTGTGCGCCAGGTGGCGGTGGCTGCCGCGAGGATCGCGAGGCCCGTGAGGTGGCCCCACAGGGGGCGGGGTTCGTTCAGGCCGATTGCGTCGGCGGTGGCCGCGGGCACGGCGAGGGCTGCCCAGAGGGCGGCGTTCGTCGGGCGGGGCGTTTTCACTCCCCGGACGCTACGTGCCCTCCGGCGGTGGCCGCCCCTGCCGATCGTCAGGTGCCTCCCTGTCGGGGGCCTCAGCCGGTCACCCTGCGGTGATCTGGCGCACAGGGGGCACAGCTGCGCTGCCGCACGGAGCAAGCTGTGGTCCGAGGCGGGCCTGCCGCTGCGAGCGTGAGCGTCCGCCGCCCGTCGGGGATTCCCCCACCCACCCGCCCTTGACTGGTCACCTGCGGTGGCCCGGGGGCCGGGGGGCGGGTGCCATATGGCACACCGAGGACGACCGCATCCCGCGAACCGGGTCAACCGACCGTCCGCGGCCCCACGACGGAATCCCCCACCCACCCACCCTTCACCGGTCACCTGCGGTAACCCGGTGCGCCGGGGGGCGGGTGCCATACGGCACACCGAGGACGGCACCAGCCTCGTGGGCTGGGGGCCGCACGGTGTTGCCGAGGCCGACGGCAAGGAGGTGGGCGGGCGGGTGGGAAAACAGCGCCGCGCAGCGGCGGCCCCCCAGAGCGCCAGGGGGGCAGCAACCACTGCACCGCATGCCCACGGCACGCCAAAGGCGAACAGCAACGGGCAGCCAGGCGGGGGCGCACCACCGCAGAATTCTGGGGACAACAGCAACCGACGCACCGGAAGCCCCACGGCACGCCAAGCCCGACAGCAACAGGCGGGCGGATGGGAAACAGCGCCGCACAGCGGCGGGCCAACACTCTCCGAGCACCCGCGGGTGGCAGCAAGCACCGTACCGAGAGCCCGACGGCACGCCGGGCCCGACAGCAACGAGCAGGCGGGCGGAAACACCGCCGCGCACCCCCGGCCCCCCGGAGTGCCCGTTGGGGAGCAACCACCGCACCGATAACCGCGCGGTCCGCAGAAGCCGACAACAACGAGCAGGTGGGCGGGGAAGCACCGCCGCGCAGCGCCGGGGACAATAGCAAGCCCCGCACCGGAAGCCGCACAGCACGCCAAGGCCGACAGCAACGGGCGGGCGGGCGGGGAAACACCGCCGCGCAGCGGCGGGCCCCCGGAGTTCCGAGGGACAGCAACCATCGCATCAAAAACCGCACAGCCCGCCAAAACCGACAACAACGAGCAAGCGGGCGGGGAAGCACCACCGCAAAGCCCCGAGGGCGATAGCAACCACCCCACTACAAGCCCCACGGCACGCCGGGGCCGACAGCAACAGGCGGGTGGGAGGGGAACACCGCCGCGCAGCGGTCGGACGCCCCCGCAGCTTCGGAGGCGACAGCAACCACTGCACCGCAAGCCGCACGGCACGCCGGGGCCGACAGCAACGGGCGGGCGGGGAACATCGCCGCGCAGCGGCGGGCCAACACTCCCCGAGACACCGGGGACGACAGCAACCATCCCACCGCAAGCCGCACAGCACGCCAAGGCCCGACAGCAACGGGCGGGTGGGAGGGGAACACCGCCGCGCAGCGGCCGGACCTCCCCGCAGCCCCGGGGACAACAGCAACCACCTCACCACAAGCCGCACAGCACGCCGGGGCCGACAGCAACGGGTGGGTGGGAGGGGGACACCGCCGCGCAGCGGCGGGACAACACCCTCGGCAGCACCGGGGACAACAGCAAGCACTGCACCACAAGCCGCACGGCACGCTAGGGCTGACAGCAACGGGCGGGCGGGTGGGAAAACCCCCGCGCAGCGGCCGAACCACCCCACATCCCCGCGGGCGACAGCAAGCCCCGCACCGGAAGCCGCACAGCACGCCAAAGCCGACAGCAACGGGCGGGCGGGTGGGAAAACCCCCGCACAGCGGCCGAACCACCCCACATCCCCGCGGGCGACAGCAAGCCCCGCACCGGAAGCCGCACAGCACGCCGAGGCCGACAGCAACAGACAGGCGGGCGGGAGACACCCCCGCGGCCGCCGGAACCCGGAGGCGGCGGCAGCGCCTGACCCAGGAGCCGCCCACCACGCCCGGCAAGGGCGACGCGATCGCGCTGCCCGGCAACGGCGACGCGATCGCGCCGTTGGCGTACCGGCCCTGCCCGCCATGGCAGGATCGTGCCCATGCCGACCGCACTCGCCGCCGATCTCGTCAGCGACGGCACCGCCGACGCCCGTTCGCTGGACGAGCAGTTCCACTCCCCCGTCATCGCCTGGTTCGACGCCAACGCGCGCGATCTGCCGTGGCGGCGGCAGGACGCAGGACCGTGGGGGGTCATGGTCAGCGAATTCATGCTCCAGCAGACACCGGTGAGCCGCGTGCTCCCGGTGTACGAGCAGTGGCTCGCCCGGTGGCCGCGCCCCGCCGACCTCGCCGAGGAGGCGCCCGGCGAGGCCGTGCGCGCCTGGGGGCGGCTCGGCTACCCCCGGCGGGCGCTGCGGCTGCACGGCGCCGCCGTCGCCATAACGGAACGGCACGGCGGCGACGTACCGGCACAGCACGGGCAGCTGCTCGCGCTGCCCGGCATCGGCGAGTACACGGCCGCCGCCGTGGCCTCGTTCGCGTACGGGCAGCGGCACGCCGTGCTCGACACCAACGTCCGGCGGGTGTTCGCGCGCGCCGTCACCGGCGTGCAGTACCCGCCGAACGCCACCACCGCGGCCGAGCGCAAGCTCGCCCGCGCCCTGCTGCCCGGGGACGAGCGCACCGCCTCGCGCTGGGCCGCGGCCTCCATGGAGCTCGGCGCCCTCGTCTGCACCGCCAGGAACGAGGACTGCGCGCGCTGCCCCATCGCCGCCCGCTGCGCGTGGCTGCGGGCGGGCAAACCCGCGCACGAGGGCCCCGCGCGCCGCGGCCAGACGTACGCGGGCACCGACCGGCAGGTCCGGGGCAAGCTCCTCGCCGTGCTCCGCGAGGCCGTGACACCCGTACCGCAGGCCGCCCTCGACCGGGTGTGGGACGACGCCGTGCAGCGGGCCCGCGCCCTGGACGGACTCGTCGCGGACGGTCTCGTGGAGCCCCTGCCGGACGGCTTCTACCGGCTCCCCCTGACCTGACGCGCACGCGCACAACCACCGCGCCACAGCCACCGGGGCACAGCCACCGGGGCACGAGCACGACGCCACAGCCACCACGCCACCCACCGGGGCACGAGCACGGCACCACAACCACCGCGCCGCAGCCACCGCGTCACCACGCCCCGCCGCGCAGACCCCCGTGTCACGGGCCCCGCACCGCGTCGGACAGACCCGTACCGCCGACATAACGGGCAACAGCACCCACACTCACCTGCTGTTTTACGCCCGGCCTACTTCTGTTACACAACCGACGTACAGCCGTGCGTCCGCCGCTGGCTGCTCCGCACAGCCCCGTGACAAGGCCTCCGTAGCTTCTTTCTCGTACCGCACAGGCAGGACAAGGGCGGTCGCGAGGCAACCGGCGTCGACCGGGGGCAGCCGGGGTTTGACGGGATGGACGGAGGCGGTTGGACATGGCGCACGGCGAGGTGCTCGAATTCGAAGAGTACGTCCGCACTCGGCAGGACGCCCTGCTGCGCAGCGCCCGACGGCTCGTCCCTGACCCGGTCGACGCGCAGGACCTGTTGCAGACGGCGCTCGTGCGGACCTACGGCCGCTGGGACGGCATAGCCGACAAGCGCCTCGCCGACGCCTACCTGCGCCGGGTCATGATCAATACGCGTACGGAGTGGTGGCGCGCCCGCAAGCTCGAAGAGGTGCCCACCGAGCAGCTCCCGGACGCCTCCGTCGACGACTCCACCGAGCAGCACGCGGACCGCGCCCTCCTGATGGACATCATGAAGGTGCTCGCCCCGAAGCAGCGCAGCGTCGTCGTGCTGCGACACTGGGAGCAGATGTCCACCGAGGAGACGGCCGCCGCGCTCGGCATGTCGGCCGGCACGGTCAAGAGCACGCTGCACCGGGCGCTCGCCCGGCTCCGCCAGGAGCTGGAGAGCCGCGATCTCGATGCGCGCGCGTTCGAACGTGAGGAGCGGGAGCGTTGCGCGGCCTGAGTGCCGGAGCCGGTCGGCCGGGCCGGCCGACACCACCATGGAGACAGGAGAAGGCGGGGAGCTCGGCAGTGGCCGCGCTCGCCGCCCTCGGCCTTTTGCTCCCCCTGACCAGTTGCTCCACGGGCGGCTCCGGCACGCGTGACGAGGGCCCCGCCCGCTCGGGCCCCGTGGGCACGGCGACGCCCTCGGGGAACCCGTCCGCCTCGCCCGCCCCCAAGGACGTGGACGCCGTCCGCCTGGTGAAGGAGGACCCGAAGGTCAGCCTCGCCGTCAAGCGCGACCTGAAGCCGTGCGTCGCGGACGAGTACCCGGTGGACGTGTCCTACGGCAACATCACGGGAGCATCCTCGTCCGATGTCGTCGTCAACGTGCTGACCTGCGGGGACGCCGTCGGCATCGGCAGTTACGTGTACCGCCCCGCCGGTAGGGGGTACGAGAACGTCTTCACGGACGAGCAGCCTCCGGTCTACGCGGAGATCGACCGCGGCGACCTGGTGGTGAGCAAGCAGTTGTACGAGGAGGGCGGCTCGCAGTCCGATCCCTCGGGCGAGGAAGTCATCACGTACCGCTGGGCCTCGGACCGCTTCACCGAGCAGGACCGCACGCACAACAACTACAGCAAGACGGTGAGCGGCGCCTCCGCCGCCCCGGACGACGACTGACCGCCCCCGCACCCGTACCCGTACCCCGCCCCCGAACCCAGAACAGAGCGGAACTGAGAGCACCCGATGGCAGAACACACCCATGTCCTGTTCGTCGAGGACGACGACGTCATCCGCGAGGCCACGCAGCTCGCCCTGGAGCGCGACGGCTTCGTGGTCACCGCCATGCCCGACGGTCTGTCGGGCCTGGAGGCGTTCCGGGCCGACCGGCCCGACATCGCCCTGCTCGACGTGATGGTGCCCGGCCTCGACGGCGTCAGCCTCTGCCGGCGCATCCGGGACGAGTCGACGGTGCCGGTGATCATGCTGTCGGCGCGGGCCGACTCGATCGACGTGGTCCTCGGCCTGGAGGCGGGTGCCGACGACTACGTGACCAAGCCGTTCGACGGTGCCGTCCTGGTGGCCCGCATCCGTGCCGTGCTGCGGCGCTTCGGGCACGCCAGCGGTCCCGGCGCGGGTGCGGCGGCTCCCGCCGACGCGGGTGGCGCCGCCGACGGCGGTGTGCTCACCTTCGGTGACCTGGAGATCGACACGGAGGGCATGGAGGTGCGCCGCGCCGGCGCCCCGGTCGGCCTCACGCCGACGGAGATGCGGCTGCTCCTGGAGTTCTCCTCCGCCCCCGGCACGGTCCTCTCCCGCGACAAGCTCCTGGAGCGCGTCTGGGACTACGGCTGGGGCGGCGACACGCGCGTCGTGGACGTGCACGTCCAGCGGCTGCGCACCAAGGTCGGCCAGGACCGCATCGAAACGGTCCGCGGCTTCGGCTACAAGCTCCGGGCGTGAGCCGGCGACGTGGCGGGGACACAGGGGTCACCCATGGGCGGTGACATGAACGAGCCGACGCCTCCCGGGTCGGGCGAAGCCCGCTCCGGGCCGGGCGCACACCGCCCTGGACCGGGTGCGGAACGCCCTGTGCGGGTAGGGACAGGCCCTACGCGGGTACGAAAAGGCCCGGCGCGGGTGGGGAAAGGCCCGCGGGCGGGGGCAGGCCCGGCGCGGACACGGACAAGCCCCCGGACAGGGACAAGCCCTCAGGCAGGGGCAGGCCCGGTGCGGGCGGGGTTCGGAGGCGGGGCCTCGGGGCCGCTTCGCGGGCTGCGGGACCGGCTGGAAGCCCTGCGGCGCCCCCGTGGAACCTGGCGCCTGCGGGACCTCACGGGCGCCAGGCTGCGCACCGGCGTGCGCTGGAAGATCGCGGCGGCCATCGCCCTGGTGGGCGCGCTCGTCGCCGTCGCGCTGAGCCTGGTCGTCCACAACGCGGCCCGCGTCTCGATGCTCGACAACGCCCGCGACCTCCAGGACGAGCGCGTCCAGATCGCCCAGCGCAACTACCAGTCCCGCGGCACCACGAGCGCCTTCTACGGCACCAAGATCGACGACCCGCAGCTGCCGAAGGAGCTGCGGCGCAAGGTCCTCACCGGCCGCCGCGCGACGTATGTGCAGGAGCACGCCGACGGCGTACCGGACATCTGGGGCGCGGTGCCGCTGAGCGACGGCCACGTCCTGTCGGTGCACACCCGCTTCACCGACCGCAGCGCGGCCATCATGAAGGACCTCGACCAGGCCCTCGTCATAGGCTCCATCGCGGTCGTCTTCGGCGGCTGCGCCCTCGGCGTGCTCATCGGCGGCCAGATCGCCCGCCGGCTGCGCGAGGCCGCCACGGCCGCGGGCGAGGTCGCGCAGGGCCAGACCGATGTGACCGTGCGGGAGGCCATCGGCGGCTACGTACGCGATGAGACCGACGACCTCGCGCAGGCCGTCGACGCCATGGCCGACGCCCTCAAGCAGCGCCTCGAAGCCGAGCGCCGCGTGACCGCCGACATCGCGCACGAGCTGCGCACGCCGGTGACCGGGCTGCTCACGGCGGCCGAACTGCTGCCGCCCGGCAGGCCGACCGAGCTGGTCAAGGACCGCGCCCAGGCGATGCGCACCCTCGTCGAGGACGTCCTCGAGGTGGCCAGGCTCGACTCCGCGTCCGAGCGCGCCGAGTTGCAGGACATCACGCTCGGCGAGTTCGTCAGCCGCCGCATGGCCGTCCTGAGTCACGACGTACGGGTGACGATCGTGCACGAGTCGATCGTCACCACCGACCCACGCCGCCTGGAGCGCATCCTCGGCAACCTCGTCGCCAACGCCGCCAAGCACGGCAAGCCGCCCATCGAGGTCAGCGTCGAGGGCCGCGTCGTCCGGGTGCGCGACCACGGGACCGGCTTCCCCGAGGCCCTGCTCGCGGAGGGCCCGAGCCGCTTCCGCACCGGGTCCGCCGACCGCGCGGGCCGCGGCCACGGCCTGGGTCTGACGATCGCGGCAGGCCAGGCCAAGGTGCTCGGCGCGCGGCTGACGTTCCGCAACATCCGACCGCCGGGGTCCGCACCCGACGAGCCCGCCGAGGGGGCGGTGGCGGTGCTCTGGCTGCCCGAGCACGCGCCGACGAACACCGGGAGCTTCCCGATGCTCCAGCTCCCCGACAAGTGGGACAAATAGCCCTCCGGCAAGTAATGGGCCCCTTCGGCAAGGAGGGGGCCCGCCCTTTGCCAAGTAGGGGGCCAGCCCTTTGCCAAGTAGGGGGCCAGCCCTTTGCCAAGTAGTGCGCCGGCCCTCCGGCACGTGGCACGAACAGGCCCCCGGCGCCGAGCTCTCGCTCGGTTCCGGGGGCCGTGCGGCCGGGCGGACGCCGCGGAATCGGACGGCCTCTGCCGCCGTCCTGTTCCGCTATCCGCGCGCGGGGTCCCCACCCGCGGCACCGGCCTGCTTCTGGTCGGCGGGCCCGGACCCGCGCAGCGGCGTCTCCTTCACGAAGACCGCCGCGGCGAGCGCGCCGAGCGCCACCACCACGGTGAGCAGGAACGCCAGGTGCGTACCTGAGGACACCGCGTGCTGATAGGCGTCGCGTGCCGCCTCCGGCAGCCTGGCGAGGCTGTCCGCGTCGAGCTGGGCGGAGTGCTCGGTGACCCGGGCGACATCGCCGCCCGCCCCGGCGGCCCGCGCCGCCATCTCGTCCTGCACCCGGTTGTTGAACAGCGCGCCCATGATCGCGACACCGAAGGACGAGCCGAGCGTACGGAACAGCGTGGCCGTGGACGAGGCGACGCCCATGTCCTTCATCTCGACGCTGTTCTGCGCGACGAGCATGGTGATCTGCATCAGGCAGCCCATGCCCGCGCCGAGGACGGCCATGTAGAGCCCGGAGGTCGGACGGGAGGTCTCGGTGTCCATCTGCGACAGGAGGAACAGGCCCGCGGCCATCAGGACGCTGCCGGCGACGGGGAAGACCTTGTACTTGCCGGTGGCGGTGGTGAACCGCCCCGCGAACATCGAGACGGCCATCATCGCGAGCAGCATCGGCAGCAGGAGCAGCCCGGAGTTGGTGGCCGACGCGCCCTGGACCGCCTGCTGGTAGAGCGGCAGGAAGAGCATCGCTCCGAACATCACGAAGCCGGTGAGGAAGCCGACCACGGCCATGAGCGAGAAGTTGCGGTTGCGGAAGATCCGGAACGGCATGATCGGCTCGGCGGCCTTCTGCTGGACGAACCAGAAGCCGACCAGGGAGGCGACGCCGAGCCCGATGAGCTCCATGATCACGGCCGAGCTCCAGGCGTACTCCGTGCCGCCCCAGGTCGTGACGAGCACCAGCGAGGTGATGCCGACGGTGAGCAGGGCCGCGCCGAGGTAGTCGATGCGCCCCTCCGCCCGCTTCTTCGGCAGGTGCAGCACGGCGCTGACCATGAACAGGGCGACGACGCCGAGCGGCAGGTTGATGTAGAAGGCCCAGCGCCAGCCGAGGTGGTCGGTGAGGGTGCCGCCGACCAGCGGGCCGCCGATCATCGCGACCGCCATGACGCCGGTCATCATGCCCATGTACTTGCCGCGCTCCCGCGGCGGCACCAGTTCCCCGATGATCGCCATGACGCCGACCATCAGACCGCCCGCGCCGAGGCCCTGTACGGCCCGGAAGGCGATGAGCTGCCCCATGTCCTGGGCGATACCGCTGAGCGCGGAGCCGACCAGGAAGATGACTATGGAGCTGAGGAAGGCGCCCTTGCGCCCGTACATGTCGCCGACCTTGCCCCAGATCGGGGTGGAGGCCGCGGTCGCGAGGGTGTACGCCGTGACGACCCACGACAGGTGCTCCAGGCCGCCGAGGTCGCCGACGATGGTCGGCATCGCGGGCGCCACGATCATGTTGTCGAGCATCGCGAGCAGGATCGCGACCATCAGCGCGAAGATCACGACGCGTACGCTGCGCGGCTCCGGGGTCTCCCCTCCCCCCTGTTTCCTCCTCGCCGTCCCCCCGGCTTCCTTCTCCGCCGAGTTCTGCACCGTCCGGTCGGCCGCCCCGACCGCCACGCTGGTTCCCGCCATGGTTCCCGTCCCCACTTCCCCGTACTTACTTGCCGCCCGGCAAGTTGGCTACAGTGGAGGAAAGTAGACCCTTAACTAGCCGGGCGTCAAGTAAGTTCGGGCTGGGCCGGGGAGAAGTGCGAGGATCGCCACCATGGGCAGCACAGGCAGGCAGCGGCGCCGCGGGGACACCCGTCAGCGCATCCAGGACGTGGCACTCGCACTCTTCGCCGAGCAGGGGTACGAGAAGACGTCCCTGCGCGAGATCGCCGAGCGCCTCGAGGTCACGAAGGCGGCGCTGTACTACCACTTCAAGACCAAGGAAGACATCCTCACCAGCATCTTCGACGATCTGACGCGGCCCATCGACGAGCTGATCGCCTGGGGCAAGGAGCAGCCGCGCACCCTGGAGACCAAGCGCACGATCCTGACCCGCTACAGCGGCATCCTGGACGAGGGCGCCCCGCTCTTCCGCTTCATGCAGGAGAACCAGGCGACGATGCGCGACCTGAAGACGGGCGAGAGCTTCAAGGACCGGATGTTCCAGCTCCTCGACATCCTCCGCCACGACGACCTGTCGACGCCGTTGACCGCACAGGTGCGCTGCTTCAGCGCGCTGTTCACGATGCACGGCGGGATGTTCGTGCTCAGGGACGCCGAAGGCGACCCCGAGGAGAAGCGGAAAGCCATCCTCGAGGTCGCCATCGACTTGGTGACCCAGGCGCACAACGGGACCTGAGCCGGCCCGGGCTCACCACACCCGAGCCGACGCGGGCCCACCACGCCCGAGCCGGGGCGTCACGCGCGGGGGATCAGACGCGGACGCCCTGCTCGCGCAGGAAGTTCACCGGGTTGACGGCCGAGCCGTAGTTCGGCGTCGTGCGGATCTCGAAGTGCAGGTGCGGGCCGCTGGAGTTGCCGGTGTTGCCGGACAGGGCGATGCGCTGGCCGGTGCCGATGGCCTGGCCGGGGCGGACCTCGACCTTCGACAGGTGCGCGTACTGGGAGAACGTGCCGTTGGCGTGCTTGATCACCACGGCGTTGCCGTACGCGGGACCGTCACCGGCGCCGTTCGGTCCCGCCTTGACGACGGTGCCGGCGTGCACGGACTTCACGACGGTGCCGATCGGCACGGCGAAGTCCTGGCCGGAGTGCTTGTGGGACCACATGCTGCCGCCGAGGCCGAAGCTCGCGGACAGGCGGTAGTTCTCGACCGGGTCCTGCCAGGCGGCGGCCTTCTTGGCGGCGGCCTGCTTGGCCTGCGCGGCCTTCTTTCCTGCGGCCTGCTTGGCGTGCTCGGCCGCCTTGGCCTGGGCGGCGGCCTGGGCGCCCACGGACGAGGCGGTCACGGACGGCACCGAGCCCTTGGCGTCGGCGGCGGCCGCGAACCCGGCTCCGAGCACCGTCGTGACACCGACACCGGCGGCGAGTACGGCCGCCCGGGCACGACGCGGGGACGGGGCGGAAGAGTGAGTCGTGGCGCGCTTCAGCATGGGGAAACCTCCGGGGCGGGGCAGCAAGGCAGCAAGGCAGGGGGGACGGGGTGGAGCGGGCAGGACGGGGTGGTGCAGGCAAAAGGGAATCCGGCACACGGACTGCGCATGCCGGACGGCCATCCCTTGGTAACCCCCACCCCGCCCCGCGCTCAAGCAGCCCCTCTACTAGGCGCGGCCGTACCCGAGACGTCCGTTTCCGGCGGTTTCCTCACCGCCTTCGGCTTCTTCGGTCGTCCCCCAGGGGTGATGCGCGCCGTCGTGCCCGGGACGGCCACTATCAAACCTCGTATGTGACGTATGCCCTGTGCGTCACATCACCGGACGACGCGCTTCCGCACCCTCCGGATGTGACGCCCGCTACGCCCACTACGCTCTCGCGCATGGATCCCGCGGCCCTTGGCATCCGCATCGCGTCCGGCGTCGTCTCCCCGCTGGTCAGGAAGCTGTTCGCGCGGCCAGGACCGGGGGCGGGCCTGGTGGACGCACCGGTGCGCGTCGACGGCCTGGTGTCGTTCCGCGGCGAGCGGCGCCACCTCGCCGAGAAGGACGTGCGCGCACTGGTGACCGAGCTGGTCCGGCACGCCGTACGCACCCCCGGGCACGGCGAACGCCCCCTCCCCCGCGACGAGGAGGAAGCCGTCGTCCACGCCCTGACCGGCACGCTGCTCGCGCTCGGCACCCTCACCCTCACGGACGTGGAGGCGGTGTCGCTCGGCCATCAGGAACTGGCGAACAGGCTGCGCCGTGCCGGGAGCGATCCGGCACGGGACCTGTCGGCGGACGCCGAGTACTTCTACGAACGGCTGCTGACCACGGCGTGCCTGCACGTCCTGAACTTCTTCACGCAGCGTTCGGCGTTCGTGGCCCGCACCCTCGTGGAGCAGAGCCGCAACCAGGCGGAACTCATAGCCAAAGTTGACGAGTTGATCGCGCGGAACCCGCTCCCGGGCACGGAGGACGCGCGGTTCGAGCAGCGCTACCTCGCCCATGTGGCGAAGAAGCACGGCAAGCTGACGATCTTCGGGATCGACCTGGCGGACTCGCCGGGCACCTGGCCCCTGGACGCGGCCTATCTGAGCCTGACGGCGACCGGCGAGGGGAGGGCCCTGGGCGAGGTGCGGATCGGGGACGATCTGTACCCGATCCGCGAGGCGGACCTCGACGCGGTGCCCCGACCCGCGGACGAGGCCCTCGCCACGCACGACCGCGTACTCCTGCGCGGTGAGGCGGGCTCGGGCAAGACGACCCTCGTCCAGTGGCTCGCGGTCTCCGCCGCCGCCCCCCGCCCCGGCGCGCGCATGGCCTATCTGCGCGACCGCGTCCCCTACGTCCTGCCCCTGCGCACCCTGACCGCCCACGGCGAGCGCCTGCCCGCGCCGAAGGACTTCCTGACCGCGGTGTCACCGCTCGCCGGGTCCCAGCCGGACGGCTGGGAGTCCCGCGTCCTGGCCGCGGGCCGCGCCCTGGTCCTCGTCGACGGCATCGACGAGGTGCCCGAGGCCGAGCGCGCCCGCACGCGCGCGTGGCTGACGGACCTGATGGACGCCTACCCCGGCAACCGCTGGCTGGTGACGTCCCGGCCGTCCGCCGTACGCCAGGACTGGCTCGCCGACGAGGACTTCACGGAGCTGACCCTCGCGCCCATGAGCACGGCCGACGTGGCGACGTTCATCGGGCGCTGGCACCGGGCCGCGGCGACCGGCTCACCGGAGCGGGACGCTGCCCTCGCGGCGTACCGGACCCAGCTCCTCGACGCCGTGCGCGGCAAGCCCGAACTGGGCAGGCTCGCCACCAACCCGCTGCTGTGCGGGCTGCTGTGCGCCCTGCACCGGGACCGCCGCGGCTTCCTGCCGCTCGGCCGCAAGGACCTCTACACGGCCGCCCTGTCCATGCTCCTGATCCGCCGCGACCGCGAACGCCATCTGCACGTGCCCGAACTCCGCGAGGAGCCCCAGCTCCAGATCTTGCAGCGGCTCGCCTACTGGCTGATCCGCAACGGCCGTACGGAGCTCGACCGCACCCGCGCCACCACGATCATCAGGGACGCCCTGCCCGCCGTCCCCGAACTCGCCGCCCTGGGTGACGCCGACGCGGTGTACGCCCACTTCCTGCACCGCAGCGGGCTGTTGCGCGAACCCGGCCCGGACACCGTGGAGTTCGTGCACCGCACCTTCCAGGACTTCCTCGGCGCGCGGGCCGCCGTGGACGAGGGCGACTTCGGGGTGCTCGCCCGGCACGGCGCGGACGACCAGTGGGAGGACGTCATCCGCATGGCGGTCGCCCAGGCCCGCCCCCGCGAACGTGCCGAGCTGCTCGGTGACTTGCTCGCGTACGCCGACACGCGCACCGAATCCGCCGCCCGGAAGCGCGCGCACCTCCTCGCGGCGGCCTGCCTCGAGCACGCGGCGGAGCTGGCGCCCTCGGTGCGGCAGGAGGTCGAGCGGCGGACGGCCGAACTGATCCCGCCCCGTGGCCCGGAGGACGCGCGGGACCTCGCGGCCGTGGGGCCGATGATCCTCGACCTGCTCCCCGGCCCGGAAGACGTCTCCGGCGACGCCGCACGGCACGTGGTGACCGCCGCGACCCATGTGCGCTCGGACGCGGCGATCCCGTTCCTCGCCCGGTACGTGGACCACCCGGACCAGACGGTGCGCAGTCAGCTCATGTGGGGCTGGCACCGCTTCGACTGCCGTGCGTACGCCGAGCAGATCGTGGCCCGCCTGGACGACGGCTCGACGCACTTCACCTTCCACACGGACGAGCACGTGGAGGAGCTGATGTGGCTCGGCCTGCGGCCGGAGCACCTCGAGATCCGCGGCGGGGTGTCGCCCGAGGCGGCATCCCACCTGATCGCCGTGTGCGAGCCCACGTACCTGTACCTCGGGACCTCGCCCGCCGGTCTCACGCAGGACGCTCTGGCGGCGTTGGGGCGCCTCCAGGTTCTGCACGTCGTGAACAACGGAGAGCCCTGGACCCTGGACCAGATCCCCGCCGAGGCTCCCCTGCACACGTTCGCGATGTTCCTGAGCTCCGGCCTCGACAACTGGGATCTCCACCCCATCGGCCGCTGGCCCGGACTGCGCCGCCTCAACTTCAGCAGCATCGATGCGTTCCCCGACTCGGAGGCGGCATGGCGGAACCTCGCCCTCCTGCCCCACCTCACCGGACTGACCGTGCCTGCCGACAGCCTCGCCCACGCACCCGCCGGACTGACCCTCCCCGGCGTCACCGAGCTGACGCTGCTCAGCCCGCGCGCCTGGGAGCCCGCATCCGCGACCGCCCTGGCACGCGCCCGGGTGCTTTTCCCCGGCGTCGAACGCCTGGATCTCCCCGCCCACTGGCAAGACCATGCCGCGGCACCGCCCCAGCACCCGTCCTGAACCGAGCGGCCGATATCCGTGCGGCAAGGACGCGCCGAATCCTTGAGCCCGCCTCTTGCCGGGCTTGCGTCCGACCACATTCCTACCTGGGAATTCACCCTCCGGAATCACAGCACTACGGCTCCACGAGTGGAACGGGACACCTCCTGGAACACGCCACTCCCACGACCGTACAAACACGGAAAAGGGGCTGCCCCGGACCCGAAGGTCCGGGGCAGCCCCTACGCGCCGCTCGGGCGGAGCGCCCGCGTCACGCGTCCTTGCTCAGATTCGGCCCGCCACCCGCGGCGGACTCGATCGGCGGCACGTCCGGCAGTGCCGCCTTCTCCTCGCCGCGGAAGGTGAAGGTCTTGGTCTCGCCCTCGCCCTCCGTGTCGACGACCACGATGTGACCGGGGCGCAGCTCACCGAAGAGGATCTTCTCGGAGAGCGTGTCCTCGACCTCGCGCTGGATGGTGCGGCGCAGCGGCCGCGCACCCAGGACGGGGTCGTACCCCTTCTTGGCGAGGAGTTCCTTGGCGGACTGGGAGAGCTCGATGCCCATGTCCCGGTCCTTCAGGCGCTCGTCCACCTTGGTGATCATGAGGTCGACGATCTCGAGGATGTCGCCCTGGCTGAGCTGCGGGAAGACGACGACGTCGTCCACACGGTTGAGGAACTCGGGCCGGAAGTGCTGCTTCAGCTCGTCCGAGACCTTGTTCTTCATGCGCTCGTAGTTGGACTTGGTGTCGCCCTGGGCGGCGAAGCCCAGGTTGAAGCCCTTGGAGATGTCCCGCGTGCCGAGGTTGGTCGTCATGATGATGACCGTGTTCTTGAAGTCCACGACCCGGCCCTGGGAGTCGGTCAGGCGACCGTCCTCCAGGATCTGGAGCAGCGAGTTGAAGATGTCCGGGTGGGCCTTCTCGACCTCGTCGAAGAGGACGACGGAGAACGGCTTGCGGCGGACCTTCTCGGTGAGCTGACCGCCCTCCTCGTAGCCCACGTAGCCGGGGGGCGAGCCGAAGAGGCGCGAGACCGTGTGCTTCTCGCTGAACTCCGACATGTCGAGGGAGATCAGCGCGTCCTCGTCACCGAAGAGGAACTCGGCGAGGGCCTTGGACAGCTCGGTCTTACCGACGCCGGACGGGCCGGCGAAGATGAACGAGCCACCAGGGCGCTTCGGGTCCTTCAGACCGGCCCGCGTACGCCGGATCGCCTTGGAGAGCGCCTTGACGGCGTCCTTCTGGCCGATGACGCGCTTGTGGAGCTCGTCCTCCATGCGGAGCAGACGGGAGGACTCCTCCTCCGTCAGCTTGAAGACCGGGATGCCGGTCGCCGTGGCGAGGACCTCGGCGATCAGCTCGCCGTCGACCTCGGCGACGACGTCCATGTCGCCGGCCTTCCACTCCTTCTCGCGCTTGGCCTTGGCGGCCAGGAGCTGCTTCTCCTTGTCGCGCAGGGAGGCGGCCTTCTCGAAGTCCTGGGAGTCGATCGCCGACTCCTTGTCCCGGCGCACGCCCGCGATCTTCTCGTCGAACTCGCGGAGGTCCGGCGGCGCGGTCATCCGGCGGATGCGCATCCGGGAGCCCGCCTCGTCGATCAGGTCGATCGCCTTGTCGGGCAGGAAGCGGTCCGAGATGTACCGGTCGGCCAGGGTGGCCGCCTGGACCAGGGCCTCGTCGGTGATGGAGACGCGGTGGTGCGCCTCGTACCGGTCGCGCAGGCCCTTCAGGATCTCGATGGTGTGCGGCAGCGACGGCTCCGCGACCTGGATGGGCTGGAAGCGGCGCTCGAGGGCCGCGTCCTTCTCCAGGTGCTTGCGGTACTCGTCGAGCGTGGTGGCGCCGATGGTCTGGAGCTCACCGCGGGCCAGCATCGGCTTCAGGATCGAGGCCGCGTCGATGGCGCCCTCGGCGGCACCCGCACCCACGAGCGTGTGCAGCTCGTCGATGAACAGGATGATGTCGCCGCGGGTGCGGATCTCCTTGAGGACCTTCTTCAGGCGCTCCTCGAAGTCGCCGCGGTAGCGCGAGCCCGCGACCAGGGCGCCCAGGTCGAGGGTGTAGAGGTGCTTGTCCTTGAGGGTCTCGGGCACCTCGCCCTTGACGATGGCCTGGGCGAGGCCCTCGACGACGGCGGTCTTGCCGACGCCGGGCTCACCGATCAGGACCGGGTTGTTCTTCGTCCGGCGGGACAGCACCTGCATGACCCGCTCGATCTCCTTCTCGCGCCCGATGACCGGGTCGAGCTTGGACTCACGAGCGGCCTGGGTGAGGTTCCGGCCGAACTGGTCGAGGACCAGGGACGTGGAGGGCGTGCCCTCCGCAGGACCGCCGGCGGTGGCGGTCTCCTTGCCCTGGTAACCGGAGAGCAGCTGGATGACCTGCTGCCGCACCCGGTTGAGATCGGCGCCCAGCTTGACCAGGACCTGGGCGGCGACGCCCTCGCCCTCGCGGATCAGGCCGAGCAGGATGTGCTCCGTGCCGATGTAGTTGTGCCCGAGCTGGAGGGCCTCGCGGAGCGAGAGCTCCAGGACCTTCTTGGCACGGGGGGTGAAGGGGATGTGCCCGGACGGGGCCTGCTGGCCCTGCCCGATGATCTCCTCCACCTGCTGGCGGACCGCCTCGAGCGAAATCCCGAGGCTCTCCAGGGCCTTAGCGGCGACACCCTCACCCTCATGGATCAGGCCCAGGAGGATGTGCTCGGTGCCGATGTAGTTGTGGTTGAGCATCCGGGCTTCTTCCTGAGCCAGGACGACAACCCGCCGCGCGCGGTCGGTGAACCTCTCGAACATCGTTAATCGCTCCTCAGAGCGGTCAGGCAGTAAGGGGACGCTCCCCTCCCTGTCCTTCCGCAGCTTAGTCCCGCAAGCGGGGACCGCTCATTCCAACTGCCGACACCCGTCCGGATCACCCTCACTACGGTAGAGAACGCTTCCTGACTCCAACGCCGACACATGCCACAACCTGATGGTGGGAGACGATGTTCCCGCAGGCCAGGCCGTCACCCCTGCTGCGAGTACGCCGTTGGCGAACGCGGGACACCTGAACGCCGCGTGTCACCCCTCCCCACTAGGGATGTCCTACCCGTATGCACGGACACTCCATGCGGCGCGCACCGGTTCCCTCCGCTACGGGCGAACACCCTTGCGCCGTGGAGTACGCCATCACACCCCCGCCCCGGACACCGAGAGTGACGGAATCCGGACACCGTGTGACGTGGCCGTAACCCCGGAGTGCCTCGTCCGGTTGCTCCTGGCATGGCCCCCAGCGTTCCTCACCCCCGACCGCCGGTGCCGCGTCAGCGGGACGCCCCGGCGTCGGGGCCGTGGGGTCCGGCGGCGGAGCGGTGCTGGTACGAGAACGTCCTGGGCTGGGCCGTGGCCCCCGGCGCCGAGGTCCGGCTGCGCGCGGGGCTGCGTTTCGACGTCCTCGAACTGCCGGCGGAGGCGGGCTTCGCGGCGCTGCGGCACGCGGGCCCGAAGGCACCCGTGGCCCTGCACGGGGAGACGATGCGGCTCTTGGTGGCCGCGGGCAGCGCGGACGAGCTGCCGGGGCTGCTCGACTGGCTGGAGTGGGGAGGCATTCCCCTGGATCTCAAGGGGATCGGCGCGGGCGGTCTCGTGGACGCGCCCACCCCTCCCGGCGCGGTCGGCCGACCGGGGGCCGCCGTGTGGCTGCGGGCCCCCGAGCCCGGCTGCGAGGTGGAGGCGACGCTGCCGTCGCTGACACTGCCGTCATCGGCACTGCCGTCACTGGCACCGCCGTCCGCCCCGGGGCCGAGCCCGGCCCTGTGCGCGGACGGCAGCGGAACCGACCCCCATTCCGGCTCCGCCGCGGGCTCCGACCTCGTACGCCTCGTGGACACGGCGGCAACGCAGTGCCACCGGGTCCGGCTGCGGCGTCAGAGCAGTCAGCCGTTGGCCTTCTCGTAGGCCTCGCGGATGGACGCGGGGACGCGGCCGCGGTCGTTGACCTCGAAGCCGTTGTCCTTCGCCCACGCGCGGATCTGCGCGGTGTCCTGGCTGCCGCCGGACGTCGCGGTCCGGGACTTGCCGCGACCGCTGGAGCGGCCACCCGTCCGACGCCCGCTCTTCACGTACGCCTCGAGGAGACCGCGGAGCTTGTCTGCGTTGGCGGTGGTGAGATCGATCTCGTACGTCTTGCCGTCCAGCGCGAACGTCACGGTCTCGTCCGCCTCGCCGCCGTCGAGGTCATCGACAAGAAGGACCTGAACCTTCTGTGCCACCGGATTTCCTTTCATCGATAACTTCAGGGCCGGACCATGCGGCGTGAGCCGCCGATTCGCCGCCCCCTGTTATATGCAGCACTTGCAGTACGTCGGAAAGCAAACCGCTTTTCCTGGAAAAACACAAACCCCTGGGAGAGACCAGCTCGACGGGATCCCAGGAAACATGCGCGTTTCGGACATAGCCCGCGCGGGCAGGTGACTGCCCGGAATAGCTCGGTCACGATCACAGATGCAGAAGCATCCGGCTGTTGCCCAAGGTGTTCGGTTTCACTCGTTCGAGGCCGAGGAACTCCGCGACGCCCTCGTCATAGGAACGCAGCAGCTCGCTGTAGACATCTCCGTCGACGGTATCGACGGACGTCTCGCCGATCTCCACGAAGCCGTGCTTGGCGAAGAAGTCGACTTCGAAGGTGAGGCAGAAAACGCGTCGTACGCCGAGCCAGCGAGCGGTCCGCAGCAACTCACCGAGCAGCCGATGTCCCACTCCCGCGCCCTTGACCTGTGGATTCACCGCAAGGGTGCGTACTTCGGCGAGGTCTTCCCACATCACGTGCAACGCGCCGCAGCCCACCACGGGGCCGGCTTTGCCTTGGCCCGGCGCGCGTTCCGCCACCCAGAACTCCTGGATGTCCTCGTAAAGCGTGACGGTCGCTTTGTCGAGGAGGATGCCCCGCCGGACGTAGGGATCGAGCAGGGCCCGCACCGCGGGCACATCGGCGGTACGAGCCCTGCGCACCGAGACCGCATTTGCCGGGAGCATGCCGGGCCCGCCGAGTTCAGGGGGTTCGCCGGGACCGCGGGGTTCGCCGGGCGGCTGGGACAGTTCGTCGGGTTGTGCTGGCATGGGCGGACGCTATCGCCCGGTCCCCGACTCGGGGCCCGCGGGGTTCTGCGCCTCTTCCACCGCCGCCCCCTCCGGGGCTCCGGCTTCACGAACGACGCCTTCGGCATCGGCATCGGCATCGGCGTTGCGGACCGTGTGGCCTTCGACCATGCGAACGGCGTCGCTGAGCGCTTGGCGCTGCTGCGGCGACATCATGCCGAAGAACGCGACGAGTGCCGATGCCGGGTTGTCACTCTGCGACCATGCTTCGTTCATCAGTGCGGCCGCGTAGGCGGCGCGGGTGGAGACCGCCTCATATCGATAGGCCCGGCCTTCCGCTTCGCGGCGCACCCAGCCCTTCTGATGGAGATTGTCCAAAACGGTCATGACAGTCGTGTACGCGATGGACCGTTCCTGCTGAAGGTCTTCCAGGACTTCTCGAACGGTCACGGGGCGGTTCCACTTCCACACCCGTGTCATCACTGCGTCTTCGAGTTCTCCCAAGGGGCGAGGCACAGTGGAACAATAGTGGTCGATGTCACTAATGACGTGATGGACGTGGCATACCGGTCATTTTCGTAACAAAAAGGGCGTACGACCCGAGTGTCGGGTCGTACGCCGAGACAGCGCGGTCGTACGCGGTCGCCCCGTCTGCCGCGGGACGGCGGACGGCGGACGGTCAGGCGTCGCCGGTCCTGGGGGTCTGCTGAACGGACTCGGCGCGGGCGATCGCCGCGTCCACGGCGGCGTCCTCCTTGGCCTTGTTGGCGCCGCCCTGGGTCTTGACGATCGTCACGATGAGACCGACGAAGAACACGGCCATCACTACGGGGGGCACGAGCGCGGAGACGTAGTCCATGCCCCCAGCGTAGCTAGCCCGCGGCGAGGCGCTGCGCGGGGGCGGCGGGTCGTGCCGGGCGTTTGGGCGGGAACACCTCGGCCGGGGTGGGCATCGGGCGGGGGCGCTCCCGCGGGGGCGCGGGACGCTCGGCGGGCGGCTTCGCGCCGGGCGCGGGCTTCTTCTCGTCCACCGCGGTGAGCCCGCCGGGCAGGGCGTGCAGGCGGGTCCGGTCGCCGGGCACCCGGGGGCGGACCACCACGGGCCCGTACGGGGCGGGCCCGACGGTGCTCCGGGCCGCCGTGACAGCGGCGAGGCGCTCCCGTACGGCCTGCTCGGCGAGTGTCAGGCAGCGGCCGAGGAGTGCGGCCGCGCGCGGGTTGCCGCGCAGGGCGCGCAGGGCCGCGAGGTCGTCGGCGTCCGGCAGGTACCCGGTGCCGAGCACGGTGTCGAGGAGCTCCAGGTACCCGGCCGCGGTACCGGGCAGCGCGGCCCGGTAGCGGGCCAGGTCGGCCACCAGGAAGGCGCGCAGCCTGGCACTCTCGCGCGCCGCCTCGTCGATGTCGCGGGCGAGGCGTACGCAGTCCTGCACGGCCTGGGCGTCGAGGGAACGGGCGGTACTGGGGTGCAGGGCGTGGGCCAGAGCACGGCGGAGCACTCGCAGCTCCTGCGCACCGAAGGCCATTCCGCCCCGGGATCCGTATGGCGTGGGCATGAACCGACGATAAGCGCAAACGGGACAAAATCTGCTTAACGGATGCTTTGGCGTGGCCTCTGGCCTTTTGCGGGGGCCACGGGGTGGGCCGGGGGGTGTGGGGTGTGGGGTGCGTGGGCTTGCGGTCCGGAAGTGCGCTCTGCGGCCGCGTGCGCGTGCGGTCCCGGCCGCGTGCGCTGCGCGGTCCCGGCCGCGTGCGCGTGCGGTCCCCGCAGCGTGCGCTGTGCGGTATCGGCCGCGCGCGCCGCTGCGTCCCGACCGTCCGCGCCGCTGCGATCCCGGCCGCCTGCGCCGTGTGCGGTCCGGCGTGCGTGCGTCGCCCGGTGGGCGGGCGAGGTCAGTCCTGGCGGCGGCGCGCCGTCGCGAACACGACCGCTCCCACCCCGAGGGCCCCGGCCGTCCCGGCCCCGATCCAGGGCAGGACATCGGCCCCGGTGTTCGCCATGCGGCCGCGCGGGGCGGCCGGTGGGGCCGTTGTGGCCGGGGTGCCCGGTGCAGGTGGCGCGGCCGGTGTGCCTGCCGCGGCCGGTGTTCCCGGTGCCTGCGGTGTGCCTGGTGTGGTCGGTGTGCCTGGTGCGGTGGGTGCGGCCGGTGTGCCTGCCATAGCCCGTGTTCCCGGTCCCTGCTGTGTGCCCGGTGCGGTCGGTGCCGGCGGTGCGCCCGGTACATCCGGTGTGCCGGATGTGCCGCGTGCGGGGGTCGCGGAAGCCTTGGGCACTGGCGGCGCTGTCGTCGGCACCGAGACTGCCGCCGGTGCCGCCACCGCCGCCCCCGCGGCCCCCACGGCCCCCGCCCCCGACGAAGTGCACGGCAGCGACGCCGTCCGCGCCAACGACGACCCCGACGCGGGAAAGGCAATAACGGCACCGGATGCGGCGGCGGACCTAGCCCCGGGTGCCATGCCGCAGTCAGGGCTGGTGGGCACGGCGCCGAGTGCCCCGGTGGGTGCGGTGGGCGCGGGCGTGCCGTGGAGTGGTGCCGCGGCCGGGGCCCCGAACCGGGCCCCGACGCCACCCCCCGCCCACGCCACCACCACCGCGGCCGTCACCACGCCCAGCCGCACCCCGCGCCTCATCAGCCCCACGCCCACTCGAACACCCGCACAAGACAGCCGGTCGACATCCGTCCCCGCCCAGCCTGTTGGAGACGGACACAGATTGCCCGACGTAAGCGAAAAGTGGGCGACGAGCCGCACTCCTCGGCGCAAAATCGGTGCTCAGCCGCGTGACACGTTCCGCTCGTACACGAGCCGCAGTCCGATCAGCGTCAGCCAGGGCTCGTGCTCGTCGATGACGGACGCCTCGCCGAGCACCATGGGAGCGAGCCCGCCCGTGGCGATCACCGTGACGTCCTCCGGGTCCCCGCCGGGCCCCGCGAGCTCGCGCGCCATCCGCCGTACGACGCCGTCGACCTGGCCCGCGAAGCCGTACAGGATGCCCGCCTGCATGGCCTCCACGGTGTTCTTGCCGATGACGCTGCGCGGCCGGGCCAGCTCGATCTTGCGGAGCTGCGCGCCGCGTACGCCGAGCGCCTCCACGGAGATCTCGATGCCGGGGGCGATGACCCCGCCGGCGTACTCCCCGCGCGCGGACACCGCGTCGAACGTCGTGGCCGTACCGAAGTCCACGACGATCGCGGGTCCTCCGTAGAGCTCGACCGCGGCGACCGCGTTGATGATGCGGTCGGCGCCGACCTCCTTGGGGTTGTCCATGAGGATGGGCACCCCGGTCTTGATGCCGGGCTCCACGAGGACCGCGGGCACGTCTCCGTAGTACCGCCTGGTGACCTCGCGCAGCTCGTGCAGGACGGACGGCACGGTGGAGCAGATCGCGATCCCGTCGATGCCGTCGCCGAGTTCGCCGCCGAGCAGCGGGTGCATGCCCATCAGGCCCCTGAGGAGCACCGCGAGTTCGTCGGCGGTGCGGCGGGCGTCGGTGGAGATGCGCCAGTGCTCGACGATGTCCTCGCCGTCGAACAGGCCGAGAACCGTATGGGTGTTGCCTACGTCGATCGTCAGGAGCATGGCGGGCTACTCCGCCTCGCGCGCGGGGGCCGCGGCGGCCTCCCTCAGATCGAGGCCGATGTCGAGGATGGGCGAGGAGTGCGTGAGGGCGCCCACGGCGAGGTAGTCGACGCCGGTGCGCGCGTAGGCGACGGCGTTGTCCAGGGTGAGCCTGCCGGAGGACTCCAGGAGGGCGCGGCCCGCGACGAGGGCGACGGCCTCCGCCGTCTCGCCGGGCGTGAAGTTGTCCAGGAGGATCAGGTCGGCGCCCGCGTCCACGACCTCGCGCAGCTGGTGGAGCGTGTCCACCTCGACCTCGACCGGCACGCCCGGGAACATCTCCCGTACGGCCTTGAACGCCTGGGTCACGCCGCCCGCCGCGACCACGTGGTTGTCCTTGACCAGGGCGGCGTCGGCGAGGGACATGCGGTGGTTGACGCCGCCGCCCATGCGTACCGCGTACTTCTCCAGGGAGCGCAGCCCCGGCGTCGTCTTGCGGGTGTCGCGGACCTTGGCGCCGGTGCCCTCCAGGGCGTCCGCCCACGCGCGCGTGGCGGTGGCGATGCCGGACAGGCGGCACAGGATGTTCAGCGCGCTGCGCTCGGCGGTGAGCAGGTCGCGGGTGCGGGTGGTGACGCTCAGGAGCACGTCCCCGGCCTCGACGCGCTCGCCGTCCTCGACGTGCCGCTCGACCTCGAACTCGTCCTCGCAGACGACGGACAGGACGGCCTCGGCGACGCGCAGGCCCGCGACGGTGCCCGCCTGGCGGGCGGTGAAGTCGGCGGTGGCGACGGCGTCAGCGGGGATGGTGGCGAGGGTCGTGACGTCCACGGCGTCCGGCGAGAACTCCATGTCCTCGGCGATGGCGAGGTGCGCGATGTCCTCGATCTGGACGGGGTCGAGGCCCGCGTCGGCCAGCATCCGGGCGAGCGAGGGGTCGAGGCCGCACTCCATCGCGTCGGGCGCCGCGTCGCCGCAGCCGCAGGCGTCGCCGCAGCCGCCGTCGCCGTCGGCGAGGGGGAGGTCGGGGGTGCTCACGTCGGTCACTGCTCCTGGGTGCTCGGGAATCGGGCGTTGTCGGTGGTACGGGTGGTGAGGGCCCTGTCGGGGTCGAGGCGGACGACGATGTGGCGGCCCCACGCCGCGTCGTCGCGGTCCGCGTGGTCCTCGCGCCAGTGGCAGCCACGAGTCTCCTCGCGCCGCTGTGCCGCCGCCACCAGGACGCGGGCGACGCACAGCAGGTTGGTGGTCTCCCAGGTGTCCACGCCGGGTTCGGCGGTCTTGCCGTGCTCGGCGAGCGCGCCCGCGGCGTCGGCGTGGACGGCGGCGAGGCGCTCGGCGGCCTCGGCGAGGGACTCGGCGGAGCGCAGCACGCCCGCGCCCCCGGTCATCACGCGCTGGATGGTGAAGCGGGCCTCGGGGGGCAGCAGCGGGTGGGACGGGCGCTCCGGCGGCGTCGTGTCGGCGGGCACGCGCGCGGGGAGGGCGCCGGCGGCGTGCAGGGCGGCGATGTCGTCGGCGATGCGCTCGGCGTAGACCAGGCCCTCCAGGAGGGAGTTGGAGGCGAGCCGGTTCGCGCCGTGCACGCCGGTGCAGGCGACCTCGCCGCAGGCGTACAGGCCCGCGACGGTGGTGCGGCCGTGCAGGTCGGTGCGGACACCGCCGGAGGCGTAGTGGGCGGCGGGGGCGACCGGGACGGGCTCGGTGACGGGGTCGATGCCGTGGGCGCGGCAGGCGGCCAGGATCGTGGGGAAGCGCGTCGCCCACATGTCGGGGCCGAAGTGCCTGGCGTCCAGGTACATGTGCTCGGCGCCCTGTTCCCGCATGCGGCGCGTGATGCCCTTGGCGACGACGTCGCGCGGTGCGAGCTCGGCCAGTTCGTGCTGCCCCACCATGAAGCGCACGCCGTCGGCGTCCACCAGGTGGGCGCCTTCGCCGCGCACGGCTTCGGAGACGAGCGGCTGCTGGCCCTCGGCGTCCGCGCCCAGGAAGAGCACCGTGGGGTGGAACTGCACGAACTCCAGGTCGGAGACCTCGGCGCCCGCGCGCAGGGCGAGCGCGACCCCGTCGCCGGTGGACACCGAGGGGTTCGTGGTCGCGGAGTAGACCTGGCCCATGCCGCCGGTGGCGAGCACCACGGCGGGCGCCCGCACGGCGCCGACGCCGTCGTGCTGGCCCTCGCCCATCACGTGCAGGGTGACGCCGGCCGCGCGCCCCTCGTCGTCCGTCAGGAGGTCCAGGACCAGGGCGTTCTCGACCGTGGGTATGCCGCGCGCGCGGACCGCCTCGACCAGGGCCCGGGAGATCTCCGCGCCGGTCGCGTCGCCGCCCGCGTGCGCGATGCGGCGGCGGTGGTGGCCGCCCTCGCGGGTGAGCGCCAGGGCGCCCTCGGCGGACCGGTCGAAGTGGGCGCCGGTCTCGATGAGGCGGCGTACGGCGGCGGGGCCCTCGGTGACGAGGACGCGCACCGCCTCGTCGTCGCACAGGCCGGCGCCCGCCACGAGGGTGTCGTCCAGGTGCTGCTCCGGGGTGTCGCCCTCGCCGAGCGCCGCCGCGATGCCGCCCTGGGCCCAGCGCGTGGAGCCGTCGTCCAGGCGCGCCTTGGTGACGACGACGGTCCTCAGGCCCGCGGCCGAGCAGCGCAGGGCCGCGGTCAGGCCGGCCACTCCGGAGCCGACGACCACGACGTCGGCATCCAGCGACCAGCCGGGAGCGGGGGCGTACAGGCGTATGCCGGTAGCACTCATGCGGGGGCTCCGAACGTGAGCGGGATGTTGTCGATCAGGCGGGTCGTGCCGACCTTGGCGGCGACGGCCAGCACGGCGTCGCCCCGGTGGCCGCCGTCGATCTCCTGGAAGTCGGACGGGTCGACGAGCGCCAGATAGTCGAGGACGAGCGGCGGGCGAAGGCGCGCGGCCTCGTCGAGGACCTGCCGGGCGGCGGCGCGCACGGCGTCCGGGCCGATCGGTCCGGTGGGCGGGGTGGCGGGTCCGGTCGGCAGGGCGGCGGCGACCGCGTGGGCGTCGGCGGCCGCGCGGGCCTCGCCGAGGGCGTTGAGGCCGTCCACGCGCGCGTGGGTGGCGGGCGCGAGGGCGGCGCGGGCGCGCAGCGCCTCCTGGGCGGCGTGCCGGTCGCGGCCCGCGAACAGGGCGTGGGACAGCGCGAGCGCGGTGCGGCGCTCGTCCGGCGAGAGGTAGCGGTTGCGGCTGGAGCGGGCGAGGCCGTCGTCCTCGCGCACCGTCGGCACGCCGACGATCTCCACGTCGAAGTTCAGGTCGCGGACCATGCGGCGGATCAGGGCGAGCTGCTGGGCGTCCTTCTGGCCGAACAGCGCCACGTCCGGTGCGGTGAGGTTCAGGAGCTTGGCGACGACGGTGAGCATGCCGTCGAAGTGCCCGGGCCTCGTGGCTCCTTCGAGGACGTCGCCCATGGGGCCCGCGGTGACCCGTACCTGCGGCTCGCCGCCGGGATAGACCTCCTCCACTGCGGGGGCGAACACGACGTCGGCGCCGGCCTGCGCGGCGATCTCGACGTCGGCTTCGAGGGTGCGCGGATAGCGGTCCAGGTCCTCGCCCGCACCGAATTGCAGGGGGTTCACGAAGACGGTGACGACGACCTCGCCGCCGGGCCCCGCCGTCCGCCGTGCGGTGCGGACGAGCGTGGCGTGGCCCTCGTGCAGGGCGCCCATGGTCATGACGACGACCCGGCGCCCGGCGCGCGTACGGGCGCGCAGGTCCTTGGCGGTGTGCAGGAGCGCGGTGCTCATCGCTGCCCTCCGGCGGGGCCGCCGGAGCCACCCGGCCCACCCGGCCCACCCGGGCCGCCGGAGCCGCCCGGTGCCGTCACCCCGCCCGCGAGCACCCCCAGCAGGTCCTCGGCGAGTTCCGGCTTGAGCAGGCCGTGGGCGAGCGCGCGGTCGGCGGTCGCGCGTGCCATCGCCAGATAGCCCGCGACGGTCCCCGGGGCGTGCTTGCGGAGCTCGGCGACGTGCGCGGCGACCGTGCCCGCGTCCCCGCGCGCGACGGGTCCCGTCAGGGCCGCGTCCCCGGAGCGCAGGGCGTTGTCGAGCGCCGCGCCGAGCAGCGGGCCGAGCATCCGGTCGGGGGCGCCCACACCCGCGTCACGCAGCAGCTCCATGGCTTCGGCGACCAGGGTGACCAGGTGGTTCGCGCCGAGGGCGAGCGCGGCGTGGTAGAGCGGACGGGCCTCCTCCGCGATCCACTCGGGCTCGCCGCCCATCTCGATGACCAGGGCCTCCGCGGCGAGCCGCAGCTCTTCGGGAGCGGTCACGCCGAAGGAGCAGCCCGCCAGGCGCTGTACGTCGACGGGGGTGCCGGTGAACGTCATGGCGGGGTGCAGGGCGAGGGGCAGCGCGCCCGCGCGCAGGGCGGGTTCGAGGACCTTCGTGCCGTACCGCCCGGAGGTGTGCACCAGGAGCTGTCCCGGGCGCACCGCGCCGGTCTCGGCGAGGCCCTCGACGAGACCGGGAAGGGCGTCGTCGGGGACGGTGAGCAGCACCAGGTCGGCACGCTCGAGGACCTGGGAGGGCGAGACGAGCGGCACGTCGGGCAGCAGCGCGGCGGCGCGCCGCCGCGAGCTCTCGGACACACCGGACGCGGCCACCGGGCGGTGCCCGGCCAGGTCCAGCGACGCGGCGAGCGCCGGGCCGACGCGGCCCGCTCCGACGACGCCCACAGTGAGCCTGGCGGGCCGGTTCCTGGGGTCCGACCGGGCCTGTGGCGGCTGCTCGGGCCGGTGAGATGCGTTCACGCGATGACGCCTTCCGTTCCAGTCCGCTCGGGGTACCGGACGATTTCTCGTCATGCTAACGCTATTGCTCGAGGCCGCGCCGTCGGCTGTCCACAGGCTGTGGGCATTCGTAGGACCGCGCGCGATGATCTGTGGATGACCGCACACGAGCCGCGGGACGACCGCGAAGGCACCGGCGACGTCCGCGAGGGCGCCGCCGGGCAGGAGCAGCCGGACGAGGGCGCGCGGCGGATCGCCGCCGCCCGCGACGCCGAACGGATCCTGGCGCTGCCCCCGACGGCGGTGACCCTGGCCGAGCGCCTCACCGCCCTGACGGCGGGCGCCGCGGAGGTCACGGACCTGGGGCGACCGAGTGACATGTACGGGGACGGGGTCGTCGCCGACCTGGAGGAGGAGGTCGCCCGGCTCCTCGGTACGGAGGCCGCCGTCTTCTTCCCCACCGGCACCATGGCCCAGCAGGTCGCGCTGCGCTGCTGGGCGGGGCGCACCGGCAACGCGACGGTGGCCCTGCACCCGCGCTCGCACCCGGAGGTGCACGAGGCGGGCGCCCTCTCCGTGGTGAGCGGTCTGCGCACCGTGCACCCGACGGACGAGCCGCGCCAGCCCACGGCCGCGGAGGTCCTCGACTTCGAGGAGCCGTTCGGCACGCTGATGCTGGAACTGCCCCAGCGGGAGGCCGGTTTCGTCCTGCCCGAGTGGCAGGAGCTCACCGATGTGGTGGCGGCGGCGCGCGAACGCGACGCCGTGGTGCACTTCGACGGGGCGCGCCTGTGGGAGTGCACGACGCACTTCGGACGGCCGCTGACGGAGATCGCGGCTCTCGCCGACAGCGTCTATGTGTCGTTCTACAAGTCTCTCGAAGGCATGGCGGGCGCCGCGCTCGCGGGCCCCCGGTCCCTGGCCGACGAGGCCCGCGCCTGGCGGCACCGGTACGGCGGGCTGATGTTCCAGCAGTTCCCGACGGCGCTCTCGGCGTTGCTCGGCCTCGAGCACGTGCTGCCGCGCCTACCGGAGTACGTCGCCCACGCGCGCGTGGTCGCCGGCGCGCTGCGCGACGGCTTCGCGTCCGCGCGGGTGCCGTGGTCGCGCGTGCACCCCGATCCGCCGCACACCCACCAGTTCCAGTGCTGGCTCCCGTACACGGCCGAGGTCCTGAACGAGGCGGCGCTCACGCAGGCCGAGGAGACCGGCACCCAGCTGTTCTGGCGCTGGTACCCCGACGGCCCGCCGGGCCTGTCCGTCACGGAGGTCACCGTGAACGGTCCCGGCCTCGCGTGGACCGCCGACGACGTCAGGGCAGCGGTCGCGGAGTTCGTGCGCCGCCTCCCCTGAGCACCCGGAGGTACCGCAGCACGGCGGCACGGGCACGGCCCCGCGCGGGCCGTTCCCGCACCACGGCGTTGAAGCGCCCGTAGTCGCGCACCTCCCGCACGACCTGCCAGTCGTGGGCCCCGGGGGCGGGCGGTGCCGGCTCGCCGTGCTGGGCGGCGCGGTAGGTGTCGAGCAGGTACTGCTGGGTGACGCTCATGAGGTGAGGCCTTTCATGATGAATAGTACTAAACGGACAATGCGTGGGCAGCTCTGCTGCTGCGTGGTCGGGAAGAGGCAGTCGCAGCCCGTCCGGCGTTCGATGACGAGGCCCGCAGGGCTGGACGGGGGGAGAGGGGCGCGGCCCCGGTCGGAAGGGGCGGCACCGTCGCGGCCCCGGCGATGACTCCACCCTGCACAGGGCACAGGGGCCAGGTCGCCCCAATTGACGCCGACCGTCAATCGACGGCGGCGATGTCAGTGGCGCGGTGCACCATGGGGACCATGAGCGTGAGCATCGACATCACCGGCCTGACACCGGACCGCATCCATGTCGTGCCCTCGCCCCTCGCCGAGCTCGGCATGGCGCTGCACGCGCTGTCGGAGCCCGGTCACCACCCGGGGCTCCAGGGCTGGGCGACAGCCGTCAGCACGCGCCTGGACCCGCGCCTCGCGGACCGCATGTGCGAGGCGGACTTCCTGTGGCGGACGACGTTCTCCGACGTCTTCGCCCCGTTCGCGGGCATCCCCGGCAAGGGCACGCTGCCCGGCGCCACCCTCGCCGAGGAGCTCGACCTGCTCGACAAGCTGACGGACGAGCAGTTCGTCGACGCGGCCCTGGAGTTCACCTGCCAGCTGGCGTACGACACCCAGCGCGCCACGGACCCGCTGAACGACCCGGAGACCCGCCGGCACGCCCTGGACCTCGCGGCCGCCCGCGGCGACCACCAGGTGCGGTTCACCAAGCGCCTGCTCGACGACCCGCCCGTGGTGCGGGCCTGGTTCCGGCAGCTCCTCGAGGACTGCGACGAGGCGTTCTTCGCGGACACCTGGTCCCGCGTGAGCCAGCAACTGGCCGCCGACGCCCGCCACAAGACCGAACTGCTGCGCCGCAAGGGACTGGACGAGGCCTTGAAGGCCATCTCCGGAGCGGTGGACCTGGACGAACAGGCCCGCAGGATCACCATCGACAAGATGGCCGTGGGCCACACCAGGACGGGCGAGGGCGGCCTGGTCCTGGTGCCCACCAGCCTCGGCTGGCCCCACCTGCTCGTCCTGCACCGGTACGGCTGGCAGTCCTCGATCACCTACCCCGTGAACTCCCCCGGCCTCGCCGCCCCCGCCTCCGTGGAGCAGCTGACCCGCCGCATGGCCGCCCTCTCCCACCCGGTCCGGATGCGCCTCTGCCGCCATCTGGCCCGGGGTTCGTACACCACGGGGGAGCTGGCCGACGCCCACGGCATGACCGCGCCGGAGATATCCCGGCACCTGAGCGTCCTGAAGAAGGCCGAGCTGATCACCACGCGCCGCCGCGGCCGGTACGTGCAGCACCAGCTGGACCTGGGCGTGGTCTCCCGGCTCGGCACCGAGTTCATCGAGGGCGTCCTGCGCTGACGGACGCGCCCCGCCGGGCGGAGGGCGTCCTGCGCTGACGGACGCGCCCCGCCGGGCGTCAGCCTCCGCCGCCGCCCGCCCGCACGAGCCCCGTCTCGTACGCGAGCACGACCACCTGCACGCGGTCGCGCAGCCCGAGCTTGGTCAGGATGCGGCCCACGTGCGTCTTCACGGTCGCCTCGGAGAGGACGAGGCGCGCCGCGATCTCGCCGTTCGACAGGCCCTGCGCGACGAGCACCATGACCTCGCGCTCGCGTTCGGTGAGCCGCTCCAGCTCCTTGTGCCGGGGCTGTCCGGTACCCGCGGGCAGCATGGGCGCGAAGCGGTCGAGCAGGCGCCGTGTCGTGGACGGCGCGACGACGGCGTCGCCGCTGTGGACGGCCCGGATCGCGGCGAGCAGCTCGGCGGGCGGCACGTCCTTGAGCATGAACCCGGACGCACCCGCCTTCAGCCCGGAGAAGGCGTACTCGTCGAGGTCGAAGGTGGTCAGGATGAGCACCTTGGGCGGGTTGTCGTCGGAGCAGATGCGCCGGGTCGTCTCCACGCCGTCCAGCTTCGGCATGCGGACGTCCATCAGGACCACGTCGACCGCGGTGGCCCGCAGCGTCTGCAACGCCTCCACGCCGTCCCCGGCCTCCGCGACGACCTCCATGTCCGGCTGCGCGGCCAGCACCATCCGGAACCCGGTGCGCAGCAGCACCTGGTCGTCGACGAGCATCACGCGGATCGACATCAAGGGGTCCCTTCATGGGGGGTTCGTCAGGACATCATCGCGGACGATGCGTGGCTGGGTGCGGGCGGGCGACGGTCGTGGCGGCCGGGGGCCGCCGGGGCGGCGGGGAGTCCACCAGTGACAGGTGTCAGTGTGCGGGTTTCAGGGGGAGCAGCGCGCTGATGCGGAATCCGCCGCCGGGACGCGGCCCGGCGTCCAGGGTGCCGCCGACCATGCCGACACGCTCCCGCATGCCGATCAGGCCGTGCCCGCTGCCGTCGGCGCCGCCGTCCTCGTACAGCTCGTGCGGGGCGCCCTTGCCGTCGTCCTCCACGAGCAGCCCGAGGCCGTCGTCGAAGTAGACGAGCCGGACGCTCGCACCGGCGTTCTCGCCGCCGTGCTTGCGGGTGTTGGTCAGCGCCTCCTGGACGATGCGGTACGCGGTGAGCTCGACGCCGCTCGGCAGCGGGCGCGGGGTGCCCTCGACCTTGAAGTCGACCGGCAGGCCCGCGCCGCGCACCTGCTCTATCAGCTCGTCGAGCTGTTCCACGTCCGGCTGCGGGACGTACTCGCCGCTCTCCTCGTGCTCGCCGGTGCGCAGTACGCCGAGGAGCCTGCGCATCTCCGCGAGGGCCTGGCGGCCGGTGCCCGAGATGGTGGCGAGGGCCTGCTTGGCCTGGTCGGGAGCCGCGTCGAGGACGTAGGCGGCGCCGTCGGCCTGCACCACCATCACCGAGACGTTGTGCGCGACCACGTCGTGCAGCTCGCGGGCGATGCGGGCGCGCTCGGCGGCGACCGCGACCTTGGCCTGCGCCTCGCGCTCCTTCTCCAGACGGTTGGCGCGCTCCTCCAGCTGGGCGAAGTAGGCCCGGCGGGTGCGGATGGAGTCACCGAGCACCCAGGCCAGGGCGAACGGCACGACCATGAAGACCATGAAGAGGATGTTGCCCCAGACGCCCGCGGTGGTCTCGGGCCAGCGCACCTGCGACAGGGGCGCCGCCGCGAGCCCGCCGACCAGGGCGAACCGCGAGGCCCAGGAGGCACCGTCCGCCGCCGCCGTGTAGATGATCACGAGCATCGCGAAGTTCGCGGGCCCCGGCTCCACATCGAAGATCATCTGTACGACACCGATGCCCGCGGTGAGGAGCAGCATCCGTTCGACCGCCCGGCGCCGCAGCGCCACCACCAGGCACAGACCGAGGACGACCGGTATCGACCCGAGCGCCGTGTCGCGGCCGTCGGACTCGGCCACGGCCACCACACCGATCCCGGAGATGCCGAGCAGGACGAACGCCCAGAAGACGTCGACTCCTGTCGGGTGTCTGCGGAGAAAGTCATAGAGGCGCTGCACGTAACCCAGCGTAGGCAACCCATCAGCCCTCCCGGGTCAACCGGAGGTCCGATCCGTAGGACCCTCTCGTACTCCCCAAGGTGGAGGCCCACATAGCCTTCGGGATGTGACGAACGAGGCAGCAGGAGCCCGCGCTGGGCAAACCGGCGCGCCGCGCGGCTGGCGGGAAGCCATGGAGAGCGCCCTGTACGGCCCCGGCGGCTTCTACCGCCGCCCCGAGGGGCCCGCGGGGCACTTCCGCACCTCCGTGCACGCCTCACCGCTGTTCGCGGCTGCCGTGGCCCGGCTCCTGTGCCGGGTCGACACCGCGCTCGGGCACCCCGGGGAGCTCGCGTTCGTGGACATGGGCGCGGGCCGCGGCGAGCTGACGGCGGGCGTCCTCGCGGCGCTGCCCGGCGAGGTGGCGGCACGCGCGCGTGCGTACGCGGTGGAGCGCGTCGAACGCCCCGAAGGGCTCGACGCCCGCATCCGGTGGTGCGCCTCGCCCCCGGCCGGTGTGACGGGCCTGCTCTTCGCCAACGAGTGGCTCGACAACGTGCCCCTCGACGTGGCCGAGCGGGCGCCCGACGGCGCGGCGCGCCGCGTCCTGGTGCACACCGACGGCACCGAGGAACTCGGCGGCCCGGTCGAGGGCCCGGACGCCGCCTGGCTGGCGCGCTGGTGGCCGCTCGGCGCCGAGCCGGGTCTGCGCGCGGAGATCGGGCGCCCCCGGGACGAGGCGTGGGCGGCGGCGGTGGCGACCCTGACGCGGGGTCTCGCGGTCGCCGTCGACTACGCGCACACCCGCGCGGCCCGGCCGCCCTTCGGCACCCTCGCGGGCTTCCGCGCGGGCCGTGCGGAGCCGCCCGTGCCGGACGGCAGCCGCGACGTCACCGCCCATGTGGCCCTCGACGCCTGCGCGCTGCCCGGGGCCCGCATCGGCACCCAGCGCGCCGCCCTGCACGCCCTCGGCGTCCACGGCGGCCGCCCGCCCCTCGCGCTCGCCTCCGGCGATCCGGCCGCCTACGTACGGGCCCTGGCCCGCGCGGGCGAGGCGGCGGAGCTGACGGCGCCGGGCGGGCTCGGGGACTTCGGCTGGCTGGCGCAGCCGGTGGAGCTCGACCTGACGGACGTACTGGACCTTGTGACCGGCCCCTGAGCGTCGCCCTACTGGGATAGCCACGCACGCCTGGGGGCGACACGCACTGCCGGAAGAGCCGCGCCCTACTTGTCGATGTCGCCGACCACGAAGAACAGCGACCCGAGGATCGCCACCATGTCGGCGACCAGCGTGCCCGGCAGCAGCTCGGCGAGCGCCTGGATGTTGTTGTACGAGGCAGAGCGCAGCTTGAGGCGGTAGGGGGTCTTCTCGCCCTTGGAGACCAGGTAGTAGCCGTTGATGCCGAGCGGGTTCTCGGTCCACGCGTACGTGTGGCCCTCCGGGGCCTTGAGGACCTTCGGCAGGCGCTGGTTGACGGGGCCCTGGGGCAGGTCGGCGAGCCGGTCGAGGCAGGCGTCGGCGAGGTCCAGGGCGTTGTGCGTCTGCTCCAGGAGGCACTCGAAGCGGGCCAGGCAGTCACCGTCCTGCCGGGTCACCACCTTCAGGACGTCGCCGAGTTCCCCGTACGCCAGGTAGGGCTCGTCGCGGCGCAGGTCGAAGTCCACTCCGGAGGCACGGGCGATGGGACCGCTCACTCCGTAGGCGTGCACCGCCTCCGCGGAGAGCACGCCCACACCGCGGGTGCGGCCCCGGAAGATCTCATTGCCGAGCACGAGCCTGTCGTACACGTCCATGCGCGAACGCACCGCGGCCACGGCGAGGCGCGCGCGTCCCGTCCAGCCCGCGGGCAGGTCCTCCTTGAGGCCGCCGACACGGTTGAACATGTAGTGCATGCGGCCGCCGGAGACCTCCTCCATGACGGTTTGCAGTTCCTCGCGCTCCCGGAA
Source organism: Streptomyces sp. NPDC017940 (assembly GCF_044328435.1). Taxonomy (NCBI): domain Bacteria; kingdom Bacillati; phylum Actinomycetota; class Actinomycetes; order Kitasatosporales; family Streptomycetaceae; genus Streptomyces; species Streptomyces sp. NPDC017940. Next base: position 36,723 of record NZ_JBIRHJ010000013.1, on the reverse strand, counting down.
GGCGTGGAACACCGGGGTGATGCCGCCGAGCTCCAGCGGGTACGAGCCCAGGAACATCAGGTGGTTGAGGGTCCGGTTCAGCTCGGCGAGGAGGGTGCGCGTCCACACCGCGCGCACGGGCACCTCCATGCCGAGCATCCGCTCCACGCCGAGGACGACGCCCAGCTCGTTCGAGAACGCCGACAGCCAGTCGTGGCGGTTGGCCAGCATCACGATCTGGCGGTAGTCGCGGGCCTCGAAGAGCTTCTCCGCGCCGCGGTGCATATAGCCGATCACGGGCTCGGCCCGCTCGATCCGCTCGCCGTCGAGGACCAGGCGCAGCCGCAGCACACCGTGCGTGGACGGGTGCTGGGGGCCGATGTTCAGCACCATGTCGGTGCTCTCCGCGGCGCCGCCGATGCCGAAGGTGGTCTCGGCGGGACCGGTCGTCCGCGGCGGCCGCGTCGTGGGCGTGTGCTCCGTCGTGGGGCTCATGCCCCCAGTCTGTCGTACGCGTGCGGACACGCCGGTGTCAGATGGCGTACGTACGCTTGGGGCATGGAGACGGGGACGGCGGCGGGGCCAGAGAAATCCACGGGGGCCACGGGAGGTGACGGCGTGCCGCCCGGGTGGACCGGGCTGCCGCGCGGGGTGCTGACGATGCGCCGGATGCTGCTGGTGGTGTGGCTGGTTCCGGTCGCGGTGGCGCTCGGCGTGCTGCTCGGGCTGTTCGCGGGCCCGGCGTGGGCCGCCTTCGGGGCGCTGCCGCTGGCGCTCGCGGCCTGGGGCTGGACGATGCTGGGGCGCAACTGGCGCTCGTGGCGGTACGCGGAGCGGGCCGACGACCTCCTCATCAGCCGGGGCGTGCTGTGGCGTGAGGAGACCGTCGTGCCGTACGGCAGGATGCAGCTCGTCGAGGTCACATCCGGCCCCCTTGAGCGGTACTTCGGCCTGGCAGGCGTCCAGCTGCACACGGCCGCGGCCGCCACGGACGCCCGCATCCCCGGCCTCGTCCCCAGCGAGGCCGAGCGGCTGCGCGACCGCCTGACGGAGCTCGGCGAGGCCCGATCGGCGGGGCTGTGAGGGAGCCCGCTGAGCCTGCCGGGGCGGGTGGGACGGGGATGACCGGTGAGACGGGCTCGACCGGTGAGACCGGTGAGACGAGCTTGACCAGCGAGACGGGCGAGACGGGTGTGACCCGTGAGACCGGCCCGGGGAGCCCTGACGACGCCCCGGCCCACGGTGGCTGCGCCCCGCCCCCCGGCGGCCTCGGGGAGCGGCGGCTGCACCCCGTCACCCCGCTGCGCCGCGCCTGGGCGCCCGTCGCGATCCTCGTCGGCCTGGCCTTCCACGACCCGGACGGCACCCAGCGCCGCCTGTCCGAGCTGACCGCGCTCACCCTCGCCGCAGGCGTCCTCGTCGTGATCGTCGGCGGCGCCCTGTACGGCTTCCTGAGCTGGTGGTTCACCCACTTCGCCGTCACGGAGACGGAACTGCGGATCCGTACGGGGCTGCTGTTCCGGCGCACCGCGCACATCCGGCTCGACCGGCTCCAGGCCGTCGACGTCACCCAGCCGCTCGCCGCCCGCATCGTGGGTGTCGCCAAGCTCAAGCTGGACGTCGTCGGCACGGAGAAGAAGGACGAGCTGGCCTACCTCGGCGAGAGGGACGCCGCCGCGCTGCGCGCCGAACTGCTCGCGCGCGCCGCCGGGTTCGCCCCCGAGACCGCGCGGGACGTCGGCGAGGCGCCGGCCCGCAACCTGCTGCACGTGCAGCCGCGCCTGCTCGCCGTGTCCCTGCTGCTCACCGGCGCCCCCTGGGTGCTCCTGGTGGCCGCGCTCGTCGTACCGACGGTGCTCTGGCTGATCACGCACAACGCGTGGACGGTCATCGCGACCGCCCTGCCCATGCTGGGCGGCGCATTCGCGAGCAGCGTGGGCCGCTTCGTCGCGGAGTACGACTGGCGGGTGGGCGAGTCCCCCGACGGCCTGCGCATCGACCACGGGCTCCTGGACAAGGCGCACGAGACGGTGCCACCGGGGCGGGTGCAGACCGTGCGGATCGTCGAGCCGCTGCTGTGGCGGCGCTTCGGCTGGGTACGGGTCGAGCTGGACGTGGCGGGGTCGTCGAACAGCGTCCTGGTGCCGGTCGCCCCGCGGCCGGTCGCCGAGTCCGTGATCTCGCAGGTGCTGCCAGGGGTGCGGGTCCCCGCCGCCGCCGAGCTCTCGCCGCCGCCGTCGCGGGCGGCCTGGTGCGTGCCCGTGTGGTGGCACGGGTACGGGCTCGCGGTCACCGACGCCGTGTTCGCCGCGCGGCACGGCCTGCTGCGGCGGCGGCTCTCGCTGGTGCCGCACGCGAAGGTGCAGAGCGTGCGGCTCGGGCAGGGGCCCTGGCAGCGGTTCAAGGGCGTGGCCGACGTGCGGGTGGACACGGGGGCTGGCAGGACGGTGACCGCGCGGCTCCGGCCCGCCGCCGAGGCGGCCGAGCTGCTCCACGGCCAGGCCGAGCGGTCCCGGACGGGGCGCAGGGAGGCGCGGCCCGACCGGTGGATGGCCTGAGCCCGGGGCCGCCCGCGGGGGCGGACCGTGCCCACCCGTTCCGCCCCTGGCCGAGCCACTCGCCCCCAGCGGGGCGGAGGCGGGAGCACAGGGCCGGGGGAAACCGCGGGCAGCCGTCCGGTCAGGGTGCGCGGAGTGTGCTGCGCGTGTGCGTTACGCGCGCAGCGCCGTGCGCAGGCCCTCCATGTCGATCTGTTCCGTCTCGTCGTGCGCCGTCAGGTCGATGACCTGGCCCACGCCACGCTCCGCGTCCGTCGCGGCGTCCGACGGCTTGAACTCGGCCTCGGCCTCCGCCTTGTGCACCGCGAGGGCCTCCTCGCCCACGACGTCGGCGAGGTCCTCGTTCTGTACGGTGTCCAGCGCGGCCGGCACCGGGCTCTTCGCGGACGTGCTCTTCGTACCGAAGAAGTCGAAACCGCCCTCCCCCGGCAGCCGCCGCCCCCGCGCGGGCGGCACCACGGCCGCAGCGGCGGGAACGGTGAAGTGGCCCCCGGCCGCACGCTCGTGACCGCGGACGCGGCCCTCGCCGTGGCCGTGGCCGTGGACCGGCTCGTCGGCGGTCCCGGGCGCCGCCGCGAGGGCGGAAGCGCCGGTGGTGTGGTCCGGGTGGACCGGGTCACCGGGCTCGTCGGCGTCGCCGGAACCCGAGCCGGAACCGGAGCCTGAGCCCGCGCCGGAACCCGGGCCGGAGCCCGCGCCGGAACCGGAACCCGCGCCCGAGGCGTCGGCCTCGGCGCCGGGGCCGACCTCGGTGCCGTTGACAGCCGCCGTGGGCCGCGTGGCCGAGACGCCGGGCCGTGCCAGGCGGTCGAGCGCGACGTTGGCGCGCCCGTACAGCGAAGGACTGGGGCTCGCGCCCGGCGGCCGGGTCGCCCCCCGGGCCCCGGCGCCCGGAACGGAACCGGCGGAATCACCCACCGCCGCACCCGGCCCCACGCGCTCGGCGGACCCCATGCGCTCGGCGGACCCGGCCGACTCACCCGACCCGGCCGACTCACCCGACCCCGCCGACGCACCCGACCCCACAGGCCCGGACGACTCCACCGACCCGGTGGGAACTCCCACCGACCCGGTGGGAACTCCCACCGATCCGGTGGAAACTTCCGCCGACTCTCCGTCAGCCGCTTCCTCCAGCGCAGCCGTTCCCGCACCGAAGGGCGCGTCCTGCGCGGCGGGCGCCCCCGCGGGCAGCGCCGCCCGCGTGGGCGTCGACGCCTCGAGGGCGAGGAGCCTGCGCCGTTCGAGCGCGCTGGCCCGCTCGGTCTCCGCCGTCGCGTACCGCCGCAGCAGCGCCGCGTGTTCGTTGCGCAGCGCCGCGAGCTCGGTCCGCTTGGAGCGCAGCTTGGCCTCCAGCTTGGTCCGCAGCTCCCGGGACTCCTCGAGGTCGGACTCGGCCTCGGCTATCCGCTCCTCGTAGCGCCACTCGTCACCGGCGCGGGCGCGGCTGAGCTCCGCGACCCGCTTGCCCGCCGCGCGGTCCCACTGACGCATGACGACCGAGCCCACGACGGCGCTCGCCGCCGCGGCGGCGGCGAGTCCGCGCAGCACGACGGGTTCCGCGAACATCCAGGCGCCGCCGGCGCAGACGAGGGAGAAGCCTGCGACCGCCGACGGAGGAAGCAGCCTGTGCAGTGGGGGGGAATGGCGGTGACGTCCACGTGGCATGGCCAGAAACTTACCGCGCGTAGGCGAAGTCTGGTGCCTCGCCCGCCAAATTCCCGGTGCCCCCACCACAACTCCCCACCCGAGTGAGCCACTTCCTCCACGAGGGTTCACGTCGTCCCCTCCCCCGCTCCCCCGGGATTCCGCAACCCGGGCCGGCCGCGGGGCCTACTTCTTGATCAGGCCCTTCGACTCCAGATACTCCTTGGCGACATCCGCTTCCTTCTGGCGCTCCTCGTCGACCTTGCGGTTCAGTTCGATGAGATCGTCCGTCGTCAGCGCCTTGGTGACCTTGGCGAGGGCGGCGGCCACCTTCTTGTCACCGGCCTCCTTGGCGTTCACGACCGGGAGGATGTTGTCGGCGTTCTGGAGCTTCTTGTCGTCCTCCAGGATCACGAGGCCGAAGTTCTTGAGCGTCGCGTCCGTGGTGGTCGTCAGGACCAACTGGTCCGTGCCGTTCTTCACGGCCTGCTTCGACTGCGTGGTGCCGACGCCCTTGGGGTCGATTCCGGTGACGTCGATGCCGTACTTCTTCTTCAGGCCCGGTGCGCAGAACGGCCGGGTCTCGCATTCGTCGCCGGCCGCGACACGGACCTTCTCGCCGGACTTTCCAAGATCGGAAAGCGTCTTGAGCTTGTGTTCCTTCGCGTATTCGCTGGTCACGGCGAACGCGTTCTGGTCCACGGCCGCACCGGCGGGGAGTGCCTTGAGGCCGCGCGGCTCGGCGAGTTCGGTGAGTTCACCGTACGTCGCGTCGATATCGCTGGAGGCCACCGGCTTCGCGTCGGCGCCGTTCTTCTTCAGGTTGAGGAATTCGGTGAGCGTGGCCGCGTATTCCGGGGCGACGTCGATGGTGCCCTTCTTCAGCTCGGGCTCGTACACCTCGCGGTTCTGCACGGTCTTGACCGAGGCGTCGTAGCCGGCGTCCCGCAGGACGCCCGCGTACAGCTCGGCGAGGACCTTCTGCTCGGTGAACCGCGCCGAGCCCACCACGAGCTTGCCCTTGCCGCCGCCTTCGGACCCCTTGTCGTCCTCCAGGCTGTCCCCGCCGCACGCGGAGAGCCCCGCGGTCAGCGCAACGACGGCTGTTGCCGCCCCTGCCATCCGTCGTGCGCGACGCGTCCTGCTGTTCATCGGTGAACCACCATTTCGGGAACCATGTCGAGAACTGTTTCGAGAGTTTTCGCTGCGAGCGTGGGGAAGGTCCGGCCGGCTCAGTCGCTCACCCGGGACCGCCCCCGCATCGGATCGAGAAGCCGCCCCGCGAGGACGAGGACGCCCTCCACGAGCAGCGCGAGCAGCGCCACCAGGAAGGCGCCCGCGACGACCTGCGGGGTGTTCTGGAGGTTGAACCCGGCCGTGATGATCCGTCCGAGGCCGCCCTCACCGGCCATCGCGGCGAGCGTCGCCGTGGCCACCACCTGCACCGCGGCCGACCGGATCCCGGTCATGACCATCGGGTACGCGAGCGGCAGCTCGACCCGGGCGAACAGCTGACGTCCGCTCATGCCCATGCCGCGCGCGGCCTCCACCACCGAGCGGTCCACCTCGCGCATGCCGATGTAGGCGTTGGTCAGCAGGGGCGGCACGGCGAACAGGACGAGGGCGATCAGCGTGGGCACGTCCCCGTGCTCGCCGAGCGGGGTGAGCGTGAGCAGGATCAGGACGGCCAGCGTGGGCACCGCGCGGCCGACATTGGAGATATTGACCGCGAGCGCGCCGCCCTTGCCGATGTGGCCGAGCAGCAGCGCGACGGGCAGCGCGATCAGGCAGGCCGCGGCGAGGCACACGCCGCTGAAGTACAGATGCTCGGCGAGCCGGTGCCACACCCCCTTCTCACCCTGCCAGTTGGCGGACGTGGTCAGCCATTCGTAGGCACCGGATATCGCGTTCATACGGGCTCAGCCACCTTGGCCACGCTGTTGGCCGCACCCGCCTTGCGCGAGAAGCGGCCCGGTCGTATTCGATGGGCTCGCGTCCAGGGCGTGAGCAGCCGCTGGAGGGCGAGAAGCAGCAGGTCGGCGGCGATGGCGAGGACGACGCACAGCACGGAGGCGGTGAGCACCTGCGCCTTGAACTGGGTGTCGAGGCCGTCGAGGATCAGGGTGCCGAGGCCGCCGTGGTCGACGATCGCGCCGACGGTGGTGAGGGCCACGGTGGACACCGTCGTGATGCGCACACCGGCGAGCAGGGCGGGCAGCGCGAGCGGCAGTTCCACTTCCCACAGGAGCCGCAGCGGGCCGTACCCCATGCCCTTGGCGGCCTCTCTGGCGTCCTCGGGGACCGCCTGGAGGCCCGCGAGGATGTTCCGCACCAGGATGGTCAGCGAATACAGCACGAGGCCCGTGACGACCAGGGTGGCGGAGAGGCCGAAGAAGGGGAGCAGGAGCGAGAACATCGCGAGCGAGGGGATCGAGTACAGCACCGTGGTCACGCCGAGGAGGGGGGCGGCGAGGAAGCGCCAGCGCCGCGCGACGAGCGCGAGGGGCAGCGCGACCGCCACGCCTATCAGCACGGACGTGCCCGTGATCGCCACATGCTCCAGCGTCGCGTCGGTCAGTTCCTGGCTGCGCGAGCGGATGTACTCACCGCAGATCCAGTCGTTCGCCACCAGGCAGTCCCGCTTGCCCACCCGCCCCGCCTCCCCCGAAACCCCGTCGCCATGCAGGACACGTACCGAAACCCACATGTCCGTCCGACTGGCGACCCTAACCCCGAGCACTGACAATCTCCGATACGCGGGGGCCCTCTTCGTACGGGCGCAACACCGTCTTCACAGAACACGCGCCACAATGGGGAATCATGATCCGGTTCGAGAACGTGACCAAGCGGTACGCGGACGGTACGACAGCCGTCGACGACCTGTCCTTCGAGGTGGCGGAGGGTGAACTGGTCACGCTCGTGGGCCCGTCGGGCTGCGGCAAGACCACGACGATGAAAATGGTGAACCGGCTCATCGAGCCGACCGAGGGACGGATATTCCTCGACGGCGAGGACATATCCGGAATCGACCCCGTCCGACTCCGCCGCCGAATCGGCTATGTCATCCAGCAGGTCGGCCTCTTCCCGCACAAGACGGTCCTGGACAACACCGCGACCGTCCCGCACCTGCTCGGTGTGAAGCGCGCGAAGGCCCGCGAGCGCGCCGCCGAGCTCCTGGACCTCGTCGGCCTCGACCCCGCGACGTTCGGCGACCGCTATCCCGAGCAGCTCTCCGGGGGCCAGCGCCAACGCGTCGGCGTGGCCAGGGCGCTGGCGGCCGATCCGCCCGTCCTGCTGATGGACGAGCCGTTCGGAGCGGTCGACCCCGTGGTGCGCGAGCATTTGCAGAACGAGTTCCTCCGCTTGCAGCAGGCCGTCCGCAAGACCGTGTTGTTCGTCACACACGACATCGAGGAGGCCGTCCGCCTCGGTGACCGCATCGCGGTCTACGGGCAGGGCCGCGTCGAGCAGTTCGACACCCCCTCCACCGTCCTCGGCGCGCCCGCCACCGAGTACGTCGCCGACTTCGTGGGCGCGGACCGGGGATTGAAGCGGCTCTCCGTGACGCCCATCGAGGAGGGCGACCTGGAGCAGCCGCCGGTGGTGCACCTGGACGACCCGCTGCCCAAGGACCTCCAAGGGGCAAGCGCCCGCTGGGCCGTCGTCCTGGACGGCGAGAACAACCTGCACGGCTGGATCTCCGCCGAGCACGCGCGCGAGGGCACCGGCACGGTGCGCGAGCACGCCCGCCGCATGGAGGCGTGGCTGCCGGTCGGCGCCAGCCTGAAGCAGGCGTTCTCGACGATGCTCCAGCACGACGCGGGCTGGATCGCGGTCATCGACGAGCGCAGCGAGGGCCGCTTCCTCGGCGTCCTGACCCCGGCCCGGCTGCACGAGGCGCTGCGCCGCTCGACGGCGGCCGACGCGCGGGACATCGCGCGCGAGGACGTCGACCTGGAGACGGTGGCGTCGGTGGCCGGGGCGTGACCGCCGCCCCGTACCGGGCTCAGCGCACGTCCCAGGGGCTCAGCGCACGTCCGAGCCGCCGGTCAGCCGCCCGCTCATCCACACCAGGGACGCCGGGATCTCGCGCCGCCAGGTGTTGAAGTTGTGGCCGCCGCTGTCGAGGGTGATCGACGAGACCCGGGTGGGGGACTTGACCTTCTCGATGAACTTCTTGGTGTCCTTGTAGTTGCCCTCGCCCTTCCTGCTGGTCGTGACGAGCAGGGAGGTCTTGGGCGGCGGCATGTGGTCGAGGTACCAGAGCAGGTTCGCGCGGCGTTCCCGCTCCTTGTCGCCGTGGAAGAGGTTGCCGGTCGTCACGTCCTGCGCGGCCTTGTAGTAGGCCGAGAGGCCGACGGCGGCGCCGTACGCGCGGGGGTGGTGCATGGCGATCTTCAGGGCGCAGTAGCCGCCGGTGGAGTCGCCGATGATGCCCCAGCTGTCGGCCTTCCTCGCGACGCGGTAGTGGTCGCTGACGGCGCCGGGGAGGTCCTTGGCGAAGAACGTCTCGGACTGCGGGCCGCCGGGGATGTCCACGCACTCGGTGTCCCTGGGCGGCGCCACCGTGGGCCGCAGCATGACCAGGATCATCGGCTGCATCTTGCCGTCCTTGGTCTGCTTGTGGGCGGTCTGCGGGTAGTGCAGGCCCTTGATGAGCGCCTCGGCGGTGCCGGGGTAGCCGGTCAGGACGGCGGCCGCGGGGAAGGTGCGGTGCTTGAACTGCGGCTGGAAGTACTCGGGCGGCAGGTACACGTAGGCAGGGCTGGCGATCCTGGAGTTGCGGCCCTGGATGTCGATCTTCTGGATCTGTCCGCCGAGCCGCGGGATGCCGCCTCCGGGTACGTCGACGGACTGGGTGTCGACGACCCGGACCGGGCCCTTCTCGCCCTTCATGGCGTCGTGGTCGACGACCACGCCCTGCGCCGTCTCCTGGCCGAAGAGGTCGGCCCAGGTGGCGTAGAAGCCGAACGCCTGGTTGGCCGCGAGGCCGACCGACGCGAAGATCGCGAGCTGTGTGGCGAGCAGCAGCCCGACGCGCCCGCTGACCGCCCGCCAGCTGCGGCGGGCCAGGCGCGGCCACAGCCAGACCGTGCCGATGAACAGCAGCACGGCCAGCACTACGGCAAGTGCCAGCACCTTGTTGCTCGTGAGACCCATGGGGTGATCCTGCCTGTGCTTTCTGCCTGTCCGCCCCTCGATGGCCGGCGCGGAGGGCGGAATCCCGGGATGCGGCCCGAGCCATACTTTCCGCCAGCTTTCCACCGGTTTTTCGGAGGGGAGTGAACCCCTCTCCCCGAAGGACCGTCCTAGAGGGCGCAATATCACCGGATGCCACCTTTGGCACCGTGATCAAAGCTCTCTCGCAGAACTACGGGATGCGATGTCTGTCAGGATAGATGGCGAAATATCGGGTGCGGTTCCAGGAGGCCAGGGCAGCGGCGACGGCCGGCTGCGCCGGATCCTGCGCGGCCCCCGCCCCGAGGCCGTCCCGGTCCTCGCCGCCAGAATCTGCGCCCTCGTGGGCCTCCTGAACGTCGCGGCGGCCGTCTTCCCGCGCTTCCGGCACAGCCGCCTGCACACCTTCGCCGAAGTCCTGCCGGGCGCGCTCGGCCCCTTCGCCGCCGCCCTCGCGCTGAGCTGCGGCGTCCTGCTGCTCCTGCTCGCGCACGGGCTGCGGCGGCACAAGCGGCGCGCCTGGCGGGCCGCGGTGGTGCTGCTGCCCGCGGGCGCGGTGGCGCAGTTCGCGTACCGCCACTCGTTCATCGGCGCCGCGATCTCGCTGGGGCTCCTGGCCCTGCTGCTGCGGCACCGCACCGAGTTCGCCGCGCTGCCGGACCCGCGCAGCCGCTGGCGGGCACTGGCCAACTTCGTTCTCCTCGGGGCCGGTTCCATCGCGCTCGGCCTCGTCATCGTCAGCGTGCACCCGGACAAGGTCGTCGGCGACCCGGGCCTCACCGACCGCCTCGCGCACGTCCTGTACGGCCTGTTCGGCTTCGAGGGGCCCGTCGGCTACACCGGCCGCACCTCCTGGACGGTCGGCGTCTCCCTCGGCACCCTCGGCATGCTGACCGCGCTCACCACCATCTACCTGGCCTTCCGCCCCGAGCACCCGGCCGCACGCCTCACCGAGGACGACGAGAGCCGACTGCGCGAGCTGCTCGCACGGCACGGCGGCCGCGACTCCCTCGGCCACTTCGCGCTCCGCCGCGACAAGGGCGTCGTCTTCTCCCCCAGCGGCAAGGCCGCCGTCACCTACCGCGTGGTGTCCGGCGTGATGCTCGCTTCGGGCGACCCCGTCGGCGACGTGGAGGCCTGGCCCGGCGCCATCGAGCGCTTCATGGACGAGGCCAAGGCGCACTCCTGGACCCCGGCCGTCATGGGCTGCTCCGAGACCGGCGGTGAGGTCTGGACCCGCGAGACCGGCCTCGACGCCCTGGAGCTCGGCGACGAGGCGGTGGTGGATGTCGCGGATTTCTCCCTGTCCGGGCGCGCGATGCGCAACGTGCGCCAGATGGTCAAGCGGATCGAGCGCAATGGCTACGAGACGCGCGTGCGGCGCATCCGTGACCTCGGGGAGAAGGAGCTCGACCGCATCCAGCGCGCCGCCGAGGACTGGCGCGGCACCGACACCGAGCGCGGCTTCTCCATGGCGCTCGGCCGCATCGGCGACCCGGACGACGGCGACTGCCTGATCGCGACGGCCCACAAGGCCGACGAGAAGGCCGGTCCCTACGGCGACTTGAAGGCCGTACTGCACTTCGTGCCGTGGGGGCGGGACGGTGTCTCGCTCGACCTGATGCGCCGCGACAGGTCGGCCGACCCGGGGATGAACGAACTCCTCATCGTCGCCGCGCTGCAAGCCGCGCCGAAGCTCGGCATCACCCGCGTGTCGCTGAACTTCGCGATGTTCCGCGCGGCGCTCGCCCGCGGCGAGAAGCTGGGCGCGGGCCCGGTCCTGCGCGCCTGGCGCGGGCTCCTGGTGTTCCTCTCGCGCTGGTTCCAGATCGAGTCGCTGTACAAGTTCAACGCGAAGTTCCGGCCGCGCTGGGAGCCCCGCTTCGTGGTTTACCGCTCGAGCCGCGACCTGCCGCGGATCGGTTTCGCCGCGATGCAGGCGGAAGGCTTCGTCACGTTCGCGCTGCCGCGTTTCCTGCGCCGCGCCACCGCGCAGCGCCGCCCCTGCCCGCACCGGTCGGCGCACACCGCCGAGCGTGAGGTCCGCGCGGCGTAGCGGCAGCCCGCGCGGGCCTAGGCTTGAGGCATGAGTACGTTGCGCGGGGACAGCGAGGACGGGCTGCGTATCCCGCCCGGGGGCGGCGGCGGGCGGCGCGGGGACGCCGGGGGCACGGTGGAGGGACTCCCCCGGTGGGACCGCTGTGCCGTCATGGGGGTCGTGAACGTGACCCCCGACTCGTTCTCCGACGGCGGGCGCTGGTTCGACACCACGGCCGCCGTCAAGCACGGCATCGACCTCGTCGCCCAGGGCGCCGACCTCGTCGACGTCGGCGGTGAGTCGACCCGGCCGGGCGCCGCGCGCGTGGACGAGGAGGAGGAGCTGCGGCGCGTCGTCCCCGTCGTCCGCGGTCTCGCGGCCGAGGGCGTCACGGTCTCCGTGGACACCATGCGCGCCCGCGTGGCGCGGCAGGCGCTCGCGGCGGGCGCCGCGCTCGTGAACGACGTCTCCGGAGGCCTCGCCGACCCCGGCATGGTGCCCGCCGTGGCGGCCGCGCAGGCCCCCTTCGTGGTCATGCACTGGCGCGGCTTCCTCACCGACATCCACGCCCGGCCCGTGTACGAGGACGTCGTCTCCGAAGTCGTCGACGAACTCCACGCGCGCGTGGAGGCGGCGGTCGCGGGGGGCATCGCCCCGGAGCGGATCGTCGTCGACCCGGGCCTCGGCTTCTCCAAGAACGCCGAGCACGACCTGGCACTGCTCGCCCGCCTCGACCGGCTCCGCACGCTCGGCCGCCCCGTCCTGGTCGCCGCGTCCCGCAAGAGGTTCCTCGGCCGGGTCCTCGCGGGTCCGCAGGGGTCCCCGCCGCCCGCGCGCGAGCGGGACGCCGCGACGGCCGCGGTGTCCGCGCTCGCGGCGCACCAGGGCGCCTGGGCGGTGCGCGTGCACGAGGTGCGGGCCACGGCGGACGCGGTACGGGTGGCGCAGGCCGTCACCGACGCGGCGGCGCCCGGCCACGGGGGGTACAGCGGTGCCGGCGACGGCGCCGGACCGGACGCTTCCGGGGAGGCTGGCGCTCAGTGACGCGCGCGCAGACGGACGTCGAGCAGGTCGAGCTCGCCAACACCGCCTTCTACGAAGCGCTGGAGCGGGGCGACTTCGACGGCGTGTCGGACCTGTGGCTCGACGCCGCGGACCTCGACGACGCGGACACCTACAGCGAGACACCGGAGACGGGCGGCCCCGGCACGGTCCGCGACCTCGGCCTGCCGGAGGCGGACCCCGAGGACGACGGCGACCCGGAACCGGCCTCGGAGGGGCCCGCCATCTCCTGCGTCCACCCGGGCTGGCCGGTGCTCACGGGGCGCGGCGAGGTCCTGAGGTCGTACGCGCTGATCATGGCCAACACCGAGTACATCCAGTTCTTCCTCACCGACCTGCGGGTCTGCGTGGCCGGCGACACCGCCCTGGTGACCTGTACGGAGAACATCCTCAGCGGCGGTCCCGCGCCGCAGGGCGGCGACGAGCTGGGCCCTCTCGTGGGGCAGCTCGTGGTCGCCACGAACGTGTTCCGGCGCACACCCGACGGCTGGAAGCTGTGGTCGCACCACGCGTCACCGGTGCTCGCCGAGAGCGGCGACGACGAGGACGACGACACCCCCTCCTGAGCCGCCGGGCCGGGCGGACGCGCGCCGTCCGGAGCGGCAGGACACCTCGCCGAGAGGGGTGGCCGACCGCGTCCGAGTGGGTAGGGACACCCGCGAGCCCGCGGGGAAGGGCCGTCCGGCAGCCCCGCGGGCGAACACTGTCGGTGCCCGCAGGTAGATTCGATCGAGGCCGGTGTGCCGACCGCACACGGCAGGACCGGCCGTTACCGACGACTGTCAGGAGTGATTCGCGTGGATCGTGTCGCGCTGCGTGGCCTGAAGGCCCGCGGGCACCACGGTGTGTACCCGCGGGAGCGCGAGGAGGGCCAGACCTTCATCGTGGACCTGGTCCTGGGCCTGGACACCCGTGCGGCCGCGGCCGACGACGACCTGGCGAAGACCGTGCACTACGGCATCGTGGCGGAGGAGGTCGTGGCCGTCGTCGAGGGCGAGCCGGTGAACCTCATCGAGACGCTCTCCGAGCGCATCGCCCAGGCCTGCCTGAAGCACGAGGGACTCCTGGAAGTCGAGGTCACGGTGCACAAACCGGACGCCCCGATCACCGTCCCGTTCGACGACGTGACCGTCACCATCACCCGGAGCCGCGTATGACCCCCCACAGCGACCCCACCGTCCAGCCGGTGCCCACGTCCGTCGTGGAGCAGGTGGACGCCGCCGACACGACGCTGTCCAACCCGCGGCGCGCCGTGATCTCCCTGGGGTCGAACCTGGGCAACCGCCTGGAGACCCTCCAGGGGGCCGTGGACGCCCTGGAGGACACCCCGGGCCTACGGGTCAAGGCGGTCTCCCCGGTGTACGAGACGGAGCCCTGGGGCGTCGAGCCCGGCTCCCAGCCCGCCTACTTCAACGCCGTGGTGGTCGTGCGCACCACGCTCCCCCCGGCCTCGCTCCTGGAGCGGGCACAGGCCGTGGAGGAGGCCTTCCACCGCGTACGGGACGAGCGCTGGGGCCCGCGCACGATCGACGTGGACATCGTCGCGTACGCCGACGTGGTCTCGGACGACCCGGTGCTCACGCTGCCGCACCCGCGGGCGCACGAGCGGGCCTTCGTGCTCGCCCCGTGGCACGACGTCGAGCCGGAGGCGCAGCTCGCCGGGCACGGGCCCGTCGCCCGGCTGCTCGACGACATCACCCGCGAGGGTGTCGCGCCGCGCACCGATCTGGAACTCCGGCTGCCCGAGTAGTCGTTAGGGTCCACAGGGACCACACAGCAGGCCAGGGACGCACCCGGCAGGCAACAGGCACGGACAGGACTGAGGGGCGACCGCCGGAATGAAGCAACTGCGCGTGGGGATGCTGGCGGGCCTCTTCGCCGTCGCCGGGGTGCTGTCCTGGGCCGCGGCCCGGCTGTGGGACTCCGTGGGCACGCTGCCGCGCGTGCCCCTCGCCGCGCCCATCGTCCTCGCCCTGATCGCCGTGGTCCTGCTGGCCACGGCGATCTCGCTGCGCGCCCGGCTGCGCGCCCAGCGCGAGCGGCGGCCCGGGGCGAAGGGCGTCGAGCCGCTGATGGCCGCCCGCGCCGTCGTCTTCGGCCAGGCCAGCGCGCTGGTCGCGGCCCTGGTCTGCGGGATGTACGGCGGCGTGGGCGTCTTTATGCTGGAGTTCCTGGACATCCCCGCCCGCCGCGACCAGGCGTACTACGCCGGCTTCTCGGTCCTCGCGGGCATCGGCGTCATAGCGGCCGCGTTCTTCCTCGAGCGGGTCTGCAAACTCCCGGAAGACGGCAACGACGAACACGGCGGCACAGCCCCCGCAGCATGACCCCTCCCACTCACGCGAGCCCGGACCCGCAGCATGCCCAGCCCGCCCGCCACACGAGCACGAGCCGCACCAAACCCAGCCCGCCCGCCACGCGCGCTCGGGCCCGCAGCGAATCCAGCCCGCCCGCCACGCGAGCTAGGGCCCGCAGCAAATCCAGCCGTCCGCCACTAGAGGACGAGCGCGCGGCAAATCCAGCCCGTCCGCCACTTAAGGACGAGCCCGCAGCAGACTCAGCCCGTCCGGCGCTTGAGGACAAGCGCGCAGCGCGACGATCAAGCCGGTCCGCCACTCAAGGACAAGCCCGCAGCAGACTCAGCCCGTCCGGCGCTTGAGGACAAGCGCGCAGCACAAAGATCAAGCCGGTCCGCCACTCGAGGACGAGCGCGCAGCACATCCAGCCCGTCCGGCGCTTGAGGACGAGCGCGCAGCGCGAAGATCAAGCCGGTCCGGCGCTTGAGGACAAGCGCGCAGCGCGAAGATCAAGCCCGTCCGGCGCCTGAGGACGAGCGCGCAGCGCGAACCCCCCGCCACCGCCCAGCGCGAAGCACCCAGCGCCTAGCGCGCCATAATCAAACTCATCGCCTCGTTCCGCGTAGCGGGAGCCCGCAACTGCCCCCGCACCGCCGAGGTGATGGTCTTCGCCCCGGGCTTGCGAACCCCCCGCATCGTCATGCACATGTGCTCGCACTCGACGACGACGATGACCCCCCGCGGCTCCAGTATCTGCATCAGGGAGTCCGCGATCTGGGTGGTGAGCCGCTCCTGGACCTGCGGTCGGCGGGCGTAGACGTCCACGAGCCTGGCCAGCTTGGAGAGACCGGTGATCTTGCCGTCCTGGGACGGGATGTAGCCGACGTGGGCGACGCCGACGAAGGGCACCAGATGGTGCTCGCAGGAACTCATGACCTCGATGTCCTTCACCAGGACCATCTCGTCGTGCCCCAGGTCGAACGTCGTCGTCAGAACGTCCTCGGGCTTCTGCCACAGACCGGCGAATATCTCGCGGTACGCCCGCGCCACCCGCCCCGGCGTCTCCCGCAGGCCCTCGCGTTCCGGATCCTCACCGACCGCGATGAGCAGCTCGCGCACGGCGTTCTCGGCCCGCTTCTCGTCGAACTCGCCGATCGAGCCTTCGCCGTCCAGCGTCACGGGGTCGGTCATCTGTGCCTCGTTCCTGGTTCCTGTGTCATGCGGGGGGCCGAAAAGAGCCGCGCCCCCCAGGCTAGAACCTGGGGGGCGCGGCATCCATTCCGGGCCTGGTGAGACGCCCGGGACGGGCAGGAGTCAGCTCTCGGGGCGGTCCTCCGGAGCCACCTCGACGCCCTTCGTCTCACCCGTACCGGCCGTGCCGGCGGTCACCGCGGGGGTGGCGCCGTTCGCACCGTTGGTCAGCGAGAGCTCCTTGGGCGAGAGCACCGGCGGGCGCGTCGACGGCGTACGCCGCGTGGAGCCCGTCCAGGCCGGCCGGGCCGGACGCTTGACGATGGGGGCGAAGATCTCCGCGATCTCCTCCTTGTTCAGCGTCTCCCGCTCCAGGAGCTGGAGGACCAGGTTGTCGAGGACGTCGCGGTTCTCGACCAGGATCTCCCAGGCCTCGTTGTGCGCGGTCTCGATGAGCTTCTTGACCTCTTCGTCGACCAGCGCCGCGACCTCTTCGGAGTAGTCCCTCTGGTGGCCCATCTCGCGGCCGAGGAACGGCTCCGTGTTGTCGCCGCCGAACTTGATCGCGCCGAGACGCTCGGTCATGCCGTACTGCGTGACCATCGCGCGAGCGGTGGCCGTGGCCTTCTCGATGTCGTTGGCGGCACCGGTGGTCGGGTCGTGGAAGACCAGTTCCTCGGCCGCGCGCCCGCCCAGCATGTACGCGAGCTGGTCGAGCATCTCGTTGCGCGTGGTCGAGTACTTGTCCTCGTCCGGCAGGACCATGGTGTAGCCGAGGGCACGTCCGCGCGACAGGATCGTGATCTTGTGGACCGGGTCCGCGTTGGGGGAGGCCGCCGCGACCAGGGCGTGACCGCCCTCGTGGTACGCGGTGATCTTCTTTTCCTTGTCGGACATGATCCGGGTCCGCTTCTGCGGGCCCGCCACGACGCGGTCGATGGCCTCGTCCAGCATGTGGTTGTCGATCAGCTTCTGGTTGCTGCGCGCGGTGAGCAGGGCGGCCTCGTTGAGGACGTTGCTCAGGTCGGCGCCGGTGAAGCCCGGCGTGCGCCGCGCGACGGCGCCCAGGTCGACGTCCGGCGCGACCGGCTTGCCCTTCTGGTGAACCTTGAGGATCTCCAGACGGCCCTGCATGTCCGGGCGGTCGACGGCGATCTGCCGGTCGAAGCGTCCGGGGCGCAGGAGGGCCGGGTCGAGGATGTCGGGCCGGTTCGTGGCGGCGATCAGGATGACGCCGCCCTTCACGTCGAAGCCGTCCATCTCGACGAGCAGCTGGTTGAGCGTCTGCTCGCGCTCGTCGTGACCGCCGCCGAGGCCGGCGCCGCGGTGGCGGCCGACCGCGTCGATCTCGTCGACGAAGACGATCGCCGGGGCGTTCGCCTTGGCCTGCTCGAAGAGGTCACGCACACGGGAGGCACCGACACCGACGAACATCTCGACGAAGTCGGAACCCGAGATGGAGTAGAACGGCACGCCCGCCTCGCCCGCGACCGCGCGCGCGAGGAGCGTCTTGCCCGTTCCCGGCGGGCCGTACAGCAGCACGCCCTTGGGGATCTTGGCGCCGACGGCCTGGAACTTCGCCGGCTCCTGGAGGAACTCCTTGATCTCGTGGAGTTCCTCGACCGCTTCGTCGGAACCCGCGACGTCGCTGAACGTCGTCTTCGGGGTGTCCTTGGTGATGAGCTTCGCCTTGGACTTGCCGAAGTTCATGACCCGGCTGCCGCCACCCTGCATCTGATTCATCAGGAACAGGAAGACGACGACGATGAGAACAAAGGGGAGGAGGGACAGCAGGATGCCGACGAAGGGGTTCTGCTTCGACGGGGAGACGGTGTAACCGTCCGGGATCTGCTTGTCCTCGTATTTGGCTTGCAGCATCTTGGCGACTTCGACGCCCTGGTCGCCGATGTAGCTCGCCTGGATCTTGCTGCTGCCCTTGACCTTCTGGCCGTCCTTGAGCTCCACCTTGATGGTGTGATCGTCACCGGTCGTGAGCTTGGCCGATTCGACCTTGTTGTCGTCGATGGCCTGCACGACCTGGCCGGTGTCCACCGTCTTGTAGCCGCCGGACGAACCGACGACCTGCATCAACACGACCACGGCAAGGACGGCCAGCACGATCCACATGACTGGCCCACGGAAGTATCGCTTCACGTCCATCCACACGGAGCGATGGCGCTCCGTACCTCCTGCCATAGTGAGTTTGATAAAGACTGTTCTTCGGACGGTACCCCAGCATTGTGACCCGAAGCCGCACGGGACGGCTGCCTGTACCGCCTTCGCATGCTCCAACGGCGGGAAACGGCTGAGGGTTCCCGGGCGTCCTACTCCGCCCGGAGTGCCCGGCGCAAGTCGTCAGCCCCCGTAGACGTGCGGGGCGAGGGTGCCGACGAACGGCAGGTTGCGGTACTTCTCGGCGTAGTCCAGGCCGTACCCGACGACGAACTCGTTCGGGATGTCGAAGCCGACCCACTCCACGTCGATGGCGACCTTCGCCGCCTCGGGCTTGCGCAGGAGCGTGCACACCTTGAGGGACGCGGGCTCGCGCGAGCCGAGGTTGGAGAGCAGCCACGACAGCGTCAGGCCCGAGTCGATGATGTCCTCGACGATCAGGACGTGGCGTCCCTTGATGTCGGTGTCGAGGTCCTTGAGGATGCGGACCACGCCGGAGGACTGCGTGCCGGCGCCGTACGAGGACACCGCCATCCAGTCCATCGTGAGCGGCGTGGACAGCGCGCGCGCCAGGTCCGCCATGACCATCACGGCGCCCTTCAGCACGCCGACGATCAGGAGGTCCTTGCCCGCGTACTCCGCGTCGATCTTCGCGGCCAGCTCGGCCAGCTTCGCGTCGATCTCTTCCTTGGTGATGAGCACCGACTGGAGGTCGGTGCCCATGTCTTTCGCGTCCACCCGCATCACTTTCGGTCGTCCCACCGGCCGGTCGGGAAAAACAGTCCCGGGTCAGCCTTGCCGGATGACCAGTCTGCCACCCTGCCGCCGTGCGACGACTTTGCCCGGGAGATTGATGGCGCCCTGGCCCCGCCAGGCCGTGATCAACCGGTCCACCTCTTCGATGTGCCGGGCGAACAGCGCGCCCGCGGGGGCACCCGCCCCGATGGCCGCACGGCGCACGATGCGGCGGCGCACCGCGGGCGGCAGCGCGTACAGCTTGGCGCACTCGAGCACGCCGGTGGCGTCCCGCACCGACGGCTCGGCCTGCGCGGCCCAGGCGTCGAGCGCGTCGGCGTCGTCGCGGGAGAGCTGCGCGGTGCGCGCGAGGGCCTCCACGACGCCTTTGCCGAGCGCCTTCTCCAGGGCGGGCAGGCCTTCGTGCCGCAGGCGTGAGCGGGTGTAGGCCGGGTCGGCGTTGTGCGGGTCGTCCCAGACCGGCAGCGACTGGACCATGCAGGCCTTGCGGGCGGTCTGGCGGTCGAGGTGCAGGAAGGGTCTGCGGTAGCGGCCGCCGGCCCCCGAGACCGCGGCCATCCCGGAGAGCGAGCGGATGCCGGAGCCGCGGGCGAGCCCGAGCAGCACCGTCTCGGCCTGGTCGTCGCGGGTGTGGCCGAGCAGCACGGCGGCGGCGCCGTGGCGTTCGGCCGCTTCGTCGAGGGCGGCGTAGCGCGCGTCGCGGGCGGCGGCCTCGGGGCCGCCGTCCCGGCCGACGTGCACCACCAGGGATTCGATGGGGTCGAGGCCGAGCGCGGTCATCCGGGTGACGACCTCGGCGGCGCGCAGGTCGGAGCCGGGCTGCAAGCCGTGGTCGACGGTCACCGCGCCGGCACGGATGCCGAGCTTGGGGGCCTCGAACGCGAGTGCCGACGCGAGGGCCATGGAGTCGGCGCCGCCGGAGCACGCCACGAGCACGAGCGGCGGGGGCGGCTCGTGCGCGAAGCCCTGCGGGGTCAGGGGCTCCAGGGGGGTCTGCTGAGGGGGGCGGGGGTTGCCGTCGGGGGGCGCGGAGCGCGACGGGGTGAGCTCGCGGTGCGCGGCGGTGTCGGTCAGTACGTCGTGGAGCACGCGGCGGACCGCCAGGCGTATCGCCGCGACCGCAGGATGGGGACCCATTCCGGTTGGTTCCCTTCATGAAGTTCGGGGGGTGAGCCTCAGTTCAGTCACTCAGAGTGTGTCGATCGTGACAGAGCCGAGCCATTACCCGAGCATCGCACGCCCACCCACGGCTCACGGTCCCTCGGACGGGTGATTGCGGAGGCGTTCTCCTGCCGTCGGCCGCACCGGTTCGCTCAGTCCGCCCTGGGGTGCATCCGTGCGACCCAGTCCGCCGGTTTGGCGATCTCGGCCTTGGTGGGCAGCGTGTTCGGGGAGGTCCACACGCGGTTGAAGCCGTCCATGCCGACCTCGTCCACGACCGCCCGCACGAACCGCTCGCCGTCGCGGTACTGCCGCAGCTTCGCGTCCAGGCCGAGCAGTTTGCGCAGCGCCTGGTCGAGGCGTCCCGCGCCGCGCCTGCGGCGCTCCTTGAACTTCTCCCTGATCTCGCTGACGGACGGTACGACGTCGGGTCCGACGCCGTCCATGACGTAGTCCGCGTGGCCTTCGAGCAGGGACATGACGGCGGTCAGGCGGGCCAGGATCTCGCGCTGTGCCGGGGTCTGGACGATCTCCACGAAGGAGCGGCCGCCGTCGGCCGCGGCGTCCTCGTCCTCCGCGCCGTCGGAGCGGCTGCCCGCCAGCGACTGGGCGGCCTCCCTGATGCGCTCCAGGACCGTCATCGGGTCGACGTCGGTCTCGCCGAGGAAGGCCTGGATCTCGCCCTCGAGGTGGTCGCGCAGCCACGGCACGGACGAGAACTGGGTGCGGTGCGTCTCCTCGTGCAGGCACACCCAGAGCCTGAAGTCGTGCGGGTCCACGTCGAGTTCGCGCTCCACGTGGACGATGTTGGGCGCCACCAGCAGGAGCCTGCCGCCGCCGTTCGCGCCGGCCGGGAGCTCGCGGGTGGCGGGGGCGAAGGTCTCGTACTGGCCGAGGACGCGGGAGGCCAGGAAGGAGAGCAGCATGCCGAGCTCGACGCCCGTCACCTTGCCGCCGACAGCGCCGAGCACGGCGCCGCCGGGGCCGGGGCCGCGGCGGTCCTTCATCTTCTCCAGGAGCGGCTTGAGCACCTCGCGGAAGCCCGCGACGTTGGCGCGCACCCAGCCCGCGCGGTCCACCACGAGGACGGGGGTGTCGTGGATGTCGTCCGTACCCATCCGGGTGAACGAACGGACGTGTCCCTCCGAGGACTTGGCGTGCCTGCGCAGCTCGGCGACCACCGCGCGGGCCTCGTCCCTGCTGACCTCCGGGCCCGGCCGCACGAGCCGGGTCGCGGTCGCCACCGCGAGGTTCCAGTCGACCATCTCCGCACCACCGAGGCTCGTCATGCCGTCAACCGTACGTGGTCGGCCGGGCTCGCGTCCGGGGTTGGGGGCGCCGTGGGTCCGGCCCGCGCGCTACGACCCGCGGACCGCGAGCGCCGTGGCCATGGCGTCCAGGGTGGACTGGGCGCCCTGGGGGTCCGTCGTTCCGGTGGTCATGAAGGCGAAGACCAGGAGGCGGCCGTTCGCGTCGACCACGGTGCCTGCGAGGCTGTTCACGCCGGTCAGGGTGCCGGTCTTGGCGCGTACGAGTCCCGTGCCCGCGGACGCTTCCGGGTAGCGGCCGACCAGGGTCCCGGTGAATCCGGCGACCGGCAGGCCCGTGACCACGGACCGCAGCTCGGGGTGGCCGGGCCCGGCGGCCCGCTTCAGGAGGGCGGCGAGGAGCTGTGCGCTGAGCCGGTCGTCCCGGTCGAGGCCGCTGCCGTCGTCGAACACGGCCCCGTCGAGCGGCAGGCCGAGCCTGCCGAGCCGGTCCCGTACCGCCCGCGAGGCCCCCTCGAAGCTCGCGGGCTCACCCGCGGCCACGGCGGTCTCGCGCGCCAGGGCCTCGGCGATGTCGTTGTCGCTGTGCGTCAGCATCCGCTCGACCAGGGCGGCGAGGGGCTGCGAACGGGTGCTCGCCAGGTGTTCGGCGGTCGTGCCGGCCCTGCCGGGGCCGGGGTCGGCCTCGATGCCGATGCCGCGTTCGCGCAGCAGGTTGGCGAAGTTCCGCGCGGCGTCGCCCGCGGGCTCCGCGGTGCGCGGCGCGGTCCCCGAGGAGGAGGTGTCGAGGCGGCCCTCGTCGGCCATGAGGGCGCTGACGGGGGCGATGTTCTCGTTGGGGCCGATGGGGTGCTGCGACGGTCCCGAATAGCGCGATGTGTCGTAGGAAAGGGTGACGTCCTGGTCGGCGCCGCGCTTCTTGAGGGCTTCGGCGGTGTCGTCGGCGAGCTCGCGCAGGCTCGCGGACTCGGCCACGTAGCGGCCGTCGCCGCGGGCGGTGAGCGTGGGGTCGCCGCCGCCGACGAGGACGACGTGGCGGGATCCCGGCTCGACGACGGTCTTCGTGGTCAGCCGGTGGTCGGGGCCGAGGGCGGACAGGGCGGCGACCGCCGTGGCGATCTTCGTGGTGGACGCGGGGGTCAGCTCCCGCCCCGCCCCCTTGCCGTACACGCGCTCGCCGGAGACCGCGTCCACGACCACCGCGGAGCGCTCGGGCCCCAGCTTCGCGTCGTCCATGAGCGGGTCGAGGACGGCGGCGAGGGGCTTGGCGCCCGTCCCGTCGGCGGTACGGGCGGAACGCGAGAGTCCGGCGAGCACGGCGGGGGCGCTCGGCACCGCGTCCGATGCCTCGCGGCCCGGCGGCCCGGCGTGATCTACACCACCCCCGGCTTCCCGGGAGGCCGCGAGGTCCCGCTCGGCCGTACGCTGACCGGAGGAGTCCCAGGGGCCGGCCGCGGCGATCGCCACGGCCGCGACGACGAGGCCGGCAGCGGCCGAGACGGCCGTGAGCTGCCAGGTCCTGAGTTTCGCGGGAGGCTTGACGGCAAGCCGCCTCAGAAGCTCCAACAGCTTGTGAAGCTGCTGCCCAGGCTTGCGCTCGTCCACGACGACCTGCCCCTTTCGCGATCACACATCTGCGTGAGGGACACTTAACCACCCGAAGTATGTGCTGATCATGGAGGAGCCACCCGTGGAGTTCGACGTCACCATCGAGATTCCGAAGGGTTCGCGGAACAAGTACGAGGTCGACCACGAGACCGGCCGTATCCGCCTGGACCGTCGACTCTTCACGTCCACCAGCTACCCGGCGGACTACGGCTTCGTCGAGAACACCCTCGGTGAGGACGGCGACCCGCTGGACGCCCTGGTCATCCTGGACGAGCCGACCTTCCCCGGCTGCCTCATCAAGTGCCGCGCGATCGGCATGTTCCGGATGACGGACGAGGCCGGCGGCGACGACAAGCTGCTGTGCGTCCCCGCCTCCGACCCGCGCGTGGAGCACCTGCGCGACATCCACCACGTGTCCGAGTTCGACCGCCTGGAGATCCAGCACTTCTTCGAGGTCTACAAGGACCTGGAGCCCGGCAAGTCCGTCGAGGGCGCCGACTGGGTCGGCCGCACCGACGCCGAGGCCGAGATCGAGGCCTCGTACAAGCGCTTCGAGGCGCACGGCGGCCACTGAGCCCCCGCGAACCGCAGCCGACGGGCCGCCTGACCTCCCCGGGTCAGGCGGCCCGTCCGCGTATGCGCCATGGATGCGGACGCATACCTACGTACGTCGTGCGCATACTGACGTACGTAGGGCGCGCAACGACACGTACGTACATAGGAGCGAGGCATCACCGGTGGCTGAACCGGAGGAGGAAGACCGCAAGCCGCAGTCGGACGAGGCGCACAGCGCCTTCGCCCCGGTGGGCGGCGTCGACCAGACGGCCGTGGCCGAGGAGGACCACCCCTCCTCCGAGTTCACGATCCCGACGGGCCTCAGGATCCCCCAGGTGCCCGAGGACAAGGAGTCGTCGGCGTTCACCCCGCCGCAGACCTACGACTCCCGGCAGCAGCCGCCCGCCTTCACGCCGCCCGGCGGCGTGCCCGTCGTCCGGCTGACGAAGGAGGCGCCCTGGCAGGACCGGATGCGGACGATGCTGCGCACCCCGGTGGCCGAGCGCCCGGCGCCGGAGCCGACGCAGAAGCAGGAGGACGACGAGGGGCGCGCCGTGCCGCGCGTCCTGGACCTGACGCTGCGCATCGGGGAGCTGCTGCTCGCGGGCGGCGAGGGCGCGGAGGACGTGGAGGCGGCGATGTTCGCCGTCACGCACTCCTACGGCCTCGACCGCTGCGAGCCGAACGTCACGTTCACGCTCATCGCCATCTCGTACCAGCCGTCCCTGGTCGACGACCCGGTGACGGCGTCGCGGACGGTGCGCCGCCGCGGCACGGACTACACGCGTCTCGCGGCCGTCTACCAGCTCGTGGACGACATCAGCTCCGAGGACGTCGAGGTCTCCCTGGAGGAGGCCTACCGGCGCCTCGCCGAGGTGCGCCGCAACCGCCACCCCTACCCGGGCTGGGCCCTGACGGCCGCGGCCGGGCTGCTCGCCGGTTCGGCGTCCGTCCTCGTCGGCGGTGACGTTCTGGTGTTCGTCGCGGCCGCCCTCGGCGCGATGCTGGGCGACCGGCTCGCGTGGCTGTGCGCGGGGCGCGGTCTGCCGGAGTTCTACCAGTTCGTGGTCGCGGCGATGCCGCCCGCCGCCATGGGCGTGGCGATCAGTCTGCTCGACCTGCCGGACGTGAAGGCGTCCGCGGTCATCACCGGTGGGCTGTTCGCGCTGATCCCGGGGCGGGCGCTCGTCGCGGGCGTCCAGGACGGCCTGACCGGCTACTACATCACCGCCGCCGCCCGGCTCCTCGAGGTCGGGTATCTGATCGTCGGCATCGTCTGCGGCGTCCTGATGGTGCTCTACCTCGGCGTGACCCTCGACGCGGGCCTCAACCCCGAGACGTCGATCCACACCAGCGACCGGCCCTGGATCCAGATCGCCGCGTCCATG
The DNA here is from genome assembly GCF_044328435.1 of Streptomyces sp. NPDC017940. Classification (NCBI taxonomy): domain Bacteria; kingdom Bacillati; phylum Actinomycetota; class Actinomycetes; order Kitasatosporales; family Streptomycetaceae; genus Streptomyces; species Streptomyces sp. NPDC017940. Next base: position 11,868 of record NZ_JBIRHJ010000013.1, on the reverse strand, counting down.
GCGCTGAGCCTCGCCTTCGCCGTCCTGCTCCAGCAGGAACGTTCAACCGTGCTGCTCGTCACCCTGAACGGCGGCGTCGCCTGGGTGGTCTACGGTGCGCTCGCGCGGGCCGGGGACATCTCGCCGGTGGCCGCCACGGCGGTCGCGGCGGGCCTCGTGGGCCTGTTCGGGCAGTTGCTCTCGCGCTACCGGTTCGCTTCCGCGCTGCCGTTCGTGACGGCGGCGATCGGGCCGCTGCTTCCCGGTAGCGCGACGTACTTCGGGCTGCTCGAGATCGCCCGCAACAACCTCAACCCGGGCCTCGCCTCGCTCTCCAAGGCGGCGGCGCTCGCCCTGGCCATCGCGATCGGCGTGAACCTCGGCGGGGAGCTGTCCCGGCTCTTCCTCAAGGCACCGGCGGCCCAGGACCAGCGGGGGCGCCGCGCGGCCAAGCGGACGCGCGGCTTCTAGCCCACCGGTTCGCGGGGCCGCGGAGCCGCGGTCAGTACCTGTTCTGGTTGTGCTGCTCGGTGTCGTCGGGGGCGGGGGGCTGCCGCCGCAGGTACTGGGTCTGGTGGTCCTGGGCCTGGTGGTCCTGGGCCTGGTGGTCCTGGGCCTGGTTCCCGGGGGCCTGGTTCTCCGGGGCCCGGCGGGGGTCCGGGTACAGGGGCTGCTGTCCAAGGAACTGGGTGTGCTGGTCGGGGTAGTGCCCCTGCTCGCCCGGGTGCTGGGGCTGCTGGGGCTGGTACTGACCGCCGCTGTAGTGCTGGTTGCCGCCGTACTGCTGCTGGTCGCCGCCGTACTGCTGCCGGTCGTTCCCGTACTGCTCCTGGTCGTTCCCGTACTGCCCCTGGTGCTGCTGGTCGCCGTACTGCCCCTGGTACTGCTGATCGCCGTACTGGCCCTGGTGCTGTTGGCCGCCGTACTGCTGGTCGCCGTACTGACCGCCCTGGTACTGCTGCTGCCCCGGGTACGGGGGCTGGTGGTGCTGCTGATCGCCGTAACGACCTTGGTACGGGTACTGGGACTCCGCCTGCGCCCGGTACTGCTCGCCGCCGGTGTGGCCGTCGTCCTGGGCCGAGGGCTGGGCCGAGGAAGCCTGGTCATCGGTCTGGGCGGTCCCCTTCTTGCCCTTGCCGCGGGCCCGCAGGAACTCGATGATGATCGGCACCACCGAGATCAGGACGATCAGGATGAGGATCGCCTCGATGTTCTTGTGGACGAGCTCGTGCTTGCCGAGCCACGCGCCGAGCAGCGTGACGCCCGCGCCCCACAGGACGCCACCGAGGATGTTGAAGGTGATGAACGAGCGGTACCGCATGCCGCTGAGGCCCGCGATGATCGGCGTGAACGTCCGCACGATCGGCACGAAGCGGGCAAGGACCAGGGACTTCGGGCCGTGCTTCTCGAAGAACTCATGGGCCTTGACCACGTTCTCCTGCTTGAACAGCTTGGAGTCCGGGCGGTTGAACAGGGAGGGTCCGACCTTCTTGCCGAAGAGATATCCGGCCTGGTCACCCGCGATCGCGGCGATGCAGATCAGGATGCAGGTCAGCCACAGCGGGGTGTCCAGCTTGCCCGTCGTGATCAGCAGGCCGGTGGTGAACAGGAGCGAGTCACCGGGCAGGAAGAAGCCGATGAGCAGGCCCGACTCGGCGAAGACGATCAGGAGGAGGCCCCAGAGGCCGAACTGGTTCAGCAGGTAGTCCGGATCCAGCCAGCTTGGTCCGAGCGCAAGCGTCGTCACGGTTCCGGGCTCCTGAGGGTGTGAGGAAGTGCGGCGAACTTCGGGGGCGACCGAGCGAGGTGATGACAGCGGTCGCCGCCCAAGTTACCAACGCCAGGCGGCACGGACAGGTTCCAGGGCGGGTCCCGGCCCCGGGCCCCGGGGCCCGGGGCGAGGACCTACCTGCTCAGGCCCGCGAACCTGCGTACCGCGAGCGGCAGGAACACCGCCACGAGTGCCATCGGCCACAGCACCGCGAGGAGTCCGGCGTGCTCGGCCGCCCAGGACGTCCCGCTCACCCCGGGATCGTTGCCGAACAGGTCCCGCACCGCGGTGGCCGCCGCGGACATCGGATTCCACTCGACGGCGGCGCCCAGCCAGTCCGGCATGTTCTCCGGGACGGTGAACGCGTTGGACAGGAATCCCACCGGCCAGACGAGGATCTGCACGGCGGTCACCAGCTCCGGCCTGCCCGCGACCATCGCCAGGTGGATGCCGAGCCACAGCATCGCGAACCGCAGCAGCATCAGGAGGCCGACCGCCCCGGCCACCGCGGCCAGGGACCCGTGCCAGCGCCAGCCGATGGCGAGGCCCACGCCCATCATGACGAGCAGGGAGACGAAGGACTGGAGCATGTCGGCGGCCGAACGGCCCACCAGGACAGCGCCGTTGGCCATGGGCATGGACCGGAAGCGGTCCACCACGCCCTTGTTGAGGTCGGTGGTGACCGCGACCATCGTCGCGTCGAGTCCGAACACCATGGTCAGCGCGAACATCCCGGGCACCAGGAACTCGGCGTAGTCGCCGGTGATGCCCTTGCCGCCGCCGATCAGGTAGTTGAACATCAGCAGCATCATCACGGGGAAGAAGAGCCCCACCAGGACCTGGACGGGCTGGCGGCCCCAGTGCGCGAGTTCGCGCCGGGTCATCGTCCAGCAGTCGGTGAGGGCCAGCGCGAGCCGTGAGCCCCGCACCGCGTCCGCTGGCGGTGCCGCCGCACCGGTCGTCGTCGCGCTCACACGGCCTCCTTCACGTGGTCCCGGTCCTCCGTACGGCCTGCCGTGAGGCGCAGGAACACCTCGTCGAGGGTCGGCCTGCGCACCGCGACGTCCTCCGCGTCGATGCCCTCGTCCTGGAGTGCGCGGACCACACGGGTCAGTGCCTCCATGCGGTCGGTGACCGGCGCGCTGGCCAGCCGCCGGTCGGCGTCGACCGTCACGCCGTCCGTGCCGCCCGCGGCGCCCGGCAGCAGGCGTGCCGCCCGCACCAGCTGGGCTCCGTCGCGCACCACCACGTCGATGCGGTCGCCGCCGAGCCGTGCCTTCAGGTCGTCCGTGGTGCCCTCCGCGACTACCCTGCCCTGGTCGACCAGACAGACGCGGTCGGCGAGCTGGTCGGCCTCCTCCAGGTACTGCGTGGTCAGGAGCACCGTCGTACCGCCGCCGACCAGGGAGCGCACCGAATCCCACACCTCGGCCCTGCCGCGCGGGTCGAGGCCCGTCGTCGGCTCGTCGAGGAACAGCACCTGCGGCTCCGTGATCAGCGACGCCGCGAGGTCCAGGCGGCGCCGCATGCCGCCGCTGTACTGCTTGACCGCCTTGCGGCCGGTGTCGGCGAGGCCGAAGCGGGAAAGGAGTTCGTCGGCCCGTGCGCCCGCGCGGCGCGCGCCCAGGTGGTGCAGGCGCCCGAACATCTCCAGGTTCTGCCGGCCGCTCAGCTCCTCGTCCACCGCGGCGTGCTGGCCGAGGAGGCCGATGCGGCGGCGCACCTCCCGCGCCTGCCGCCGCGCGTCGCACCCCGCGATCTCCACGCGGCCCTCGTCAGCCCGGAGCAGTGTGGCCATGATCCGTACCGCCGTGGTCTTGCCCGCGCCGTTCGGTCCGAGCACTCCGTGCACCGTGCCCCGCGCGGCCACCAGATCGAGCCCGTCCAGGGCCCGTTTGTCGCCGTACCTCTTCCGTACGCCCTCGACGACGATCGCGTCCGTCATCCGTCTCCCTCCAGGGGTCGAGCACCGCCAGTCGTGCCCCGCACAGCCCCTGGTAGTCAAGCTTGACTACCAGGGCGGCCCAAAAGTACTGCCCGAACGCGCGGCTCGTCAAACTTGATTAATGCGATGCCTCAGATGTCGTGGAGGCGGCAGACGTCGTCGACCCGCTTCAGGCGTTGTCCCCCGCGTGCCGCTCCCCCGTCGCGTACGGGTTCTCCTCGCCCTCGGCGAGCACCGCCACGAACGGCTCCCCCTCGCCGGCGAAGGTGTACGCGCCGCCTTCGACGCGTTCGACGAGCTGGCGGGTCCACCGCTCGCCCGCGTCCGCCGAGTGCAGCCACAGGTTCATGATCTCGCCGATGTGACCGAGCTGTTCGGGCCCGTCCTCGGGGGTGTAGTACTCCGTGACGGAGGTCCGCCAGTCCTCCATGTTCTGGATCCGCTGCTTCAGCAGGGCCACGGCTTCCTCGCGCGGCAGGTCGACCATGAAGCCCACCGCGGCCGAGAGCATGTCGGGCTTCTGGTTGTGCGTGGACGTCAGCGCCTCACGGAGAAGGGCGAGGTACTCCTCCGAGCCCTTCTCCGTGATCTCGTACTCGGTACGCGGCGGACCGCCCGCCGTGGACGGCGCGGTCTCGTGCTCGTGCAGCAGGCCCTGCTTCGCCATCTGCTTGAGGGCGTGGTAGATCGAGCCGGGCTTGGCGTTGGACCACTCGTGGGCGCCCCAGTACTCCAGGTCGTTGCGCACCTGATAGCCGTGCGCCCGCCCGTGCTGGCGCACGGCCCCGAGCACAAGCAGCCGGATCGCTGACATCCACGCACCCTTCAGTAGCTTGGCCTGCGTCGCTCAGTCGATGCTATTCATCAACTTTGACTAGGGTACGGGTCCGGACAGTCATCCCCACGACTGACCCGACTCCAGCGCCACCAGTTCGAAGGCCGTTTTGCCGTCCAGGGACTCCCTGATGATGTCGGCGTGACCGGCGTGCCGGCCGATCTCCTCGATCAGGTGCAGCATCAGCCAGCGCATGGAAACGGCGCCGCCGCTCGGGAACCAGGGCGCGTCGGGCAGCGGGAAGGTGTCGTCGAGGCTCGGCACCGCGCGGATGAACTCCTCGGTCTCCGCGGCCACCCGCTCCCACAGGGCGAGGGCGTCGGCGAGCGTCTCGCCCTCGACGAGCCGGAAGCTGTCGCCCCAGGTCTCCTCGGTCCGCTGCCGCTCGTTCGGCTTCTGCTGGGCCATCCGCAGCCAGTTCAGCTCGGTCTCCGCGACGTGCTTGACGAGGCCGCCCAGGGTCAGCTCGCTGGCGCTCGGGCGGGCGGACGCCTGCGCGTCGCTCAGGCCGAGCACGGCGCGGCGGACGCCGCCGCGCTGGGCGTCCACGAAGGCGATCAGTGCGCCGCGCTCGTCTCCGTGCGCTTCCGCGTTGACGTGGGTGACCATGGTGTCCGCCTTTCTGCGCCCTTCCGGGCCGCCGGCCTTTCCGACACCGCAGACGTTACGGACCCTTGCGGACAGGTGCTGTCCTCAAGGGTCCGCGGGTGTGGCATGCGGTTGTCCGGGAGCCGCGCGGGACCTCAGAACGGGAAGCGCGAGCGGCCGTGCTGTACCGAGATCCACTTGTGGGTCGTGAACGCCTCCACCGTCGCCTCGCCGTTGAGGCGCCCGACGCCGGAGTGCTTCTCGCCGCCGAAGGGCACGATCGGCTCGTCGTGGATGGTGCCGTCGTTGATGTGGATCATGCCGCTGTTGATGCGCTTGCCGAGCCGCACCCCGCGCTCCACGTCACCGGTGTGGACGGCGCCACTCAGGCCGTACGGAGTGTCGTTGGCGATGCGGACGGCCTCCTCCTCGCCGTCGAAGGGCAGGATGATCGCGACCGGGCCGAACACCTCCTGGCGCAGGAGGGGAGCGTCGTCGGGCAGGTCGGTGAGGATGGAGGGCGCGACCAGGTTGCCCTCGGTGGCACCGTGCAGCAGGGCCCTGGCGCCCGCCTGGACGGCCTGCGTGACCAGCGAGGTCACGCCGTCGGCCTGCGAGGAGTTGATGAGCGGGCCGATGTGCGTCTCCGGGGACGCCGGGTCGCCGACGTTCAGGGACTTGACCTTGGCGACGAACTTCTCGGTGAACTCGGCGAGGACGGCCCGGTCCACGAGGATGCGGTTCGCGGCCATGCAGACCTGGCCCTGGTGCACGAAGCGGCTGAAGACGGCGGCGTCGACCGCGTAGTCCACATCGGCGTCGTCGAGGACGATCAGGGCGCTGTTGCCGCCGAGTTCGAGGACGCAGCGCTTGAAGTTCTGGGCGCAGACCGTGGCGACGTGGCGGCCGACGGCGTCGGAGCCCGTGAAGGAGATGACGCCGGGCACCGGGTGCTCGATGAGCGCGTCGCCTATCTCGGCGATGTCCGTGATGACGACGTTCAGGACGCCCGGCGGCAGTCCCGCGTCCTCGAAGATCTTCGCGATCAGGCTGCCGCCGAGGACCGGGGCGTTCTGGTGCGGCTTGAGGACGACGGCGTTGCCGAGGGCGATGGCGGGGGCCACCGACTTCAGCGAGAGCAGGAAGGGGAAGTTGAAGGGGCTGATGACACCGACGACGCCCACCGGGACGCGGTAGAGGCGGTTCTCCTTGGTGTCGTCCGGCGAGGGGAGCAGGTGGCCCTGCGGGGCGAGCGAGAGGTGTATCGCCTCGCGCAGGAACTCCCTGGCCAGGTGCAGCTCGAAGCCGGCCTTGACCAGCGTGCCGCCGAGTTCGGCGACGATCGCCTCGGTGATCTCAGCCTCGCGGTCCTCGATGATCCGCAGGACGCGTTCGAAGACGGTGCGCCTGCTGTAGGGGTTGGTCGCGCCCCAGGCCTCCTGGGCGCGCTGCGCCGCGCGGTAGGCCTGGTCGACCTCGTCCGCCGTGGCGACCGTGATCGATGCCAGCTTCTCCCCGTTGTACGGGTTGAAGTCGATGATGTCCCAGGAACCGGAGCCGGCCTTCCACTCACCGTCGATGTACTGGTGAGCCAGATCGGTGAAGAAGGACATGACGCGAGACCCCTTGCCGCTGAGTGCAGACACCTGAATTCACGTCATCCTACTGACGATTCAGGTCAGTTGGAGTAGACCACGGAGAAGGTCGCGGCTGTCGGCCGGATCAGGACAGTCCTGTTGCAGCTCGGCCATCACCCGCTCGTACTGGGCGACTTCTTCGGGCTTGTCCAGATAGAGCGCGCCCGTCAGCTGCTCCAGGTACACGACGTCCGACAGATCGGACTCGGGGAAGCTGAGCATGGAGAAGGCGCCGGACTCGCCCGCGTGCCCGCCGAAGGTGAACGGCATGACCTGCAACGTCACGTTCGGGCGCTCCGAGATGTCGATCAGATGCTGGATCTGGCCGCGCATCACCTCGCGGTCGCCGTACGGACGGCGCAGGGCCGCTTCGTCGAGGACGCAGGCGAACTTCGGAGCCCGCTCGGACACGAGCAGCTTCTGGCGTTCGAGGCGCAGCGCCACCCGGCGGTCCACGTCGGCCTGGTTGATCCGGCTGCCGCGCGCGGACTTGCGCCCTCCGCCCGTCCCGCCTGCGGCCGCGGCCTTCATGCCGCGCTCGACGACCGCGTGGGCGTAGGCCTCGGTCTGCAACAGGCCGTTGATGAACTGGACTTCGTAGACCCGGATCAGGGAGGCGGCGCCTTCGAGACCGATATATGTCTGGAACCAACCGGGCAGGACGTCCGAGTAACTGTGCCACCAGCCCGTCAGGTTGGCCTCCTTGGCGAGCGAGAGGAGGGCGTTGCGCTCCGTCTCGTCCGTGACGCCATAGAGCGTGAGGAGGTCCTCGACGTCCCTCGACTTGAAGCTCACCCGTCCCAACTCCATGCGGCTGATCTTCGATTCGGATGCGCGGATCGAGTAGCCGGCCGCCTCACGGGTGATGCCCCGCGACTCTCTCAGGCGCCTCAGTTGCGAGCCCAGCAGGATGCGCCGTACCACCGAGCCGCTCGACTCCCCAGCGGTCACTTCGCTCAGTCCTCCCCAAGGTGTGAGACCCGCAGTCTGCCATTAAACGCTTCAGGCCGTGCTCGTACGGTTACGGAAAGGGAAAGCCTCAGGAAGGTCTCCGCAAGAAGTCGTCGGAAGAAATAGGCAAGAAACAGCCCAGGAACGGTCGAGTCCGGCGCGTGCACGTGCATCTGCCCTTGCATCTGCTGTGCGCATTCGGAACCATGGTCCGCGCGTCACCGCTGCGCCATCGCTGTGCCGCCCGGCTGTACCGACCGCGCCACCGCTCGATCGCTTTGTACCGCGAACCGCGAAAACCGGGGAGTGCCTCGCATGGGGACGAATGGATCGACCATGCTCGAGCCGTTACGGCAGGGCCTTCCTCCGCTCGACCCCTCCGCGGTCTCCAGCGCGGCCTCCTGCGCCCTTCCCGCTCGCTACGAAGCCGTGGGCAGCGCCCGGCAGTTCACCCGTAGGACACTGGTGTCCTGGGACCTGGAGGAGCGGTTCGACGACATCGCGCTCGTCGTCTCGGAGCTCGTCACCAACGCCCTGCGGCACGCGCTGCCCGCGGACACCCCGCGCGCCGCGTGTCCGGTCGGCACCGCCGAGGACGCGCCCGTGCGGCTGCACATGATGCGCTGGACCTCGCGTCTGGTGTGCGCGGTACGTGACCCCAGCGACGACAGCCCGGTGGCGCGCGAGGAGGCGGAGGACGACTTCTCCGCCGAGTCGGGCCGCGGCCTGTTCCTGGTGGACTCGTTCAGCGACGGCTGGGGCTGGCACCCGCTGGCGGGCGCGCTGAACGGCAAAGTGGTGTGGGCGCTGTTCCAGCTGGCCTAGGCCCGCGGCCCCCCGGGGGCCCGGGCGCCGGCCGGGAGCCGGTCAGCCCCCGATGAGGTCGTCGAACTCGCCGTCCTTCATGCCGAGCAGCATGGCCTCGATCTCGGCACGCGTATAGACGAGCGCGGGCCCCTCGGGGAACCGCGAGTTGCGGACGGCCACGTCGCCGCCCGGCAGTTTCGCGAACTCCACGCAGGCACCCTGTGAATTGCTGTGCCTGCTCTTCTGCCAGACCACCCCGTGAAGATCCGTGGCGGCCATGCCGTTGAACACGTGATGCACAGGTCGCTCCCCGGTGGTGCCGTGGCTGTTGTTGTAACTGTCAACTGTCCCGGATCATAGCTCTGTTCATGTGCTGATGCATGGGCAGATGCACGTGCACGCGGCGTGGTGAGGTGGTTACACCGCCGGTGGACCGGATCGAACACCGTCCCGCTCGCTATGACAGACGCAAAGAGAGCCATTACGGCTGCGCTTTTTGGCCGAAGTCGAAAAGAACGCCGTCGCGTGGCGGACGGGGAGGTGTCCACCGCGCGACGGCGTTCCGGGCGTCGCGGGACGTATGCCGCGAAACGGCGCGGCCCCTCAGCGGGGTGCGTACGGCAGCAGCGCCATCTCGCGGGCGTTCTTGACGGCCTTCGCCAGCCGCCTTTGCTGCCGCACCGTCACCCGGGTGATCCGGCGGCTGCGGATCTTGCCGCGGTCGGAGAGGAACTTCCGCAGCAGGTCGGTGTCCTTGTAGTCGATGTATGTGATTCCCGCCGTGTCGAGGGGGTTGGGCCGGGACGTGCGGGGCTTGCCGGCACGGTCGGGGCGGCGCGGGGACAAGGTCAGACCTCCAGGAGGGCGTCGAACGCGGGGGGCAGGGTCTTCCAGGCGGCACGCCCTGCGGCGTACTCCTCATCCGTGAGCAGGCAGGACTCAAGGACCTCGGCGATGCCGTCGCGGTCGAGGCCCGGCGAGGTGAACACCAGGTGCTGGCAGCAGTCCCCGTGCTCGGGGTGCCAGTCGAGCGCCGCGGCTGCCCTGCGCACCGGCGGCACCATCTCCCACGCCGCGTCCGGCAGGGAGGCGAGCCAGGGCCCGGCGTTCTCCACGCACAGCGCGCCGCCCGCCGCGTCCCACGCGAGGAGGGTGTCGGGCCGGTCCGCGAGCCAGAAGCGGCCGCGGCTGCGGGCGGCGGCACAGGTCAGATCCTCCAGCGCGGCATAGAGCCGCTCCGGGTGGAAGGGCCGTTCACGGTGCCAGACGAAGGTGCCGACCCCGCTGTCGTCGGCCTCCGCGGGCAGCAGCGCGCACGCCGGGTGCTGGGCCGCGGCCGCCGCCTCCACGTCGAACCCCGCGAGTGCGGCGCCCGCCAGGTCGCCGTGGCCGATCGGGACCTGGCGGGCCGTCGGGTGCAGCTGCGCGAGCAGCGCCCGGTCCTCGGCGTCCACCTCGCCGGGGGCGGTCTGATCGGTCTGATCGGCCTGGTTGGCCGGGTCGGCCGGGTCGGGGACGGCCCGGGCGGTGGGTTCGAGTACCGCGAGCACCGGCGGGTACTCCAGCTGGCGCGCCCAGGTGTCGGCGACCGTGCGCTGGTCGGTGGCCGCCGCCGCGAGCCCGGCGTCCGCCAGGTCGTCGCCGTTGGCGAGGTACGGCAGGAGCAGGGCCGGGTCCACGGCCGTGATCACACCGGTCAGGCGCAGCGCGTCCGAACCGTGGCCCGCGATGACCTCCGCCATGGCCTTCGGCTCGACGGAGTCCCACAGTTCGACCACCGCCAGCCGGGTAAGCCCGGCCGCGGCGAGCCGCTCGAGCTCCGGCACCAGGTCCTCGCGCAGCGCGCAGCACGCGCAGTCGTTCACCAGCGGTGCCTCGCCCGTGGAGAGCAGACCGCCCGCGTCGCGCACCGTGCGCGTGACCGTGCCCCGCGCCGCGCTCGACAAGTCGTGGTGCAGCGCCACGCTGCCCTGCACGGTCGCCAGGAGCCGGGCCACGGCCGCCGCCCGCGCCTCCGCGTGCAGCCCCGCCACCACCGCCACGTCCATACGGCCCCCGGACGGCGCTCCCGCCGCGTCCCCGGTGTGCCCTCCCATCAGCTGCCCCCGCCGTAGCGCCGCTCGAAGCGCTCCACTCGGCCCGCCGTGTCCAGTACGCGCTGCTGGCCCGTGTAGAAGGGGTGGCTCGCCGAGGAGACCTCCACGTCGACCACGGGATAGGTGTTGCCGTCCTCCCAGACGACCGTCTTCTCGCTCGTCGCTGTCGAGCGCGTCAGGAAGGCGAAGTCCGCGGCCTTGTCGCGGAAGACGACCGGGCCGTACGGCGGGTGGATGTCGGGTCGCATGTCAGCGCTCCTCTCGGAAGTCGACGTGCCGGCCTGCCGCCGGGTCGTACTTGCGCAGGGTGAGGCGGTCCGGGTTGTTCCGGCGGTTCTTGCGGGTCACGTACGTGTAGCCGGTTCCGGCTGTGGACCGGAGCTTGATGATCGGGCGGAGTTCGTTGCGGGCCATGGAGGTAGTGTATGAAAATGAATCCCGTTTTCAAATACGCGGGAGCGAATCCGATCGAGAGGTGCGTCACCATGTCCGCCCACTGCCAGCTCACCGGCGCCGTGCCGGGGTTCGGCCAGCAGATCTCCCACTCCCATCGGCGCACCTCGCGCCGCTTCGACGTCAACGTCCAGCGCAAGCGGTACTGGCTGCCCAGCGAGGGGCGTCAGGTTCGGCTGCGGCTGAGCGCCAAGGGCATCAAGACCGTCGACAGCATCGGGATCGAGGCCGCTGTGGCCAGGATTCGGGCTCGTGGGGGGAAGGTCTGATGGCGAAGAAGAGCAAGGTCGCGAAAAATGAGCGGCGGCGGGTTGTCGTCGCGCGGTACGCCGTGCGGCGGGCCCTTTTGAAGGAGGTCATCCGGCGGCCTTCCACGTCTGACCGCGAACGGCTTGCCGCCCGGGCCGAGTTGGAGCGGCAGCCTCGGGACGCCAGTGCCACGCGGGTGCGCAACCGTGACAGCGTGGACGGGCGGGCCCGTGGGTACGTGGGGGCGTTCGGGCTCTCCCGGGTGCGGTTGCGGGAGCAGGCTCACGCCGGGTTTCTGCCCGGCGTGCGCAAGTCCTCCTGGTAGTTCTGGGCTCGAGGGCTGGGGCTGGGGCTGGGGCTGGGGCTCGGGCTCGGGCTCGGGCTGGGCAGGGGGTGGTTCGGGGTCGCGTTCGCTGGTGTCTCGCGTCGTGTTCGCCTTTCCGTTTGTGGGGGTGGCGGGGTCGTGGCGGGATGGCCGTGCTCGCGTAGTGGACACTGTCTGCTTTACCGCGCCGTCAGTGTGTTGCTTGGCACGCTGCGCTCGGTCATCCCGCCAC
>NZ_JBIRHJ010000012.1:41073-142019 GCF_044328435.1 Streptomyces sp. NPDC017940 | reverse complement strand
GCCCCCCCGCTGTGGGCAGCTGGTCCGCCAGGGGCGAGGGGGGTACCTCCCTGCTCGAGCGGAGCCGAGAGCTTGGGGGAGGGTGGGCACAGCCCCACCCGCCGGGTGCCCGTTCTGTGGGCGGAGGGGTGCAGCCCAGGCCGACGGCAGCCATCACGTGGGCAGAGGGGGTACGCGGCTGCGGTCCCGTGCCGCGCGCGGCAGTAGGGGCGGAGGGTGCGGGCGGTCAGGGTGAAGCGGGGGCGGAGGGGGGTCCTTGCCGGGGGAGGCAGATACCCTGGAGGGCGACCCGTCCGCCCGCCCCCGATCCCGAGGATTCGCGACCGCCGTGTTCGACACTCTTTCCGATCGCCTCGCAGCGACATTCAAGAACCTCCGCGGCAAGGGTCGCCTCAGCGAGGCGGACATCGACGCCACGGCGCGCGAGATCCGCATCGCCCTGCTGGAAGCAGACGTCGCCCTCCCGGTGGTCCGCGCCTTCATCAAGCAGATCAAGGAGCGCGCGACCGGCACCGAGGTCTCCGCCGCCCTCAACCCCGCCCAGCAGGTCATCAAGATCGTCAATGAGGAGCTCATCGGCATCCTTGGCGGCGAGACGCGACGGCTGCGGTTCGCCAAGAACCCGCCGACGGTCATCATGCTGGCCGGTCTCCAGGGCGCCGGTAAGACCACGCTGGCCGGCAAGCTCGGCCGCTGGCTGAAGAGCCAGGGCCACTCCCCGCTGCTCGTCGCCTGCGACTTGCAGCGGCCCAACGCCGTGAACCAGCTGTCGGTCGTCGCCGAGCGCGCGGGCGTCGGCATCTACGCCCCGCAGCCGGGCAACGGCGTCGGCGACCCGGTCCAGGTCGCCAAGGACTCGATCGAGTTCGCCCGGACCAAGCAGTACGACGTCGTCATCGTCGACACCGCCGGCCGCCTCGGCATCGACCAGGAGCTGATGCAGCAGGCCGCGGACATCCGCGACGCCGTCAGCCCGGACGAGGTCCTTTTCGTCGTCGACGCGATGATCGGTCAGGACGCCGTGAACACGGCGGAGGCCTTCCGCGACGGCGTCGGCTTCGACGGCGTCGTCCTCTCGAAGCTCGACGGCGACGCCCGCGGCGGTGCCGCCCTCTCGATCGCCCATGTCACCGGGCGCCAGATCATGTTCGCCTCCAACGGCGAGAAGCTGGACGACTTCGACGCGTTCCACCCGGACCGCATGGCGTCCCGCATCCTCGGCATGGGCGACATGCTCACGCTCATCGAGAAGGCCGAGCAGACCTTCTCGCAGCAAGAGGCCGAGAAGATGGCCTCCAAGCTGGCGAGCAGCAAGGGCGGGAAGGACTTCACGCTCGACGACTTCCTGGCCCAGATGGAGCAGGTCAGGAAGATGGGCAGCATCAGCAAGCTGCTCGGGATGCTGCCCGGCATGGGGCAGATCAAGGATCAGATCAACAATCTCGATGAGCGGGACGTCGACCGGACCGCTGCCATCATCAAGTCGATGACACCTGCCGAGCGGCAGGAGCCGACCCTCATCAACGGCTCGCGGCGGGCTCGTATCGCCAAGGGCTCCGGCGTCGAGGTCAGCGCCGTGAAGAACCTCGTCGAGCGGTTCTTCGAAGCCCGCAAGATGATGTCCCGCATGGCCCAGGGCGGCGGCATGCCGGGTATGCCCGGGATGCCGGGCATGGGCGGTGGCCCCGGCAAGCAGAAGAAGAAGCAGAAGCAGGCCAAGGGCAAGCAGCGCTCCGGCAACCCGATGAAGCGCAAGCAGCAGGAGGAGGAGGCCGCCGCCCGGCGCGCCGCCACCGAGGAAGCCGCCGCGGGCGGTGCGTTCGGGCTGCCGCCCGGGCAGGCCGGCAAGGACTTCGAGCTGCCGGACGAGTTCAAGAAGTTCATGGGCTGAGTTCCGTCCCGTCAGCACGCCCCGTCAGCACGCCCCGTCAGCACGCCCCGTCAGCACGCCCCGTCAGCACGCCCCGCCAGCACGTGCCGCCGGCACGTGCTGGCGGGGCGAAATGTTCGGAACGTGCCTCACGTTTTCGTGTGCCTCGTGTGTGTCCGTTCATTGGCTTTGGGGCGTCCTGCCTTTTGGCGGGGCGCCCCTTGTGTTTGTCCGGCTGTGTTTGTTGCGTGTGGCTGTGCTTGTTCGGTGCGCCCCCGTTTTTCTGTGGCTGCGGCTGTCTTGTGGGTGGTGGGCGCGGCGTGCGCAGGGCTGGGGCGTACGGGGGGGTCTACCGCGTGCCTCTGGGGTTTTTGTGTCGTAGCGTCCGGATATGAGCAACCCCGTGCCGCCGCGTCAGAAGCCCGAGCAGCCGTGGCGTTCCGAAGGCGCTCCTGAGCCCGCTCCCACCCCGTCGCCCAGGCGCAGGCCGCCGGGGGGCTGGGGCGGGCTCGTTCTTGTCGCTCTCGTTGTCTATCTCGTCGCCAACCTCGTGCTCTCGTTCTTCGGCGACGGCGACGAGCCGACCATCTCGTACACGGAATTCAGCAAACAGGTCGACTCCGGGAACGTCTCGAAGATCTACTCCAAGGGCGACTCCATTCAGGGGCAGTTGAAGGAGGAACGTAAAGAGCCCGGCGGCGGTGACTCTTACACCAAATTCACTACCCAGCGGCCCGAATTCGCCGACGACAAGTTGTGGAGCGACCTGACCGAGCACGATGTCACCGTCACCGCCGAACCGGTGGTGCGGGAGCGGAGTTTTCTCTCCAATCTGTTGATCTCTTTGGCGCCGATGCTGTTGTTGGTGGTGCTGTGGGTCCTTGTCGCTCGGCGCATGGCCTCGCGCATGGGCGGAGCGGGCGGCATGCTCGGGCGCAAGCAGCCGCCGAAACCCGTCGAGCTCGAAGCGGGGAAGAAGCGGACGACCTTCGCGGACGTCGCCGGCATCGACGAGGTCGAAGGGGAGCTGAACGATGTCGTTGATTTCTTGAAGAACCCGGACGAGTACCGGGCCATGGGGGCGCGGATGCCCGGTGGGGTGCTGCTCGCCGGGCCGCCCGGGACCGGGAAGACGCTGCTCGCGCGGGCCGTCGCCGGTGAGGCCGGGGTGCCGTTCTTCTCGGCTTCCGCCTCGGAGTTCATCGAGATGATCGTGGGCGTGGGCGCTTCGCGGGTGCGTGAGCTGTTCGCCGAGGCCCGGAAGGTCGCGCCGGCCATCGTCTTCATCGACGAGATCGACACCATCGGGCGGGCCCGTGGCGGCGGCAGCGGCATGGGCGGGCACGACGAGCGCGAGCAGACGCTCAACCAGATTCTCACCGAGATGGATGGTTTCTCCGGCTCCGAAGGTGTCATCGTCATCGCCGCCACCAACCGCGCCGACATCCTCGACCCCGCTCTGACCCGGCCGGGCCGCTTCGACCGGGTGGTCAACGTGTCCCCGCCGGACCGGGGTGGGCGCGAGGCCATTCTCAAGATCCACACTCGGACCATTCCGCTCGCCGACGGCGTCGACCTGGCCCAGGTCGCCCGCACCACCCCCGGCATGACCGGAGCCGACCTCGCCAACCTCGCCAACGAGGCCGCCCTGCTCGCCGTGAAGCGCAAGCAGCGCCAGGTGACGCAGTCCGACCTCTCCGAAGCCCTCGAAAAGGTGCAGCTCGGCGCCGAGCGGCCGCTGGTGATGCCCGACGAGGAGCGCCGCCGCACCGCGTACCACGAGAGCGGACACGCGCTGCTCGGCATGCTCCAGCCCGGCGCCGACCCCGTCCGCAAGATCACCATCGTCCCGCGCGGACGCGCCCTCGGCGTCACCCTGTCGACGCCGGACGCCGACAAGTACGCGTACACCGAGGAGTATCTGCGCGGCCGCATCGTCGGCGCACTCGGCGGCATGGCGGCCGAACACGTCGTCTACGGAGTCATCACCACCGGCGCCGAGAACGACCTGGAACAGGTCACCAACATCGCCCGCGGGATGGTCGCACGCTGGGGCATGAGCGAGCGCGTCGGCCGCCTCTCCGCCCTGCCGAACGACGCCCAGCAGGCCTACGGCCTCGCCGCCGCGCCGGGGACTCTCGACACCATCGACGGCGAGATGCGCCGCATCGTGGACGAGTGCTACGAGAGCGCCTGCCGTCAGCTGCGCGACCACCGCGAGCGCCTGGACGCCCTGGCCGCCGCCCTCCTGCGGAACGAGACGCTGGAGGAGGCCGAGGCCTACCGCGTGGCCGGGATCCCCCGCCTCGGCAAGGAGACCTGAGGCCGCGCCGCGGGGGAGTGCTACGGAACGCGTGCGATCAGGTAGCGGAAGACGTTCGGCATCCACACCGTGCCGTCGCGGCGCTGATGCGGATGCAGCGCCTCGGTCAGCTCCTTGTCGACCTGCACCTGGTCCGTCGCGCCCACCGCCGCGTCGAACAGGCCCGTGGACAGCAGGCCACGGACCGCGCTGTCCATGTCCGCGTACCCGAAGGGACACGCCACCCGGCCCGAGCCGTCCGGTTCGAGGCCCGCGTACTGAGCGACCTCCTCCAGGTCGTCCCGGCACGCCGTACGCCAACTGCGGGTGGAGCGCAGCGGATCGGCCAGCTTGGTGGCCACCCGGAGCACGGACGAGGTGGTGCAGCGCTCCGGTGGACCCCAGCCGGCCAGGACCACCGGCGCACCCCTTTCGGCGAGCGGTGCCGCGCTCTCCAGGAGGGCGGAGAGGCCCTCGGAGTCACCCGCCACACAGCCGATCGGCTGGAGCGCGGTCACCAGGGTGTACTGCGGGGTGTCCGGCGCGGCGGCGTCCCCGGGAGTTCCCTGGACGAGTCGTGCGGCCTCCCGCGGCCGTGCCCCGGCGGCCGCGTCCGGCGTGAGACGGCCGCGGGCGAGCGCCAGGCGCTCGGGCTCCGAGGGATCCACGCCGGTCACCGAGGCGCCGCGCGACGCGGCCATCAACAGGGCGAGCCCGGAGCCGCAGCCCAGGCCGAGGAGCCGGGTGCCTCCGCCCACGTCGAGCCGTGCGTACACCGCCTCGTAGAGCGGGACCAGCATCCTCTCCTGGATCTCCGCCCAGTCACGCGCGCGTGCGCACCGGTCCACACGGGGGCGGGCACCCGCGCGCGGGAGGTGAGAGTGCACGAGCGTTGGTGTCATCGAAAGCGCCCCAATCCGCCGAGAGTTGTCGTGCCGATTCCTACGGTTCGTCCGCCCCCGCGACGTGCGTTCACGCTCCCCCGTATGCCAGGGAACTCCGCATCCGTCGTGGCGTCCAGGGGTTGTGGGGCAATGCTTGCGTGCCACTGCCGTGCGCCCCCCGGCAGCGCGGATCCCGGCCCCGCGGACGGCGCGGACGCACCCTGCGCGCCGCGGTCGCCGCGGGCGGGCGGGGCGGTGCCGGACGCCGAGGGCACACCCGGTAACGTCGCCGTCGTGGCACGCGCCCACCGAGCGTCGTGACACGGGCGCACCGGGGGCCGGGGTTCCGGATCGGGGCGCGGGCGCGGGGGTGATGACCGGTGCTTCTTCGCAACACGCCCCCCGGCGCGCGGAGTTGGACCGCGCGCCGGACAAGAGGATGATCCTGACGCGCGGCCTTTTGCGTACGCGTCACTACGTACCGGCTTGGTGTGAGCTGCGAGGCTTCTCCGCAGATCAGCGCACCCGCCCTCGTCCGGACGCATCAATGGCAACTGACGGGTAAGTGCAAATTATTTGAGATGCCCCGGAATGGAACCCGGAGGCACCCCGGCTCGTTGTCACGACGTGAGCACGACACCACCTGTTCTCGCCGCAGAGCTGGCACAGGCGTGGGCCGACATTCAGCGGCACCACTCCGAGCTGCCGGACCTAGCCGCGCCCGAATCCCTGATCGGAGAGTCGTCGTCCGCCTGTGGCGCCGAGCTCTCCTTCGAGCGACTGCTGCACGAAGCAGTCCACGGCATCGCCGCCGCCCGCGGCGTACGCGACACGTCACGCGCCGGCCGCTATCACAACCGCAGATTCCTCTCGATCGCGGAGGAGCTGGGCCTCGACCACCCGGAGGAGCCGCACCCGAGCAGCGGTTTCTCCCTGGTGACGCTCAACCCCGACGCGAAGAAGCGCTATCGCCCCACCATGGAGCGGCTGCAACGCGCCCTGAAGGCGCACACGGCGGCCACCACGACGGACACCTCACGCACCTTCCGCGGACCGGCCGCCCGGCACGGCTCGTCCGGCGGCGGTGTGCGCGTGAAGGCGGTCTGCGACTGCGGGCGCAACGTCCGCGTCGTCCCCTCGGTGCTCGCCCAGGCGCCCATCATGTGCGGCGGCTGCGGCAAGCCCTTCAGGATCCCGGAGGTGGTGGGCTTGGCCGTGGGAGCGGGGTGAGCCGGGCCCATCCGAGCTGAGCCGGTGCGGGCGGCCGTCCGGATCCGGCCGCCCTCCGGGGAGCCGCGGCCCACAGGGGCCCGGTCGAGGGCGGCGGTGGGGGACGGGCGGGCGTATGGCACAATGGCTAGCTGTACTCGACAGTCGCACAGGACCCCTCTCTCCTCCGGCTGACGCGTCCATCGGGCATCTCGAGTACCGCAACCCCACGCGGCATCCCGTTGTGCCCAACCACGTCAAGACCAGGAGACACCACTTCCGTGGCAGTCAAGATCAAGCTGAAGCGTCTGGGCAAGATCCGTTCGCCTCACTACCGCATCGTTGTCGCCGACTCCCGTACCCGCCGTGACGGCCGGGCCATCGAGGAGATCGGCCTGTACCACCCGGTGCAGAACCCGTCGCGCATCGAGGTCGACTCGGAGCGCGCGCAGTACTGGCTGTCCGTCGGCGCCCAGCCGACCGAGCCGGTCCTCGCGATCCTGAAGCTCACCGGTGACTGGCAGCAGCACAAGGGCCTCCCGGCCCCGGCGCCGCTGCTCCAGCCCGAGCCGAAGGCCGACCACCGCGCCCTCTTCGAGGCCGTGGCCAAGGACGCCGAGGGCGGGCCCAAGGGCGAGGCCATCACGCAGAAGAAGAAGGCCGACAAGAAGGACGAGGCCCCGGCCGAGTCCGCGGCCGAGTCGACCGAGGCCTGAGCATGCTCGAGGAGGCTCTCGAGCACCTCGTGAAGGGCATCGTCGACAACCCCGACGACGTGCAGGTCGCCTCGCGCAACCTGCGCCGTGGCCGCGTCCTCGAAGTCCGGGTCCACCCGGACGACCTGGGCAAGGTGATCGGCCGCAACGGCCGCACCGCACGCGCGCTGCGCACGGTCGTTGGCGCCATCGGCGGCCGCGGTGTCCGCGTCGACCTCGTCGACGTCGACCAGGTTCACTGAACCACATGTAGCACCGGCTCGGGCCGGGGAGGGCTCCAGGGCCGTCCCCGGCCCGTAGTCGTATCAACAGGGAGAGACAGCACAGTGCAGCTCGTAGTCGCGCGGATCGGCCGCGCCCACGGCATCAAGGGCGAGGTCACCGTCGAGGTGCGCACCGACGAACCGGAGCTGCGGCTCGCCCCCGGCGCCGTGCTCGCCACCGACCCGGCGGCCACCGGACCGCTGACCATCGAGGCGGGCCGGGTGCACAGCGGCAGGCTGCTGCTCCGCTTCGCCGGCGTGCGCGACCGCACGGGTGCCGAGGCGCTCCGCAACACGCTGCTGATCGCCGAGGTCGACCCCGATGAGCTCCCGGAGGACCCCGAGGAGTTCTACGACCACCAGCTGATGGACCTCGACGTCGTCACCAAGGACGGCACGGAGGTCGGCCGGATCACCGAGATCTCCCACCTGCCCTCGCAGGACCTGTTCATCGTGGAGCGGCCCGACGGCAGCGAAGTGATGATCCCGTTCGTCGAGGAGATCGTCACCGAGATCGACCTGGAGGAGCAGCGGGCCGTCATCGACCCGCCGCCCGGCCTGATCGACGACGGCGCGGAGGTCGCGTCCGCGCGGGATGCCGCCGGGGCCGAGTCCGAGGGCGGTGACCGTGCTGCTGGGGCTGACGGGTCTGCTGGGGCTGACAGGTCTGGTGGGGCTGACGAGGCTGCCGGAGGCGGGCCCAAGGCTGCCGCCGAGGCCGACGGAACCGCGTCCGGGACCGCCGGTGAGGGCTCCTCCGGTGCCGTGAAGGGCGACGCCTGATGCGGCTCGACGTCGTCACGATCTTCCCCGAGTACCTCGAACCCCTGAACGTCTCGCTCGTCGGCAAGGCACGCGCGCGTGGCCGCCTCGACGTCCATGTGCACGACCTCAGGGAGTGGACGTACGACCGGCACAACACGGTCGACGACACGCCCTACGGCGGCGGCCCCGGCATGGTCATGAAGACCGAGCCCTGGGGTGACGCCCTCGACACCCTGCTCGCCGACGGCTACGAGGCGGGCCACACGAGCCCCGCCCTGGTCGTCCCGACGCCCAGCGGCCGCCCCTTCACCCAGGAACTCGCCGTCGAGCTGTCCGAGCGCCCCTGGCTGGTCTTCACGCCCGCCCGCTACGAGGGCATCGACCGCCGCGTCGTCGACGAGTACGCGACGCGCGTACCGGTCTACGAGGTCTCCATCGGCGACTACGTCCTCGCGGGCGGGGAGGCAGCCGTCCTGGTCGTCACGGAGGCCGTGGCCCGGCTCCTTCCGGGCGTGCTCGGCAACGCCGAGTCCCACCGCGACGACTCCTTCGCCCCCGGAGCCATGGCCAACCTCCTGGAAGGCCCCGTCTACACCAAGCCGCCGAAGTGGCGCGGACGGGACATCCCGGACGTCCTGCTCAGCGGCCACCACGGCAAGATCGCCCGTTGGCGCCGGGACGAGGCGCTGCGCCGCACGACGGCCAACAGGCCCGACCTGATCGAGCGCTGCGACCCGGCGGCCTTCGACAAGAAGGACCGCGAGATGCTCTCGATCCTGGGCTGGGAGCCCGAGCCCGAGGGCCGATTTTGGCGCAGGGCGAAGGCCGTGGAAGAATAGAACGCTGCTGTACGTCCAGCGTGCGCCCCTGCCACAGGGGGAGACGACGCCCGCCCGACGCGATCAGCATCCCTTCCGGAAGAGAGCCGGACTCCTCGGAGCCCAGGTCTTGTCCGAAGAAGGCACCCAAACACTCATCACGATCACCGCTGATGACCTGTGGCATCAGCGAGGAAGCAGACGATCATGTCCCACCTGCTCGACACCGTCGACTCGGCGTCGCTGCGCAGCGACATCCCGGCCTTCCGTCCGGGTGACACCGTCAACGTCCACGTCCGCGTCATCGAGGGCAACCGCTCCCGTGTGCAGCAGTTCAAGGGCGTAGTCATCCGCCGCCAGGGCGCCGGTGTCCGCGAGACCTTCACGGTCCGCAAGGTCTCGTTCTCCGTCGGCGTCGAGCGCACCTTCCCGGTGCACACCCCGATCGTCGAGAAGATCGAGCTCGTCACCAGGGGCGACGTCCGTCGCGCCAAGCTGTACTACCTCCGTGAGCTGCGCGGCAAGGCCGCGAAGATCAAGGAGAAGCGCGAGAACTGAGCTTGCGCACGGCCCCCGGGCCGAGCTCTCGCACGGGTCCACAGCGGAGCCGGATAGCATCTGGCCCCGATGGACACCGAAGCACAGCACACGGAGCGCGACCGCTCCTCCCCCTCCTCCGAGCCCGCACCCGCCACCGCGGAGGCGCCGGACACGGAGGGAACGGAGAAGCGGTCGCGTTCCGTTTTCGCGTCCGTCGCCGACAGGGTCCCGGGCGGGCGCCTCACCCTCACCGCCCTCCTCGGCATGGCCGTCCTGCTCCTGCTCGCCACCTTCGTGGTGCAGCCCTACGCCATTCCCAGCGGCTCCATGGAGCCCGCCCTGCGCCCGGGGGACCGCGTACTCGTCAACAAGGTGGCGTACCGTTTCGGTTCCGGGCCGCAGCGCGGTGACGCGGTCGTCTTCGACGGCAGCGGCTACTTCGGGGACTCCGACTACGTCAAGCGGGTCGTGGGTACGGGCGGCGACCGGGTGGTCTGCTGCGACAAGCGGGGGAGGATCAAGGTGAACGGCGCGCCCGTCGACGAGCCTCACCTGTTCCCCGGGGACGCCCCTTCAACGGTGCCCTTCGACGTCGTCGTGCCCGACGGCACCCTCTTCCTGCTCGGCGACCACCGCAGCGACTCCAGCGACTCCCGCGACCACCTCGGGTCCCCCGGCGGTGGCATGATCCCGGAGGACGCGGTCATCGGAAGGGCCGACTGGATCGCCTGGCCGCTCGGCCGCTGGACCTCACTGAAGCGTCCCGACGCCTACGTGCGCGTGCCGGCGCCGGGCGGCGCGCATGGGTAGCCGCGGGCGTACGAAAGCCACGCACAAGGCCGACACCCGCCTGCCCACCGGGACCCGGCCGACCGAGGGCCCCGTACTGCCGGGCCGCGCCGAGCGCCGCAAGCTCGCCAGGAGGGTCAAACGCCGCAGGCGCCGCTCAGCGATCAGGGAAGTACCCCTCCTGATAGTCGTCGCGCTGCTCATAGCCCTCGTCCTGAAGACCTTCCTGGTGCAGGCCTTCGTGATCCCCTCGGGCTCCATGGAGCAGACCATCCGCATCGGTGACCGCGTCCTGGTCGACAAGCTCACCCCGTGGTTCGGCAACAAGCCCGACCGCGGGGACGTCGTCGTCTTCAAGGACCCCGGGAACTGGCTCCTGGAGGAGCGCGGCAGGAAGAAGGACGACCCCGTCGTCATCAAGCAGGTCAAACAGGGCCTCACCTTCATCGGACTGCTCCCCTCCGACGACGAGCGCGACCTGATCAAGCGCGTCGTCGGCGTCGGCGGTGACACCGTGAAGTGCTGTGACAAGAACGACAAGGTCACCGTCAACGGCAAACCGCTCGACGAGCCCTACCTCCACCCCGGTGACCAGCCCTCCGCCTTCGATTTCGAGGTGAAGGTCCCCGAGGGACGCCTCTTCGTCATGGGCGACCACCGATCGGACTCGGCCGATTCGCGCTTCCACCGGAACGAGAAGTTCAGCGGCACCGTCTCCGAGGACGAGGTGGTGGGCCGCGCACTCGTCATCGCCTGGCCGCTCGGTCACTGGCGCACACTCTAGGAAGCCGGTACGTACCCGGCGGGACCGACGCGCCCGCCGGGTCGGACACCGTCACAGGAGCGTCGCATAGGGTGGCCCCGGCGGTGGCAACGGAAACACGGGCCTCCCGACCCCTGCGGAACTCCCGCTCGTTAAGGGAGTGGTGGGCCTGCGTCGCGCACGGGGCAGGCAGCGGAACGGACTGAGGAGTGGATGTGGGGGATGTGGCGGTCGGCGCACGATCCGGACACGAAGGACCCGAGGAGCGGCCAGGGCGCTCCGCGGGGCCGGTACCCCCACCCGCGGGGGACGGGATGAGCACCGGTCCGGACACCGCGGCCCCAGGCCCCGCGGCGGCTCCCGGCGAGACCGGCGCCCCTGGCCCCCAGGGAACCGAGCCGCCGAAGCCGGCGCGGGGCAAGAAGCCCAAGTCGTTCTGGAAGGAGCTGCCGCTCCTCATCGGAATCGCGCTTGTCCTCGCCCTGGTCATCAAGACCTTCCTGGTCCAGGCGTTCTCCATCCCCTCGGACTCCATGCAGAACACGTTGCAGCAGGGTGACCGGGTCCTCGTCGACAAGCTGACTCCGTGGTTCGGTTCCGAGCCCGAGCGCGGCGAAGTCGTGGTCTTCAGAGACCCCGGCCACTGGCTGGACGGCGAACCCACCCCCGAGCCCAACGCGGTGCAGAAGGTCCTCGGCTGGATCGGCCTGATGCCGTCCGCCGACGAGAAGGACCTCATCAAGCGCGTGGTCGCGGTCGGCGGCGACACCGTGGAGTGCAAGGGCACCGGACCGCTGAAGGTCAACGGCAAGGCGCTGAACGAGAAGAACTACGTCTTCGAGGGCAACACCCCCTGCACGGTCGACGACCAGGGCGGCCAGTTCAAGATCACGGTCCCCAAGGGCAAGATCTGGGTCATGGGTGACCACCGGCAGAACTCGCTGGACTCCCGCTACCACCAGAACCAGCCCGGTGGCG
Organism: Streptomyces sp. NPDC017940; assembly: GCF_044328435.1. NCBI lineage: Bacteria > Bacillati > Actinomycetota > Actinomycetes > Kitasatosporales > Streptomycetaceae > Streptomyces > Streptomyces sp. NPDC017940. The sequence goes on along the minus strand of NZ_JBIRHJ010000012.1, from coordinate 130,122 downwards.
GCGCCGTGCCCGTCGACAACGTCGTGGGCCGCGCCTTCGTGATCGCCTGGCCCCCCACCCGCTGGGCGACGCTGCCGGTCCCCGACACCTTCGACCAGCCGGGCATCAGCCAGGCGATGGGCGCCGCACCGGCCGCCCTCGGCCTCGCGGGCGCGGTGCCGTTCGTCCTGTGGCGCCGCCGCCGGGCGGCCGCACGACCGGATTCCGGGCCGGGATCCAGGGTTTCTGGCGGGCGTACCGCCGGGTAGTCTGCCGTCCCAGATCGCCGATCTTCCACGGCCCGTCCCGAACAGCGCGCGTCATCGCCGTACGCCGCTCGCATACTCGGTACGAGGGGCCGCGGGGTCGTCTCCGAGCCGGGGGAGCACTGGGATGAGCACGACGCGTCGTACGGACGAGGGCCGCGGACGGCTCGGCAGCACACTGTCGGGGGTCGCCGTGGCCCTCGGCTGCGTCCTCTTCCTCGGCGGCTTCGTCTGGGGAGCCTTCGTCTACCAGCCGTACACCGTCCCCACGGGCTCGATGACCCCCACCATCGGCGCGGGTGACCGGGTCCTCGCCCAGCGCATCGACGGCGACGACGTGCGCCGCGGTGACGTCGTCGTCTTCCGGCAGCAGTCCTGGGGCGACCTGCCGATGATCAAGCGCGTCGTCGGCGTCGGCGGCGACAAGGTCGCCTGCTGCACCGACGGCAGCCTGACCGTCAACGGCAAGCGGATCGAGGAACCGTATCTCCCCGAGGGGGAGCAGGCCGCGGCGACCGGCCTGCCCACCACGACGGTGCCTGAGGGGCGGCTGTTCCTGCTCGGTGACGAGCGCAGCGGCTCGATGGACTCCAGCGTCCACCTGGAGGACGCGGACCACGGCACCGTGCCGCGCAGCGCCGTGAAGGCCCGCGTCGACGCCGTGGCCTGGCCGCTGGACGGCATGCTCGACCGCACCAAGGCCTTCGACGGTCTGCCCGGCGGGGGCGGGTCCGAGCCGGGGCCGCTGCGGCTCCAGCTCGCCGCCGTGGTGGCGGGAGCGGTGCTTGTCCTCGGCGGGGCGGCGTACGGTCCCATCGCCAGGCGGACCCGGCGGGACGCGGAGCCCACCGGCGGCGCGGGCGCGGGCGGCAGGTCCGGCGGTACGGCGGAGGCCGCGGGTGTCGGCTGACGGGGCGAGCGGTGCCGCCGGGGGCGGCGCGATGGCGGGGCGTCCGCTGCGGAAGGTGGCCCGGGTCGTGCTCCTGGACGGGCGTGACCGCGTTCTGCTGCTGCACGGGCACGAGCCGGGTGACCCGGCGGACGACTGGTGGTTCACGCCGGGCGGCGGCCTGGAGGGCGACGAGACGCGTGCGCAGGCCGCGCTGCGGGAGCTCGCCGAGGAGACGGGAATCACAGACGTCGAACTCGGTCCCGTCCTGTGGCGGCGGCTGTGCTCCTTCCCCTTCGCGGGACGGCGCTGGGACCAGGACGAGTGGTACTACCTGGCACGCACCACACAGACGGTGACGCGTCCGGCGGGGCTGACCGAGCTCGAGCGGCGCAGTGTCGCGGGAGCACGCTGGTGGACGTGCCCGGAACTGGCCCTGGCACATGAGACGGTGTATCCGACCAGGCTCGCCGAGTTGCTGCGCAAGCTGCTCGACGAGGGTCCTCCGAGCTCGCCCGAGACCCTGGGCACGGAAATCGTGTAGGGGCCCCCGGGGCTGGCGCACAATAGGGGGACGCACGGCTGAAGGGGAACATGCCATGAGCGCCGAGGACCTCGAGAAGTACGAGACCGAGATGGAGCTGAAGCTCTACCGGGAGTACCGCGACGTCGTCGGGCTGTTCAAATACGTGATCGAGACCGAGCGGCGCTTCTACCTCACCAATGACTACGAGATGCAGGTGCACTCGGTCCAGGGTGAGGTGTTCTTCGAGGTCTCGATGGCCGACGCCTGGGTGTGGGACATGTACCGCCCGGCCAGGTTCGTCAAGCAGGTGCGGGTGCTCACGTTCAAAGACGTGAACATCGAGGAGCTCAACAAGAGCGATTTGGAGCTGCCGGGCGGCTGAGCTGCCGTCTCGGTGCCGACGGGGGTGCGGCGCCGGTGCCGACGCCGGTGCGGTGCAGACGCCGGTGCCAGTGCTGGCGGCGATGCCCGGTTCCGGGCTGGGGTTCGGGCTCGGGCTGGGGTTCGGGCTCGGGCTCGGCGGGAGTTGAGTCACACTTCCGGGGGACGGAGTTGTCCACAACCCGAGAGTAGTGCACCAAGATCCAACAGCGGGGCGCCACCACGTGACCGTGGGTGTCGGAGGTGGTGCCGACATGAACGCACAGGGTGCTCTCGGCAGGTACGGCGAGGAACTGGCCGCACGGCGGCTGGCCGAAGCCGGGGTGACGGTCCTCGACCGCAATTGGCGCGGCGGCCGCACGGGTGAGATCGACATCGTGGCCCGCGACGGCGACGCCCTGGTCGTCTGCGAGGTGAAGACCCGCAGGCAGGCCTCGTTCCAGCACCCGATGGCGGCGATGACGCCCGTCAAGGCCCAACGGCTGCGCGGTCTCGCGGAACGCTGGCTCCAGGAGCACGGCGGGGCTCCACCGGGCGGGGTGCGCATCGATCTGGTGGGCGTCGTCGTGCCCGAGCGCGGCGCCCCCGTGGTCGAGCACGCCCGGGGGGTGGCGTGATGGGATTCGCGCGTACGTGCTCGGTGGCCCTGGTGGGTGTCGAAGGCGTCGTCGTCGAGGTCCAGGCCGACCTGGAGCCCGGTGTCGCGGCGTTCACGCTGGTGGGACTGCCCGACAAGAGCCTCACGGAGAGCCGGGACCGGGTCAGGGCGGCGGTGGTCAACTCCGGCGGGGAGTGGCCGCAGAAGAAGCTCACGGTCGGGTTGAGCCCCGCGTCCGTGCCCAAGGGAGGCAGCGGCTTCGACCTGGCCGTGGCCTGTGCCGTCCTCGGAGCGGCGGAGCGGATCGACCCCCGCGTCCTTGCCGATGTCGTGATGATCGGGGAACTGGGGCTCGACGGCCGGGTGCGCCCGGTGCGCGGTGTGCTGCCCGCCGTCCTCGCGGCGGCCGACGCGGGCTATGAGCAGGTGGTCGTCCCGGAGTGCACGGCCGCGGAGGCCGCCCTGGTGCCCGGGATCGCCGTCCTCGGGGTGCGCAGTCTCCGCCAACTGATCGCCGTCCTCACCGACGAGCCCGTCCCCGAGGAGCCCCCGGACGACCCGGGGCGCCCGGACCCCCTGATGGCGGGTCTGAACCTGCCCGGTGCGGCATTCGGCAGCGGCATGGGCGGTGTCGCCGCCCACGACCAGCGGCACGACTTCGCGGACGTGGTCGGCCAGGTGTCCGCGCGGACGGCGATGGAGGTTGCCGCGGCCGGCGGGCACCACGTGTTCCTCCAGGGCCCGCCGGGCGCGGGCAAGACGATGCTCGCCGAGCGGATGCCGGCCATCATGCCCCGCCTGTCCAGGGCGGAATCCCTGGAGGTCACCGCCGTCCACTCGGTCGCGGGCATGCTGCCGCCGGGCAAGCCCCTGGTGGACGTCCCGCCGTTCTGCGCGCCCCACCACTCGGCGACCATGCAGTCGCTGGTGGGTGGCGGCAAGGGGATCGCCCGGCCCGGGGCGGTCTCCCTGGCGCACCGGGGAGTGCTCTTTCTCGACGAGGCTCCCGAGTTCAGCAGCCACGCCCTCGACGCCCTGCGCCAACCACTGGAATCGGGGTACGTCGTGATCGCCCGCAGTGCCGGAGTGGTGCGGCTGCCCTCGCAGTTCCTGATGCTCCTGGCCGCGAACCCGTGCCCGTGCGGCCGTCTCAGCGTGACCGGCGACAGCTGCGACTGCTCGCCCAACAGCATCCGCCGCTATCAGTCACGGCTCTCCGGGCCCCTCCTCGACCGGGTCGACCTCCGCGTGGAGGTGGAGCCCGTCACCCGCTCCGAACTGACGGCCCAAGGGGCGCGGGGCGAGTCCACGCAGGTCGTCGCCGACCGGGTGCGCGCCGCCCGGGAGCGCGCGGCCACCCGCCTCGCGGACACACCGTGGCGCACCAACAGCGAGGTGCCGGGTCACGAGCTGCGCAGCCGGTGGCAGGCGGTCCCCGGCGCCATGGCCGAGGCCGAGCACAGCCTGGAGCGCGGCGTCCTCACCGCACGCGGCCTCGACCGCGTGCTGCGGGTGGCGTGGACGGTGGCGGACCTGACGGGCCACGACCGCCCCGACGCGGGCGATGTGGCCCTCGCCCTGCAACTGCGCACGGGGGTGCCCCGCGGGGCGCCGATGGTGGTGGGGGCGCGACCGTGAGGCAGGGGGACGAGGAGGGGCCGCGGGACCAGGAGTGGCTGGCCCGCGTGGCGCTGACCCGCGTGCTGGAGCCGGGGGATGCCGCGGGCGGCCGGTGGCTCCGGGAGTGGGGCGCCGTGGAGGTGCTGCGGCGGCTGGTCGAGGGGGACGCGAGTGATGTGGGGGTCGAGGGAGCCGAGGGGGACGGCAGGTTCCAGGGGCCCGGTGGGCCCGGGGCGTCCGGTGGGCCCGGGGCGTCCGGTGGGCCCGGGGCGTCCGGTGGGTCCGAGGCGTCCGGTGGGCCCAGGGGGTCCAGGAAGCCCAACGGTGAGAGCGCAGCCGCAGGGGGCGATGGCGGGCGGCTGCCGGGGGTCTCGGCGAAGCGGTGGGCGGGGCTGAGAGCGCGGGCGGGACGGGTGCGGGCGGAGCGGGACCTGGAGACGGCCGCGGCGGCCGGGGCACGGTTCGTGGCGCCGGGGGACGCCGAGTGGCCGGCCCAGCTGGACGACCTGGGGGACGCGCGGCCGGTGGGGCTGTGGGTGCGGGGTCGGCCCTCCCTGCGGATATGGGCGCTGCGGTCGGTGGCGGTCGTGGGGGCGCGTGCCTGCACGGAGTACGGGGCGCACATGGCGGCGGAGCTGGGCGCGGGCCTCGCCGAGCGCGGGTGGGTCGTGGTGTCCGGTGGCGCGTACGGCGTGGACGGCGGCGCGCACCGGGGCGCGCTCGGCGCGGGCGGCGCCACGGTGGCGGTGCTCGCGTGCGGGGTGGACAGGCCCTACCCCCGGGGACACGCACAGCTGATCGGGCGGATCGCCGAACAGGGACTCGTCGTGGGCGAGTTGCCGCCGGGCGACCATCCGACGCCGAGCAGGTTCATCCTCAGGAACAGGGTCATCGCCGCGCTCACCCGGGGCACCGTCGTCGTGGAGGCCGCCTACCGCAGCGGCGCGCTGGTCACGGCCCGCTGCGCCCAGGACCTCGGGAGGTACACGATGGGAGTGCCAGGCCCGGCCACCAGCGGCCTCTCGGCCGGGGTGCACGAACTGCTCCGCGGGGACGCGGTGCTGGTCGGCGACGCCGCCGAAGTCGTGGAACTGGTGGGGGACATGGGGGACGTCGCGCCCCGGCGGCGCGGCCCCGTGGTGCCGCGCGATCTGCTCGACCCGGGGGCGGCGGGTGTGCTGGCGGCGCTGCCCGCGCGGGGGAGCGCGGGGGTGCGGGACATCGCGCTGCGTGCGGGCACCAGCGCGGACGACGCGGTCGCCCGGCTGTACGAACTTCGCTCGCTCGGGTTCGTCGAACGACAGGGCGACGGCTGGCAGTTGACACGCCAGGTGATTCCCCCGGTCTTTCCGGACGGGGGTGGGAGGTGACGGTGCGTGTTGCGCCGGACGGATGACACGCCGACACGCTTGGGAAAAAGAGGAGTTGGCGCAATCGAATAGTCACGCAGAGCGACGGCCAGCTACCCGGAGGGCGTCAAGCGGAACGTATCTGCGTACGCGCGATCCCATAGTCTTCGCACACTGCGACACAGCAGTCACGCTACGCTCACAACGAATCCGGTGCAGACAGGCAATCAGACGGACAAGCTCATTCACATCACGCAAAATCACCATGGCAGCGGGTTCCGAAAACTTTCCCATGTTCACGGCAGAACGGCTCAAGGCGACGCATGCCCCAGCACACGTCAGGGTCCGACCGGGCGGCGGTCCCCCCAGCCGCCCGAAGCGGCGAGCGGCCACCCGCTCCCACGTCGCTTGACGAGCTGTGGCGGTCGTACAAGACGACGGGTGACGGACGGCTGCGCGAGCAGCTGATCCTGCACTACTCACCGCTGGTGAAGTACGTCGCGGGGCGGGTGAGCGTGGGGCTGCCGCCCAATGTCGAGCAGGCGGACTTCGTCTCCTCCGGGGTCTTCGGGCTCATCGACGCGATCGAGAAGTTCGACATCGAGCGGTCGATCAAGTTCGAGACCTACGCGATCACGCGGATCCGGGGCGCGATGATCGACGAGCTGCGGGCGCTCGACTGGATCCCGAGGTCCGTGCGGCAGAAGGCGCGGAACGTGGAGCGGGCCTACGCCACCCTGGAGGCGCGGCTGCGGCGCACCCCCTCCGAGGGGGAGGTGGCCACCGAGATGGGCATCGCCGTGGAGGAACTGCACGCGGTGTTCAGCCAGTTGTCCCTGGCGAACGTCGTCGCCCTAGAGGAGCTGCTGCACGTGGGCAGCGAGGGCGACCGGCTGAGCCTGATGGACACGCTCGAGGACACCGCGGCCGACAATCCCGTCGAGGTCGCCGAGGACCGCGAGCTGCGGCGACTCCTCGCACGCGCCATCAACACGCTGCCCGAACGCGAGAAGACCGTCGTCACGCTGTACTACTACGAGGGGCTCACGCTCGCCGAGATCGGCAATGTGCTCGGCGTGACGGAGAGCCGGGTGAGCCAGATCCACACCAAGTCGGTGTTGCAGCTGCGGGCGAAGTTGGCCAGTTTCGGGCGGTGAGGGGGCGGCTGGCGCGGGCGGGTGCAGGGGGGTGCGCGGAATCGTCCCTGCTGCCGGTGCGCCCCCGCCTCCGCCTTGCGTTTCCCCGGCGCCGGTGTGCCCGCTGCCGGGAGGAGTGCCCGCTGCCGTAAGGAGTGCCCGCTCGGCAGGCTCCCCTGGCGGGCTCCCCTGGCGGGTGCCGCGTCCGTAAAGTGGGGGGGTGCCAAGGATTCGAGCGGCCTCTGTGGCCGAGCACCGGTCGATGCAGCGCGGCGCCCTGCTGGACGCAGCGCGGTCCCTGCTGTCCGAAGGCGGTACGGAGGCGCTGACGTTCCCGGCGCTCGCCGAGCGCACGGGTCTCGCGCGCTCGTCCGTCTACGAGTACTTCCGCTCGCGCGCCGCCGTGGTCGAAGAGCTCTGCGAGGTCGACTTCCCCGTCTGGGCGGCGGAGGTCTCCGCGGCGATGGAGGCTGCGGACTCGCCGGAGAAGCAGGTCGAGGCCTATGTGCGGCGGCAGCTCGCGCTGGTCGGGGACCGGCGGCACCGGGCCGTGGTGGCGATCTCGGCCAGTGAGCTCGACGCGGGGGCCCGGGAGAAGATCCGGGCCGCGCACGGTGGGCTGGTGGCCATGATCGTGGAAGCGCTCGGTGCCCTGGGGCACCAGGAGCCGCGGCTGGCCGCGATGCTGCTCCAGGGCATCGTGGACGCCGCCGTGCGGCGGATCGAACTCGGCGTGGCCGAGGAGCCCGGGGCGATCACCGAAGCGGCCGTGGCCATGGCGTTGCGGGGCGTGCGGGGCTAATCCTTTTCGGTGCCCGGTGCCCGGTGCCCGGTGCCCGGTGCCCGGTGCCCGGTGCCCGGTGCCCAGTGCGGGCGGTCTTGGCCCCCCGGGGGGCTTAGGTCCCCTCGACGTCCGGGCGGCCGGAACCGGGGAGCCGCGCCCGCCCGCCCCCAAGCTCCCGGCTCCGCGGCGAGCAGGGGGACCCCACCCGCCCTACGGCAGGCGGAAGCGGCTGTCGGCTGTGGGCGGAGCGGGTCCCGCGGAGTCAGGTGGGCAGGGGAAGCAAGCGGGGCGGGGCGCGGCCCAGTAGGTGCGGGGGGAGCAGGCTCAAGGGGTTGAGGTAGGTGTCCGCGCGGAGCAGGCCCCAGTGCAGGCACGCCGTGGGGCAGTGGAAGCGGGCCGCCGGTTCGAGCGTGCCGAGCGTCTCGCCCGTCGTCACCCGGTCGCCCTTGCCGACCGCGGCCCGCACCGGCTCGTAGGTCGTGCGCAGGGGCGGGTCCCCGGTGCGTGCCAGCTCCACGGAGACCACCCCGCGCCCCGCCACCCGTCCCGCGAAGGACACCCGGCCAGGGGCCACCGCGCGCACCGGCGACCCGGGCGGCGCGGCCAGGTCCACACCCCGGTGCCCCGCCCCGTACTCCGTCGCCGGCGGCTCCCAGCCCCGTACCACCCAGGGCCGCGCCCCCACCGGCCATGCGCCCCCGACGGCCGGAACCCGACCCGGCGAAGGACCAGGGGCGGCCCCCGGCGGTCCCTCCCGTCCGGCGGGCGGACCCGCGGGCCTCGGGCCCGGCCCCGCCGCCCGCACCGACACGCAGGTCAGGGCGATGAGCACCGCCACCCACACCGTGACACTCAGCGCGCTCCGCACCCGGAGCGCCCGGAAAACCCGTTCGCACGTCATACGAGAACGGTCCCGTCCGCCGCCCCCTCGCGGGGATCATGGCCGGGATCTGTGGACTACCGGCCGGTTGTGGACAGCGGCGTCACCCGGCACCTCGCGGGTCCCGTACACTTCATGTGGCGATCCGGGTCACCGGGTCGACTTCGCACGCCCCGACATCGGGCTTTCGCAGCCGACGGTGTCAGCGCCTTTCGGTCCCGTACGCGAGTACGTGGCACGGCGCGTGCCGGGCGTCAGGACACAACCGAGAAAACTCAAGGAGTACGGCCATGGCCGTCGTCACGATGCGGGAGCTGCTGGAAAGCGGCGTCCACTTCGGTCACCAGACCCGCCGTTGGAACCCGAAGATGAAGCGCTTCATCTTCACGGAGCGCAACGGCATCTACATCATCGACCTTCTCCAGTCGCTGTCGTACATCGACCGCGCCTACGAGTTCGTCAAGGAGACCGTCGCCCACGGCGGCACGGTCATGTTCGTCGGTACGAAGAAGCAGGCGCAGGAGGCCATCGCGGAGCAGGCCACCCGCGTCGGCATGCCGTACGTCAACCAGCGCTGGCTGGGCGGCATGCTCACGAACTTCTCGACCGTCTACAAGCGTCTGCAGCGCCTCAAGGAGCTCGAGCAGATCGACTTCGAGGATGTGGCCGCCTCCGGCCTCACCAAGAAGGAGCTGCTCGTCCTCTCCCGCGAGAAGGCCAAGCTGGAGAAGACCCTCGGCGGTATCCGCGAGATGCAGAAGGTGCCCAGCGCCGTCTGGATCGTGGACACCAAGAAGGAGCACATCGCGGTCGGCGAGGCCCGGAAGCTCAACATCCCGGTCGTCGCCATCCTCGACACCAACTGCGACCCCGACGAGGTCGACTACAAGATCCCGGGCAACGACGACGCGATCCGCTCCGTCACCCTGCTCACCCGCGTGATCGCCGACGCCGTCGCCGAGGGCCTCATCGCCCGCTCCGGCGTGGCCACCGGTGACTCGAAGCCGGGCGAGAAGGCCCAGGGCGAGCCGCTGGCCGAGTGGGAGCGCGACCTGCTCGAGGGCGAGAAGAAGGCGGACGGCGACGCCGCCGAGGCCCCGAAGGCCGACGAGAAGCCGGCCGACGCCGCCGAGACCGAGGCTCCGGCCGAGGCCCCGGCCGCTGCGGAGGCCCCGGCTGCCGAGGCTCCCGCCGCGGAGACCGAGCAGGCCTGAATCCGGCACCGGCCGCGCGACCGGGCGGCCACACCGCCCGCGCCGGGCGGCGACTGCCCGAGCACCGGCTGCTGACGGCGGGGGACCGCGCCACGAGCGCGACCCCCGCCGTTCACCCGTAGATCTTCGACTTCGAGAAAGACTTTCGAGAATCATGGCGAACTACACCGCCGCCGACGTCAAGAAGCTCCGTGAGCTCACGGGCGCCGGCATGATGGACTGCAAGAAGGCGCTCGACGAGGCCGACGGCAACGTCGACAAGGCCGTCGAGGCCCTGCGCATCAAGGGCCAGAAGGGCGTCGCCAAGCGCGAGGGCCGCTCCGCCGAGAACGGCGCCGTGGTCTCCCTGATCGCCGACGACAACTCGACCGGTGTCATCGTCGAGCTCAAGTGCGAGACGGACTTCGTCGCCAAGGGTGAGAAGTTCCAGGCTGTCGCGGGCGCGCTCGCCGCGCACGTCGCCAAGACCAACCCGGCCGACCTGGAGGCGCTGCTCGCCTCCGAGATCGAGGCCGGCAAGACGGTCCAGGCGTACGTCGACGAGGCCAACGCCAACCTCGGCGAGAAGATCGTCCTGGACCGCTTCGCGCAGTTCGGCGACGGCTATGTCTCCGCGTACATGCACCGCACGATGCCCGACCTGCCCCCGCAGATCGGTGTGCTCGTCGAGCTCGACAAGCCCAACGCCGAGGTCGCCAAGGGCGTCGCCCAGCACATCGCCGCCTTCGCGCCGAAGTACCTCTCCAAGGAGGACGTGCCGGCCGACGTCGTCGAGGCCGAGCGTCGCGTCGCCGAGGAGACCACCCGCGCCGAGGGCAAGCCCGAGGCCGCCCTGCCGAAGATCGTCGAGGGTCGCCTCAACGGCTTCTTCAAGGACGCCACGCTCCTGGGCCAGCCCTACGCCCTCGACAACAAGAAGTCCGTCGAGAAGGTCCTCCAGGAGGCCGGTGTCAGCCTGAAGCGCTTCGCGCGCATCAAGGTCGGCATCTGAGTCCTTACCACGATCGACGGTGCGGCCCGCTAGGGTCGACCGCGGTCGCCCGCGTACGCGCAGCGGCGTACGCGACGGGCGTGACGCCGCATGCGAGGAACCCGGAGCCCGGGCCCGCGCACGCGGCGGACGACCGCAAGAACTGACGAGGAGGCCATTGCCGCGCATGGGATGAACACCACCCCACCGGCAATGGCCTCTTCGTATGTGCACCACAAGGAGAACTCCATGACCAAGGCCGACACCAAGAGTGACGACGGCAAAGTAGCCGGGCGCTTCCTGCTGAAGCTGTCCGGCGAGGCGTTCGCCGGAGGCGGCGGACTCGGCGTCGACCCCGATGTGGTGCACAAGATCGCCCGTGAGATCGCGGCCGTCGTGCGGGACGGCGCGGAGATCGCCATCGTCATCGGCGGCGGCAACTTCTTCCGCGGCGCCGAGCTCCAGCAGCGCGGCATGGACCGGGCCCGCTCCGACTACATGGGCATGCTCGGTACGGTCATGAACTGCCTGGCCCTCCAGGACTTCCTGGAGAAGGAGGGCATCGACTGCCGCGTGCAGACCGCCATCACCATGGGGCAGGTCGCCGAGCCGTACATCCCGCTGCGCGCCGTGCGCCACCTGGAGAAGGGCCGCGTCGTCATCTTCGGCGCCGGCATGGGCATGCCGTACTTCTCCACCGACACCACCGCGGCCCAGCGCGCCCTGGAGATCGACGCGGAAGCCCTGCTCATGGGCAAGAACGGCGTCGACGGGGTGTACGACTCCGACCCCAAGACCAACCCGGACGCGGTGAAGTTCGACTCCCTCGGGTACGGCGAGGTCATCACGCGCGACCTGAAGGTCGCCGACGCCACCGCCGTCACCCTGTGCCGGGACAACAAGCTGCCCATCCTCGTCTTCGAACTGCTCGCCGAGGGCAATATCGCGCGGGCCGTCAAGGGTGAGAAGATCGGCACGACCGTGGGCGACCAGGACTCCCGGGCCTGAGCCGAGTACGTCCCTCCAGGGGCCGGCGTCCGAGCCGGACGGCCCTCACGAGGGGATGGACAAAGGCCTGCCGGTCGGACACCGTGCAGGAAAGAGACGCGACGCAGCCGGCCGATCCATGGAAGCCGGGCCTACTCAAGACACGCAGGAGCAAGTGGTGATCGAAGAGACCCTCCTCGAGGCCGAGGAGAAGATGGAGAAGGCCGTCGTGGTCGCCAAGGAGGACTTCGCCGCGATCCGTACGGGCCGTGCCCACCCGGCGATGTTCAACAAGATCGTGGCCGACTACTACGGCGCGCTGACGCCGATCAACCAGCTGGCTTCGTTCTCGGTGCCGGAGCCGCGCATGGCCGTGGTGACCCCGTTCGACAAGACGGCACTCCGCAACATCGAGCAGGCGATCCGCGACTCGGACCTCGGCGTCAACCCGAGCAACGACGGGAACATCATCCGGGTGACGTTCCCCGAGCTCACCGAGGAGCGCCGCCGCGACTACATCAAGGTCGCCAAGAGCAAGGCCGAGGACTCGAAGGTGTCGATCCGCTCGGTGCGCCGCAAGGCCAAGGACACCCTGGACAAGGCCGTCAAGGACGGCGACATCGGCGAGGACGAGGGCCGTCGCGCGGAGAAGGACCTCGACGACCTCACCTCGAAGTACGTCGCCCAGGTGGACGAGCTGCTCAAGCACAAGGAAGCCGAGCTGCTCGAGGTCTGATCGAGCTCGCTCGACGCCTCGTCGAGTCCGCTCGACGTCCGATCTAGGTCTGAGGAATCCGAATTCCGTGAACGACACTTCCTGGGGGGCGCCGCCCAGAGCCGGGTACTGGGGGGCGCCCGACCAGGGCCCTGTCCAGGGTGCTGCCCCGGCGGGTCCCGCATACGATGCGCAGGACGCCCTGACACCGTCAGGGACTCAGCCCATGCCCATCGTGCCCGACGTAGCCGCGAGCGGAGACCAGGACGACGACCGGGGGGCTGCTCGGCCGAGCGGCCCCCCGTTTCGCGACGAGACGCCGCCCGCGCCGCCCGTGTACCCCGCGCAGAAGCCGCAGGAGCCCATGACCGGCGCACCACAGCCCGCCCCAGCCCCGCAGCGCAAGAGCGCGGGCCGTGACCTCGGGGCGGCCATAGGGGTGGGCGTGGGGCTCGGCGCGGTGATCATCGCCTCGCTCTTCATCCAGAAGGCGGCCTTCGTCGGCGTCATAGCGGTCGCCGTGGTCGTCGGCCTCTGGGAGCTCACCTCCCGTCTGGAGGAGCGCAAGGGCATCAAGGCGCCCCTCGTGCCGCTCGCGGTGGGCGGCGCCGCGATGGTCGTCGCGGGCTATGTCCGCGGCCCCGAGGGCGCCTGGGTGGCGATGGCGCTGACCGCGCTCGCGGTACTCGTCTGGCGGATGACGGAGCCGCCCGACGGCTATCTGAAGGACGTCACCGCGGGTGTCTTCGCGGCGTTCTACGTGCCCTTCCTCGCGACCTTCGTCGCGCTGATGCTCGCCGCGGACGACGGCCCGCGGCGGGTGCTCACCTTCCTGCTCCTGACCGTGGTCAGCGACACCGGCGCGTACGCGGTCGGCTGGCGCTTCGGCAGGCACAAGCTCGCGCCCCGCATTAGCCCCGGCAAGACCCGCGAGGGACTGCTCGGCGCGGTGGCCTTCGCGATGGCGGCGGGCGCCCTGTGCATGCAGTACCTCATCGACGACGGCACCTGGTGGCAGGGCCTGCTGCTCGGCCTCGCGGTGGCGGCGAGCGCGACGCTCGGTGACCTCGGCGAGTCGATGATCAAGCGGGACCTGGGCATCAAGGACATGGGCACCCTGCTCCCCGGCCACGGCGGCATCATGGACCGCCTCGACTCCCTGCTGCCGACCGCCCCCGTGGTGTGGCTGCTGCTCGTGGCGTTCGTCGGCTCCGGCTGAGGCCCGGAGCGAACCGGCCGGGAGGCCGCGGCCGACCGCCGGAACGGCCACCCGCACGATTGCAGGGTAGGTGCGCCATGGCCGGCGGTTCTGGGCCGCCTCTGGGCCGTGACCAGGTACAGACGCTTGGCTCAGGACGATGTTCCCGGAAACTCGGGCCGGACCGGTGGTGTGGTTCGGCGCGCCGGTACGAAGCCCCTTACCGCTCGTAGCAGGTCGTCGCTCGCTTGCTCACTGGAACGCGCGACCAGGTCTACGTACTGATACCTCGCGAACTGCATCGGGATCTCGAAGTCCTCAATGCGTAGCGGGAGAAGCCGACGGCGCTGGCCTGCATCCTCCGTGGCCAGGGTCCACTCTCGACGAGTCCACTGCGACGAGATGTAGGCCTCCGACAGGACCGCCAAGAAACACCTGGCCGATCGGATGCTGCGGTGGATCTCCGAAACCCAGTCTGTGCCGGGGGTGAAGGTCCACGGTTCCACTTCCACCGGCAGCCCAGCTTCCTCCAGCTGCCAAGCGATCCAGTGTGCCCACTGTTCGTCTTGATGCGCGTACGAGATGAACACCCCGCGCCCGTCCTCATCGGGATCGTAGGTAGCCCACCGCCAAGCTTCGATCGTCTCCATGCTTTTGGCGGGTGTGAGCTGCACAGGTTCGCCCCGACGCGCGGTTGCAGCCAGAAGCAGCTCGTTCGGAGTGACATCCAGGGCCAGTGCCAGGGCAAGCAGATCGTCCGTATCGACACGACGTGACCCTTTTTCGATCTTCGACAGAGCGGCTACCGCGATGGGGCGACCCAAGGCGGTAAGCCGTTGAGACAGCTGCCCCTGGGTCAGGTTCTGCTCCCGCCGAATCTCCCCCAGTCGTTCGGCGACCCTCCGCCCGGTGGGACCCAGTGCGTCGACCTTGCTCTCCATGCCGTCCAGAGTACCGCCATTCTCGATTATGGAAAAACTTTATCCATCTTGACGATATCTGTGCTGCAACGCTAAACAGAGGGAGGCGGTGCGGTCGATGGTTGCTGCTCAAAAGGCAGGGCGGCCCCCGGTGCAACGGGAGCCGCCCTCGTTCACATCCGCTGGTAGCAGGAGGAACGTTGTTCAGGCAATCAGGTTCGCGCGGTCCAGGCAACAATGACGGGGCGTCGGAGACAGACAGCGGCAGCTTGCTCACGCTTCGCGCGGTCGTGATCTTCGCGATCGGTCTAGTGCTCTGTGCCTGCCTTGGAGTGGGGTCCGGCTTCGCCGTGGCCGTTCCGGTCTCGAAGGTGCTCGGCGTCGGCTGGGGAGTCGCTGTCGGTGTCATCGCTGGGTTGGGGGCTTCGGGTCTGGGTTTTCTCACTGCCGCCAAGACGCTGCACGAGCTGATCCGTAAGTAGGCCACGGCCATGGGCAAGTCCGGTGCCTGGCCTTCCGACACGAAGTGCAGACACCGGACAAGGACCACTGGGACATCCCTGGCGGCTACGTCGAGACCGGCGAATCTCCTCTGCGCGCTGCCGTCCGCGAGGTCCGAGAGGAGCTGGGGATCACCCCGCGTATTGGACGACTCCTCGCGGTCGACTGGGCCCCGAACGAGGCCGAGGGGGACAAGGTGCTGTACCTCTTCGACGGTGGCCAGCTCGACCGCGAGCAGCTGGACGACATGCAGCTTCAGGCCGACGAGCTGAAGAGTTTCGCGTTCCACACCCCGGAGCAGATCACCGAGCACACCATTCCGCGGCTGACCCGACGCATCCTCGCAACGACAGAGGCCCGGAACGAAGCGACTCTGGTGTACTTGGAGCACGGTCAGAGGCCTAGGCGACCGCGCGGCATGAATCGCGATGAAGCCGTCGGCCTGGTGCAGCGGCTCATCGCTGGTTCCTACGCGGACGACGCAGAGTGTGACGTGATGATCACGACCCTCGGGCGCGGCACTGGTTGTCCGCACATTGGCGACTACATCTTCTGGGCCTCAGACCCTGCGCCCACAGCCGAGACGGTCGTTGACCGAGCCTTGGCGTACTAGCCGTTCACCCTGGGATCAGAGCTGCCCTGCTCACTGCTGCCCCGAGGGACTGGTGGGGGTGAAGGGCGGGCCGCTCAGCAGCCGGATGGACCTTTTATGACCTGCCCGGCGCCCGACCTGTTCTAGTGCGAGCCAGGTCAGGGGCGGCGGCGGAGAGCATCAGTTGTGGCTGTTCTGAGAACCGAGCGTGTCCGGATGCGTCCCGGGCCAGATCGCCCTCTCGTGTGCCCTTCGTGTACGTGTCACACAGTTGAGAGGCGTGGCCTGGGGGAGGGGAGTCCTGCATGTCGGTGTCGGGTAGCTATCCGGCAGGGCCGTCGGCCTGGGCGGTCGAGCGGTTCGGGCGGCACGCCGGCGCGCTTGCCGTTGCGGTCCCTGAGCAGCTGGCCAAGGCGCACGGGAAGGCTCATGCCGCGCATCTCGCTGCGGGACTGAAGAAGCGGAGTCCGTACGGTGTCGCCCTTGCGGGGCTGGTGCGCGAGAACCTGGCGGAGACGGTTCGGGGGCTGGAGGAAGCCGTGCGAGACGTGCGCGGATATGAGTATGCGGTGATCAACGATCACGCACTCTTCCCGTTCCGGTACGCGGACAGGCCGAGGCCGTTGGACCGGCCCGACTGCCCGCCAATGCGTCGCCCACCCGGCACCGGCTGCTTCGGGCACACGGGCCGCAGCACCCGGAAGGCCTGTTCGATGTCGACGAGGACTTTGCGACCGAGGAGTACCTGGGACTGCATGAGGCCTTCGAGGAGCTGGGAGCCTCCACCAAGCTGGTCTGTGTGTTCTTCACGGCCGACGTCGAGAACGGCATCCATGCCATCCACTGGGGAGACGCCCACCTCGAACCCGGCCGCACCTTTACGTGGCCCTACAAGGAGCAGCTCCCCGTTGCTCCCGTGCAGATGACGTGACGGGCGGTGGCGGCGTTGCCCGCACACAGCCGGTCTGGGCTGGCTGAGTCCTGGGCCGTCCCTGCGCCGTTCGAGGCCGACCAACGCCGACAGTCGGCACCACAGGTGACCCCCATCCCGCTCCGGCCTGGGCTCCCCGAGTTGATCTGCGACACTGGGTGGGTTATGCCTAAGCCCGGAGAACTCACTTTCGTCGCCCCCCGCGGAGCCAAGAAGCCGCCGCGGCACCTCGCCGACCTCTCGCCCGCCGAGCGGAAGGAAGCCGTCGCCGCCGTCGGGGAGAAGCCGTTTCGCGCCAAGCAGCTGTCGCAGCACTACTTCGCGCGGTACGCGCACGAGCCCGAGCAGTGGACGGACATTCCCGCCGGTGCCCGGGGCAAGCTCCAGGAGGCGCTGCTTCCGGAGCTGATGTCGGTCGTGCGGCACATCAGCTGCGACGACGACACGACCCGTAAGACCCTGTGGCGGCTGTTCGACGGCACGCTGGTGGAGTCGGTCCTCATGCGGTACCCGGACCGGGTCACGATGTGCATCAGCTCCCAGGCGGGCTGCGGCATGAACTGCCCGTTCTGCGCCACGGGCCAGGCGGGCCTGGACCGGAACCTGTCGACCGCCGAGATCGTGCACCAGATCGTCGACGGCATGCGGGCCCTCAGGGACGGCGAGATCCCCGGCGGCCCCGCCCGGCTCTCGAACATCGTCTTCATGGGCATGGGCGAGCCGCTGGCGAACTACAACCGCGTGGTGGGCGCGATCCGCCGCCTCACCGACCCCGAGCCCGACGGTGTGGGCCTCTCCCAGCGCGGCATCACCGTCTCCACGGTCGGCCTGGTGCCCGCGATCCACCGGTTCGCGGACGAGGGCTTCAAGTGCCGTCTCGCCATCTCGCTGCACGCCCCCGACGACGAGCTGCGCGACACCCTCGTCCCGGTCAACACGCGCTGGAAGGTGCGTGAGGTCATGGACGCCGGATGGGAGTACGCGGACCGCTCGGGCCGCCGGCTCTCCATCGAGTACGCGCTGATCCGTGACATCAACGACCAGGCCTGGCGCGGCGACCGGCTCGGGCGGCTGCTCAAGGGCAAGCCGGTGCACGTCAACCTGATCCCGCTGAACCCCACGCCCGGCTCGAAGTGGACCGCGTCCCGTCCCGAGGACGAGAAGGCGTTCGTCGAGGCCATCGCCGCCCACGCGGTGCCGGTCACCATCCGGGACACCCGCGGCCAGGAGATCGACGGGGCGTGCGGGCAGCTCGCGGCGGCCGAGAGGTAGTACCGCCGCGGCCGGAAGGTGGTACCGCCCCGGCCTGGGGGTACGCTGGCGGGCGTACTGACATCTTCATATTCCGACAGGGGAGCGCCACAGCGCTGAGAGTGCGGTATCGGCCGCAGACCCTCTGAACCTCGCCCAGGTCATTCTGGGTAGGAAGTTCGGTCACCACTCAAGCTGTTGCGCCCTGCCCGGGACGCAGAGGACCGCGGTCCCTGCCGTCCCGGACAGGGCCGCGTCTCTTCCTGGTCACTCCAGGAGGAATGTTTTCCGTGAGCACCATCAAGAAGGCCTCGGTCACGGCGATCGCCGTGGGCATCGGGCTCGTCGCGGTCACCGCGTGCGGCTCCGGGGGCGGCGACACATCCGACTCCACGTCCGTGACCCTGGTGACGCACGACTCCTTCACCGTCTCCAAGGGCGTCCTGAAGGACTTCGAGAAGACGTCCGGCTACAAGGTCCGCGTCCTCGAGGACGGCGACGCCGGGCAGGCCGTGAACAAGGCGATCCTGTCCAAGGGCAACCCGCAGGGCGACGTCTTCTTCGGTGTCGACAACACCCTGCTCTCCCGCGCGCTCGACCACGGGGTCTTCGAGTCGTACGAGGCCAAGGGCCTGGACCGGGTCGCGGCGCGGTACCGGCCCGCCGGGGGCGAGAAGGGCGTCACGCCCGTCGACTCCGGCGACATCTGTGTGAACTACGACAAGAAGTACTTCGCCGACAAGAAGCTCGCGCCGCCGAAGTCCTTCGACGACCTGATCGAGCCGCGGTACAAGAACCTCCTCGTCACGGAGAACGCCTCGACGTCCTCGCCCGGCCTCGGCTTCGTGCTCGGCACCGCCGCGAAGTACGGCGACGACGGCTGGCAGGGCTACTGGAAGAAGCTGAAGGCCAACGGCGTCAAGGTCGTCGACGGCTGGGAGCAGGCCTACAACGAGGAGTTCTCGGGGTCGGCCGGAGGCAAGAAGGCCAAGGGCGACCGGCCGCTCGTCGTGTCGTACGCCTCGTCGCCGCCCGTCGAGGTGCTCTACGCCAAGCCGCAGCCCGAGGAGGCCCCCACCGGGGTCGCCACCGGCACCTGCTTCCGGCAGATCGAGTACGCGGGCCTGCTCAAGGGCGCGAAGAACGAGAAGGGCGGCAAGGCGCTCCTCGACTTCATGATCAGCGAGAAGTTCCAGGGCGACCTGCCGCTCCAGATGTTCGTGAACCCGGTGCGGGAGGGCGTGCGGACGCCCGAACTGTTCCGGAAGTTCGGTGCGCGGGTCGACGAGCCGCAGACCATGGCGCCGAAGCGGATCGCCGACCACCGTGAGCAGTGGGTCAAGTCGTGGACCTCGCTCGTTCTGAAGTAGCCGAGGCGCCTGCCGGTGCGGACGGCGGGCCCGGGGGCTCCCGGTCGGGGCGCGGGGGCCCCGGCCGCCGCCGGGACCGGTGCGGAAGCGCGACGCGGCTCGCCCTGTTGGCGCTGCCCGTCGCGTTCTTCGCCGTGTTCTTCGCCGTGCCGGTCGCCGCGATCGTCGCGCGCGGCCTGAAGGTGGACGGCAGCTGGCGGTTCGGGCGGATCGGCGAGGTGCTCGGGCAGTCCGACATCCAACAGGTCCTGTGGTTCACCACCTGGCAGGCGCTCGCCTCGACGGGGCTCACGCTGCTGATCGCGCTCCCCGGCGCCTATGTCTTCGCGCGCTTCGACTTCCGGGGCAAGCAGGTGCTGCGGGCGGTCGTCACCGTGCCTTTCGTGCTGCCGACCGTCGTCGTCGGCACGGCCTTCCTCGCCCTCGTCGGGCGCGGCGGCCTCCTCGACGAGCTGTGGGGCGTACGCCTGGACACCACGGTGTGGGCGATCCTGCTCGCCCACGTCTTCTTCAACTACGCCGTCGTCGTCCGCACCGTCGGCGGGCTCTGGTCGCAGCTCGACCCGCGGCAGGAGGAGGCCGCGCGGATGCTCGGGGCCTCCCGCCCGCGCGCCTGGTGGTCGGTGACACTGCCGGCCCTCGCGCCCGCCGTGGCGGCGGCGGCCCTGATGGTGTTCCTGTTCACGTTCACGTCGTTCGGGGTCGTACAGATCCTGGGAGGGCCCGCGTACTCGACGCTCGAAGTCGAGATCTACCGCCAGACGGCGCAGCTCCTCGACCTGCCGACGGCCGCGGTGCTCACGATCGTGCAGTTCGCGGCGGTCGGCGGGGTCCTCGCGGTGCACGCGTGGACGGTGCGCAGGCGGGAGAGCGCGCTGAAGCTGGTGGACTCCGCGGCGGCGGTGCGGCGGCCGCGCGGCGCCGGGCAGTGGAGCCTGCTCGGCTTCGTGCTCCTGACGATCGCCCTGCTCATCCTGCTGCCGCTCGGCGTCCTGGTGCAGCGGTCGTTCGACGGGCCCGACGGCTACGGCTTCCTGTACTACGAGACGCTGCGGTCGGCCGACGGCGGGGCGTTCCTCGTCCCGGTGGTCGACGCGATCGGGAACTCCCTGCGGTACGCCGTCGTCGCCACCGCCATCGCGCTGGTGATCGGCGGGCTCGCGGCGGCGGCGCTCACCCGGCGCGCGGGGCGGCTCGTGCGCGGGTTCGACGCGCTGTTGATGCTGCCGCTCGGGGTGTCCGCGGTGACCGTCGGCTTCGGCTTCCTGATCACCCTGGACGAGCCGCCCCTCGACCTCAGGTCCTCCTGGATCCTGGTCCCGCTGGCACAGGCCCTGGTCGGTGTGCCCTTCGTCGTCCGCACCATGCTGCCCGTCCTGCGCGCGGTGGACGGGCGGCTGCGGGAGGCCGCGGCCGTGCTCGGCGCCTCGCCCTGGCGGGCCTGGCGGGAGGTGGACCTGCCGCTCGTGCGCCGGGCGCTGCTCATCGCGGCGGGCTTCGCCTTCGCGGTGTCGCTCGGCGAGTTCGGCGCGACGGTGTTCATCGCGCGGCCCGACAGCCCGACGCTGCCGGTGGCCGTGGCACGGCTGCTCGGCCGGGCGGGCGACCTCAACTACGGGCAGGCGATGGCCCTGTCGACGATTCTGATGGTGGTGTGCGCGGTGGCGCTGTTGCTCCTGGAGCGGCTGCGTACGGAACGGACGACGGGAGAGTTCTGATGAGTGCCGCGCAAGGTGCCTCGCAAGGCGCGGGGCGGGGTGCGGGGCGGGGTGCCGGGCACGCCGGCGTGCCCGAAGCCGCCCACGCCGACGTGGATGAAGCAGCGCACACCGACGTGCCCGAAGGCACCCAAGCCGACGTGACCAAGGGCGCCCACGACGCCGCGCACGAAGCCCCGCGCGGCGCCGGGCAGGACGGGCAGGACGAGGCGCTGCTGCGCCTCGACGGTGTCACCGTCCGGTTCGGGGCGCGGGCCGCCCTCGACGGCGTGGATCTCGACGTCGCCCGGCACGAGATCGTGTGTGTGCTCGGACCGAGCGGCAGCGGCAAGTCGACCCTGCTGCGGGCCGTGGCCGGTCTCCAGGGGCTCGACGGCGGGCGGATCGTGCTCGGTGGCCGGGACATGGGCGGGGTGCCCGCGCACAGGCGGGGCGTCGGCCTGATGTTCCAGGACCACCAGCTGTTCCCGCAGCGGGACGTGGCGGGCAACGTCGCCTTCGGCCTGCGGATGCACGGCGCGTCCCGGGCCGAGCAGGCCCTGCGGGTCGCGGAGTTCCTGGACCTGGTGGGTCTGCCGGGCGCGCAGAAGCGGGCCGTGTCGTCGCTCTCGGGCGGCGAGCAGCAGCGGGTCGCGCTGGCCCGGGCGCTCGCGCCCCGGCCCCGGCTCCTGATGCTCGACGAGCCGCTCGGCCAGCTCGACCGCTCGCTGCGGGAGCGCCTGGTCGTCGAACTGCGCGAACTCTTCGGCGAGCTGGGGACGACGGTGCTCGCCGTCACCCACGACCAGGGCGAGGCGTTCGCGCTCGCGGACCGGGTCGTGGTGATGCGGGGCGGACGCGTCGCGCAGTCCGGTACGCCCCTCGAGGTGTGGCGGGACCCGGCGGACGAGTTCGTGGCGCGCTTCCTCGGCTTCGACAACGTGGTCGACGCGACGGTGAGCGGTGAGGTCGCGGACACGGTCTGGGGCGAGGTCCCCGTGCCGCGGGGGACGCGCCAAGGGGCGTGCAGGCTGCTCGTACGGCCCGCCGGAGTACGGCTCGTGGGGGCGGACGAGGGGCTCGCGTGTGCGGTGGCGGCGCGGACGTTCCGCGGTACGCATGTCGCCCTGCGGTTGGAGCCCCCCGGCGGGCAGCGGCTCGAAGCGGCGTGCGCGCTGCGGGACGCGCCCGCTGTGGGGGAGACGGTGGGGGTGGCGTTCGACCCGGGTGACGTGGTGGTGCTCGGCTGACGGGCGCTCCCGGGGCGGGGCGACGGAAATCCGGCTGCCAGGACGGGGAGGCCGACTTATGGTTCGGCCATGACGAGACTTGCGTACGACCGGTACCGCGCAGAAGTCGCCCGGCAGCTCGCGCTGTTCAGGGAGACCCTGACCGGGGCCGACCTGACGGTCACCGTGCCCACCTGTCCCGAGTGGACCCTCGGGCAGCTCGCCCGGCACACCGGCGGCGCGGTGCGCTGGGTCGATGCGCACGTGCGGACGCGGGCGACGCGGCACATCCCGGAGTCGGACGTCCCCGGCTTCGAGGGTCCCGGCGACGACGACCCCGCCGGGCTCGACGCGTGGCTCGCCGAGACGGCGGACCTCGTGGACGCCGCGCTGCGGGACGCCTCCGGCGACACCGCCGTGTGGACGTGGGGCGCGGAGCACACCGCCGGGTTCTGGGCGCGGCGGATGACGCACGAGGTGGCCGTGCACCGGGCGGACGCCGCGATCGCCGCGGGCGTCGAGTACGGCGTGGACCCCGAGGTGGCCGCCGACGCGATCGACGAGTGGCTGGACATCGTGCGGTACGTGCAGCACAACGACTTGGCGGACAGGGCGGGGGAGTTGCGTGGCGGCGGGCGCACTGTCCACCTGCATGCGGTCGGGGCCGACGCGGCGCTGAACGCGGAGTGGGTGGTCGAGTTGGCCGAGGAAGGGGTCGTGTGGCGGCGGGGGCACGAGAAGGCCGACGTCGCGCTCCGGGGGCCGCTCACGGAGGTTCTGCTCGCCTTCTACAGGCGGCGGGGGTTGGACTCCGGGCGGGTCGAGGTGCTCGGGGACCGGGAGTTGCTGGAGTTCTGGCTGGAGCGCGCCTCGTTCGGGTGAGCACCCCACGTCACCTGGCGAGCGGCGGGGGTGTCAGGCCTCGCGGGCCAGGTCGGCCAGGGTCGCCGGGGCCTCGGTCACGTCGTCGATCAAGGCGATGCGGGACTGCATCGAGCGGTCGGTGGCCAGGGCTTCGAGCAGGGGCCAGGCCGGGAGGCGGTGGGTCCAGTGGTGGGTGTCGACCAGGACCATGGGGGTCGGGCCGCCACGGGACTCGTAGTAGTTCGGGGTCGCGTTGTCGAAGATCTCCTGGACGGTGCCCGCGGCGCCCGGCAGGAAGACGACGCCCGCGTTGGACCGGGCGAGGAGGCCGTCCTCGCGGGTGGCGTTGGCGAAGTACTTGGCGAGGTGCGAGGCGAAGGCGTTCGGCGGCTCGTGGCCGTAGAACCACGTGGGGATGCCCACGGACGCACCGCCCGCGGGCCAGCGCTCCCGTACGGCGAAGGCCGCCCGCGCCCACTCCGTCACCGAAGGGGTGAACGACGGCGCCTTGGCGAGGAGCACGAGGGCCTCGTCCAGCATTGCGTCGTCGTACCCGGCGGCGTACGCACCCAGGTTCGCCGCCTCCATGGCGCCGGGCCCGCCCCCGGTGGCCACCGTGAAGCCGTCCCGTGCGAGCTGCCGCCCGAGCCGCGCGGCGCCCGCGTACTCCTCGGTGCCGCGGGCCATCGCGTGCCCGCCCATGACGCCCACGACCCGGGCGCCGACGAGGAGTTCGTCGAGCGCGTCGGAGACGGAGTCGTCGTGCACGGCGCGCAGCATCGAGGCGAAGACGTCCCCGTCCGCCTTGGTCTCCTGGAACCAGGTGTACGCGCGGGCGTCCGGCGTCACCTCGTACCCACCGTCGGCCAGGCCCGCGAACAGCTCGTCGGGTGTGTACAGGAGCGCCCGGTAGGGGTCGAACGGCAGGCCCGGCACGGGCGGGAAGACCAGCGCCCCGGAGGCCCGCACACGGGCGGCGGCCTCCTCCGTCATCGGGCAGCCGAGGAACACGGCGTCCGTGGTGTCGACGCCGAGCAGCGCGGCCGTACGGTCCCTCAGGTCGACGGCCTGCACGCGGTGTCCGGCGAGCGAGCCGCGTACCGCGACGACCTCGTCGAACTCGGCGATGCTCTCTATCTCGCGGTCGCCGGGCCGCGGGGCGGATGCTTCGGAAGGCAGCATCCGCCCATGCTATGCACCCCGGGTGAAGCCTTGCGGTCAGCCCTCGACCTGCGTCGGGTCCATCCAGACGATCTCCCAGGTGTGGCCGTCCAGGTCGTCGAAGGCGCGGCCGTACATGAAGCCGTAGTCCTGGACCTTGCCCGCGGTGGCGCCCGCCGCGACCGCCTTGTCGACCAGCTCGTCCACCGCGGTGCGGCTCTCGGCGCTCAGGCCGACCAGCGCCTCGCTGGTCCTGGTGGCGTCCGCGATCTCCTTGGTGGTGAACTGCTGGTAGTGCGACTTGCTGAGCATCATCGCGACGATCGTGTCGCTTATCTCGACACACGCGCAGTCCTCCGTCGAGAACTGCTTGTTGATCGAGTACCCGAGGTCGGTGAAGAACTGCCGCGAGGCCTCGACGTCGTTCACGGCCAGGTTCACGAAGATCATCTGCTGGTACATGTGCGTCTCCCGTGGGTGTGTTTCGCGTGGGGTGCGTGTGTCTCGCGTAAGCGCGTGTGTGCGTCTTACGGAGGGTTAGACGTCCCCCCGGTACGGAACTCATCGCCCGCGGTCGAATTTCCTGTACGAATTTTCGGCCGGCATGGTCCAGCGTGGTTCAGCGTGTCAGCGGCATCGCGGCCAGCTCCGCCACCACCCAGGTGACGGGGCCGAACACCGCGAACAGCGCGCCGGCCCGCAGCGCCACACAGCCCCGCAGGAGCGTCGCGGGCGCCCCGAGGCGCAGCAGGGCCGCCGTGGTGTCCGCCCGCGCGTGCTTGGCCTCGACGGCGGCCGTGGCCAGGGTCAGCAGGGCGCAGCCCGCGACGAGCAGCGCGCCGAGCGCGGTCAGCGGGCCGATGTCCGAGCCGCCCCCGCCCGCGTCGGCGTACAGCGTGCTCGCCGTGTACGCGCCCGACGCCACCGCGCACACCACACCGAGGGGTCGGCCGATCCGCCGTGCCTCCTGCTGGAGCACGCGCCCCGCGAGCAGCCGCAGCGCCCCGGGCCGCACGGCCTGGAGCAGCTTTCCGCAGAGGTGGGTGAGGGCGGGCCCGGCGAGGGCGAGGCCGACGGCGGTGAGCCCCCAGCCCGCCAGGGCGCCGATGGGGCTGCCGCCGAGGCCACCGGGCATCCGCCCGCCCGTCCCCCCACCGCCCCTGGTCGCGTAGGTCTCGGCCGCGAGGCCCGCGGTGAGCAGGGCGACGCCCCAGGGCAGCCCGCCGGGTACGGCGGCGCGGCGCTCGGGGGTGCTCGGCACGCTTGCGGCGCCGGGGCGGGCCCGACGCGGGCGCAGGACGAGGGCGCTGGCGAGGGACGCGGCGAGCGGTACGAGCGCGAGCAGCGTCAGCGCCGCGGCCGGCGGCAGCGGCCGGTCGGCGGCGAGGAGTCCGGGTGCCGCGCCGTCGAACGGCAGGCCCGTGAGGTCGCCGCGCAGGTGCAGGAAGAAGAGCAGCGCCACCATCGAGCCGAGCGTGCAGGCCACGGCCGTGGTCATCGCGGCGATCACCATGAGCCGCCCCGGCCCGAGGCCGATGGCCGCGAGTCCCGGGCGCGGTCTGGTGCCCGGGTCGGTACGGGCCACGGTGACGGCGAAGTACACGGTGGCGGCGAGCGGGGCTGCACACCAGGCGAGCCGCAGGGCGGCCCCGGTGGACGCCGGGTGGCTCAGCGCGTACGCGAGGGTGCACAGGAGCAGGAAGCCGGTACCTGCCGACGCGGCCGCGACCAGGAGCCGCCGCAGCTGGACCAGGGGGTGGGCGCCGCGCGCTAGACGGAGAGCGAGCACGCGGCCCGGCCTTCGGTGTCGGAGTCGGGGGCGCCGGGGGTGGTTGCGGCGTCCGGGGCGTCGGTGCCGGTACCTGCGCCGGAGGGCCCCGTGGTGGCCGTGTGCCCGGCGGTGTCCGCGGCCTC
Organism: Streptomyces sp. NPDC017940; assembly: GCF_044328435.1. Taxonomy (NCBI): domain Bacteria; kingdom Bacillati; phylum Actinomycetota; class Actinomycetes; order Kitasatosporales; family Streptomycetaceae; genus Streptomyces; species Streptomyces sp. NPDC017940. Next base: position 104,200 of record NZ_JBIRHJ010000012.1, on the reverse strand, counting down.
GGCGGTGTCCGCGGTCCCGGTACCGGCGGCGGTGTCCGCGGTTCCGCTGTCGGCGGGGACGTCCGCGGTTCCGCTCGTGGCGGGGATGTCCGCGATCCCGCTGTCGACGGAGGTGTCCATGAGCTCGGCACCGGCGGCCCCGAGATCGTCCTCCGGCAGCCGCACCGTGTGCACCCGCCGTCCGTCGAGCAGCGTCACCGTGCGGTCCGCGAGGGCGGCGACGTCCGCGTCGTGGGTGGCGAGGACGACGGTGATGCCGTGCGAGCGGGCCGCGGTCGTCAGGGTGCGCAGGACGTGCGCGCGGTCGGCGCGGTGCAGGGGCGCGGTGGGTTCGTCCGCGAACAGCACGGACGGCGCGCAGGCGAGGGCGCGGGCGATGGCGACGCGCTGCCGCTCGGCCTGGGTGAGGGCGCCGGGGCGCTTGCGGGCGCAGCCGCCGACGTCGAGGCGTTCGAGCCACTCGTGGGCGGCGGTGCGGGCGCTGCGCCGGAGCCCGCCGCGCAGCATCAGGCCGAGCGCGGCGTTCTCCCAAACGGTGAGTTCCGGTACGAGCCGGGGCTCGGGTTCGATCCAGCCGAAGCGGTGGCGGCGCAGCCGCTCACGCGCCATGGGGCCCATGGTGTGCAGGGGGGCGGAGTTGAACCAGACCTCGCCGTTGCGGGGCAGGAGCTGACCGGACAGACAGCGCAGCAGCGTCGTCTTGCCGCTGCCGCGCGGACCGCCGACGGCGAGGATCTCGCGCTCGCGGACACCGAGCGAGACGCCCGTGAGCGCGGGGGAGCCGTTGAATGTGACGTGCAGGGCGCTTGCCCACAGCACGTCGTTGTCCGGCGGGGCCACCATGGCGTACACCTCGGTTCGGATCAGGATGCCTCCCCTGTACGGGGGAACGAAGGCTGGGCCGATCGGTCACTGGGCAGCACGCTAGGGATTCGGCGGCGGGGGCCGGACAAGGACGCGGCCCGGGTGCGCGAGTCTCATCCGAATTCTCACTCGGACGGGCGCACCCGGGCCGGTCACCGCGCGGATCGGATCACGGGGGCGGATCCGGTCACGCGGTGGTTCAGATCTTGGACCAGGCCTCCGTGAGGACCTGCCGCACGATGCCCTCGATCTCGTCGAACGTGGACTGGTCCGAGATCAGCGGCGGCGACAGCTGGATGACCGGGTCGCCGCGGTCGTCGGCGCGGCAGTACAGGCCGTACTCGAAGAGCTTCTTGGAGACGAAGCCGTAGAGCACCCGCTCCGACTCCTCGTCCGTGAAGGACTCCTTGGTGGCCTTGTCCTTGACCAGCTCGATGCCGTAGAAGAAGCCGTTGCCGCGGACGTCGCCGACGATCGGCAGGTCGTGCAGCTTCTGGAGGGTGCTCAGGAAGGCGCCCTCGTTGTCGAGCACGTGCTGGTTGAGGCCCTCGCGCTCGAACAGGTCGAGGTTGGCGAGGCCGACGGCGGCGGAGACCGGGTGGCCGCCGAAGGTGTAGCCGTGCAGGAAGGTGTTGTCGCCCTTGTAGAACGGCTCGGCGACGCGGTCGGAGACGATCGCGGCGCCGATCGGGGAGTAGCCCGATGTCATGCCCTTGGCGCAGGTGATGATGTCGGGGACGTAGCCGAACTTGTCGCAGGCGAACATCGTGCCGAGGCGGCCGAAGGCGCAGATGACCTCGTCGGAGACGAGCAGCACGCCGTACTTGTCGCAGATCTCGCGGACCCGCTGGAAGTAGCCGGGCGGCGGCGGGAAGCAGCCGCCGGCGTTCTGCACGGGCTCCAGGAAGACCGCGGCGACCGTCTCGGGGCCCTCGAAGAGGATCTCCTGCTCGATCTGGTCGGCGGCCCAGCGGCCGAAGGCCTCCGGATCGTCGCCGTGGATCGGGGCCCGGTAGATGTTGGTGTTCGGCACCTTGTGGGCGCCGGGGACAAGGGGCTCGAAGGGGGCCTTGAGGGCGGGCAGGCCGGTGATGGACAGGGCGCCCTGCGGGGTGCCGTGGTAGGCGACCGCGCGCGAGATGACCTTGTACTTCGTGTGGTTGCCGGTGAGCTTGTGGTACTGCTTCGCCAGCTTCCAGGCGGTCTCGACGGCCTCGCCGCCGCCGGTGGTGAAGAAGACCTTGTTCAGATCGCCGGGGGCGTGGTGCGCGAGGCGCTCCGCCAGCTCGACGGCCTTGGGGTGGGCGTACGACCAGATGGGGAAGAACGCCAGCTCGGCGGCCTGCTTGGCGGCGACCTCGGCGAGCTCCCTGCGGCCGTGCCCGGCCTGGACCACGAAGAGGCCCGCGAGACCGTCCAGGTACTTCTTGCCCTTGTCGTCGTAGATGTAGGTCCCTTCGCCACGCACGATGGTGGGAACGGGCGCGTTCTCGTACGACGACATGCGGGTGAAGTGCATCCACAGGTGGTCGTACGCGGTTCGGCTGAGGTCCTTGGTGCTCACGGCTATCGGGTTCCCCACATGTAGGTCTGCTTCTTGAGCTTGAGGTAGACGAAGCTCTCGGTGGAGCGCACGCCGGGGAGCGCGCGGATCCGTTTGTTGATGACTTCGAGCAGGTGGTCGTCGTCCTCGCAGACGATCTCGACCAGGAGGTCGTGCGAGCCCGCGGTCATCACCACGTACTCCGCCTCCGGCATGGCGGCCACGGCTTCGGCTACCGGGTCCACGTCCCCCTCGACGTCGATGCCGACCATCGCCTGGCGCCGGAAGCCCACGGTGAGCGGGTCCGTCACGGCCACGATCTGCATCACGCCCTGGTCGAGCAGCTTCTGCACCCGCTGGCGCACGGCTGCCTCGGAGAGGCCCACGGCCTTGCCGATGGCCGCGTACGGACGGCGGCCGTCCTCCTGGAGCTGCTCGATGATCGCCAGGGAGACGGCGTCGACGGACGGATTCGTCCCGCCGCGGGAGCTGCTGGGGTCTGCGCTACGACTTGCCACGACTTCACTGTGCACGACGTCTCGTCTGTTCCGCAAGGCCGCAGCGATGAATTTCGTTGCATGGCAAGTCTCGGTGCACGGATTTCGCAGTTCTGGACGGCTGGGTATGTTGAAAGCGTCGGTGTAGCGACTAGTGTGGGTGTCTCATCCACTGGACAGGAGGGCTTGGCAGTGACCACCGAGCTGCGCCGTCTGCGCAACTACATCAACGGCGAATTCCGGGACGCGGCCGACGGGCGGACCACCGAGGTGATCAACCCGGTGACCGGCGAGGCGTATGCGGTGGCACCGCTGTCGGGTCAGGCCGACGTGGACGCCGCCATGAAGGCCGCCGCCGACGCGTTCCCCGCCTGGCGGGACCTCGTGCCCGCGGAGCGGCAGAAGGCGCTGCTGAAGATCGCCGACGCGTTCGAGGAGCGCGCCGAGGAACTGATCGCGGCCGAGGTCGAGAACACGGGCAAGCCGATCGGACTCACGCGGTCCGAGGAGATCCCGCCCATGGTGGACCAGATCCGCTTCTTCGCGGGCGCCGCCCGCATGCTCGAAGGACGCGCCGCCGGTGAGTACATGGAGGGTCTGACCTCCATCGTCCGGCGCGAGCCGATCGGCGTCTGCGCGCAGGTCGCGCCGTGGAACTACCCCATGATGATGGGCGTGTGGAAGTTCGCCCCCGCGCTCGCCGCGGGCAACACCGTCGTCCTGAAGCCGTCCGACACCACCCCGGCGTCGACGGTCCTGATGGCCGAGATCATCGGCTCGATCGTGCCGCCCGGCGTCTTCAACGTCATCTGCGGCGACCGTGACACCGGCCGCGCCATGGTCGAGCACAGGACGCCCGCGATGGCCTCCATCACCGGCTCGGTGCGCGCCGGGATGCAGGTCGCCGAGTCCGCGTCCAAGGACCTCAAGCGGGTCCACCTGGAGCTCGGCGGCAAGGCGCCGGTCGTGGTCTTCGAGGACCTCGACAGCGCGGCCATCGCCAAGGCCGTCGAGGACATCTCGCTCGCGGGCTTCTTCAACGCGGGCCAGGACTGTACGGCCGCGACCCGCGTCCTGGTGCACGAGTCCGTCCACGACGAGTTCGTGTCGGCGCTCGCCAAGGCGGCCGCCGACACCAAAACCGGCCTGCCGGACGACGAGGACGTGCTGTTCGGCCCGCTCAACAACGCCAACCAGCTGAAGCAGGTGTCCGGCTTCATCGACCGGCTGCCCGCGCACGCCAAGGTGGAGGCCGGCGGCCAGCGGGTCGGCGACAAGGGCTACTTCTTCGCGCCGACCGTCGTCTCGGGCCTGAAGCAGGACGACGAGATCATCCAGCACGAGGTCTTCGGCCCCGTCATCACCGTCCAGTCCTTCACCGACGAGGCGCAGGCCGTCGAGTACGCGAACGGCGTCGAGTACGCCCTCGCCTCCTCCGTCTGGACCAAGGACCACGCGCGCGCGATGCGCATGTCCAAGGCCCTCGACTTCGGCTGCGTGTGGATCAACACCCACATCCCGCTGGTCGCGGAGATGCCGCACGGCGGCTTCAAGAAGTCCGGCTACGGCAAGGACCTCTCGGCGTACGGGTTCGACGACTACACGCGCATCAAGCACGTGATGACGTCCCTCGAGGGCTGAGTCGACATGACGTCCCTCTAGGGCTCAGTCGTCATGACGTCCCCCGAGGGCCGAGCCGAACACGGCCCGGGCCGTCGGGCGCGGGACAATGGGGATGCTTCGGGGAGCCGTTCCCGCGTACCGTTGGGTACGCGGGGGCGGCTCCCGTCGTGTGCTTCCTTCTTTCTTCTTCTGCAAAAAGATCCGTAGCGCACGCACTCTCCGCCCCCGCTTCTCGTGTGGAGGGGGAGGGGCGGGCTGCCGATGGCCGTCGATGAACTCGCCGCGCTGCTGCTGCGGCGCCGGCAGAGCGTGCGCGTACCGGAAGCCGACTCCGGTGCACCGGGCGCGGGGACCGCCGACGTGCGGGCGGCCGTCGTCGTCCTCGAAGCGGAACTCGCCGACCGGGGCCACCTCCTGACCGTTCCGCTGCGGCGCGCACTCACGGCTCTGCCCGCCGCCGAGCTGGCCGCCACGGGGATGCGGCTGCTCGCCGACGTCGACGCCCTGATGGGCTCCGACCGCACGCACGCGCCGCTGTTCGGAGGCTTCCCCGACGTCGTCCCCTACCAGCACGCCCGCGACCGCTTCACCACCGTCGTCCTCGACCACCTCGCGTCCCAGCCGCACCAGCCCTGCATGGCCTGCGGGCTGCCGGGGCGCCGCGTCCGGGCGCTCACTCCGTGCGCGCACCTGATCTGCGAGGGCTGCGTGGCGGCCTTCGAGGGCTGCTGCGAGCTGTGCTGCGGCTGGTACGAGTGCCCGGTCTGCGACAGCCGGTACGAGACCGAAGGGCCGACCGACCCGTGGATCGACCCGGCGACCGGCCGCCCCGCCGCCTCCGCGCCCGGTGACGGCGGGAACGTGCTGCGCGCGCTCGGCCTGGGCACGCCCCGCGACGCCGAGGCGGAACTCGCCGCGCTCCTCGCCCGCCGTACACCGCTGAACCCGCAGGACCACGACGACCTCGTGCTGCTGCTCGGCCGCGTCCACCGGCGGGCCGACGCCGCCGACTGGCTGCCGCGCGAGATACCGCTGCGCGAGAGCAAGGCCCTCGTGCTCGCCCCGCTCCTCGACGACCCGGCGACCCGGCCGCTCGTCGCACGGTACGCCGACAGCGCTACGGACGTGCTGCGCCTGCTCGTGGTGCGCTCGGGCGGCGACCCCGACCTGCTGGACCCACCCCGGCTGCGCTCGCTCCCCCGCGTGGTACGGCGCGAACTGCTCCTGCTGCTCGGCTCGTTCGGCGTCCCCCGGCTCAGCGAGGACCTCGCGCGGCACCCCGCAGCCTGGAAGCGCGCCGGGGAGGTCCTGCACCCCTTCGAAGGAGTCACCAGGGCGAATCGGTCCCGGCGGGACGGCGGCCACGCGCGCGTGGCCCTCGCCTTCGCCGTGCTGCGCGGCACCCGGCTCACCGACCCGGCGCTCACGGACGTGCTGCTCGCCGAGGCCGCGCACCACGACGCCATCCGCCTGGACGGCGACCGGCTGCGGCACGTCGGCCGGCAGAGCCGGGTCGAGGCCGCGCTCGCCGCCTGGGACACCACGACCGCCACCGCCCTGCTCCGCGACCACCCCGGCGAACTGCTGCGCCGCCTCGACGTGTTGCTGGCCCGCTCGGGCGGGACCATGGTGCCCGCAGCGATGGCCGAGGCGCTCGCGCACGCCCTGCCGCGTGCGGGCGTGGGGCCGCTGCTCGGAGCGTTCGGCCGGATGAAGGTCCGCGCGGAGCCCGGCGGTCGCCGCGTCTTCTTCCCCCGCGGCCGTGTGACCAAGGCCTTCGCCGTCGACGACCACCGTCCACCGCTGCCGCCGCGGGTGGCGTCCCGCGTGGCCGAACTCATCGAGGCGGAGGCGGTACGGAGGCTCGCCGTGGGCGTTGGTGCGGGTGCGGGTGCGGGTGCGGGTGCGGGTGCGGGTGCGGGTGCCGGTGCCGGTGCCGGTGCCGGTGGCGGTGGGCGGCCCGACAGCGCCGCCGGGAAGGTGGAGCGGGCCCGTCGCCGTCACGCGGGCGGTACGGGCGGCGGGGTCCGGGAGGACGGCGGTGCGGGGGCCGACGGGAGCCGGGGTCGAGGCGCCGGCGACGTCGGGCCGTACGGCGTCGCGGTGCTCGACGCCGGGCTCCGGGACCTGCCGGTGCCGTTCGCCGAGCGGGCCTCCGCCGCGGCGCTCGTCTCCGTGCCGCGCGGCAGTTCGCTGCCGATGCCGGGGGTCAGCGAGCGCGTACGCCTGTTCCTGCACTGGACGCAGCCCAAGGGCGTGCGGGTCGACCTCGATCTGTCCGTCGCGCTCTACGACGACGCGTGGCGGTTCGTCGGTCTGTGCGACTACACCCAGCTGGAGTACGCGGGCGGCGCCGCCCTGCACTCCGGGGACCTGACGGCGGCGCCCGCCCCGCACGGCGCCACCGAGTACCTGGACCTTGACCTGCCCCGGCTCGCCGCGGCGGGCGTGCGCTACGTCGTACCCGCTGTCCTGTCGTACAACGACGTGCCCTTCGACCGGCTGCCCGACGCCTTCGCCGGGTTCATGGCCGTGGACGGGACGAGCAGGCGACCCGCGGCCTTCGACCCGCGCACCGTCCGGCAGCGCTTCGACCTCGCGGGGGACGCCGCACTGCGCGTACCGATGATCGTGGACCTGCGCTCGCGCCGCGCCTGGTGGGCCGACCTCACGCTCGCCACGGGCGAGGGCACGCACGACGTCTGGCGCTACCGCGCGGTGCTCGGCCGTGCGGGGCACGACCTGCTCGACACCTTCGAGCCCGGCGGCCGGACCACGCTCTGGGACCTGGCGTGCTGGACGGCGGCGGCCCGCACCGACGGCGACGTCCTGGTGCGCGGGCGCGGCCACGTCCTGTGGGGCTACCGGCGCGAGCCCGGCGAACCCCGCGCCGACTTCGCCGTCCGCATCCGCGAGGCCTGGGACCCCGACGTGCTGTGCGCGGAGCCGGACCTCAGGGGCCGGAGGGTCTTCGTGGCGCTGGTGCGGGGCGAGCTGGCCGGTGCGGAACACGTGGCGTCGGGCCTGGCGTACCGCCTGTTCCCCGGCCCGTTGGACGCGGCGCCGCTGGAGCGCGTGACGGCTTCGGGCCTGGCGGGACTGCTCGTACCGGGCGACCCCGGCTCCTGATCTGGACAGGGCGTCCCGGCCCGTGATCCGAACAGGGCGTCCCCGGCCCGTGATCTGGACAGGGTGTCCCGGCTCGCGGACCGGCCACTCGACGCCTCGTCCATTGTTCCCGCGGGGTTGCCGGGGCATCCTGCCCAGGTGCCAGCCAACCGAGCCCCCTTCCGCCCCGCTCGCCGGACCCTCCTTCGCGCCCTGGGCGGAGCCGCCGCACTCGGCGGCCTCGCGGGCTGCGGGGTGCCCGCCGCCTATGTGCAGCCGGGCGACCGCGCGGCGGACGACCGCTCCGCCCGCGACCGGCGGCTCGTCTTCGCCAACTGGCCGCTGTACATCGACACCGACGACCGGAACAAGTCGCTGCGGCCCACGCTCGACGCCTTCGAGCAGCGCACCGGTATCGACGTGCGCTACACGGAGGAGATCAACGACAACGACGAGTTCTTCGGCAAGATCAGCCCGTCCCTGATGAACCACCAGGAGACGGGCCGCGACCTCGTCGTCATCAGCGACTGGATGTGCGCCCGCTTCGTCCGGCTCGGCTGGGTGCAGGAGATGGACCGCGCCCGCCAGCCCAACGTCGCCAAGTACCTCGACCCGCTGCTGCGCTCGCCCGGCTTCGACCCCGGCCGCGCCTGCACCGTCCCCTGGCAGTCGGGCATCACCGGCATCGCGTACAACAAGAAGCGGCTCGGCCGTGAGATCCGGCAGGTGTCGGAGCTGTGGGCGGACGACCTCAAGGGGCGCGTCACCCTGCTCTCCGGCCTCGACGAGGCGTTCGCGCTGCTCATGCAGGGCGACGGCGTCGACATCACCCGGTGGAGGGCCGACGACTTCCACCGCATGTGCGACCGGATCGAGAAGCTGGTCGACCGCCACCACATCCGCCGGTTCACCGGCAACGACTACATCAAGGACCTGGCCGGAGGCGACGTCCTCGCCTGCCAGGCCTACAGCGGCGACGTCATCCAGCTCAAGACCGACGACCCGGACATCGAGTTCGTCGTCCCCGAGGAGGGCGCGGAACTGTGGGCGGAGTCCCTGGTGATCCCCAATCTCGCCCGCCACAAGGCCAACGCGGAACGCCTCGTCGACCACTACTACCGGCCCGAGGTGGCCGCGGAGCTGGCCGCCTGGGTCAACTACGTGTGCCCGGTGCCCGCCGCCCGCGACATCCTCGGCTCGTCCAAGGACAAGGAACGCGCGGCGCTCGCCGAGGACCCGCTGATCTTCCCCGACGACGGGATGCGCGGACGGCTCGTGATCGCGAGGGACATCACGTCCAAGGAGCGCACGGAGTTCGCGAAGCGCTGGAACTCCATCGTCGGGTTGTGACCGCCGGGTCGCGCTCGGGGTGCGCCGCCGGAGTCACGCCGTGGACGCCCCCGCCACCGCGTCCCACGCCGCCATCGCCCGGTCCACCGTCCGGTCGAGGCACGCACGGCTCGCCCCGTCGCGGGCCTGTACCGACATGCCCTGGATGACGGTGGTGTAGAAGACCGCCATCGCCTCCGTGTCCGTACCCGCGGGGAGTTCGCCCTCGCGGACGGCCCGCTCCAGGCGGCGGGTCATCAGCTCGGTGCCCGCCCGCCGCCACGTCGCGAGGTGGTCCCGCACGGGGGCGTTCGCGGTCGAGCAGTTGGTCGCGGCAAGGACGATCATGCAGCCGCTCGGGCTGCCCTCCACGGCGTACGCGCGGGCGTTGTGGCGCAGTACCGACTCCACCGCGTCCTTGGCGGCGGGGAGTTCGGTGAGCGCGCGGGTCATCGGTGCGCCCTCCGTCGCGTTGTAGAGCTCCACGGCCTCCTTGAACAAGGCCTCCTTGCAGCCGAACGCCGCGTACAGGCTTGGTGAGGCGATGCCCATGGCGGAGGTGAGGTCCGTCATCGACGTGGCCTCGTACCCCTGCTGCCAGAAGACCTCCATGGCCCGGCGCAGCGCTGTGTCCCTGTCGAACGCCCTCGGCCGTCCGCGTCCCGCCACGCGTCTCACCTCCTTTTTCTGTGTCGACTGACAAATATAAGCCTTGACGTGTCGTTACGCGCGTGTGAGAGTTTCTGTGCCGATCGACACAGAAGTCGGCGCAAGAGCAGTGCGAAGTCAGGTACCGAGAGATGTGGGGCTGGGGATGACGGACGTCGTGGGCAAGGTCGCGCTGGTGACGGGCGGCAGCAGGGGCATCGGTGCGGCGATCGTGCGGCGCCTGGCGCGGGACGGGGCGGACGTGGCGTTCACCTATGTGAGTCCGGCGGGCAAGGCGAAGGCCGAGGAAGTCGTCGCCTATGTGGAGGCGCGGGGGCGGCGGGCGCTTGCCGTCCAGGCCGACGCGGAGGACCCGGAAGCGGTGCGCGCCGCCGTGGACCGGGCAGCCGCCGAGCTCGGCCGCCTCGACATCCTGGTCAACAACGCGGGCGTGTGGTCGCACGGGCCCTTCGAGGAGGTCACGCAGGCGGAGCTGGACCGCGTCCTCGCCATCCATGTCCGGGCCGCGTTCGTCGGTGCCCAGGCCGCGTCGGCGCACCTGCCGGAGGGCGGGCGCATCGTGAGCATCGGCAGCAACCTCGCGCTGCGGGCACCGTTCCCCGGCATCGTCCTGTACTCGATGACCAAGTCCGCCCTCAGCGGCTTCACCAGGGCCCTCGCCCGCGAGCTGGGCCCGCGCGGCATCACCGTCAACGTCGTGCACCCCGGCTCGACGGACACGGACATGAACCCGGCCGACGGCGAGGCCGCCGACCACCAGCGCGGTCTGTCCGCCATCGGCCGGTATTCGCACGCCGACGACATCGCCGCGACGGTGGCCCACCTGGCGGGGCCCGGCGGCGGGACCATCACGGGCGCGGAGTTCACGGTGGACGGCGGGGCGAACGCGTAGGGCCCGCGTGGCCGTGGCCGTGGCCGGGCCGGGGGCGGCCTGGGTCAGCGGAGCCGGTGGGGTTCCCGGGGGGGCCGGGGGGCTCGGGAACCCCGGGGGCTCCGGGACAGTTCGGCCGTGAGGGTGTCGAGGCGGTTGGTGGTGATCGAGTCCACGCCGTGGGCGAGGAGCCTGCGCATGGTGCGCCGGGTGTCGGCGGTCCACGCGGAGACCAGCAGGCCTTCGGCGTGCACCCGGTCGACGAGCTCCCGGCTCACCAGGCCGAAGCGGTAGTTCAGCCAGCGCGGGGCGATCGCGGCGAGCAGGGCGGGCCGGGGCGGGGCGAGGGTCTGCCACGTCAGGGCGATCTCGGCGTCCGGGTCCGCGGCGCGGAGCGCGAGCATCGCGGCGGGGCCCGCGCAGTAGTAGGCGCGGTCGGCGGCTCCGCAGTCGGCCACGACCCCGACGACGGTACGTGCCGTCTCGGGGGTGGCGTCCGGCAGGTCCACGAGGACGCGGTGCCCCGCGGTCTCCCCGAGGGCCTCTTCGAGCGTGGGCACCCCGCCGTCGGTCAGCCCGCGCACCTCGTCCGCGGACAGCGCGACCAGGGGCCGCCGGTGCTCCCAGAGCCGTTCCAGGCCCGCGTCGTGCAGCAGTACGGGGATGCCGTCCCGGGTCAGCCGGACGTCGATCTCCACCGCGTCCGCTCCCAGTTCGAGCGCCGCGCGCAGGGAGGGGAGGGTGTTCTCGCGGAGGCGGTAGGGGGCGCCTCGGTGGGCCACGGCAGTCACGGTGCGCATGGGGTCATTGTGGCGGGGGTGGGGTGGCGGGGCGGCCCGGTGCGGGGGAGGTTGTGGGCCGGGTGCTGCGTCGTCTGCGCCGGGCCGCAGGCTTTCGCGCTTGCGCGCTCGTCCTCAAGCGCCGGACGGGCTTGGGTGTTGGCCTGTGCCGCGTCGTCTGCGCTGGGCCGCAGGCTTTCGCGCTTGGGCGCTTGTCCTCAAGCGCCGGACGGGCTTGTATGTCGGCCCGTGCCGCGTCGTCGGCGCCGGGCCGCAGGCTTTCGCGCTTGCGCGCTCGTCCTCAAGCGCCGGACAGGCTTGTGCGTCGGCCCGTGCCGCGTCGTCCGCGCTGAGCCGCAGACCATCGCGCTGCGCGCTCGTCCTCCAACGCCGGACGGGCTTGGATGTGCGCCTCCGGGGGCCCGCCGCCGGGCCCCCGGCGGGGGTCAGGAGGTCAGCCAGGTTTCCGTGTACGTGTCGATCTCCGTCGTGATGCGGTCCTTGCCCGCCCGGTCGAGGAACGACGCCTCGACGGCGTTCTTCGCGAGGGCGGCGATGCCCCGCTCGTCCAGGCCGAGGAGGCGGGCGGCGACGGCGTACTCGGTGTTGAGGTCCGTGCCGAACATCGGCGGGTCGTCGGAGTTGACGGTGACGATGACGCCCGCGTCGACGAACTGCCTGATGGGGTGCTCGTCGAGGGTGGTGACGGCGCGGGTCGCGATGTTGGAGGTCGGGCAGACCTCCAGGGGGATGCGGTGCTCGGCGAGGTGCGCGAGGAGCTTCGGGTCCCGGGCGGAGCTGGTGCCGTGCCCGATGCGCTCGGCGCGCAGATGCGTGAGGGCGTCCCAGACCGTCTCGGGACCCGTGGTCTCACCCGCGTGCGGGACCGAGTGCAGGCCCGCGGCGATGGCCCGGTCGAAGTACGGCGCGAACTGCGGTCGCGGTACGCCGATCTCGGGGCCGCCGAGTCCGAAGGAGACCAGGCCGTCGGGGCGGATGCCGTCGGTGGTGGCGAGGCGCACGGTCTCCTCGGCCGCTTCGAGCCCCGCCTCGCCCGGGATGTCGAAGCACCAGCGCAGCGCCACGCCGAGCTCGGCCGCCGCGGCCTTGCGGGCGTCCTCGATGGCCGCCATGAAGGCGCGCTCCTCGATGCCGCGGCGGGTGGAGGAGTAGGGGGTGATGGTCAGCTCGGCATAGCGGACGTTCTGCCGGGCCAGCTCGCGGGCCACCTCGAAGGTGAGCAGCTGGACGTCGTCCGGAGTGCGGATCAGGTCCACCACGGAGAGGTAGACCTGGATGAAGTGGGCGAAGTCCGTGAACGTGAAGTAGTCCGCGAGGGCCTCGATGTCCGTGGGGACCTGGGAGTCCGGGTGCCGGGCGGCGAGGGCGGAGACGATGCGGGGGGAGGCGGAGCCGACGTGGTGGACGTGGAGTTCGGCCTTGGGCAGGCCTGCGATGAAGGCCTGCGCCTGCGCGGCGGGCGGCGGGGTCTCGGGCATGGGTTCCTCCCCGGAACATGACGTGATCGGCTGATCGGTGACCCCCTGGGGGGCCGGGGTCATCGTAGGACGCGGGGCGGACCTCCCTCGCCCCCGGCGGACCAGTCGCCCACAGAGGTGAGGGCGGACCGCCCTCGCCCCTGGCGGACCAGTCGCCCACAGGGCGGGCGGACGCTGTCCGCGGCGGCAGCGTGCTAGGGCTCAGCGCAGCCGCTCTCTGGTCTCCATCAGCGCGAACCCCAGCAGGTTCAGGCCCCGCCACGTCCCCGGGTCCTCGATGGCGGGGTCGTCCGCCGCCAGGCCCACGCCCCAGACGGGGTCGAGGGGGCTGGCCTCCACCAGGAGGCGCTCGCCGGTGCCGAGCAGATACGTGCGGAGCGCGTCGTCCGCGGTGAACTTCAGGAGCGAGCCCCCGACCACGATCCCGAACCGCTCCCGCGCCCAGAGCCTCTCGTCGAAGTCCCGCACCAGGCGCCCCGCCCGCTTCGCCTCGGCGGGGGTGCGGGCCGCGAGCACCGCGCGCTCGGCGTCCTCGTCGCCGAAGAGGCGTGCCTTCGCCGCCATCATCCAGTGCTCGGCCGTGGCGTAGGTGACACCGTCGGACGTGAAGGGGGAGGGCCACCACTGGCTGAGGCAGCTCGGTCCGAGCGTGCCGTCACGGCGCGGTGTGTGCCCCCAGAAATACAGCGGCTTCGGCCGCCGTCCCGCCTGCCGCGCGGCGAGCAGTGCCTCCACCGAGCGAATCCCCGCCGTGTCCGATGCCGAAGCAGGCGCCTTGTCGTTCATGCACGCCACCCTGGCACGCACCACTGACATTCCGTCCCTGCTTTTCCATGCCGACTCGACACCTGGTCGACAGATTCCGTCGCGTAACCAAATGGCAACTACGGAATCACTTGTTGGACTATTGGCCCTCTGTCAGGATCGGCACTCAAATCGATCTGGAACGACGCCGGTCCCCTCTGGACGGGGTGGTCGGCGGAGGAGAGCGTCATGCACACATTCCAGGCGCGGGACCGGTTCGCGGACGGCGCCCAGCACATCGCGGGACGCCTCACCCCCGGCACGTCGGGCCGCACCCACACGGTGGTCGACCCGGCCACGGGCGAAGAGGTCCTCACGTACGCCCTCGCGGGCCCCAAGGACGTGGACGCCGCCGTGGCAGCGGCCGCGCACGCCTACGACGGCTGGGCGGCGGCGGGCCCCGGCGAGCGCTCCGACGCCATGCACCGCTTCGCCGCCGAGCTGTCCGCGCGCGCCGAGGAACTGGCGCGGGCCGAGTCCCTCCAGTGCGGCAAGCCGATCAAGCTGAGCCGCGAGTTCGACGTGCCCGGGACCATCGACAACACCGCGTTCTTCGCGGGCGCGGCCCGGCATCTCCAGGGCCAGTCGGCGGGCGAGTACGACGGCGGCGACCACACCTCGTACGTCCGCAGGGAACCCATCGGCGTCGTCGGCTCCATCGCGCCCTGGAACTACCCCCTCCAGATGGCCGCCTGGAAGGTCCTGCCCGCCATCGCCGCGGGCAACACCATCGTCCTGAAGCCCTCCGAGCTGACCCCCCTCACCTCCCTCCTGTTCGCCGAGGCCGCCACCGCAGCCGGGATCCCCGACGGCGTCGTCAACGTCGTCACCGGGGCGGGCAGGGAAGCCGGTGAGCACCTCGTCGGGCACCCGGACGTCGTCATGACCTCCTTCACCGGGTCCACGGGCGTCGGCAAGCGCGTCGCCGAGATCGCCACGGCCACCGTCAAGCGGCTCCACCTTGAGCTCGGCGGCAAGGCGCCCTTCGTGGTCTTCGACGACGCCGACCTGGAGTCCGCCGTGCACGGCGCGGTCGCCGGTGCCCTCATCAACAGCGGCCAGGACTGCACGGCCGCCACGCGCGCGTACGTGCAGCGGCCGCTGTACGACGCCTTCGTGGCGGGCGTCGCCGACCTGATGGCGACGGTGCGGCTCGGCGACCCCTTCGACCCGGCGACCGACCTCGGCCCGCTCATCTCGCACGCGCACCGCGACCGCGTCGCCGGCTTCGTCGACCGGGCCCGCGGCTACGCGCGCGTACTCACCGGCGGCCGGGCGCCCGAGGGCCCCGGCGCGTACTACGAGCCCACGCTCATCGCGGGCGCCGCCCAGGACAGCGAGGTGGTGCAGGCGGAGATCTTCGGCCCGGTGCTCGTGGTGCTGCCCTTCGACTCCGACGAGGACGGCATCCGGCTCGCCAACGACACCCCCTACGGGCTCGCCGCGTCGGCGTGGACACGCGACGTGTTCCGCGCGAACCGCGCGACCCGGGAGATCAAGGCGGGCTGTGTGTGGGTCAACGACCACATCCCGATCCTCAGCGAGATGCCGCACGGCGGATACAAGGCCTCCGGTTACGGCAAGGACATGTCCGCCTACTCCTTCGAGGAGTACACGCAGATCAAGCACGTCATGTTCGACAACACCGCGGTGGCGAGGAAGGACTGGCACCGCACCGTCTTCGGGGACCGCTAGTCGGCCGATCGGCTGCGGAAGCGGGCGCCGCGCGACCGGCGGTGCCCGCCCGCTCACCCTCCCGGAAGGGCAACCAAGCGCATGGAGAGTCACGAGCCAGACAGCACCCACCCGGCCCGCGCGGCCGCCGCGCACCGGGGCCCGCACGGCGTCCGCGCCGCGCCCGGCCGCCGTGCGGTGCTGCGTACGGCGGGCGGCGGTCTGCTCGCCGCCGGCGGACTCGGGGCGCTGAGCGCCTGCGGGATCCCCGCCGCCGGAAAGGGCGCGGGCGGCATCGCCGCCGACGACCGCTCGGCCGAGGAGAAGCGCGTCACCTTCTCCAACTGGACCGAGTACATGGACGTCGACAAGAAGAAGCGGCGCCCCACCCTCGACGCGTTCACCCGGCGCACCGGCATCAAGGTCAAGTACACCGAGGACATCAACGACAACAACGAGTTCTTCGGGAAGGTCAAACCGCAGCTCGCCGCGGGCCAGGACACCGGACGCGACCTGATCTGCGTCACCGACTGGCTCGCCGCCCGCCTCATCCGCTTCGGCTGGGTGCAGAAACTGGACCCCGCCCGGCTGCCGCACGCCTACGCCAACCTGTCCGCCCAGTTCCGCTCCCCCGACTGGGACCCCGGGCGCGCCTACTCCTACCCCTGGACCGGCATCTCCGCGGTCATCGCCTACAACAAGAAGGCGACCGGCGGGGAGAGGATCACGTCGGTCTCGCAGCTCCTCGACGAGCCCGAGCTGAAGGGGCGCGTCGGCTTCCTCTCCGAGATGCGCGACACCATGGGGATGGTCCTGCTCGACCTCGGCAAGGACCCGGCGAAGTTCACCGACGACGACTTCGACGCGGCCGTCGCCCGGTTGCAGAAGGCCGTCGACAACAAGCAGATACGGCGTTTCACGGGCAACGACTACACCGCGGACCTCGACAAGGGCGACCTCGCCGCGTGCGTGGCCTGGGCCGGTGACGTCGTCCAGCTCAAGCTCGCCAACCCCGACATCGAGTTCGTCGTCCCGGAGAGCGGCTACATCACCTCCACGGACAACCTCCTGATCCCCAACAAGGCGCGCCACAAGCGCAACGCCGAGCGGCTCATCGACTACTACTACGAGCCGGGACCCGCCGCCCGCCTCGCCGCGTACATCAACTACGTGTGCCCCGTGGACGGCGTCCGGGGCGAGCTGGCGAAGCTCGACCCCGAGGCCGCCGCGAACCCGCTGATCCTGCCCGACAGGGCCATGGCCGCGCGGTCGCACGCGTTCCGTTCCCTCGCCCCCGAGGAAGAGGCCGCGTACGAGCGCAAGTTCGCCAGGCTGAGCGGCTCCTGAGCGGGTCCCTCGTCCTCGCCGTTCCCGCCGTCCCGTCCGCCACCACTTCTGGGAAGAACCTATGACCGACACCAACGGCGACGTCCGCCTGACCGGGATCAGCAAGACCTACGGCTCCTTCACCGCCGTCCACCCGCTCGACCTCACCGTGCCCCAAGGCTCGTTCTTCGCGCTGCTCGGCGCCTCCGGCTGCGGCAAGACCACCACCCTGCGCATGATCGCGGGCCTGGAGGAGCCGAGCACCGGCACCGTCCGCCTCGGCGAACAGGACGTCACCGCGCTGCCGCCCTACAAGCGGCCCGTGAACACGGTCTTCCAGTCGTACGCGCTCTTCCCGCACCTCGACATCTTCGAGAACGTCGCCTTCGGTCTGCGCCGGCGCGGCATCAAGTCGGTGAAGAAGCAGGTCGGCGAGATGCTCGACCTCGTACAGCTCGGCGAGCAGGCCAGGAAGAAGCCGCACCAGCTCTCCGGCGGCCAGCAGCAGCGCGTCGCCGTCGCCCGCGCCCTCATCAACCACCCCGAGGTGCTGCTCCTCGACGAGCCCCTCGGCGCCCTCGACCTGAAGCTGCGCCGCCAGATGCAGCTCGAACTCAAGCGCATCCAGACCGAGGTAGGCATCACCTTCGTGCACGTCACGCACGACCAGGAAGAAGCGATGACGATGGCCGACACCGTCGCCGTGATGAACGGCGGCCGCGTCGAGCAGCAGGGCGCGCCCGCCGACCTGTACGAGAACCCGCGCACCACCTTCGTCGCCAACTTCCTCGGCACCTCCAACTTCATCGAGGCCGAGGTGGCAGCGGTGCGCGGCGAGGACGTGGTCCTGACGGCGGGCTGCGGGAAGCTGACGCTGCCCAGGGCGCGCTGCACGGCGCCCGCCACCACCGGCGGCACCGTCCTGGCCGGTGTGCGCCCGGAGAAGATCTCGCTCACGCACGCCGACGAAGCGGGCGCGATCCCCGCGGGGCGCAACCGCATCGCCGGCCGCATCACCGACTCCAGCTTCATCGGCGTCTCCACCCAGTACGTCGTCGACAGCCCCGGCTGCGACGCCTTCGAGGTGTACGCGCAGAACATCGAACGCGACTCCCGGCTCGCCCCCGGCGCCGACGTCGTCCTGCACTGGAACCCCGCGCACACCTTCGGCCTCGACGCCGACCAGGACGCCGCGGCGGGCGTCGAGAAGGTCGAGGAGGACGCGTGACCGCGACCGACAGGGCACCGGCCCCCGCCGACGAGGCGGCGCCGCCCGCGGCCAGGACCCCGAGGCGCGGCCGTCTCGTCCCCTACTGGCTGCTGCTTCCCGGCATCCTCTGGCTGCTCGTGTTCTTCGCGCTGCCGCTCGTCTACCAGGCGTCGACGTCCGTGCAGACCGGCTCCCTCGAAGAGGGCTACAAGGTCACCTGGCACTTCGCCACCTACTGGGACGCGCTCGGCGACTACTGGCCGCAGTTCCTGCGCTCGGTGCTCTACGCGGGTGCCGCCACCGTCCTGTGCCTGCTGCTCGGCTACCCGCTGGCCTATCTGATCGCGTTCCGCGCGGGCCGCTGGCGCAATCTCATCCTCGTCCTCGTCATCGCGCCGTTCTTCACCAGCTTCCTCATCCGGACGCTCGCGTGGAAGACGATCCTCGCCGACGGCGGCCCGGTCGTCGGCGCCCTGAACAGCCTGCACGTCCTTGACGTCACCAGCTGGCTCGGCGCCACCGACGGGGACCGGGTCCTCGCCACCCCGCTCGCGGTGGTCTGCGGTCTGACGTACAACTTCCTGCCGTTCATGATCCTGCCGCTCTACACCTCCCTGGAGCGCGTCGACGGCAGGCTGCACGAGGCCGCGGGCGACCTGTACGCCCGTCCCTCCACCACCTTCCGCAAGGTGACGTTCCCGCTGTCCATGCCCGGCGTCGTCTCCGGCACCCTGCTCACGTTCATCCCGGCGGCGGGCGACTACGTCAACGCCGACCTGCTCGGCTCCACCGACACCCGCATGGTCGGCAACGTCATCCAGACGCAGTTCCTGCGCATCCTGGACTACCCGACGGCCGCCGCGCTCTCCTTCATCCTCATGGCCGCGATCCTGTTCATGGTGACCTTCTACATCCGCAAGTCGGGAACGGAGGATCTCGTCTGATGGCCGTTTTCTCGACACTGTTCCGCCTGCTCCGCAAGAACCTCGTCGTCCTCGCCGGGCTCGGCACGCTCGGCTACCTCCTGCTTCCCAACGTCGTCGTCACGGTCTTCTCCTTCAACAAGCCGAAGGGCCGTTTCAACTACTCCTGGCAGGAGTTCTCGACCGACGCCTGGAAGGATCCCTGCGGTGTCGCCGACATGTGCGGGTCGCTCTCGCTGAGCCTGCGGATCGCGTTCTGGGCGACGCTCGGCGCGACCGTGCTCGGCACGATGATCGCCTTCGCCCTGGTGCGCTACCGGTTCCGGGCGCGCGGCGCCGTGAACTCGCTGATCTTCCTGCCGATGGCGATGCCCGAGGTGGTCATGGCCGCATCGCTGCTCACGCTCTTCCTCAACATGGGCGCGCAGCTCGGCTTCTGGACCGTCCTGATAGCGCACATCATGTTCTGTCTGAGCTTCGTCGTGACGGCCGTCAAGGCACGCGTGATGTCCATGGACCCGCGCCTGGAACAGGCCGCCCAGGACCTCTACGCCGGGCCCGTGCAGACCTTCCTGCGCGTCACCCTGCCGATCGCCGCACCCGGCATCGCCGCGGGCGCGCTGCTCGCCTTCGCGCTCTCCTTCGACGACTTCATCATCACCAACTTCAACGCGGGCTCGACCGTGACGTTCCCCATGTTCGTCTGGGGATCCGCACAGCGGGGCACGCCCGTTCAGATCAATGTGATCGGTACGGCGATGTTCCTGATCGCTGTCCTGCTCGTGGTGACGGGAATGCTCGCCGGAAAGCGCCGCGCCAAGAAATCCCTTTGAGAAGCCGAAGGAGTTGGAAATCATGGCCCCTCGTGCCATGACCCACTGGGCCAGGTCTCTCTCCGAAGCCAAGCCGGTGCCCTACTGGCTGGACGACCCGGAGAAGCCCGCGCCCGAGCCCGCCCTCGTCGGCGACGAGTCCTGCGACCTGCTCGTCGTCGGCGGCGGCTACAGCGGCCTGTGGACCGCCCTCATCGCCAAGGAGCGCGACCCCGGCCGTGACGTCGTCCTCGTCGAGGGCCGCGAGATCGGCTGGGCCGCCTCCGGCCGCAACGGCGGCTTCTGCGCCGCCTCCCTCACGCACGGCGTCCCCAACGGCCTGGCGCGCTGGCCGAAGGAGATCGCGAAGCTGGAGGATCTCGGCGCCCGCAACCTCGACGGGATCGAGGCCGCCGTCGCCCGCTACGGCATCGACTGCGACTTCGAGCGCACCGGCGAGATCGACGTCGCCACCGAGCCGCACCAGCTCGACGAGCTCCACGAGATGTACGAGGAGATGGCCGCCCTCGGCCTCACCGGCACCGCCGAACTCCTCGACGAGGACGCCCTGCGGGCACAGGTGGACTCGCCGACGTTCCTCGGCGGCTTCCACGACCGCGACGGCGTCGCCCTGCTGCACCCGGCGAAGCTCGCCTGGGGCCTCAAGCGCGTCTGCCGCGACCTCGGCGTCCGCATCCACGAACACACCCCGGCCCTTCACCTCGCCTCGTCCGGCGCAGGGATGGCGGCCCGCACCCCGTACGGCAGGGTCTTCGCCCGCCAGGTCGCGCTCGGCACGAACGTCTTCCCGTCCCTGGTCAAGCGCGTACGCCCGTACACGATCCCGGTGTACGACTACGCCCTGATGACCGAGCCCCTGACCGCGGACCAGATGGCCGCCATCGGCTGGCGCAACCGCCAGGGCCTCGGTGACGCGGCCAACCAGTTCCACTACTTCCGGCTCTCGGCCGACAACCGCATCCTGTGGGGCGGCTACGACGCCGTCTATCCGTTCGGCGGCAAGGTGCGCGCCGAGTACGACCACCGCCCCGAGACCTACGCGAAGCTCGCAGGGCACTTCTTCACCTGCTTCCCGCAGCTGGAGGGGGTGCGCTTCACCCACGCGTGGGGCGGCGCGATCGACACCTGCTCGCGGTTCTCGGCGTTCTTCGGCACGGCGTACGGGGACAGGGTCGCGTACGCGGCGGGGTACACGGGTCTCGGTGTCGGGGCCACGCGGTTCGGGGCCGACGTGATGCTCGACCTGCTCGCGGGGGAGCGCACCGAGCGCACGGAGCTGGAGATGGTGCGCTCCAAGCCGCTGCCGTTCCCGCCGGAGCCGTTCGCCTGGGCCGGGGTGACCCTCACCAAGTGGGGCCTCGCGCGGGCCGACGAGAACGGCGGCCGGCGCAATGTGTGGCTGCGCGCGATGGACAGGATGGGACTCGGCTTCGACAGCTGATCTCGCGATGCGACTGGTCCCGGGGCGCGACGGCGCACGTTCGTCGGGCGCCGCGCCCCCCTTCACTACCGATCGGTAGCCGAACCCGCGTAATGCGGGCCGCACGGCCGCCTCTCTCTGGTGACACGCGTATCCGCGCGTACACGAGAGGGAGGTCCTGCCATGACGGGCTCGGGTGCCAAATCGGCGGTGGAGTGGCTGGTGTCGGTGGCGCCGGATCCGGACGCCTGCCGCTGGGAGTGGGAGCGCAACCCCCTGGGGGTCGCGCTGCTGCCGGCGGGCAGGCTCTGGGACGTGCTCATCCTGCCGGGCGATCTCGGCCATCCCACCCTGGACGTGCTGTCCCTCGTGGTGGACCGGCCGGGACCCGTGCTAGCCGACTCCGGTGACGCACGTCTCGGGTTCTTCGTGCCCGCGGGCACGGCCGCGCGCTGGGTGGGCACGGGGGTGCGCGGCGCGGGACAGGGCACCTGGATCGTCGTGCCCCACCCGGGGCGGACCACCGGCGGGGTGCGGTGGCTCGTGCCGCCCGACGGCTCCGGCATCCTCGTCGACCCGGCGGTGCTCGAACTGGCGATGCACGAGGCGGCGGCGTCCCTGGTGGGCGAGACGGGCGGCGGCGACACCGCCGACGACGGCACGGAGTGAGGGGGCCGCGAGGCGGGGACGGCCAGGCGCTGCCGGACCGGTGCTGCGAGGCGGGGTCGGCCAGGCGCTGCCGGACCGGTGCTGCGGGGCCAGTGCTGCCGGAAGCCTTGACAAGCGCATTGGTCTGGACCATCTTGAGCGCGTTCTGTTCGGCACCTCTCCGCCCCAATCCCCCCACCGCCGGAGGCAGTTGTGGACAGCTCACGATTCCGCGCACCCCTGCGCAGATCCCGACTCGGAGCCACCGCCGTGGCCGCGGCCCTCGCGCTGGCGGCCACCGGCCTGCTCGCAGCGCCCAGCTCCGCGGACCCGGCGCCCCGCGCGGAACCCGCCCGGGCCGCGGCCGGAGCCCTGCCCGCCCACGCCCTGGTCGGCTATCTGCACGCCAGCTTCGCCAACGGCTCCGGCTACACCCGGCTCGCGGACGTCCCGGCGAGCTGGGACGTGATCGACCTGGCCTTCGGCGAGCCCACGTCCGCCACGTCCGGCGACATCCGGTTCAGCCTCTGTCCGAAGACCGAGTGCCCCAACGTCGAGACCAAGGACGAGTTCAAGGCGGCCGTCAAGGCCAAGCAGGCCCAGGGCAAGAAGGTCCAGATCTCCATCGGCGGCCAGAACGGACAGGTGCAGCTCACCACCACCCAGGCCCGCGACAAGTTCGTCTCGTCGGTCTCCGCGATCATCGACGAGTACGGCCTGGACGGCCTCGACATCGACTTCGAGGGCCACTCCCTGTCGCTGAACGCCAACGACACCGACTTCAAGAACCCCAAGACCCCGGTGATCGTCAACCTGATCTCCGCGGTGAAGACCCTGAAGGCCAAGTACGGCCCGGGCTTCACCCTCACCATGGCCCCCGAGACGTTCTTCGTGCAGCTGGGCTACCAGCACTACGGCCCCGGCCAGTGGGGCGCGGACCCGCGCGCGGGCGCCTACCTGCCGGTCATCCACGCCCTGCGCGACGACCTCACCCTGCTGCACGTCCAGGACTACAACTCAGGGCCGATCATGGGCCTGGACAACCAGTACCACCAGATGGGCGGCGCCGACTTCCACATCGCGATGACCGACATGCTGCTCACCGGCTTCCCGGTCAAGGGCAACACCGCGAACGTGTTCCCGCCGCTGCCCCCGGAGAAGATCGCCATCGGCATGCCCGCATCCGTGAACGCCGGCAACGGCCACGTCTCCCCGAGCGAGGTCAACAAGGCACTGGACTGCCTGACCAAGGGCACCAGCTGCGGCTCCTACAAGACACACGGCAAGTGGCCCGCCCTGCGCGGCCTGATGTCCTGGTCCATCAACTGGGACCGCTTCAACAACTGGCAGTTCTCCAAGAACTTCGACAGCTACTTCGGTCGGTAGCCCGTCCGGTCCGTAGCCCCGCCCTCGACCGGAGTTGAGCGCCGCTCCGGGTCCTGGCCCCGACCGTACCGCGCCTGACAGGCCGTCAGCCCCCAGAGCAGGATGCCGCACAGACACCAGCTCGCGGCGACGTCGAGTGGCCAGTGGTAGCCGCTGCGGACCAGGCCGAGGCCCACGCCCGCGTTCACCAGGGCGCAACCGGTGACCAGGGTGCGGCGGGCCCCGGCCGACAGGAGGGGGAGCAGGAGGAGGGCGGCCGCGCCGTAGGCGACCGTGGCGGTGGCCGTGTGTCCCGAGGGGTAGTAGCCGCTGCCGTCGGCGCCGGGCGGGCCCGCGCGGTCCACGGCGAGCTTCAGCGGGATCACGAGGAGCGGTACGGCCGCCATCGCGACCACGGCCGCCAGCGGCGCGAGCCACCAGCGGAACGCACCGGCTCGCAGGGCGCGCAGGGCGGTGAACGCCACGGCCGCGGCGAGTACGGGAACGGCGACCGGCATGTTGCCCAGGTCGGCGAAGAACTCGGCGGCGGGACCGGGCAGTCGGCTGCCGGCGATGGCGCGGCCCGCCCGTTCGTCGAGGCGGCGCAGCGGGCCCTCGGCGGCCACCTGCCAAGTGCACAGCGCGAAGAGGACACCGAGGGTGAGAGGAAGCCAAGTGGTCGGCCACCTCGGGGCAGGGGGGGGTAGCTCCGAGGTGGCCGAGAGGACCGGGTTGCCGCGCGCCCCGGGGGGTTTGGGGCGGACGGCCATCCGATCGGTGAGGAGTTCCGGAGCCATCGGCTCCAGGTGTGTGCGCGAAGGCACGTCCAGGGCGGGGCTGGGGAGGCTCCGTCCCGGTGTCGCTCACGGTCCCCCGTGAGCGGGGTGTTTCTCTCATCTGTCAAAACCGTACGTCAGGAGGAAGGGGGGCCGACAGGAGGAACGACATCCCGACATGGGGCTCCCACACGTTCTTCACAGGCCCTGACCGTCACCCCAGGTCATGCCTTCCGCACAGCGTGCGGTCCACCCACGTCAGAGGGATGATCCGGGCCCGTGGTGGCGTGAAAGCGCCGGGTACGCGGATCACGTACCCGGCGGGCTCCGGCGCCGTGGGGTGCGGCGCGCACGGCTCGCGGTGCGCGAGCCGTCCGCGCCCCAGAGCTCCGCCCGAGGCTCCGCCCGAGGCTTTGCTCGGGGCTCTGCTCGGGGTTTCGCTCCGGGCTCTGCCCGGACTCCGCTCAGAGTTCCGCGAACGCGGCCTCGATGATGTCCAGGCCCTCGTTCAGGAGCTCGTCGCCGATCACCAGCGGCGGCAGGAAGCGCAGCACGTTGCCGTACGTGCCGCAGGTCAGGACGAGCAGGCCCGCAGCGTGGCAGGCCTTGGCGAGCGCGCCGGTGGCCTCGGGGTTCGGCTCCTTGGTCGCCCTGTCCTTGACCAGCTCGATCGCGATCATCGCGCCGCGGCCGCGGATGTCGCCGACGATGTCGTACTTCTCCGCCATCGCGGCCAGGCGGGCCTTCATGACGGCCTCGATGTTCTTCGCCCTGGCGTTGAGGTCCAGCTCCTTCATGGTCTCGATGGAGCCGAGCGCCGCGGCGCAGGCCACCGGGTTGCCGCCGTAGGTGCCGCCGAGGCCGCCCGCGTGCGCCGCGTCCATGATCTCGGCGCGGCCCGTGACAGCGGCGAGCGGCAGGCCGCCCGCGATGCCCTTGGCCGTCGTGATCAGGTCGGGGACGACACCCTCGTCCTCGCACGCGAACCACTGGCCGGTGCGGCAGAAACCGGACTGGATCTCGTCGGCGACGAAGACGATGCCGTTGTCCGTGGCGAACCGGGACAGGGCGGGCAGGAAGCCCTTCGCGGGCTCGATGAAGCCGCCCTCGCCGAGCACCGGCTCGATGATGATCGCGGCGACGTTCTCGGCACCGACCTGCTTGGAGATCTGGTCGATCGCCTGCGCGGCGGCCTCGGGACCCGCGTTCTCGGCGCCGGTCGGCCAGCGGTAGCCGTACGCCACCGGGACGCGGTAGACCTCCGGCGCGAACGGGCCGAAGCCGTGCTTGTACGGCATGTTCTTCGCCGTCAGGGCCATCGTGAGGTTGGTGCGGCCGTGGTAGCCGTGGTCGAAGACCACGACGGCCTGGCGCCCGGTGTACGCACGGGCGATCTTGACGGCGTTCTCGACGGCCTCGGCGCCGCTGTTGAACAGGGCCGACTTCTTGGCGTGGTCGCCGGGGGTCAGCTCCGCGAGCGCCTCGGCGACGGCCACGTAGCCCTCGTACGGCGTCACCATGAAACAGGTGTGGGTGAAGTCCCGCAGCTGGGCCGAGGCCCGCCGGACGACGGCCTCGGCGGAGGCGCCGACGCTGGTCACGGCGATGCCGGAGCCGAAGTCGATGAGGCGGTTGCCGTCCACGTCCTCGATGACGCCGCCACCGGCGCGCGCCGCGAACACGGGGAGCACGGAGCCCACGCCGCCGGCGACCGCGGCGGTACGGCGGGCTTGCAGCTCCTGCGACTTGGGCCCGGGGATGGCGGTGACGACGCGGCGCTCCTGGGGAAGGTCGGTCATGAGGGCTCCTGGGGGTGGGGTGTTGCGGACGTTCGGCTGCTTTCCTCGCAGGTTAGGGGCGGGGTGGGGGAGCGGGCATGCTCCATGGGGGAGATGTTGGGGAAGGGCGTTGTCCGTGGTGGACATAGCGCCCCTTTGGCGTGATCGGCGCGGGCCCGGCCCCCGGGCGGCGTACGGGCACTAGATTGAGCCGCGCAGCAGCGAACCAGGTAGAACATCGAGCCGCGCATCGGCGAACCGGCAAGACCCGGTGGAACCCGGTAAGCACGGCCAGGACAGGGCAGGTCAGGGGGCAAGGGCCATGACTTCCGACGGTATGTACGACGCTCGCGGTACGCACGCCACGCCGGTGCCGCGGCCGGCGTCGCCGCGCGGTGACGCGGGCGCGCGGCCCGTGCCCCTGCCGCCGCGCCCGGCCCGGGCGCCCGGCACCGCGCCCGGCACCGACGGAGAGGCGTTCCTCGCCTGGCTGCGCACCCCGCGCCCGAAGGCCGCGCCCGGCGTCTGGCGGTTCGGGCACGTGCCGCGGCCCGCGCAGGAGCCGGAGACGGTGCCGACCCGGCAGCTCCTGAGCGGTGCCGTGATCGCCTTCCTGGTCGGCTGGCTCCTGTGGTCGCTCCTGTGGAACGACTACCTCGGCGGCTGGTGGGTGGTGCCGCTCGAACTGTTCCTGCCCGACGCGTGGGTCTACACCGGCGACAGGTTCGGCAACGCCGTCGTCTGGAACACGTACTACACGGCCATCGCCCTCGGCATCATGGTCACCGTGGGCCGCCTCGGCCGCTGGGGCGAGGTCTGGCGCCGCTTCGTCGCCCCGCGCCTCAAGCGCCCCGCGCCGGCCGCGCCGCCGCCCCCGCCCGACGAGGACCCCGCGCAGTGGCCCAAGCTGCGCGCCGCGGGGGCCGGGCCCGCGGCGGACCGCCTGGTCGCCGACGCCCGCGCGGGCCTCATGCGGGACATCGACGTCGCCCGCATCGCCCGCGCCTGGCGCTCGGTGCGCTCCGGCAACAGCCCGCTCGCCGCGTTCACCGAAGCCGTCGTCCGCGACGGCGCCACCGCCTGCCCGCACCCCTCCGGCGACCGGGACCTGCCCGCGCGGGCCGCCCGCCACGACCTCGCCACCGCCCAGGTCAGGATCGGCACCACCGTGGACGATCCGCGCAACCCGTACGCCTACCGCGGCACCGGACTCGCGCTCGGCCCCGACCTCATCGGCACCTCCCTGCTCGCCGTCGGCCCCGCGGGCTCCGGCAAGACCGGCACCGTGGTGTGGCCGCTCGCCGAGTCGCTGTGCCTCCAGGCCCTCGCGGGGCGGGCCGCGGTCGTCGTGGTGGGGGCGGCGGGCGCGGGACTCGGCCCCGGCGACGACTACGACGTGGTGGTACGGGTCGGCCACCCCGACTCCGTGTACGACCTCGACCTCTACGGCGGCACGTCCGACCCCGACGAGGCCGCGGGCATGCTCGCGGAGGCCCTCGTCGGCGACCTCGTCGACCCGCACATCGGCGGCGACCACCGCCGCTCGACGACCGTGCTCGCCCAGCTGCTCGGCCCCTTCCACGCCGTCAACGGCCGCTTCCCCGCCGTGCCGGAGCTGCGCGCCCTGCTCGACGGCGCGCCGGGCCCGCTCGGCGCGCTGCGCACCGCCCTGCAACAGGCGGGGCAGGACGTCATGCTGCGGGAACTCGACGCCCGCGAACGCCAGGCGGGACACCCCGGCGACCCGGGGGCGGTCCTCGCCGACCGCATCGCGCTGCTCGACCGGCCCGCGTTCGCCGCGTTCTTCGACACCTCGGGCCGGTCCACGCCGTTCTCGCTGCGGGCCCTCGACCACCCCGTACGGGTCCGCATCGACCTGCCCGAGCGCGGCCACGCGGACGCGTCCCGCATCCTGGCGCGCCTGGTGCTCGCCCAGTTCACCGCCTCCGCCGCCGTGCGCGAGGACCGTTCGCTCTTCGCCTGCCTCGTCCTCGACGACGCCACCGGCACGGTGACCCCGGAGGCGGTGCGGCGCCTCCAGCGGCTGCGGTCCGCGAACGCGGGCGTCGTCATGACCCTGCGGACCCTCGACGACGCCCCGCGGCCCCTGCGCACACCGCTGCTCGGCGCGGTCGGCTGCCGCATGGCCCTGTCCGGGCTCACACCGTGGGACGGCCAGGACTTCGCGGAGGTCTGGGGCAAGGAGTGGACCGAGGCACGGGACGTCACCGACCGCCAGATCATCGCCGAGACCCCGGCGGGCAAGGCCGTGCACGTACTGCGCCGCGTCATCACCGGGCACGCGCCCACCGCCCGCGCGGTGACCGTCCGCCAGGTCGAGCGGGAGCGCTGGTCCGCGTCGGAGCTGGCCCACGCGGTACCGCCCGGGCACGCGGTCCTCTCCCTGACGGACGTGCGGGGGGAGCACGCGCCACCGCTGCTCGTGGATCTGCGGGGGTGAGGGCGGGGGCGCCCCCGGGGGCGTGTGCCGCACGCGCGCTGCGCCCGCGAGGGGGCGGCGCGGGGAAAAGGCTGCCGTACGTACCCCGCAAGCCGCCCGTGGCGACCGTACGGTGAGGCAGAATCGACCGTAGCCGTCATACGTGGCGGCCAAAAGATCAACAGGTGGGTGCCCGCCGGTCGCAACGGGGCCTCCGGGCGCCCGCCGGCCACGCCCGCAGCACCCGCATCCCACCCCGCACCTCACCCCCGCGCCCGCCCAGGCTCCCGCCCGAGGTCCCCCAGCCGACCGGCCCCGCCGCCGTAGCCCTGAAGGTCCCATGCCCCCCACGCTCGCCTCGCTCGTCCACCACTCCGCGCTCAAGCTGACCGTGCGCGCGGGCGAGGACCGCCTGGACGTCCCCGTGCGCTGGGCGCACGTCAGCGAGCTCGCCGACCCCGTGCCGTACATGGAGGGCGGTGAGCTGCTCCTGATCACCGCCCTGAAGCTGGACGCCGAGGACCCGCAGACCATGGCGCGCTATGTGAAGCGGCTCGTGGGCGCGGGCGTCGTGGGGCTCGGCTTCGCGGTCGGGGTGAACTACCCGGACATCCCCGACGCCCTGGTCGAGGCCGCCGCGGCGGAGGGCCTCCCGCTCATCGAGGTGCCGCGCCGCACCCCCTTCCTCGCCATCAGCAAGGCCGTGTCCGCGGCCATCGCCGCCGACCAGTACCGCGCGGTGACCGCGGGCTTCGCCGCCCAGCGCGAGCTGACCAAGCAGGCACTCGGCGAGGGTGCCCAGGGCCTGCTCGGCGCCCTCGCCGCGCAGGTCGACGGCTGGTCCGCCCTGTACGACGCCTCCGGAGCCGTCGTCGCCACCGCGCCCGAGTGGGCCGCCCGCCGCGCCGCACGGCTCACGCCCGACGTCGAGCGCCTGCGCGAGCGCCCCGCCCCGGCCAGCCTCGTCGTCGCCGGGACCGACGACCGCGTCGAACTGCACAGCCTCGGCACCGGCCGCGGCCCGCGCGCCGCCCTCGCCGTCGGCACCGCGTCCACCCTCGGCACCGCCGACCGGTACGCCGTGCACTCCGCGATCGCCCTGCTCACCCTCACCACCGAGCGGTCCCGCTCGCTCCAGGCCGCGGAGGCCAGGATCGGGGCCGCGGTCCTTCGCATGCTCCTCGCCGGGGAACCGGACCACGCGCGCGCCGTCGCGGGGGACCTGTACGGCGGACTGCTCGACGCCCCCTTCCGGCTGGTCGTCGCGGAGGCCGTGGGAACGCAGGAAGCCGCGGGCGACGCGGCGGGGGCGGGCGGGCGCGGCTGGTCGGGGGGGCTCGTCGACGCCGTCGAGGCGGCCGCGGCGCGCCTGGGCGAGGCGCTGCTCGTAGTGCCGTATGGCGACCGGCTCGTGCTGCTCGTCGCGGACGGCGGGGCGGCGCAGGCGGCCGCCGTCGGGTACGCCGCGACGGTCGACGCGGAGCGGGCCGACGGGCGGGAGCCCGCGGAGGAGCCCGGGCCGCTCATGGGGCTGTCCGCACCGGCCGGGCCCATCGCCGCGGCTTCCGCCTACAAGCAGGCCGAGCAGGCGCTGTCCGTGGCGCGGCGGCGCGGGCGGTGCCTCGTGGAGCACGAGGAGCTGGCCGCGGGGTCGGTGCTTCCGCTGCTCGCGGACGACGCGGTGCGGGCGTTCGCGGACGGGTTGCTGCGGGCCCTGCGGGAGCACGACGCCACCGGGCGCGGGGATCTCGTCGCCTCGCTGCGGGCATGGCTCTCGCGGCACGGGCAGTGGGATGCCGCTGCCGCGGATCTGGGGGTGCACCGGCACACCCTGCGCTACCGGATGCGGCGCGTCGAGGAGATCCTCGGGCGCTCCCTCGACGATCCCGATGTCCGGATGGAGCTGTGGCTGTCCTTGAAGGCGACGGCGGCGGCGGGGGAGTGAGGGGGGCGGGCCCTCGCGGGGCGCCCCTGTCCCGCCCCTTCCCGAACCAAGGGGCTTCGCCCCCTGGGACCCCCTTTGTCGGCGCTGCGCGCCTCGTCCTCGAACGCCGGACGGGCTTCAGTCGCGCTGCGCGCTCGTCCTCAAACGCCGGACGGGCTGGAACTGCCCAGGCTGGAGGATGCGAGGTTCCGACATTCCGGTGCGCCGGAGCGCACGACTACGCCGAGTCGGACAAACCATCGCCGAAACCTCCACCCCTACGGTGGTCCCGTAACCCCCGAAGACGAATGAACCTCCGCGGAAGGGCCGGGAACGACATGACTTCCATCCACGCCTTCTGGCTCGCCGGTCGCCAGACCACCGGTGAGACCACGCTCGACGTCACCTCGCCCTGGGACGGGCGCCTCGTCGCCAAGGCGGCCGTACCCACCGACGCACAGGTGGAGGAGGCCGTGGCCGCCGCCCACGCCGTGCGCGACGAGTTCGCGGCCACCCCGGCGCACGTACGCGCCGCCGCCCTCGACCACGTGAGCCGCAGGCTCGCCGAGCGCACGGAGGAGATCGCGCAGCTCATCTCCGCCGAGAACGGCAAGCCGGTCAAGTGGGCGCGCGGCGAGGTAGGCCGCGCCGTCTCGGTGTTCCGGTTCGCCGCCGAGGAGGCCCGCCGCTTCAACGGCGGCGAGGCCCAGCGCCTGGACACCGACGCGGGCGGCCAGGGCCGGCTCGCCCTCACGCGCCGCTTCCCCAAGGGCGTCGTCCTCGGCATCGCGCCGTTCAACTTCCCGCTGAACCTGTGCGCCCACAAGGTCGCCCCGGCCATCGCCGTCGGTACGCCGATCATCCTCAAGCCGGCTCCGGCGACCCCGCTCTCGGGCCTCGTCATCGGTGAACTGCTCGCCGAGACCGACCTGCCCGCGGGCTCCTGGTCGGTGCTGCCGGTCGCCAACGACAAGATGCCCGCCCTGGTCCAGGACGAGCGCCTGCCCGTGGTGTCCTTCACCGGCTCCGAGAAGGTCGGCTACGCGATCATGGACTCGGTGCCGCGCAAGCACTGCACCCTGGAGCTCGGCGGCAACGGCGCCGCCGTCGTCCTCGGCGACTTCTCCACCGAGGCCGACCTCGACTGGGTCGCCGCCCGCGTCGCGACGTTCTCCAACTACCAGGGCGGCCAGTCCTGCATCTCGGTGCAGCGCGTCATCGCCGACGCGG
This sequence comes from Streptomyces sp. NPDC017940, assembly GCF_044328435.1. Lineage (NCBI taxonomy): Bacteria > Bacillati > Actinomycetota > Actinomycetes > Kitasatosporales > Streptomycetaceae > Streptomyces > Streptomyces sp. NPDC017940. Next base: position 73,067 of record NZ_JBIRHJ010000012.1, on the reverse strand, counting down.
CCGTGTACGACCGGCTCCTGCCGAAGATCGTCGAAGCGGTGGAGGGCCAGGTCACCGGCGACCCGTCCGACCCCAGGACCGACGTCGGCCCGCTCGTCAGCGAGGACGCCGCCAAGCGGGTGGAGTCCTGGGTCGACGAGGCCGTCCGGGCCGGTGCCCACCTCCTGACGGGCGGCAAGCGCGACGGCGCCACGTACGCGCCGACCGTCCTCACCGACGTGCCCGCGGACACCACCCTCGCCCGCGAGGAGGTCTTCGGCCCGGTCATGACGGTGACGAAGGCCGACGGCGAGCAGGCCGCGTACGACGCCGTCAACGACTCCAAGTACGGCCTCCAGGCAGGCGTGTTCACCCACGACCTCCAGGCCGCCTTCCGGGCCCACCGCGCCCTGGAGGTCGGCGGTGTCGTCATCGGCGACGCGCCCTCCTACCGCGCCGACCAGATGCCGTACGGCGGTGTGAAGCAGTCCGGTGTGGGCCGTGAGGGCGTGCGCTCCGCCATGGAGGACTACACCTACGAGCGCGTCATGGTGCTCACGGGGATCGAGCTGTAACCCCTCCCCGGACCGCGGGGGCGACCCCTCGCACCCCACGGAGAACGGCCGGAGCCCGCTGTGCGGGGGCTCCGGCCGTTCTCGCGCATTCGCCGCACGAGGGCTGGTGACCATGCCGGGAATCGGGTACCAACGATCCAGTAGCACCGGTGAGTAACCAGACGGTCCCCCGATCCCGACTCGCGGCGAGGTGAGCCTCTTGTCCGCACCACACTCCGCACGGCCCAAGGTTTCCGAACACGAGGCCCGGCAGGTCGCCGAGGCCGCCCGCGAGCAGGACTGGCGCAAGCCGAGCTTCGCCAAGGAACTGTTCCTCGGGCGCTTCCGCCTCGATCTGATCCACCCGCACCCGATGCCGTCCGACGAGGCGGCCGAGCGCGGGGAGGAGTTCCTGGCCAAGCTGCGCGACTTCTGCGAGACGAAGATCGACGGAGCGCGCATCGAACGCGAGGCCCGGATCCCCGACGAGGTCATCGACGGCCTCAAGGAAATCGGCGCGCTCGGCATGAAGATCGACACGAAGTACGGCGGGCTCGGCCTCACGCAGGTGTACTACAACAAGGCGCTCGCCCTCGTCGGCTCCGCCAGCCCCGCCGTCGGCGCCCTCCTCTCGGCGCACCAGTCGATCGGCGTACCGCAGCCCTTGAAGCAGTTCGGCACCCAGGAGCAGCGGGACGAATTCCTGCCCCGGTGCGCCCGCACGGACATCTCCGCGTTCCTGCTCACCGAGCCCGACGTGGGCTCCGACCCGGCCCGCCTCGCGACGACCGCCGTGCCGGACGGCGACTCCTACGTCCTCGACGGCGTGAAGCTGTGGACCACCAACGGCGTGGTGGCGGACCTGCTCGTCGTCATGGCGCGGGTGCCGAGGTCCGAAGGGCACAGGGGCGGCATCACCGCGTTCGTCGTCGAGGCGGCGTCCGAGGGCGTCACGGTGGAGCACCGCAACGCCTTCATGGGCCTGCGCGGCCTGGAGAACGGCGTGACCCGCTTCCACCGGGTGCGGGTGCCGGCCGCCCACCGCATCGGCCCCGAGGGCGCGGGCCTGAAGATCGCGCTGACCACCCTGAACACCGGCCGCCTCTCGCTGCCCGCCATGTGCGTCGGCGCGGGCAAGTGGTGCCTGAAGATCGCCCGGGAGTGGTCGGGGGCCCGCGAGCAGTGGGGCAAGCCCGTCGCCCTGCACGAGGCGGTCGGCTCGAAGATCTCCTTCATCGCCGCGACCACCTTCGCCCTGGAGGCGGTCCTCGACCTGTCGTCGCAGATGGCCGACGAGGACCGCAACGACATCCGCATCGAGGCCGCGCTCGCCAAGCTCTACGGCTCCGAGATGGCCTGGCTGATGGCCGACGAACTGGTGCAGATCCGCGGCGGCCGCGGCTTCGAGACCGCGGAGTCCCTGGCCGCCCGCGGCGAGCGCGCCGTGCCCGCCGAGCAGATCCTGCGCGACCTGCGCATCAACCGCATCTTCGAGGGCTCGACGGAGATCATGCACCTGCTGATCGCCCGGGAGGCCGTGGACGCCCATCTGAAGGTCGCGGGGGACCTGATCGACCCGGGGAAGTCCCTGTCCGACAAGGCACGGGCCGGGGCCGCAGCGGGTGCCTTCTACGCCCGCTGGCTGCCCAAGCTGGTCACCGGCCCCGGTCAGCTCCCGCGCAGCTACGCCGACTTCCACCCCGCGGGCCACCCGGACCTCTCCGGCCATCTGCGCTACGTCGAGCGCACGGCCCGCAAGCTGGCCCGCTCCACGTTCTACGCGATGTCGCGCTGGCAGGGCCGCATGGAGACCAAGCAGGGCTTCCTCGGCCGCATCGTCGACATAGGAGCGGAGCTCTTCGCGATGAGCGCGGCCTGCGTACGCGCCGAACTGCTGCGCACCACCGAGGAGTACGGCCGCGAGGCCTACCAGCTCGCCGACGTCTTCTGCAAGCAGTCCCGCATCCGCGTCGAGGAACTCTTCGGCCGCCTGTGGACCAACACCGACGACCTGGACCGCAAGGTCGTCAAGGGCGTCCTCGCGGGCACCTACACCTGGCTGGAGCAGGGTGTCGTCGACCCCAGCGGGGACGGTCCCTGGATCGCGGACGCGACCCCGGGACCCGCGCGAGGGGAGAACGTCCACCGCCCGATCCGCTGAGCCATCGGCCGCCCGGCACGTTTGGGCCCGTCCGGCGTTCGAGGACGAGGCACGAAACGGCGGAGCACCTCGGTGAAGCCACCGGGCGAAGCCGAGAGGCGCTGTCGGAAGCGGGCCCCGCTGCGGCCACAATGGGGGCATGAGCGAAAGCCCCGCACCCCTCGCCGACCCGCACCTCGTCTTCGACCCGGTCGGCACCGACGCCCCGCGGAACATCGTCGTCCTCGGCTCGACGGGCTCGATCGGCACGCAGGCCGTCGACCTCGTGCTGCGCAACCCCGGCCGCTTCCGCGTCACGGCCCTGTCCGCCGCGGGCGGCCGGGTGGCGCTCCTCGCCGAGCAGGCCAGGCGGCTGCGGGTGCGGACCGTCGCGGTGGCCCGCGAGGACGCGGTGCCCGCGTTGCGGGAGGCGCTGCGGGCGGAGTACGGCGCGGGGGAGCCGCTGCCCGAGATCCTCGCGGGACCCGACGCGGCCACCCAACTGGCCGCCTCCCCCTGCCACACGGTGCTCAACGGCATCACCGGCTCCATCGGGCTCGCCCCCACGCTCGCCGCCCTCAAGGCCGGGCGCACGCTCGCCCTCGCCAACAAGGAGTCGCTGATCGTCGGCGGCCCCCTGGTCAAGGCCCTGGCCGCGCCCGGGCAGATCATCCCGGTGGACTCCGAGCACGCCGCGCTCTTCCAGGCCCTCGCGGCCGGCACGCGCGCGGACGTGCGCAAGCTCGTCGTCACCGCGTCCGGCGGCCCCTTCCGCGGGCGCACCAAGGCCGACCTCGCGCACGTCACCCCCGAGGACGCGCTCGCGCACCCCACCTGGGCGATGGGCCCGGTCATCACGGTCAACTCCGCGACGCTCGTCAACAAGGGCCTGGAGGTCATCGAGGCCCACCTCCTCTACGACATCCCCTTCGACCGCATCGAGGTGGTCGTGCACCCGCAGTCGTACGTGCACTCCATGGTCGAGTTCGCCGACGGCTCCACCCTGGCCCAGGCCACCCCGCCGGACATGAGCGGCCCCATCGCCATCGGCATCGGCTGGCCCGAGCGGGTGCCGGACGCGGCCCCCGCGTTCGACTGGACCAAGGCCTCGACCTGGGAGTTCTTCCCGCTCGACGAGGACGCGTTTCCGTCGGTCGGGCTCGCCCGGCACGTCGGGGAGCTCGCGGGCACGGCTCCGGCGGTGTTCAATGCCGCCAACGAGGAATGCGTGGACGCCTTCCTGGCGGGCGCGCTGCCCTTCAACGGCATCATGGAGACCGTGACCCGGGTCGTCGCCGAACACGGCACGCCGAGCGCGGGAACCTCCCTGACCGTGGCGGACGTCCTCGAAGCGGAGACCTGGGCGCGCGCCCGGGCCCGTGAACTGACGGCCACGACCACCTCGCCGGCGACGGCGGGGAACCACACGACCGCGGAGGCTCGTGCATGACGACCCTGATGATGATCCTCGGCATAGTCGTCTTCGTGGTCGGGCTGTTGTTCTCGATCGCCTGGCACGAGCTCGGCCACCTCTCGACCGCGAAGATGTTCGGCATCCGCGTGCCGCAGTACATGGTGGGCTTCGGGCCGACCCTGTTCTCGCGCAGGAGAGGCGACACCGAGTACGGCGTCAAGGCCATCCCGCTCGGCGGCTACATCCGCATGATCGGCATGTTCCCGCCCGGCCCGGACGGGAAGATAGAGGCACGCTCCACCTCGCCCTGGCGCGGCATGATCGAGGACGCCCGCTCGGCGGCGTTCGAGGAACTCAAGCCGGGTGACGAGAGCCGCCTCTTCTACACGCGCAAGCCCTGGAAGCGCGTGATCGTGATGTTCGCCGGTCCCTTCATGAACCTGGTCCTGGCCGTCGTGATCTTCCTCGGTGTGATGATGACCTTCGGCATCAGCACCCAGACGACGTCCGTCGGCAAGGTCTCGGACTGCGTCATCGAGGCCGGCCAGAACCGCAGCACCTGCGAGAAGGGCGACAAGCCCGCCCCGGCCAAGGCCGCGGGCCTGCGGGCGGGTGACAAGATCGTCGCCTTCCAGGGCGAGCCCGTCGACGACTGGTCGGCGCTCCAGACGAAGATCCGCGAGACCGTCGGCCCCGCGACCATCACCGTGGAGCGCGACGGCGAGCGCACCGACCTGCACGCGAACCTGATCAGGAACCAGGTCAGCAAGACCGACGGCGAGGGCGGCTACGTCGAGGGCAGCTACGTCTACGCCGGCTTCCTCGGCTTCACCCCGGCGTCCGGCATCGTCCAGCAGTCCTTCGGCCAGTCCGTGGACCGCATGGGCAGCATGATGGAGAACGGCGTCGAGTCCATCGTCGCGCTGCCCTCCAAGGTCCCCGACCTGTGGAACGCGGCCTTCGGCGACGGCGACCGCAAGCAGGACTCGCCGATGGGCGTCGTCGGCGCGGCCCGGGTCGGCGGCGAGGTGTTCACCCTGGACATCCCGCCGGAGAACCAGGTCGCGATGATGCTGTTCCTGCTCGCCGGGTTCAACCTGTCGCTGTTCCTGTTCAACATGCTGCCCCTGCTGCCGCTCGACGGCGGGCACATCGCGGGGGCCCTGTGGGAGTCGCTGCGCCGCAACGCGGCGAAGGTGCTGCGCCGTCCCGACCCCGGCCCCTTCGACGTGGCGAAGCTGATGCCGGTCGCCTACGTCGTCGCCGGGATCTTCATCTGCTTCACGATCCTGGTGCTCATCGCGGATGTGGTCAACCCGGTGAGAATCTCCTAGACGCGCGAGGTTTGCGGCGGTCGGGCACCGTGTGTGGCCGACCGCCGCAGTGTGTGCGAGCACACCCGCCAACGGGTGGACATCGGGGCGGGATGTGCCGCGGCCCGCCGGGGTGTCGTAACCTCGAACCCGCGCATGAGCGATGTGGCAGCGAAGCTGCGACGTACCAGCGAACCCGTGGAGCCCGGTGCCCGCCGGACTCGGGACCTCGATCCGGACCTTGACCCACACCTTGGGGATGCACGCCAGATGACTGCCGTTTCTCTCGGAATCCCGTCCGTTCCGACCAAGCTCGCCGACCGCAGGGTCAGCCGCAGGATCCAGGTCGGTCCGGTGGCCGTAGGCGGGGACGCGCCGGTCTCGGTGCAGTCGATGACGACGACGCGCACCTCCGACATCGGGGCGACGTTGCAGCAGATCGCGGAGCTGACGGCGTCGGGGTGCCAGATCGTGCGGGTGGCGTGCCCGACGCAGGACGACGCGGACGCCCTCGCGACGATCGCGCGGAAGTCGCAGATCCCGGTGATCGCCGACATCCACTTCCAGCCGAAGTACGTGTTCGCCGCGATCGAGGCCGGGTGCGCCGCGGTCCGCGTGAACCCGGGCAACATCAAGCAGTTCGACGACAAGGTCAAGGAGATCGCGCGGGCGGCGAAGGACCACGGCACACCGATCCGGATCGGCGTGAACGCGGGATCCCTCGACGCGCGGCTCCTGAAGAAGTACGGCAAGGCGACGCCGGAGGCCCTCGTGGAGTCGGCGCTGTGGGAGGCGTCGCTGTTCGAGGAGCACGACTTCCGGGACATCAAGATCTCGGTGAAGCACAACGACCCGGTCGTCATGGTCAACGCCTACCGGCAGCTGGCCGCGCAGTGCGACTACCCCCTGCACCTGGGCGTCACGGAAGCGGGCCCGGCCTTCCAGGGGACGATCAAGTCGGCGGTGGCGTTCGGCGCGCTCCTGAGCGAGGGCATCGGCGACACCATCCGCGTCTCGCTCTCCGCACCGCCCGCGGAGGAGGTCAAGGTCGGCATCCAGATCCTGGAGTCGCTGAACCTGCGCCAGCGCCGCCTGGAGATCGTGTCCTGCCCCTCCTGCGGTCGCGCCCAGGTGGATGTGTACAAGCTGGCGGACGAGGTGACGGCGGGCCTCGAGGGCATGGAGGTGCCGTTGCGGGTCGCGGTCATGGGCTGTGTCGTCAACGGCCCCGGCGAGGCGCGCGAGGCGGACCTCGGCGTCGCCTCCGGCAACGGCAAGGGGCAGATCTTCGTCAAGGGCGAGGTCATCAAGACCGTGCCGGAGTCGAAGATCGTGGAGACCCTGATCGACGAGGCCATGAAGATCGCCGAACAGATGGAGAAGGACGGCGTGATGTCGGGCGAGCCCGAGGTCACGATCAGCTAGTCCCGGCCCCGGCGCATGCGGCAGGGGCCCCGCGGGCAACCGGGCGGCAGCAGACAATCCCGCCAGGTACAGTGCGGAGATCAGCAGACCGTATGGTGAGGCCCCCGCACGTGTTGACCCAGACCACCACCAGGGTCCTCGAACCGAGTGACCTGGACGCGGCGCTCGCGGTACTCGACCGCGAGCCGGTCGCCAATGCCTTCGTCACCGCCCGGGTGCGCGTCGCGGGCCTCGACCCGTGGCGCCTCGGCGGCGAGATGTGGGGCTGGTACGAGGACGGCATGCTGGAGTCCCTGTGCTACGCGGGCGCCAACCTCGTCCCGATCTGCGCGACCCCCCGCGCCGTGCGCGGCTTCGCCGACCGGGCCCGCAGGGCGGGGCGCCGCTGCTCCTCCATCGTCGGCCCCGCCGAGGCCACCGCCCGGCTGTGGCGGCTGCTCGAACCGTCCTGGGGCCCGGCCCGCGAGGTCCGCTCCCAGCAGCCGCTGATGGTCGCCGAACGGCTCCCCGATGACATCGCGCCCGACCCGTACGTCCGCCGCGTCCGCAAGGACGAGATGGAGACGATCATGCCGGCGTGCGTGGCGATGTTCACCGAGGAGGTCGGCATCTCCCCGCTCGCCGGTGACGGCGGACTGCTCTACCAGGCCCGGGTCGCCGAACTCGTCGGCTCAGGACGCTCCTTCGCCCGCCTCGACGCCGACGGCCGTGTCGTCTTCAAGGCCGAGATCGGCGCCGCGACGGACCTGGCGTGCCAGGTGCAGGGCGTGTGGGTGGCGCCCGAGTACCGGGGGCAGGGGTACGCGGCCCCCGGCATGGCCGCCGTCCTGCGGTACGCCCTCGCGGACGTGGCGCCCCTCGTCAGCCTCTACGTCAACGACTTCAACACGGCGGCACGCGCCACCTACCGCCGGGTCGGCTTCAAGGAAGTCGGCGCCTTCATGAGCGTCCTGTTCTGAACCTCGCGGCCATCGGACACTTCCGGTCGGGGGAGCCCCGTCGGGGGCGCGGGGAACCGCGCGCTCAGCGCGCGACAAGCCGCAGACGCGTCTGCGCAGTTGCCCGGCAGACGCGCCTGCGGCTTTCTCGTGGCTGGTCGCGCCCACGCGGCGGAGCCGCACATCGATACAGCCCCGCGCCCCCGACGGGGCACCGGCGAAGTAGGGTGCCCGCATGACGGACGAAGTCGTGATCGGGCCCCTGGACCTCGCCGAGCGAGTGGACGACGCGCTGCGCGTGCAGGCCCTCGCCTTCGGGCTCAGCGACGACGAGATCGCGGTACGCCACCAGATCGTCCTGCGCCACCTCACCTACCCCGGGGCGCGGGCGTACGGCGCGACCACCGGCGACGGGCGGCTCGTCGGCTTCGTCTACGGCATGCCCAACGACCGCGGACACTGGTGGTCCACGGTCGTCGAGCCCTACCTCCGCGGCTGGGGCCTCGACGACTGGCTCGACGACTCCTTCGTGATCACCGAGCTGCACGTACACCCCGGCCACCAGGGCCGCGGCATCGGCCGCGCCCTGATCACCACCATCACGGACACCGCCGCCGAGCCCCGCTCGATCCTCTCCGCCATCGACACCGAGAGCCCCGCCCGCGGCCTGTACCGCGCGCTCGGCTACACCGACCTGGCGTGCAACGTCCTCTTCCCGAGCGCACCCAAGCCGTACGCCGTGATGGGCGCCCCGCTGCCGCTCGCGCGCCCCGCGCGGGACTGACGGCCGGGAAACGGATTTCCGGGTGCGCGCTCACCGGGGCTAACCTGCGCGCACCACACTTTTCGTAGCAGGAGTTCATCATGGCCCAGGTCCAGCGCATGTCCCGTTTGATGGTCAAGACACTGCGCGACGACCCGGCGGACGCGGAGACGCTCAACCACAAGCTGCTCGTGCGCGCCGGCTACGTACGCCGCACCGCCGCGGGCATCTGGACCTGGCTGCCGCTCGGCAAGAAGGTCTACGAGAACGTCGCCCGCGTCGTGCGCGAGGAGATGGACGCCATCGGCGGCCAGGAGGTCCTGCTCCCCGCCCTGCTGCCCAAGGAGCCCTACGAGGCGAGCGGGCGCTACGAGGAGTACGGCGACCTGCTGTTCCGCCTCAAGGACCGCAAGGGCTCCGACTACGTCCTCGGCCCCACCCACGAGGAGATCTTCACCCAGGTCGTCAAGGACCAGTGCTCGTCCTACAAGGACCTGCCGGTGATCCTCTACCAGATCCAGACCAAGTACCGCGACGAGGCCCGCCCCCGCGCCGGTGTGCTGCGCGGCCGCGAGTTCCAGATGAAGGACTCGTACTCCTTCGACACCTCCGACGAGGGCCTCGCCGAGGCGTACGCCCTGCACCGCGGCGCCTACCAGCGCATCTTCGAGCGCCTCGGCCTGGACTACCGCATCGTGTCCGCCGTGTCCGGCGCCATGGGCGGCTCGGCGTCCGAGGAGTTCCTCGCGCCCGCGCCCGCCGGTGAGGACACCTTCGTGGACTGTCCCGAGTGCGACTACGCGGCGAACACCGAGGCCGTGACCTTCGCCCTGAAGCCGGTGCCCGTCGAAGGGCACGCCGCCGCCGAGGAACTCGACACCCCCGACACCCCCACCATCGAGACCCTCGCCGAGCACCTGGGCGTCCCGGCCTCCGCCACCCTCAAGAACCTCCTCGTCAAGGTCGACGGCGAGATCGTCGCCGTCGGCGTGCCCGGCGACCGCGAGGTCGACCTCGGCAAGCTCGCCGAGCACCTCGCCCCCGCCGCGGTCGAGCTGGTCACCGCCGAGGACTTCGAGGGCCGCGACGACCTGGTACGCGGCTACGTCGGCCCCCAGGGCCTCGGCAAGGTCCGCTACATCGCCGACCCGCGCGTCGCCCCCGGCACCTCCTGGATCACCGGTGCCAACAAGCCCGACACCCACGCCCGCAACGTCGTCTGCGGCCGTGACTTCGAGGTCGACGACTACCTGGACGTCGTCGTGGTCGAGGCCGGCGACCCCTGCCCCGCCTGCGGCGCGGGCCTGAAGCTGGGCCGCGCGATCGAGATCGGCCACATCTTCCAGCTCGGCCGCAAGTACGCCGACACCTTCCAGCTCGACGTCCTCGGCCAGAACGGCAAGCCCGTCCGCGTCACCATGGGCTCCTACGGCATCGGTGTCTCCCGCGCCGTCGCCGCGCTCGTCGAGCAGACCGCCGACGAGCAGGGGCTCTGCTGGTCCAAGGAGGTCGCTCCCGCCGACGTGCACGTCGTCGCCGCGGGCAAGGCCGTGCAGACCGAGCTGGCCCTCGACGTGGCCGCGCAGCTCGGGGCCGCCGGGGTGCGGGTGCTCGTCGACGACCGGGCCGGTGTCTCGCCCGGCGTCAAGTTCACCGACGCCGAGCTGATCGGTGTCCCGCAGATCCTGGTCGCGGGGCGCCGCTCCGCGGAGGGGGTCTTGGAGCTCAAGAACCGGCGCACCGGTGAGCGGGAGGAACTCACCGTGGCGGAGGCCATCGCCCGCCTGTCGGCGTAGGACCTGGGGCTCCGCCCCAGACCCCGTATCGGCGCTCCGCGCCTCGTCCTCAATCGCCGGACGGGCTCTCAACAGCCCCTCCGGCGATTGAGGAGCGGGGTCTGGGGCGGAGCCCCGGTTTCGGGAAGGGGCGGGCCTGGGGCGTCCCACGCGGGCTCACAGCCAGCCGGCGAACTCCAGGAGCAGCTCCGCGTCCTGGGCGCGCCCCACGCGCAGCGCGCGCACGCCGGACTCGACGGCCCGGAAGAGGGTCCACCCCCGCAGCCGCTCGGCGTCCACCTCCAGGGACTCGGCGAGCCGTTTGACGCGCCGCCGCGTCACCCCCGCCCCGGACGGCGTGGCGATCAGGTCCTCCACCCGGTCCCGCACCAGGCGCGCCAGGTCGAAGGCGGGCTCACCCACCACGGGATCGGGCCCCACGGCCAGCCACGGCACCCGCTCGGCGGCGAGCACCTTGCTCTGCCGGAACGTCCCGTGCAGCAGCACCCCGCCCCCGGGCCCCGCGGGCACCGAGCCGAGCAGCTCATCGCGGGCGGCGAGCGCGGCGGTCACCAGCGGCCGGACGTCGGGGTCCGCGCACGCGGCCATCACCTCGGCCTGCCGCCCCGTCCGCTCCGCGACGCTCTCGAACCGGTGCCCCGCGGGCGGCGGCACCCACAGCCGCCGCAGCGTCCCCGCGGCCTCCAGCATCGACTTGGCCTCGGGCAGCGACCGTACGGACACATCCCGGTGCAGCCGCTCCACGAGGAGCGCTCCGTCGGCCTCGGCACCCGCACCGTCGTCGAGGAGCCGCGCGGCCCCCAGACCGCCCCAGTGCGCCATGGCGGCCCGCTCGCTGTCCGGCCGCGACCGCGGCGGCACCAGCTTGAGCACGGCGGGCGTGTCCTCGCGGGTCCTCACGAGCACGACGAGGCTGCTGCGACCGCCCGGCACCTGGACCCGCTCGACCGCGAGATCCCGGCGCGCCACCGCGTCCCGTACCAGGTCGGGCAGGCGGTGGAGCCAGTCGTCGGTGGCGGTGTCGCGCGGCGTCTCGCCGAGCGCACGGACGAGGCGCGGCGGCGGTTCGAAAGCCATGCGCGAGGTGTTCCCTTCCCGGCCGCCCGAAGGCGTTCGTGTCCCGGCTGCCCGAGGGCATGCGTACGTGGTGGCGCCGTCACGCCGACGGGCCCGGCCACCCCCGGGGGCGTCCGTGCACCGGGCCCGCGCGGCGACACCGGGGCGTCATCCGGACGCGCCCGACCGCTCCGCGAGCCCTGGGAAGGCTACGCTCCCGCCACGCCACCGCGCCGCCCGCACCGCCGCCTCCCGCAGCGACTCGGCCGCCGCCGAGCGCCGCGTACCGCCCGCCGCCCGCACCAGGTCGGCGTAGACCCCGGCCACGCGCTCCTCCAGCTCGGCCGCGAGCCGCGCGGCGGCGGCCGCGTCCGGCACCGGGAAGGGCAGCGCGTACGCGGCCGCCGAGGACTCGGGCTCGCCGCCGAGATCGCGCACCGCCCGCCGCAGCTCGTCCCTGCGCGCCCGGTGCGCGTCGTAGGCCGTACGGGCCTCCGCCCTGCGCCCCGCGCCGATACGGCCGCCGACGACCCCGTACCCGTACACGGCCGCGTGCTCGGCCCGCAGCGCCGCCTGCACGGCCTTCAGCTCGGCCTGCACGCCCCCGCCCTCGGCGTCGTCCCGCTCCTCGGCCCGCGCCGCGTCCCGCGCGGCTCGGCTCACTCGGCTCACTTGTCGTCCTCCGTCAGCAGGTAGGCGTGCGCCGCGCCCGCCGCCGCCACGGACGCGAGCAGCCGGGCGAGTTCGGCGGGCGCGTCCTTGAGCTGCCTGCCGCGGCGGTCGGCGAGGTCCCGCTCCGCCGTGGCGAGGAACCGCAGCGCGCTCCTCCTGCCGTCCGGCACGTCGACGGGCCGCGCCGACGGCGATGAGGGGGCGGGGGCGGCGCTGCTCGCGGGCGGACGGGTGCCGCCGAACGCCTTCTCGTGCCGTGCCACTTCCGCCCGCAGCGGCCGGACGCGGTCCGCCAGGGAGGCGTGTGCCGCGAGCACGGCGTCGTACCGGCGCAGCAGCTCGGCGCTGTCCCGCGCCGCACGCGCGCGTACCCGCCTCTCGGCGGACGCGCGTCCGTCGCTCGCGGTGTCGGAGCCCGAGCACCCGGCGAGCAGCAGCGTGCTCCCGGCCGCGGCCGCCGTGGCGGCGCCGGTGAGCAGGCTCCGTCTGCGCGGGCCGGGGCGGGACCTCGAAGGGGTGACATACGACGGCACGGCAGACGTCCTCGGAAAGGTGGGCCGCGAGGGCACGAGGGGCGGAGGCGGGCGACAGGCCCTGTGTCGGTGATCACCGTACCTGCGCTCTGTCCTCGTACGCGCGATCGGCTCGATGTCTGTGCGACCCGCTCGATCCCGGGGCGTTCCGCGGTCCGGCGGGTGACGGCAACACCCTCCGGGACCGGATACCCTTTGACCTGACACGCGACAATCCCACAACAGCACACGCGGCCGAGGAGTCACCCGGATGAGCACCACCCAGAGCGAGAGGCTGCGAGAACTTCTTGAACCGCTCGTCAGCTCCCAGGGTCTGGATCTCGAAGAGATCGAAGTGGCCCCGGTCGGACGCAAGCGAGTGCTGCGAGTCGTCATCGACTCCGAGGACGGCGTGGACCTCGACACGATCGCGGAAGTCAGCCGCCTGCTCTCCGCGCGGCTCGACGAGAGCGACGCCATGGGCGAGGGGGAGTACGACCTGGAGGTCGGGTCCCCCGGCGCCGAGCGCGCCCTGACCGAGCACCGCCACTACGTGCGCGCCGTGGACCGCCTGGTGAAGTTCCAGCTGAAGGAGGGCGGCGAGCTCGTCGCCCGCATCCTCACCGTGGACGACGACGGCCTCGACCTGGAGGTGCCCGGCGTGAAGGGCCGCAAGCCCACGTCCCGCCGCCTCGCCTTCGACGGGATCGACAAGGCGCGTGTGCAGGTCGAGTTCAACCGCAAGGACAAGAAGGACATGAAGGAAGAGGAGGAGGCGTAGCCGTGGACATCGACATGAGTGCCCTGCGGGGTCTGGTACGGGAGAAGGAGATCTCCTTCGACCTCCTCGTCGAGGCGATCGAGTCGGCCCTCCTCATCGCCTACCACCGCACCGACGGCAGCTTCCGTCGCGCCCGCGTGAAGCTGGACCGCGACAGCGGCCATGTGACGGTGTGGGCGACGGAGGACCCGGCGGACCTGGAGGAGGGCCAGGAGCCGAAGGAGTTCGACGACACCCCGTCCGACTTCGGCCGCATCGCCGCCACCACCGCCAAGCAGGTCATCCTGCAACGGCTGCGCGACGCCGAGGACGACGCGACGCTCGGTGAGTACGCGGGCCGCGAGGGCGACATCGTCACCGGTGTCGTCCAGCAGGGCCGCGACCCGAAGAACGTCCTGGTCGACATCGGCAAGCTGGAGGCCATCCTGCCCGTGCAGGAGCAGGTCCCCGGCGAGGAGTACCGGCACGGCATGCGCCTGCGCTCCTACGTCGTCCGGGTCGCCAAGGGCGTCCGCGGCCCGTCCGTGACCCTGTCGCGCACCCACCCGAACCTGGTCAAGAAGCTGTTCGCCCTCGAGGTGCCGGAGATCGCCGACGGTTCGGTGGAGATCGCCGCCATCGCCCGCGAGGCCGGACACCGCACCAAGATCGCGGTCCGTTCGACCCGCTCGGGCCTGAACCCCAAGGGCGCCTGCATCGGCCCCATGGGCAGCCGGGTGCGCAACGTCATGGGCGAGCTCAACGGCGAGAAGATCGACATCGTGGACTGGTCGGAGGACCCGGGCGACATGGTCGCCCACGCGCTCTCCCCGGCCCGCGTCAGCAAGGTCGAGATCGTGGACCTGGCCGCCCGCTCCGCCCGCGTGACCGTGCCCGACTACCAGCTCTCGCTGGCGATCGGCAAGGAGGGCCAGAACGCCCGTCTCGCCGCCCGGCTCACCGGCTGGCGCATCGACATCCGTCCGGACACCGAGGTGCCCGAGGGACCGGCGCGATCCGGCCGCTCCGGGGACTCCGGGCCCGACGCGGAGCACTGATCGCGGGACGGGTCGCGGGACCGCTCGCGGAACGGATCGCGGCGCGGCCCCGCCCCGGAGTGCCATGGCCGGCCGCACCCGGCCAGGTACTGATCAAGACAACAGTCGTTCGATTTCTGCCCCAAAGGGGTGAGGTCGGTGCGGGGAGGTAGACTTAAGCGTGTCTGGCCGGACGCATGCCCGCGCATGCCCTGAACGCACGTGTGTGGGATGCCGGGAGCGAGCGGCCAAGAGCGAGCTGCTGCGCATCGTGGCGGTCGAGGGCGCCTGCGTCCCCGATCCAAGCGGTACGCTGCCCGGCCGGGGTGCCTATGTGCACCCCGCCCTGGTCTGTCTCGACCTGGCGCTCCGGCGCCGGGCGTTCCCCCGGGCCCTGAGGGCCCAGGGAGCGCTCGACACCGCGGAACTGCGCGGGAATGTCGAGGCAGCCGAGACCGTTGCCCAGCAGGCAACACCGTAAGACGTGTCGTACGGAACCCCGTGCGGCCCTGGTACCCCGCGAGTTGGAAGTAGGTCGAGATTGCGATGAGCACTCGATGAGCACGCGATGAGTACGCCCATGAAGTAGCGACGGTCCGGCGTAACCCGGACCTAAAAGGAGCGAAGTGGCTAAGGTCCGGGTATACGAACTCGCCAAGGAGTTCGGAGTGGAGAGCAAGGCCGTCATGGCCAAGCTCCAGGAACTCGGTGAATTCGTACGTTCGGCGTCCTCGACGATCGAGGCGCCCGTGGTACGCAAACTGACTGACGCATTCCAGCAGGGCAACGGCTCCGGCAAGTCCGCCAAGCCCGCCCCGCGCAAGGCTGCCGCCAAGCCGGCCGCCCCCTCCCCGGCGCAGGCGGCCCCGCGGCCCGCCGCGCCCAGGCCGCCGGCCCCCAAGCCGGCTGCCGCCGACAAGCCGGCCGCTGCCGAGCCGGCCGCCGCCGACAGGCCGGCCGCCCCGGCTGCCCCGGGCCCGCGCCCGGGTCCGAAGCCGCCGGCGCCCAAGCCGGCCCCCGCGGCTCCGGCCGCGCCGGCCCCGGCCGCGCCCGAGTTCACCGCCCCGCCCGCCGCTCCCGCGGCGTCGTCCGGCGGCGGCTCGCAGGCCCCCTCGGCCCCGCGCCCCGGCGCCCGTCCGGGTGCCCCGAAGCCCGGTGCCCGTCCGGCACCCGGCCAGGGCCAGCGCGGCGGCGACCGCGGTGAGCGCGGCGACCGCGGTGACCGTCAGGGCGCGCCGCGCCCCGGCGGCCAGGGTGGCGCCCCCCGTCCCGGTGGCCGTCCCGCGGGACCGCGCCCGGGCAACAACCCCTTCACCTCCGGCGGCTCCACCGGCATGGCGCGCCCGCAGGCGCCCCGTTCCGGCGGCGCCCCGCGCCCCGGTGGCCAGGGCGGCCCCGGCGCGCCCGGCGGCGGCCCGCGTCCGCAGGGCGGTCAGGGCGGCGGCCAGGGGGCTCCCCGTCCGCAGGGCCAGGGCGGCGCCCGTCCGTCCCCCGGCGGCATGCCGCGCCCGCAGGCGCCGCGTCCCGGCGGCGGTCCCGCGGGTAACCGTCCCAACCCGGGCATGATGCCGCAGCGTCCCGCCGCGGGCCCGCGTCCCGGTGGTGGCCCCGGCGGTGGCCGTGGTCCCGGCGGCGGCGGTCGTCCCGGCGGCGGTGGCGGCGGTGGCCGTCCCGGCTTCGCCGGTCGTCCCGGCGGTCCCGGTGGTGGCGGCGGCGGCTTCGCCGGCCGTCCCGGTGGTCCGGGCGGTGGCGGCGGTGCCGGTCGTCCCGGCGGCGGCGGTGGCTTCGGCGGCCGTCCCGGCTTCGGTGGCCGTCCCGGCGGTCCCGGTGCCCGCGGTGGCACGCAGGGCGCCTTCGGCCGTCCCGGCGGTCCCGCGCGTCGCGGTCGCAAGTCGAAGCGGCAGAGGCGCCAGGAGTACGAGGCCATGCAGGCCCCGTCGGTCGGCGGCGTGATGCTGCCTCGCGGCAACGGCGAGACCGTTCGCCTGTCGCGCGGTGCCTCCCTCACCGACTTCGCCGAGAAGATCAACGCCAACCCGGCGTCGCTCGTCGCGGTGATGATGAACCTCGGCGAGATGGTCACGGCCACGCAGTCCGTCTCCGACGAGACGCTCCAGCTCCTCGGCGACGAGATGAACTACACGGTTCAGATCGTCAGCCCCGAGGAGGAGGACCGCGAGCTGCTCGAGTCGTTCTCCATCGAGTTCGGCGAGGACGAGGGCGGCGAAGAGGCGCTCATGTCCCGTCCGCCGGTCGTGACCGTCATGGGTCACGTCGACCACGGCAAGACCAGGCTCCTCGACGCGATCCGCAAGACCAACGTGGTCGCGGGCGAGGCCGGTGGCATCACCCAGCACATCGGTGCCTACCAGGTCGCGACCGAGGTCAACGGCGAAGAGCGTCCGATCACCTTCATCGACACCCCCGGTCACGAGGCGTTCACCGCCATGCGTGCCCGTGGTGCGAAGTCCACCGACATCGCGATCCTCGTGGTCGCGGCCAACGACGGTGTGATGCCGCAGACGATCGAAGCGCTGAACCACGCCAAGGCGGCCGACGTGCCGATCGTGGTCGCGGTCAACAAGATCGACGTCGAGGGCGCCGACCCGACCAAGGTGCGCGGTCAGCTCACCGAGTTCGGTCTGGTGGCCGAGGAGTACGGCGGCGACACGATGTTCGTCGACATCTCCGCGCGCCAGGGCCTCAACATCGAGCAGCTGCTCGAAGCCGTGGTCCTGACCGCGGACGCCTCGCTCGACCTGCGGGCCAACCCGGAGCAGGACGCGCAGGGCATCGCGATCGAGGCCCACCTGGACAAGGGCCGCGGCGCCGTCGCGACCGTCCTCGTCCAGCGCGGAACGCTCCGCGTCGGTGACACGATGGTCGCCGGTGACGCCTACGGCCGAGTCCGCGCGATGCTCGACGACAAGGGCGAGAACGTGGAGGAGGCGGGTCCCTCGACCCCGGTCCTCGTCCTCGGTCTCACCAACGTCCCGGGCGCCGGCGACAACTTCCTGGTCGTCGACGAGGACCGTACGGCCCGTCAGATCGCCGAGAAGCGTGCCGCCCGTGAGCGCAACGCCGCGTTCGCCAAGCGCGTGCGCCGTGTCTCGCTCGAGGACCTGGACAAGGTGCTCAAGGCCGGCGAGATCCAGCAGCTCAACCTCATCATCAAGGGTGACGCTTCTGGTTCCGTCGAGGCCCTGGAGTCCTCCCTGCTCCAGCTGGACGTCGGCGAAGAGGTCGACATCCGCGTCCTGCACCGCGGTGTGGGTGCGGTCACCGAGTCGGACATCGACCTGGCGATGGGCTCCGACGCCATCGTCATCGGCTTCAACGTCCGCGCGGCAGGCCGTGCCGCGCAGATGGCGGAGCGCGAGGGCGTCGACGTCCGCTACTACTCGGTGATCTACCAGGCCATCGAGGAGATCGAGGCAGCCCTCAAGGGCATGCTCAAGCCGGAGTACGAAGAGGTCGAGCTCGGCACGGCGGAGATCCGCGAGGTCTTCCGCTCGTCCAAGCTGGGCAACATCGCGGGTGTGCTCATCCGCTCCGGCGAGGTCAAGCGGAACACCAAGGCCCGGCTCCTGCGCGATGGCAAGGTCATCGCCGAGAGCCTCAACATCGAGGGTCTGCGTCGCTTCAAGGACGACGTCACCGAGATCCGCGAAGGGTTCGAGGGCGGTATCAACCTCGGCAACTTCAACGACATCAAGGTCGACGACGTCATCGCCACCTACGAGATGCGTGAGAAGCCGCGGGGCTAGCGTGTGCGGGGTCGGGGGGCGCCCGGGGTTTTCCCCGGGTGGCCCCCGACCCCCGTTTAGGAGGCTTCGCCCCTTGCCCCCTTGTCGGCGCTTCGCGCCTCGTCCTCAAACGCCGGACGGGCTCTTCCTGCGGCGAAACTCCGTCGAGCGGGAGTGCTCGCTCGTTGTACGGTTCAGGTGACCCTGCCAACCGTGCGCAGGGCGCGATCCCGCACCGGCGGGTCATCCGGCACACATATGTATGTGGGGACTCTGTCCTTCGACCTGCTCCTCGGCGACGTACATTCGCTGAAGGAGAAACGCTCCCTCGTCCGCCCGATCGTGGCGGAACTCCAGCGGAAGTACGCGGTGAGCGCGGCGGAGGTGGGCCATCAGGAACTGCACCGCAGGAGCGAGATCGGCCTCGCGCTGGTCTCCGGGGACGCGGGGCACGTCACGGACGTACTGGACCGGTGTGAACGGCTCGTCGCCGCCCGGCCCGAAGTGGAGCTGCTCTCGGTACGGCGGCGGTTCCACGGCGAAGATGACGACTGAACGACCTGCACGACGACCGGAACGACCTGCACGACCTGTACGACCCGAACGACTCGCACGACCTGTACAACTGCACGACTTGAACGACCAGCGGCGAGCACAGCACAGAAGGAGACGGAGCAGTGGCCGACAACGCGCGGGCGAAGAGGCTGGCGGACCTCATCCGAGAGGTGGTGGCCCAGAAGTTGCAGCGCGGGATCAAGGACCCGCGGCTCGGCTCACATGTCACCATCACGGACACCCGGGTCACGGGTGACCTGCGGGAGGCGACCGTCTTCTACACGGTCTACGGGGACGACGAGGAGCGCGCGGCGGCCGCCGCGGGCCTGGAGAGCGCCAAGGGCGTACTCCGCTCCGAGGTCGGCCGCGCGGCGGGCGTGAAGTTCACGCCGACGCTGACCTTCGTGGCGGACGCCCTCCCGGACAACGCACGAGCCATCGAGGACCTCCTCGACCGGGCCCGCGCCTCCGACGCGAAGGTCCGTGAGGCCTCCGCGGGCGCGGACTTCGCGGGCGGCGCCGACCCGTACCGCAAGCCGGAGGACGCCGACGAGGACGCCGCCGAGACGGCGGACGGCGCGGCGGGGACCGCGGACGGCGCCGGTCAGGACAAGGACGGCGACGCTTCCCGATGAGCACACGCAGTACCGGTGGGACCACGCCGGACGGCCTTGTCATCGTCGACAAGCCGTCCGGCTTCACTTCGCACGACGTGGTCGCCAAGATGCGGGGCATCGCGAGGACCCGCCGCGTCGGGCACGCGGGCACCCTCGACCCGATGGCGACCGGGGTCCTCGTGCTCGGCGTCGAGCGCGCCACCAAGCTGCTCGGCCACCTCGCCCTCACCGAGAAGGAGTACCTCGGCACGATCCGCCTCGGCCAGTCCACCGTGACGGACGACGCCGAGGGCGAGACCACGGGGTCGGCCGACGCCTCCGGCGTCAAGCGGGACGCCATCGACGCGGGCATCGCCAAGCTGTCCGGCGACATCATGCAGGTCCCGTCGAAGGTCAGCGCCATCAAGATCGACGGCAAGCGGTCCTACGCGCGGGCCCGGCAGGGCGAGGACTTCGAGATCCCGGCCCGCCCGGTCAGGGTCTCCTCGTTCCAGGTGTACGACATCCGGGACGCGGTCGCCGACGACGGCACCCCCGTCCTCGACCTCGTCGTGTCCGTCGTCTGCTCATCGGGTACGTACATCAGGGCCCTGGCCCGCGACCTCGGCGCGGATCTGGGTGTCGGCGGCCACCTCACGGCGCTGCGGCGCACCCGCGTCGGCCCGTACAAGCTGGATATCGCCCGCACCATCGACCAGCTCCAGGAGGAGCTGACGGTGATGCCGGTCGCCGATGCCGCCGCCGCGGCGTTCCCCCGCTGGGACGTGGACGAGCGGCGCGCGCGGCTGCTCGGCAACGGCGTACGGATCGAGATGCCGGACGAGTACGCGGGCGCGGGGCCCGTGGCCGTCTACGGCCCTGAAGGGCGCTTCCTGGTCCTGGCCGAGGAGTCCAAGGGCAAGGCGAAGAGCCTCGCCACCTTCTGACGGCCGCCCACCTCACTCGCCGTGCCCTGCTGCCCGCCGCCCTGCCTGCCCCGTCCTGCCCTGCTCGCAGTGCGGTGGGCGGTGCGTGGAGCGGCGGGCGGTGGTCCGCCGCTCCACAGTCCCCCACTTGGCTCCCCCGCCGGCCCCCACCGGCTTCCCCCACTGAAGGTCTATCCACCCCCGTCTGCGGATTCACCCCTTCGGACCAGCGCTCGGAGTGAACCGAGGGAGTGGAAGGGGGCGCGTTCGGCTCGTGTTCTGTCCAGCTGATCATCCCCGACCTACGGTCGAAGAACGGGGCGCGGCTGGGAGGTTCGAGCATGGCGGGACGGGGCCCGCGGATCCGGGGCGACCGGGAGGCCCGGGACACCTGGGGCGACCGAGATGTCCGGGGTGACCGGGATACCCGGGGCGACCGGGTCGGCCAGGGAGGTCCGGGCGACCGGGGAGGTCCGGGCGACCGGGGTGACGTGCGTGCCCGGGGTGAGGTGGGGGCCTTGCGGGACGTGAGCGTTCGGGGCGACCGCGACAGGGGCCGCGGCGAGCGGGGCGGGTCCGGTGAGCGGGGCGGTCTTGGTGATCGTGTTGTCGGTGTCGGCGTCGGTATTGGTCTCAGTGCTGGTGCTGGTGCTGGTGCTGGTGCTGGTTCTGGTGCTAATTCCGGTTCCGGGGCGTGGGCGGTGGGGCCGGGGGGCTGGCGGGAGCCCGAGCGGGCCCTGGTGCGGATCTGCGATCCGGCGGGGCGCCCGCGCGGTCACGGCTTCGCCGCCGACGAGCACGGCACGGTGATCACCAGCCACGAAGCGGTCGACGGACTCGCCCGCATGGTGCTGCACGCGGCGGGCGAGCGCACCTGCCTCGTCGCCGACGACGCCGTCACCCCGCTGCCGGAGTCCGACCTCGCCCTCGTCCGCACCGAAGGACTCGGCCTGCGCCCGCTGCCCGTCACCGCCCGCGGTGCGGTGGCCGTCGGCGCGTACGTACGCGTCGCGGCCTGCGGCTGGCGGCAGGCCAGGGTCCTCGCCCCGGCCGCCGTCACGTACACCGCGACCGACCGCTTCCACCTCCTGGACGACGCCCTGGAGCTGGCCATCGGCACGGACGGCGCGGACGCGCTGCGGCTCGGCGGCGGCGCCGCTGGCGGGCCCGTCGTGGACACCGCCACGGGCGCCGTCGTGGCCGTCGTCGCCACCGCCCTACAGGCGTCGCACCGCGCCGCGGGCTTCGCCGTGCCGCTGGCCCCCGCGGCCGCCGCCTATCCGGACGGGCCGCTCGCCCGCCTCCTGGAACGCAACGCCGCCACCGTCCCCGGCTACGGCCGTGACCTGAACCTGGCGGGTGCCCTGCACCTCACGGCCACCTCCGTCGGCTCCGACGGCCCCGGCGCCCTGGACCCCGGCCCCGTCGAACGACCCGACACGGCACGGGAGTTCGCCCGCTTCACCGCGGGGCCCGCACAGGTACTCGGCCTCGTCGGCGACCCCGGCACCGGCCGCACCACGGAACTCACCGCGCTCGCCGCCCGCCGCGCCCGTGGCGCCGAGCCCGCACCCACCCTGTGGCTGCGCGGCGCCGACCTGCGGGACGCCGACACGTCCGTGGCCGACGCCGTCGCCCGCGCCCTGGAGCGGGCCGGGCGCATCCTCGCCGCATCGGACACCACGGCGGGCGGTGACGAGGGCCTCGGGGACATCTCGGCGGGCCGCGTCGCCCGGCTGCTGCGGGACGCGGGGCGGCCCCTGATGCTGCTGCTCGACGGCCCCGAGGAGATGCCGCCCGTGCTCGCGCACCGCCTCGCCGCCTGGAGCACGGGGACGGCCGGCTGGCTGCGCGACACCGGCGCCAGGCTCGTGGTGGCGTGCCGGGCCGAGTACTGGGAGGAGGCGGGCGCCCACTTCCCGCCCGCCCTTCTCCACCCGCCGCGCCCCGACGGCGGCACGGCCAGTGGCGCGGACGGCGGCACGGCCAGTGGCCCCGACGGCGGCACGGCCAGTGGCGCGGACGGCGGGGCGGCCAGCGACGCGGGCGGCGGGGCGGACGCCGGGCTCGTCGGCTGTGTGCGCCTCGGTGAGCTGCCGGAAGCGCAGGCGCGGCGGGCCCGTGCCCGGTTCGGCATCCCGGACGGCGTGCTCGCCGACGCCGACGCCCGCCACCCACTGGTGCTGCGGCTGCTCTCGGAGGTGGCGTCGGCGCTCCCCGACGGCCCCACGGGGCAGCCCACCCGGCAGGACGTGTTCGCCGCCTACCTCGACCTGCTCGGCCTGCGGGTCGCCGTCCGCCTCGCCGCCGAGAGCGGGCTGCGCGGGCGTGCCGTGCGGCGGCTCGCGGCGAAGGTGTCCGGGCAGGTCCACGAGGCGGCCAGACGCTGCCTCGGCCCCGGCCAGGGCCAGCTCGACCGCGCCGCCTTCGAGGAGGTCTTCCCGTGGGGCGCCCTGCCCGGCATGGGCTTCGACACCTGTACCGGCTGGGCCTCCGCGGTCCTCAGCGAGGGCCTCCTCGTCCCGGCCGGAGGCGGCTACCGCTTCGCGCACGAGGAGGTGGGGGACTGGGTCCAGGGCCTCCACCTGGACGTGGACGGGGCCCTGACGTCCCTGGTCCTGCGGTACGCGCAGCCCGGCACCGCCGTCCCCGCGCCGAGACCGCTCCCGGTGCCGCGCCACCGGGCGGGGCCGGTCCTCCAGGCACTCCTCCAACTGGAACGACAGCGCGGGGCTGCCGAGCTGGGGGTACGGCTGGGGGATCTCCTGTCGGCGCTGGTGGCGCTGTCGGCGCTGTCGGCGTCCGAGCCACCGTCCGATACCTCCCCCGAGTCCACGCCGGGCCCCCCATCCACACCCCGTCCCACCCCCTCGTCCGGCGCGGAGGACGCCACGTGGTGGGCCCGGTACCTGCTGCGGGAGACGCTGCTCCGAGTGCCCGACGCGTCCCCGTACGGCGACCTGTTGCAACGGATCGCCCCCCGCAGGGAGTTCGGCCCCGACTTCTGGCTCGCGCTGCGGCTGCCCGAGGCGGTGCGGTACGAGCTGCTGCGGGCCGTCGTGGTGCACGACGGCCCGCCCGGCACCGGACGCCGCTGCCTGGACGCCGTCGCCGAGCGCCTCGCCGCCGACCCCGCCGCCGTACAGCGCCACCTCACCCGCTGGTTCGCCGACGAGCGGCCCCTGCGCGCCGCGCCCGAGGCGACCGTCGCCTCCGCCGCCCAGGCCCTGCTCCACACCCACCGGCACCACGCCGTCGACGACCTGACCGAGGCCCTGATCGACTGCGCCCACCCGCGCGCCGACGAGCTGCTCGGCGCGCTCACCGAGGACGAGCCGTCCGCGCTCTGCCGCGCCGTCGACCGCTGGGCCCACGACGCGCGCCCCGCCCGCCGCATCGCCGCCGCCGTGTACGCGCCGCGCACCGCCCCGCACATCACGGGCGAGGCCGACCGCCGCCTCCTGCGGTACGCCGCCCAGGCCCTGCTCTCCCACTCCGCCGACGACGCCCTGCACGGCGTCGCCCTCGCCCTCCTCGTACGCGACCCGTACTCCCGCGCCCGCCATCTGCCGCGCGCCCTGAAGCGCTTCGCCGACGGCGACCCCAGCCTGCCCGCGAGCGCACTCGCCGTGGCGCTCGCCGGCGACCCCGAGCCCGTGCTCGCCGCCTTCCGGACCCGCCTGCGCACCCGGGACACCGGCACCGGCGACATCCTGCGCAGCCTCGCCCACGTGACGTCGCCCGCCCTCGCGCGGCGCGTCGCGGAGCTCGTACAGGACCAGGTGGAGCGGTGCCCGCGTGCCGCAGCCGACGCCGCGGCGTACGTGGACCTGCGCCTCGAACGGGGCGCCGCCGTGCGGGACGAACTCTTCCCGCTGGTCGCGGGGTTGCTGCGGGGCCGGGGCGTGGACGTGCGGGTTGCGCTCGCGCCCGTCCTCGCCGCGCCGGGCATCCCCGTCTCGCGGCCCCTGCGGGGCGAACTGCTCGACCTGCTGCTCGCCGGTGAGCGGGAGCACCCCGTCTTCGAGGCACTCCTCCGCGCGGTCGGCGGCCGGGGCGGCGGGGCCGAGGGCGACCGGGACCTGGTGCGCCGCGCCGTCCTGCTGTTCGGCCGCACCCCGGACGGAGCCACCCGTTCCGACCGCGTCCTCATCGACCTCGCGCAGCGCGTGCCGGGCTTCGCGGCCCGCCTGACCACATGGCTCACCGACGCCCCGGACGACTGGGCCGCCCTGGTGGGGCCGAGCGCCCGGCGTACCGTGGCGCGGTCGGCGGGAGCCGTGCCGGTGTCGGCGTGAGGTCCGCCACCCCGGCCGATGCGGTCGACAATCTGTCGGCATGGCAGTCTTAGACCTGCGCAATCGACAGTGAACGTACAGACGTACGCGCGTACGGATACACGGATACCTACACGGGTTCGGCGAGGAGCGAAGACAGTGCAGCGCTGGCGTGGCTTGGAGGACATCCCCCAGGACTGGGGGCGCAGCGTCGTCACCATCGGTTCCTACGACGGCGTGCACCGCGGTCACCAGCTGATCATCGGCCGCGCGGTGGCCCGCGCCCGCGAGCTCGGCGTGCCCGCGGTGGTCGTCACCTTCGACCCGCACCCCAGCGAGGTCGTGCGGCCCGGCAGCCACCCGCCGCTGCTCGCGCCGCACCACCGGCGCGCGGAGCTGATGGCGGAGCTCGGGGTGGACGCCGTCCTCATCCTGCCCTTCACCACCGAGTTCTCGAAGCTGTCGCCCGCCGACTTCGTGGTGAAGGTCCTCGTCGACAAGCTGCACGCCCAGGTCGTCGTGGAGGGCCCCAACTTCCGCTTCGGCCACCGCGCCGCGGGCAACGTCGAGGTCCTCGCCGAGCTCGGCCGCACCTACGACTACGCGGTCGAGGTCATCGACCTGTACGTGAGCGGCAACGCGGGCGGGGGACAGCCGTTCTCGTCCACGCTCACCCGCCGCCTCATCGCCGAGGGCGACGTCGCGGGCGCCCACGAGATCCTCGGCCGCCCGCACCGCGTGGAGGGCGTGGTGGTGCGCGGCGCCCAGCGCGGCCGTGAACTGGGCTTCCCCACGGCCAACGTCGAGACCCTGCCGCACACCGCGATTCCCGCCGACGGTGTGTACGCGGGGTGGCTGCACGCCGACGGCGAGGCGATGCCCGCGGCCATCTCCGTGGGCACCAACCCCACGTTCGACGGCACCGAGCGCACGGTCGAGGCCTACGCCATCGACCGCGTCGGCCTCGACCTCTACGGCCTGCACGTGGCCGTCGACTTCCTCGCCTTCGTCCGCGGGCAGGCGAAGTTCGACTCCATCGACCAGCTCCTGGTCGCGATGGCGGACGACGTGAAGAAGTCCCGCGAACTGATCGACGCGACGCACGCCTGAGCCTCCCGGGGGTGGGGCTGTGCCCTCGCGGGGCGCCCCAGGCCCGCCCCTTTCCCGTAACCAGGGGCGCTGCGCCCCCTGGACCCCAGCCCTTCGTCGGCGCTCCGCGCCTCGTCCTCAAACGCCGGACGGGCTGAAATCGGCCGTCCACCGGCGGGCTCGATCAGCACGTCCGGCGATCGAGAACGAGCCCGAAGGGCGATCGACGCTCAGCCGACCCCCAGGTCACCCCGGGCACGCGCCCAGTGGCAGGCGACCTGCGCCCCGGCGGAGCCGGAGAGCACCGGAAGGTCCCGCGTGCGGCAGTCCTCCGCGACCCCGGCGCGCTCCGCCTCGCCCCCGGCGAGCACCTGGCACCGCGCGTGGAACCGGCACCCGGCCGGCACCCGGGACGGATCCGGCGGCTCCCCGGTGAGCACCACCGGCTCCCCCTCGGCCTCCGGCAACACGGACAACAGGGCCTGCGTATAGGGGTGCTGAGGGTCCGTGAGGACCCGCTCGACCGCTCCGGTCTCCACGATCCTGCCCAGGTACATCACCGCCACCCGGTCGGCGATGTTCCAGGCCAGACCCAGGTCGTGGGTCACCACGAGCGCGGAGAGGCCGAGTTCCCCGCGCAGCCGCAGCAGCAGCGCGAGGATCTCGCCGCGCACGGACGCGTCCAGCGAGGCCACCGGCTCGTCCGCGACGATCAGCTCCGGCTCCAGGACCAGGGCGCCCGCGATGACCACGCGCTGGCGCTGCCCGCCGGACAGCTCGTGCGGGTAGCGCAGGAAGAACCGCTCCGGCGGCCGCAGCCCGGCCCGGGAGAGCGCCGCACCGACCGCGGCCCGCTCGTCACCGCCGTAGCGATGGATGCGCAGCCCCTCGGCGACGGCCTCGTACACCGTGTGCCGGGGGTTGAGCGAACCGCTCGGATCCTGGAGCACGAGCTGGACCCGCTTGCGGTACGCCTTCAGGGCCCGGCTGCGGTAGTCCAGCGGCTCGCCCCCGAACCTGACCCGCCCGGACGTGGGCGGGACGAGCCCGAGCAGGGACCGTGCGAGCGTCGTCTTGCCGCAGCCCGACTCGCCGACGAGCGCGACGATCTCGCCCGGGCGGATGTCCAGGTCCACGCCGTCCACCGCGCGCGCCGGGTCGGCCCCCCGGCGCCCCGGGAACGTGATGTGCAGGTCGGAGGCCGAGAGCAGGGGCGTGCCCGCGCCCGGCTCCGCGGCGGTCCCTGCGGTCGCTTCGGTCGTCATGCGCTGCTCCTCGCGGCCGGGGACCCGGGCGGCTGGTTCGCGGTGTGCGCCGGGGCGTGTGCGGCGCGGGACGGTGGCGGTACGGCGTACGCGGGTCCCGGCGCGCGGGGCGCGTGGGCGCGGGCGCCGGTCATCGTGCTGCCTCCGCTGCCGGGTCCGGCCGCTCCGGCGCACCCACGTGCACGCACGCCGCCCGGCGCGCGGGACCCGCGACCCGCAGCACCTGGTCCTGCGTGGCGCAGATGTCCAGGGCCACGGCACACCGCGGATGGAACGTGCAGCCGGACGGGAGCGCCGACGGGTCGGGCGGGTCGCCGGGCAGGCCGCGCGGCGCGAACCGGGACGACAGGTCCCCGATGCGCGGGAACGCCGCCGAAAGGGCCTTGCCGTAGGGATGCCGCGCCCTTTCGTACACCTCCCGCGCCGGGCCCTCCTCCACCACCCGGCCCGCGTACATCACCGCGAGCCGGTCGCAGGTGTCGGAGAGCACCGCCAGATCGTGGCTGATCATGACAAGGCCCAGGTCCTGGTCGGCGACGAGCTGTTCGATGAGGCGCAGGATCTGCGCCTGGATCATGACGTCCAGGGCCGTCGTGGGCTCGTCCGCGATGATCAGCCGCGGGTCGCAGGCGAGGGCCATCGCGATCATCACGCGCTGGCGCTGCCCGCCGGACAGCTCGTGCGGATAGGCGTCCGCGCGGGCCCCGGGAAGGCCCACGTGTTCGAGGAGCTCGCGGGCCTTCTTCCTCGCGCCCGCGGGCGTCGCCTTCTTGTGCAGCACGATCGGCTCGGCGATCTGGTCGCCGACGCGGTGCACCGCGTTCAGCGAGTGCATCGCGCCCTGGAACACGATGGACGCCCCCGCCCAGCGCACCGCGCGCACCCGCCCCCACTTCATCGCGAGCACGTCCTCACCGTCGAGCAGGATCTCGCCGGTCACCTCCGTCCCCGCGGGCAGCAGCCGCAGCAGCGCGAGGGCCAGCGTGGACTTGCCGCAGCCCGACTCGCCCGCCACGCCCAGCTTCTGCCCCGCGGCCACGGAGAGGTCGACGCCGCGGACGGCGGCGGCACCCGTCGCGTACGTCACGGTGAGGTTCCGTACGTCCAGCAGTCCGGCAGCGGTCACCGGGACACCCCCAGCCTCGGGTTGAGCACGGACTCCACGGCACGCCCGCACAGCGTGAACGCGAGCGCGACCACGGCGATCGCGATGCCGGGCGGCGCCAGATACCACCAGTCGCCCGCGCTCACCGCGCCCGCCTCACGGGCGTCCTGGAGCAGTCCGCCCCACGACACCACCGTCGGGTCGCCGAGCCCGAGGAACGCGAGCGTCGCCTCGGTCAGGATCGCGCTGGAGATGACGAGCGTGGTCTGCGCGAGCACCAGCGGCATCACGTTCGGCAGCACGTGCCGGGCCATGATGTGCCCGTGCCCGCCGCCGAGCGCCCGCGCCCGCTCGATGTACGGCCGGGACTCCACCGCGAGGGTCTGCGCGCGCACCAGACGGGCCGTCGTCGGCCACGTCGTCACCCCGATCGCCAGGATGATCGTCCAGACGGAACGGTCCAGCACGGACGCGAGCGCGATCGCGAGGACCAGCGTCGGCATCACCAGGAACCAGTCCGTGATCCGCATGATCACCGTCGCGTACCAGCCCCGGAAGTGGCCCGCCGTGATCCCCACGACCGTACCGATGGCCACCGACAGGAACGCCGCGAGCAGCCCCACCGTCAGGGAGATCCGCGCGCCCCACACGAGCAGCGCGAGCAGATCCCGCCCGAACTGGTCCGTGCCGAGCGGGAACTCGCCGCTCGGCGCCCGCATGGCCTCGCCCGGGGCCCGCGTCACGCTCTGCGCGTCCGCACCCACGAGCAGCGGCGCGCCCAGCGCCGCGAGCGCGATCAGCACGAGCGCCGCGAGCCCGATCACTCCCGCCCGGTGCGTGCGGTACTCCCGCCAGAACCGGGCCGCCGAGTGGCGTCTGCGGGCCCGGGCCAGGGCCCGTGGGCTCCTCTCCTCCTGCGGTGGCTCCTTCTGACGCGTGTCGTCCGGCTCCTGCGGCGCCGGAACTGATGCCGCCTCGGTCGTCATCGGCCCACCCTGGGATCGAGCAGCGGATAGATCACGTCGGCCACCGTGTTCATGAGGATCACCGCGGTCGCGAAGACGAAGAAGAGCCCCTGCACCAGCGGCAGGTCCGGCACGCTCAGTGCCTGGTAGAACAGCCCGCCGAGCCCCGGCCAGGAGAACACCGTCTCGACCAGGATCGCGCCCGCGACCACCGTGCCCAGGTTCACGAACATCAGCGTGACCGTCGGCAGGAGCGCGTTCGGCACCGCGTGCCTGCGCCGCACCAGGTCGTCCCTGAGCCCCTTCGCCCGAGCCGTCGTCAGATAGTCGCTGCCCATCTCGTCGAGCAGCGACGACCGCATCACCAGGAGCGTCTGCGCGTACCCCACCGCGACCAGGGTCAGCACCGGCAGGACCATGTGGTGCGCCACGTCCACCACGTACGCGAACCCGCTCTCGTCGCCGCTCTCCATCCCGCCCGTCGGGAACAGGCCCGGCAGCGGGCCCATCCCCACCGAGAACGTGATGATGAGCAGCAGGCCGAGCCAGAACGACGGCACCGAGTACAGGGTGAGCGCCAGGCCCGTGTGGAAGCGGTCGCCCAGGCGGCCGTTGCGCCAGGCCGTGCGCGTTCCCAGCCAGATGCCGATCAGCGTGTAGAGGACGTACGCCGTTCCGGTGAGCCACAGCGTCGCGGGCAGCGCCTCCGTGATCTTGTCCAGCACCGGTGCGCGGAACTGGTACGACGTGCCGAAGTCGCCGGTCAGGACGTTGCCGCAGTAGTCCGTGAACTGCTGCCACACCGGCTGGTCGAGGCCGAACTCCGTCCGCATCGCCGCCAGTTGCTCACTCGACACGCGGCGGCCGCCCGTCATCTGCTTCACCGGGTCGCCGGGGATCAGCCGGAACAGGAAGAAGCTCGTCACGAGCACCGCGAACATCGACACCAGGGCGCCGCCCAGCTTGCCCGCCGCATACTGGAGGTAGGCCCTCGTGTCGCGCGTCCGCGGGCCGCGGCGCCCTCGCGGTCCCGCCTGCTCGGCCGGGCCGCCGGGCGCCTCCCGGTCCGTCCGTGCCGCTTCGGCCTCGGCGGCCAGGATCGCCGCCGGGTTGTTGTCCGCGGCTGTCACGGCGCACTCGTGGTGGGGTTGTGCCGGGTGCTGTGCCTGGGTGCGGTGGTGTGGTCACTCGTGCTTGTACGCGGCATGGTCGGTCACCCGTCACTCACGGTCGTCTGCTGTCGAACGGCGGCGCATGGCGAACAGGGCTCCGCCGCCTGCCAGCACCACCGCGGCTACGGCGATACCGATGATGACACCGGTCGAGCTCCCACCGTCGGAGGAACCCTTCCCACTCGCCGGTTCCGCCGACCACCAACTCCAATAGCCGTCCTGGCCGTAGATGTTGCCCGCCGCCGACGGCATGGTTTCGATGGACTCGATCTGGTCCGTGCGGTACGCCTCGACGGCGTTCGGGTACGCCATGACGTTCATGTAGCCCGAGTCGTACAGCCACGACTGCATCTGCTTGACCAGCGCGGCACGCTTGGCCGGGTCGTACTCGGCGAGCTGCTTCTCGTACAGCTCGTCATACTTCTTGTCGCACAGGAAGTTGTCCGTCGCCGCGCTCTCCTTCGCCTTCTCCGGCAGCGCCGCGCAGGTGTGGATGCCGAGGACGAAGTCGGGGTCGGGGTTGACCGACCATCCGTCGAAGGCCAGGTCGTACTCACCCGCGTACCAGGGCACCGACACGTCGTCGAGGCAGTTCACCTTGAGTCCGATGCCGAGGTCGCCCCACCACTCCTTCAGGTACTTCCCGACCGCCTTGTCGTTCGGGTCGGTCGCGTGGCACAGGATCCGGAAGTCCAGCGGCCTGCCGTCCTTGCCCACGCGCTTGCCGCCCTTCTTCTCGTACCCGGCCTCGTCGAGGAGCCTCGCCGCCCGCTGCGGGTCGTAGCCGAGTTCCTGGTCCGCCGCGGGCTTCCAGGAGTACTCCGAGAAGCGCGGCGGGATGTACCCGGCGCCCTCCACCGCGTTGCCCTGGAACACCTTGTCGACGATCGCCTTCCTGTCCACGGAGAGGAAGAGTGCCTGGCGCACCCGCTTGTCGAGCAGCGCGGGGTGGCCGTCGCCGAACTTCCTGCCGTCCTGCGTGCGTGCGCCCGGGTTCGTCGCCAGGGCGAAGAAGCGGCGGCCCGGGCCGTTGTTCACCTTGACGTCCGGCTCGCCCTTCAGGCCGTTCGCCTGCGCGGGCGTCAGGGCCGGCTGGCCCGCCACGAAGGACACCTCGCCCTTCTTGAGCGCCGCGACGGCGGCATCCTGGTCCTTGTACGTCTTGAAGACCAGCTCGTCGAACTTCGGCGCGCCCCGCCAGAAGTTCTTGTTGGCCCTGAGCTTCACGTACTGGTCGACCTTGAAGTCGGACAGCACGAACGGGCCGTTCCCGACCACCGGGAAATCCTTGTCATTGTTGAACTTCGAGATGTCGTCGACCTTCTCCCAGACATGCCGGGGAACGATCGGGACATCCAGGGCCGCCATGGTCGACTGCGGCTTCTTGAGTTCGATGACCAGTTTGGTGGGGGTGGGGGCCGTCACCTTCTTGAAATTGGTGACGAAGTTGGAGTTGGCTGTGGCTGTGCCTTCCTTGGACATGATTTTGTTGAATGTCCAGGCGGCGTCCTCCGCGGTGGCCTTCTTCCCGTCCGACCACTTGGAATTCGACCGAATGGTGTACGTCCAGGTGAGCTTGTCCGCCGACGGCTCCCATTTCGTGGCGAACGCCGGGACCGCGTGGTTGTCCTTGAGGTCGTAGTTCGTCAGATACTCGTACGTCAGCCGGTGAACACTGGTGCTGAGCAGACGCTGCGCGATGAACGGGCTGAGCGAGTCGACGCTCTGCGCCACCGCGACGGTGAGGGTCTTCTTGCCGTCGTCCTTGGCCTCGGCCTGTTGGGGGGCCGGGTTGAGGGGGGTGGCCAGGCCGGCCGTGAGGGTGAGCGCGGCGGCCGCGGCGGCTGCCCCCCGGAGCGGCCGCCCGGGGCGGGGGGGGGGGGGGGGGGTTTGTGTTATTGCCAGGTGATAATTTGTATAACAGGAGGGTGTCCACGCG
>NZ_JBIRHJ010000012.1:0-41063 GCF_044328435.1 Streptomyces sp. NPDC017940 | reverse complement strand
CCGGCCCCCCGGCCCCCCCCCCGGGGGGGGGGCGGGGGGGGGGGGGGGGCCCGGGGGGGGGGGGGGGGGGGGGGGGGGGCCGGGGGGGGGGGGGGGGGGGCGGGGCCGCGGGGGGGGGGGGGGGGTGGGGCGTGTTCGTGTTCTGCCGTGCTGATCTTGTGTATCCATGGACGGTGACCTCGCGTCATCGCTTGCACAGAGATGGCTGGTTACGGCTACTTATGGCTACTTACCGGTACTTACGGGTACGCGATTACGGGTACGCGATCAAGGAACGTCAGGGGGTTTCGGTGGTTGTTGTGTGTGTATCAGCGCCGGTCATCGCGCGTCAACGGGACGTGAACCCCGTGTGGCCTGCGGAAATAACGACTTGACCAGTAATTCACTCGCATTGGTCAAGACCACTGACGCTGTGCTGGCCAGGGGGTGGCGTGAGAATTCGGTGGCGGTTTGGGGGAGCTGGGGGGTGATAGCGCCTCTGGCGCTGTTTGGGCGTTTTCGGCTTTCGGTTGGTGGGGACGGGAGAACGGTGTGGCCGTGTGGCCGTTTTCGCCTTTCCGTTGGTGGGGGTGGCGGGGTCGTGGCGGGATGGCCGTGCTCGCGTAGTGGACACTGCCTGGTTGCACCGCGCCGTAAGTGTGTTGCTTGGCACGCTGCGCTCGGTCATCCCGCCACGACCCCTCCCGTGCGTCCAGCGTCTGCGGCTCGCTGCCACTTGCGGCCCGTGCGCCTTGCGGCTCGGTGCCTCATTCCGTGCCTCATGCGGCCCGGCTCGGTGCCTCTTGCGGCCTGTGCGGCTTCCGCCGCCCGCCGCCCCGCCCCCTCCGGCTGCGGACCAGCGGCCCCGCCCCCCCGCTGTGGGCAGCTGGTCCGCCAGGGGCGAGGGGGGTACCTCCCTGCTCGAGCGGAGCCGAGAGCTTGGGGGAGGGTGGGCACAGCCCACACTGCCGGGTGCCTGTTCTGTGGGCGGAGGGGCACAACCTCGCCCCCGCGCCGGGGAGGGCGTGGCAACGCCGAGGGCCCGCACCAGCGCGGTGCGGGCCCTCGTGGCTGCGGTACCTACTGCGGCTGCGGCGGCCGCCCAGGCACCTCCGGTACCGAGTAACCGGGACCGGGTACGGACCCGGATGCCGGGCCGGCGCCAGGGCCAGGCGGCACAGGCCCAGCCGGCCCCCCCTGCCACCCCGGCGCCCCGCCAGGAACCCCGCCGTACCCCTGCCCAGGCATGGGCGGAGCCACCCGAGGCGGCGGATTGCCGTCCGACGTCCACAACCCCTGAGCCTGCTGCGCCCGCACAAAATCCTCGGCCACCAACGCCGAAAGATTGAAGAACGCCTCCCGCACCTTCGGCCGCATCATGTCCAGATTGACCTCGGCCCCCGCAGCCAGATGCTCGTCGAACGGAACGACGACCACCCCCCGGCACCGCGTCTCGAAGTGCGACACGATGTCCTCGACTTTGATCATCTTCCCGGTCTCCCGGACCCCGGAGATGACGGTCAGCGACCGCGACACCAGATCCGCGTACCCGTGCGCGGACAGCCAGTCCAACGTCGTCGACGCGCTGCTCGCCCCGTCCACGGACGGCGTGGAGATGATGATGAGCTGATCGGCGAGATCGAGCACCCCGCGCATCGCGCTGTACAGCAGACCGGTCCCGGAGTCCGTCAGAATGATCGGGTACTGCCTGCCGAGCACGTCGATCGCCCGCCGGTAGTCCTCGTCGTTGAACGTCGTGGACACGGCCGGGTCGACATCGTTCGCGATGATCTCCAGCCCCGACGGCGCCTGCGACGTGAACCGCCGGATGTCCATGTACGAGTTGAGGTACGGAATCGCCTGGACCAGGTCGCGGATCGTCGCCCCGGTCTCCCGCCGCACCCGTCGGCCGAGCGTGCCCGCGTCCGGGTTGGCGTCGATGGCGAGGATCTTGTCCTGCCGCTCACTGGCGAGCGTCGAACCGAGCGCCGTCGTCGTGGTCGTCTTGCCGACACCGCCCTTGAGCGAGATCACCGCGATGCGGTAGCAGGACAGCACCGGCGTGCGGATCAGCTCCAGCTTGCGCTGCCGCTCCGCCTCCTCCTTCTTGCCGCCGAATTTGAACCGCGATCCGCCGACCGGCCGGTTGCTCCTCGTCTTCTGCTTCTTGTTGTTCAGAAGCCGGTCGGAGGACAGCTCGACAGCGGCCGTGTACCCCAGCGGCGCTCCCGGATTGGTTCGCTCCCGCTGATCGTGCTGCACCGGCTGCGGCCAGGCCGCCCCCGTACGGGGGTCCACCGGAGCTTGATCGCTCTGCGGAACCTGCTGCCCCTGCGGAATCTGCTGCCCTTGCGGGAACGGTTGCGCGTGCTGTTGCGCGGGCGGCATGGGCTGCGCCTGCGCCTGCGCCTGCGGATACGGCTGCTGTTGCGGGAACTGGCTCTGTTGGGCGAGCTGTTGGGGCTGCGTCGGCTGCGGCTGGTATGGCCCCGGCTGGGGCTGGTACGGGCCCGGCTGCGCCGGGAAGTGTGGCTGGGGTTGGTGCTGCGGGTGTTGCGGGTGGTGCTGGGCGGTCTGCTGCGGTACGGGGGGCTCGGCAGGCTGCATGGTCTGCGGTTGCGGCTGCGCCTGCGGCTGTGGCTGGGGGGTCTGCGGGAAGCCGTAACTCGGCTGCGGGGCGGGGGAGTCGGGGGTCGGGTAGCCGTACCCGTTCTGCGGCCCGGGTACGGGCGCCTCCGCCGCCGGTGCCGGTGGCTGCGCTGCGGGTACGTACGGGCTCGTGGGCTCGGGCGGCTGCGCCGACGGCACCGACCAGGCCTGGGGGGCGGTTTGCTGCGGTACCTGGTGCTGCGGCGCCGGGGGCTGGTGCGCGGGGGCTTCGGGCTCGGCCGACCGCTCGTTCCGGGCGGTGGGCGCGGTGGCCGCCGGGGGGTGCGTCGGCGCGGGCCACTGCGGTGCGGGCGTGGGCGCCGCGGGCTGGAACGCGGGCGGCAGCGGCGGCAGCCCGCTCTCCGGCGCGGGCGGCGGGGCCCAGGCGGCGGCCGGGACGGAGTCCTGTGCGGAGTCCTGTGCGGAGTCCTGTGCGGAGTCCTGTGTTGGGGTAGATGCGGGTGCCGGGGCGGGCACGGCACCGGTGACGGCCACGCTCTCGGGCCCCGCGCCGGTCTCGTAGGCGGCCACGCTTGCGCGTGCCGCGTCGTTCTCGGAGGCGGGCGCGCTTGCAGGTGCCGCGTTGTTCTCGGAGGCAGCCGCGCTTTCGAGTGCTTCGTTGTTCTCGGGCTCGGCCTCGTTCTCCGAGGCGGTCTCGTTCTCGGGCCCGGCGTCGTTCCCGGCGGCAGTCTTGTCCCCGGAGGCAGCCTCGTTCCCGGAGGCAGCCTCGTTCTCGGAAGCGTCTTTGTTCTCGGAGGCCGCCGAAGCCTTGTGGTCGGCGGCCAGGTCCGACGCCTGCTCGTCCCCCACAGTCGTGGCCGTCGGAGAGGCGATGGCCCCGGCCTCCGGGGCATCACCCTCGCCCTCGGCCACGTCGTCCGTGCTGTCCCCCTCAGCGGTAGCGGTACCGGCGCCAGTACCGAAGGAAAGCGCGACAGGCGCCTCCCGCTCCTCCGCCCCGGAGGCGGCATCCGCATCGCCGGTTGCCTCGGAGCGGGCGTCGGACGCCTCCCGTTCGGCCATCTCGCGGCGCAGCGCGGCGGGCGAGAAACGCATGGTGGCCCCGCTCTCCACATCGCCCCCACCCAGGCTCTCGGCAACGGGGGCGGCGCTCTCCCGCTCGTCCGTGCGGGGGGCCGTGAACGGCGGGGCGGTCGGGGCCGGGTCCGCCTCGCCCACGCCGCGTACGGGTACGGAGGAGGCGCCCCCGGCGACGGCACCGCTCCAGTCCGCCACGCCCGCGGACGCCCGAGGAGTGGACGGCGGCGGGGTCGAAGGCGGCGTCGGCGGTACGGGCGGAGCGAGCGGCTCGCCCGTGGGCGGGGCGGGCTGGAACCCGCTGCCGACGGGGAGTTTGGGCACGACGGTCGCCGGGGCGGGGGGAGGGGTGCCCGGTCCCGCGAAGGGCGGCACGGGGGCGCCCGGTTCCGCAGGCGTGGACGTGGCCGCGGTGTCGGGCGTCGAAGTGGGTTCGAAAGTGGGTGCCGGTGGGGGCGTGTTGGCGGGAGGGGCGTCGGGCGTGGGTGCGGGGCAGGCGGACGGTGTCTCCCCGGCGGTGCCGGACGCGTTCTGCGTGTACCAGGCGGGCGGGGCGTAGTCGATGGTGAACTCGCCCGTGGTCTCGGCAGCGGACTCCGCGTCGGACTGATCGTCGACGGGTGTGTCCCAGCCGTCGCGGATCTTGTCTCGATCGCTGTTCACAATGCCTCCTGGTGTGGTCGAGCACGCTCGTGCCGTGGTGGGGGGCGACCGTTCCTGTCGTCCGATCCGCCTGGCTCTCCCCGTGTGCGGGACGCGCACACCTCCCTCGCGGGTTCTGGCTCGCGCCCTGCCCCAGCCTAATCACCAAAAGCAGGGGCACGGCAGGCCAGTCCACCTGCCGGTGAGCGACCGTTACGTCACGCCTCACTCGGGAGCGGTGGTCCTGCCGTCGATGTGCCGAACAAATCGGGCAGAGGGTAATGCACCGCGTGAAGTTGTGGGTTCAGTCCATCCTGCGCGCGGTGCCGAGCAGGCCGGTCTCGGTGTCGGTGCCCCGCGTCACGACGTACTGCCGGTCGCGCTCGGCACACCACAGCGTCACTCCGTCGGCGAGCGTCGGCAGCGACTCGACCTGCGCACGCGCAAGTCCGAGAACCCGCCCCACCTGCGCGGCCTCGTCCGGTGATATCCGCTGGAGCCCGACGATCCGCGCCTGCCGGATGAGCCGGGGCGCCACCGGACTCACATACGGAAGCAGCGTGAGCACCGACTGCCAGGGTCCCGACACCACCCGCCCCCTGGGGGGCCGCATCCCGCAGTCCCGCACGACGAGCACCGGGCCTCCGGCCGACGCCCCCTGCGGCGGCACCCGCCCCACGTCATGCACGGACATCCCGCTCGGACCGACGCCGAGGGCCCGCACGAGCGGCTCCCACGCCGCCGC
The DNA here is from genome assembly GCF_044328435.1 of Streptomyces sp. NPDC017940. Classification (NCBI taxonomy): domain Bacteria; kingdom Bacillati; phylum Actinomycetota; class Actinomycetes; order Kitasatosporales; family Streptomycetaceae; genus Streptomyces; species Streptomyces sp. NPDC017940. The sequence continues at coordinate 36,010 of NZ_JBIRHJ010000012.1, read as the reverse complement.
ACGCCCGGTCTCCACCGCCACCCGGGCCCCGGTGGCGGCGGCCCGCAGGGCGATGACCTGGGCGGTCCAGAGCCCGCCGATGAGCAGCATGTCGTACGGCGTGGGCCGGTTGCAGCCGAGCACCGCGGGGTGGCCTTGTGCGTCCGTACCGACGACCACACCGTCGTCGCCCATCGGCACGGCGAGCGTGTCCACTTGCCCGGCAGACAGGGCGTGATGTCCGTGGCGTGGCCCCAGCAGTCCGAACCCTCCGCGTACGAGGGAACGGAGCCCGGAGCCGCCCGGCGGCGGGGGCGTCGGGATCGGGCCGGAGCCGGGGGCGGGCGATGTCGTGGCCATCAGCGAGTTCCCCCGAGCGGCAGAGTGGCGAGCATTCCGGGGAGCTGTTCGTGGTCGAGCCGCACGAGACCGGCACCTGCCTGTCGGGCGCCCTGCTCCAACGCGTGCCGCGCGGCGTCCAGTTCGGGTTCGCTGCGACCGGTCACCCGCACATGGCCGCGTATCGCGACCTCCCGTTGTCCGGCACGGCTCATGGTGAGGCTGAAGGTCGTCGCCAGGGTCGGGACGGCGGTGAGGAAGGTGACGAGCTGGGGCATCGCCGGTCCGCCGGCACCTCCCAGCTGCGGCCAGCGGCGCACCCAGTAGGTCGTGTGCCTGCGGTTGTCGCAGCGCCAGGAGCGCGTGGACTCCTCCGTCCTGCGCTGCGGCACGTCGTCGCGGCCCGACTGTGCCGTCACCAGCGGGTTGGCGCAGGCCGAGGTCGCGAGGGCGGCGGTGAGTTCCCCCTCGCTCAGGGCCGTCGCCCGAAAGCCCTGTCCCGCCAGCCGGCTCGCTAGCTGGTCCACGGCCCGCAGCAGGCACTTCTGCGCGCCGACGAGTCCACCGCCGCGGGCCGCCACGGCCTCGGGGCACAGCTCGGGGTCCAGCTTCAGGGCGATCCAGGTGATGCGCACCGCGGGCGCGCCCGTCTCCGCCTGCAAAGGCGCGTAGTTGCTGACGGCCACGGACTGCTGGGGGAGGTGCAGTGCGGGCGCCGGCTGGGTGTGCAGCACGATCTGCGCCGACTCCAGGCGGATCCCGTCCACTTCGAGCGTGTCCCGCACAGGACCGAGCGGCAGGGCGCGGCGGCTGTGCTCGACGCGCAGAGCGGTGCCGTCCGACTCGACCTGGAGCACGGCGGACAGGAAGGTCCCGTCGCCCACCATTCCCACCTCGCGCCGGTCCCGGCCGCGATGGGTGCACGTCCGCAGGGAGGGGTCGCACTCCAGGGCCGGGGCGAACGCGGGATCCGTCCCCGGCGGTGGCGGCGTCTCGGCCGCGCGGCGCCGCCGCGCCCGCAACGCCAGCGCGGCACCGGCGAGTTCCGGCACGGAGCGCCCGTGGCGGCGTACGAGAGCCAGCAGCAGGAGGACTGCCGCGCCGCCGGACGCGAGCGCGAGAGCCGGGCCTCCCACGATCCAGCCGGTCACCAGGAGGGCAGCGGCGACCTCCACGAGAACCAGTCGTTGCCGGCGGAACGGTCCCCCTTGCGCCGACGGCGAGCGGAGACGCAGGACGAGCGGACTCCCGGGCTGCGCGGCATCCGGCGCGGCGCCCCCGGGAGATCCTTGAACTCCGGGTCCCGACCGCCCCCGTACGCGCGTCCGTGTGACGGAAGCCATGAGCCCACCCCCCTGACGAATCTCCCGAATTGCCTCGGTGTGCAAGGCGCTTGGGGCCCGAAAACTCACCCACCTCACACGCGCGATCACACAACAGGCATAGTAGGCGCTGGGTCTGACAACTGAGGGGCGGGGGCCGCGAACCCCCGGCGCCGCCAGGGGGGAAGCAGTCACACATGGCATCACGCCGCGACGAACTCAACGCCTACACCTTCGCGAAGCGCCGCGCACTCGCGGCCTTCATCCAGCCCTCGCCCTCGGGCTCGGAGGAGAGTGCTCCGCGCCCGCTGCGCGGGGTGGTGCCCGGCCTGGTCGTCGGTGTGGTCGTCCTCGCCGTCTTCGGCGCGTGGGGGATGCTGAAGCCCGCGGCCAAGCCGGGCTGGGACAAGCCGAAGGAACACGTGATCATCGCGAGCGAGTCCACCACCCGCTACGTCGTCCTCAGGACCGACGGCAAACGGCAGTTGCACCCCGTACTCAACATGGCGTCGGCGAAGCTGCTCCTCGACGCCGACAAGGGGGACGTCATCAAGGTCGACGAGTCCGTCCTCGACGACGGCAAGCTCCCGCACGGCGCCACCATCGGCATCCCCTACGCCCCCGACCGCCTGCCCTCCCCGTCCGAGGCGGGCTCCGCCAAGCGCTGGGCGGTGTGCGAGCGGCCCGTCCAGGGCGGCCGCGCCATCCAGAAGGCGGCGTTCGTGCTCGCGGAACGGGAGCAGGACAGGACCGAGGGCCCCGGACGGCTGCGTGGCGGGGAACTGCTGTACGTGGTGGGCCCCGACAAGTCCCGCTACGTGGTCGACGCGCGCGGGCGCGCGTACCGGATCTCCGCGGAGAACGAACTGCTCCTGCGTACGGTCGTGGGCTCCGACCGCGAGCCCCAGCGGGTGTCCAGGGAGTGGCTCGCCACGCTGCACCGGGGCGACCGGATCGTCTTCCCCGAGGTGGACGGCGTCCCGGGCGCCGATGCCGGGGTGGCGGGGCTCCAGGACCGGGCCGCGAACAAGGTGGGCATGGTGCTCCGGGCGCGGGACGGGGACACCTGGCGGTACTACGTCGTCCTGCCCCGCCGCGTGGCCCCTGTCTCCGACTTCACCGCGCGTCTGCTCCTCAGCAGCGACGAGCTGAAGGACGTGGGGCAGCAGGGCACGGCCCGCGACATGAGCGCCGCCGACATCAAGCCCGCCTCCGAGGACTTCGACGCCGAGTACACCTGGCCCACCCGGCGCCCGAGGACGCCCGGCGAGAGCACCGCGCGGACCGCCACCGCGCCCGGCGGCGGCAGCACCGTCTGCAACGTCCTGCGCGACGTCGACACCGGCAAGGGCTCCACCACGCTGAGCACGTGGACGGGCCCGGACTTCCCGGCACCCCTGCCCACCGGCTCCTCCAGCGCGTACGTCACGCCAGGATCGGGCCAGCTCTACCGCCAGTTCACCGGTACGGACACCGGGTCGGGCGGTGTCTTCCTGGTCACGGACACGGGCCTGCGGTACGCGATGCAGTCCAACAGCGACAGCGCGACGGACGACGCGGGCATCGGCACCTCGAAGAAGCAGCGAGAGCAGCGCGAGCAGCAGAAGCAGCAGGACCAGGAGGCACGGCAGGCCCAGACCCGCCTCGGCTACGGGGACGCGGAGGTGGGCCGGGTGCCCGCGGCCTGGTCCAAGTTCCTGCCCACGGGACCCCGTCTGTCGACGGCCGCGGCACGGCAGCCGCAGGGTTCCTGACCACGTGAGGGGCGCCGACGCGATGCCGCACACTTCCCCGGGCCGCTGTCCCCGGACACCGACGGCCGCGACGGTGGCCGCCGCCCTGCTCGCCGCCGTGACGACGGCGACTCCCGCGGCCGCGGCGCCGTCGTCCCTGGACCAGTGCGAGTTCCCGTCCAAGAAGTACGCGGGCCGACCGTGGTCGCTGCAACGGGTGCTCCTCGACGAACTGTGGCGGCAGTCCACGGGCGGAGACGTGCGGGTGGCGGTGATCGACACCGGCGTGGACATCAAGAACCCCCAGCTCGAACGAGCGGTGGACGCGTCCAGGGGCGGCAACTTCCTGGCCAGGAACCTCAAGGACGAGAACGGCGACAAGGTGGACCGGGGCAAGCCGGACGGCACCACGGACACGGTCGGCCACGGCACGCGCGTGGCGGGCATCATCGCGGCCCGCCCCGCCAAGGGCACGGGTTTCGTGGGCCTCGCCCCGGGGGCGACGATCATCCCTGTCAAACAGAACGACGCGGAGGGCCACGGAACGACGGAGACCCTCGCGCGGGCCATCGACCACGCCGTCGCCGAGGGCGCCGACATCATCAACATCTCGCAGGACACGGCCAACGCGGTGAAGCCCGCGCCGCAGCTCCGCGAGGCGGTCGAGAAGGCCCTCGGGAAAGACCGCGTGATCGTCGCCTCAGCGGGCAACGACGGTCTCGGCGGCAACGTCAAGCCGACCTATCCCGCCTCGTACGAGGGCGTCCTCGCGGTCGCGGCGTCCGACCGCAACAACGAACGCGCCCCCTTCTCCCAGTCCGGCGACTTCGTCGACGTGGCGGCCCCCGGAGTGGACATGATCTCGACCGTCCCGGGGGGCGGCCACTGCTCCGACAACGGCACCAGCTTCGCCGCCCCGTACGTCGCCGGCCTCGCCGCCCTCATCAAGGCCAAGCACCCCTCCTGGACGTACCGCCAGATCACCGCCCAGATCCAGCAGACCGCCGAGCGCTCCATCCCGGGCCACGACCGCCTGGTCGGCTGGGGCGTCGTCGACCCCGTCCGCGCCCTGACGGAGGACGACCACCCGATCGACCGCCCCACGTCCCGCGAGGGCGTCACCCGAGGCAAGGCCCCGAGCCCCGCGAAGCTCCACCTCGGCGAAACCGCCGAGGAACGAACGGCCCGCCTCGCCACGTACGTGGCGGTGGGGGCCGTGGTTGTGGTGGTGGGGCTCGGGGGGGTGGGGGTCACTCTGCGGGACGCGAGGCGCCGGAGGCACGGCGCGGGTGGTTGACGACGGCGGGCCCGGGCCCTTTCTACGCCCTGGAGGGCTCACGCGGCTCCGGACGGCAGGCCTTCGACTGTTCGACTTGATGGGTGTAGGCCTTGATCAGTTTCCCCATGGCGCGGGAATCCGCACGGTCGCGCGTGAACGATTGAATGCTGGTGAACAAGCGCTGGTCGGGATGGTCTGGATCAGCGCAACCATTGGTCTCCCCGGCTGCTCCCGCTCCCGTGTAGAGATACTTCCTGTGGTCCGTCACTCGGTCGGGGCTCCGCCGGACGGAAGAGGGAGCCGCGAGAAGAAGGTCCTCCTTCTCTGCTAGCCACTCCTGGTCGGCGAACAGCGCTACCTTGCTTTTGTCTACGATCACAGTGCATCGCTCGGTTCCTCCGTCGGGAAACGTGCGCCGTACGGAAACGTGGTCTCCCGGCGGCAGGAACGGAGCCAGCAGTTCGGAACGCACGGCCACGCCACACAAGGAATCCGGCGCTGCGTAGCCTCCTCCCTGTTCATCCCCGTCCTTGGAACACCCCGCCAGCCCTGCTCCCAGGGAGATCGCTGCCCCCCAGATGGCAACTCGTCGGCAGTGGTTCGCAAATCCAACCCGGTCGTGACGCAGGACCACGAGGGGAGCTCCTCTTCTTCCGCGGGAGATTCTAGATATCCGTCTTGAGGTCGGAAGCCATGGCGTTCACGCTCGACTCCGACAGCAGGAAACCGCGCCTCGCCGCCCCACGTGCCCACTCTCCGGCATCGGGGAGATCACTCCTGTGATGCTCCTTGGCTGCTCGTTCCGCAGCCGTCTCGATGTACCGGTTGTTTTCCTGCATTCCTGCGCTCCAGCTCTCGCCCATGACGAGCCCGGCATCCCCTTTCGCTCTCCCTTCCGCATCCTTGAACAAATCCTGAAGAACCGCACTGGTCACCGTCTCGGCCACTCCGCCGACCACAGCCCCGCCGACCGGGCTGGCGATGTAGGAGGTGCCAACGCCGATACCCGTTCCGATGCCGCCCGAGATTCCGTCCTTCCAACGGGCCACGGATTCCTCGTAGGCCCTGTCCTTCTCCGCAGCCTCGCCGGCGACCGCCTCCGCGCGCCCTTGCGCCAGTGTTCCGGCCACCTCGCCGGAGCCATTGGCTACGTTCTCGACAACGAACTGCGGATCCTGGGCGTAGCGCTGGTCCGCCGGAAGGGCGGGGTCGAGGTGATGGGACATCAGTTGGGCCATGTACGACTTCTGTCCGACCTCCACTGCCGCGTAACCCTCAGGGTGCTGGCCCACAGTGAAGAGGAAACGGGTCACGTCCCGGTGCTGAAAGTCTGCCGGTTCGCCGACGATCGGGAAGAGACGGTCCGCGTCCCCATCCGAATCGTTGGTCAACGCCCGATTCATGTCGTGCAGGTACTCGGAAGCCATCTGCCCGAAGCTGTCAGCCATGTGCGGATGCGTGGTGAGGAGCGTGTTGTCCTCGGAGACGGAAGAGACGACGCTCTCCATGAGCCTGGCCTGCTCCCCGGTGTGCGGTGGAGTGTCAGCCGTGGGGAGTTCACCCGCCGGGTGCCCGGTCGTGCCCGCCTCGAGCGCCAGTGCCAGGTTGTTCCGCCCGGTGGTGCTGGACTCGCCATCGGCGTCCATCTCGACAGGCCAGTCCTGCTTCTCGAAGAGGTACTGAAAGTTCGAGACCTCTGTGTCCTGCCCGTTTCCCCTCGACGTGAAAGTGTCGTTGAGAAAGGACGTCGCCGCGCCGGGGCTGTTCGACAAGCCCTTCAGGAAACCTGTCACAGGGTCCCAGCCCGTGTCACTGCCGGTTCGGTTGAGGTACGGCGAATTGGGGGTGCGCCGCCACGCCCCACCCTCCCCGTTGTCGGTCAGTCGCTTCTCGGTGTCCATGAGGGCGCTGCCGTAGCTGTGCAGGAAGCTGTCGTCGTAGTCACCCCAGCGTATGAGGTTGCTCATGACCTGGAAACCGAGGGGGCCGCTGTTGGTGCGGACAGGCTGGCCACCCTGGTCCACCATCTGCCGCGTCCAGTCCACCATCCCCGCTGAATCACTCTGCGTGGCCGTCGCCAGCGTAAGGCTCAGATACTTTTGCAGGTCGTCGAAGCTTCCCTGACGCCGGTCGCTCATGTCGGGGTTGACACCGGGTTCATTGACACCGGCCCAGAACTCCAGCGTCCCCTTCGCCCCGAGTTTCGTGGCGAAGCGCTCTGCGAAGAGCGGATCGTGCGCGTACGTCTTCAGTCCTGAACGGAGCTTGTCGAACTCCCTGACCGACAGGTCCTGCGGGTCCTTCCCGGCCAATTCCGACAACTCGTCCGCCGACTCCACGGCGGCGACCGCACTGTCCCGGTCCTTGTACGTCGCCTCGGAGAAGCCGTGCGTGCTCTGATCGGCGATCGCCTTGAGGACCTTGCCTGCGGAGGTGTCGCTCTCGGTGGCGTCGTCGAGGATCCGCTGGATCTCGTCCCGCAGAGCGGTCGCATCGCCCTCGCCGTGGTCCGCTTCCCTTGTCCGCCGGGTCGGGGGGCGTGTTCATGCGTACGGTGAAACTCCCGTCGCCCGCCGGGGTGACCGTCAGCTTCTTCCTCAGGCCCCGCTCGATGGCGTCGTCGAGCCGACGGTGACAGCGCTTCAACTCGTCCCGGGTGTCCGACAGGATCCGGTGAATGGACTTGGCCTGCGTGTGGGCGTCCTGGAACTCTCCGGCGGTCTTGCCGATGAACTCCTTCGAGACGGTGGCGTTGACACCCGCCCAGTTCGCCCTGGCGGCGGCGCGCCGAAGGCCGTTGTCGGCGTCCCTCCGCAACCCGTCCAGGCTGTCCACCAGGGTCGACCAGTCATCGACGGCGTCGTCCAGCGCCGTGAAGTCGGCGGACCGTAGCGCGTCGAGGTCCATCAGCCGTCCTTCTCCGGGCTCGGCGGCGGCAGGTGTACGGGGTTCTCCCCGCCGGGCCTGCCGACCCGCTCGTCGAAGCCTGCGTCAAGGACGTCGATGCGGCTCAACTGCCGCCGGATGTAGTGCTCGTCGCCCTGGTGCAGCTTCTTCGTGACGCGCATGTGGTTCGAGATGTGAGCGCACGCGTCCGTGAGCGACTTGAGTTGCTCCTCCCAGCGCTTCGCGACGTGCTGGAGCCCTGCCCCGAGCGCGAAGCCCTGCCGCGTCAGGTCTCCCGCGGCCGTGCGGCTGCTGGGGACCGAGACACGCGCCTTGACACTCAACCGGTCGAAGAGCCCGAAGGCGTGCTCGCCGATCCTCGCCAGATCGGCCTGGGAAACCGCCAGGTCCCCGTACGCCGACGGCGTGGTTCCGGGGCCGCCCCCCATGCCGGGCTCGACCTGGTCGAGTTGCATGCGCGTGGACTGCCGCTCCGCCGCCTGCTCCTTGAGCTGCTCCCACTCTTCCCACGCCACTCTCGTATACCCCTCCCGTACGTACCGGCCGCTCCGGACGGCTGACAGCTTTGCTGCTCAACGTGACAACACGCCTGTGGTCACGCCGAGTTGTCTCAATTACGACGCTTTCACGGACGCGTTCCACTTCTCGGTCCTGGCTCGACACGGGTGTGCCATGGGAGCGTCATCATCCGATTCCGGCTGATGGCTGCTTTGCAACTGCTGTGACGCAAAGCTTGGTTGGATGTCACTCTGGGTGTGGCTAGAGTGACGAACGCGCGACACGCGGCGGTGCGCGCGGCGCGCGACGGTGCGATGGACGGTGCAATCGCGGGCGGTCACAGCCCGGGGTGGTCGCGAGTCGGGGACAGTCGAGGACAGCCGAGAGCAGTCGAGGGCAACGGGGAACGGTGGGGGCATCGTGCGTGAGGACGGGTACATGAGTTCCGCGCCGCCGTCGGCGGGCGCGGATCTCAAGCGCGGGTTGGAGGCGCTGAAGACGTTCCGGCGGCGCATCGACACCCTCCTCACCGAGTTCGAGGGATCGGACGGCGGCACGTCCAAGGTCCGCGACCAGAAGATCGCCCGCGCCTCCTTCAGCGGCGAGGCGGCCCCTTTCCCCGAGGCCGACGGCCTCTACTCCCAGTACGACCAGGTGCACGAGCGGCTCACCTCCCTGTCGAAGATGCTCGGGGACCAGATCGAAGCCATGGGCATCGCCGTGCACGGCGCGGACGTCGGCTTCGACAACCTCGAAGACGACCTGCGGCAGCGCTTCTGGGCGATCCAGACACGGATCGGCCGCGCGGAGGCCCCCGAGGGGCGGGGGCCCGGAGGGAAGACCGACGGGCGTGGCGGTCAGGGCAGCGACAAGTCCGACTCGGGGTGGAAGCTGTGAGCTTCGAAGGGCACCGGCTCAACGACATGATCGACCTGGTCGAGCAGGCGAATCCGGCCGAGCTGGAGAGCGCGGGGGCCGCGCTCCAGCGGGCGCGCGACGCGATCGCGGTGGCGGCCCGGGAGCTGGGCGACCACATCGACCGGGTGGACTGGGAGGGCGAGGCCGGGCAGGCCTTTCGCAAGTGGGGCAAGAACCTCGTCAAGGACACGCACAAACTGTCCGACTTCGCCGACGCCGCCGGCGTCCAGATCGCCTCGGCCGGCGCGGGGTTGGCCTCCGTACGGGGTTCGATGCCGCCCCGGGACACCCGCACCGACCCCAAGTCGGTGACGGACATCCCCTCTCCGAAGAGGGTGGACGGCAACGCGGACTACGAGGCCGCCGTCGAGTCGGAGAAGCACCGCCAAGAGGCGATCAACCAGATGAACCGGTTGGCGTCGTTCTACAGGGTCTCGCAGCATGCGATGGCGGGGCAGGAGGTGCCTTCGTTTTCGGTTATGCCGGATGTGGGGGTGCCGGCGCCGCACAGTGAGGTCGGCCCCAAAGTCGAGCCGAAGCGGGCAATTCCCTCCGGCACCGCTGTTGATGGGGTACCGCCGACGCCGCAGCGTCCAGACGAGTCCGTGATTCCGGTATCTCCAGGACTGGACGATGCACTGTCATCGCGTAATGAGGTACGCGAACCGGCGCCATCTCCAAGTCGACCCGCCGGTTCGAACCCTGTCGGTACGGAGATCGACAGCGTTTCCCCGCCACACCCGCAGCTCATCGGTCCGTCGCCTGCTCCGTCGGCCCCTGTTCCCGGTCCAATGGGCATCGACGCAGGACCTCCACCTCTATCCGGAGGCAGCTCTGTGCAGATGCCGCGTGGTGGCCCTGATGCACAGGCGCCCCGTCGCGGTGGTGGCGGGAGGTTGCCCATCCCCGATCAGGGGCGGGCAGGAGGTGGGCGCCCCAAAGACGCGGTTGGAATTCCTGGGCGCGGTCCATCAGGCCCAAGCCCGACAGGGCGTACCGGTCCGGTGGCACAGGGCCAGGGCAACGCTGGCCCGACGACGCCAGTGCAGCCGCCGGTGGGGCGCAGCATCACCGGCGGCACGCCACAGCCTCATGGTGTACAGGGCCCTCGTCCCGGAGTTCCGGGCATCGTCGGTACGCCGCGTGCTGACGGTGTCGTAAGCGGTCGGCCCGCTCCTTCGCCCGTGACAGCTCCGGCAGGCCCAAGGACGCCCCGGAGCCCCGCCTTCGGCGCGGGAGGGCCCGGGATCACACCACCCGGGCCTAGCGGCGTCGGGCAGCGCGGCGTTGTGGGAGCTACGCCTCAGGTCCCACCCAGTAGAGGTCAGATGGCACGCCGTCCCGTCGGAAATCCTGACGGTGTGCTTGGCACACCGAAGGAGCGTGCGTCTACCAGCGGAAGCGGCAGGAGCGGATTCACTGCCGGTGGTACTGGCTTGGTACGTGGCCCGGCTGGCACCGGGCGACGCTCTGCGCGCGAAGAAGACGGGACCGCGCAGCGGCCCGACTACTCGGTTGAGGACGAAGAGACACATCTGCCTGGCGAACGGCGGCACGTGCCGCCAGTAATCGGTTAGTGGTGAGTGAGGGCGTGCAGGGCGTGAAGTCAGGAATGGGCGGGCACGGCGGTGGAACTGCGCTGTTCGCAAGGCGCGGGAGGCGATGGATCGTGTCCACGGGCTCGGCGGTCAGCGTTCTCGCCCTGATGTCTGTGGGGCTGGCACCCAGCGCGGCTGCCGATGACGTTCAGTCGAAGCAGTGGTACCTGGACGCTATGGGTGCCGAGGAACTGTGGGACGTCAGCACCGGTGAGGGAATCAAGGTCGCGGTTGTCGACAGCGGTGTTTCGGAGACGCCTTCGCTCAAGGGCCGCGTGCTCGCTGGTCAGGACGTGACAGACCTGAAGGGGGGAGCTCTGGACGACTACCTCGGCCACGGAACCACGATGGCAGAGCTGATCGTGGGGTCCGGGCGAGGTGGTGGCCTCAAAGGCCTGGCGCCCGGCGCCGAGGTCATCTCCGTTCGCGCTACTTTGAAGGGTGCCCCGGGCAAGGACGGGAAGGACAGGGGCGACATCGCCGAAGCAATCAGGGCCGCTGCGGACAGTGATGCACAGATCATCAGCATGTCCTACGGCTCCGACATCATGTATGCGGCTGAGCAAGAGGCCGTGCAGTATGCCGCCTCAAAGGGAAAGCTCATGTTCGCTGCCGTCGGAAACGATGCGCAGAAGAAGAGCTTCATCGGCTATCCGGCGGCCTACCCCTACGTAACGGGCGTCTCCTCCGCAGACAAATCCGGCAAGGTCGCCAAGTACTCGGAATTCGGCAAGTACGTGGATCTGGCCGCACCGGGGCGGAATCTTCCGCACTGGTGTGATGCGACGTTCCGTTCGTACTGTGACGGTGAGGGCGGTACAAGCGCATCCACCGCCATCGCCTCCGCCTCCGCCGCCCTAATCTGGTCCAAGCACCCCAACTGGACCGCCAACCAGGTCCTCCGCGTCCTCATCGACACCGCAGGCCGCAGCTGGCCGAAGGACAAGCCCAGTGACTACCTCGGTTACGGCCTGGTGCGGCCGGCTCCGAATCTGCTGAAGAACAGGGGTAACCCCGGTCCGCCGGACATCGACCCCCTCACCAACAAGAAGACCCCCGGCGTGGGAGCTTCGCCCTCCGCTGCGTCGGAGGAGTCCCCGGCGCCCGCCTCGAACCCCCCGAAGAGCGCGTCCGACAACAAGCGGGCAGCAGCCGCGGCGAAGTCGAAGTCAGGTGGCGGCTCCGATGACGACAACGACCAGGTGTGGATCGGTGTCGGCACCGCAGCCGCAGCGGCGGTCATCGGCGCCGCGGCCTTCGTGCTCGTACGCAATCGGCGCAACGCCTGAGCAGAGCAGAGGCGAGCAGCACGGACGAGCCTCAATGACAGCCTGAACGTCTACGTAAGGAGAGCCCGCTCATGGCCGACGGCCGGAAACTCAATGACCAGGAAGTCGCGCTCCTCGAGAAGGAGATCGTCGACAAGTACGACTCGGTCCAGAAGCAGCTCCGGCGCTTGCAGGGGACGCTTGACACCATGGAGGCCAACTGGCGCGGTATCGGTGCGCACGCCTTCGACAAGAAGCAGACCGAGATCAACCAGCACATGCAGGCGATCGGCCGCATCCTCGTGGACTTCCTGGACGGCATCAGCGCCAACCGCAAGGACAAGGACCGGCTCGAGGACGAGGTCCGCGCGACCATGAACAGCATCGACGTGGACTACGGCGGCAAGAACTCGGCCATCAGCAGCTACTGAGCTGAACTGAGTCGAACCTGGCTGAACCGAACTGAGCTGTTCTCCGGGCCGTCGTGGTCCGGCCGATACCACCAGGGGATGGGACAAGCATGGCAAGCGGCAACTTCGACGAACTCGCGGTCAAGTACGGCGGGCTCGACGCCATCACCACCGAACTCGGCATCCAGGCGAAGCAACTTGAGTCCGACCTCGCCGACATCAAGCGGGCCGTGGCCAGGGTGGCCGAGGGCTGGGAGGGCGAGGCCCACCGGGCGTACGTCCTGAAGCAGAAGGAGTGGGACCAGCACGCGTCGGCGATCCACACGGCCCTCACGCAGATCGGCCAGAAGGTCGGTCAGGCGGGTGGTGACTACCGGGGTGGTGACCTGAAGGGGGCCAGCTACTTCCAGTGAGGGGCGGCAGGGAATGACGGGGTGGGCATACGCGGGAGGTGCCCACCCCGTTCTGGTGCCTTGGAGGGAGCGTGGCTGGGTGCTGCGTCAGCGAACCCACTGGTTCGCCAACCCGAACTCTGGGTCACGCATCCTGGACGCGTGCAAACTGGTCGATGGCTTCGCGGACTTCCTCCTGCTGGTAACCGGTTCGGAGGAAAATTTCACGAGGACTCATGGTGGAGAGTAGGTGTTGCAGCAAGTTGAGCCACACAGTTCCTGCATGGTTTGACAGTCTGATGGAGACGTCGTTGCCTGATTCACTCGTGGCGACGACTGCGGCATCGGTGCCCACGAGCTTGTCATCCACCGTGAAGTTTACCGTGGATGACTGACTGAGCAGCGGCCTAGCCGCGCTCAGTGTCTCGATGAGGCGAGACACGTCTTGGGAAGTACAGCCGAGCGCGGGTAGGTGTGTGTCTGGAAGCTCGAACGTTTGGTGCGCTGCTTGAAACAGGGCCTTGAACGCGGCGGAATTTAGAGAAGTGCTGCTCACTCTTCCCCCCTCTCCTCACTCCAGGACGTTGTCAAACCAATCCCTTCCACCTCTCGGCGTGAAAGTCGTACCGCCGTCTCCGTCCTCGATGACGACTGCTTGCTTTTCCGGGTCCCAGTACCCAACTCGTCCGTCCCTAAGGTCATATCGGATATCAATATTCGGCGTGTCACCGTTTATGACGCCATCGACGTAGTACGCCAGGGAGTCCGGGTGAACACCCCTGACGTAATGCGTCCCGTTTCCGTCCGGGCGGATTGCCTCCTCGTTAGCATGCCTCGCTATCTCACTGGCCAAGGGATCGGGCTGTGGGTACCCGGGAGCGAGGCCTAGGATATCGACCCGCGTATGAGGGTTATGAACGTAGGCCGCGGGGTTGGGTGCCGGGGCGAGTCCCAACGGGTCGAGCGTTAGGTACCGAGCTGTCTCCGGATCGTAATGCCGAAAGTAGTTGTAATGCAGCCCCGTCTCCGGGTCGAAGTACTGCCCCGGAAACCGCAGCGGCGTATACGCCGTGCTCCCCGCCGCCCAAGCCGTAGCCCCCCACAGCGTGCCCCGCGTGTGCCACGCGATCTCGCCCTGTTCGTCGACGAGTTCGCTCGGCGTGCCCACCAGGTCCGTGACGATGGCGAAGAACCGGGAGTCGATCTCGGTCCGGGAAGCCGTGGACGCGTCGGACGCGGCGGGAGCGTCAGGCGCGTTGAATGCACCGGGCGCACCGGGCGCACCGGCCGCACCGGGCGCGTCAAACGCACCGGACGCACCGGACGCCTCGGCCCAGTCGACCGCCGCGGCCGACACAACGCGTTCCCTCTGGGCGACAGGCCGCACCCCCCGGTGGTCCCACGTGAGCGTCACCGGGTTCGGCAGGTCGGCCGACGTCGTCGTCTGTTCGCACAGCGTCGCCCCGTCCCACGCGAAGTCCACCCTCTCGACGACCGTCGAACCGTCCGCGGCCATACGCATCTTGGCGGTGCGCCGCCCCAGCGCGTCGTACCGGTACCGCCACACCGTCCCGTCCGGCGTGACCGTCGACGTCAGTCGATCCTCCGCGTCCCAGGTGTACCGCCAGGTGTCCGGTTTCCGGGAGAGGCGGGGCTTCTGGCGGAGGGTGACGCGGCCGAGGGCGTCGTGTTCGTAGCGGACCGACCCGGCCCGGGTGATCCTCGTGCCGGAGTAGGCGCGGGCGCCGGTGGCCTCGTGCCCCGGGTGCGACGCGGGCCAGGACGCCTCCGTCTGGTTGCCCGCCTCGTCGTACGCGTACGTCTCCGTCCAGTTCGCCGCGCGCACGGCGGTGACACGCCCCGCCGTGTCCAGGTCGAAGCGGCGGGTGCCGCGGAGACGGTCGTCGACGCCGATGAGGTTGCCGTCCGCGCGGTAGGAGTACGTACGGTCCTGCACCGCGTGGCCGTCGGCCGCGGTGACCGACTGCGTGGTGAGGCGGCCCAGGGCGTCGAAGGTGTGCGAGAAGGTGGCGAAGTCGCCCAGGTGGCGCGTGAGTTCACGACCCGTCGCGTCGTACGTGAAGTCGATGGCCCGGCCCGACGCCCGCAGCCGGGCGTGGCGGCCGGCCGCGTCGTACGTCCACGTGCTCGTCGCCCCGGAGGGGGTGGTGCGACCCGTACGGCGCCCCGAGCCGTCGTACGCGTAGGTGACCTCGCGGCCGTCCGCCTTCTCCGACCTCAGCCTGCCGAAGCGGTCGCGGAGCAGGCTCAGCGAGGCGTCGCCCGGCCCCGCGGCCTCGGCCAACTGGTCCGTCATGTCGTACGCGAAGGTCGTGACCCGGCCGTCGACGTCCTTGCGGACGACCTGGCCGAGGGCGTTGCGCACGAAGGACACCCTCTGGCCGAGCGCGTTCGTGCGGGAGCGCAACCGCCCGGCCGCGTCGTGCTCGTACGTCAGCGTGCGGCCGTCGAAGTCCGTCTCCGACAGCGGGCGGCCCGCGGCGTCGACGGCGTAGCTCCAGGTCAGACCCTGCGGGTTCCGTACCTCGGTGAGGCGGAGTTCCGAGTCGTGCGTGAACTCGTAGCGCGCACCGTCCGGACCCGTGCGGGCCGAGAGCAGGTCGAAGTGCGTGTACTCGTACGAGGAGACCGCGCCCATCGCGTCCACGTACGTGGTGCGGTTGCCCTCGCCGTCGTACGTCCAGGACTCCGCCGTTCCGTCCGGGGCCACCCGCCGGGCGATGTGCCCCTCCACCGTCCACTCCAGACGGGTCGTGGCACCCAGGGCGTCCACGACGGCGGTGGGCCTGCCGAAGGCGTCGCGCTCGAAGCGGGTCACCGCGCCGAGCGGGTCGACGGTCTCCAGCGGGAGTCCCGCCCGGTCGCAGCGGACCGTGGTCGTGTTGCCGAGGGGGTCGGTGACGGACGACAGGCCGCCCGCCCCGTCGTACGTGAAGCGGGTGGTCGCACCCGCCGGGTCCGTCACCGATGTGCGGTTGCCGCGCTCGTCGTACGTGTGGCGCCAGACCTGCCCGTCGGGGGTCACCACGCGCGTCGGCAGCCCGAACTCGTCGTACTCCGCCCTCGCCTCCCGGCCGTCGGGGCGTACGAGACGGATCACGTTGCCCGCCTCGTCGTAGGTGTAGGACGTGGTGTGGCCCAGCGGATCCGTGCGGGACAGCAGGCGGTTGCGGTGGTCGCGCTCATGGCGCGTGACCGCGCCCAGCGGGTCGACGTCGGCGACGACCCGCCAGGCCCCGTCGACCAGGAAGCGGCGGGTGTGGCCCGCGTCCGTGGTGGTGGTCGTCGCCCGCAGGCCGGTCACCGGGTCCGGCTCCTCGTAGGTGAGGCGCAGGCTCATGTGCCCCGCGGAGCCGCCCTCCGCCACGCACCGGTCCTGGTCGTCGTAGGCGTAGGTGTAGCCGCGGTCGTTGGTGTCCGTCCACGACGTGACGCGGCCCGCTTCGTCGTAGGTGAAGCGCAGCGGCCGCCCCGAGGAGTTGGTGACCTCCGTCAGGTCTCCGTCGGTGTAGCCGTAGCGGACCAGTTCCTGGTCCGTGCCGTCGGGGGCCGCGCCCGCCAGGTGCAGGGCGGTGACACGGCCGGACCCGGTGGTGACGCGGACGTGGTAGCCGCCGCTGTGCACGACCGACAGGGGGGCGCCGTCGGCGTCGTACTCGAAGGTGATCCGGTTGCCGTTGCGGTCGTCGATCTGCTCGATGACCGCCAGGGCGTCCCCGCGGTCGGCGAAGTGCCACACCCGCGACGTGGCCGGATCGGTGATCGTGTAGCCACCGTCCACGCGGTCGAGGGGGCGGGGCGGACCGTGGGTCGGCAGGGTGGGCAGGCCCGAAGCGGGGTGCGGGTAGGGGAGCAGCAGGCCGTCCTCCGTGACGAGGACGACGCCCTCGGAGTCGATCTCCAGGTGCTGGTCGATCGTCGACGACCAGGACGGGCCGAACCAGCGCCCCAGCGCGTAGCCGGACTCGACCCGCCGCCTGAAGGCGAAGGGGAGCGTGCCGGGCAGGCTGAGGTCGGTCTGCGGGAGGTACATCCTGCCGGTGGCGAGGTCGATCGGGTCCGTGCCCCGGCTCTCCACGCCCTCCTGGCGCGACCCCCTCCCGGGGTCGTCGCCGACGGCACCGCGCGCCCCGCGCCCGCCGCCGGTCCCCGCCGTGTCACCCGCACCGCGCCGCGCGGCGGCCCTGACACCGCCGCGCGCGAGCCCCGCCCCCTTGGTCCCGATCGCCTCCGGCAACAACCTCCCCCCGAACTCGGAGGGGTCCTTCTTGAACGACTCGTACATGTCCTTCGCGGCGCGGTCCGGCTGCACCGCCGTCGAGACGAGGCCGGCCAGCGTCGTGTGCACGTTCTGGAGGTGCTCGGCGGGATGGGTGATGTTGTACGGGTCGAGCGGGTTGAGGCCGCGCGCGGTGTTGGCGAGGCCCGCGGCTCCCTTCAGGACGCCGCCCCCGACATGGGTGAGCTCCAGGCCCGTCCCCTTGAGGACGTCGACGCCGTTGGACTTCAGCCGGGCCAGCGGCGGCGGCTCCGCCGGGGCGTGCGCCAGCGCGGCCCTGACCACGGCCGCCGCGGCGCGACCCGCGTCGTCGCGCTGGCGGCGCGCCTCGGCGAGCATCTCCTGGGCGCGCTCCATGTCGGCCCTGCCCGGGTCCTCGAAGGGCTCCGGGCGCGGCCCCGGGTCCTTGTCCAGCGCGATTGCCGCGTTGTACGTGTGGACGCGCTTGTCGTAGGCCTCCACCGCCCTGTCGGAGGTCTGCTTGCCCTTCTTGTACAGGTCGACGGCGTCCTGCGCCTGCCCCTGTGCCCACCCGACCGTGTCCGCGTACGTCGACAGGGCCTGTCCCGCCTGTTCGCAGGCGTCCGCCGCGTGCAGCCACTTGGCGGGGTGCACGGCGAACTTCTCACGGAAGGCGGTGGCCGCCTCGCCCCGCCAGTGGGAGGAGTCGAGGCTGCACATGCCGCCGCCGACCTTGTCGAAGGCCTTGGCGAAGTCCTTCAGGTGCCCGGCGCTCCTGCGGATCGCCCCCGGGTTGCCGTGGACCAGCTCATCGGCCTCCTCGGTCTGCCCGAGCTGCTGCTCGGCGACGTCCGCGCCGAGACGGGAGGCGAGGCCGTCGGTGTAGTCCTCGACCGAGTCCGCGGCGCCGTGCGCTCCGACGTGGTCGAGGCCGTCCCCGAGCCGCCTCCCACCCCACTCGATGCCCTCGCCCGCGTACCTCTTCGCCGAGTCCCAGCCGTCCTCCAACTGCCCGAGCCCGGAGTCGAGGCCTTCGCCGACGGCGTCCTTCGCGTCGCCCAGACCGTCCTTCGCGACGTCGACGCCTTTGCCGAAGGCGTCTCCGATGCTGTCGCCGATGCCCATCAGTGCGTACCGCCGCCCTGCCGCCCGGTCTGTTCCGGCCGGCCCGCGGCGTCCGCGGCCCGGTCGTCGGGCGAGGGGCCAAACGTTTCGTCGAACTGGGCCGCGTACTCCTCGTCGCTCATGCCGGTCACCTGCCGCGGCACGGGCCCGAGCAGCGGTGAGGTCGCCGCGTCCCGGGACGCGTCCTTCCAGCCCTGTACGGCGTTGTCCTTGGCGTCCATGACGGAGCCCAGGCTGTAGTCCGCGCCCGAGAACGGGTACTCGGTCAGCTCGCCCCAGTTCTTCCGCGTGACGTCGTCCTCGCTCGCGTACGGGCTGCCCCCGGGATTCGCGGCGTTCATGGCGATCTTGAGCGAGCCCTCCACGTACTTCTCCGTCTCGTGGAACGTTCCTGCGGAGAGCCCCACCCCGCGCGCGAAGCCGTTCCCCTCGTTGACGAGGGAGCGCACCCCCCACTCCCAGCGCTCACAGAACGTCCTGAAGTCGGCGGTCAGACCGCCGTGCCCCAGCTGGAGTCCCGTCAGGGCGATGTCGTCGAAGCCGCGCCCGGCACCGGCCGCGCCCGCCATGCCGAGTTCCTTGAGCTCGTCGAGCACCAGATCGATGCCCTCGGCTATGCGACGCAGGCCGCCTGCCTGCAAGTCCGGTACACCCTGGCTCACTGCCGTTCCCCCTCGTCCACGTCCACCGCCACTGCATCCGGCACGATGCCGAGGACCGGCGGGAACAGCACCTCGTGCCCCTCGCTGCCCACGTCGAGCGCCACCCCGCACGGCACGCCGACCCCCGGAACCACGGCGTCCAGCAGCCGGGCGCCCAGGACGCGCCGGTAGTCCCAGGCGCGTGCCGTCTCGCCCCGCGCCCGCGCGAAACGGGCCAGGGCCGCCTCGTCCGAGAACGCGTACAACCACCGCAGACCGTCGAGGTCCGCCACGAGGGGGGACTCGTCCGCGCCGAGGGGCAACAGCACCGCCGTACGCCGGAACTCGCCGAGCAGGACGGCGAACTCACGGCGCTGCCGGGCGGTGGGGGTGTCGATGGCGGCGGGGGTGGCGGCGACGGCGGGGGCGGGTGGCCCGGGGGCTTGGGGCGCTTCCGCCGGTTCCTCCCGCACGGCCGGTTCCTCCCGCACGGCCGGTCCTTGCACCGGTCCCGCCGGTCCCTGCACCGGCCCCGGCACCGTCATGTCCGCCAGCTCCGCGAGCCGCGACCGCCGCACCGGCCGCGCGGCCACGCCCTCCTCGTCACCGCTCATGAGCTGCCCCCCGGCCCGGCGGGGCGACCGCAGGGCCTACTCCGCGGCCGTACCGCCGTTCCGCGGTGACGGCTCCAGGTCGAACTCCCCGTCCCGCGCCCCGAGTACGAAGGCCGTCCACTCCGCCTCGGTGTAGCGCAGGACGGTCTCCGGTTCGAGGGAGGACCGCATGGCGACGGCGCCGCCGGGCAGGTACGCGATCTCGACGCGCTCCTCGTGCGTCTCGGTGCCCGGCGCGCTGTGCCACTCGACGCCGGAGATGTCGAGCCCGTAGAGCTCGTTCTTCTCCCGCTCCTTGCGCGCCTTGATCTCCTGCTCCGACTCCCGGCCCTGCTCCTGCGCCTCGTTCTGTGCCTCGGCCATGGTGAAGCGGCCCCTTCCCGACGTACGGCGTACGGACGAACTGTGCGCACACCCTACTTCGCACTCTGTTACTCACGGCTGCCTCTCGCCAACTCGGGTCACCCTCCAGCCGACTTGGTGCTGCCTCCCGCCAACCGAGGGCCGACCCCGGCCACTCACGGCTGCCCCGCCACCAACCCCGTCTGCACCAAAGGCTTCCCGCGCTTGCGCGAGACGAAGACGCCCCGCCCGACCGGCATCGGCCGGGGCCGCACCCCGCCGAGGACGTCGCCCTCGCTCGGATCACCGGCCATGACGACACCCTGCGCCCCCAGTTCCAGCATGCGCTGCATGAAGGGCTCGTACGCCGCCCGGCTCGCGCCCGCGGTCGAGCGCGCGATGATGAAGCGGACCCCCACGTCACGGGCGAAGGGAAGCGCGTCGGCGAGCTTGGCGAGCGGGTTGCCGCTGGACGTCGAGACGAGGTCGTAGTCGTCCACGACCACGAACACCGTCGGCCCCGACCACCAGGAGCGCTCGCGCAGCTGCCGCGCGGTGACATCGGGGCTCGGCGTGCGGCGCCGCATCAGGTCGGCGAGGGCGTCGACGTGGTGGTCCATGGCGTTCGACATCGGGACGTACTCCGCCAGGTGCGAGGCCGGGGTGACGTCGAGGAGCGAGCGGCGGTTGTCGACGACGAAGAGTTTGCACGCGTCGCCGCTGTAGCGCTCCGTCAGGCGCTGGACGAGCAGGCGCAGCAGGTTCGACTTGCCCGCCTCGCTCTCACCGAGGACCAGGAAGAACGGGTCCTGCTCGAAGTCCACGAAGACGGGTTCGAGACGGGACTCGTCGAGGCCGAAGGCCACACCGCGGTCGGGGAACGCATTTCCCGGAGGCAGCTGCTCCGCGGGCAGTTCACGGGGGAGCAGCCGCACCTCGGGCGCCGCGGGCAGCGTCCAGTGCCGGGCGACCTCGGCGGCGAGCGCGGCGGTGGCCCCGGCGAGGTCGGCGTCCGACGTGACGCCGTCGATACGCGGGACGGCCGCCATGAAGTGCTGCTTGTGCGGTGACTGGCCGCGGCCGGGCACCCCCGCGGGCACGTTGGCGGCGACCCTGCGGTCGAACTCGGAGTCCATCGTGTCACCGAGCCGCAGCTCCAGACGGTTGACCAGGTGGTCCTTGAGGTTCGCGCGGACCTCCATCGACCGGGACGCGGCGAGGACCAGGTGGATGCCGTAGCCGAGGCCGCGGGCCGCGATGTCGAGGACGTGCTCCTCGAGGGCCTCGTACTCGGAACGGAAGTTGCCCCACCCGTCGATCACCAGAAAGACATCGCCCCACGGCTGGTCGGGGACGGCGATGTCACCGCTGGCCCGGCGGGCCCGGAAGTCGGCGATCGACGCGATGCCCGCCGTACGGAAGTACTCCTCGCGGCGCGCGAGGACGCCGTACACCTCGGCGACCGTTCGCCGCACCCGCTCCGGGTCGAGCCGGGACGCCACCCCGCCGACATGCGGCAGGCCCGCCACCGCGGAGAGACCGCCACCGCCGAAGTCGAGGCCGTAGAACTGCACCTCGTGCGGGGTGTGGGTGAGCGCGAAGGACGCGATCAGGGAGCGCAGCAGCGTCGACTTCCCGGACTGCGGGCCGCCCAGGATCTGCAAGTGGCCGGCCGCGCCCGCGAAGTCGCACCAGAGCGGGTCACGGCGCTGTTCGTACGGCTTGTCGACCAGGCCGAGCGGTACGACGAGGCGCCCCGCGCCCTCGTAACCGGGCTGTGTGAGACCGCGGCCGGGCACGGCCGTGAGACCGGGAAGCAGCGCGTCGAGCGGCGGCGGACTGTCGAGCGGCGGCAGCCACACCTGGTGCGCGGCCGGGCCGCGGGCCTCGACGCGGCCCACGATCACATCGAGCACCGTGTCGGCGAGCGCGTCATCGGGGTCGGGGCCCGTGGCGGCCCGCGGCTCCGGCACCGTGGCACGCGCATAGCGCACCGGTACCTCGGCCGCTGTGAACAGCACCGGACGCCGGTCCACCGGCAGAGGCCCGCCGAGCGCGGCGGCCCGCGCCGAACCGGACCGATACGCTCCGGAGACGTACGCGGCCTTGAAGCGCACCATCTCGTCCGTGCCGAACTTGAGGTAGCCGGAGCCGGGAACGTTCGGCAGGTGGTAGGCGTCGGCGACGCCGAGCGCCGCGCGGGACTCCGCCACGGAGAACGTGCGCAGGCCCACGCGGTAGGAGAGGTAGGTCTCCAGGCCCCGGAGGCGCCCCTCCTCCAGTCGCTGCGACGCGAGCAGCAGATGCACGCCGAGCGAGCGGCCGATGCGCCCGATCTGCACGAACATGTCGATGAAATCGGGCTTGGCGGTGAGCAGCTCGCTGAACTCGTCGATCACGAGCACCAGAGAGGGAATGGGCTGTAAGGGCGCGCCCGCCGCCCGCGCCTTCTCGTAGTCGTGGATGTTCGCGAAGTTGCCCGCGTCGCGCAGGAGTTCCTGGCGGCGGTTCAGCTCACCGCGGATGGAGTCGCCCATGCGGTCCACGAGCGCCAGGTCGTCCGCGAGGTTGGTGATCATCGCGGCGACGTGCGGCAGCTGCGCCATGCCCGCGAAGGTCGCGCCGCCCTTGAAGTCGGCGAGGACGAAGTTCAGCGTCTCCGAGGAGTGCGTGACGGCGAGGCCGAGGACGAGGGTGCGCAGCAGTTCCGACTTGCCGGAACCCGTCGCTCCCACGCACAGGCCGTGCGGCCCCATGCCCTCCTGGGCGGCCTCCTTGAGGTCGAGCATCACCGGGCGGCCGTCCTCGCCCACCCCGATCGGGACGCGCAGCCGCTCGGCGAGGGAGCGCGGCCGCCAGGTGCGGGCGGTGTCCACCGACGCGGCGTCGCCGAGGCCGAGCAGGTCGGTGAAGTCCAGGTTGGCGAGCAGCGGCTGGTCGTCGTCACCGCCCGACGCGACGCGCAGCGGGGCGAGCTGCCGCGCGAGCGCCTCGGCGGCTTCGTACGAGAGCACGTCGGGAGTGCCCTCGTACACCAGACCGTGGCCGGATTCCATACGCAGCACATCCGGCCGTACGACGACCGACAGGCCGCCGCGACCGCCCGCGGGCTCGCCCGGCACGACCTCGACGACCGTGACGCCCTGGAGTCCCTCCGCCGTCGCGAGGGGGGAGTCCGGCGAGAGCGTGACGCCGTCGAGGACGACGACGAGGTGCGGCTCGTCGGGCACGGGCGTCCCGGACGCCTGGAAGCGCGGGCGGCCGGCGAGGCGGGCGGCGAGGAGCTGTTCGAGCTCGCGCGGATCGGTGCTGATCAGACGGCGCGAGCCCGCGCCGTCGGCCGCGTCGGGCGCCTGGCAGTGCGGAAGCCACTTCGTCCACTCCCAGTGGGCCCTCGCGTCCTGCCCCGCCGCGACGGCGACGACCACGTCCTGGGGCGAGTGCAGCGAGACGAGAGAGGCCGTCAGGGCGCGTGCCGCGGCGCGGACCGACTCCGGCTCACCGCTCAGGGTCAGGTGGTAGAAGGCCCGCAGGGACACGGCCATCGGCAGGTCGGCCACGGTGGTGTGCGCGGCGATGAAGCGCTGCATCGCGCCGGCGGTCAGCGGTTCGAGGTCGTCGACCGGTGCCGTCTCCGGGGCGCGCAGCGGTGTGGCGAGCGCCTGCGGGCCGAGGCCCACGCGCACCTGCCCGAAGTCCGCGTCGCCGGGCCGCCGCTCCCACACCCGGCTGCCCTCGGCGACGAGCGCCCACAGCTGCTCGGGCGAGGGGTGGAGGTAGTACTGCGCGTCCCGCTGCGCCCGCTCCGCTGCGACGGCGGCGCGTCGTGTTTGCGCCAGATACCGAAGATAATCGCGGCGCATATCGGCCAACTGACCCTGGGTCCCGCGACGGTGCCGGACGAGCATCGCCACCGCCATGGCGACGGTCGACGCGATCATCACCATGCCCATGATCCTCATGAACGGATGCGCCGTGGGCATGAAGAAGAACACCACGGAGCCACCCATGCCCAGCATGGGCAGCAACTGCATCAGCGCGCCCTCCTGCTGGCCGCGCGGCAGCTCAGGAGGGGGTTGCAGGACGACCTCGGCCGTGGGCACCTCGGACGGCAGAGCGCGCGGCGGTCGCTTGACGACGATGTGGCTCACTGCCCACCAAATCCCTTGCCGGAGTGCGGAACCGCCCCGCACGACCCTGCGGGGGCGGATGTCGGCCGACTCGCGATCCTACTGACACGCCCCGTCGCACGGGGCGATAGGGTTTCCCCGGTTCGCGTGAGCATCTGCGAACTCAGCGAAGCAAGCGGGCCGTTCGGGGTGGTCGGCAGCGGGAGCGCCGAGGGGGGAACGACGGGTGAGCGTGACGACTTCTGCCGCCGCCGGCGCCAACGGGCCGGGACAGGCACCCGGGAGCGGCGTTCCTGCCGCCGCCGGACCGGACGCCGCGCTCCCCGGGACCGTCGCCGGACTCGGTTTCTGCCGCGTCACGATCGTCGCCCCCGACAGCCGCGTCGACGTGGCGCTGCCCGACGACGTCGCGGTCGCCGACCTCTACCCGGAGGTCCTGCGCCTGTCGCGGCAGCGCCCCGCCGAAGGCGCCCCCGTCGGCTACCACCTCGTACGCCGGGACGGCGCGGTCCTCGACAGCGCGCGCTCCTTCGCGGCCCAGCGCATCCTCGACGGGGAACTCCTCACGCTGCGGCCCTTCTCCGCGTCACTGCCCCCTGCCGTCTTCGACGACGTGTCCGACGCCATCGCCTCCGCCGTCACGCGCGACCGCTCCCTGTGGAACGCCGAGCTGACCCGCCTCGCGGGCCTGACCGGTGGCGCCGTCCTCCCGGTCCTCCTCGCCCTCGCGGCCTGGTCCGCAGCCCCCCGGCACGACACGCACGGCCTGACCGGCATCCTCGCCGCCGTCGCCGGCCTGCTGCTGCTCACCCTCGCCGGTGTCCGGGCCCGGATCTACGACGACCGGGCCGGGGCCGTCGCGCTCGGCCTCGGGGCGCTGCCGAACGTGGCGGTCGCGGGCTCGGGGCTGCTCGCGCCCGTGGAGGGGCAGGGGATCGGCAAGCTCCAGTTCCTGCTCGGCTGCGCGGCCGTGCTGATCGCCTCGGTGGTGCTCGTCCTGGTGTCGCCGCGCGCGGACGGCCCGTTCGTGGCCTGGGCCTTCGCCGCCGCCGTGGGGCTCGCCGCCTCGTTCACGGCGAGCCTGTGCGAGCTGACACCCACCGAGACCGCGGCGCTCTGCGCCCCGTTCGCCGTCGGCGCGCTCGCCTTCCTGCCGGGCCTCTCGATGCGCTTCGCCCGGCTGCCCATCGGCTACGACCCGCCGCACGCCTCCCGCCGGGCCTACGACCCCGACCCGGACCCCGCGCCCCACGACCCCGTCGACGCCGAGCGCATCGCCGCCCAGGCCCGCCGCGGCCACGAACTGCTCGTCGGCCTCGTCGGCGGCTGCGCACTGGTGTCCGTCGGCGCCGCGGCGGTCCTCGGCTCCGCGGACGACGCGTGGGCCCAGCTGCTCGCCTTCGCCACCGGTGTCGCCATGCTCATGCGCGCCCAGCTCTTCCGCTACACGGCCCAGGTCGCCGCCACGCTGGCCGCCGGGCTCGCCTGCCTGGTCCTGCTCGGCGTCGGGCTGTGCCTGAACCCGCCGCAGCACCTGGTCCGAGACGCCCTCGCGGGCGACTCCGGCGCGCTCGACCTGCGCACCATCTGGCTCGTGGCCGCCATCGCCGCCGCGGCCGCGCTGACCACCGCCATCGGCCTGATCACCGCCCGTAGCGGGGTGACCCCCTTCTGGGGCCGCTTCCTGGAGATCGCGGAGGTCTTCGTCCTGCTCACCCTGCTCCCGCTCACCCTGGCCGTGTTCGACGTGTACGCGTCGGCCCGCGCGATGACGAGCTGACGCGAGCGGTTCCGGCAGGGCGGTGGGGGGTCCGGGGGAGCCCGGGACGGCCCGGGCAGGTCCCCGCTCCCGGCCTGGTACTCTGTGTAACGCCCGCATGTCTGCGCACCCCCCGAGGCCCCCAGGCCAGGGAGAAGCGCCGCGGCACCCCGCCTCCCGAGGCGGAACCCCACCCCCCAAGGTGGACCCGCCCCAGGGCGGACCCCGGCCTCCCGAGTCACGGAAGCTCCCCTGAGTAGAAGACCAGGGGCACTCGAAGGCACTGAAGACATCTCAAGGAGTACGCGTGTCGCTCGACGCCGCTACGAAGAAGCAGATCATGTCCGAGTTCGGCCAGAAGGAGGGCGACACCGGCTCCCCCGAGGTCCAGGTGGCGCTGCTCTCCCGCCGCATCTCGGACCTGACCGAGCACCTCAAGACGCACAAGCACGACCACCACTCCCGTCGTGGTCTGCTGATCCTCGTCGGTCAGCGCCGCCGTCTGCTGCAGTACCTGGCCAAGAAGGACATCCAGCGCTTCCGTGCCCTGGTCGACCGGCTCGGCATCCGCCGCGGCGCGGCGGGCGCCAAGTAAGACGCCGTGAAGGGAGCGGTTCCCACTCGAAGCACTCGAAGGGGGCCGCTCCCTTTGCCGTACGTGCGCGTTGTCGGCGTGGCTTTGTAGTCTGGTGACGTCCGGCACACCGCAGGACACCGGCACACACGCCGGACGCGGGCGCGAGCCCGTGCCCACAACCCCATAGGAGAAGCGCATCCAGCCGCCGCCGGTCCTCGGTAGTGGCCCCCGGGATACGAGAAGGACGAACCCCGGGTGCTTCGATCGAAGACCGGCCCGCACGCACGGCGCGCTTCTCCCACCACCGCAGGGCCACACGGGCCCGCGGTGGAAAACCCCGGGCCACACGGGCCCGGGGCACTTCCGGGCCACACGGGCCCGGGGGAGCTCCAGGGCCACACGGGCCCGGGAGTGCAGACGAACGTAGGAGATTCGCTGGTGGAGAACGAGACCCACTACGCCGAGGCCGTCATCGACAACGGCACCTTCGGCACCCGCACCATCCGCTTCGAGACGGGCCGCCTGGCCCGTCAGGCCGCCGGCTCCGCCGTGGCCTACCTGGACGACGACACGATGGTCCTCTCGGCCACCAGCGCGTCCAAGAAGCCCAAGGACCAGCTCGACTTCTTCCCCCTCACGGTGGACGTCGAGGAGCGGCAGTACGCGGCCGGCAAGATCCCCGGCTCCTTCTTCCGCCGTGAGGGCCGTCCCTCCGAGGACGCGGTCCTGACCTGCCGCCTGATCGACCGCCCGCTGCGTCCTTCCTTCAAGAAGGGCCTGCGCAACGAGATCCAGATCGTCGAGACGATCATGGCGCTCAACCCCGACCACCTGTACGACGTGGTCGCGATCAACGCCGCCTCCTGCTCCACGCAGCTGGCGGGACTGCCCTTCTCGGGCCCGATCGGCGGCACGCGTGTGGCGCTCATCAAGGGCCAGTGGGTCGCCTTCCCGACGCACACCGAGCTCGAGGACGCCGTCTTCGACATGGTCGTCGCCGGTCGCGTCCTCGAGGACGGCGACGTCGCGATCATGATGGTCGAGGCCGAGGCCACCGAGAAGACCGTCCAGCTCGTCAAGGACGGCGCGGAGGCCCCCACGGAGGAGGTCGTCGCCGCCGGTCTCGAGGCCGCGAAGCCCTTCATCAAGGTCCTCTGCAAGGCCCAGGCCGACCTCGCCGCCAAGGCCGCCAAGCCCACCGGCGACTTCCCGGTCTTCCTGGACTACGAGGACGACGTCCTGGAGGCCCTCACCGCCGCCGTGAAGTCGGAGCTCTCCCAGGCCCTGACCATCCCCGGCAAGCAGGAGCGCGAGGCCGAGCTCGACCGCGTCAAGGAGATCGCCTCCGAGAAGCTGCTCCCGCAGTTCGAGGGCCGCGAGAAGGAGATCTCGGGCGCCTACCGCGCGCTGACCAAGAAGCTGGTCCGCGAGCGCGTCATCAAGGACAAGGTCCGCATCGACGGCCGCGGCGTCACGGACATCCGTACGCTCGCCGCCGAGGTCGAGGCCATCCCGCGCGTGCACGGCTCGGCGCTCTTCGAGCGCGGCGAGACCCAGATCCTCGGCGTGACGACGCTGAACATGCTCCGGATGGAGCAGCAGCTCGACACGCTGTCCCCGGTGACGCGCAAGCGCTACATGCACAACTACAACTTCCCGCCGTACTCCGTCGGTGAGACGGGCCGCGTCGGTTCGCCCAAGCGCCGCGAGATCGGCCACGGCGCGCTCGCCGAGCGCGCCATCGTGCCGGTGCTCCCCTCGCGCGAGGAGTTCCCGTACGCGATCCGTCAGGTCTCCGAGGCCCTCGGTTCCAACGGCTCGACGTCCATGGGCTCGGTCTGCGCCTCCACGATGTCGCTCCTGAACGCCGGTGTGCCGCTGAAGGCCGCCGTCGCCGGTATCGCCATGGGTCTGATCTCCCAGGAGATCGACGGCCAGACGCACTACGTCGCCCTCACCGACATCCTCGGTGCGGAGGACGCCTTCGGCGACATGGACTTCAAGGTCGCGGGCACGAAGCAGTTCGTGACCGCCCTCCAGCTCGACACCAAGCTCGACGGCATCCCCGCCTCGGTCCTGGCCGCCGCGCTGAAGCAGGCTCGTGACGCCCGCCTCCACATCCTCGACGTGATGATGGAAGCGATCGACGTCCCGGACGAGATGTCCCCGAACGCCCCGCGGATCATCACCGTCAAGATCCCGGTGGACAAGATCGGTGAGGTCATCGGCCCGAAGGGCAAGATGATCAACCAGATCCAGGAGGACACGGGCGCCGACATCACGATCGAGGACGACGGCACCATCTACATCGGTGCCGCCGACGGCCCGGCCGCCGAGGCCGCCCGCGCCACGATCAACGGCATCGCCAACCCGACCATGCCGGAGGTCGGCGAGCGCTACCTGGGCACGGTCGTCAAGACCACCACCTTCGGTGCGTTCGTGTCGCTGCTCCCGGGCAAGGACGGTCTGCTGCACATCTCGCAGATCCGCAAGCTCGCCGGCGGCAAGCGCGTGGAGAACGTCGAGGACGTCCTCGGCGTGGGCCAGAAGGTCCAGGTCGAGATCGCCGAGATCGACTCCCGCGGCAAGCTCTCCCTGATCCCCGTCGTCGAGGGCGAGGACGGCGAGGAGAACGCCGACGAGAAGGCCTCCGAGACGAAGGACGACGCCGCCAAGTGACGTCCCGTAGCTCCAAGGCGACGGCCCGCACCTCTTCGGAGGCGCGGGCCGTCGCCCGTACCCAAACCCTCATCAAGGGCCGCGACGGCATCGGCACGGTCCGCAAGACCACCCTCCCCGGCGGCCTGCGCGTCGTCACCGAGACCCTGCCGTCCGTCCGCTCGGCCACCTTCGGCATCTGGGCCCACGTCGGCTCCCGCGACGAGACCCCCGCCCTGAACGGCGCCACGCACTACCTGGAGCACCTGCTCTTCAAGGGCACCGCCCGCCGCAGCGCCCTGGACATCTCCTCGGCGATCGACGCGGTCGGCGGCGAGATGAACGCGTTCACGGCCAAGGAGTACACGTGCTACTACGCACGCGTGCTCGACACCGACCTGCCTTTGGCGATCGACGTCGTCTGCGACATGCTCACCGGCTCGCTCATCGAGCAGGAGGACGTGGACGCCGAGCGCGGCGTCATCCTCGAAGAGATCGCGATGACGGAGGACGACCCGGGCGACTGCGTGCACGACCTGTTCGCGCACACGATGCTCGGCGACACCCCCCTCGGCCGCCCGGTCCTCGGCACCGTCGACACGATCAACGCCCTGACGGCCGACCGCATCCGCCGCTTCTACAAGAAGCACTACGACCCGACCCACCTGGTCGTCGCCGCGGCCGGCAACGTGGACCACCAGAAGGTCGTCCGCCAGGTCCGCGCGGCCTTCGAGAAGGCCGGCGCGCTGCACCGCACGGACGCCACCCCGGTGGCCCCGCGCTCCGGCTCGCGCCGCCTGACCACCTCGGGCCGGGTGGAGATCGTCGATCGCAGGACCGAGCAGGCCCACGTCATCCTCGGCATGCCGGGCCTCGCCCGCACCGACGAGCGCCGCTGGGCCCTCGGGGTCCTGAACGCCGCGCTCGGCGGCGGCATGTCCTCGCGGCTGTTCCAGGAGGTCAGGGAGAAGCGCGGCCTGGCGTACAGCGTGTACTCGTACACCTCGGGCTTCGCCGACACCGGTCTCTTCGGCGTGTACGCGGGCTGCCGCCCGAGCCAGGTGCACGACGTCCTGAAGATCTGCCGCGACCAGCTGGACCAGGTCGCCAGGGACGGTCTCACGGACGACGAGGTCGCCCGCGCCATCGGCCAGCTCGCGGGCTCCACCGTCCTCGGTCTCGAGGACACCGGCGCGCTGATGAACCGTATCGGCAAGAGTGAGCTGTGCTGGGGCGAGCAGATGTCCGTCGACGACATGCTCGCGAAGATCACGGCGGTCACCCCCGACGAGGTGCGCGCGGTGGCCGGTGACGTCCTCGGTCGGCGCCCCTCGCTCTCGGCGATCGGCCCGCTCAAGGACAAGCAGGTCACGCGCCTGCACGACGCGGTCGCCTAGACCGTCCGCAGGACCCAGTCCTCCCGAGGACCGACTCCCGTTTAAGGATGAAGGACATGAGCAAGCTGCGCGTGGCGGTCATCGGCGCCAGGGGCCGGATCGGCTCCGAAGCCGTCCGGGCCGTCGAGGCCGCCGACGACATGGAACTGGTCGCCGGACTGAGCCGCGGCGACAAGCTGGAGACGCTGGTGGAAGCCGGCGCCCAGGTCGCGGTCGAACTGACCGACCCGGGTTCGGTGATGGACAACCTCGACTTCTGCGTACGAAACGGAATCCACGCCGTCGTCGGTACGACGGGATGGACCGACGAGCGCCTCGCGCGGCTGCGGGCCGCACTGGAAGCGTCCCCGGGGACGGGCGTCCTCATCGCCCCCAACTTCTCCATCGGCGCGGTTCTGACCATGAGGTTCGCGCAGCTCGCGGCGCCGTACTTCGAGTCGGTCGAGGTCGTCGAGCTGCACCACCCGAACAAGGTGGACGCACCGAGCGGTACCGCCACGCGCACCGCCCAGCTGATCGCCGAGGCGCGCCGGGAAGCGGGCAGCGCCCCGCAGCCCGACGCCACGAGCACCGCCCTCGACGGCGCCCGCGGCGCGGACGTCGAGGGGGTACCGGTCCACTCGGTGCGGCTGCGCGGCCTCCTCGCCCACCAGGAGGTCCTGCTCGGCGGCGAGGGCGAGACCCTCACGGTCCGCCACGACTCGCTGCACCACAGCAGCTTCATGCCGGGCATCCTGCTCGGCGCCCGCCGGGTGGTGTCCACACCGGGCCTGACGTTCGGCCTCGAACACTTCCTGGACCTGAACTGACCGTCATGCGCGCAAAGATCACCTACGCCGTCACGGCTGCCGTCCTGGTCGTCTACTTCGTCCTGGTCGGCAGCCGTGGCGTGCTCCTGATACAGCACGGCACCCTGCTCACCGTCACCTTCGGTGTCGCGGTGCTCATCCTGCCGGTCATCGGCGTCTGGTTCCTGTGGCAGAACACCCGGTTCGTGCAGCGCGCGAACCGGCTCGCCGCCGAGCTGGAGGCCGAAGGCGGGCTGCCCGTCGACGAGTTGAAGCGGACGCCAAGCGGCCGTATCGACCGGGACTCGGCGGACGAGGTCTTCGCCCGGCGCAAGGCGGAGACGGAGGACACCCCCGACGACTGGCGCTGCTGGTTCCGGCTCGCCATCGCCTACCACGACGCGCGGGACACCCCCCGCGCGCGCAAGGCCATGCAGCGGGCGATCACCCTCCATGAGGGCGGGGCGCTCGGCGCGTAGGGGGCAGGGTGCTCCGCCCGGCTCGGCGTGCTGTCAGGCGGTGGGCCGGTACTCCTCGGCCCACACCTCGACCGTGTCGGCCGCCCGGTCGAAGGCCGCGCGACGTGCCAGGAAGTCCGCGTTCCTGTCGGTCAGGAGCAGCCACGGATCGGCGGCGGCCCGGTCCTGCCGTACGAGGAGCAGCGCCTGCCCCTGCACCGTGCGGGGCAGTCCGAGCCACCGCACGGGCTGCTGCGTCGTGCGCACCGAGCCCACCTGCGTCCACGGCACCGTCCGGGTGGCCAGGAACGAGACCCTGCGCAGCCCCTGCGCGCTCACCCAGGTGCCCATGCGCAGCAGCCGCAGGGCGGCGGCGATGATGAGGGCGGCGAGCCCCGCGCAGACCGCGGCGCCCGGCAGCGACTCGGCGACGGCGATGATCACGGCGGCCGCGAGCACGTACGAGGCCAGGAGCAGCAGCACGGCGGCGGCTCCCACCCGCCAGGGGCCGGGGCGGTACGGCCGGCGCCAGCGGTCGCGGTCGTCGAAGGGCAGCGCGACATCGTGCGCCGCGTCGTCGAAGGCGCGATCCGCGGTCAGGAAGGGCAGGGGCACGGCTGATCCTCACTCGATCCACGCATGGGCTGTGCCCGGTGAGGCTATCGAGCCGTGCTCCCTGCTACCACCCTTGGGGGGCCAAGGGGGTCAGCGTCCGTCGAAGGCTTCGGACTGCTGGGTCTTGGCGGGCGTCTGGTCGGCGGACATCGCGGGCATCCCGAAGAGCAGGGAGCCCACCAGGCCGGCCACCACGGTGAGGCCGATGAGCGTGCGGCCCATGATCTGGCCGGCCGTGGCGCGCTCACGAGGCGGGGGAGTGACGTTGCTGCGGAACTTGTCGGCTTCGGCGACGAAGGCGAAGGGTACGGGCTCTCGCCGACGGAACATGGGTAGCGCGTCTCCTCACGGGACTCGAACTGAACTGTGTCAACAAGACAGACGCTCGAATCGCCCAAAAGGTGCCCGGATTCCGCAAATTCGCCGAAGATTGCCGTGACGCGGCACTGGGCGGCGAGCACCGGGCGGCCAGCACCGGAGGGCCGCTCGCCGCTCGCCGCTTGCCGATGCCGATGCCGGTACCGATGCAGGTGGGGGTGCTGGTGCCGCTTCCGGTCCTGCTGCCTGTGCCTATGGCCGAGTCGTGCCGTCGAGCGGCCGCCCCGGTGTGCGCGTCGTGCACCGCACGCTCCCCGACCGGGGGCGCACGACCGCGTGCGACGCTCCTCGTGGCGCCGCGCACGGCGTGGACGCGCGGTTCGCTGCGGCACTGATGTGCGGATGGGCGAGTGAAGTGTCCGTATTGCGGCATTTCTAGAAGTTCATCTAGCCTGATCAAACGGACCCGGCACTGCTTGAACCCCCGAGCAGGCAGTGCCGGGCTCCTCCTCTGTCAGGCCCTGTGCGTCACCCGAGGGGCGACCCCGCGCTGAGCAGCGAGTAGCGTGTTACCCATGGCTCCGACCTCCACTCCGCAGACCCCCTTCGGGCGGGTCCTCACCGCCATGGTCACGCCGTTCACGGCGGACGGCGCACTCGACCTCGACGGCGCGCGCCAGCTCGCCGCGCATCTGGTGGACGCAGGCAACGACGGCCTGATCGTCAATGGCACCACCGGCGAGTCCCCGACCACCAGCGACGCGGAGAAAGCAGAACTCGTACGAGCCGTAGCGGACGCCGTCGGAGACCGCGCCCACATCGTGGCCGGCGTCGGCACGAACGACACCCGCCACAGCATCGAACTCGCCCGCGCCGCCGAGCGAGCCGGCGCGCACGGACTGCTCACCGTCACGCCGTACTACAACAAGCCGCCGCAGGAGGGCCTTCTCCGGCACTTCACCGCGATCGCCGACGCCACCGAGCTGCCGGTGATGCTGTACGACATCCCGGGGCGCAGCGGGGTGCCGATCAACACCGAGACGATCGTCCGCCTCGCCGAGCACCCCCGGATCGTCGCCAACAAGGACGCCAAGGGCGACCTCGGCCGCGCCAGCTGGGCCATCGCCCGCTCCGGCCTCGCCTGGTACTCCGGCGACGACATGCTGAACCTGCCGCTGCTCTCGGTGGGCGCCTGTGGTTTCGTCTCCGTGGTCAGCCACGTCGTCACGCCCGAGCTGCGCGCGATGCTGGAGGCGTACGGCAACGGCGACGTCCAGAAGGCGACCGAGATCCACCAGCGACTGCTCCCGGTGTTCACGGGCATGTTCCGTACGCAGGGTGTGATCACGAGCAAGGCGGCGCTCGCCCTGCAAGGCCGCCCCGCCGGGCCGCTGCGCCTTCCCCTCGTCGAACTGTCACCCGAGGAGACGGCCCAGCTCAAGATCGACCTCGCCGCAGGCGGGGTACAGCTGTAGCCACAGACTTCATAACTGAATATGCAACACCGCAGGCCAGGAGCCTGCGACCACACAACTGCTACTGCACGAACGTCATGCGCGCCACGTGCCCCTCAGGTACGTGGCGTGCGTGGTGAGGAGAGTCTTTTGAGTCATCCGCATCCTGAACTCGGCGCCCCGCCCAAGCTCCCGAAGGGCGGCCTCCGGGTCACCCCGCTCGGCGGCCTCGGCGAGATCGGCCGCAACATGACCGTCTTCGAGTACGGCGGGCGTCTTCTGATCGTCGACTGCGGCGTGCTCTTCCCCGAGGAGGAGCAGCCCGGCATCGATCTGATCCTGCCGGACTTCACGTCCATCCGGGACCGCCTCGACGACATCGAGGGCATCGTCCTCACGCACGGCCACGAGGACCACATCGGCGGTGTCCCCTATCTCCTGCGCGAGAAGCCGGACATCCCGCTGATCGGCTCCAAGCTGACCCTCGCCCTGATCGAGGCCAAGCTCCAGGAGCACCGCATCCGGCCGTACACGCTGGAGGTGGCCGAGGGCCACCGTGAGCGCGTCGGTCCTTTCGACTGCGAGTTCGTCGCGGTCAACCACTCCATCCCGGACGCCCTGGCCGTGGCCATCCGCACCCCCGCGGGCATGGTCGTGCACACCGGCGACTTCAAGATGGACCAGCTGCCGCTGGACCACCGCCTGACCGACCTGCACGCCTTCGCGCGGCTGAGCGAGGAGGGCATCGACCTCCTCCTCTCCGACTCGACGAACGCCGAGGTCCCGGGCTTCGTGCCGCCGGAGCGCGACATCTCGAACGTGCTCCGCCAGGTGTTCGCGGGCGCCCGCAAGCGGATCATCGTGGCGAGCTTCGCCAGCCACGTGCACCGCATCCAGCAGATCCTCGACGCTGCCCACGAGTACGGCCGCCGGGTCGCCTTCGTCGGCCGCTCCATGGTCCGCAACATGGGCATCGCCCGTGACCTCGGCTATCTGAAGGTTCCGCCGGGCCTCGTCGTCGACGTCAAGACCCTCGACGACCTGCCCGACCACGAGGTCGTCCTGGTCTGCACGGGCTCCCAGGGCGAGCCGATGGCCGCGCTGTCGCGCATGGCCAACCGCGACCACCAGATCCGCATCGTCTCCGGCGACACGGTGATCCTGGCGTCGTCCCTCATCCCGGGCAACGAGAACGCGGTCTACCGCGTCATCAACGGCCTCACCCGCTGGGGCGCCAACGTCGTGCACAAGGGCAACGCCAAGGTGCACGTCTCGGGCCACGCGTCGGCCGGCGAGCTGCTGTACTTCTACAACATCTGCCGGCCGAAGAACCTGATGCCGGTCCACGGCGAATGGCGGCACTTGCGTGCCAACGCCGAACTGGGCGCCCTCACCGGCGTCCCGCACGACCGGATCGTCATCGCCGAGGACGGCGTCGTCGTCGACCTCGTCGAGGGCAAGGCCAAGATCGTGGGCAAGGTCCAGGCCGGGTACGTGTACGTCGACGGTCTCTCCGTAGGCGACGTGGGCGAGCCCGCGCTGAAGGACCGCAAGATCCTCGGGGACGAGGGCATCATCTCGGTCTTCGTCGTGGTCGACTCGACCACCGGCAAGATCACCGGGGGCCCGCACGTCCAGGCCCGTGGGTCCGGCATCGAGGACTCCGCCTTCAACGCGGTCCTGCCGAAGGTCCAGGAAGTCCTGGAGAAGTCGGCCCAGGACGGCGTGGTCGAGCCCCACCAGCTACAGCAGCTCATCCGCCGCACGCTGGGCAAGTGGGTCTCGGACAACTACCGCCGCCGCCCGATGATCCTGCCCGTCGTCGTGGAGGTCTGACGGTCCACCGGCCCGTCCGACCCATCTGACTAGCGGTCTTCCGGAGCGGGGCGCCTCGATTTGCATCGGGGCGCCCCGCTCCAGTACGTTTACGGCTCCGCCATACGGGGAACCGCCGCGCACAGTGTGCCGGGGGCGCCCCGAACGGGACGGAAATTCCGACTCAGAATCTCTGATAAAGTCGGAGCCGCCGGAAAGGGAAACGCGAAAGCGAAGACCTGGAAAGCACCGAGGAAATCGGATCGGAACGGGAAGCCGGAAAGATCTGATAGAGTCGGAAACGCAAGAACAGAAGAAAAACCGAAGGGAAGCGCCCGGAGGAAAGCCTGAGAGAGTCTCTCGGGTGAGTACAAAGGAAGCGTCCGTTCCTTGAGAACTCAACAGCGTGCCAAAA
>NZ_JBIRHJ010000011.1:0-156739 GCF_044328435.1 Streptomyces sp. NPDC017940 | reverse complement strand
TGCTCCACGAAGGCCACGACGCAGTCGGTACCACGCTCGGTACGCCGGTGCGCCTCGGACAGCATCGCGTACGTCTTGCCGACGCCCGGTGCCGCACCGAGGTAGATCCGTAGCTTGCCGCGTGCCATGGCCTCATTGTCTTCCCGAAACTGCTGTGTACGCAGAGTCGACCTTACGGCCAAGATTTACGGCAAAGCGGACGAGGTGGACCTTCCTGGAGCTCTTTGACACATCCCTGATGCCTCCGGGGCCGGGCACGGGGAAGGCCCGTGCCGGTTCGGGGGGCGAACCGGCACGGGCCGCGGGACGGCGGGACAGGGGGGTCAGCCCTTGTCGGCCGCCAGGTGGCGCAGGTCGATGTTGAGCTTCAGGACGTTCACGCGCGGTTCGCCGATGAAGCCGAGGGTCCGCCCGTCGGTGTTCCTCTCGACGAGCTTCGCCACGCTCCCGGCGGCCAGGCCGTTGCGCTCGGCGACGCGGTGGACCTGGAGCCTCGCGTACTCCGGGGAGATGTGCGGGTCCAGGCCCGAGCCCGAGGACGTGACCGCGTCGGCGGGGACGTCCGCGGGCCGCACCGTGTGCCCGGCCGTCGAGTTGTCCTTGATGACGGCGTCGCGCGTGGCGAGGACCTGGGCGCACAGGCCTTCCTTCGCCGCGGGGTCGCAGACCTCCTTCTTGCCGCCGTCGGTCGTTTTCGCCCCGGAGTCGCCCGCCAGGTTGGTCGCGCCGGACAGGATCAGCTCGTACCGGGTGTTGACGACGTTGGTGCCGAGTCCGTTGGAGGGCCGGGGCTGGAACCACTTGAGGTCCGGGGCCGGGGTCTCCTCGCCCTTCTTCAGCGGCAGGTCGTAGCGCTGCCCGATGAGCGCGGAGCCGACGACCCTGCCGCCGTCCTCGATCTCGGAGCCGTTGGCCTTGTCCGGGAACAGGGCCTGGGCGACGCCGGTCACCGCGAGCGGATAGAGAACGCCGCAGAGCACGGTGAGCACGATCAGGGCGCGCAGTCCGGCACCGAGCAACCGTGCGGTGTTTCCTACGGAGTGGTTCATGGCGGTCAGCACGCTTTCTGGGTCATCGCAGGCCGGGGACGAGGGAGATGAGCAGGTCGATGATCTTGATGCCGACGAACGGGGCGACGAGGCCGCCGAGCCCGTAGACGGCGAGGTTGCGCCGCAGCATCCGGTCGGCGCTCATCGGCCGGTACCGCACCCCCTTCAGGGCGAGGGGTACGAGGGCCACGATGATCAGCGCGTTGAAGACGACGGCCGACAGGATCGCGGACTCGGGACTTGCCAGGTCCATGACGTTGAGCTTGTCCAGGCCCGGGTGGACCACCGCGAACATCGCCGGGATGATCGCGAAGTACTTCGCGACGTCGTTGGCGATGGAGAAGGTGGTCAGCGCACCGCGGGTGATCAGGAGCTGCTTGCCGATCTCGACGATCTCGATGAGCTTCGTCGGGTCGGAGTCCAGGTCCACCATGTTCCCGGCCTCCTTGGCGGCCGAGGTGCCGGTGTTCATGGCCACGCCGACGTCGGCCTGCGCGAGCGCCGGGGCGTCGTTGGTGCCGTCACCCGTCATCGCGACGAGCTTGCCGCCCGCCTGTTCGCGCTTGATGAGCGCCATCTTGTCCTCGGGCGTGGCCTCCGCGAGGAAGTCGTCCACGCCCGCCTCGTCGGCGATCGCCTTGGCCGTCAGCGGGTTGTCCCCCGTGATCATGACGGTCTTGATGCCCATGCGGCGCAGTTCGTCGAACCGCTCCCGCATGCCCTCCTTGACGACGTCCTTGAGGTGGATGACGCCGAGGACCCGGGCGCCGTCGGCGTCCTCCAGGGCCACGAGCAGCGGTGTGCCGCCCGCCTGCGCGATCTCGTCGGTGAGTTCCTGGGCCTCGGCCGTGACCGTGCCGCCGCGCTCGCGCACCCAGGCGACGACCGATCCTGTCGCGCCCTTGCGGATCTTGCGCCCGTCGACGTCCACGCCCGACATGCGGGTCTGGGCAGTGAAGGCGATCCACTGGGCGTCCACGAGCTCGCCCTGGTGCCGCTCGCGCAGGCCGTACCTCTCCTTGGCGAGGACCACGACGGAGCGGCCCTCGGGGGTCTCGTCGGCCAGCGAGGAGAGCTGGGCGGCGTCGGCCACCTCGGCCGCGGTGGTGCCACGTACCGGCACGAACGCGGCGGCGCGGCGGTTGCCCAGGGTGATGGTGCCGGTCTTGTCCAGGAGCAGCGTGGAGACGTCACCCGCGGCCTCGACGGCCCGTCCGGACATGGCGAGCACATTGCGCTGCACCAGGCGGTCCATGCCCGCGATGCCGATCGCGGAGAGCAGCGCGCCGATGGTCGTGGGGATCAGGCAGACCAGGAGCGCGGCGAGCACGATCATCGACTGCTCGGCGCCCGCGTACACCGCGAACGGCTGGAGGGTGACGACGGCGAGCAGGAAGACGACGGTCAGCGAGGCGAGCAGGATGTTCAGGGCGATCTCGTTGGGCGTCTTCTGCCGGGCGGCGCCCTCGACGAGGTTGATCATCCGGTCGATGAAGGTCTCGCCGGGCTTTGTCGTGATCTTGATGACGACGCGGTCGGAGAGGACCTTCGTGCCGCCGGTGACCGCCGAGCGGTCGCCGCCGGACTCGCGGATGACCGGCGCGGACTCCCCCGTGATCGCCGACTCGTCGACGCTCGCGACGCCCTCGACGACGTCGCCGTCACCGGGGATGACGTCACCGGCCTCGCAGACGACCAGGTCGCCGACGCGCAGCTCGGTGCCGGGCACCCGCTCCTCGCTCCTGCCGACGACGCGGCGCGCCACCGTGTCCGTCTTGGCCTTGCGCAGCGTGTCGGCCTGGGCCTTGCCCCGGCCCTCGGCGACGGCTTCGGCGAGATTCGCGAAGACCGTGGTCGCCCATAGCCACCCGGTGATCGCCCAGCCGAACCAGTCGCCGGGGTCGGTGCAGGCGAGGACGGTGGTGAGCACCGAGCCGATCAGGACCACGAACATCACGGGGGACTTGACCATCACCCGCGGGTCGAGCTTGCGCAGGGCGTCGGGGAAGGACTTCAGGAGCTGCCCGGGGTCGAAGAGACCGCCGCCGACCCTGCCGCCGTCCGGCTGGTGGCCGCCGGGCACGTCCTGGTGGGGCGCGCGGGTGGAGGGGGCCGGGGTGGCCGTGGGGGCTTGGGACATGGAGCCGGGCTCCTCTTGCTTCCTGGTGTCGGTCTTTCGGGGGCCGGCCCCGCTGGTGCCGGTGGTCATGACGCGAGCCCCTCGGCCAGCGGCCCGAGCGCGAGCGCCGGGAAGTACGTCAGACCGGTGATGATCACGAGGGTTCCGACCAGCAACCCGCTGAACAGCGGCTTCTCCGTACGGAGCGTGCCGACGGTGGCCGGGACCGGTTGCTGCGCGGCGAGCGAACCGGCGAGCGCGAGGACGAACACCATCGGCAGGAACCGGCCGAGGAGCATGGCGAGGCCGATCGTGGTGTTGAACCACGGGGTGTCCGCGCTCAGCCCCGCGAAGGCCGAACCGTTGTTGTTGGCGCCGGACGTGTAGGCGTACAGGACTTCGGAGAAGCCGTGGGCCCCGCTGTTGAGCAGGGAGTCCTTGGGCGTGGACAGCGCCATCGAGGCGCCGGTGAAGCCGAGCACGAGCGCGGGCGTGACGAGGATGTAGCAGGCCGCGAGCTTGATCTCACGGGTGCCGATCTTCTTGCCCAGGTACTCGGGCGTACGGCCCACCATCAGGCCCGCGACGAAGACCGCGATGATCGCCATGATGAGCATGCCGTAGAGCCCGGACCCGACGCCGCCGGGCGCGATCTCGCCGAGCTGCATGCCCAGCATCGTGATCCCGCCGCCGAAGCCGGTGTACGAGGAGTGGAAGGAGTTCACGGCGCCGGTGGAGGTGAGCGTGGTGCTCGTCGCGAAGAGCGCGGAACCGCCGATGCCGAAGCGGGTCTCCTTGCCCTCCATCGCACCGCCCGCCAGGTCGAACGCCGGGCCGCCGTGGTGGAACTCGGTCCACATCATCAGCGCGGTGAAGCCGATCCAGATGCTCGCCATCGTGACGAGGATCGCGTAGCCCTGCCGGACCGAGCCGACCATCCTGCCGAAGGTCCGGGTCAGGGAGAACGGGATGACGAGGATGAGGAAGATCTCGAAGAGGTTCGAGATCGGGTCGGGGTTCTCGAACGGGTGGGCCGAGTTGGCGTTGAAGTAGCCGCCGCCGTTCGTACCCAGCTCCTTGATGGCCTCCTGCGAGGCCACCGCGCCGCCGTTCCACTGCTGCTGACCGCCCGTGAACTGGCCGACCTCGTGGATGCCGGAGAAGTTCTGCAAGGCACCGCAGGCGACGAGCACCAGCGCGCCGACGACGGAGATCGGGACCAGGACGCGGACGACACCGCGCACCAGGTCGGCCCAGAAGTTGCCGAGTTCCCCCGTGCGAGAGCGGGCGAAGCCGCGTACGAGGGCGACGGCCACGGCGATGCCGACGGCCGCCGAGACGAAGTTCTGCACCGCGAGGCCGCCGGTCTGCACGACGTGGCCCATGGCCTGCTCGCCGTAGTACGACTGCCAGTTGGTGTTGGCGACGAAGGAGGCCGCCGTGTTGAACGCCTGGTCGGGGTCGATGGCCTCGAAGCCGAGCGAGCCGGGCAGCGAGCCCTGCGAGCGCTGGAGCAGATAGAGGAACAGCATCCCGGCCACCGAGAAGGCGAGGACCCCGCGCAGATAGGCGGGCCACCGCATCTCGGTGTTCGGGTCGGCGCCGATGCCCTTGTAGATCCACTTCTCGACGCGCAGATGCCTGTCGGAGGAGTAGACCCGGGCCATGTGATCGCCGAGCGGGCGGTGGGCGAGGGCCAGCGCGGCGACGAGCGCGAGCAGCTGGAGCACCCCAGCGAGGACCGGACTCATGGGGTGGCTCAGAACCTCTCCGGGAACACGAGGGCGAGGACGAGATAGCCGAGCAGGGCGACGGCCACGACGAGTCCGACGACGTTCTCGGCGGTCACAGCTTCGTCACCCCCTTGGCGACGAGTGCCACCAGGGCGAACACCGCGATCGTGGTGACGACGAAGGCCACATCGGCCATCGTGTGCTCCTAGATGAGATTCGGAAGTGCTGACGAGTCGAGGAAACCGCCTCGTTGGCGTGTTCCGATCGCTGTTGACGCCTCCCATACGGGGACAGGCGGCGCATTGACGACTCTCTTACGCGTCCCGTTTCATCTGGTTTCTACGTTTTTCCTTTACGTGGCGCACGGCGCCCGGAGTACGGGGCGCGGGCGCGCGGCGCGGAAAAAGCCGGTGGGCCGCACCCCCGTCGGGGAGTGCGGCCCACCGGCTCGCGAAGCGCTGAGCGGCGTCAGCGGACCTCGGTGATCTCGGGGCCGCGCGCGAGCTGGCCCATGCCGCCGGAGAACCGCGAGGTCTCCTGGTCCTCCTGCTGCACAGCGCCCTCGGCGACCATCTGCGCGTCGTCGGGAAGCTTCAGGACGATCGGGTCACGCGGGGCCATCGGGCCGTCGCCGCGGACCACGACCGTGTCCCGGAAGATCTGTTCGAGCAGCCCCGCGGCCTGCGGCTGCACGGCTCCCTGACCGGAGATGACACCGCGCAGGAACCACCGCGGGCCGTCCACGCCCACGAACCGGACCACCTGGAAGCCGCCCGTGCCGTCCGGCAGCTGCACCGGCACCTGCGCCCGCAGCTCCCAGCCGAGCGCGCCCTGGACCTCGTCGATGACACCGCCCTGCTGCGTGATGCCGGAGGCGATCTCCTCACGGACCTCGCCCCAGATGCCCTCGCGCTTGGGGGCGGCGAAGCCCTGCAACTGGATGGCGCTGTCCTGGAGCACGACGGTGGCCGCGACGATCGCGTCACCGGCGACCTCCACCCGCAGCTCCATGCCCTCGACCCCCGGCACGAAGAGGCCGCCCAGGTCCACCCGGCCCTCGCCGGGCTCATGGACCTCGGAGATGTCCCAGGGACCGTCGGGACGCGGCTCCGGCTCCAGGCGCACGCGCCGCGCACCGCCTTCGGCCTCCGCACCCTCGGCGTCCTCGTTCACGGTGCCGTCGACGACCTGCTCGGCCTCGCCCGCCGCGTCCTCGGCGGCACTGCTCTTCTTGCGACGTCCGAACACGTCACTGTCCTTCCCGGTCGGATACGACCGATGCGTATCGATTCCCACCCGTTTGTTCACCCGCGCTGGCGCCCACGGCGGCATGGCCTCCGGTGGACCCGAATCCCCCCTCGGCCCGCACCGAGTCGGGAAGCTCCGCCACCTCCTGGAAGCGGACCTTCTCGACCTGCTGGACGACCAGTTGGGCAATCCGGTCGAAGCGCTCGAACCGTACGCTCTCGCGCGGGTCGAGATTCACCACGATCACCTTGATCTCCCCACGGTACCCGGCATCAATCGTCCCCGGGGCATTCACCATGGCGACACCGCAGCGGGCCGCGAGGCCGGAACGGGGGTGCACGAAGGCCGCGTACCCCTCGGGCAGCGCGATGGACACCCCGGTCGGCAGCACGGCACGCTCACCGGGCGCGAGTTCGCAGGGCTCGGTCGTCCGCACATCGGCACCGGCGTCACCGGGTTGCGCGTACGCGGGCAGCGGTACGTCGGGGTCGACGCGCCGGATCAGTACGTCCAAAGGAGCAGGGTGGGTCACGGGTTCACCTCGAAGGCGCGGGCGCGCCGGATCTGGTCCGGGTCGTTCATGGCCGCGCGGATCTCCTGGGCGCGGCCGTTGTCGATGAAGTGGTCCACCTTCACCTCGACGAAAAGGGCGTCGGCGCGCACGGCGACGGGGCCGCCGGGGCCGCCCGTCCGCCCGGTGGCGGTCGAGTAGATCTTGCGCCCGGCGACGGCGGTGACCTCGGCCTCCAGGTGGAGGACCGTGCCGACGGGCACCGGCCGCACGAAGTCGGTCTCCAGGCGCCCGGTCACCGCGATCACCCGCAGCAGCCAGTTCAGGGAGCCGAGCGTCTCGTCGAGCGCGGTGGCGAGGACACCGCCGTGCGCGAGCCCCGGAGCGCCCTGGTGCGCCTCGCGCACGGTGAACTCGGCGGTGACGGCGACGCCTTCGCCGGCCCGTGCCGCCAGGTGCAGCCCGTGGGCCTGGCCCTCCCCGCAGCCGAAGCAGTGCTCGTAGTGCGCGCCGATGAGCTCGCCGGGCGCGGGCGCGTCCGGGTGGCGGACGGGAGGTATGGCGTCCGGCGGGGGCGTCAGAGCTGCTGATGTACCACTCACAGGCGCAGACCTTACCTCCGCGTCAGCGGCCGTCGCGCACCATGCCAAGCTTGGCTCCATGCAGCCTTACGAAGAACGCCTGACCGCGCCCCGTTCGTGGTGGCTCGTCTCGGTCCTCGTCGGTCTCGCGGCGGCCCTGACGATGCTCCCGTTCGGCACCCTGCCGCTCCTCGGCGGCCTGGTCGGCGGTACGGCCCTGGCGGCGGTCCTCACCAGCGCGTACGGCTCGGTACGGATCCGGGTCGTCGCCGGGTCCCTGGTCGCCGGGGACGCGAAGATCCCGGTGACGGCCCTGGGCGAGGCCGAGCCCCTGGACGAGGCCGAGGCCCGCGCCTGGCGCTCCCACAAGGCGGACCCGCGCGCGTTCATGGTGCTGCGCAGCTACATCCCGACGGCGCTGCGGGTGGAGGTCGTGGATCCCGAGGACCCGACGCCGTACGTCTATGTGTCGACGCGCGACCCCGAGGCCCTGGCAGCGGCCCTGAACGCGGTCCGCACGGCCTAGGCGTCCGTCCCCCGGCCTCCGCGCAGGCCTCTGCGCAGCCCCTTGCCGAGGGGCAGCGGATCGAGGGGCGCCTCCATGGGCGGCAGCTCCGGGAGGGCGTCCCACGGCACCTGTGTGCGGCGCAGGTCGCTGCGCACGCGCTCGGCCAGCTTCTTGGTGTCCCTGCGGTTCATCACCGCGCCCACCGCCGCGCCCACCATGAAGGGCATCAGGTTCGGCAGGTTGCGGACCATGCGCTTCATGATCTGCTGGCGCAGTTCCCGCTTCAGCTGACCGCCGAGGGCGGCGTTCACCGACGCCGGCTTCGCCACGTCGATCCCGCGCTC
Organism: Streptomyces sp. NPDC017940; assembly: GCF_044328435.1. Lineage (NCBI taxonomy): Bacteria > Bacillati > Actinomycetota > Actinomycetes > Kitasatosporales > Streptomycetaceae > Streptomyces > Streptomyces sp. NPDC017940. The sequence continues at coordinate 148,646 of NZ_JBIRHJ010000011.1, read as the reverse complement.
CTCGGTCCAGGCACGCAGATACGCGGTGCTGCGCTCCTTGAGATTGCCTTCGGGCCGCCGGCCGTACACCTCGTGCAGCTCGGCGACCAGTTTCAGCTCTATGGCCGCGACGCCCGTGATCTCGGCGGCGAGTTCGGCGGGCATGGCGGGCGGCACGGGCAGCATCGCCGCCGCGCCGACGCCGGCGCCCACCGTGGAAGTCGCGTTCGCCGCGCCGGCGATCAGCTTGTCCGCGAGCTGCTCCGGGCCGAGGCCCGGGAACTGCTTGCGGAGGGTCGCCAGGTCGCGGACCGGGACCCGCGGGGCGTTCTCGATGATCCGGTCGGCGAGATAGCCGATGCCGGCCTTGGCACCGCGCCCACCGCGGCGTACCCCGTTCCTCAGTCCGTCGGTGACGGCGGCGAGCCGCCGGGCCCTGGTCGAAGGCCCTTGACCGTCCGCCACCGCGCCGTCCCCGTTCTCCGTGCCGACCGCTGCCTCACGGCCGGACCTGTCCGGCTGGTCCACGGCGGAGCCGTGCACCAGCGCGGGGACCGCCTTGTACGCCGCCTCAGCGGCCTGCGGCGTCCCCGCAGGCCCTTCGCCCCGCTCCGCCGCGCCGGCCGACTCGAGCGAGGCCTCAGGGCCCCGCCCGGCGTCCGTCGCGCCCTCGGGCGCGTCCGCGCCCGCTTCCCGGTCCCGGAAGCGGCGCTTCCAAGGCGGGGTCGAGCCTGTCACGGCCGACCCCTCCTCAGTCGCAGTCGCGGCAGATCGGCTGGCCGTTCTTCTCCCTGGCCAGCTGGCTGCGGTGATGCACGAGGAAGCAGCTCATGCACGTGAACTCGTCCTGCTGCTTGGGGAGCACGCGCACGGCGAGCTCCTCGTTGGACAGGTCCGCGCCCGGCAGCTCCAGGCCTTCCGCGGCCTCGAACTCGTCGACGTCGACGGTCGACGTGGACTTGTCGTTCCGCCGGGCCTTCAGTTCCTCGATGCTGTCCTCGTTAAGGTCGTCATCGGTCTTGCGTGGGGTGTCGTAGTCCGTTGCCATGTCGCTCTCCCCCTCTGGGTGTCTGCGGTGTCTCAGCGCACGTAACGCGTGAGAGGCCGGACTTGTGCCCGACCTGAGGCGGAGATTTTGCCTCACATCAAGGTCTGTTACTCAATCGACACCCAACCGCACCCCTGAAGAGGTGATCGGTTTGGATGGCGATCGGGACCGTACACGGTCCGAATGTCGCACTTCACGGGCGCCACCCCGTGTACTTCCCGTGATCAAGACCCCTGAAAACCCGCATTTTCCCGGCTTTCCAGCGACTTTGACGGTCACGGAGAGTAGATACCCAAAAATTCGCTCCTGTGATCGATCACACAGGAATCTCCAAGGACCAGGTCCCGAAAATTCCGCTCAAAGCGAACATCCTGCCGCTTCCGCGGAAGCATCTCAGATCGGCAGGGTGACTCGCATCACGAGCCCACCCCCCTCGCGCGGCTCCGCGATGATACGGCCCCCGTGGGCCCGCGCCACCGACCGGGCGATGGACAGGCCGAGACCCACGCCCTTGTCGCTCCCGGTCCGCTCCGTGCGGAGCCTGCGGAAAGGCTCGAAAAGGCTGTCGATCTCGTACGCCGGGACGACGGGGCCGGTGTTGGTCACCACCAGGACGGCCTGCCCGTGCTGGGCCTCCGTGGTCACCTCGACCCAGCCGCCCTCCTTCTGGTTGTACCTGACGGCGTTCTGTACGAGGTTCAGCGCGATGCGCTCCAGGAGCACGCCGTTGCCCTGCACCACCGCGGGGCCCCGCTCGCCGCGGATCTCGACGCCCTTCTCCTCGGCCTCGGAGCGGGCCTGGTCGACGGCCTGGCCCGCCACCTCGGCGAGGTCCACGGGCTTGCGCTCCACTATCTGGTTGTCGCTGCGGGCGAGCAGGAGCAGGCCCTCCACGAGCTGCTCGCTGCGCTCGTTGGTGGCCAGGAGCGTCTTGCCGAGCTGCTGGAGCTCCACGGGCGCACCGGGGTCGGACAGGTGCACTTCCAGGAGCGTGCGGTTGATCGCGAGCGGGGTGCGCAGTTCGTGCGAGGCGTTGCCGACGAAGCGCTGCTGGGCGGTGAAGGCCCGTTCGAGCCGGTCCAGCATCTCGTCGAAGGTGTCCGAGAGCTCCTTCAACTCGTCGTCGGGCCCGTCCAGTTCGATACGGCGGCTCAGGTCCGTGCCGGCCACCCTGCGGGCCGTGCGCGTGATGCGGCCGAGCGGGGACAGGACCCGGCCCGCCATCGCGTACCCGAACGCGAAGGCGATCACCGCGAGCCCGAGCAGGGCCAGCAGGGAGCGGCTGAGGAGGTTGTCCAGGGCGTGCTGGCGCTGGGTGTTGACGCAGTCGTTCATCGCCTGGTTGAAGTCGCTGGGCGAGGCCTGGCCGGGGAGGTTGCAGACCTCGCTCGTCACCTTGCCCGAGACGATCTTGAACGGCAGCTCGCTGCCCACGTTCAGCGCCTGTGCCGCGAGCAGGTAGATGATCGAGAGCAGCAGGATGCCCGCGATCAGGAACATGCCGCCGTACAGCAGTGTGAGCCGTATGCGGATGGTCGGGCGGAGCCACGGGAAGGGCGGCTCGACCTTGCGCGGTTCCCAGGTGGGCTTCGGGGGCGCCGCCGGGGGCGCGGGGGTCGCGGCCACCGGGTCAGATCCGGTAGCCGGAGCCCGGCACGGTCACGATGACGGCGGGCTCGCCGAGCTTGCGGCGCAGGGTCATGACCGTGACGCGGACGACGTTGGTGAACGGGTCCGTGTTCTCGTCCCAGGCCTTCTCCAGGAGCTGCTCGGCGGAGACCACCGCGCCCTCGCTGCGCAGCAGCACCTCAAGGACGGCGAACTCCTTGGGCGCGAGCTGGATCTCCCTGCCCTCACGGAAGACCTCGCGGCGGTTCGGGTCGAGCTTGATGCCTGCGCGCTCCAGGACGGGCGGCAGCGGCACGCTGGTGCGCCGCCCGAGGGCGCGCACGCGGGCCGTGAGCTCGCTGAAGGCGAACGGCTTGGGGAGATAGTCGTCGGCGCCGATCTCCAGGCCCTCGACGCGGTCGCTGACGTCGCCGGACGCGGTCAGCATCAGCACGCGCGTGGGCATGCCGAGCTCGACGATCTTTCGGCAGACGTCGTCGCCGTGGACGACCGGGAGGTCACGGTCCAGGACGACCACGTCGTAGTCGTTCACGCCGATGCGCTCGAGGGCTGCCGCGCCGTCGTACACGACGTCGACGGCCATGGCCTCCCGGCGCAGTCCGGTGGCCACCGCATCGGCGAGCAGCTGCTCGTCCTCGACGACGAGTACGCGCACGTCGCTTGTCCTTCCTCTGTGCCCCGCGCGAGGTCGCGGCAGGGCAGGTCTTTACGTGGAGTGAGGTCTCCATCCTGCCCCTTTCGGCCATAAACCGGCTGTAAGGCGGTCTCGGGCCCCGGGAACGCGGGATTTTCTGGCCCGGTTGAGGTTTCCGTGGAACAGGGCGGGGGGAGGACGGCCTTACACCCCGCGATCACGCTTCGTATGTGGCACACCACGACCTGCTTCACGCAGCGGGCGCCGGACGTGATCGCCCCTTCTCCACGGCACACCCCCGTGCCACCGACCCACGACCCAGCCGAGGGGGCGCAACCATGGACGCATTCACCGCAGGTCTCCTGCAGCGCATAAAGACCACGGAGTCCGACCTCACGCGGGCCCGCGAGACAGGCGACGAGTTCCTGGCAGAGGTCGAACTGGCCGAGCTGGAGGACCTGCACCGCCTGGCGGCCGAGCACGGCGTGGAGGTCGCCGCCCTTACCTCCTGACCGGGACGTCTCCAGCGTCCGGTCGCAGTCGCTCGCGACAGGGCCCCGGCACCTCGCTCCAGGTGCCGGGGCCCTGTCGTGTGCGGTGGCGGGACGCCGTCGCGTGCGGTGGCCGGGTGCCGCCAGGTGCGGTGCCCGAGTGCCGTCAGGTGCATTGACCAGGTGCCGTCACGGGCGGTGACCGCGGGGCGGCCGGGGCGGGCCCGCCTCAGTCGTGCCAGGCTCCGAGGCCGTCGAGGAGGCTCTGGAGCGGCTCGAAGAGCCCGGGCGGGCCCGCCACCGTCAGCTCGCCCGACAGGGGCTCTCCGGGGCGTCCACCGGTGCGGGCGCCCGCCTCCCGGGCGATGAGGTCGCCGGCCGCGAAGTCCCAGGGGTTCAGGCCCCGTTCGTAATACGCGTCCAGGCGGCCCGCCGCCACGTCGCACAGGTCGATGGCCGCGGAGCCGCCGCGCCGGATGTCCCGCACCCGCGGCAGCAGCTGCGCGACGACCTCGGCCTGGCGGGCCCGCCGCTCGGCGACGTACCCGAAGCCCGTGCCGACGAGGGCCTGTGCGAACGGGGGCGCCGTGCGGACCCGCAGGGGGGTGTCGCCTGCGTACGCGCCCTGGCCGAGCACCGCGCGGAACGTCTCGCCGCGCACGGGCGCGTGCACGACGCCGACGAGGGTCTCGCCGTCCTTGCGGGCCGCGATGGACACCGCCCAGTCCGGCCGCCCGTACAGGTAGTTCACCGTGCCGTCGATGGGGTCGACGATCCACTGGACGCCACTGGTGCCCTCGTGGCTCGCGCCCTCCTCGCCGAGGACGCCGTCGCCGGGCCTGCGCTCGGCGAAGAAGTCCGTGAGCAGCTTCTCCGAGGCGAGGTCCATCTCGGTGACGACGTCGACGGCGCTGCTCTTGGTGCCGGCGACGCCCAGATCGGCCGGGCGGCCGTCGCGCAGCAGGGCACCCGCGCGGTCGGCGGCCTCCAGGGCCACGGCGAGCAGTTCGGCCTTCAGCTAGTCCTGTCGTGGGTCCTGCCGGGCGGGGTCGGTCACGGTGCTCCTTGGTCGTGCGGGGCGCGCGCCCCGGTACGCGCGGGGGCGCGCTAGGCGTACGGGCTGTCGGCGCCCGCGGCGGCGGGCTTCGGGGTGCGGGCCGGGCAGCAGCCCACGGGACACAGGTCGTGGCTCGGGCCGAGCGCGCCGAGGGCGCACGGCGTCGCGGGGCGGCCGGTCTCGGTGGCGGCGCGCTCCAGGACGAGTTCGCGGACCGCCGCGACGAACCGCGGGTCGGCGCCGACGGTGGCCGAGCGGCGCACCGGCAGGCCGAGCTCCGCGGCCTTCGCGGCGGCCTCGGTGTCGAGGTCGTACAGGACCTCCATGTGGTCCGAGACGAAGCCGATCGGGACCATGACGACGGCGGGGGCCCCGGCCTCGTGCCGCTCCTGGAGGTGGTCGCAGATGTCCGGCTCCAGCCAGGGGATGTGCGGGGCGCCGCTGCGCGACTGGTAGACCAGCTGCCAGGGGCGGTCCACGCCGGTCTCCACGCGCACCGCGTCGGCGACGACACGGGCCACGTCCAGGTGCTGGCGCACATACGCGCCGCCGTCGCCGTGGCCCTCCGCCGGGCCCGAGGTGTCGGCCGCCGCGGTGGGGATGGAGTGCGTGGTGAAGGCCAGGTGCGCGCCGTCGCGGACCTCTTCGGGGAGGTCCGCGAGGGACTTCAGGACGCCTTCGACCATTGGGCGCACGAAGCCGGGGTGGTTGAAGTAGTGCCGCAGCTTGTCCACGCGGGGCAGGTCGAGGCCCTCCGCGCGGAGGGTGGCGAGAGCGGCCGCGAGATCCTCGCGGTACTGCCGGCAGCCCGAGTACGACGCGTACGCGCTGGTGGCGAGGACGAGGACACGGCGGCGGCCGTCCTGGACCAGCTCGCGCAGGGTGTCCGTGAGGTACGGCGACCAGTTGCGGTTGCCCCAGTACACCGGCAGGTCGAGGCCGTGCTCCGCGAAGTCCGCGCGCAGGGCCGCAAGAAGGGTGCGGTTCTGGTCGTTGATGGGGCTCACGCCACCGAAGAGGAAGTAGTGCTGCCCGACCTCCTTCAGTCGCTCCTTGGGGATGCCGCGGCCACGCGTCACGTTCTCCAGGAACGGGACCACGTCGTCCGGTCCTTCGGGGCCGCCGAACGAGAGCAGCAGCAGGGCGTCGTAGGGAGTGGGATCCAGCGCTTCGGACATGTATGTGATCCTGCCACCCGGCACTGACAGCGCGGCAACCGCCACCCTGTGGCGCGTGCCCCCGAAAAGACGGTGCGCGCCGCGCCTCGGCAGTCGTAAGCTGTATGAGCCATCTTCACGCCTTACCCGGAGCGGTCGCGCCCGCGCGCTCCGGCGCTTCCGCGGAGTCCACGTGCCGAGCCCCTACCGCGCCATTTTCGCCGCCCCCGGCTCCTTGGGGTTCTCCGTCGCAGGCTTCCTCGGGCGGATGCCGCTGTCCATGATGGGCATCGGCATCGTCACGATGGTCTCCCAGCTCACCGGCAGGTACGGCCTCGCAGGGGCCCTGTCGGCCACCGTGGCGCTGTCGGCGGCGGCGATCGGCCCGCAGATCTCCCGCCTGGTGGACCGGCACGGCCAGCGGCGGGTGCTCAGGCCCGCGACGCTGGTGTCCCTGGTCGCGGTGGCGGGGCTGCTGCTCGCCGCGAAGTTCGAGACCCCGGACTGGACGCTGTTCGTCTGCGCCGCCCTCGTCGGCTGCGTGCCGAGCGTGGGCTCGATGGTCAGGTCCCGCTGGGCGGCCCTGTACCGCGACACCCCGCAGCTGCACACGGCGTACTCCTTCGAGTCCGTCGTCGACGAGATCTGCTTCATCTTCGGACCGATCATCTCCATCGGCCTGTCCACGGTGTGGTTCCCCGAGGCCGGGCCGCTGCTCGCCGGAGTCTTCCTGGCAGTCGGCGTCTTCTGGCTGACGGCGCAGCGCGCCACCGAACCGGTGCCGCACCCGAGGGAGCACCACACCGGCGGCTCCGCGCTGCGGGCCGGTGGCCTCCAGGTCCTGGTGGCCACGTTCGTCGCGACCGGAGCGATCTTCGGCGCCGTCGACGTGGTGACGGTGGCGTTCGCCGAGGACGAGGGCCACAAGGGCGCGGCGAGCCTGGTGCTCGCCGTCTACGCCCTCGGCTCCTGCCTGGCGGGGGTGGGCTTCGGCCTGCTGCACTTCAAGGGGGCGCCCGCCCGCAGATGGCTGCTGGGTGTCTGTGCGATGGGCGTGAGTATGATCCCGCTGCAACTGGCCGGGAACCTGCCGTTCCTCGCCGCGGCGCTCTTCGTCGCGGGCCTGTCCATCGCACCGACGATGATCACGACGATGGCCCTCGTCGAACAGCACGTACCGCGCGCGAAGCTGACCGAGGGCATGACCTGGGTCAGTACGGGACTCGCCGTCGGGGTGGCGCTCGGCTCCTCCGCGGCCGGCTGGGTGATCGACGCTGCGGGGGCGCGCGCGGGGTACACGGTCCCGGGAGTGTCCGGGGCCCTCGCGGTCGTGGTGGCGCTCCTGGGTTATCGCCGGCTGGAGCGGCCGGTACAGCGAGGGGGAGGGACCCATGAGCACGGAAACGGGCAGGGGCACGGCGGCGGGGACCACGGCCACCGGCGGGAGGAAGCCGGCGACGTGGCGTAACTGGGCGGGCACCGTGTCCGTGCGGGCCGCGCGCGAGGCCACGCCCGCCTCCCGGGAGGAGCTCGTCGCGGCGATCCGCGGCGCCCGTGAGGACGGCCTGAAGGTCAAGGCCGTGGGCAGCGGGCACTCCTTCACGGCGGCCGCCGCGACCGACGGCCTCCTGGTGCGACCCGACCTCCTCACCGGCATCCGCAGGATCGACCGCCAGGCGGGCACGGTCACCGTGGAGGCGGGCACCCCGCTCAGGCGCCTGAACGTCGCGCTGGCCCGCGAGGGCCTGTCCCTGACGAACATGGGCGACATCATGGAGCAGACGGTGTCGGGCGCCGTCAGCACCGGAACGCACGGCACCGGCCGGGACTCGTCCTCGATCGCCGCGCAGATCAGGGCCCTTGAGCTGGTCACCGCCGACGGGCGCGTCCTGACCTGCTCCGAGGAGCAGAACGCGGACGTCTTCGCCGCCGCCAGGACCGGGCTCGGCGCGCTGGGCGTCATCAGCGCGATCACGTTCTCCGTAGAACCCGTCTTCTTCCTCCAGGCCCGCGAGGAACCCATGGCCTTCGACCGGGTCACCGCCGAGTTCGACCAGCTCGTCACGGAGAACGAGCACTTCGAGTTCTACTGGTTCCCGCACACCGGCAACTGCAACACCAAGCGCAACAACCGCAGCGTGGGTCCGGCCGCTCCCCCGAGCGCGATCGGCGCCTTCGTAGAGGACGAACTCCTCTCCAACGGGCTCTTCCAGGTGGTCAATTCCCTCGGCCGTGCCGTGCCCGCCGCCATTCCCGCCATCGCGAGGCTCTCCAGCAAGGCCCTGTCCGCCCGCACCTACACGGACATCCCCTACAAGGTCTTCACCAGCCCGCGCCGGGTGCGCTTCGTGGAGATGGAGTACGCCGTCCCGCGCGAGGCCCTGGTGGAGACGCTGCGCGAGCTGAGGTCGATGATCGAGCGGTCCTCGCTGCGGGTCAGCTTCCCCGTCGAGGTCCGCACGGCACCTGCGGACGACATCACGCTCTCCACCGCCTCGGGCCGCGAGAGCGCGTACATCGCCGTCCATCTGTACAAAGGCACCCCGTTCCGCAGGTACTTCAGCGCCGCGGAGGAGATCTTCACCGCCCACGAGGGGCGGCCGCACTGGGGCAAGCTGCACACCCGCGACGCCGCCTATCTGGCCGGGGCCTACCCGCGCTTCGGCGAGTTCACGGCACTGCGCGACCGGCTCGACCCCGACCGGCTCTTCGGCAACCCCTATCTGCGGCGGGTCCTCGGCGACTGAGGCCGCGCGGCCCGGTCCTCGTCCCGGTTCCGGTGCCGGTTCCGGTTTCGGCACCGCGCGGCCCGCGGTCACTGCTCCGGCGTCTGCTGCTGTTCCTCGACGCTGCCGTCACCGGTGCCGGGTCCGGTGCCGCCGCCACTGGACGGCGTCGGCGTGGGAGTCGGGGTCGGCGTGGGGGTGGGCGTCGGGTCGGTCTTCGCGCCGCCGTCACCGGAGCCCTTGCCGCTGCCGTCGCCCTTGTCGGTGCCGCTCCCGGTGCCCGTGCCGCTCTCGTCGGTACCGCCCTGGCCCGAGCCCTTCCCCGACCCGTCGCCGGAACCGGTGCCGTCACCGGGTGAGGGCTTGTTCTCCGGGTCCTCGGGAGTACCGCTGCCTTGCTGCGACCCGTCGCCCGACCCGGACGTGCCGTCGCCCGACGGCTCCCCGGTGTCGCCGGTGGCGGGCTCGTCGTCCGACGTCGACGACGAACCGCGGTTGGTGAAGGCGTCCCGCAGCGTGGTGCTGCTGTCGTCGCCGCTGAAGCTCTTGCCGCTCACCAGTTCGTACGTGGTGATGCCTCCGAGGGAGACCCCGAAGACCAGCGCCGCCGCGATCAGCGGCCGCTTCCAGCTGCGCGTCCGCGTACGGTGCGTGGTCGCCCCGGAGAACTCGCCCGAGGGGAACGGGGCCGGGACGGGGCCAGGACCGCCGGGGGGCACGGGGCCTGCGGGGAACTCCGGCCCTGCCTGGCGCAGCAGCCGGGTCTCCTGGTCGCCCGGAAGGTCGCGCGGCATCATCCGGGTGGCGTCCGCGGAAGCGAGCAGCTGGGTCTGGTCGGGGTCGGTTCCGGCCACGGGAAGCGCCGTCGTCGGGTCGGCCGGGTCGACTCTCGGGAGGGCCCTCGTCGGGTCGGCGGCGTCGATCGCGGGGAGTGCCGTGGTCGCGTCGGCCGCGTCGAACGCCGGGAGCGCCGTCGTCGGATCGGCGTCCGCGGCCGCCCTCCCCCAGGTCGTGGTCACCGGGCCGTTGCCCGCGTACGCCGCCGCCGACGTCGCGGCGGACGTGGGCGTGGGAGCGGACGGGGGCGCGGACGCTCTGAACGTCTCCGGCACCGGTGTCGCCGCGGTCACCGGGACCTGCTGGGCCCTCGGCTTCGCCTGCACCGCCACGTCGCGTATCTGCTCGCCCGTACGCGAGAAGAAGTGCTGGAATATCGTGCCGCCGCTGGTGGCGATGGTGCTGACCACGCCGGCGCCGAGGATCGTTCCGTAAACGCCGAAGGAGGACGCGAGCTTCGCGGCCAGCACGGCCGCGACGGCGCTCCCCGCCACCTGCGGCACGCTGAGATCGAACCGCTTCTTCTTCGGCTCGCCCTCCGTCGCACCCTTCGTCTCCGCGCCGGGTTCCGGCTTTTCACGCATCTGCGGACCTTGCCTACCTTTCTCGACATCACGTATGACTTACGTGTTCACGTATGAGCTACGCGAGGTACTGAGAAAGGGACGTACGCCCGAAGCGAATAGTTCCGCTTCTGGCTGTTTCGTGAAGAGCGCCACGCGTACGCGGGGCGCACTCGGGAGGGGTCGACGTCAACTCCCCTCCACCCCGAGAAGTTCGGCGGCGCGCCGGTCCACCCGGGTGGCCCGAATGGAGTAGTGTTGCGAGCCCTGGGTCCGGTCTCCAGCCAGGGTGCCCGGGGCCAGCCAGGACCGCCGGATGGGGGCTCGTGCCCAGGGTGATTAAATCAGTCACTCAGCGTTGCGAAGAGGTTACCGTGTCATAACGGCGGTCCAGGGCCCGCGCCCGACACGCCGGGCAACTCGGCAAGGTTGTGGCAGGCTGCACCCGGGCAGGCCACACTCGACTAGCGGAAGCAGCGACGCACGTGACGTCGGCAGGCACCACCCGGGAGGTCCCCATGCCCGAACTGCGTGTCGTGGCCGTCAGCAACGACGGCACACGGCTGGTGCTGAAGGCTGCGGACAGCACGGAGTACACGCTTCCGATCGACGAACGGCTGCGCGCCGCCGTGCGCGGCGACCGGCCGCGGCTCGGACAGATCGAGATCGAGGTGGAGAGCCACCTCCGCCCCCGAGACATCCAGGCCCGTATACGTGCCGGTGCCAGCGCGGAGGAAGTCGCCTCGCTCGCCGGTATCCCCGTCGACCGCGTCCGCCGCTTCGAGGGCCCCGTGCTCGCCGAGCGCGCCTTCATGGCCGAGCGCGCCAGGAAGACCCCGGTGCGCCGCCCCGGCGAGAACACCGGACCCCAGCTCGGCGAGGCCGTCCAGGAGCGCCTGCTGCTGCGCGGCGCCGACAAGGACACCGTCCAGTGGGACTCCTGGCGCCGCGACGACGGCACCTGGGAAGTCCTGCTCGTCTACCGCGTGGCGACCGAGCCGCACTCCGCGAGCTGGACGTACGACCCGCCGCGGCGCCTAGTCCAGGCCGTCGACGACGAGGCCCGCGCGCTGATCGGCGAGACCGACGACATCGCGGCGCCCGAGCCGAGCTTCCCGTTCGTGCCGCGCATCGCCCGGCTCCCCCGGGACCGTCCGCTCGACCGCGCCCCGGAGCGGGCCGGAGTCCTCGGCCCCGACCCCGAGCCGGAGATCGTCGCGCCCGCGGCGGTCGCCGAGCAGGAACGCGACTCGCTCACCAGCCTCCTGGAGGCCGTCCCGAGCTTCCGCGGCGACATGGTCGTCCCCGAGCGGCCCGTCACGACACCCGCCGAACTGCCGTCCGTACAGGAGGACCCCGAGCAGGAGCCGGAGGCCGAGGAGCCCCCGGCCACGGCGGCCTCGGCCGGTTCCGCCTATGCGGACGTCCTGATGCCGCGGGCCGTGGCCAGCCACCGCGACCGCCTCGTCGGCTCCACGGACCGCCAGGCCGAGGCCGACGGCGTCCGCCCCGGCCGCCGGGCCGCCGTACCCAGCTGGGACGAGATCGTGTTCGGCACCCGGCGCAAGAAGCAGGAGTAGCCCCCCGCGCGAGCGTGCAGCGCGGGGCTTCTTCCCCGCGCGTGCGCGCGGGGGGAGGTGCCGTGCGCCCAACGGGCGAGGTTCCGTGCGCCCACCCGGCGTGTGCCCACCCGGCAAGGCTCCGTGTGACCGCCGGTTGAGGTTCCGCACGCCTACCGGCCAGGTTCCGCACGCCCACTGCCAGGTTCCGCCCGCCCGGGCAACGTGAGAACCCAGTGAAGGGCCTGCGCGCACCATGCGCACAGGCCCTTCACTCGCTGCCCCTACTTCACCCGCCGCCCACACGGCACGGCGCACGCCCAACGGCTACTACAAGCCACCCCGAGCCGCCGGGCCGTACCCCCGCTACTGCGGATCCGGCCCCGTCGCCACCGGCCGCGCCGGGTCCGACGACCACTGCGACCAGGACCCGACGTACAGCGCCGCCGGGATCCCCGCCACGGCGAGGGCGAGGACCTCGTGGGCTCCGGAGACGCCCGAGCCGCAGTACACGCCGACTGGTGCGGTGCTGGAGGCGCCGAGGGACGTGAAACGGGCCGCCAGTTCGTCGGCGGGACGGAAACGGCCGTCCGCCGCGACGTTCTCCGTCGTGGGCGCCGACACCGCGCCGGGGATGTGGCCGCCGACCCGGTCGATCGGCTCCACGTCCCCCCGGTAGCGCTCGGCGGCGCGGGCGTCCAGGAGCAGACCGGAACGGGCGAGGGCCGCCGCGGCGTCCGCGTCCAGGAGATCCACGGAGTTGGGCTCGGGCACGAAGGTGCCCTCGGCCGCCGGGGTCACCTCGCCGGACTCCAGCTCGCCCGCCCACGCGGCGAGCCCGCCGTCCAGGACCCGCACCGAGGGATGGCCCGTCCACCGCAGCAACCACCAGGCCCGGGCGGCCGCCCAGCCCTGCCCGCCGTCGTACACCACCACCGGCCGGTCGGCCGAGACACCGGCCGCCCGCATGACGGAACCGAAGTGTCCGAGGTCCGGCAGCGGATGACGGCCGCCGGGCCCTGCGGGGCTCGCGAGATCCGCGTCGAGGTCCACGAAGACGGCCCCCGGAATGTGCGCCGCCGCATACTCGGCCCGGCCGTCGAAGGGCGGCTCACCGGCCGCCTTCGCCGTGCTCAGCTGCCAGCGGACGTCGAGCAGGACCGGGGCGTTCCCGCCCGCCAGGTCGCTCGCGAGTTCGGATGTGGAGATGATGACGTTCATGGCCGCCATCCTTGCGTACGGGGTGGCCGCCGCGCTCAGCTCCGTATAACCTGCTCGGCCGGACCACGCCCGAACACGCGGCGTACAGAAACGTGCACGCCGCGTACCGCGGATGGACACAGTCCCGTCATCGAGCACGACCGGATGAGGAACGGCAAAACCGGGCATCCTCCGCGAGGAAGCCCATGAGCGCGGCGCGGCCGGAGCGCGCTCGGCGACTGGTGGTGCGAGCATCTGCACGGACGGGCACACGCGCGGCGGAGGCACGCGCGTTCGGACAGTGAAGCGAAGCGAAGCGGAGTGGCAGCGGCCGGGCGACGACGGATGACGACCGACGAACGACAGATGACGCCATGTGCACTCTGCCGATCGTCGTGGCGGAATCCGCCGTGCCGGGCCGCCGAAGTCACGAGGGCCCGAGGAGAGAGTGACGATGACCGAGGCACGGTGGCCGGACGACTCGCGCGACCTGGGCGCGCGGCACACACCCGGCACGCCCTGCTGGGTGAGCCTGATGGCCCATGACGTGGCCGCGACCCAGGAGTTCTACGCGGCGCTCTTCGGCTGGACGTACCGGCCGGGGCCGCAGCAGCTCGGCCCCTATGTGCGGGCCATGCTGGACGGATACGAGGTGGCGGGCATCGGGCAGCTGCCCGACCGGCAACTGCCGATCGTGTGGACCCCGTATCTGGCGTCCGACGACGCGGACGTGACGGCCGAGACGGTGCGCCACTGCGGCGGCACGGTGGGCGTGGGGCCACTGGAAGCGGGCCGGGCGGGGCGGATGGTGGTCGCCCTCGACCCGGCGGGCGCGGTGTTCGGCATCTGGCAGGCCGCGGCACACATCGGAGCGGGTGTCGCGGGGGTGCCGGGCACGGTGACGTGGAACGAGCTCCTGACCCGCGAGACGGTGGAGGTGGCGAAGTTCTACCGGACGATCTTCGGCTTCACCGAGGAGGCGGCCACCACACCCGGTCTCGACTATCTGACGCTGTACTTGGACGGCCGTCCCCTGGCGTCGGTGCGCGGGGTGGGGCAGGCGCTGCCGCGGGACCGGGGCGCGCACTGGATGACGTACTTCGAAACCGTGGACGTGGACGCGTCGGCGGCGCGGGTGGTGGAGCTCGGCGGCCATGTGGTGCGGCCCGCGGAGCCCGGCAGATACGGGCGGGTCGCGACGGTCGCCGACCCGGAGGGGGCGATCTTCACCCTGATCCGCTCGGAGCCCAGGGACGCCACCGGGTGAGGGACGCCGCCCGACCGCCTAGGAGCGTTCCAGGGTGTCCACCGGCAGGACGTCGGGCGAGAGGGCGCCCGCGCGGGCGGAGGCCGCCGTCATGCGGCGCCGGTGGTGGCGGCGGCACAGGACCTCGTACCCCACTTCGTCGGGCGCCTGGTTGACGTCGCCGACGACGACCTGGGCGCCCTCGACGACCATCTCGCCGCCGATGGTGCGGGCGTTGTGCGTGGCGCGCGCGCCGCACCAGCACAGCGCCTCGACCTGGAGCACCTCCACGCGGTCGGCGAGCTCGACCAGGCGCTGGGAGCCGGGGAACAGCTTGGAGCGGAAGTCGGTGGTGATGCCGAACGCGAAGACGTCCAGGCCCAGGTCGTCGACGACGCGGGCGAGCTGGTCGATCTGTTCGGGGGCGAGGAACTGCGCCTCGTCCGCGATCACGTAGTCGGCGCGGGAGCCGCGGGAGAGGTGGTCGACGAGATAGGCGTAGACGTCGAGGTCGTCGGCCACCTCGATCGCCTCGGTGACCAGGCCGAGCCGCGAGGAGAGCTTGCCCGTGCCCGCGCGGTCGTTGCGCGCGAAGATCATGCCCTGCAACCCCCGGGCCGAGCGGTTGTGCTCGATTTGCAGCGCGAGGGTGCTCTTCCCGCAGTCCATCGTTCCGGAGAAGAACACCAGCTCAGGCATGGGAGGTCGAGCACCTTTCGGTTGTTCGCGGTCGTGCGGGGCGGGGGGCCGACGGTCGGGGGCCTGCCGGGGACGCCGGTGGCGCGCGGGTCCCGGCGGCGCGCGGGCCTGTCGGCCCTAGGAGCGTACTTCGAGGAGCGGTACGAGTTGTTCGGCGGGGGTCATGGAGCCGTGGTTGCCGACCAGGGCGGACTCCTTCGGCTCGTTCCTCGACGCGGTGATGAGGACGTCGTCGTGGGCGGCGGCGACGACGTCACCGATGCGGCCGTGGACGCGCTCGTCGATCCGCGGGCCGAACCAGCCCGCCGCGATCGCCTCCTCCCGGCTCGCGACCCAGAACTGCTCACCGAGCACGTCGCGCCAGACGGCGAGGACGTCGGCCGCGGCGCCGGGCACGGCGTAGACGTGGCGGGCGCGGCCCTCGCCGCCGAGCAGGGCGACGCCGGCGCTCAGCTCCCAGTCCTCGTCGAAGTCGATGCGCGACGCGTCGCCGAAGGGGATGTCGACCATGCCGTGGTCGGCGGTGACGTAGAGCGCGCTGCGCGGCGGGAGCTGTTCGGTGAGGCGCTGGGCGAGCCGGTCGACGTACATGAGCTGGCCGCGCCAGGGGTCGGAGTCGACGCCGAAGCGGTGGCCCTTGCCGTCGACTTCGGCGTAGTAGGTGTAGACCAGCGCGCGGTCGGCGGCGGCGAGCTGCTCGGCGGCGAGGTCCATGCGGTCCTCGCCGGAGAGGCGGCCGCGGAAGGTGCCACCGCTGAGGGCGATCTTGGTGAGCGGGGTGTGCTCGAACGTCGGCGACGAGACCTGCGCGGTGTGGACGCCCGCGTCGTGGGCGCGCTGGAAGACCGTCGGGTACGGCTGCCAGGTGTGCGGGTCGGTCCAGGGCTTCCAGCGGAGCTGGTTCATCAGCGCGCCGGTGTCGGGGTTGCGGACCGCGTACCCGGGCAGGCCGTGGGCGCCCGGCGGCAGACCGGTGCCCACGGAGGCGAGGGAGGTCGCGGTGGTCGCGGGGAAACCGGCGGTTATCGGACGTCCGGTGCCGCCGCGCGAGGAGCCGATGAGCGAGGTCAGGAAGGGGGCTTCGGCGGGGTGGGCGCGCAGCTGCTCCCAGCCGAGGCCGTCGATCAGGAAGACGCACGCCCGGTCGGCGGGGGCCAGCTCGGGGATGAGCGGGGCGAAGCCGTCGACCTCCTGGTGGGCGACCAGGGTGGGCAGCAGGTCGGCGAGCGAGCCCGTGCCGTACGCGGGCCGGGGGGCGGTGTCGAGGGCGAGTGGCTGGACGTCGTCCCAGGCGGTGGGGTGCGCCATCAGCGGCCGGTGTCCGCGCCGGCGGCGGTGGCCTCGGAGAGCGCCTGGGCGAAGGCCAGGGTCTGGCGCACGGTGTCGGGGCCGTCGCCCGCCTCGCTGACGCGCAGGCTGAGGTCGTCGGCGGTGGAGCTGCCGGTGTAGCCGTGGTCCGCCTCGCAGTTGGGGTCTCCGCAGGCGGCGGGCTCCAGGTCGATGCGCGACACGGCGCCCCAGCCGATGGTCAGGACGACCTCGCGGGGCAGCGACCCCGGAACGTACTTCTCCGGGTTGGCGACGACACGGCTGACGACGACCGACGAGATGCGGCCGATCTTCACGGACTCCGTGGAGGTGGTGGCGTACGGCGTCGGGGACGTGGAGTCCGCGGCCTGCTCGTCGGTGTGGCTGACGATGAAGCGGGTGTCCGTGAGGACGAGGACGGTCACGTGCCTGCGGACCTCGTTCGCGTCGAACGTGGTCTCCTGGTGGACCAGGTACGACCCGATGGTCTCGCCGCCGATCGCGGCCTCCACCGCCTCGGCCACGAGGGCCGGGTAGTAGCCGCTGCGCTCGATCGCCGCGCGCAGCCCCTGGGTCGTCGTACCGGTCTTTGCCATGCCGCCCATCCTACGACCCGGCGGATGCCCCGAGGTGCCCAGTGGCCGTGCGACCGTGCCCCGCCCGGCCCCGCCGGGGTCAGTAGGCGGGCAGGGTGCGGGGGCCCAGGTCGTCCCTGGCCGGTGGCGGGGCGAGGCGGACGGTGGCACTGAGCACGGAGAGGCCCCTCTGGGCGACGACGACCGGCTCCAGGGAGACGGAGACCACTTCGGGGTGGTCGTCGACGAGCCGGGAGACGCGCATCAGGAGCTCTTCGAGGGCCGGGGCGTCCACCGGGGCCGAACCGCGCCAGCCGAACAGGAGCGGCGCCGTCCGGATGGACCTGACCAGGTTGCCCGCCTCGCGGTCGGTGACCGGGATCAGCCGGTGGCCGGTGTCGCCGAGCAGCTCGGAGGGGGCGCCCGCGAGCCCGAAGGAGAGGACCGCGCCGGCGACGGGGTCGTGTCCGGCACGCACGACGGTGTCCACCCCGCGGGCCACCATCGCCTGCACCACCGGACGCAGCTCGGCGGGCCTGCCGAGGGTCTGGGTGAGCTCACGGTACGCGCGCCGCAGCTGTTCCTCGTCGGCGAGGTCCAGGCGGACGCCGCCGAGGTCGGGGCGGTGGCGCAGGTGGGGCGCCGTGGTCTTGACGGCGACGGGGTAGCCGACCTGCCGTGCGGCGAGCACCGCGGAGTCGGCGTCGGGAGCGGGCAGGGCCCTGCGTACGTCGATGCCGTACCGCCCGAGCAGGTCCCGGGCCCCGTCGGCGTCGAGGGTGGTTCCCCCGGCGTCCCCCGCCGCCCCCAGCAGCCGCCCGATGAGCTCACCCGCCCCCTGCTCGTCGATGTCGTCGTACTCCGGCACCTTGCCGGGCTCGGCGATGTCACGCCGCCACTGGGCGTACTTCACCGCTTCGGCGAGGGCGCGGACCGCGCGTTCGGCGGCGGGGTAGGCGGGGATGCGGTGGGCTCCCCCGGTGGGGGCGGTTCCTCTGTCGGTGGGGGCTGCTGCCCTGCCGGTGGGGGCGGTTCCCCTGCCGGTGGGGGCTGCTCGGCTGGCGGCGGGGGTGGCTCCGCTGCCTGGGCCGGGCTCTGTGTGCGGGGGCGCTTCGCTTGCCTGGGGGGTGCCGTTCTTGGTGGGAGGGGTGTTCTCCGTAGAGGGGGTGTTCCCCGTAGAGGAGGTGTTCTCCGTAGCAGGGCCGCTTCCCGTAGCGGTGCCGTTCTCCGTAGAGGAGGTGTTCTCCGTAGAGGAGGTGTTCTCCGTAGAGGGGGTGTTCCCCGCGGAGGGGCCCTCGCCGGGGAACGGACCCTCGGCCACCCCGTCCCCGGTGGCGGGCGAGGTCTCCGCAGGGCTGCCGCCCAGGGGCTCCGCGGCCGCCCGAGGCCCCGTGCTGGCGGCCGCCGACAGGGCCTCTGCGAGGCCGCCGAGTTCCACGTGGACGACGGTGACCGGCTTCGTCGGGCAGTTCTCGGCGGCGGAGCGCAGGGCCGCGGCCAGGGAGGCGTCCTCGCCCTGGCGGGTGGACTCGCCCAGGGAGGGGATGACGGTGACGACCACCGCGTCGCACGCCTCGTCGGCGAGCGCGGCGGCGAGCGCCGTACGGAAGTCCTCCGGGGCGGCGGCGGTCGTCAGGTCGCGGGGCGGCAGCGGCCGCAGGCCTTCGGCGACGCAGGCGTCGTACGTGAGCAGTCCGAGCGACTCGGAGTTGCCGAGGATGGCGACGCGCGGCCCGGCGGGCAGCGGCTGCCCGGACAGCAGCAGCCCGGCGTCGACGAGTTCGGTGACGGTGTCCACGCGGATCACCCCGGCCTGGCGCAGCAGTGCCGAGACCGTGGCGTGCGGGAGGCGCGTCGCCGCGCCCGCGTGCCCGGCGGGGGCGATGCCGCTGTGCCGTGCGCCCTGGACCACCACGAGGGGCTTCACGGCGGCGGTGCGGCGGGCGAGGCGCGTGAACTTGCGCGGGTTGCCGATGGATTCCAGGTACATCAGGGCGACGTCGGTGTCCGGGTCGTCGTACCAGTACTGGAGTACGTCGTTGCCGGAGACGTCCGCCCTGTTGCCCGCGCTGACACAGGTGGAAAGGCCCCACAGGCCGCGTCCGCGGCGGTGCAGACGGGACAGGAGCGCGATGCCGATGGCGCCGGACTGCGTGAAGAGGCCGAGGCGTCCGGCGGCGGGCAGGTCGGGCGCCAGGGAGGCGTTGAGGCGCATTTCGGGCGAGGTGTTGATGACTCCGAAGGCGTTGGGACCGATGAGGCGCATGCCGTACGAGCGGGCCCGCCGGACGAGTTCCCGCTGCCGCTCACGTCCTTCGGGGCCGCTCTCCGCGTATCCGGCGGAGATCACCACCAGCCCCTGCACGCCGTGCTCGCCGCAGTCGGTGACGGCCTGTGGGACGTGTTCGGCCGCTACGGCCACCACGGCGAGGTCGACGGGCTCGGCGATGTCGCGCACGGAGCGGTGCGCGGGCACGCCCTCGACCTCGGTGGTGCCTTCGGGCAGCGCGCTGTTGACGGCGTGCAGGCGGCCCGTGAAGCCGGCGCCGAGCAGATTGCGCAGGACACCGCGGCCCACGCCGTCCGGGGAGCGCCCGACGCCGACGACGGCGACCGAACCCGGCGCGAGGAGGCGCTGCACGGAGCGGGCCTCGGCGCGCTGTTCACGGGCCCACTGCACGGCGACGGAGCGCTCGGTGTGCTCCAGGTCGAGTTCGAGGCGCACGACGCCGTCCTCGAAGCTGCGCTTCTGCTGGTAGCCGGCGTCCGTGAAGACCTTGACCATCTTGGTGTTGGCGGGCAGGACCTCGGCGGCGAAGCGCCGGATGCCGCGCTCGCGGGCGACCGCCGCGATGTGTTCGAGCAGCGCGGAGGCGACACCGCGGCCCTGGTGGGCGTCCTGGACGAGGAAGGCGACCTCGGCCTCGTCCGCGGGCGCCGACGCGGGGCGGCCCGCGGCGTCGATGCGGTCGTAGCGCACGGTCGCGATGAACTCGCCGCCCACGGTGACGGCGAGGCCCACCCGGTCCACGTGGTCGTGGTGGGTGAACCGGTGCACGTCCTTGGCGGAGAGGCGCGGGTACGGCGCGAAGAAGCGGTAGTACTTCGACTCGTCCGACACCTGCTCGAAGAAGCTGACGAGGCGGTCCGCGTCGGCGGCCGTGATGGGCCTGATCCGGGCGGTGCCCCCGTCCCGCAGCACCACGTCGGCCTCCCAGTGGGAGGGGTAGGCATGCCGGTCCTGCGGGGTCTGCATGGGGCCAGGGTACGGGTCGCGCGGCAGCCGGGGCCGGGGCAAGGTGGGAGGCGCCGGACATCGGTCGGCGGACCGCACGAGGCGGTGTCGTACGGCCGGGCGGTGGTCGGCGGGCAACCGGGCGGTTGTCGGCAGGCGGCCGAGTAGTGGTCGGCGGGCAACCGGACGATGGCCGTCCGGTGCACCCGGGTCGGCATGAGACACTGGTCTAGACAAGTGTGAGACACCTGGAAGGGCAGCAACACATGGCTGAGCGCCGCGTCAACGTCGGCTGGGCCGAGGGCCTCCACGCCCGGCCCGCCTCCATCTTCGTCCGTGCGGCCACGGCCGCGGGCGTTCCCGTGACCATCGCTAAGGCCGACGGCAACCCGGTCAACGCCGCCTCGATGCTCGCGGTGCTCGGTCTGGGTGCGCAGGGCGGCGAGGAGATCGTGCTCGCTTCGGACGCCGAGGGCGCGGACGCCGCGCTCGACCGGCTGGCGAAGCTGGTCGCCGAGGGGCTCGAGGAGCTTCCCGAGACCGTCTGAGCGTCGCCCGACCGGGTCGGGTGCAATGCGGTGGAGCCGCGCGGGCCTGTCGGGCCTGCGCGGCTCCACCGCTTTTTTCGCTGTACGTACGTCCGTGTGGGTGGGTGGGCGGTCCGGGATCACGAATGCCCGGGACGAAAAGCGCACCGTACCGAACGGACGCGTCCGGGAGGGGATTCCTAACTCGCGAACGCGCGACCTCGCGAGTTCGTGATCGGCGCGAGTTCGTGATCGCCGCGACCTCGTGAACGCGCGAACTCGCGACCTCGTGAACGCACGACCTCGTAAATGCGCGATCTCGCGATCTCGTGAACGCGCGGACCGGAAATGGGCAGCCCGAATTCCCGCGGCCGGAATTGCTTCCCTTTTTATACGGCGCCGCCGTTAATTCCGCGCGCTCACCGTGTTCACGGGATGTTGCGAACCCCTCACGCGCCCCGCGCGGGCACCCCGCCCTGGCCGGTGCGCGGCCACGGACCGCTCGACGTGCAGTGCGGCCAGAGCGCGGGCCCGCTCCCCGTCCCCGCGGGCCACGGCGTCGACGACCGCGGCCCGCTCGGCCCACGTCTCCGTGGGCGCGGCCTGCGGCTCGGCCACGTACATCCAGGCGATCTTGTGCCGCAGCTGGGTCAGCAGAGTGATGAGGCCGGGGCTCCCGGAGGCCTTGGCGAGCGTCTCGTGGAACCAGCCGTCGAGTGAGCGCAGCTCCTCGCCGCCGCGCCGGGACCGCTCCTGGCCGAGCCGGACGAGGCCCCGCAGGACCTTCAGGTGCGCGTCGGTGCGCCGCTGTGCCGCGCGGGCGGCGGCGAGGGGCTCCAGGAGGGCGCGGATCTCCAGGATGTCGGCCGCGTCCTGCTCGGTGGGCTCGGCGACGCAGGCGCCCGCGTGCCTGCGGGTGACGACGAAGCCCTCGGCCTCCAGGGTGCGCAGGGCCTCGCGCACGGGGACGCGTGAGACTCCGTAGCGGCGGGCGAGCAGGTCTTCGGTGAGGCGCGTGCCGCGTTCGTAGACACCGGAGACGATGTCGCCCCGGATGGCCGTGCACACCGATTGCGCGGGAATGCGCATGACGGACCTCCGCTTTGATGCCCGCGAAACGCGTGGCCGGCGCTGCGGCCGGCGCACGGACCGACGCATCGAACAGCGCTCTTTCAACGATTCCGCGAACCCTGCTGATATGGACCCCTGCCGACATGGATCAGCTGTCGACCCGAACTCTATTGCAGCTGGCCCGGTTTTCCGACGACAGGCGTAATCCATGGATATCTTTTGGCCAACGGGCGCGGGCACCGGGGGAGTTTCCGGTACGCGGAAAGCCCCGGCTCGGGTGAGCCGGGGCTTTCGCGTGGGGTCCTCAGACGTTGACGCCGTGCGAGCGCAGGTAGGCGACGGGGTCGATGTCGGAGCCGTAGTCCGCGCCGGTGCGGGCCTCGAAGTGCAGGTGCGGGCCGCTGGAGTTGCCGGTCGAGCCGGAGAGGCCGATCTGCTGGCCGGGGGTGACCGCCTGGCCGACCGTGACGCTCAGGGACGACATGTGGCCGTACTGCGTGTACGTGCCGTCGTGGTGGCGGATCACGACGTTGTTGCCGTACGCCCCGCCCCAGCCGGCCTCGACGACGGTGCCCGCAGCGACCGCCTGGACCTGCGTGCCGGACGCGGCGTGGAAGTCGACGCCGGTGTGGCTGCCGGAGGACCACATGGCGCCTCCGGTCTTGTAGCCGGTGGAGACATAGCTGCCGGCGATCGGCGAGACGTACGAGCCGAGGCGCTTGCGCTCGGCCTCACGGGCGGCGCGCTCCTTGGCCTCGCGCTCCTCCTTGGCCTTGGCCTTCGCGGCGGCCTCGGCCTTGCGCTTGGCCTCGGCGGCCTTGCGCTTGGCCTCCTCGGCCTTGGCCTTGGCCTCGGCTTCGGCCTTCTCCATGGCGGCGGCCTCGTCGGCGGCCTGCTTCTGGGCGGCGGCCTGGGCGTCGATCTCACCGGCCAGGGAGTCGCCGACGGAGATGGACTGGGTGAGGCCGGCGTGCGCGTAGTCGGCGGAGGCCCCTTCGGCGGCGAACGCCGGGGCGGCCAGACCCGAGATGACCCCGGTGGTGGTGAGCGCGGCAACACCCGCGGCACCGGCGGTCGTACGCGTGATACGGCTGGGACGGCGGTGCTTGCCGGTCGGGCGGATGAACGCCATGAAGCGGCTGATCCTTTCCTTCCTTCTCGCCTACCGGGTTAGCTGACGGGTTCGGAGCAGGAAGGTCTCCTACGGGCTCCTCGCCTCGCGGCAAGGGGTCCGATTCACCCCAGGGACGTGGGTCCCCGGCTCCCCTGGCTCGCGCCGTACGGGGACTCGGCGATGACTGTCCGGTGCCGCGGGCGCGGCGTGGTGCCTGACGGACAGCCGGACTGACGCTAAACGTCTCTTCTTTCAAAGAACAAACGGATCAGCACTTTTGTAGCGCACGCCACAGGGCAGACGAACAACCTCCCCATCAATACGGACATATGGCTGCATGCAGGGACCCCAGCGACATCTTGCGTCACTGGGGTCCCTGTTCTCGTGTCATGGTTTGCCGCCCTATGGCGGTGACTATCCGCCTCTGGACCTGTGCCTCCGGGGCGGCGGAATCAGCCGGTGACCACGCTCACTTCGCCGATGCCGAGCGCCTTCACGGGCCCCTCGATCTGCGCGGCGTCCCCCACGAGGACCGTCACGAGGCGGTCGTCGGGGAAGGCGTTCACCACGGCCGCGGTGGCCTCCACCGTGCCCGTCTGCGCCAACTGGCGGTACAGGCGCGCCTGGAAGTCGTCCGGCAGGTTCTGCTCCACCTGGTCGGCGAGGGTGGCGGCGACGGCGGCAGCGGTCTCGTACTTCAGCGGGGCGACCCCGACGAGGTTCTGCACGGCGACGTCCCGCTCGGGGTCGGTGAGCCCCTCCGCTGCCAGCGTGCGCAGGACCTTCCACAGGTCCGTGAGGGCCGGGCCCGTGTTCGGGGTGTCCACGGAGCCGCTGATGGCGAGCATCGCGGCGCCGGTGCCGTCCGGCGCCGAACGCAGCACCTGGCTGAAGGCGCGCACTCCGTAGGTGTAGCCCTTCTCCTCGCGCAGGACGCGGTCGAGGCGCGAGGTGAGCGTGCCGCCGAGGCAGTACGTCCCGAGGACCTGCGCGGCCCACACGCGGTCGTGCCGGTCCGGGCCGACGCGGCCGATGAGCAGCTGCGTCTGCACGGCGCCGGGGCGGTCCACGATGACGACGCGGCCCCGGTCGTCCGCGGTCACCGCGGGCACGGGGCGCGGCTCGGCCGCTCCCCCGGTCCAGGCGCCGAGCGTGTCCGCGAGGACGGCGTCCAGATCGATGCCGGTGAGGTCACCGACCACCACGGCGGTGGCAGCGGCGGGGCGGATGTGCTTCTCGTAGAAGGCGCGCACGGCCGCGGAGTCGATGGCCGTGACCGTCTCCTCCGTGCCCTGGCGCGGACGGGACATCCGCGAGGAGGCCGGGAAGAGCTGCCGGGAGAGTTCCTTGGCGGCGCGGCGTGCCGGGTTGGCGCTCTCGTGCGGGATCTCGTCCAGGCGGTTGCGCACCAGGCGCTCGATCTCGCTGTCCGCGAACGCGGGCGCGCGCAGGGCGTCGGCGAGCAGGCCGAGCGCCTTGGGCAGGCGGGAGACGGGCACCTCGAGGGAGACGCGGACGCCCGCGTGGTCGGCGTGCGCGTCGAGCGTGGCGCCGCAGCGGTCGAGCTCGGCGGCGAACTCCTCCGCTGAGTGCTTGTCGGTGCCCTCGTTGAAGGCCCGCGCCATGATCGTGGCGACGCCGTCCAGGCCCTGCGGTTCGGCGTCCAGGGGTGCGTCGAGGTGGACCTCCACGGCGACGAGCTGCTGCCCGGGGCGGTCGCAGCGCAGCACCGTGAGGCCGTTGGCGAGCGCGCCGCGCTCGGGGGCGGGGAACGCCCAGGGCTTGGCGGTGCCCGCCTGGGGCTGCGGGTGGAACTCCATCGTTGCGGCCTCGGTCACTTCGCCGCCTCCTCGCTGGCTTCGTGGTCGGCGTCTTCGGGGGTGACGGGCTCGTACACGAGCACCGCGCGGTTGTCCGGGCGCAGCCGGGCCTCGGCGATCTCCCGGACCTCCTCGGCGGTGATGTCGAGGACGCGCCGCACCGCGGTGAGGGCGAGCTGGGGGTCTCCGAAGAGGACGGCGAACCGGCACAGTTCGTCCGCGCGTCCCGCGACCGTGCCGAGCCGGTCGAGCCACTCGCGCTCCAGTTGCGCCTGCGCCCGCTCCATCTCCTCCGGAGTGGGGCCCTCGGCGGCGAACCGGGCGAGCTCCTCGTCGACGGCGGCCTCGATGACCGGGACCTCCACGTCGCCGGACGTCTTCACGTCCAGCCAGCCGAGGGAGGGCGCGCCGGCGAGGCGCAGCAGGCCGAACCCGGCCGTGACGGCGGTGCGGTCACGGCGCACCAGGCGGTTGTACAGACGCGAGGACTCGCCGCTGCCGAGGACCGTGAGGGCCAGGTCGGCCGCGTCGCACGCGCGCGTGCCGTCCTCGGGGAGGCGGTAGGCGGCCATCAGGGCGCGCGCAGGGACCTCCTCCTCGACGACCTCGCGCAGCTCCTTGCCGATGCGCTCGGGCAGCGAGCCGTCCCGCGGCGGCTGCTTGCCGTCGTGGGAGGGGATGGAGCCGAAGTACTTCTCGACCCAGGCGAGCGTCTGCTCGGGGTCGATGTCACCGACGACCGACAGGACGGCGTTGTTGGGCGCGTAGTACGTACGGAAGAAGTGCCGCGCGTCTTCGAGGGTGGCCGCGTCCAGGTCGGCCATGGAGCCGATCGGCGTGTGGTGGTAGGGGTGGCCCTCCGGGTAGGAGAGGGCGGTCAGCTTCTCGAAGGCCGTGCCGTAGGGAACGTTGTCGTAGCGCTGCCGGCGTTCGTTCTTGACGACGTCCCGCTGGTTCTCCATCGACTCCTCGTCGAGCGCCGACAGGAGCGAGCCCATGCGGTCCGCCTCCAGCCAGAGGGCGAGCTCCAGCTGGTGGGCGGGCATCGTCTCGAAGTAGTTGGTGCGCTCGAAGCTGGTGGTGCCGTTGAGCGAACCGCCGGCGCCCTGCACCAGCTCGAAGTGGCCGTTGCCGTGCACCTGCTGCGAGCCCTGGAACATCAGGTGCTCGAAGAGGTGCGCGAGGCCCGTGCGGCCCTTGACCTCGTGGCGCGAGCCGACGTCGTACCAGAGGCAGACCGCGGCGACCGGGGTCAGGTGGTCCTCGGAGAGCACCACGCGCAGGCCGTTGGACAGCCGGTGCTCGGTCGCTGTCAGGCCGCCGGAGCCGGTCTCGGCTGTGGCCGTGTGACCCATGGGCATGTACGTCCCTTCGATCGCAAAATACGCAATGAGTGCTGCCAGTCCTGCCACTGTATGCAAGGCCCCGGACACCTGGCGAAGTTCCCGCTCCGCCCTCGGCGTAGTCGGGTTTCGCCCTGGGCGTGATCGGCCGGGCGCGGGCCGCCGCGCCCGTCGCCGCGCGCCGCCCGGAGACCATGCCGTGATCTTGGTGGCGGGTGCCGACCGGATGCGGTGACGGCGTGCCACCAGGTTGACGCCCACCGTCCGTACCAGGTCGTGGTGGACGTTCACACCGGGTCGCGGTCCGCGTTGTCAGTGGGACAGTCCACAATGGTCGGCATCAGATCCCGCACTTGTTGGTGAAGGAGCCGCAGCAGCGATGGCCCGCCGCAGCACGAAGACCCCGCCGCCCGACGACGCGTTCGAGGAGAAGATCCTCGACATCGACGTCGTCGACGAGATGCAGGGCTCCTTCCTCGAGTACGCCTATTCGGTCATCTACTCCCGTGCCCTGCCGGACGCCAGGGACGGCATGAAGCCGGTGCACCGCCGCATCGTCTATCAGATGAACGAGATGGGCCTGCGCCCCGAGCGCGGCTATGTGAAGTGCGCCCGCGTCGTGGGCGAAGTGATGGGCAAGCTGCACCCGCACGGCGACGCATCGATCTACGACGCCCTGGTGCGCATGGCACAGCCCTTCTCGATGCGCCTCCCCCTGGTCGACGGCCACGGCAACTTCGGCTCCCTGGGCAACGACGACCCGCCGGCCGCGATGCGGTACACCGAATGCCGCATGGCCGACGCGACGTCCCTCATGACGGAGTCGATCGACGAGAACACGGTCGACTTCGAGCCCAACTACGACGGCCAGGAGAAGGAGCCCGTCGCCCTCCCCGCGGCGTACCCGAACCTGCTGGTGAACGGCGCGTCCGGCATCGCCGTCGGCATGGCCACGAACATGCCGCCGCACAACCTCGGCGAGGTCATCGCCGCCGCCCGCCACCTCATCAGGCACCCGGGCGCCGACCTCGACACGCTGATGCGCCACATCCCCGGGCCCGACCTGCCCACGGGCGGCCGCATCGTCGGCCTGTCAGGCATCAGGGACGCCTATGAGTCGGGCCGGGGCTCCTTCAAGATCCGCGCCACGGTCTCCGTGGAGGCCGTCACAGCCCGCCGCAAGGGCCTGGTGGTCACGGAACTGCCCTTCTCCGTGGGCCCCGAGAAGGTCATTTCCAAGATCAAGGACCTGGTGGGCTCCAAGAAGCTCCAGGGCATCGCCGACGTCAAGGACCTCACCGACCGCGCGCACGGCCTGCGCCTGGTCATCGAGATCAAGAACGGCTTCGTCCCGGAAGCCGTCCTGGAGCAGCTGTACAAACTGACGCCGATGGAGGAGTCCTTCGGCATCAACAACGTCGCCCTGGTGGACGGCCAGCCGCTGACCCTCGGCCTGAAGGAACTCCTCGAGGTCTATCTCGACCACCGCTTCACCGTGGTGCGGCGCCGCAGCGAGTTCCGCCGCGGCAAGAAGCGCGACCGGCTGCACCTGGTGGACGGCCTGCTCATCGCCCTCCTGGACATCGACGAGGTCATCCGCCTCATCCGCTCCAGCGACAACTCCGCACAGGCCAAGGAGCGCCTGATCGAGCGCTTCTCCCTGAGCGAGGTCCAGACGCAGTACATCCTGGACACCCCGCTGCGCCGCCTCACCAAGTACGACCGCATCGAGCTCGAGGCCGAGCGCGACAAGCTGAACGCCGAGATCGACGAGCTGACGCGGATCCTGGAGTCGGACGCCGAGCTGCGCAAGCTGGTCTCCACCGAACTGGCCGCCGTGGCGAAGAAGTTCGGCACGGACCGGCGCACGGTGCTCCTGGAGTCGGGCGGCACACCCGCCGCCACGGTGCCGCTCCAGGTCGCGGACGATCCGTGCCGGGTGCTCCTGTCGTCGACGGGGCTGCTCGCGCGGACCGCCAACGGCGAACCCTTCGGGGAGAGCGAGGGCAGGCGCGTCAAGCACGACGTGATCGTCTCCGCGGTGCCGGCGACGGCGCGCGGCGAGGTGGGCGCGGTGACGTCCGGCGGCCGGCTGCTGCGGCTGTCCGTGGTGGACCTGCCGCAGCTCCCGGACACGGCGTCGGCGCCCAATCTCTCCGGTGGGGCTCCGGTTGCGGAACTGCTCGCCCTGGAGGGGGACGAGAAGCTCATCTGCCTGATGACGCTGGACGAGTCCTCACCGGGCCTTGCCCTCGGCACCGCACAGGGCGTGGTCAAGCGCGTGGTCCCCGACTACCCCAGTAACAAGGAGGAGCTCGAGGTCATCACCCTGCGGGACGGTGACCGCATCGTCGGCGCGATGGAGCTGCGCACCGGCGAGGAGGACCTGGTCTTCATCACGGACGACGCGCAGCTGCTGCGCTATCCGGCGGCGCAGGTGCGCCCGCAGGGCCGCCCGGCGGGCGGCATGGCGGGCATCAAGCTGGCCGACGGCGTGAAGGTCATCTCCTTCACCGCGGTCGACCCCGCGGTGGAGGCCGTGGTGTTCACGATCGCGGGTTCGCGCGGCACGCTCGACGACTCGGTGCAGACGACGGCCAAGGTCACCCCGTTCGACCAGTATCCGCGCAAGGGGCGGGCGACGGGTGGTGTGCGCTGCCAGCGCTTGCTGAAGGGCGAGGACTGCCTGAGCTTCGCCTGGGCGGGCCCGACCCCGCCGCGCGCGGCCCAGCGCAACGGCACCCCCGCGGAGTTGCCCGAGCCCGACCCGCGCAGGGACGGCTCCGGGGTGTCGCTCGGCAAGCCGGTGGCTGCGGTGGCGGGGCCTGTGTAGTCGGGGCTGTTCGGCTTGGCGGCTGCTGCTGCTGGCTGGGAGGTCGCTTCTGGGTGGGCGGTGGCTTCTGGGAGGGCGGTGGCCTCCCGTTGGGTGGTGGCTTGCTGCCGGGCCATGACGTCCCGCCGGGTAGTGGCTTGCTACCAGGCCATGACTCCCCGCCGGACGGTGACTTCCCGCCGGACGGTGACTTCCCACCGGGCGTGGGCTTCCCGCCTGGCGTGGGCCACCGGGAGCAGGGTCAGCTTTCCGGGTCGGGCGGAGGCGCTGAGCCGTCGTCCGACGCCTCGAACTCCGGCTCGCCGGGCGCGGGCTCGCCGAACACAGGCCCGTCGGGCTCACGCTCGTCGAGCACAGCCTCATCGGCCCCCTGCGCCCCAGGCGTCCCAGACACCCCAGTCGTACCGGACGCCCCATACATGTCGGCCATCCCATACGTGTCGGACGCCTGCTCCGGATCCTGTACGTAGCGCAGGACGCCCCACATGCCGAACTCGTCGGAGCCAGGGGCGTCCTCGTCGTTCTCGCGGCACAGCGTCAGCTGCTCGTCGAGGGCCGCGACGTCCAGACCGGCCCCGATGAGGACGAGCTGGGTGAGCCGCTTCTCCCCCGGCTCCCACGGCTCGGGGTAGAAGCGCAGGAAGCGCCCCACGGAGTGCACGGCGTACCGGTTGCGGGCGTCGGCGGCGCCGAAGTCGACGTAGCCCTTGATCCGGTACAGCCCTTCGGGCCTGCTGTCGAGGAAGGCCATGAGCCGGCGGGGGCTGAGGGGCGCGTCCGCGGTGAAGGCGAGGCTTTCGTAGCCGTGGTGCATATGGTGCCCGGGGTTGTCGCATCCGCAGCGGCCGTGGTCCGGGTGGTCGGCGGCACCCAGGTGGTCGCTGGCGTCCGCGCCGCCGCCAGCCCCTCCGCCGCCGACGGCATCCGCACGGTCCGTGCCGCCATCGACGTCGCCGTCGACGCCTTCCCCATGGTCGTGCAGGTCGTCGAAGGAGAGCTGCCCCACGCGCTCCCCGACGGGCTTGCGGTCCAGGAGGAGCCCCACGTCGACGCGTCCGTACGAGGCGGGGACGATCGCCGCACGGTCGGCGAGGCGGTGCACCTCGGCGAGGATCCGCTCCCGCTCGGCGTCGCTCACCCGGTCGGCCTTGTTGACGACGACGAGGTCGGCGATGCCCAGGTGCCGGTCCACCTCCGGATGCCGCTGCCGGGTGGCGTCGAACTCGGCTGCGTCGACGACCTCCACGAGACCGCCGTACACGATGTGCGGATTCTCGCTGGCGAGCACCATGCGCAGGAGTTCCTGCGGTTCGGCGAGCCCGCTCGCCTCGATGACGATGACGTCGATGTCCGCGGTGGGGCCTGCCAGCCGCTCCAGGTACTCGTCCAGTTCACCGGCGTCCACGGCACAGCACAGGCATCCGTTGCCGAGGGAGACGGTGGAGTCGCCGAGCGCCCCGGCGACGGCCATGGCGTCGATCTCGATGGAACCGAAGTCGTTGACGATCGCACCGATCCGGCTGCCGCCACTGCGGTGGAGCAGGTGATTCAGAAGTGTCGTCTTCCCCGAACCGAGGAAACCGGTGAGTACGACGACCGGAATCTGCTGCTCCCGCACGTGCTGCCCCTCGCGTCAACTCGCATCAACCTGGATCAAGTCACCACAACGCGTACACATCGCGGGCGGCGAAAACTGTACGACGATTGAAGCCCGCTCCAGGATATGTGCGCGTAGACGCGCCGGTTGGTGAACGATTGTTAGCGGCGCTCGCGGGGCACACATTGGGCACGGCGCAGGGATGTGTGAGCCTCGTTTCCTTCCGTGCGCCTCCTCTCCGCCTCCCGACCGATCAGAGCTGCTCGGGCACCCTGGGAGACGGCAAGCGCCGCCCATCGCTCGCCGGTCCGCACCCTGTCGCCCCGCACCGACGACCGGCGGACGGTCGCCTGATTCGGGGGTTGACATGACCGCACAGAACCATGGGGCAGGAGAGCTCCGCCCCGCAGTCGGGGTGGGGATCGCCCTCGCCGCCGGCTGCCTCGCTCTCCTCTCCGCCCAGCAGCGCAAATACGCCGAACTCCGCGCACAGGTCGACCGGGCGGAGCGCGCCGAGTGGCGGCGCGCCCTGATGGCGGAGCAGCAGGAACTACAGCTCTACCTGCTCCGCAAGGCGATCGAGGACCCGGATCTCGCTGCCGTCTACAGCATCGCGGAGGTCGAGTCGCCCACGCAGCGGCGCCAGTTCCTCTTCGCCAACGCCCTCTATACGAACGCGCTGCTCGCCTATCGCAGCGGCATCGTCAGCTGGGAGGAGCTCCACGGCCATCTGCGCTGGATATGCACCAACCAGATATTCCGCCAGTACTGGCGTGCCACCCGCCACCAGCGGGCCAGCCTCAAGGACTCCTCCGACGAGGCCCGGGTGGGCCGAATGACGGACACCTTGATCCGAGATCTGGACGAGGCCGACACCGACGAGTGGTGGGTCGTGGGCGAACCGCCACCGGAGTAGGGCCGGTTGCGGCGGCCCCGTATGACGGCGCCGCCCGGCCTCTCGCGGCGAGTCGCCGTGCCGTGTCGGGGCGCCGCATCGCCTACCGTCGACGCGCCGCATCACACCGCGGCAACGCGACGCCGCAGAGCCTGTCATGAAGGCGCAACAGGGAAAGGCTAACCTGTCCCCGCCCGTCGTCCACAGCATGGGGGCGGGTGCTGAAGCATGCCCGTATCGCGGGACGACGGCCCCGTCGGTGCGGTCGCCCCCTTCACTCCTCAAGGACCGGGATCAACTTGAAGATCGTGCGCCGCATCGGTGCGTCACCACGGGAACGTGGCAGTCTCGCCGGGGACACCTGCCCCGACATCTTCGAACTCGCCAGCGGCGACTTCGCCGTCATCGGGACAGAGGCGACCGCGGCGCTCGACAGTGAGCTGCCTCCGGACGCCGCCCGCGCCGACGACGAACGCATCGTGATCATCAGCCGCGAGACCCTCGTCCGCGCGAAGGCGGACATCCCCAACAGCTGAACCACGGCGCGGAGTGACGACCGGCGCTCACCGCGCCCTCTCCGTCGAGGTCCCCCACCCACCCCGTGGAGGCCCGCCTCCGGATGACGCACCCTCCGCCCGCCTCCTCGAACTTGCACCGCGTGCGGCCCGATGCCCGATCGGCACCGGGCCGCACGCTTGTTCCAGCCGTCCGCTCGCTTCAGGCCGTAGGCACTACCGGCACCGGCACCGGCGGAACCGGCCCCACATAACGTGCCGCAGGCCGAATGATCTTCGAGTCCTCCGCCTGCTCAAGGACGTTGGCGCTCCAGCCGACCACCCGCGCCGACGCGAACGTCGGCGTGAACATGTCTCGCGGCAGCCCGCACAGCTCCATGACCACGCCCGCGTAGAACTCCACGTTCGTGTGCAGTTCCCGGCCCGGCTTGAGCTCCGCCAGGATCGCCTCGACCTGCCGCTCCACCTCGACGGCGAACTCCACAAGATCACCGCCGAACCCCTGCGCGATCTCGCGGAGCATCCGCGAGCGCGGGTCCTCCGTGCGGTACACGGGGTGGCCGAAGCCCATGATCCGCTCGCCCGCGAGGACCCGCTCGCGGATCCAGGGGTCGATCCGGTCCGGGGTGCCGATGGCGTCGAGGGTGTCCAGGGCCCGGCTCGGCGCACCGCCGTGCAGCGGCCCGGAGAGCGCCCCGACGGCACCCACGAGACAGGCGGCGACATCCGCACCGGTCGAGGTGATGACCCGAGCGGTGAATGTTGACGCGTTGAAGCCGTGATCAATGGTGGAGATCAAGTATTGCTCGACCGCACGAGCGCGGTCCTGGTCCGGTTCCGAACCCGTCATCATGTACAGGTAGTTGGCGGCGTACGGAAGATCGTCCCGGGGTGCCACGGGGTCGAGCCCCTGGCCGAGCCGGTAGAGCGCGGTGAGCAGCGTGGGTACCACGGCGGAGGCGGCGAGCGCGTCCGCCCGTCGCTGGTCGCCGTCGATGTCGTACACCGGTCGGAACCCCTTGGCGGCACCGAACAGCGACAGGGCCGAGCGCAGCCCGGCCAGCGGCCCCGACAGCGCACTGGCGCGTGCGATGCCGGGCAGCGCCGCGCCGACCTCCTCGGGAAGGTGTCGCAGGGCAGCGGTCTGCCGGGCGAACTCGGCTCGTTGCGCGGCGTCCGGCAGCGAGCCGTGGAACATCAGGTGCCAGACGTCCTCGAAGCTGCGGGTCTGCGCGAGCTCCACGGCGGAGTACTGGCGGTAGTGGTAGAAGCCCTCACGCCCCCGGACGTCACCGAGATGTGTCTCGGTGACGACGACACCCGCGAGTCCGCGTGGGACCTCGACGGGAGCGGTGGGGGTGGCGGCGGAGCCATTGATCGGCATGTTGTTCCTCGACTTCCTCCCTGGACTTGATTTGACTGTCCATGCTTGACTGAATGTCTGTCAATATTGATTGAATCAATATGCACATCCAGTTATCGAGTCGGGGATACGGTGACGCCCATGACGGATCAGGGAGCGGACCGCGGCACGTCCGCGCGCGAAGACCGGCGGCTCAGCACCAAGGAGGCGGCGGAAGTACTGGGCGTGAAGCCGGAAACCGTGTACGCCTACGTGAGTCGCGGCCAGCTCGGCAGCCGCCGCGGCCCCGGCTCGCGCGGCAGCACCTTCGACCCCGAGGAGGTGCGGGCCCTCGTACGCAGGAACAGGCGCGAGCGCGCGGCGGCGACAGGAGCCGATGAACTGTCCGTACGCACCCGGATCACGTTGATCGAGAAGGATCGCTACTACTTCCGCGGGGTGGACGCGACCGAACTGGCCCTGCGCCACTCCTACGAAGAGGTCGCCGAGTGGCTCTGGACCGGCGAGCTGCGGCACGGAGTCCACTTCACGCCCCCGCCGGAGCAGGCCGGAGCCGCGCGCCTGGCCGTGCGCGCCCTGCCGGAGCACTGCGGCCCCACGGACCGGCTGCGGGTGGCCGCCATCGCCGCCGCTGCCGCCGACCCGCTGCGCTTCGACCTCTCCGAGCAAGCCGTCATCGGCACGGCCCGCACCTTGATCCCGACTCTCGTCGCGGCCCTCCCTCCGGTCCTGCCCACCCACCGCGACGGAGGCCCCCTCGCCGGTCGCCTGTGGGGGCGCCTGAGCGGCCACGAGCCCGACGAGGCGTCGCTGCACGCCCTGGACACCGCCCTCGCGCTGCTCGTCGACCACGACCTGGCGGCATCCACGCTGGCGGTGCGCGTGGCGGCGTCGGCGCGCGCCCATCCGTACGCGGCCGTGTCCGCGGGTCTGGGCGTCCTGGAGGGCCCGCTGCACGGCGCGGCGAGCGGCCTCGCCCACCGCATGCTCCTGGAGGTCCTCGACCGCGGCACGGCGGCCCCGGTCGTCGCGGCCGAACTGCGCGCCGGCCGACGCGTACCCGGACTCGGCCACCGCCTCTACCCGGGCGAGGACCCGCGCGCGAAGGCGTTGTTCAGCCTTCTGGAGACCATGCCGAAGGCGGGCCCGGCGCTGGCGGCGGCCCGCGACGTCGTGGTCACCACCGCGCGCCACACCGACCTCCACGCCAATGTCGACCTCGCGCTCGCCGTGCTCACCGCGTCGTCCGGCATGGCCGCGGAGGCGGGAGAGACGGTCTTCGCCGTGGCGCGCACGGCCGGCTGGATCGCGCACGCCCTGGAGGAGTACGAAGAGCGGCCCATGCGGATGCGCCCCGTCGGGCAGTACGTCGGCGAGCGGCCGCCGCAGCCGCTTCCGGACGCGGGCGACCTGCCCGGCGAGTGAGACGGCCCAGGCCGGAAGGCAGGTTAGGCTCACCTCCGTGAGTACGTGCGCGACCGCCTCGCGAGGCCTGAACGAGCCCCTCGCGGGCACCGCGGCCACCGCGAGGACGTGGCTGCTCCTGGAACAGCCGGGCCCCTGGGGCGCCAAGGCGCTCACATCCAGTCATCTGGACCCGGACGTCGGGCGCGCACTGGAGCGGGCCGCCGACTCCACGGGTGTACGCGTCGCTCTCATCCGGCGCCCGGGACGTCACGCGGACTGTGCCGCGGCCCCGCGTCACCAGGTGTACGCCGCGCACACCGCCCCGGGCAACGCCTGGCTGCGCTCCCATGTGGTGGACACGCCACGGCAGTTGCTGGACCTGGACTTCGAGGCGCTGGGCGCGGGTGACCACGGCGGTTTCGGTGCTCCGCACACCGGCGCACCACTCGCCCTGGTGTGCACCAACGGGAAACGCGACCGCTGCTGCGCACTGCTCGGCAGACCGCTCGCGAGCGAACTCGCGGCCTCCGGAGAGGAGGGCGTCTGGGAGATCACTCATCTGGGTGGTCATCGGTTCTCGCCGACCCTGCTCGTGCTGCCGCACGGATACGCGTACGGCCGCACGGCGGCGCACGCCGTGAAGGACATCCTGCAAGGCGTCCGTGACGGGCGCGTGGTGACTGAAGGGTGCCGGGGCAGCTCTGCCTGGGAGCGTCCCGGGCAGGCGGCCGAACTGGCGGTGCGCAGGGCCGTGCGCGAGGAGGCCGCGGGCGCCCTGAGCGTCGTGCACGCGGCGGGTGACGCGCCTCGCTGGGAGGTGACGGTCGCCCACACCGACGGCCGGCGCTGGCGGGTGGCCGTCGCGCAGGGCTCCTCGCTGCCGCCCCGTGCGGAGAGCTGCGGGGCGGCGCTGGGGACGCCGACGCGGATGGACGTGGTGGCGGTCCGAGAGATCGCGTGAGCCTGCCGGCCCCGCCCGGTCACTCGCCACGCCGGGCACAGGGTCGTGCCGGTCACGGGGCCGCGCCGGTCATGAGGCCGCACCGGTCACAGCTGGTCACAAGGACTCTGAGCCTCCGGCCCGACCAGCGAGGCCCCCGCTAGGAGACGCACACGCCGAGAGACGCACGCCGGAAGACGCACGCCGGGACCTTCACGCCAAGAGATCCACGCCACACTGGCTTCGGCGTGGGCCACTGACCGCCGTACCGTTCGTACTCATGAGCCCGACTCCCCCTGTTCGACGACTGCGCCTCGGCCTGCCGCGGCGCGTCTTCTCGCAGGTCCTGCTGATGCAGGTGGCGATCGCCGCCGGGGTCGCCGTGCTCGCGACGGGGCTGTTTCTCGCGCCGCTGAGCGATCAGCTGGACGACCAGGCCATGCGCCGGGCCCTCGCCATCGCCCAGACGACGGCGGCCCAGCCCCGGATCACAGCGGACCTCACCACCACCCGGCCCTCGGTCGACGGGCCTGTGCAGGCCGCGGCGGAGCGGATCAGGAACGCCAGCGGCGCCGAGTACGTCGTGATCATGAACAAGCAGGGTGTGCGCTGGTCCCACACCGACAGCGCCGAGGTGGGCAAGGTCGTATCGACGGACCCCAGCGACGCGCTCGCGGGCCGCGACGTCATGGAGATCGACAACGGTACGCTCGGCCGCTCCGCGCGCGGGAAGGTGCCGCTGCGGGACAAGGGCGGCGAGATCGTGGGCGCCGTCTCCGTAGGCATCGAGTACGACAGCGTGCGCGCCCGGCTGATCCACACGATCCCGAGTCTCTTCGCGTACGCGGGCGGAGCGCTGGCCGTCGGCGCCCTCGCCGCGTACCTGATCTCCCGCAGGGTGCACCGCCAGACACGTGACCTGGCCTTCTCCGACATCTCGGCGCTGCTCGCGGAGCGCGAGGCGATGCTGCACGGCATTCGGGAAGGCGTGGTCGCGCTCGGCAGGGGCGGCCGGATCAGACTCCTCAACGACGAGGCGCAGCGCCTCCTGGGGCTCGGCACGGAGGCGATCGGGCAGCCACTGGAGGCGGCACTCGGCGAGGGGCGCACCACGGACGTCCTCTCGGGCCGTGTCACCGGCACCGATCTGCTCACCGTCCGCGGTCAGCGCGTCCTCGTCGCCAACCGCATGCCCACCGACGACGGCGGCGCCGTCGCGACCCTGCGCGACCGCACGGAGCTGGAACAGCTCGGCCGTGAGCTCGACTCCACGCGCGGTCTCATCGACGCCCTGCGTGCCCAGGACCACGAGCACGCCAACCGCATGCACACCCTGCTCGGCCTGCTCGAACTGGAGATGTACGAGGAGGCCGCCGAGTTCGTCGGCGAGGTGGCGGGCGCTCACCGCGTGACCGCGGAACAGATCACGGAGAAGGTCCACGACCCGCTTCTCTCGGCGCTCCTCGTCGGCAAGGCCACGGTCGCCGCGGAGCGCGGTGTGACCCTAGCGGTCTGCGAGGACACCGCTCTGCCCGACCGCCTCGTGGACCCCGGCGGTCTCGTCACCATCGTCGGCAACCTCGTCGACAACGCCCTGGACGCGGCAGCCGGTCTGCGGACCGGAGACGCGGGTGTCCGGCACGCGCGCGTGGAGGTCGCTCTGCGTACCGAGGGTCTCCTGGGACGCACCGTTGTGCTTCGTGTGCGGGACACGGGCCCGGGGGTGCCTGCGGAACAGCGGGAGTCGGTCTTCACGGAGGGCTGGTCCACCAAGGAGCCGCCCGCGCACGGACAGCGCGGTATCGGGCTCGCCCTGGTGCGCAGGCTCGCCGAACGGCAGGGCGGCAGCGTACGGGTCGCCTCGGCGCCCGGAGGCGGCGCCGAGTTCACCGTCGTACTGCCCGAGGGGCTCACGGAGCCCCGTCCGGCCGCCCCCGAGGAGACGCGATGATCGAGGTACTGGTCGTGGACGACGACGTGCGCGTGGCGGACGTCAACGCGGCGTACGTGGAGAAGGTGCCCGGCTTCCGGGTCGCCGGTCGTGCGCACAGTGCCGCGCAGGGCCTGCGACTCGTCGAGGAACGACCGGTCGACCTGGTGCTCCTCGACCACTATCTGCCGGACGACACCGGTCTCGCCATGGTCCGGTCACTGCGCGAGCGCGGCCACCAGACCGACGTGATCATGGTGACGGCGGCACGCGACGTGGCCACCGTGCAGGCCGCGATGCGGCACGGCGCCCTGCAATACCTGGTCAAGCCGTTCTCGTACGCGGGACTCCGCGCCAAGCTCGACGCGTACGCGACGCTGCGCCGCACGCTCGACGGGGGCGGTGAGGCGGAACAGGCCGAGGTCGACCGGATCTTCGGTGCGCTCTCCGCCACACCCGCGCCCGATCTGCCGAAGGGGCACTCCCCCACGACCGCGGAGCTGGTGCGCAGGGCGTTGATGGCCGCCGAGGGCCCTGTGTCCGCCCAGGAGCTCGCGGAGGGCACGGGGTTGAGCCGGCAGACCGCTCAGCGCTATCTGAAGCTCCTGGAACGCACGGGGAGGGTGCGGCTGAGCCTGAAGTACGGCGACACCGGCCGCCCCGAGCACCGCTACGTATGGTCGTCCGTGCACTGACCGCCACGCCCGCTTCCTGCCCGATGCCCGATCAGGCGGCACCCGTCCCCCTGACGGCTGCACGCTCACCATCCTCCGTCCGGCTACGCGGCGCCCACCCCGGTCAGTGACCGCACCTCCGTCTCCGCGTACGTGGCCTCGTCGGCGCAGTGCGGAGATGCATCACGATGGCCGCCGCGCAGACAGGCAAGCGCGGCGGGCACTAGCCACCAGCGCCTGGTTCCCGTCATGCGCTGCGGCTTCCGTCAGAGCACGGCCTGCGCCACGCGCACCGGCGCTCAGGCGCACCGGCAGGCGGGCGGGCGAGCAGGCAGTACCGTCACGCGTCGATGCGGGAGCGGTCCAGCGTGGCGGCGGAGCTCGTGATGAATTCCTTGCGCGGGGCGACCTCGTTGCCCATCAGCAGGTCGAAGACGCCTTCCGCGGATTCGAGGTCGGAGATGTTGATCCGGCGCAGGGTGCGGAAGCGCGGGTCCATCGTGGTCTCCGCCAGCTGGTCCGCGTCCATCTCACCGAGGCCCTTGTACCGCTGGATCGCGTCCTTGTACCACACGCCCTTGCGCTCGAACTCCAGGAGCGTGTCGCGCAGCTCGCGGTCGGAGTAGGTGTAGACGTACTTGTCCTGCCCCTTCTTGGGCTGGACCAGCTCGATGCGGTGCAGCGGCGGGACCGCGGCGAAGACGCGGCCCGCCTCGACCATGGGCCGCATGTACCGCTGGAACAGCGTCAGCAGCAGGATGCGGATGTGCGCTCCGTCGACGTCGGCGTCGACCAGCAGGATGATCTTGCCGTAGCGGGCCGCGTCGATGTCGAAGGTCCGTCCCGACCCCGCTCCTATGACCTGGATGATCGCCCCGCACTCGACGTTCTTGAGCATGTCCGAGACCGAGGCTTTCTGCACGTTCAAGATCTTGCCGCGGATCGGCAGCAGTGCCTGGAACTCGGAGTTGCGGGCCAATTTCGCGGTACCCAGCGCCGAGTCGCCCTCGACGATGAACAGCTCGCTGCGGTCGACGTCGTCACTGCGGCAGTCGGCCAGCTTCGCCGGCAGCGACGACGACTCCAGGGCGGTCTTACGGCGCTGGGCCTCCTTGTGCTGACGGGCGGCGATGCGCGTACGAGCGGCGGCGACGATCTTCTCCATCACCGCGCGGGCCTGCGCCTTGGCGTCACGCTTGGTGGAGGACAGATACGCCTTGATCTCCCTGGCGACGACAGTGGCCACGATCCGGTTGGCCGCGGACGTGCCAAGAACCTCCTTCGTCTGCCCCTCGAACTGGGGCTCGGCCAAGCGCACCGTCACCACCGCGGTCAGTCCCTCGAGCGCGTCGTCCTTGACGACGTCGTCCTCGGCGACCCGCAGCAGCTTCTGCGTCCGCAGCACCTCGTTCACCGTCTTGGTCAGCGACCGCTCGAACCCGGTCACGTGCGTGCCGCCCTTGGGCGTGGCGATGATGTTCACGAACGACCTGATCGTCGTGTCGTAACCGGTGCCCCAGCGCAGCGCGACGTCCACGCCGAGCTCGCGGGTGACCTCGGTGGGCGTCATCTGCCCGTGCTCGTCCAGGACCGGCACCGTCTCCTTGAACGTGCCCTGCCCCGAGAAGCGCAGCACGTCGCAGACGGCCTTGTCCTGCGCGAGGTACTCACAGAATTCGCTGATGCCGCCGTCGAAGCGGAAGGACTCCTCACCCTTGGTGCCGCCCTCGCCGAGGCCGTACTCGTCGCGTACGACGATGGTCAGGCCCGGCACCAGGAAGGCCGTCTGCCGCGCACGCTGGTGCAGGTTCTCCAGGCTGAGCTTGGCGTCCTTCAGGAAGATCTGGCGATCCGCCCAGTACCGCACGCGCGTGCCGGTACGAGCCTTGGGGATCTTCTTGACCTTGCTCAGCCGTGCCTTCGGATCGAAGGGGGCCTCCGGACCGACCTTGGAGAACGCACCGGGGACACCGCGGCGGAAGCTGATGGCGTGCGTGTGTCCGGCACGGTCCACCTCGACGTCGAGCCGGGCCGACAGGGCGTTCACCACCGACGCGCCCACGCCGTGCAGACCGCCGGAGGCCGCGTACGAGCCTCCGCCGAACTTTCCGCCCGCGTGCAGCTTCGTCATGACGACCTCGACTCCGGAGAGTCCGGTCTTCGGCTCCACGTCGACCGGGATGCCGCGACCGTTGTCCCGGACCTCCACGGAGGCGTCGTCGTGGAGGATGACCTCGATGTGGTCGCAGTACCCGCCGAGGGCCTCGTCGACGGAGTTGTCGATGATCTCCCACAGGCAGTGCATCAGGCCACGGCTGTCCGTGGACCCGATGTACATGCCCGGACGCTTGCGGACGGCTTCGAGCCCCTCCAGGACGAGCAGGTGCCGCGCGGTGTAGTTGGACCCGTCCCGGTCTGCTCCGGTCAGCAACGCTGTGGACGGCACGGACGTCTCGGCGGTCACGCGGTTCGCTCCTCGCTGAATTTCAAGGGAGGCCCTTTGGGGTAAGGGCCCGGCTTCTGGTGCCCGTCAGAGGGTACCGAGGCCTGGTAGAGCCGTTGGCACGCCACCCTCGGCTCGGCCCAGCGTAAACGAGAAGCGTACGGGTGTTCGATCCCTCGATGGAGTGAAGCACACATCACGTTCCCTTCCAGGCATGAACCATTTAGGCTCCGGGCACGTCCTCATGAACAACCGGCAAGCCAGCCGGCGAGGACCTGACCTGACAGACAGCGCGAAACCGTACGACACGTAAGACACGCAATACGGCACATTCGCCGCCAACCGGCAGCAGACAGCCGCCTCGGAAGAAAAATTCGAGGAAAAGCCGCGAGCGGGAACGTTTTCGGCCTGGTTGGATGTTGACCCTGGTACGACAGCTCGTCGAGCTAGAGAAGAGGCGACGTGACTACTGTTCTGACCCCCGCGAGCCCCCTGACGGCCGCTGACCGCTGCGACCGCTGCGGCGCCCAGGCGTACCTGCGCGTCGTCCTGGTCAGCGGCGGTGAACTGCTCTTCTGCGCCCACCACGGTCGCAAGTTCGAGCCGGAACTCAAGAAGATCGCCGCTGAGATACAGGATGAGACGGAGCGCCTGACCGCAGCACCGGCCAGCTCCTCCGAAGAGGAACGCTGACGCCTCGCAACCACGACGAGCGAGCGGCGGGCCACCGAGCCTGCGAGCGGGCGGCTGCCCCTGCTAATCCAGGGACAGCCGCCCGCTCTTGTTCTTCGGTGCCGCTTGGCCGCCAGTCGTGTTTGTCGGTGCCGCCGAGCCGCCAGCCGTGTTCCTCGGTGCCGGACCGTCAGCCGTGCTCCGCGCGTCGCAGGGCCGTCAGCCGTGCCGTTTGGACACCTGTACGGCCTCAGAGGCCCGTGTGTACACCCCGGGGCTCCCCGCGCGGCCGCAGCCCTCTCCCCACGACACCAGGCCAATGAGCTTGCCGCGGGCCACCAGCGGCCCGCCACTGTCCCCCTGACAGGCGTCACGGCCGCCCTGGAGCTCGCCCGCGCAGAGCATGGACTCGGGCGTGTACGTCCCGTCCGCACTGCCCGGGTACGCCTCCTGGCACTCCTTGTCCGCGAGCACCGTCACGTCCGCGGCGTGCAGCAACCGCGCGTAGTTGCCGCGCCCCGTGGTGTCACCCCACCCGTAGACGGTCGCGCTCGTGCCCGGCTTGTAGGCCTCGTCACCGGCTCCCGCCGCCTGGATCACGTAGCTCTCCGGGAGCGGCTGCGCCAGAGTCAGCGTCGCGAAGTCGCCGGCGTTGGTGGAGGCGTCGTACCGCGGATTGATCTTCACCGCGCTGACCGCGATCTCGCTGCCCGCGTTCGTGGCCAGGTCCTCGCGGCCCGCGACGACCTTCAGGTCCGACACCCGGCGCAGCGGTACGCCCAGAACTTCCTTGCCCATGCAGTGC
Organism: Streptomyces sp. NPDC017940; assembly: GCF_044328435.1. Lineage (NCBI taxonomy): Bacteria > Bacillati > Actinomycetota > Actinomycetes > Kitasatosporales > Streptomycetaceae > Streptomyces > Streptomyces sp. NPDC017940. The sequence continues at coordinate 106,754 of NZ_JBIRHJ010000011.1, read as the reverse complement.
GCGGCCGTGAGGACCGTCGAGCGCCCGACGACGACACCGCCGCAGAACTGACCCGACCGGGTACCCCCGAACCGGTCACGGCTGGCGAGGGCCACCACCCATGGACTGTCGGCCACTCGTACCGGCTTGCCTCCGACGACGACGCTGTCGGCCGTCGCGGGGGACTGGGAGGCCAGGGGCAGCACGGCTGCCGCAGCCCCCAGGACCGCCGCTTGCGCCAGCGTTCGGACGATGGGACGACGCATGCGATCTCCTCACTCTGGGTTGCAATCGCACACCCAGAGTCAGTCACCACTCCACACCCCGCACGTGCGCCACGCGGGCAGGAGCGCGGGACGACGGGACTCCGCGTCCGGGGCGTGACCGCACGCACGAAAGGCCCGCACGCTCCTGTACGGGAGCCTGCGGGCCTTTCCGCGGCATGTGGCTCCGGGCTTGCCCGGAAGCCGGTTCGGATCAGTCCAGGTAGTCGCGCAGGACCTGCGAGCGCGACGGGTGCCGCAGCTTCGACATCGTCTTCGACTCGATCTGCCGGATGCGCTCACGCGTCACTCCGTAGACCTTGCCGATCTCGTCGAGGGTCTTCGGCTGACCGTCGGTGAGACCGAACCGCATCGAGACGACGCCCGCCTCGCGCTCGGACAGGGTGTCGAGCACGGAGTGCAGCTGCTCCTGGAGGAGCGTGAAGCTGACCGCGTCGGCCGGTACGACGGCTTCGGAGTCCTCGATGAGGTCACCGAACTCGCTGTCGCCGTCCTCGCCCAGCGGCGTGTGCAGGGAGATGGGCTCACGGCCGTACTTCTGGACCTCGATGACCTTCTCCGGGGTCATGTCGAGTTCCTTGGCCAGCTCCTCCGGGGTGGGCTCGCGGCCCAGGTCCTGGAGCATCTGGCGCTGCACGCGCGCGAGCTTGTTGATGACCTCGACCATGTGCACCGGGATGCGGATGGTGCGGGCCTGGTCGGCCATGGCGCGGGTGATCGCCTGACGGATCCACCAGGTGGCGTACGTGGAGAACTTGTAGCCCTTGGTGTAGTCGAACTTCTCGACCGCGCGGATCAGACCGAGGTTGCCCTCCTGGATGAGGTCCAGGAAGAGCATGCCGCGGCCGGTGTAGCGCTTGGCCAGGGAGACCACGAGGCGGAGGTTGGCCTCCAGCAGGTGGTTCTTGGCGCGGCGCCCGTCCTCGGCGATGATCTCCAGCTCGCGCTTGAGCTTCGGCGCGAGCTTGTCGGCGTTGGCCAGCTTGTCCTCGGCGAACAGGCCCGCCTCGATGCGCTTGGCCAGTTCGACTTCCTGCTCGGCGTTGAGCAGGGGGACCTTGCCGATCTGCTTCAGGTAGTCCTTGACGGGGTCCGCGGTGGCGCCGGCCGCTGCGACCTGCTGCGCGGGCGCGTCGTCCTCGTCGTCGTCGGAGAGCACGAAACCCTGTGCGCCCTCCTCCGCGGGCTCGCCCTCGCCGGGCTTGCCTGCTGCGGGCGTCTCCTCGGTGACCTCCTCATCCAGGAGCTCACCGGCTTCCTTCTTGGAGGCGGTCTTCTTGGCCGTCGTCTTCTTGGCGACGGTCTTCTTCGCGGCGGTGGCCTTCTTGGCCGTCGCCTTCTTGGCGGCGGCCTTCTTCACGGCCGTGCCGTCCTCGGTGGCGGCTTCGGCGGCGACCGACCTCTCGGGCGCGGCGGCAGCGGCCGGCCTCGTCGTGGTGGTCTTGGCGGCGACCGTCTTGGTCGCGGTGCGCTTGGCAGGACTCTTCGCTGCGACGCTCTTGCGGGGGCGCTTCGGCTCCGCGGCACTGACCATCAGCGTCACACCCTCTTCCTCGAGGATCTGGTTGAGGCTGCGCAGAACGTTCTTCCACTGAGTGGCCGGGATCTGGTCAGCTTCGAAGGCACGACGAACGTCGTCGCCGGCGATCTGCCCATCAGCCTTTCCCCGCTCGATGAGCGCCATGACAGAGACGGATTCGGCGATCTCCGGCGGGAGCGTACGGGATGTGCTGGCCGACACGAACAACCTCTCGGAACGTTGGAAAACGGCTTCCGGCCCCGTCCACTGCGGACCGGAGCCGACGACCGACGGCTAGGGATTGGGCCGACGGCGCGGGCGGGACCCGTGGAGCTCGCACAGCGCCGCGAACGACGGCTGCATTCCCTCCTCGGCTATCACCTCTTAGGTCATCGCGCTGTCAGTAAGAGCGTTACGCCCAATCTACGTGGTCCGAGTCACACCTCGTATGCAGTCAAAAGCGGCTAGACAAGGTCAGAAGTGGCGAGAATTCTCTCATCAGCCGCTCGGATGTGTACGTCGACATCGTGTGACGTACTGCCGCATACGCGTACGTACGAGGGGTCGTCACCGGAGTGCCGGGGTCCGGGCACTACGACGCCGGACTCCGTGCGTCCGCTCCTTCACTCCCCCGCGTCCGCGCCTCCGGGGCCCCCTGGCTCCTTGCGGAGCGAGGGTCCGGCGGCGCGGACGACGTCAACGGGTGACGGAGCAGCGAAACGATGCTGCGCGGTGTGCACGGCGTGCTGCGCTGACGCGGGAGGCGGTCAGTGCTCGCGGGGAGCGGGCACCACGCGCTCCCCTTCCGGGTGAACCGTGAGCAGCTGGCGCATGGCGGCCTCGGCGCCCGGTCCGTCGCCCGCGGCGAGGGCGTCGACGATCCGGGAGTGGTGCACGAGAGAGGCCTCGTTCGGACGGTCACAGCCCGTGACGGGCCCTCCGGAGACCTGGAGCGCGGCCGAGACGATGCCGGACAGGTGTTCCAGCATGCGGTTGCCCGCGACCTGGATGAGCAGCGAGTGGAACTCGGCGTCCGCGCGGGAGAACGTGATCGAGTCGCCCTGGGCGAGCGCGTGGCCCATGATCTCGACCATGTCCGCGAGCCGCTGCTGCACCTCCTCGCGACCGTGTCCGGCGGCGAGGCGGGCGGCCAGTGGCTCGATGGTCCACCGCAGCTCGCTGAGTTCGCGCCGCTGGTCGTCGCGCTGCGGGCCGAACGCCCGCCACTCGATGATGTCCGGGTCGAGCAGGTTCCAGTCGCTGACCGGCCGTACGCGGGTGCCGACGTTGGGCCGGGCGCTGACGAGGCCTTTGGCCTCCAGTACGCGCAGCGATTCGCGGACGACGGTGCGGGAGACCTCGAACCGCTGGCCGATCTCCTCCGGCACCAGGGGACGGTCTGCCCCCAGGTCGCCGGAGACGATCATCTGTCCGAGCTGCTGGACCAGTTGTCCGTGCAGCCCACGGCCGCGGTTGCCGGCGGCTCGTCGGCCCACGCGGCCGAGGTCCTGCTCCATGCCTTCCCAGGCGGGCGCGACCACGCGGTCGGCGCCGGGCGCCTCCGCGTAGGGGTAGCGGTCGAGGTCGCCCGTCGGACCGGCGAGGCCGGACTCTGCGGAACGGGCGGTGGTCATCATGGTGTGCGCAAGGGTACTCACGGATTCAGTTGTCGGCGCGGCTCCCAAGTCCCTTGAGGTCTTTGGTGAAAAGCACACGAAAGGGTGATCGCTTACCTCGCTGCAATTGACGCCTTATCGGAAAGAAGCCGCCGCTCACCGGAGACTTGCGCACAACGCGGGTACGGACGGCGGAAGATTCCCGTCATCGCGCCTGTCATCGCACCTGTCAGTGCACCTGTCAGCGCACCTTGCTTCGCGCCGCGGTGAGCAGGAAGGCGCAGAGCAGAGCGGTGACCGACAACGTCAGCGCGCTGCCGACCGGTTGGGCGAGCATGCGGAGCACCCCGGCGACGTAGCGTTCGATCCCGAAGGGCCACTGCACCAGCGCCAGGTCCCGCAACCGGCCAGGCAGACCGGCCGCGGATCGCACAGACGGCCCCTCCAGCGCCTTCTGCGCGAGCGGTACGACGACGATCGGCACCGCGAGAACCGCAGCGAGCCCGGCGCTCGTGGACCGGAACACGCCTGCCGCCAGCACCCCCGCCCATGCGCAGCCCACCGTGAGGGCCGCCCAACTCGCGCTCGACGAGAGCCAGTCGGCGGGAACTTCGGTGAGCTCCGGTCCGTATACGAGATGCAGCAGCGCGGCGTCGCAGCCGACGGTGAGGACGGCCAGGAGCAGGGCTGTGGCGGCGGCCACCACGAGCTTCGCGACGAGCAGGCCAAGGCGGCGTGGGACGGTGCCCCGGTCCGTGGCGAGGGCGGGGTGGCGGAACTCCTCGCCGAAGGCGAGCGCGCCGAGAAGTCCGGCGCCAAGGGCCGCCGGAGGCAAGGGAAGTTCGACCGGCCATGCGGCGAGCAGGTAGGGCTGCGGTGTGTGGCTGCTGCGGGCGAGAAGGACGCTCATGACCGCGGATACCGCCAGAACCACCGCCACCGTCAGATATCCGGTGCCGACCCCGGTGACCCGGCGCAGTTCGTACCGCACGGGCCGCAGCGGGCTACAGGCGGTACGGACCGCGATGGGAGGCGGCAGAGGGGAGGAAGGTTGTGCTTGACCGGGCCGAGGCGTGGACGCGGACGCGGACGCGGGCCTGACGCCGAGGGCCGCGGAGGGCGCACCGTCTGCGGGAGGAAACAGCGGCGTGAGTCGGTACGGAGCTTTGGCCGTACGGGCGGGGTCGCCCGTACGGGCGGGGTCGACCGGGCGTTCGGCTCGGTCGAGGCGCGCGGGCTCGTCGGGATGCGCGGGTTCGACGAGGTGTGCGGGCTCGACGAGATGCGCGGGCCCGTCGAGAAGCACGGGCCCATCGGGATGCGCGGGCTCGTCGGGATGCGCAGGCTCGACAGGGTGTGCAGGAGTGTTCGGCCGCGCGGGTTCGGCCGCTGGGTCCGGCTCGGTTACTCGACCGGGCCCTGGTGCGCCCGGCGGGCACTCCGGCGTGCGGCGCTCGCAAAGCGCATCGGGGGCGTACGGCGCGGAGGCCGGGGGCATGGGAGTGGGCTCGGGTGCGGGCTCGGCCCGGGTCCGCTCCCCCGACGTCGACGCGGAAGCTGTCGGCGGCCCCGCGACTCCGACCTCGTCGGCGAGTCGGTGGACGAGGATGCCGTGCCGGTACGCCGCTTCGCCCACTTCTGCGCAGGTGCTGCCGTACACCGAGAGTCTGTTGCCGTCCTCCTCCACCACCTCGACGGGCCGACGGCGGGCGCGTGCCTCCTTGGCCAGGAGCACACCGAGGCGCGCCGCGTGCGGGGTGCGCACGACGACGCGGGGGCGCAGGCGGGTACGGGCGAACTCCGCGGCGTCCTGGTCCGCGACGACGCGTCCGGCGTCGAGCGTGACGACCTGGTCTGCGGTCCGGGCGGCTTCCTTCGGGTCGCTGGTGGAGTACAGGACCGTGCCACCCCGTGTCGCGTGCGCCCGCAGGATCGCGTGCAACCAACCGCTCTCCTTTGCCGAAAGCCCGTCGGTGGGACCGTCCAGGACGAGCGCGTGCGGATCGGCCAGCAGGGCGCAGGCGAGTCCGAGCCTGCGGTCCATGCCGCGCGAGAGGCTCCCGAGCCGTTCCTCCCGGAGGCTGACGAGTCCGACGGCCTCCAGCACGTCGTCGGCGCGCGGAACGGGCACGCCCACCGCGGCGCAGAGCATGCGCAGATGTCCTCGCACCGTGCGGGCCGGATGGCCGGGGACCTCACCCAGCAGCACACCCACCTCCTTGGCGGGGTGAGCGATGCGGTGCAGGGGGCGGCCCCTGAAGTAGGTGATCCCACGGCCTTGTTGGAGTTCGAGTGCCAGCCGGAGCACGGTTGTCTTGCCTGCGTCCGGGGCGCCGAGCAGCGCGGTGACACGGCCCGTGTGCGCCTCGAAGGAGACGTCGTCGACGGCAGGCGGGAGTTCCTGGCGTGGATTGCTGGTCAGTCCGGTGGCCTGGATCATCGCTTCTCTCGCCGGATGTGTGACCGCTCGGCGGCCGGGGCGGGTCCGCCGGATCGGGGACGGACGAACCCCGTGGGTACCAAAGCAAGATAACGCGACATTTCAGGCTTTTCGCTGAGGGCGTGAGCCCGCGGGTGTCAGCTGCGGTGCTCGAAGCGACCGAGCAAGGCGTCCGCGAGGCTCGGAGCCGCGCCTTCGTCGCCCTGCCTCGGCACGCACGACGCTCGGGCCGTTCGCCAGGAACCCGCCCGCAGCCCTGTCCTGCGCGGACGCCCCCGCCCGTTGGTGTGCTGTCAGACGTCCGGTCGCAGCATGGGCGGGTTGAGCAGCGTGGCGCCACCCGCCCGGAAGAGCTGAGCCGGGCGACCGCCCTGGCGCGTCGTCGTCCCTCCGGTGGGGACCAGGAAACCCGGCGTGCCTGTCACCTTGCGGTGGAAGTTCCGCGGGTCGAGCGCGACGCCCCACACCGCCTCGTACACCCGCCGCAACTCGCCCACGGTGAACTCGGGCGGGCAGAACGCCGTGGCCAAGGACGAGTACTCGATCTTCGAACGAGCGCGCTCGACGCCGTCCGCCAGGATCTGCGCGTGGTCGAACGCGAGCGGCGCCACCTGCTCCCCCTCACGGCCGTAGCCCCCCTGGGTGAGCAGGTCCTCGACCGGTGCCCAGCGCGCGCTGTTGGCGTCCCCGCCCGCACGGGGCGCCGGCAGATCGGGCGCGAGGGCGAGGTGGGCGACGCTGACCACCCGCATCCGCGGGTCCCGCTTGGGGGCGCCGTACGTAGCCAGCTGCTCCAGGTGCGCCCCATTGACCTGTACGGGGCTCTCCGGGTCGTGGGCGCACAGCCCGGTCTCCTCCACCAGCTCGCGCGCCGCCGCCGCGGACAGGTCCTCGTCGGCCCGCACGAACCCGCCCGGCAGTGCCCAACGCCCCTGGAAGGGCGACTCCCCGCGCCGCACGGCCAGCGCGCACAGGGCGTGGCGGCGCACGGTCAGCACGACCAGATCGACGGTGACAGCGAAGGGCGGGAAGGCCGACGGGTCGTAGGGCGACATGCCGCGATCATAGTCGTCTGCCTGACGATAAACACCTCCTGCGTCATCTGCTTCCAGCCCCTTTCCCCGGGTTCCGTCCATCCTGCCCACCCTGTGCTCCACACCGTCGCCCGGCTCCTCACCCGCTCAACTGCAAGCCGTCGGCCGCCTCCTCCACCATGGCGAGGCCGAGCCTGCTCACGCGCACCGAGAACGGCTCTCCCGCCACCCGCAGCGCCGTCAACCCGAGCTCGCCCAGGGGCGCGCTGCGGACGGGGTTCAGCGTCACCGTGCCCGCCGGCGCGTCCGGGCGGATGCCTGCGAGGAGGGTCAGGAGCTGCACCCCGGCTGCCGCTCCCACGGCGGCCGGGCGGCAGGCCGCCGGGTGCGGAAGGGGCGCGCCGCCCTCCGCGCGCTGCTCGCCCGCGTACATCTCGGGGAGCCGATGGCCGAAGGTCTCCGCTGCGGCGAGCACGCCCCGCAGGAGCGCGCCCGCCTCCTTCTCGTACCCCGCGGCCGCCAGCCCGGCGACAGCGACCGCCGTCTCGTGCACGCGCACCGCCCCACTGCGGTGCCCGAACGGGTTGTACGCGGCCTCCTTGGCGCCCAGGCCGCGAAGCCCCCAGCCCGAGTCCATGACGGGGCCGCCGAGGAGCCTCGCGACCTGTTCCGTCTGCACCTTGTCGAGCAACCCCGGGGCGAGCACACCGGCTCCGAGCAGTCCGGTGTCCAGGAGGTGGGCCGCGCTCCCGGTCAGGAAGGAGAGCGTGCGGCCGTCGGCCAGACGTGCCGCCACCGGTCTGCCGCCTGTCCGGTCCGCGACCCATAACTCCTCCCGGAACCGGCCCCGCAGCCGCTCCGCCCACTGCCTCAGCCCTGCACCTCCCGGGCGCCCGTACGCGTCGAGCAGATCGGCGCCCAGTAGCGCCGCGCGGTGTGCGTGGGCCTGGGTCTCGCAGCGAACGGGTCCACGGGGGTGGGGGTCCGGGAGGAAGGGGCTGTCGCCGACCGCTTCGAGGAGCCAGTGCAGACATCGCTCCGCGGGGGGCAGCAGGTCCGCCACGTCCGCTTCCGATGTCCCCCAACGCCGGGCCTCTGCCAGCAGCGCCGGGAACAGCAGGGTGGCTTCGACTCCCGTGCACCCCGGAGGCAACAGCGGTCCGGCGTTCCTCATCGGCCCCGGGATCATGCCCGACCGCGATCCCGCGTTCTTGAGCTGGCCGCGGGCCAGGGCACGCAGCGTGCCGACGGCGAGCCTGGTGCCGAGGGGCAGCGTCATCCGCGCTGCCGTCAGTGCCTCCGCCGGCGCGAGGCCGCACCGCCAGGGCGCCCCGGCTGCCACGTACACCTCCGCGGGGTGTGCGGGATCCCGCAGGAGCAGCGCCCGCAGGTCCGCCACGGAGGTGTCCAGGAGGCGCGTTACCGTCGGCTCGTCGCCCACGGCCCGGGCGGAGGCCAATGGGCTGCTCGCGCCGTGTCCCACCGGCCGCACCGGCCCACCGCCCTGAGGGCGGATGCGCAGTTCCACGCTCTGGCTGCCCCCCGGCGGCAACTGCACTTCCCAGCGCAGCAGCCCTGCGGAGGCGAGCGCGTCCGTGGGTGCCGGGACGGCGGTCACCACACAGTGCCCCGTCCCCGAGGACCACCGCATGCCCGAGTCGTGGACGCTGGCGGGGAGTTCCGGTCCCGCTCGGCCCGCTGCGACCGCTCCCAGTTCCGCCAGGTCCGTCCCGAGCGACACCTCGACGGGGAGCCTCAGGGGGCGACTGGCCGCGCTGCGCAGCGTGATCCTCTCCGTTCCGTCGGCGTGCCGGGTCCGCTCCACGACGACGTCCGGGTCGGGGCCGCCGTCCGTCGACGGAAGGACGGTCGCCACGAAGCGGGCGCTGTCGGCCGACAGCATCCGGGCCTGCACCGCGACCGGCTCCCGTCCCGCCACGCGTACCTGGCAGCGCGACAGCATGCGCCGGCCCGAACGGTAGAAGCCTTCGAGCCCGCGGCCGTTCAGCTGGCCCTGGTCCGTGGAGACAGCCAGCGCCGGTAGCGCAACGCAGACCAGCGACGCGTGCACGGGCGGCAGCCCTCCGGGGCGATGTGGAGCGGATGCCGGGGACCGTCCTGCGGGCGGACGCCGATAACCCGTCGCGGATGGCCGATTGCTGTCGGGCTGTCCGATGTCGGGCTTCTTGGGCTTGTCGTCGGGCTTCTTGGGCTTGACGTCGGGATTGTTGGACTCGGCGTCGGGATTGTTGGGCTCGGCGTCGGGATTGTTGTGCTTGACGTCCGGTCTCTTGGGACTGACGGAGATGTCGGAGCGGACGAAGGCGGAGGGCAGGGCGGGAACGTGCATGGAGCAGCCTCTTCTGCGTTGTCTGCGCTACGGAGACTCGGTCGCGGTGCGGCGGCGCGACCCGGACATGGGTACCGCCACTCAGGTGAACGGGCCTGGACCGCAGCAAGTCACGCATACGCCTCAGGAAGCCGCCCGTACGGCCGTGTGCCCTCTCGATGACCGCAGCCGCCCGTCCCAGCACGGACCTCCCCGTACGGCGCCCGGGGTCCGTGTCCCCCGGTCGCACTTCCTGGCTGACCGGTGGCGCTCCCTGGGGTGCCGACCGCACCCCACGGTTCATCAACCCCATCTCACGGCTCATCGACCGCCCCTCACGGTTCATCGACCGCCCCTCACGGTTCATTGACCAGCCCTCACGATGCATTGGCCACCCCTCGCGGTTCGCGGTGCGCCGTTCAGGGGTCGCGTGTCGCAATTCACCGGCCGCGCCTCGTGTCTCGCCGGACCGCGGGTCGCCGGTTCCGCGGCCCCGCTCCGGCCCCGCCCGCCGGACGCGACGCGCGTGCGGCAGGGCGTGACCCCCGGCGGCGCTCACGGGGTGCGGAACTCAGGCTCTCGTCCGCCGCGGGTTCAGCCTCGGCCACGGCGCCGGATCCGGTGGTGAAGCCAAGGCCGGAGCCGGTGGTGGAGTGGGTGGGTGAGGCGGGAGAGACCGCGGACACCGGCGTGGCAGACACCCCGCTTCCGGGCACGGATGAGGCCACGCGACCGGTGTCTTCCGCGGTTTCGGGGAGGTCGCTGCGCGCGGAGGAGCCGTTCGTCGTCCGCGTGTGAGCCGACTGGACATGGGCCGACCTGGCATGAGCCGACGGAGCGTGAGCGCCCTGCGCGTCGGAGAGCGCATCCGCATCTGCCGACCCGTCGATGCCGACCGGCACTCCGACGCCGTCCGGCACGGTGGGCGCGCGCATGAGGTCGTCGGCCGGGGCGGACTCCCGCTGCGTGCGCTCACCGCGCAGGATGCGGCGGATCGGTTCCGGGTCACCGTCCGCGCCACACGTCGGGTGCAGCAGCAGAGCGAAGGTGTAGTGCGGGTCGGCACGCAACGCCATGTTCAGTGCTTCCTGGCCCTCGACCACGTCACCGAGCGACCAGGCCACCCAGCCTGCCAGCGTCAGGGGCGCGGCCGCGTGCTCGTGGAAGGGACCGACGCAGCGGCGGGCGAGTGCCCGCCAGAGCCGGAGGGCCGGCGCCGCCACCGGGCCTTCCATCCACTCGGCCGCCCGGTCCCGCGTGGTGCGGTCCTGGAGACCGAGGATCAGTGCGGCAGCTTCGTCGTGCGCCAGCAACTGGTCGTCCTGAAGGTCTGCCTCCAGGATGTCGCGCTTCGGGTGGGCCTGAGCGAGGCGGTCCATCAGACGGCGGGCGAGGCCGAGGGTCTCGTCGGCGATCTCGTCGTGACCGCCGTCGTCCAGGATGCGCGGCACCAGGGCGACGGCGGCGGCATGCAGGGCACTTTCCTGCGCCGCCGCGGCCGCCTCCGACCGCCACGGTGCGAGCCGGGCACGCAGCACGCCCTGGTCCGGGCCCATCTGGTGCCCTGCGTACGCCGAGGCCGCCGCGAGGACCGACGTGCCCTTGGGGAGCAGCGGTGCGCCCTCCGCGGGGCAGCACCGCTGATCGGGGCAGCAGTAGGTCCAGAAGCGGCCGTCGGAGACGCACACCACCTCCAGGACCGGGACGTCGAGGCTGCCGCAGGCGGTGCGCAGGCTCTGGGCCAGGGGGCGGAGGTGTTCCATGACCCGCCGCCCGGCCGACCACGAGCCGTCCCCTGCTGACAACCCGTCTCCTGCTGACGAGCCGCCTCCGACCGGCCACGGGCCGCCTACGGTCGGCCCGAAAGAACCCCTAAGGGACTCGGAGGCGCCCCTGGCCGTCGATCCGAGGACGCCCCCGGCCGGCCCGAAGGTGTCTCCGATCGCCCCGAAGGTGTCTCCGGTCGGCCCGGAGATGTCCCCCGCGGACCCTCCCGGCTCCCGACAGAGGAAGGCCACGACGCCGTCCGGCCGTGCTTCGCGCCGCTCGCAGCCGCTCACCAGGCACTGGGCCAGCTGCTCCGCGACGGACGGCCAGTCCTCCGTGCGTTCCGGAATGCCAAGGCGCACCCGACCGCCGAATCGGCCGCGCGGGCCGTGCAGGGCGATGAGGACGACACTGTCCTCGGGCTGGAATCCGAGCAGGTACGGCAAGGCGTCGGCCAGCTCGGCGGGGGTGCGCAGGGTCACGACGGGGGCGGACGGGTCGGCTGCTTCGCTGTGCTTCGTCATGCGCCGACTCTGCACCGGAAGCTATCCCTCCGGTTGGGCCTGTGGATAACCCCGATCAGGAGCACGCCAAGAGTTGTCCACAGACTGGCGGGCTCGGTCGCACGATGTCTGACCCATCGGGTTGCATGGGGGCATGAGCAACGAAGACCTGCGCACGGCGGCGAATGCCGTCCTCGCCCGCCTCGTCGGCGGTCCCTCCTCCGAACCGGCCGGGCCACAGCCGGACGGCCCTCGTCTGCGCGAGGACCAGTGGCGTGCCATCGAAGCGCTGGTCGCGGAGAAGCGCCGGGCCCTGGTCGTGCAGCGGACGGGCTGGGGCAAGTCGGCCGTGTACTTCGTCGCGACGGCGCTGCTGCGGGAGCGGGGCAGCGGGCCGACCGTGATCGTCTCGCCCCTCCTCGCGCTCATGCGGAATCAGGTGGAGTCGGCGGCGCGGGCAGGCATCCGCGCCCGCACGATCAACTCGTCCAACACGGAGGAGTGGGAGACGATCCAGGCGGAAGTGGCCGCGGGTGAGGTGGACGTCCTGCTGGTGAGCCCCGAGCGGCTCAACAACCCCGACTTCCGTGACCAGGTGCTGCCCGAGCTCGCCGCCGCGACGGGACTGCTCGTCGTGGACGAGGCCCACTGCATCTCGGACTGGGGGCACGACTTCCGGCCCGACTACCGCAGGTTGCGCACGATGCTGGCCGACCTGCCACCCGGTGTGCCGGTGCTCGCCACGACGGCGACGGCCAATGCGCGCGTGACGGCGGACGTCGCCGAACAACTCGGCACCGGCGGCGGATCGGACGCCCTCGTCCTGCGCGGCCCGCTCGACCGCGAGAGCCTCAGCCTCGCCGTGCTCGAGCTGCCGAACGCGGCACACCGGCTGGCCTGGCTCGCGGACCACCTCGACGACCTGCCGGGCTCCGGGATCATCTACACCCTCACGGTGGCCGCCGCCGAGGAAGTCACGGCGTATCTGAGTCACCGCGGGCACACGGTCGCCTCGTACACCGGAAAGACGGAGAACGTGGACCGCCAGCAGGCCGAGGAGGACCTGCTGGCCAATCGTGTCAAGGCCCTCGTCGCCACGTCCGCCCTCGGGATGGGCTTCGACAAGCCCGACCTGGGGTTCGTCGTCCACCTCGGTTCGCCGTCATCGCCGATCGCCTACTACCAGCAGGTGGGCCGGGCGGGACGCGGGGTCGCCCACGCCGAGGTCCTGCTGCTGCCCGGCAAGGAGGACACGGCGATCTGGAACTATTTCGCCTCGCTGGCCTTCCCGCCGGAAGAGCAGGTGCGCCGCACACTGGACGTGCTGGCGCAGGCCGAGCGGCCCATGTCGCTGCCCGCCCTGGAGCCGCTCGTCGAGCTGCGCCGGTCACGGCTCGAGACGATGCTCAAGGTCCTCGACGTCGATGGTGCGGTACGGCGCGTCAAGGGCGGTTGGATCTCGACGGGCACACCTTGGATGTACGACACCGAGCGGTACGCCTGGGTCGCCAAGCAGCGGCAGGCGGAGCAGCAGGCCATGCGGGAGTATGCCGCCACGAAGGGCTGCCGCATGGAGTTCCTGCGGCGCCAGCTCGACGACGAGGAAGCCGCGCCGTGCGGACGTTGCGACAACTGCGCGGGCGGGCGGTTCGACGACAACGTCTCCGACACGGCGCTGGAGACGGCACGTGGTGAGCTCGCTCGACCCGGCGTCGACGTAGAGCCCCGGAAGATGTGGCCGACAGGTCTGACAGCCGTGGGCATGACGCTCAAGGGACGCATCGCCCCCGGTGAACTGGCCTCGCCCGGCCGAGCCCTGGGCCGGCTCTCGGACATCGGCTGGGGCAACCGCCTCCGGCCCATGCTCGCGCCGCAGGCTCCCGACGGCCCCGTTCCCGACGATGTGACGAAGGCCGTCGTGGAGGTGCTGGCGGACTGGGCCAAGGGGCCGGGCGGCTGGGCGTCGGGCGGCGCGGACGCGGGGCCTCGCCCGGTCGGCGTGGTCACCATGGCCTCGCGCTCCAAGCCGCAGCTGATCCAGTCCCTCGGCGCACGCATCGCGGAGATCGGCCGCCTCCCCCGGCTCGGCTCCCTGGAGTACACCGCCGATGCCGAGGTCGCTCACGTGCCCAGGAGCAACAGCGCGCAGCGGCTGCGCGCGCTGGACGGTGCGCTGACGGTGCCGCCCGCCCTGGCCGCCGCTCTCCGGAAGGCGGACGGCCCGGTGCTCCTGGTGGACGACGCGACGGAGACCGGCTGGACACTCGCCGTGGGCGCGCGCATGCTGCGACAGGCCGGCGCCAAGGGGGTGTTGCCGCTGGTCCTGGCCGTACAGGGGTGAAACGGGCTTGGGCGCGGCATGTCCTGGGCAGGGATATGTAAGACGTATCGCCGCATACGGGGCGTCGGCTTCAATTGCTCGTTGCCGCAAGCCAGTACGGCGGGAAGAATCGAGAGTGCTCCCGCGCGGTTCCCTGGTCCGGTAGGGCTGTGCCGAGGTGCGCCCCAGTCCGACGCCGCCCTCTGCCGGGGGTGCAGCCGAAGGGAGGACCGTGACCTTCGGATCGACTCCGTCCACCGCTGCATCGAAGTCGGGCCCATCGGCTGTCTCCGCGATACCCGATTCCGGTCACCCGCCGACCCGCATGCTGGAGCCCGCCGAGTGGTCAGCCGCCGAGATCCCCCTGCTGCGGAGCCCCCGCGAAGTCGTGAGCGGGCTGCACGCGCGGCATCGGCCCACACCGGCCACGGCTGTCGTGGCCGTCCTCGACCAGGAGGAGCGGGTCAGGGCATCCGCGTCCTTCGCCAGGCGGTCGCACGTGGCCGACGGTTGGGTGTTCCGCAACGCCCTGCTCGCACAGTTGCGTCGAGTCGTCCCGCACGATCTGCGCCGCCGCACCCCGGTGCGTACGGCCGTGCTGCTGTACTGCCGCGAGGGGGACGGTCGTTGGACGCGGGAGGACGGCGCGTGGATGTGGGGGCTGCGGGACGCGTGCACGCTGCACGGGCTGCGGTGCGGTGCGTACATCACGCTGACCAGGGAGGGTTGGCAGGTGCTCGGTGAGGGGCGCGGGGGCCGTCGGCCCAGCGCCGGTTCGCGTCCGGAGGACTTCGTCGGCGCCGAGCCGCCTGCGCCGTCGCGTACGGGCGCCTCGGCATCGGAGTTGCTGCGTCGCGTCTCCGCTCGCTGAGGACGGGTCCCGCTCGCCGGGGACCGGAGTACTCACCGTGGATCGGTCCCGCGCCGGAAGCGGCGGCCTGACGCGGCTACGCCGAGCCCGGACCGACCAGAGCCTCGCGGCGCCACTCGGACGCAAGCGGATCCACACGTCACGCACCGCGCACCGCGCACCACGCACCACGCACCACGCACCACGCACCACGCACCACGCACCGACTAGTTGGCTCCGAAGGCCACATATATCGCTACGGCCTCATGCGTACCGTTCGAAGGCAGCACGAAGGCATGGGTGGTCGCGGCCGGGCCCGACCGGACGCGGGGCGCCGCGGCGCTCAGGCCGCGGCGTGCCCGCCGGGCGGGGGCGTCAGACGCCCGCGCCCAGCATCGCGTTGATCCGCTGCGGGTCGCCGCAGACGACCAGCAGGGTCGTGGCCCGCGTGAGCGCGGTCGGCAAGGCCGCGACGGCCGTCTCCTCTCTGCCGCCGTTCAGGGCCACCACGACCACAGGACGGGCGGCGGCACGGGGCAGGGAGGCGGCGTCGGCGTAGAAGACGTCGTCTCCGGCGTCGTGCTGTGCCCAGTAGGCGTCCTCGCCGAAGGACAGCTCGTGCGCCGCCCACGGATGCTGATCGCCGGTGGTGATCACCAGGACGTCGCCGGGGACACGACCCGAGTCGAGCAGCAGGTCGACGGCTTCCTCGGCCGCGTCCAGCGCGCCGTCCACAGCAGCCGGGATCAGCTGGATCTGCGGCACCGCGGTGGAAGGTCCGGTGGCGGAAGAGCCGGTGGTGGAGGTTTCGGGAGCTGCCGGAGCCGAGGGCTCCGGCTGCACGGCCAGGGCGGTGGGCCCGGGCTTGGCGGCCGGTTCACGCGTCGCTCGCTGAGCGGGCGGTATCGGCCGGGCAGGACCCGGACGGCCGGGCCGCGGCGGCGCCGCGGGACGCGGACCGGGTACGGGGCGGGGGGTCGGCGCGGTACGGCTGCTGGCCGGGGTGGCGCGGGGACCCTGGGCACTCTCGTGAATCTGAGGCTCCTCGGGAATGAGAGGCATGCGTTGTTGTCTATCAAACGCCGACGCGACACGCGTCGGCGGGTGGCACCTGAGTGCGACCGGAACTGCGGAAAACATCAAAAATCAAAGCCGAGCTGGCCCTCAATTTCCGGAACGTTTCCCTCCGCCCAGCTGCGGGCCTTCTTGAGATGCCGCCACTGGGGCAGCGCATCAAGATACGCCCACGTGAGCCGGTGGTAGGGCGTGGGGCCCTGTTCCGCCAGTGCGGCCTTGTGTACCGGCGACGGATAACCGGCGTTGGCCGCAAAACCGAAGTCTGCATGGTCGATGCCCAGTTCGGCCATCATTTTGTCGCGCCGAACCTTGGCGATCACCGATGCCGCGGCGACGGCCACGCAGGACTGATCGCCCTTGATGACCGTACGAACCCGCCACGGCGATCCGAGGTAGTTGTGCTTGCCGTCGAGGATCACGGCCTCCGGACGGACCGGCAGGCCCTCCAGGGCACGGACGGCGGCCAGCCGCAGGGCGGCTGTCATGCCCAGGTCGTCGATCTCCTCGTGCGAGGCGTGACCGAGGGCGTGCGCCGTGACCCAGCCCTCCAGCACCCCGGCGAGTTCGAGACGT
The DNA here is from genome assembly GCF_044328435.1 of Streptomyces sp. NPDC017940. Lineage (NCBI taxonomy): Bacteria > Bacillati > Actinomycetota > Actinomycetes > Kitasatosporales > Streptomycetaceae > Streptomyces > Streptomyces sp. NPDC017940. The sequence continues at coordinate 90,463 of NZ_JBIRHJ010000011.1, read as the reverse complement.
CGCTTGGGGGTGATCAGCTTGGAGTCGGTGAGCCCCGCGGGCGGGCGGCGCAGTCCCGTCACCGCCGCGCAGACGGTGACCGGCCCGGCCCAGGCGCCGCGCCCGACCTCGTCGACACCGGCGACGATCTTCGCTCCGGTGGTGGCGCGCAGGGAGCGCTCGACGGTGTGGGTGGGTGCTTCGTACGGCATGGCGCCAGACAGCGTACGCCGCCGGTGGTCACTCGCGACACCCCGGGTCGCAGCACGCCTCGACGGCACACCGGAAGCGACGAGACGCCGCACCGGAAGCACCCCCGCCTCGACCCGGCGGAGCCGGCCGACGGGACCGGTCGACGGAACCGGCCGTCGGGCCGGGCCCCTGCGTCAAGGGCGCAGCATCGGCATCACGACCTGGTCGATGAGCCGAATGAATTCCTCGTCCGACCATTCGCTTGCGCACACCTTGGAGCGATACATCATCATTGCCGGAATGACATCGCAGACAAACTCGTCCGTTGCGGCGGAACGGACCTCTCCGCGCTCTATTCCACGTCGCATGACCTGTCTGATGAGCTCCACGCTGGGCTCGATGACGCTCGCGACGATCACTTCTTGGAAGCGCTTGGCGGTTGCCGTATCGCATTCGTGAATGACGGCCATCAAGGCATAGCCGGTGCGTGACGTCATCGCCGAGCGCATCTGTCGGCACATGCGCAGCAGGTCTTCCCGGACGCTTCCGCAGTCGGGGACGTCCTCGGGCTTCGGCAGCCCGGCCCGCAGGGCGTCGACGACCAGGTCCTGCTTGGACGGCCAGCGGCGGTAGACCGCGGCCTTGCCCGTCTGCGCGCCCGCGGCGACACCCTCCATCGTCAGGCCGCTCCAACCGACCGTACTGAGCTGATCCAGCGCGGAATCGAGGATCGCGCGCTCCAGCACGAGACCTCGACGGCGCGAGGAGGCCGCCCGGGCGGGAGCGGCCCTCCAACGCGAAGTAGCCATCTGCACATCTCCGTTGAGCGATCAATGACGGCCCCCAGTGAACGCTTGCGTTCCCTGCCGGGCTGTCACTACCGTATGGCGCCAAAGTGAACGCCTGCGTTCACTAAGGCACTTGTGGGGGATCCATAGTGACGACCTCTCAGTCGAGTTCTCAGTCGAGTCAAGATCGAAAGCCTGGCGCGGCCCGCCGCGAAGGTCATCCCAATGTCGCGCTCACCATCATCGCGGCCTGCCAACTCATGGTGGTACTGGATGCGACGATTGTGAACATCGCGCTTCCACACATCCAGGACGCGCTCAAGTTCTCGACGACGGACCTCACATGGGTCGTGAGTGCGTACACCCTCACCTTCGGCGGTCTGCTGCTCCTCGGCGGCCGTGCCGGTGACATCCTGGGCCGCCGCCGTGTGTTCATGACGGGCATCCTGCTCTTCACCGCGGCCTCGCTGCTCGGCGGATTCGCGCAGGAACCCTGGCAGTTGCTCGCGGCGCGCGCTCTCCAGGGCGTCGGTGGCGCGATCGCGTCGCCCACCTCACTGGCCCTGATCACGACGACGTTCCCCGAGGGGCCCGAGCGGAACCGCGCGTTCGGCGTCTTCGCCGCCGTCTCCGCGGGTGGCGGCGCCATCGGCCTGCTCGCGGGCGGCATGCTCACCGAGTGGCTCGACTGGCGCTGGGTGCTGTTCGTGAACGTTCCCATCGGCATATTGATCGCCTTCCTCACACCGCTCTACATCAGCGAGTCCGAGCGCCATCCGGGCCGTTTCGACCTCGTGGGCGCGCTGACCTCCACGGCCGGTATGGCCTCGCTGGTCTACGGCTTCATCAGGGCGTCCGAGGACGGCTGGCGCGACGGGCTCACCCTGGGTTCGTTCGGCGCGGCGATCGTGTTGCTGCTGGCGTTCGTCCTCATCGAGAGCCGGGCCAAGGAACCGATCACGCCACTGAAGATGTTCGCGGATCGAAACCGCTCGGGAACGTACGTGATCATGCTCAGCCTGGCCGCTGCCATGTTCGGCATGTTCTTCTTCATCGTGCTCTTCGTCCAGAACGTACTGAGCTACACCCCCATCGAGGCCGGTCTCGCCTTCCTGCCCGTCACGGTCGCGATCGTGATCGGCGCCGGACTGTCGCAGCGCTTCCTTCCGGTCCTCGGGCCCAAACCGTTCATGGTGGTCGGCTCGGCCATCGTCGCCCTCGGCCTCGGGTGGCAGACGTTCATCACCCCGGACAGTTCGTACGTGGGCGGGGTGCTCGGGCCGATGCTGCTGTTCGGCTTCGGCATGGGCCTGAACTTCGTGACGCTGACGCTGACCGCGGTGTCCGGGGTCGCCGTGCACGAGGCGGGCGCCGCCTCGGGGCTGCTCAACGCGACACAGCAGGTGGGCGGGTCGCTCGGCCTGTCCATCCTGACCACGGTCTTCGGTGCCGCGAGCAGGGACGAGGCCAAGGAGCAGGCCCCGGACTTCATGGCGAACGCGTCGCCGCAGGAGAAGGCGTCGCTCGCCAAGACCGGCGAGATGCCCCCTCCCTGGGGGCACGAGGTGCTGTCCACCGGCATCTCGACGGCCTTCATTCCTGCTGTCGCCATGGCCGTACTCGCGCTGATCGTCGCCGTGCTGGTGATCCGGGTGCGCAAGAGCGATCTGGACGCACTCGCCGGCACGGCGGGCGCGGCAGGTCCTGCGGGAGGCTGACGGAAGCCGTGTGCACCGGGCCCGTCATCGTCGCGAGGCAGGCCCGGCGCCCACGCAAGGCCCTGCCCCGCCCCGCCCTCGTCTCCAGGCGATCCGGCGATCCGGGTACCCACGACCTCCAGGCAGTCCGGTACCCACGCGCGGGTCCCTCAGAGACCGGCCACCGGTACCCACTCGGGCAAGGGCTCCGTCCGCTGTAGCCATGCGGCGGGCGGCGCCCCGCCCGCACCGGCGGAGACCACTCCGCCCACGATCGCGCAGGTGGTGTCCATGTCACCGCCGACCCGCACGGTGCCCCAGAAGGCCCGCTCGTAGTCGCCCAGGGACCGTGCCGCGGACCACAGCGCGAACGGCACCGTGTCGTGAGCCGTCGTGCGGCGCCCGCACCCCAGCACGGCGGCCACCGTCCCGGCGTCGTCGTAGTCGAGCATGTCGCGCGCCCGGCGCAGTCCGGCGCCGACGGCGCTGCGGGGCACCAGGTCGATGACGCCGTCGAGCAGGGCCCTGGGCGCCGGGGTGCCCGCGGGGTCCGCCGCCAGGGCGGCCGCGGCAGCCACGGCCATGGCGCCGACGACGGCCTCCCGGTGCTGGTGGGTCGGGTAGGCGGAGATCTCCGCCTGGTGCGTCGCCTGCTCGGGGTCCTCGGCGTACCAGGCGCCGAGCGGAGCGATCCGCATCGATGCCCCGTTCCCCCACGAACCCTGGCCCTTGAACAGGGCGGAAGCCAGTTCCCGCCAGTCCCCGCCGTCGCGGATCCGGTCGAGCAGCTGGTTCACCGCCCGGCCGTACCCCCGGTCGGCGTGGTGGTGCTCGGCGAAGGAGTCGGCCAAGGCGTCCTGGTCGATCCTGCCGTGGGCGGCGAGTACGGCCAGGACGGAGCAGGCCATCTCGGTGTCGTCGGTCCAGGGCCAGGGGCCTTCGGGCAGCTCGCGCCGCTTGAGCAGCGGGTGGTGCGCGGGTCTGAAGAACTGCGAACCCAGCGCGTCGCCCACCGCGAGACCACGCAAGCTGGCGAGCGCGCGGCTCAGGCGCCGGTCATGAGAGAGGTCAGCGGTCATCGCTCTGTCACCCTATCCGGTGATGCCGTACGGTTCCGGCTCACGCCAGTGCTCGAACGGTCGGTCGAGTGTGTACTTGCCGTCCTCACCGAGCAGCAGCGCTCGGGTCTCCCCGTTGCCCGGGTTGGACAGGGACTCGAACTCGGCCACGGACCAGTGGAACCAGCGCATGCAGAACAGCCGCATGGTCAGCCCGTGGGTGACCAGCAGGACGTTCGGCGGGTGGTCCGGCGCCTCGAAGCTGCGGTAGAGGCTTTCGAGGAAGGACCCGACGCGGTCGTAGACGTCGGCACCGGACTCGCCCTGGGCGAAGCGGTAGAAGAAGTGCCCGTAGGCGTCGCGGTAGGCCTTTTGCAGCTTGACGTCGTCCCTGTCCTGCCAGTTCCCCCAGTCCTGCTCCCGCAGCCGTGGCTCCTCCCGCACCCGCACCAGGTCGGGGTCGAGGCGCAGCATTCTGAAGGTCTCGTGGGTGCGCCGGTAGGGCGAGACGTACACGCTCACCCGTTCTCGCCCGAACAGGTCCCGCAGCCCCTTTCCGGTGTCCTCCGCCTGCTGGAGGCCCGTTTCGGTGAGCGCGAGAGCGTGGTCGGGCTCGCGTTCGTACACGGTGTCGTCGGCGTTGCCTGCCGATTCGCCGTGCCGGACGAGGACGATGCGCCGCGGTCGTGCCATGGGTCGACCCTAGATCGGGCCCTCCCCGTGTCGCTCAGGCGGGTAGCCGGCCGGACTCCATCCGGCGTATTCGGCCGGTGAAGCGGCGGCGCAGGTGCCGGTCGTGCGAGACGACGACCAGGGCCCCCGCCCATCGCTCCAGGGCCTCCTCCAGCTCCTCCACCAGGGCGAGTGCCAGGTGATTGGCCGGTTCGTCGAGCAGCAGCAGGTCCGCGGGTCTGACCAGGAGCCGTGCCAGGGCGAGCCTGCGGCGCTGCCCCGCGGAGAGCGAGCCTACGGGGACATGCAGGTCCCGGGCGCGGAACAGGCCGTAGGACAAGAGCAGTTCGGCTTGCTCGTCCTCGGTGAGGGGCAAACCCTCGCCGAAGGTCTCGAGCACTCGCTCGGCGGGACGTCGCACCGGAATCTCCTGGGCGAGGTAGCCGATGCGGCCACGGCGGGTGACCGTGCCCTCGTCCGGTTCCAGCACGCCCGCCATGGTGCGCAGCAGCGTGGACTTGCCTGCGCCGTTGCCGCCGTGGACCAGGAGCCGCTCACCGGCGGGGACCGCGAGGTCGGGGACGAACAGCCGGTCCCCCACCCGCACGTCCCGCAGTGTCACCAGGTCCCCTTCGACGGCTCGTCCGCCCCCGTCGGTGCCGGCGCGGGGGAGCGCGGTGAACCGCAGCGGTTCGGGTGGCTTGGGGACGGGGTCGTCGTGCAGCCGGCGCAGCCGTTCGAGGATCGCGGTGGCGACACGCTCCAGGAAGGTCCGGTCGTGCGAGACCGCGACGACCGTGCCGCGGTGTGCCGGCAAAGCGGCTTCCAGCCAGTCGAGGGCGCTCTCGTCGAGGTGGTTCGTCGGCTCGTCGAGGAACATCACCTCCGGGGAGGCGGCGATCAGGCAGGCCAGGCCGAGGCGTGCCTGCTCGCCGCCGGACAGGCTGCCCAGTCGTCGTGTGCGGTCCGTGTGGGCGAGGCCGAGACCGTGCATGGCCTTGTCGACGCGGGCGTCGGCTTCGTACCCCCCGCGCAGTTCGAAGGCCGTCAGCAGGTCGCCGTACTCTGCGAGCGTGGCGCCTGAAGCACCGTCGAGAGCGGTTTCCAGCTCGCGCAGGCGCCCTTCCATGGCGCGGAGTTCAAGGAGAGCGGCGTCGATGGCGTCCCCGACGCTTCGATCCCCGGGCAGTTGCGGTGTCTGGGCGAGGAACCCCGCCCCGCCCTCCGCGACCGTGGTCACCTCGCCCCGATCCGGCCGGTCCCGCCCGGCCAGGAGGTCCAGGAGCGTCGACTTCCCCGCGCCGTTCTCCCCCACGATCCCTATGCGCTCGCCCGGGCGGACCGTCAGGGAGACGCCGTCCAGCAACAGGCGGTCGCCCCGGGCCTTGGTCACGTCGCGTACCGAGATCTGCGTCGGCATGAGCTCCCCCCGCTTCCGTGCGTGCGGCGTTCCCCCACCAGGCGTTCCCGCACCAACAGGCAAACGCAACCCTTGTCGCATTACGATGAGTGTGGCACGGCCGCCAAACTAATGCAACCAAAGTAGCCATTAGGCTCGTCAGGGGTGCGGACGCCGTACGGACCACGACAGACCTCAGCGGAACCCGAAAGGCCGAGATGACGAACGAGCGCGTTCACGCCGACCAGAGCACCGCGTCGGCCGCCGCCGCCACCCCTCCTCCCCCGCCCGCTTCCTCCGGGGACACTTCCCCCCAGCCTGCTGCCCCCCAGCCCGCTGCTCCCCCGCCCACGTCCCCTCCGCCCGGCACCCGTCGGCCGGGCGGCCGCACCGCCCGTACGCGTGCGGCCGTCCGCGACGCCGTCCTGCACGGGCTCAGCGACCACGGCTATCCCGGCCTGACCATCGAGTACGTCGCCGAACACTCGGGCGTGCACAAGACCACGCTGTACCGGCGCTGGGGTGGCCTGGAGGGCCTGGTGGCCGACGCCCTCGACATGGCGGGCGAGGACCCGTGGAACCCGCCGGACACCGGAAGTCTGGAAGGCGACCTGCGGGCGCTCGCACGTGAAGTCGTCGACGCGTTCGCGGACGAGTCGAAGGCCGCGGCGCCCACCGCGTTCGTCGCCGCCTCGTTCCAGTCCGAGCGCGCGGCGGATGCGTTGCGCGCCTTCTACAGCGAGCGGTTCTCGCGCTGCGAGGCGGTCGTGGCGCGGGCCGTGGAGCGGGGTGAGGCGGAACGGGGAACCGACGCCGCGGCGCTCGTCCGCGCGGTGTCGGCGCCGCTTCTGCTGCGCCTGTTCATCACGCGTGAACCGGTCGACACGGCGCTGGCCGACCAGTCCGCCGCCGCGGTGTTCGCCGCAGCGCGTGCGGGGGCTTTCGCGCGGCCCTGATCAGCGGGACGTCACCGTCAGATGGGGCTCGCACCACTAGCGGACGGGGCATCGCACCCCAGCAGACAGACCCCGCACCACCCGCGCGCGGGGCTCGGACCACCTGCGCCCGGACCCCCGCACACGCAAAGCCCCCCACAGCGGAGGCGCGGGACGAGGCGGCGCCCCGAATGCGCGCCCCCGACCCCTCACACCGTCCAGGACGGCTCCAGCTGCACGACGTCTCCCGTGATCGCCGCCACGTCAGCCTCCGTCTGTGCGCGCAGCGCGAGCCGTTCCACCCGCTCCACGCGGTACTTCCCGTGCTCGGCGGCCGACTGCCACATCGACAGGACGAGGAACTCATGGCCCGGGGCCTCGCCGAAGAGTCCTCGCACCATGCCGGGAGAGCCCGCCATGGCCGGGTTCCAGACCTTCTCCTGCATCAGCGCGAAGTTCTCCACGCGCGCCTCATGCACGCGACAGTTCGCCACCCGCACCACGTCGGCGTCCGTGAAGCGCGGCTCGAAGCCCGTCTTCACGTCGAAGCGATGGTCGAACAGCTTGGCCTGCGGGTTCTTGTACGTACCCACCTGAGCCGAGGCGAGCCGATCGTGCGAGCGCGCCATGAACGAGTCGTAGAAGGCACGGCTCTCCCAGAACGCGAAGACGTGCGCCACGTCCGGTCGACCACGACTCCATCCTCCGCCCTGTCCCCGGAACCCCGGCTCCCCCAGAAGCCCCGCCCACTTTCGCTGCGCCCGCTCGAATCCCCGGCGGTCCACGACGGTGCAGCGAATCCACTTGACCAGCACCGCGCCATCGTACGGCCCAGCGCGTGGCCCAGGTCACGCGCCGGGGTAGTGCACCCGGACCAACCGGGCGAAGTCGTCGTCGTCCAGCTCCACTCCGAACTCCCGCAGCATCGTGAGGCGCAACTCGTCCACAGGGACCTCGCGTTCGTCCACCGATCCGTCGGGGCGTGTGCGTGTCAGCCGTGCGCCGATCAGTCGCCGGCGTACGTCGAACCCGGCCCGTTGCAGCACGGGACGGCGGACGAACGGCGATCCGGGGTGGGTCGAGCTGTAGTGGTTCATCACTACGTAGTCGACGGGCAGGCACCGGGCCGTCGTGTGGGCGTACAGGTCGAACCAGCCGTCGGAGCGCTCCGTGCGCAGCACCCGCACGCCTTCCTCCTCGGCCGCGACGCCGTAGCGCCACTCTCCTTGGCGTACGTCCTGCGGCATCGCGGCGCCCGTACGCAGCGGGACGGGCTCCAGCAGGCCGTCGGCGCCGAACCCGACGTCGCAGTGCCAGTGTTCGCCGTCCGCCTCGACGTCCAGGAGCATGTGCGTCACCGCGCGCGTGGAGGATGCTCCAGCCCGTACCCGGGCGGCCAGGCCCTTGACGGTGAAGCCGATGCGCTCCAGGGCGGCGGCGAACAGGAGGTTCTGTTCGTAGCAGTAGCCGCCGCGCCGTTGGCGCACCATCTTGTCCTGGAGCGCGGCCAGGTCGAGGAGGACCGGGCGGCCGAGCATGATCTCCAAGTTCTCGAAGGGGACGGAGTCCACGTGCGCGCGGTGCAGGGCCCGCAGCGTCGCCAGGTCCGGTTTCACCTCGCCGCCGTACCCGATCCTGCCCAGGTACGCCGCGATGTCCAGTTCTTCGCCGTTCCAGGTCGTGCGACCGCCGTTCCACGTCATGCGAGCAATGATCGCTGCCGCCGGCCCCCGCGCAAACCGGATGTTCGTCGCCCCGATGTCAGTGGCAGGCCGTAGCGTGTGTTCGTAGCACTGACAACGCGCTAGGCACTGACAACGCGGCAAGGACGAGGGGGAGTTCGGTGAGCAGCATCCGGAAGGGGCTGACGAAGGTCGAGGTCGGGCTGAAGTGGGACCCGAGCCCCATGGGGGCGTCGCCTCACGATCTGGACATAGTGGCCGCGACGTACACCGCGGATGCTGCCGATGACCCACGGGGTCGGCCGGACTACCTGGTGCACTTCGACAGCCGCTCGCCCGACGGGACCATCTCGCTCAGCAGGGACAGCAAGACCGGCCAGGGCTTCGGATACGACGAGGTCATGGTCCTGGAGTTGCAGCGGCTCGCCGAGCGCTATACGCGTGTGGTGGTCGGCGTGGTCGTCCAGCAGCATCCGGATGGCACGGTCTTCGGGGACGTGGCCAACGCCTCGGTCCGGGTCCGGGAGGGGCACACCGATCTGGCGGAGCACGGCTTCGCGGAGGTCGCCGGCTGCACGGCCGCCGTCGTCGCCGAGTTCACCCGGGAGCCGGGCGGCACCTGGACGTTCCGCGAGCTGCTACAGGGCTTCGAGACGGACCTCGTGACCTTCGGGTCCGAGATGGGCAGCGCCCGCTGAGCCCTCCCGCCCGCGGGAAGACGATGAGGGGCGGCGGGACCGTCCTGGCCCCGCCGCCCCTCGCCTCACCTCACGGCGTCACGCTGTCGGCTCAGCTGCAACCGCTGGTGGACCCGCAGCCCTCGCAGATGTAGCACGAGCCCGCGCGCTGCATCTTCGTACCGCAGGAGAAGCACAGCGGCGCGTCGGCCTGGATGCCGAGCTGCATCTCGACCAGTTCGGCGCTGGTGTGCGCCTGCTGCGGAACGTCCTCAGCGGCTTCCGGCTCCGGCGCGGCGACCGCCTTCAGGGTCTCCGTCTGGCGCGGGGCGGACTGAGCGAGGCCCTCCACGTCGACGTCCTCGTCGGACGGCTCGTACGAACCGGTCTCCAGGTGGCGCTGGCGCTCCTCGGCGGAGTGGATGCCGAGCGCCGAGCGGGTCTCGAACGGCAGGAAGTCCAGCGCCAGGCGGCGGAAGATGTAGTCGACGATCGACTGCGCCATCCGCACGTCCGGGTCGTCCGTCATACCGGCGGGCTCAAAGCGCATGTTCGTGAACTTGGAGACGTACGTCTCCAGGGGCACGCCGTACTGGAGACCCACGGAGACGGCGATGGAGAAGGCGTCCATCATGCCCGCGAGGGTCGAGCCCTGCTTGGACATCTTCAGGAAGACCTCGCCGAGACCGTCGTCCGGGTAGGAGTTCGCGGTCATGTACCCCTCGGCACCGCCGACCGTGAAGGACGTGGTGATGCCGGGACGGCCCTTGGGGAGGCGCTTGCGCACCGGGCGGTACTCGACGACCTTCTCGACCGCCGTACGGATCGTGTCCTCGGCCTTCTCGGTGATCTCGGCCTTCTCCTCCTCTTTCTTCTTGGCGGAGAGGGGCTGGCCGACCTTGCAGTTGTCGCGGTAGATGGCGAGCGCCTTGACGCCCATCTTCCACGCCTCGAAGTAGACCTCTTCGACGTCCTCGACGGACGCGGTCTCGGGGAGGTTGACCGTCTTGGAGAGCGCTCCGGAGATCCACGGCTGGATGGCCGCCATCATCCGGACGTGGCCCATCGCCGAGATGGAGCGCTCGCCCATGGCGCAGTCGAAGACCTCGTAGTGCTCGGGCTTCAGACCGGGGGCGTCGATCACATTGCCGTGGTCGGCGATGTGGGCGACGATCGCCTCGATCTGCTCCTCCTGGTAGCCGAGGCGGCGCAGGGCCTGCGGCACGGTGCCGTTGACGATCTGCATGGAGCCGCCGCCGACGAGCTTCTTGAACTTCACCAGGGCGAGGTCGGGCTCGAGGCCGGTCGTGTCGCAGGACATCGCGAGACCGATGGTGCCGGTGGGCGCGATCACCGAGGCCTGGGAGTTGCGGAAGCCGTTCTTCTCGCCGAGTCGCACGACGTCCTGCCAGGCCTCCGTGGCGGCGGCCCAGATCGGGCTGTCCAGGTCGTCCACGCGGACGGCAGCGGTGTTGGCGTCGGCGTGCTGCTTCATGACGCGGTTGTGCGGCGCGGCGTTGCGGGCGTAGCCGTCGTAGGGGCCGACGACCGCCGCGAGCTCCGCGGAGCGCTTGTACGAGGTGCCGGTCATCAGCGAGGTGATCGCGCCGGCGAGGGCGCGGCCGCCGTCCGAGTCGTAGGCGTGGCCGGTCGCCATCAGCAGGGCGCCCAGGTTGGCGTAGCCGATGCCGAGCTGGCGGAAGGCGCGGGTGTTCTCGCCGATCTTCTGGGTCGGGAAGTCCGCGAAGCAGATGGAGATGTCCATCGCGGTGATCACGAGCTCGACGACCTTGGCGAAGCGCTCGGACTCGAAGGACTGGTTGCCCTTGCCGTCGTCCTTGAGGAACTTCATGAGGTTCAGCGAGGCGAGGTTGCAGGACGTGTTGTCCAGGTGCATGTACTCGCTGCACGGGTTCGAGCCGTTGATGCGGCCGGACTCCGGGCAGGTGTGCCAGGCGTTGATCGTGTCGTCGTACTGGATGCCCGGGTCGGCGCAGGCCCAGGCCGCCTCGGCCATCTTGCGGAAGAGGGACTTGGCGTCGACCTCTTCGATGACGTCGCCGGTCATGCGGGCCCGCAGGCCGAACTTCCCGCCGGCCTCCACGGCCTTCATGAACTGGTCGTTCACCCTGACCGAGTTGTTGGCGTTCTGGTACTGGACGGACGTGATGTCGTCGCCACCGAGGTCCATGTCGAAGCCCGCGTCACGCAGCGCGCGGATCTTCTCCTCTTCCTTGACCTTGGTCTCGATGAAGCCCTCGATGTCGGGGTGGTCGACGTCGAGGATGACCATCTTGGCCGCGCGGCGCGTGGCACCGCCGGACTTGATCGTTCCCGCGGAGGCGTCGGCGCCCCGCATGAAGGAGACCGGTCCCGAGGCGTTGCCGCCGGAGGAGAGGAGTTCCTTGGAGGAACGGATGCGGGAGAGGTTCAGGCCGGCGCCGGAGCCGCCCTTGAAGATCATGCCCTCTTCCTTGTACCAGTCGAGGATCGACTCCATGGAGTCGTCGACGGACAGGATGAAGCAGGCGGAGACCTGCTGCGGCTGGGGCGTGCCGACGTTGAACCACACCGGGCTGTTGAAGCTGAAGATCTGGTGCAGGAGGGCGTACGCCAGCTCGTGCTCGAAGATCTCGGCGTCGGCGGGCGAGGCGAAGTACTTGTAGTCCTCACCGGCCTTCCGGTACGTCTTCACGATGCGGTCGATGAGCTGCTTGAGGCCCACCTCTCGCTGCGGCGTGCCGACCGCACCGCGGAAGTACTTGCTCGTGACGATGTTGACCGCGTTCACCGACCAGAAGTCGGGGAACTCGACGCCACGCTGTTCGAAATTGATCGAACCGTCGCGCCAATTGGTCATGACGACATCGCGGCGCTCCCAGGCCACCTCGTCGTACGGATGCACGCCGGGGGTCGTGTGAATGCGCTCGATGCGCAGACCCTTGCCGCCCTTGGCTCCCTTGGCGCGGGAACCTCGTGCGGGGCCGCTCGTCGTCTCGGTCATGCCGCCTCCCTGTTTCAGGCTAAAACGCCCTGAAGTACCACGTTCTTCCCGTGGCACGGTGTGTGTCTTGCGTCGCGGACAGCCCTGGGGCACCCCGTGACGAGTCTGGTTCGTCGCCGGACCTGGAAAGGTCAGTCGGCGGCGGTGGCAGGCTGAGGGACTTCGACAGTCCCACCGGGCCCGCGGCCGGTCGCGTCCCGCTCCGCGCCGGAGCCGCCCGGGGCGTCGTCGCCCCGTCCGCGCAGCTCCTCGATCGCGGCCTCGAAGTCCTCGAGCGAGTCGAACGCCCGGTACACGGACGCGAAGCGCAGATAGGCCACGAGGTCGAGTTCCTGAAGCGGTCCGAGTATGGCGAGCCCCACGTCGTGGGTGGTCAGTTCGGCGCTTCCGGTGGCCCGGACCGCTTCCTCCACCCGCTGGCCGAGCTGAGCCAGCGCGTCCTCCGTCACGGGCCGGCCCTGGCATGCCTTGCGGACGCCATTGATGACCTTGGTGCGGCTGAACGGTTCGGTGACGCCGCTGCGCTTGACCACCATCAGTGAGCACGTCTCCACCGTCGTGAAACGGCGGGAGCAGTCCGGACACTGACGGCGCCTGCGGATCGACGTGCCGTCATCAGTGGTGCGGCTGTCGACCACGCGACTGTCGGGGTGCCTGCAGAAGGGGCAGTGCATGGAACTCCCAACCCTCCTTCACGGCATGTCTCACAGACCTCAACAGACCCTTGGGGCCCTCGAAGCAGCCCCCAGCATAGGCGATGCCCACGGGCTTGAAAGACCAGGGACCACAACTTCTGGGCTGCGGCCGCAATGCAACCACTAGATCTGGGGTTTGCCGTAAATTTCGGCACCTCGCGTGTCGCCCGGGCGCGCCCTTGCGCGACAGGCCCACACGCCCGGCGTACGACCCCTCGACCCCGAGCCGACGCCACTCGGAAGGACCCCCTACCGGGTTGACGGCGCACCGAGTGGCACTATGGAGCCCCGCCCCACGGAGCCGGGACTCCGGCGGTGAAGCGTACCGTAATGAACCGAATTTCCTTTCGGTCCGCGCGATAGCCATACACCTCGACACATGGTCACGTCAGGTAATCTTCGATTTTTCACTCGAACGTGTGTTTGGCGCAACCTTTCGAAAGCAACTACCGTTGGCTAACTAGGGAGAACATCTCGAGAGGGGCCGACCGACGTGACCACCACCGCAGACAGCGCCACCATCACTGCCCAGGACCGCTCCCAGAGCCGATTCGAGCCGGTGCATGCCATGAATGACGCAGCCACGAACCAGGAGGGGCCCAAGCCCGCTCGCTCCCTGCCGGGCCGACCTCCAGGGATCCGCGCGGACAGCTCCGGGCTCACCGATCGCCAGCGGCGGGTGATCGAGGTCATCAGGGACTCGGTGCAGCGGCGCGGTTACCCGCCGTCGATGCGGGAGATCGGGCAGGCGGTCGGCCTCTCCAGCACCTCTTCGGTGGCCCACCAGCTCATGGCGCTCGAGCGCAAGGGCTTCCTGCGCCGCGACCCCCACCGCCCCCGGGCGTACGAGGTGCGCGGCTCCGACCAGCCGAGCACCCAGGCCGCCGACACCACGGGCAAGCCCGCCGCGTCGTACGTGCCGCTGGTCGGCCGCATCGCGGCCGGTGGCCCGATCCTCGCCGAGGAGTCCGTCGAGGACGTGTTCCCCCTCCCCCGCCAGCTCGTCGGCGACGGCGAGCTCTTCGTCCTGAAGGTCGTCGGCGACTCCATGATCGAGGCCGCCATCTGCGACGGCGACTGGGTCACGGTCCGCCGCCAGCCCGTAGCGGAGAACGGCGACATCGTCGCCGCCATGCTCGACGGCGAGGCGACGGTGAAGCGTTTCAAGCGCGAGGACGGGCACGTATGGCTGCTCCCGCACAACTCCGCCTACCAGCCGATCCCCGGCGACGAGGCGACCATCCTCGGCAAGGTCGTCGCGGTCCTGCGCCGCGTGTGAGCCTGCGCCCCTGACCGGGCCCCGGAACCTACTGCGCCGGTTCCGGGGCTCGACTCTTTTCCGATCGGCGCAGGCCATATCCTCCCGATCGGCGCAGGCCATGCCTTTCCCGATCGGGACAAGGCCACCCGTACCCGACGCACACCACGTGCCATCGATGCAGGGCGCATGCCCGGGGGCTCGGACTACGCCTCAGCCCCCTCGGCTTCCTGCACGCCCGCAGCCCCCGCTCCCGCAGCCCCCGTACCGGTCGACTCCGCCGCCTTCGCGGTCGCGTCGATCGCCGCCAGGGAACGACGCACCTGATTACGGTCCGTCGTGTACCAGAAGTCGGGCAGTGACGCCCGCAGATAGCTTCCGTAGCGGGCCGTGGCCAGACGCGGGTCCAGGATCGCCACCACACCGCGGTCCTCCGACGCCCGGACGAGGCGGCCCGCCCCCTGGGCCATCAGCAGGGCCGCGTGTGTCGCCGCGACCGCCATGAAGCCGTTGCCGCCCGCGTCGTCGACGGCCTTCTGCCGGGCACTCATCAGCGGATCGTCGGGGCGCGGGAAGGGGATCTTGTCCATGACCACCAGCTGACAGCTGGCTCCCGGCACGTCGACGCCCTGCCACAGCGAGAGCGTGCCGAACAGGCAGGTCCGCGTGTCCGCCGCGAACCCCTTGATCAGCTCGCCGAGGGTCTCCTCGCCCTGCAACAGGATCGGCATGTCGAGGCGGCCCCGCAGTTCCTCGGCCGCGGACTGCGCCGCCCGCATCGAGGAGAACAGGCCGAGCGTCCGCCCGCCCGCCGCCTCGATGAGCTCCGTCAGCTCGTCCAGCATGTCGTCACGCGTGCCGTCCCGACCCGGCCGGGCCAGGTGCTGCGCCACGTACAGAATGCCCTGCTTGCGGTAGTCGAAGGGTGAGCCCACGTCGACGCCCTTCCACACCGGGGCGTCCTCGGACCGGGTGCCCTCCGGGGCGAGCCCCAGGGAGGCCCCGACGCCGTTGAAGTCCCCGCCGAGCTTGAGCGTGGCCGAGGTGAGGATCACGGAGCGGTCGGTGAAGAGCTTCTCGCGGAGCAGGCCGGACACGGACATGGGCGCCACTCGCAGGGAGGCGCCGAAGCGGTCGTGGCGCTCGTACCACACCACGTCGTACTCGGAGCCGTTCGTGATGCGCTCCGACACGTCGTGGATCGACTCCACGGCGGCCAGGGCCTGCTTGCGGACCGCGTCCTCGTCCTGGACGGACTTGTCGCGCGTGGAGCCGAGGGCCGAGATGACCGTGCGGGCGGCGTCCCGCAGCGCCATCAGGGCATAGCCGAGGTCCTCCGGCACCTCCTCGAGGCGCCCGGGCAGCGCCAGCTCCATGAGCCGCTCGAAGCCCTCCGCGGCGGTCTGGAGCTGATCGGCGGCCTTCTCGTTGACGAGCTTCGCCGCTCGCCGCACCGCGCGGTTGACCTGTCCCGGGGTCAGCTCGCCGGTCGCCACGCCGGTGACGCGGGAGACCAGCTCATGGGCCTCGTCCACGATCAGCACCTCGTGCTGGGGCAGGACGGGGGCGCCCTCGATGGCGTCGATGGCGAGGAGCGCGTGATTGGTGACCACGACGTCGGAGAGCTTCGCGCGCTCCCGGGCCATCTCGGCGAAGCACTCCTGGCCGTACGCGCACTTCGAGGCGCCGAGGCACTCCCGGGAGGACACCGAGACCTGCGCCCAGGCGCGGTCGGAGACGCCCGGGGTGAGGTTGTCGCGGTCGCCGGTCTCCGTCTCGTCCGCCCAGTCCCGCATGCGCAGCAGGTCCCGGCCCAGCTTGCTGGTGGGTGCCGCCGCCTCGAACTGGTCGAAGAGGCCCTCCTCCTCGTCCTGCGGCACGCCTTCGTGGAGGCGGTGCAGACACAGGTAGTTCGACCGGCCCTTCAGCATGGCGAACTCGGGGCGGCGGCGCAGCAGCGGATGCAGCGCGTCCACCGTGCGCGGCAGGTCGCGCTCCACCAGCTGGCGTTGCAGGGCGAGGGTGGCCGTCGCGACGACGACCCGCTCCCCGTGCGCCAGTGCGGGCACCAGATAGCCGAGGGACTTGCCGGTGCCGGTGCCGGCCTGGACAAGGACGTGGGAGCCGTCGTCGATCGCCTCGGCGACGGTCTCGGCCATCGTGACCTGGCCGGGCCGCTCCGTGCCGCCGACGGCGGCGACAGCGGCGTGCAGGAGCTCGGGGAGGGAGGGCTTCGTCATAGCTCGACCACCCTACGACGCCCCACTGACAACGCCGACAACGCGGCGATCAAGGCTGGTGCAGAGGGTTGGGCACGGTCCCGTGGACGGCGGCGTGCGGGCGCTCGGCACGGTCGCGGTAGCCGTCGAGGTGCAGCCGGTTCCGGTTCAGACACAGGCGCTCGATACGCGGTGTGAGCAGGTCGAACAGTTCGTAGCGCTCCTTCAGCTCCGGAGCGCGCGCCTGGTGGCGCAGGATCTCGGCCCGGACGAGGGACCAGAAGTCCCCTTCGGGCACACCCAGTTGTTCCTCGCAGAGCGGGGCGAGATAGCGGAAGACTCCTACGAAGAGCCCGGCGTGGATGAACTGGGTCAAGAAGGCCGGTGGCTCGGTCAGCAGGATGTCACGTACGTCGTCGGGCATGGTGGCGTGCTCGGCCACGCGTTCCGCGCTGACGTTGACGTCGTCCACGAAGTCCTTGACCGCGAGGCGGACGGGCACGTCCTTGTCGTCGAAGACGACGATGGCGTTCTCGCCGTGCGGCGAGAAGACGGTTCCGTACCGATAGAGGAACTGGAGCAGGGGCGGGAGCAGCGCGGCGAACAGATGCGTCAGCCAGGACGTGGGGGTCATTTCGGAACGGGCTACCAGCTCGGCCACGAAGGCGCGGCCCTGCGGATCGGTGTGCAGCAGCGCGGCGAGGGTGCGGGCGCGCTCGCCCGGCGCGAGGTGGCGCGTCAGGGGCTCGCGCCAGATCGCGCCCAACAGTTCCTTGTACTGGTAGGGAACTTCCGGGAGCGAGTCGTACACCGGATGCTCCACGGTCACGGACGCGACCTCTCCGAGGAGGATCACCCGGCACTCGTCGCGCAGGAAGGGGTCGCTGTCGCGCAGGGCCTGCACCCAGGAGGTGACGGCCGACGCGGCGAGCGTGCGCTCGGTGGGCAGACCCCGCCAGACCAAGGTGTTGAGGACCGACAGGGGCAGCTTGATCGTGTGACGGTCGGGACGGGTGGTGTTCAAGAAGGTCCGGATGGACTGCTGGGGCAGACGCAGATCACCGTCCGGGGGCAGTGGAACGATCATTCCAGCGGCCACGGACGGTGCGAAGAGGGGCAGGACGACGTCGTCCCACTGCCAAGGGTGCACGGGCAGGTACAGATACTCGCGCGGATCGAGGCCGCGTGAGCGGAGTATGGCGGCGTACGTCTCCCGGGTGGCGGGCCCCAGCTCCCGGGCGTACAGCTCGTCGGGGGTGTCGAGGCCCGGCACGCCCCTGTAGGTGGCGATGGCTGTGTGTACGGCGATCCAGGGGATGGCGGTGCTGGTGCGGGCCTCGGGGGCCCACTGCCGTGCGTCCGTCGCGGAGAAACCGATGCGCCCCTTGTTGAGGACGAGCCAGGGGTGGCCGGTCTGGTGGCCCTCGAGTTCCGCGTAGCCGAGGTCGGCGAGCTGTCCTGCGGTGAGGGCACCGTGGTCGAGGCGGGTGTCGGCGCTGAGGGTCACCGTCAGTTCGCGGATGAGGTGACCGAGGGTCGCGCCGTCGAGTTCGAGGGTGCGGCGGGCAGCGGTGAGGAAGCGCAGCGGGTCGGTGCAGGGGCGCGGGGCGCCGTCGGCGTCGGTGAGGGTCAGGCTCTCCGGTTCCACACGCCAGCAGCCGTACGCGCCTCTGCCGGCCCGGAAGGTGAGACGGGGGCGGGTTTCCCCGGGCGCGGTGGGTTCGTCGAGAAGGACCGTGTAGGTGGCTGCGGCTGCGCTTGCCGCGTGGGCGGCGCCTGCCGCGTGGGCGGCGCCTGCCGCGTGGGCGGCGCCTGCGCATCCTTCCTCGGTCCTGTCGTGCTCGGCGGCGTCCTGCCCGGTGCGTACCGGCCGCAGGATTTCTTCGTACGCGAACTCACCGACGATCTTCGCAAGGAGCCGGCGCCCGGCCGCCTCCCAGCGTTCCCGGTTCAGCTCGGGCGGGTCGTAGAGGTCGGCGGAGGCGGAAGGATTCGGCACGGGGACTCCTCGGGGAGGGAACCGGATCAAGTCGAGCGGTGCAGAAGGAACAAAAGGAGTAGAGGCCGCCGGAGCGGCTGGTCACAGCACGGCACGCAGGGCCCGGTCGCGGACCATGAGCGCCGCCCGCTTGTCCGGCAGTTCCACCTCGGCGGCGAAGCGGAAACCCCCGCTGAGGAAGGCGGAGACGGAAGGGGTGTTGCGCAGGTCGGGTTCCGCCACGACGCGTGCGCAGGAGCGTCGGTTGTCGAGTACGAGATCGGCTGTCGCCCGCAGCAGGGTGCTGCCGAGGCCGCGGCCGCGATCGGCGACCTGGCCGAGGAGCAGGTGGAGCCCGGTGTCGTGGGGGCGTGCGGGGTAGTGGCGGGCCAGCGGGTCCAGGTCGGCCCGGTAGATCTCCCAGTAGCTCATCGGGGCGCCGTCCAGGACGCCGAGGCAGGGAACGCTGCGTCCGTCGCCTTCGAGCTGGGGCCGCAGATGTGCCTCGGTGACGGAGGCGGGCCCCGCCAGTTCCCAGAAGGCCGCCACGGCGGGGTCGTTCATCCACCGGCTGATGAGCGGGAGGTCGCGTGCGAGCCGGACGGGGACGAGCTGGAAGACGCCCTGCCCGGTGGTGACCGGACCCCAGGTGGCGACGTGGTCGAGCAGGTCGCCACGGGCGGGGTCGGAGGGCGGGGCGCCTTCGGGGGTGAGGAGCGAGGTGGGGTCACCGCTGTCGGCGAACAGCGCGACGAGTTCGTCGGGCAACCGCAGGTCCAGGGTGTCTTCGCCGTCCGTGGCAGCCGCGGTGGCGGGCTCGGTTCCGGCGTCGGTTCCGGCGTCGGTGCTCGCGTCGGTGGGAGGCACGACGTCGCTCCTCTCGGAGGTGGGGATGCGGCAGGGGTGGGCCTGGTCCTCAGGAAGGGGTCATGGTCGTCGGAGGGGGTGCGGGGCGCTTACGCCGGGGGCGCCACGAAGGAGGTTCGCGCCGCCGGGGAGTGCGAGGGTTCGGCCCCCGGGTGCGGGTGCGAGGGCGAGGGCGGGTCATGTGTGGTGGAGGGGATTCGGAATGGTGACGTAGACGGATTGGGTGTCGACGGGGCCGACGAGTTCGTCGAGGCCGTGCAGCCGGGTCAGCAGATTGGCCTTGCACCGCAGCACGGGTGATTCGAGCAGCCGCGCCGGCAGTGGGGTGCGCAGCCGGTCCGGTCCGGAGGCGGTGTCGGTGAGGAAGCGGCGGAACGCGGCGAGCAGGATGCGTTCGTCGGCGAGGCGTTCCGCGCCGAGCGCTCCGATGAGTCCGAGCACGTTGTTGATACCGAGGTAGTAGGCGAAGCGTTCGTCGGTGACCTCGTCGGAGACGAAGGTGTCGCTGTTCCGCCCGATGCCGGGGAGCCGCTTGTCGAGTTCACCGCGGCGGGACTCACGGAAGTAGTAGCCCTGGTTGTCGCGGTAACGGCCGCCGGTGGGCCAGCCGTCGGGGTCGAGCAGCAGGAGGGTGTTCTGCTGGTGCGCCTCCAGGGCGACGCCTGCTTCGCTGTCCAGCCAGAGTACGGGGCGTACGACGCTCTGGAGGTAGCGCAGGAACCACTCCGTGGCGACGGCTCCGCGGGGGCGGCCGGTGTGGCCGGCGAGACGGGTGATGAGCGCGGCGAGCCGTGAGTGCATGGGCGCCCGGTCGTGGCCCGCGGTGTGGGTGTTCGGCTTGGGTGAGACGAGCCCTGCGATGCAGGTGGCGTCGTCGTCGGGACGGAACGGGTTGTGCCGGATCATCACCTCGCAACCGGGGGCGGCTTCGCCATCGGGTCCGGTGACGGCGAGCCAGGCGGGGTCGCGTACCACGTCGAAGCCGGGGTGGGCGGCCTGCCACTGCTCGGCGAGGCCGCTGCGGAGCAGCCGGTGGACCTCGACGCCGCGGTGGAGTTCCTTGCGGAGGTTCTCACGGCGGGAGTTGGTGATGCGCAGGGCGAGCGACAGCTTCAGCATCGCGGGGGCGCCGGAGCGGTAGAGGGTGCGTACGGAGGATGTGGGGTGCCAGGGGTCTCCGTGGGGGCCGAGGTCCCTGAGGAGACCGGCGTCCAGAAGGGCGGCGGTCGCGGGGCGGTGTCGGAGTTCGCGGATCTGCCAGGGGTGCACGGGCAGTGCCGCGTGTCCGTCGGGCAGGGGCAGGCCGGGGCCGGCGAGTCGGGCGGTGAGCTGGTCGGCCGGGATGGTGCGGCCGCGTTCGGTCCAGGCCGAGTCCATGGTGAGCACCGAGCGGTGGACGGCCAGCCAGTGCAGGGGGAACGCGCCGCGCAGCTCGGGTGAGTAGAGCCGCGCTTCGCTGTCGGAGAGGCCTTCGCGGCTCTTCGGGGTCGGGTGCAGCGGGTGCCCGAGGAGCAAGGACTGTTCGGCGGCGAGGAAGAGGTCGGGGGTGTCCGCCGGGTTGTTCCTGCGGTCGGCGATGAAGTCGGCGGTGCGGCGGGCGGAGTCGGCGACGCGGGCGACCAGATCGGCGCCGTCGGGGATCTCGCGTTCGGGTACGTCACGCCCGGTCCCCTCCGGCTCGCTCGTGCGGGCTGCCTCCCGGTTGAGGAGGGCGGCGACGGTGACGGCGTCGGCGGGGGGCGCGGTGCTGGGGCCGTCCTCCAGGTGGGGCAGGCCGAAGCGGTGCCAGCCGGTGGGGGACCAGTAGTCCACGGGGACGAGGAGTGCGGTGCCGCTGCTTTCGAGGGGAATGCGCAGGGTGCCTTGCTCCGGTGCGGGAAGGGCGTTCTCCCGTACCCAGCAGCGCAGCAGGTTCTCGACGGCCGCGGCCTGTGCGGCCGTGCGCGGGTCGGGGTGGTCGAGGAGGTCGCGGAGGTCGGCCGTGCGGTGGCGCAACCGCTCGGCCTCCAGGCTTCGGCCCTTCTGTCGCGGGACTGTGTGGGGTTCCGTTGCCTGCGGGGACTGCGGGGACTGCGGGGACTGCGGGGACTGCGGATCCTGCGAGGACTGCGGGTCCTGTGGGGCCTGAGGGGGCTGGGGGCCCTGGGCGGGTTGAGGGGTCTGAAAGGGCTTCGGGGATTGTGTGCCGCGCGCTCCCGATGGGTGGGGCGGGGGACAGCCGTCGGATGGGGGGGTGGCGTTCAAGAGGGTTCCTCGGGTGGTGATCGGGCTCCGTGGCGACGGGCGGCGACTGGGGACAGGCGGGACATGGACCTGGGTGGGGACGTGGTGGGTGGGGACGTGCTGGGAGGACACGTAGGTGGACGGGTTCGCTCGGCCCGGGTCCGCCTCGGTCAGGGGCCGTGCACAGGGGCGGTCATGAAGGGCTGCTGCTGTGGCGGCCTTCGGTGTCGCGGTGGTGGGACCGCTCCACCGCGGTGAGTGCGTCGGCGAGGCGGTCGAGGACCGCGTCCGCCTGTTCGTCCGTGATCGTGAGGGGAGGCAGCAGGCGTACGACGCTGGCGTGCCGTCCGCCGAGCTCGACGATGAGCCCGCGGTGCAGGCAGGCGCGCTGTACGGCGGCAGCCAGTTCGGGCGCGGGTGGATGCGGGCGGTTGTCGGGCAGTCCGTACGACGCCGGGTCGCCCGGGCTGCCCGGGCCGCCCGGGCCGCCCGGGGGCATCGCGGAGGTCGGCGCGGCAGTCGCGGAGGTCGGTGCGGCGGCCCCGGCAGTCCCGGCAGCCCCGGCAGCCCCGGTAGCCGCAGAGTTCGGCGCCGCGGACGCGGAAACGGGCACGCCAGGAGCAGAGCCCGGCGCCGCAGGGACCGGCCGGTCCGGCCCGGCGGACGGGCGACCGTGTACGAAAGCGTCGTACTCACCCCCCAACTGTCCCGCCAACCCTGCCGCCGCAGACGGCGTTTGACCGCGATTCGGGTCGACAAGTTCGATCCCGAGCATCAGACCCCGGCCCCGGACGTCACCGACGCAGGGGTGCTGGGCGGCCAGGGACCGCAGACCGGCGAGCATGCGGGCGCCGATGTCCGCGGCACGCTCGGCGAGGCGGTTCTCGCGGACGTGGGCGAGGGTCGCGGTACCGGCGGCCATGGCGAGCTGGTTGCCGCGGAAAGTGCCCGCGTGGGCGCCGGGGGGCCAGACGTCGAGGTCGTCGCGGTAGACGACGACGGCGAGGGGCAGGCTGCCGCCGATGGCCTTGGACAGGACGAGGACGTCGGGGACGATGCCGCTGTGTTCGACGGCCCAGAAGGCGCCGGTCCGGCCGACGCCGGTCTGCACCTCGTCGGCGATGAGGGGGATGCCGCGGTCCGCGGTGATCC
Source organism: Streptomyces sp. NPDC017940 (assembly GCF_044328435.1). Taxonomy (NCBI): domain Bacteria; kingdom Bacillati; phylum Actinomycetota; class Actinomycetes; order Kitasatosporales; family Streptomycetaceae; genus Streptomyces; species Streptomyces sp. NPDC017940. The sequence goes on along the minus strand of NZ_JBIRHJ010000011.1, from coordinate 67,988 downwards.
GGCGCATCCGGCGGAGCCAGGCGTCCGGGGCGGGCAGGACGCCGCCTTCGCCCTGTACGGGTTCGAGGATCATGGCGGCGGGCGCGGGGACGCCGGACTTGGGGTCGTCGAGGAGGTTCTCGGTCCAGCGGGCGGCGAGTTCGGCGCCGCGCGGGCCGCCGACACCGAAGGGGCACCGGTAGTCCTGCGGGTAGGGCAGCCGGGTGACGCGTACGTCCCGTGCGCCGCCGGACGCCGCGCGGGCGCCCGCGGTCATGCCGTGGTAGGCGCCGGTGAAGGAGAGCAGTCCTTCGCGTCCGGTGGCGGTGCGGACGAGATGCAGGGCGGCTTCGACCGCGTCGGTGCCCGCGGGCCCGCAGAACTGGATGCGCGCCCGGTCCGCGAGGGCGGGCGGGAGCGTACGGAACAGCTCGGTGGTGAAGGCGTCCTTGACGGGGGTGGCCAGATCGAGGACGTGCAGGGGCGCCCCGGAGTCGAGGACGCCCCGGATGGCTTCGAGCACGACGGGGTGGTTGTGGCCGAGGGCCAGGGTGCCCGCGCCGGAGAGGCAGTCCAGGTAGCGTCGGCCGTCGGCGCCCTCGATGGTCATACCGCGGGCGCGGACGGGCACGATGGGGAGGGCGCGCGCGTAGGTGCGCGCGGCGGACTCGCGCGCCGACTGCCGGCGCAGGATCGCCTCGTACGCCGGCGCAGCGGCAGCGGCAGCGGGAGCAGGGGCGGAGGCGGCAGCGGGAGCAGTGGCGTGCACCACATCTTCGGGGTCCGCGGGCACCACCGCGGGAGCAGGGTCGGTCACGGCCACGGCTGTTGGTCCTCCCGCTGGGACGTGGCGCGGGCCCACCGCATGCGGGCGGGCGCGCGTGCGAGTTGGCGCGAGGGCTGAACGCGCAGGGCGTGTCCCCCGTACGTACCAACGACGGCGTACGCGCGGGATCACGGGTGTACGGAAGATCCTTGCCGTGACGGAACCGTTGCTGTTCCGTGGGCCGTCCCCAACGGCACCGGCATAGTGTGGGGTGCCGTTCATCAGGACCGAGGTGTTCCGCACCGCGGTCCCCGGGCGTCCGGCACCACGGGCGGGCAGGACCCGGAAGCACCGCGTCCGGGCGCTCCGCACCAGGAGTCCGCGACGACCGACGCCGTACGGCATGACGCATGCCGCACGACGCGACGATGTACGGCATTTGGAACGATATCGAGGCCCAGGGGGATTCTCACCATGCGACCCATACGTCCGCTCTTCACCTCTCGTCGTGGGAGGAGCGCGCGCGGCAGGACCTCCCCCGTGGCGGCCGCCGTCGCGCTCGGCGCGGCACTCGTCCTGACCGCGACGGCCTGCGGTCCGGGCGACGACAACACGGACGACTCCTCCGCCTCGCAGCCGGGTGGCAACGACGACGGCAAGTTCAAGATCCCGGGTGACCTCCAGGACCGGCTCAAGGAGCACGGCATCGACCTGGACAAGTGGCGGGACGGCGCCTGGAAGGACTGGGACAAGGACGACTGGCTGCGCGAGGCGGAGGACTTCGTCAACCCGGTCATCGAGGGCCTGTGGGACCCGGACCGCATGCGGGACGCCGACAAGAACCCGGACCGCGGCGTCGAGGAGTCCGACATCTCCGGCGACCAGGGCGTGACGGACCCGACCCCGGCACCCGTCGAGGCGGCGGCCCTCGAGACGCCGTACCACGACCAGGTGCCGGAGGCCGGAAAGCTCTTCTTCGACGGCCCCGAGGGCTCGATGGTCTGCTCAGCGACGGTCGTGCAGGACCCGAAGAACCCGGGCAAGTCCAACATGGTGTGGACGGCGGGCCACTGCGTGCACGCGGGCGCCAAGGGTGGCTGGTACCGGAACATCGCCTTCGTCCCGTCGTACAACGACAGCGGCAGGCCCACCGCCGAGTTGCAGGGCGCGCCCAAGGAAGAGGTCGCCCCGTACGGCGTCTGGTGGGGCGACTGGGCGCAGACGTCCGACCAGTGGATCGAGCAGGGCGGCCCGACGGGCGGTAAGGGTGCTCCGTACGACTTCGCGGTGATCCATGTGACGCCGGAGAAGGGCAGCGAGGGCAAGTCCCTGGAGGAGACGGTCGGCGCGGCCGTGCCGGTGGAGTTCAACGCTCCGGCGGTGGCCCGGATCAAGGACATGACGGCGACCGGCTACCCGGCCGCCCCGCCGTTCGACGGCCAGAAGCAGTTCCAGTGCGCGGGCAAGCCGGGCCGGCTCTCCATCAGCGAGCCCGACCCGACGATGTACCGCATCGGCTGCACCATGACCGGCGGTTCGTCCGGCGGCGGCTGGATCGCCGCGGGTCAGGACGGCGAGCCGGCGCTGGTGTCCAACACCTCCATCGGTCCGGTGACGGCGGGCTGGCTCGCGGGGCCGCGCCTCGGCGGCGAGGCCAAGGGCATCTACAACGCGGTCAGCAAGAAGTTCGCGGGGCAGTAGCACCCGGCACTCGCGGTGATGCCAGGTGCTACGGGTAACACCCGGTACTACCAGCAGCACCTGGCACTCCCGGTAACACCCGGTGCTTTCGGTAGCACCCGGCACTCCCGGTAACACCCGGCACTCGCTGAGTACGCGTACGACGGCGGGGCGGCGGGGCGGCGAAACCTTCACCGCCTCGCCCCCGTTCGTCCCCAATTCCCCAGGCATAGTGGGTGCTCATGTCGGCCGGAGCGGCGGATGCCACGCCCACGCCTGACACGCACATGGCAAATACCAGTTCACAACGGGGGTAATCACTCCATGCGTTCCCTTCGTGCGCCCTTCGCGCGCAGCGGCCGTCGCGCCGCCCTCGCCGCGACCGGGCTCGCCGCCGCGCTGGCGCTCACCGCGACGGCCTGCGGTCCGAGCGAGGACAAGGCGGGTGACCAGGCGGACTCCGACGCGGCGCAGGACGCGGACAAGGGCTCCGACTCCGGTTCCGATTCGGGCGGCGGACTCACCGGCGACCTCGCCGACCGGCTGCGGAAGCACGGCATCGACCCGGACAAGTGGAAGGACGGCGCCTGGAAGGACTGGAGCAAGGACGACTGGCTGCGCGAGGCCAAGGACTTCGTCAACCCGGTCATAGACGGGCACTGGAAGCCGGAGCGGATGCAGGAGGCGAAGGACCCGAACAAGACGATCGCGGCCAAGGACGCGACCGCCGACCAGGGCGCGACCGATCCCGAGCCGTCGCCGGTCAGGGCCGAGCCCGAGAAGACGCCGTACCACGAGAACGCCGCCCCGGTCGGAAAGATCTTCTTCGACTCCCCCGAGGGCTCGATGGTCTGCTCCGGCACGGTCGTGAAGGACCCGCGCAACCCGGGCAGGTCCAACCTCGTGTGGACGGCGGGACACTGCGTGCACGCGGGCGCGCAGGGCGGCTGGTACCGCAACATCACCTTCGTGCCCTCCTACAACGACCTCGGCAAGTCCGAGGCGGCGCTGAGCAACGCGGCGCCGCAGGAGATCGCGCCGTACGGCCAGTGGTGGGCGGACTGGGTCTCCACCTCCGGCGAGTGGATCGACCAGGGCGCGGCTTCGGGCGGCGCGGGTGCCCCGTACGACTACGCCGTCATGCACGTGAAGCCGCAGGAGGGCACCAAGTCCCTCGAGGAGACCGTGGGCAACGCGCTGGACGTCGACTTCTCGACTCCCTCGGCGCGGAGCGTGAGCTCCATGGGCGCGTGGGGCTATCCGGCGGCGGCGCCGTACGACGGCCTGATGATGCACAAGTGCATCGACAAGCCGGGCCGTCTGTCGCTCGACCCGGCGACGCCGACGATGTACCGCATCGGCTGCACCATGACCGGCGGTTCGTCGGGCGGCGGCTGGTTCCGGGCCGTGGGTGACAAGACCGAGCTCGTCTCCAACACGTCGATCGGCCCGGCCGGGAACACCTGGCTGGCGGGCCCCCAGCTGGGCACCGGCGCGAAGCGGGTCTTCGACATGATGAGCGAGAAGTACGGGGCGCAGTGACCTCGGGCCGGCGGGCCCGGGCCCCTGCGGGGGCTGAGCGCATGGTGAAGGCCCCGCCCCCTCGTGAGGGGGCGGGGCCTTCACCATGAACGCCTGCCCGCGTGTGCCTGCCCGCGTGTGCCTGCCCGCGTATGCCTGCCCGCGTACGCCTGCCCGCGTCAGCGGGGTCGTGCCGCCGCGGTCGGTACGCGGCGGCAGCAGCGGAGCCGGTGCGCGGCTCGCCGTCAGTGCGCCGCGGGAACGAACGGCGCGAGTTCCGCCGCGAGTTCCTCGTGCACCCGGGCCTTGAGCAGGGTGCCCTCGGCGGTGTGCTCCTCGGAGAGCACCTCGCCGTCGGCGTGCGCACGCGATACCAGCTGACCGTGGGTGTACGGCACGAGGGCCTCGATCTCGACCTCGGGCCTGGGCAGTTCGGCGTCGATGAGCGCGAGCAGCTCCTCGATGCCGGTACCGGTCCGCGCGGACACGACGATGGCGTGCTTCTGCGTACGCAACAGCCGCTGGACGACCAGCGGGTCGGCCGCGTCCGCCTTGTTGATCACTACGATCTCCGGCACGTCCGTCGCGCCCACATCGCGGATGACCTCGCGCACGGCGGCGAGCTGCTCCTCCGGCGCGGGGTGCGAACCGTCCACGACGTGCAGGATGAGGTCGGACTCGCCGACTTCCTCCATGGTGGAGCGGAAGGCCTCCACGAGGTGGTGCGGCAGATGCCGGACGAAACCGACCGTGTCGGCCAGGGTGTACAGCCGACCGCTCGGGGTCTCCGCCCTGCGGACCGTCGGGTCGAGGGTGGCGAACAGGGCGTTCTCCACCAGCACTCCCGCGCCGGTGAGGCGGTTCAGGAGGGAGGACTTGCCCGCGTTCGTGTATCCGGCGATGGCGACCGAAGGCACCTTGTTGCGCTTGCGCTCCTGGCGCTTGATCTCGCGGCCGGTCTTCATCTCCGCGATCTCCCGGCGCATCTTCGCCATCTTCTCGCGGATCCGCCGCCGGTCCGTCTCGATCTTGGTCTCACCGGGACCGCGGGTGGCCATGCCGCCACCGCCGCCGCCACCCATCTGCCGGGAGAGCGACTGGCCCCAGCCGCGGAGCCTCGGCAGCATGTACTGCATCTGCGCGAGGGCCACCTGGGCCTTGCCCTCTCGGGACTTGGCGTGCTGGGCGAAGATGTCGAGGATCAGGGCGGTCCTGTCGACCACCTTGACCTTGACGACGTCTTCGAGGTGGATGAGCTGGCCGGGGCTCAGCTCACCGTCGCAGACGACGGTGTCCGCACCGGTTTCGAGCACGATGTCACGCAGCTCCAGGGCCTTGCCCGAGCCGATGTACGTGGCCGGGTCGGGCTTGTCGCGGCGCTGGATGACTCCGTCGAGGACGTGCGCGCCCGCGGTCTCCGCGAGTGCGGCGAGCTCGGCGAGGGAGTTCTCCGCGTCGTCGACCGTCCCGGAGGTCCAGACGCCGACGAGCACGACGCGCTCAAGGCGGAGCTGTCGGTACTCGACCTCGGTGACGTCCTCGAGCTCGGTGGAGAGGCCCGCCACGCGGCGCAGGGCCGCGCGCTCGGAGCGGTCGAGCTGATCGCCGTCCCGCGCTCCGTCGATCTCGTGGCTCCAGGCGACGTCCTCTTCCATCAGGGCATCGGCCCGAAGACCTTCGGGGTAGTTCTGCGCGAAGCTCTGTGCGTCCTGGGAAGGGGAAGAAGAGGAGGTCATTGGGTCCTTTACGTCGATGGGAATCCGATACGGAGAGCGCGTCCGAGCGTCTGCCGCCCTGTCGCACCCGCACACCGTCGTGGCGTACGTCTCGTGTGCCACAGCGCCACCCGTTCATGTCCGACAACGCTCACAGGCTCCCGGAGATTCCCGGGACCAGCCGGAACCGTCCCTGAGATGTCCCCGAGGGGATCTCCCGGACGGGCCGCGCCGTCGACCTGAAGATGGTCGCACGGTACGGCCCGTCTCGTCACCTGAGTTTTCCGTGTGCTGCCCAGCCCTTTTGGGCTGACTATTACTGTCTGCGTCTGCTGCCGAGCGCTTTCGGGCTGTCGCCCAGGCCGGTCCCTACTTCTTGGCGGGTGCCGCCTTCTTCCCCGGCGCCGTCGTGGTCCAGTCCGGGTGGCCCGGCATCGGCGGCGTCTTCTCGCCGTACAGCCAGCCGTCGAAGAACCCGTCCAGATCACGTCCCGCGACGTCGGACGCGAGCCGGACGAAGTCGGCCGTCGTCGCGTTCCCGTCCCGGTAGGTGTGCACCCAGGCCCGCTCCAGCGCCTCGAACGCGGGGCGTCCGATCTCCTCGCGCAGGGCGTAGAGCACGAGGGCGCTGCCGTCGTACACGACGGGCCTGAAGATGCTGATCTTCTGGCCGGGCTTGGGACCCTTGGGTGCGGCGGGCGGCCCGCCGGCCGCGCGCCAGCGGTCGGAGAGACCGTAGGCGTAGCGCATGCGCTTCTCCATGGGCTGGCGCGCCTTCTCCTCCGCGTACAGCGCTTCGTACCAGGTGGCGTGCCCCTCGTTCAGCCACAGGTCGGACCAGGTGCCCGGGCTGACGCTGTTGCCGAACCACTGGTGCGCCAGTTCGTGCACCATGATCGCGTCGACGTACCACTCGGGCAGGTCCGCCCGCGTGAACAGCGCCTTCTCGAAGAGCGACAGCGTCTGCGTCTCCAGTTCGAAGCCGGTCCTGGCGTCGGCGACGAGCACGCCGTACGTCTCGAACGGATAGCGGCCGACCTTGTCCTCCATCCACGACATCTGGCCGGGCGTCTTCTTGAGCCAGGGCTCCAGGACCTTGCGGTCCTTCGTCGGCACGACGTCGCGCAGCGGCAGGCCGAGGGGCCCGGTGCGGTGCAGCACGGTGGAGCTGCCGATGGACACCTGGGCCAGCTCGGTCGCCATGGGGTGGTGGGTGCGGTACGCCCAGGTGGTGGTGTCGGCGCGGCGCGTCCTGTCCAGGGGCAGGCCGTTGGCGACGGCGGTGAGGCCCTTGGGGGCGGTGACGCGGAAGGTGAACTGCGCCTTGTCCGCCGGGTGGTCGTTGCACGGGAAGACGTGGTGCGCGACGTCGGCCTGGTTGGCCATGGCCAGGCCGTCACCGGTGCGCACCCAGCCGCCGTCGCCCTTGGCGGACACCGGGTCGCTGGTGTGCCGCACGGTGATCCGCAGTCGCTCACCGGCCCGCACGGGTGCGCCCGGCGTGACGACGAGGTCCTCGCCCGCGGTGGTGAAGTCGGCGCGGGCGCCGTTCACGTCGACGGAACGGACCTCGCCGTGCGTGAAGTCGAGGTTGACGCGCTCCAGCGGTGCCGTCACGGTGGCGTTGATCTTCGTGAGCGCGTCCAGGGGCTTGCTGTTGTCGCCGCGGTAGGTGAAGGCGATGTCGTACGACGTCACGTCGTACCCGGGGTTTCCCAGGTGCGGGAAGAGACGGTCGCCGATGCCGAGCGGCGCGGCCGGCTGCGGGGCGCTCGCGGCGAGCAGGGCGGCGGAGGTGGCGGTGGCGAGGACGCCGACCGCGACGCGGACGGCCTTCGGCCGGGCCCGGAAGCCCTTCGGCCGTGGCATCTCGGTGCGGGTGGTGGAGAGCATGAAACACCGCTATCAGCGCGGGCCTTCCCCATCGGGACGGCACGCGCCGAGCCCACCCGAACGAGTCGGCAAGGGGTGGTGCGGGCCCTTCCCGCGAAGGGCCGTCAGCGCGCGGCTGCGGCCCGGCCCTTGGCCCGGGTCACGTCGTACACACCCGGTACGTTGCGCATCGCGCGCATGAGTCCGGGCAGCTCGCCGGCGTCGGGCAGTTGCAGGGTGTACGTGTGGCGCACGCGCTGCTGGCTGGGTGGTTCGACGGTCGCCGAGATGATCGCGGCGCCCTCCAGGGCGATGGCTTCCGTGAGATCGGCCAGGAGGTGCGGCCTGCCGAACGACTCGGCGATCAGTGTGACCCGGCACTCCGTGGCGTCGCCCCAGCGCACCCCGACCTCCGGGCGCCCCACCTCCGTCATGCGCGCCACCGTGGGACAGCCGACGCGGTGGACGGTGACGACGCCGCCGCGCACCGTGAAACCGGTGATCTCGTCGGGCGGCACGGGCGTACAACAGCCGGCGAGCCGCACGGTGGCGCCCTCCCGGTCGGCGACGACGTCCGCGGCGGCCGGGCGCAGCGCCGCGGACACCTGAGGCCGCTGGGTGGCCGCGGGCACCGCAACGGGGGCGGGGTCCGGGGCCACCGGCGCGGGCGTGGCCGGCGCGGGGTGGGTGCTCAGCCAGCGGCGGATGGCGATCCGCGCGGCGGGTGTGCGGGCGTGGTCGAGCCAGTCGTGTGCGGGCCCGGACGCCGGGTCCTGGGCCATGAGGAGCTGCACGGTGTCGCCGTCCCGCAGGACCGTGCCGAGGGCCGCGAGGCGGCCGTTGACGCGGGCGCCGATGCAGGCGTGGGCGTCCTCGCCGTACTGCGCGTAGGCGGCGTCCACGCAGCTGGCACCGGCGGGCAGCCCGAGCGTGCCGCCGTCGGGGCGATAGACGGCGATCTCGCGGTCCTGGGCGAGGTCCTCGCGCAGCGTGGACCAGAAGGTGTCGGAGTCGGGGGCGGCCTGCTGCCAGTCGAGGAGGCGGGAGAGCCAGCCGGGGCGGGTGGGGTCGGCGCGCTCGCCGTCGGCCGGCTGTTCCTCGGGGGGCGGGGCGTAGGGGTTGCGCAGGGCGACGACGCCCGCTTCCGCGACCTGGTGCATCTGGTGGGTGCGGATGAGGACTTCGGCGACTTCGCCGTCGGCGCGGGCCACGGCCGTGTGCAGCGATTGATAGAGGTTGAACTTCGGCAGGGCGATGAAGTCCTTGAACTCCGAGACGACCGGCGTGAAGCAGGTGTGGAGTTCGCCGAGGACTCCATAGCAGTCGGCGTCCTCGTGCACGAGGACGAGGAGGCGGCCGAAGTCGGCGGGGCGCAGCTCGCCGCGTTTGCGGTGTGCGCGGTGGACGGAGACGAAGTGGCGTGGCCGGATGAGGACTTCCGCCGCGATGCCCGCGTCGCGCAGCACGCCGCGCACCTCTTCGGAGATGTCCGCGAGCGGATCGTCCCCGGCTTTCGCCTTCGTCGCGAGCAGCTCTTTGACCTCGGCGTACTCCTGCGGATGGAGGATCGCGAAGACCAGGTCCTCCAGCTCGGTCTTCAGGGCCTGCACGCCGAGCCGTTCGGCGAGCGGGATGAGGACGTCACGGGTGACCTTGGCGATGCGGGCCTGTTTCTCGGGGCGCATCACGCCGAGCGTGCGCATGTTGTGCAGCCGGTCGGCGAGTTTGATCGCCATCACGCGTACGTCGTTGCCGGTGGCCACCAGCATCTTGCGGAACGTCTCGGGCTCGGCGGCGGCTCCGTAGTCAACTTTTTCCAGCTTGGTGACGCCGTCGACCAGATAGCACACGTCGTCGCCGAACTCGGCGCGCACCTGCTCCAGCGTGACGTCGGTGTCCTCGACGGTGTCGTGGAGAAGGGAGGCGGTCAACGTCGTGGTCTCCGCGCCGAGTTGGGCGAGGATGAGCGTGACGGCGAGCGGGTGTGTGATGTACGGCTCACCGCTCTTGCGCATCTGGCCGCGGTGCGAGGACTCCGCGAGGACGTAGGCGCGGCGCAGGGGCTCCAGGTCCGCATCCGGGTGGTGGCCGCGGTGGGCCTCCGCCACATGGCCGATGGCGTCCGGGAGACGGTCGCGGGTGGCCGGTCCCAGCAGTGCGGCACGACCGATTCTGCGCAGGTCAAGTCGGGGGCGGGCGCGCTTTCGCTGGCCCGGGGCCGTTGTGGGGCCGGGCGTCGCTGGATTCGTCGCCTCCGCACTCATGGGCACCTCCGGCAGCTTCGACCGGCGGTGAGCGAACGACTGCGTGCTCCGTCCGGGCCGGTGCTTGATGCTATCGAGCCCATCACGCGGCGCTGACCCGCTCTCGCCGAGCGTGAAACGGATCACCCATTCGAGCGACAGTTCCGTGGAGCGTCGTTTCGACAGGGGCGAGCGCGGTTTCGACCGGGGCGCACGGGCGGGAGCGGGCGCGCGGCCCGCGTCCCCCTGTGCGCCGTGCGGCCGAGCCCCGCACTCAGGCCGACTCTCCCGCCGCGGTCAGCCGTCCCGCGTCGATCTCGCCCTCGGCGACGATCACCGCGGGGCCTGTCATCGCGATCTCGCCGTCCGGCGACTCGGTGATCGACAGGCGGCCGCCGGGCAGATCGACGGTGTACGTCACCGGGGTGCCGGTCCTGGCCGGGTCGAGGCCGTCCCTGCGGGCCGCAGCGACGGCCACCGCGCACGCGCCCGTGCCGCACGAGCGGGTCTCGCCCGCGCCGCGCTCGTGCACGCGCATGGCGACGTGCCGCGGGCCGCGGTCGACGACGAACTCGACGTTCACGCCGTCAGGGTAGGCCGACGCGGGGCTGAACGGGGGCGGAGTCAGGAGGTCGCCCGCCTGTGCCAGGTCGGTGACGAAGGCGACCGCGTGCGGGTTGCCCATGTTCACGTTGCGCGCGGGCCACTGATGGGCGCCCACGGAGACCGTCACGTCGCCTTCGGGGAGCACGGCCCTGCCCATGGAGACGGTGATGTCGCCTTCCGGGGCGCCGTCCGCCGCGGGCTTGGCGATGTGTGCGTGCTTGACGCCGCCGCGGGTCGCGACGGGCAGGTCGCCCTCGCCGACGAGCCCCGCGTGCTGGAGATAGCGGGCGAAGACGCGCACGCCGTTGCCGCACATCTCGGCGACGGAGCCGTCGCCGTTGCGGTAGTCCATGAACCACTCGGCTTCGCCGGCCAGGTGCCGTGCTTCCGGGTGGGCCGCGGAGCGCACGACGTGCAGGACGCCGTCGGCGCCGATCCCCGCACGGCGGTCGCACAGGGCGGCGACGGTGGCCGGGGACAGCTCGACGGCGTTCTCGGGGTCGGGGACGATCACGAAGTCGTTCTCGGTCCCGTGCCCCTTGAGGAAGGCGATCCGCGTGCTCATCCCTCGATCGTACGGGGTGGCTCCGACAAACCTTCGGGGGCCGTCCGCGGGGCCGGTATGCCCTGGTGCGGGCTGAGCCGGGGGCCGAAGCCCGGGAGCCGAAGCCCGGGAGCCGGATCTCGGCGGAGTCGGGGCGCAGCGGAGTGAAGCTGCGCGGGGCTGGTGCTCGGCGGAGCCGGGACGCAGGGCGGTGATGCCGGGCGGAGCTGCCGCTCGGCGGAGCCGGAACTCAGCGGAGCCGGGCCACGCGCCAGACGGCGAGCACCGCGACGAGCACCACGATCAGCGTGTACGCGGAGACGACCCGCCAGTCCAGCCGCCGCCCCGAGCCGCGCTCCGGCAGGCCGGGCCAGGTGTGGCCGACGCGGCGGGCGGCCATCATGCCCCAGCCCGCGGCACAGGAGCTGATGAGCAGCCCCAGCATGGCCACGACGGCACCGCCGTCGCCGAACTCGAAGGCCAGCGGGAAGGCGAACATCAGGGAGCCGACGGCGGCCAGGATCACGATCGGCGCGAGCTGCCAGATGCGCAGCCTGCGCTGCGGCCGCAGCTCGACCTCGACCTGCGGCTCCGTCGTCAGGGCCTCGTCGGAGGGCCCGTCGTCGGTCACGCCTCCGGCCACGAGTCCGGCGCTGTCCGGTCCGTCCGGGCTGAGCGACTCACCGTGCCGTGCGGTGTGCCGCTCGCCGTCATGTGCGGTGTCACGAGGGCCGGCCTCCATCGCCACGCGCCCTCCCACTCCGGCCTCAGCTGGTCGATCGATGGTCGATGATGGCACGCCGTCAGGTGCCCCGATGACCGGCTGAGCGTCCCGATGCCATCACGTGATCAGGCTGTGACCGCTCGTTCGACCAACGCCAGTGCGCTCCCCCGGAGTTCCCCGCGGTCGGCCACGGCGCCGCTCAGCCAGTGCACCCGCGGATCGCGGCGGAACCAGGAGTCCTGTCGGCGGGCGAAGCGCTTGGTGGCGCGCACGGTCTCGGCGCGCGCCTCGTCCTCGGTGCACTCACCGGCGAGCGCCGTGAGCACCTGCTGATAGCCGAGCGCGCGGGCGGCCGTGCGCCCCTCCCGTAGCCCCCGCGCCTCCAGCGTGCGCACCTCGTCCACGAGTCCGGCCTCCCACATGCGGTCCACGCGCGTGGCGATGCGTTCGTCGAGCTCGGGCCTGCCCACGTCGACGCCGATCTGCACGGTGTCGTACACGGACTCGTGTCCGGGCAGGTTGGCGGTGAACGGCTTGCCGGTGATCTCGATGACTTCGAGGGCGCGCACGATCCGGCGTCCGTTGCCGGGCAGGATGGCGCGCGCCGCGTCCGGGTCGGCCACGGCGAGGCGCGCGTGCAGCGCGCCCGGGCCGAGCCGGGCGAGCTCCTCCTCCAGGCGCGCACGTACGGCGGGGTCGGTGCCGGGGAACTCCAGCTGGTCGACGGCTCCGCGCACGTACAGTCCGGAGCCGCCGACAAGGACCGGCCAGCGGCCCTCGCCGAGCAGCCGGTCGATCTCCGCGCGTGCCAGCTTCTGGTACTCGGCCACGCTCGCCGCCTCGGTGACGTCCCAGATGTCGAGGAGGTGGTGCGGAACGCCGTCGCGTTCGGCGGGCGTCAGCTTGGCGGTACCGATGTCCATCCCCCGGTACAGCTGCATCGAGTCGGCGTTGACGACTTCGCCGCCCAGGCGCTGGGCGAGGAAGACACCCAGATCGGACTTTCCGGCCGCGGTCGGCCCGACGACGGCGATGACCCGCGGGGCGGGAGCTGCACTTTTCACCGCACCAGTCTCGCAAACCACGGCGCACGTGCCCGAACGAGCTACGTGACGACACGGCTCCGGGGTCGTTGCCTGTTGCGAGGTCCCGGCCGCCGGTTTCGAGAACCGGTGACCCGGGCGAAGCAATCGGACGCACCGGGCGGCGCGGGATTTCGCCCACACGAGTAACGTATGGAGTAGATATGGGCGTTTTTGCACGGTTCCGCCGGAAGTCCAAGGGCACGGAGGAGGCCTCGGCCGCTGAGGCGGCGGTTGACGGCCGGACGGCCGAGCAGGAGGCGGCTGGCAAGCCCTCCGAGGCCGAAGGCGGGGCCGCGGCGGACGACGCCAAGGGCGAGGCGAGGAGTGCTGCGGACACCGAATCCGCCTCCGCTTCCGCTTCTGCCTCGGGATCCGACCCCGTTCCGGACTCCGGCGCTGTGACCAGTTCCGGTTCCGGTTCCGGTTCTCAGGCCGAGGCTTCCGGCTCTCTCGCCGGTGCTGATGCCGAGGCGACGGAAGCGGGCGCGTCGGCTGCCGCCGACAGGGGCGCAGGCGCTGACGGCGCCACGGTCGCCGAGGGCGCCGCCGGTGCCGACGATGCCGCTGCCGACGGCGCGGACAACGTGGAGATCCCCAAGCAGCAGTCCGCGCAGGAGGCGGCCGACAGCGAGGCCGGTGAGAGCGCCCGCAAATGACTCCCCCGCGAGGAAGGTGACCCCATGGGCTTCCTGAACCGTCTGAAAGACAAGCTCGCCCCCGCCAAGGGCAAGGCCTCCGACCTCGCGCAGCAGCACGGGGACAAGATCGACTCGGGCCTGGACAAGGCCGCGCAGCTGGTCGACCGGAGGACCAAGGGCAAGTACAGCAAACAGATCCGGACGGGGACGGGCAAGGCGAAGGAGGCCTTGGACCGTTTCGCGGAAGAGGACGACGGCCGTCGGCAGGACGACGGCCGCGGACAGGAAGACGGCCGTGGACAGGTAAACGGCCGCGAGGGGGACGACGGCCGCAAGGATGTCGGCGGTCGCACTCCCCCCGGCGGCACCCGGCCGCCGTCACCGCCGGAACCGCCGTCGTCACCGACACCCCCCGCGGCTTCCTGAGCACACCCTGCACAACCGGTTGACGGCCGCGGAGCGCACTCGGCTCCGTGGCCGTCGGCCTGTGTACGGTACGGCCGCGCGCCGCAGGGCTCGCCTGTGCGCGGTGCCGTGGCCGGGCGGAGGGCCCGGCTACGTACCGGGAAGCATCACCGCACCGCACCGTACGGATGACAGAAGGCCGCGTACAGGCGCACGCTGGCGCGTGTGGGCGCATAAACGCGCGTGCAGGGAACCAGCAGCAGCGCGAGGCACCCGCGACCGCCCCGCGAGAACCGGGCCCCTACGACCAGGCCGCCACCAGGTATCCCACGCCGTACGGCGCGTCATCGAAGAGCAGCTCGCCGCTCAGGGCGGCCCCTCCACGGGCACCCGCAGCGCCCGCCAGCACCTGCCAGGGGGCGCGTCCGGCCGCCTTGAGCTGTCCCGCGAGGTCCGCGTCCAGTTCCTTGAGCGCCGTCACATCCGCGGCGGCCAGCGCCCGCGCCACGGCCGCGTCGAACTCCGCCGCCCGCTCGTCCAGATATCCGGGGGCCTTCAGCGTCCGGCACGCGCTGGCGTCACCCATCACGAGCAGCGCCACCCGCTCCGCGCGCCCGGCGATCTCTTCCCCGAGCCGGACGCACCGCTCGGCCTCGAGGGGTTCCGCCACACCGAGGCCTTCGAGGGGCGCGGCCGACCACCTCGTGCGCTCCAGAAGCCACCCCGCTACGGCCAGCGACACCGGTAGCTCCCCCGCCGCACCCTCTTCGCCCCCGTGGGAGCCGGCGGCACCCGTGGGGGCCGCTCCCAGGCGTACGTCGAGGTCCACACCGAAACCACGGAACGAACCGCGCGCCCCCTGGGCGTGCGTTCCCCGGCCGCGCGCCCCCGCCGGGCCCACGACGACCAGGCGGTCGGGCCGGGACGCCGCGAGCACCCCGATCACGTCGGAGCACGCCGCCCGCGCGGTGTCCAGTTCCGGTGCCGCACCCGCGGCGACCTCGGGGACGAGCAGGGGCGGGCAGGGGCAGACAGCCGCGGCGACAAGCATGATCCGCAGCGTAACGGGTCCAGTCGCGGCCGCCCCCAGTCGCAGCCGCCATCGCCCCTAGGCGCAGCCACCCCTAGCCACAGCCACAGCCACCCCTAGTCGCAGCCGCAGCCGCTCCCCGCGGCCGCCGGCAGCGGCTGCGGCACGCCCACCTTGGGCAGGCCGAGCAGGACGCCCGTGGGCTTCGCGGCCTCCGCCGCGTTCCGCTTCTCCCAGGCGTCGCCCGCGCGAGTGCGCCGTACGTCGAGGACGGCGCCCTCGGCGAGGAGGTGGTGCGGCGCCGCGTACGTGATCTCGACGGTCACCACGTCACCGGGGCGGACCTCGGTGTCGGGCTTGGTGAAGTGGACCAGGCGGTTGTCGGCGGCACGGCCGGAGAGGCGGTGGGTGGCGCCGTCCTTGCGTCCCTCGCCCTCGGCGACCATCAGCTCCAGGGTGCGGCCGACCTGCTTCTTGTTCTCGTCCCAGGAGATCTCCTCCTGGAGGGCGACCAGGCGCTCGTAGCGGGCCTGTACGACCTCCTTGGGGATCTGGCCTTCCATGGTGGCCGCGGGGGTGCCGGGGCGCTTGGAGTACTGGAACGTGAACGCCTGGGCGAAGCGGGCCTCGCGGACCACGTGCAGGGTCTGCTCGAAGTCCTCCTCGGTCTCCCCGGGGAAGCCGACGATGATGTCCGTGGTGATGGCGGCGTGCGGGATGGCGGCGCGCACCTTCTCGATGATCCCCAGGTAGCGCTCCTGGCGGTACGAGCGGCGCATCGCCTTCAGGACGGTGTCCGAGCCCGACTGCAACGGCATGTGCAGCTGGGGCATCACGTTCGGCGTCTCGGCCATCGCGGCGATCACGTCGTCCGTGAAGTCGCGCGGGTGCGGCGAGGTGAAGCGCACCCGCTCCAGGCCCTCGATCCGCCCGCAGGCGCGCAGCAGCTTGCTGAAGGCCTCACGGTCGCCGATGTCGGAGCCGTAGGCGTTCACGTTCTGCCCGAGCAGGGTGATCTCCGAGACGCCCTCGCCGACGAGCGCCTCGACCTCGGCGAGGATGTCACCGGTCCTGCGGTCCTTCTCCTTGCCGCGCAGCGCGGGCACGATACAGAAGGTGCAGGTGTTGTTGCAGCCGACGGAGATCGACACCCAGGCCGCGTACGCGCTCTCGCGGCGCGTGGGCAGCGTCGAGGGGAACGCCTCCAGGGACTCGGCGATCTCGACCTGCGCCTCTTCCTGTACGCGGGCGCGCTCCAGGAGCACCGGCAGCTTGCCGATGTTGTGCGTACCGAAGACGACGTCCACCCAGGGCGCCTTCTTCACGATGGTGTCGCGGTCCTTCTGGGCCAGGCAGCCGCCGACGGCGATCTGCATGCCGGGACGCTGCGTCTTCCTGGGGGCGAGGCGGCCGAGGTTTCCGTAGAGGCGGTTGTCGGCGTTCTCGCGGACCGCGCACGTGTTGAAGACGACGACGTCCGCGTCGCCGTCGGAGCCCTCGGGCGCACGCACGTAACCGGCGTCCTCCAGGAGGCCGGAGAGCCGTTCGGAGTCGTGGACGTTCATCTGGCACCCGTAGGTGCGGATCTCGTAGCTTCGCGCAACGGCCACTTCGTCCACTGCTTCGTCCACTGCTCCGGTACGGACACTGCTGCTGGTCATCCCTCAAGGGTAAGGGGGCACCCATGGTGCACCTCACCCCCTCGTCCGCCCCGCCCGTCACACGACGCCGGTCACCGTCACCTCGATCTGCGCGGAGCCGTTGTCCCCCGCCTCCGTACGGAGGGCGTCGAGGACGGCGGAGCGCACCGCGCGGGTCACGTCCAGGGCGCGGTGTCCGCGGTTGAGCACCACGTACACCTGGATGTCGAGGCCCTCGGAGCCCTTGTGCCGCCGTACGCGCACCCCGGAGGCACCGGCGCCGCCCCGCGCCGCTCCGAGCCCCACCGATGAGCGCAGGAGCCCGGCGAGGCCGGGCCGCAGGAAGGCCACGCCGCGGGTGGCGAGGACGGCGGCGCCGACGGTGTCCTCCAGGGTGCGGGGAGCCTGCTGGTCCGTCATCGCTGCCGCCCTTCCGCCGCGTCCTCGTCCCCGTCGAGCAGGTCGGTGACCACGACGTCGACCGCCGCGATCCGCATGCCGAGCTCGTGGTCCGCGGCCCCGACGATCCGGGCGCGCACCTCGTCCGCCACGCGTTGCAGGTTCCAGGAGAGCCCCGCCTGTACTTCGACGCGGACCCTGGCCGGTCCCCGGGGGAGCCGTCCCGGAGGCGGCGGGGAGGCGGACGCGTCCTGCGGGGCGGCCTCGACGCGGCAGCTGCCCGCGCGGACTCCCGGCAGGGTGTCGACGGCGGCCCGGAACGTCCGCGCGGCCGCCGCCTCCACGATCCACGCGTCCTCGTCGACCTCGCCGAGCGGGAGCGTGCGTCCGGGCCGCAGCTCCAGGCGGACCACGTCCATGACGCGGTCCGTGAGCGCGGCGGTGTCCCACGGCGGTACCGGCGGCTCGTCGTCGCGTGCCCGCGCGACGACGCCCTCCAGTGCCCGTAGGGCGCGCAGGGCCTCGGTGCAGTGCGCGCAGCCGGCCGTGTGCGGGTCCGGCTGGCCCGCCTCCGCCAGCTCCCACACCCGCGCCAGCTCCCGTCCGCAGGGAAGGACGTCCTCTTCGGAGGCGCCGTCGAACGATGTGCCGTCCGGTGCCCCGCTCTCGTTCATCGCCATCCGGCCATCGCCTCCGTCAGATAGCGCCGGGCCCTGAAGACACGGCCGCGGGCCGCCTCCTGGCTGATGCCGACCGTCTCGGCAATGGACTCGTAGGGCACGTCGTCCAGTTCCCGCAGGACCCAGCACACCCGCTGCTCCGGAGACAGCCCTTCTATCGCCCGTGACAGGTCGGCGACGGCCGCGTGGGCCTCCGCCGCGCGCGGCGGCGACACCTGGTGGTCGGGCGCCTGCGGCTCCGGAACACTGTCCAGGGCCGTCACCGGCTGCCGCGAGCGCAGCAGGTTGAGGCAGCGGTTGGTGACGATCCGGTGTATCCACGTGCCGAACCGGGCGTCCCCGCGGAACTCCGGGAGCTTGCGCCAGGCGCTCACGAACGACTCCTGTACGGCGTCCTCGGCCTCTGTCGGGCTGCCGAGCAGCCGCGTGGCGAGGCGCAGCAGGACGGGCGCGTGACGGTGCACGAGCGCCTCGAAGGCCTCTTCGTCGCCCTCGGCCGCGCGTACCGCCAACAAGGCGTCCTCGTGCGGCAACGGCGCATCCGCGTCCTCCGGCTCTCTGCCCCGGTCCCCGGGCACACGCGGCTCCTCTCGCTCCGGTCGTGCTCGTACGACACACGACGAGCCGCCCGCGTTACGCGGCGCAGGCACGCTACCCCTCGGCAGAAGAAATTGCCGGGAGGCGCGTAACGGATTCGGGGCATCCGTGTCAGTGGGAGTGAACAACTCGAACGCGAAGAGGGTGCGGCGCCCGCTCCGGCGCGCGGGACGCATTCGGGGGCAGAGGTACGGAGGGAGGGGCAGAGACGACTCAGCCGACCGCCCCACACCCCCTCGCACTGCCTACTGCGTACCTCGTACCTCGTACCGAGCTTCACCACATCGCACATGACTAGGAGATACCGATATGGCGACACAGGAGTTCACCTCGAAGCCGACGACGTCCGGCGGCAGCGAGACGGACGGCGCCGGCGGTTCGCGGAACCCTGAGGGAGCCACCACCCTCACGGGCCGCACCGGCGCCGACGAACCGGCGGCGACGCGCGGCAAGACCTCCATCGCCGACGTGGTGGTCGTCAAGATCGCCGGTATGGCGGCGCGGGAGATCCCCGGAGTGCACGACATGGGCGGCGGCCTGTCCCGCACCATCGGCGCGGTGCGCGACCGCGTCCCCGGCGGCCGTCCGAACGTGGGGCGCGGTGTGAAGGTGGAGGTCGGCGAGCGGCAGACGGCGATCGACCTGGACATCGTCGTCGAGTACGGCGTGCCCATCACGGACGTCGCCCACGACGTGCGCGAGAACGTCATCGCGGCCGTGGAGCGCATCACCGGCCTGGAGGTCGTCGAGGTCAACGTCGCCGTCAACGACGTGCACCTGCCCGACGACGACCGGGACGCCTCCGCCGAAACCCGCGTGGAGTAGCACCGCGAGCACTGTCCCCGATGTGTGGCCCCGCGGATCTCCCCGGCGGCGCCCTGCCCGATGTCCTTCTCTGCGGTGTGAGGTGAGTGGTGAACAAAGCCCTGGTGGGCCTGTTGGTGGGCATGGCGCTGGGATTCGCCGGGTGGTTCGGCGGGTTCGGTGCGTTCTTGCTGGTCGCCGCGCTCGGCGCGGTCGGTTTCGTCCTCGGACGCCTGGCGGACGACGGCGTCGACGTCCGCGACTTCCTGTCGGGCCGTGACCGGGAGCGGCGATGAGCGGTCCCGCCCCGGAGCCCGGTCCGGCACCCGTCGCCGGGCGCGGGGCCGTCCCCGCCGCCGAGCGCGGCGCGACCACCGTCGCGGACCGGGCGGTGCGCCGCATCGCGGAACGGGCCGCCACGGAGGCCCTGGGGCCCGGCGACGTCCGGGTCGGGCGGGGTTCGGCGGCCGTGCGTGGCCGCCGGGCCCGGGTGGGGGTCACGGTGTCCGTGCCCTACCCGGGTGTCCTGGACGACACCGGTGCGCGCGTGCGGGCCCATGTCGTCGACCGCACGTCCCGGTTGACGGGCCTCTCCGTGGACCCGGCACGGATTCATGTGCGGGAATTGTCCGTGCGGGAACTGCCCGGGCGGGAGCCGTCCGCGCAGGGCGCCCCCGGGCAGGGCGCCCCCGGGCAGGAGGAAGCCCCCGTACAGGGTGCGGCCCCCGTACAGGTAGACCTCCTACAGAAGAAGAGCGTGCCCGCGCAGGCGGCCGCTTCGCTTCGGAAGGCTTCCGTCGCCGAACCGTCCTCTACGGAGATGCCGGTTTCCCGCGGCGACCGTCGGCGGCCGTGGTCCGAACGCCGGGTGCCCGTGGCCGTGTTGGTCCTGGCCGCGGCCGCCGTCTCCGGAGTCGTGCTGTACGACGTGGTGGCGGTGCACGCGGCCGGTCGGCCGCCCGCGCGGTGGCGGGTCAGGCTCATGGAGTGGCTGTCCACGCACGGCCCGGAGGCGGGGACGGCGATGAACCTCGTTGCCGCGGCGGCCGTGTCGGCGCTCGGCTTGTGGCTGCTGTTCCTGGCGGTCACCCCGGGGCTGCGGCGCCGACTGCCGCTGACGCCACCGCTGTCCGGCGTACGGGCCGTCCTGGAGCGCGGGGCGGCCGCTGCGCTGTTGCGGGACGCCGTCGCGGAAGTGCCGGGCGTCACGAAGGTCCGGGTGCGGTTCGGACGCCGCCGGGCCCGGGTGCGCGGCGGACTGGAGTTCGGGGACCCCGTCACCGTCCGCCAGGAGGCCCTCAGAGCGGCCCAGGAGGCGCTGACGGAGATGGGCCTCGCCAGGCCGCCCAAACTCCGCGTACGGCTGCGCAGGGAGCCGTACTGGCGGGCACCGGAGGCCTCGTCGCAGACGCCGGAAGGATTGCAGGCGCCGGAGAGGCCGCAGACGCCGGATGAGCCGCAGGTCCCCGGGGAAGCGCAGGGCCCAACAGAAGCGCAGGGCCCGCCAGAGCCGCAGGACCCCAGGAGAACGCAGGCCCCGGCACAACCCCAGGCCCCCGAGAAAGCACAGGACCCGGCACAACCCCAAGCCCCCGGGAAAGCGCAGGACCCGGCACAACCGCAGGCCCCGGGAGACCCAGGCAACCCAGGAGACCCAGGCAACCCCCGAGACCCCGAAGGCCCGCAGGAGCACACCGGGAGGAACACACCCTCATGAGCGCACTCCGTCGAGGCGTGAACCGCGCGACGCTGCTCTGCGCGGCGGCGGCGCTCCTGGGCGCCGGCGCCGCCCTGGCCACCACGGCAGATCCCGTTCGCGACCGGCTGCCGTCCGGCTGGCCGCTCCTGGACACCGACCGCGTGTGGCTGGGCGAGCGCACGGTCGACGGCTGGCGCGACCACGGCTGGTGGACGCCCGCGGTGATCACGGGCTTGTCCCTCGCCCTGCTGCTGTTCCTGTCCTGGGCCGTTCTGGAGTTCCGTTCCGGGCGCCTGCGCGTCCTGCAACTGGGGAGGCCCGGTGTGACCCTGGCGGGCCCGGCGCTGGCCGCCGCGATGGCCGAGCGCGTACGGGCCGTCGACGGCGTGGCCCGGGCCCATGTGCGTCTCGTCGGGCGGCCCCTGCGGCTGCGGGCCCGCATCACCCTCGTCCTGACCCCGGAGGGCTCCCCCCGCGCCGCACTGCGTCAGGTGTCCCTCCAGGCCGTGGCGGAGGCCCGTGCGGCCGCGGCCCCGAGGGAGCTCGACGCGGAGGTGCGGATGAGCGTCCAGAGCCACAAGGCCCGGCGCATCCGCTGAGCCGCGCGCCCCAGCACCGACACGGGGCGCCCCGAACGCCGCATCGGGGTGCCCGCGCTCACCCCGTGGGCGTGCGCCGTAAGCCTCCCTTGTGCAAGTCGGTGCGGAAGCGGCAAGTCCCCGCAGTAGATTGCCTGTTGACGTCATCACCCGGACAACGTCACGCCAGGAGGCGATCACGTGACCGCGAGTTCATCCCCGCAGGGCGAATCCGGCTCCCCGCAGGACGCGGCCGCCGCCGTGCGCGACCGGATCAACACCGCGCAGCCGCACACCGCCCGGATCTGGAACTACTGGCTCGGCGGCAAGGACAACTACGCGGTCGACCGGGAGGCGGGCGACCGCATCCGCGCACTGCACCCGGGAATCGGTGACTACGCGCGCGCGGACCGGCTGTTCCTCGGCCGCGCGGTGCGGCACCTGGTGGCCGACTGCGGCGTACGCCAGTTCCTCGACATCGGCACCGGCCTGCCGACCGCCGACAACACCCACGAGGTGGCCCAGCGGATCGCCCCGGAGGCACGCATCGTCTACGTAGACAACGATCCGCTGGTGCTGACCCATGCGCGCGCCCTGCTGACCAGCTCCCCCGAAGGACGCACGGACTACCTGGACGCCGACATGCGCGATGTCGACTCCGTCCTCGCGCACGCCGCTAAGACCCTGGACCTCAGCCGGCCGGTGGCGCTGATGCTCCTCGGGGTGGTGATCTTCATCGAGGACGACGAGGAGGCACTCGGTCTCGTACGCCGCGTGCTGGACGCGCTGCCGCCGGGCAGCCACCTGGTGCTCTCGCACACGATCACCAGTCCTGCGATGCCCGACGTCGACGCGGCCGTGGCCTTCTGGAACGAACACGGAACACCGAAGCTCACGCAGCGCACCCCCGAGCAGGTCGCCCGCTTCTTCGACGGTCTCACCCTCCTCGAACCCGGCGTGGTGTCCTGCTCACGGTGGCGCCCGGACCCGACCGAGCAGGGCGATCCCGACGAGGTGGCGATGTTCGGCGGAGTGGCCCGCAAGGACTGAGCCGATCAACAATGCACGCATGCAGTCGCCCACGCCGTCCTCGAACGACGCCCGCCCGCACGACAAGTTGCACACCGGTGAACCGGACGTCGACGTGCCGCTGGTGCGCGGCCTGCTCGCCGCGCAGTTCCCTGAGTGGGCCGGACTGCCGGTCCAGCGGCTCCCTTCGTCCGGCACCGTGAACGCGGTGTTCCGGCTCGGCGACACCATGACGGTGCGCCTCCCGCGCACCCCCGGGGGCGCCGACGACGTGGCCATGGAGAGCCGCTGGCTGCCGTGGCTCGCCCCGCAGCTCCCGGTGGCCGTCCCCGCCGTGCTCGGCCGCGGCGAGCCCGGCGAGGGCTACCCCTGGTCCTGGTCGGTGCACCGCTGGCTCGACGGTGCGCACCCGGTCGCCGGTGGCCTGACGGCGCCCGGCGCCCTGGCCGCGGACCTGGCCGCGTTCGTCACGGCGCTGCGCCGTGTCGACACCGCCGACGGGCCGCCCGCCCATCGCGGAGGCCCGCTGGCGGGAGAGGACACCGAGACGCGCAAGGCCATCGCCGAGCTGCGGGAGCACGACGAAGGCTTCGACCTGGACGCCGCGACCGCGGTCTGGGAGTCGGCCCTGCGCGCCCCCGCCTGGGACGGCCCGCCCGTCTGGGTCCACTCCGACCTCATGCCCGGCAACCTCCTGACCCGTGGCGGCCGCCTCCACGCGGTGATCGACTTCGGTACCGCGGGCGTCGGCGACCCCGCCTGCGACCTGATCGCCGCGTGGAACCTCCTGCCCGCCCACGTCCGCGCGCGGTTCCGCACCGGCACGGGCGCCGACGACGCGACATGGGAGCGCGGGCGCGGCCGGGCGCTGTCCATGGCGCTGATCCAGCTGCCGTACTACGCCGCGACGCATCCGGTGATCGCCGCCAACGCCCGGCACGTCATCCGCGAGGTCCTCGCCGACCACGCCCGACAGGGCTGACGCGCCCCGCCGCCGCCTCGGCCGACCCCCGCCCCCGCCCCTGGGCCCCGCCTCCGCCTCCTCCGGGGAACCGGCCCTGGCCAGCACGGCGTACGAAGTGGCAGGATCGCGGCCATGCTCGCGGCCCTGCCCCCTCTCAGCCGGCGCCGGGCCCTCCAGGCCTCGGCGGCCGCATTCGTGGTGTGCGGGCTGCTCCTGTGGTGGCTGCTCCCTGTCGGCGGGAGTTCGCCGCAGGGCCGGATGACGTTCAGTACGGGCGTCAAGGGCGCCGTCTACGAGCGGTACGGGAAGCTGCTGCGCAACGCCGCCGCCAACGACATGCCGGACGTCGGCATCAAGCTCCTCAACAGCGAGGGGTCACAGCAGAACGTCGAACGGGTGGCCACCGGGATGGCCGACTTCACCATCGCGGCGGCCGACGCCGTGGAGGCGTACCGCCTCGACAACCGGCCGGGCGCGCGCCGGCTACAGGGCTGCGCGCGCCTGTACGACGACTACGTACAGCTCGTCGTCCGGCGCTCGTCCACGATCGAGAAGGCACAGGACCTGCGGGGCAAGCGCGTCGCCGTGGGCCAGCCGCGCTCGGGCGTGCGGCTGATCGCGGGCCGGGTCCTCAAGGCCGCGGGGCTGGACCTGGACAAGGACCTCACGGCCCTGCCCGCGGGCATAGACACCGCTCCCGACATGCTGCGGCACAACGAGATCGACGCGTTCTTCTGGTCCGGCGGGCTGCCCACGACGTCGGTGCGCGAGCTGTCCGAGCGCCTGGACATCCGCCTGGTGCCGCTCGGCGACCTGGTCGACGCGCTGCACCAGCAGGGCGGCGCGTCCCGCTACTACCGCGCCGCGGTCATGCCGGCCGACGCCTACCCGCACGCCCAGCAGCACGGGTCCGTGCCGACGCTGGCCGTGGCGAACCTCCTGGTGACCACGGACCGGGCCGACCCCGAGCTGACCGAGGGCCTGACCCGTACGGTGATCGACAGCCGGGACCACATCGGCGCGCGCGTGCACGCGGCGCAGCTGGTCGACCTGCGCACCGCCCTGTACACGGATCCCCTCACCCTGCACGAGGGCGCGCGCCGCTACTACCGGTCGGTCAAGCCCTGAGCCAGACCCCTCGCGGGGCTCGCCCGAGCCGGAACCGGGAGCGTCGGGGCCGGAACCAGGGGCGTCGGAGCCGGAACCAGGGGCTTGCCAGGAAGGGGCCTAGGGCGCCTGGCGGGGAATCCCCACCGTCACCTTCAACCCGTGCGGCTCATGAC
Organism: Streptomyces sp. NPDC017940; assembly: GCF_044328435.1. Lineage (NCBI taxonomy): Bacteria > Bacillati > Actinomycetota > Actinomycetes > Kitasatosporales > Streptomycetaceae > Streptomyces > Streptomyces sp. NPDC017940. The sequence continues at coordinate 43,507 of NZ_JBIRHJ010000011.1, read as the reverse complement.
GCTCGTACGCCATGCTGCCACCGCCCGCGGCGAGCAGCGCGCGGGAGATCGACAGGCCGAGCCCGGACCCCTTGACGTTCTGGTGCCGGTTGCTGCGCCAGAAGCGGTCGCCGACGCGGTCGAGTTCGTCGTCCGTGAGCCCGGGGCCGCCGTCGGTGACGACGACGGTCGTGGTCGAGCCGGCGGAGGCGACCCGTACCAGGACCTCCTCTCCTTCGGGTGTGAACTTCAGGGCGTTGTCGATCACCGCGTCCAGGGCGCTCGACAGGGCGACCGGGTCGGCCCAGCCGGTCGTCGCCGGGCACCGCCCGGTGAGCCGGACGCCGCGCTCCTCGGCGAGCGGGCGCCACGCGGCGACCCGCTCGGCAGCGAGATCACCGATGTCGGTGAGCCGCAGATCCGCCGCCGCGTGTTCCGCGAGCGCCAGGTCGAGCAGGTCGTCGAGGACCTGCGCCAGGCGCTTTCCCTCGGTGCGCACCGAGGCGATCTCCTCGTTCCCCTCGGGCAGTTCGAGGGCCAGGAGCTCGATGCGGAGCAGCAGGGCGGACAGCGGATTGCGCAGTTGGTGCGAGGCGTCGGCGACGAAGGCGCGCTGCTGCTCGAGGACGTCTTCGACGTTGTCGGCCATCTCGTTGAACGACCGGGCCAGGCGTCTGAGTTCCGGGGGCCCGCCGGCGGCGGCGACCCGCGAGTTGAGGCGTCCGGTGGCGATGTCGTGGGTGGTGGCGTCGAGGACCCGTACCGGCCGCAGGATCCAGCCGGTGAGGCGCAGCGCGGCACCGACCGCGAGGAGCATCGCCGCCGACTCGCCGGCGGCGATCAGGAGCCAGCCGTGCAGCGTCTTGGCCCGCATGCGGCCGGTCGGCGAGTCGGTGACGACCACGGCCACCACGTCGCCGTCGCGGATCACCGGCGAGGCGACGACGATGCGTCCGCCCTCCTCCCAGGGCCACACCTGGGGAGGGTCGTGGCTGCCGCGCGAGCGCAGGGCCTCTTCGAAGGCGCCGCTCACCCCGTCGCTGCCGGTGGGCAGGAACCAGTCGCCCGGGGCGTGCGCCATGGGGAAGCGGTCGCGGAAGAAGACGCCCGCCTTGATGCGGTACACCTCGTGGTAGTAGTCGAGCTCCTTCTGGAGGGTCGCGCGCCGCTCGTCCCTGTCCTGCACGCGGGAGCCCGTCGGGCGCTGGGTGACGAACTGGGCGAGCGCGGCGAAGCGTGCCGTGTCGTCGATGCGGTCGACGACCACCTTCTGCTGCTGTGCCGATGCCACGCTGACCGCGAGCGGGAAGCCGAGTGCCAGCAGTACACCGGCCATCAGGACGATGAGCAGCGGCAGGAGGCGGGCGCGCACCTGTGCCCGCTACGACGCCGGGGCGACGAGCCGGTAGCCGACTCCGCGCACGGTCTCGATCAGGGCGGGCATGTGCAGCTTGGCGCGCAGGGACGCCACATGCACCTCCAGCGTGCGACCCGTGCCCTCCCAACTCGTGCGCCACACCTCGCTGATGATCTGTTCGCGGCGGAAGACGACCCCGGGGCGCTGGGCGAGCAGCGCGAGCAGGTCGAACTCCTTGCGGGTCAGCTGGACGGCGGCTCCGTCCACGCTGACCTGGCGGGTGGGCAGCTCGATGCGGACGGCGCCGAGGCGCAGCTCGGTGTCGGCGGGCGTCGGCGGGGCGTCGGCGGCGGGGCGACGGATGACGGCGTGGATGCGGGCGATGAGTTCCCCGGTGTCGTACGGCTTCACCACGTAGTCGTCGGCACCGAGGTTCAGGCCGTGGATGCGGGAGCGTACGTCGGCGCGGGCGGTGACCATGATGACGGGCGTGGCGGTGCGTTTGCGGATCTTTCCGCACACCTCGTAGCCGTCCTGGTCGGGCAGGCCGAGGTCGAGGAGCACCACTCCGAAGGGTGCCGCTTCGCAGGGCAGCAGGGCCTGGAGTGCCTCCTCGCCGCTGCGTGCGTGGGTGACGGCGAAGCCGTGCCGGGCCAGGACCGCGGACAGGGCGGCGGCCACGTGGTCGTCGTCCTCGACGAGCAGCAGTCTCATGCGGTCCCCCTCCAGCCCATCGGCCCCCCAGTGGTCGATCAGTAGTCAGTGGTCGATCGGACGGTAGTGGTTCATCCGTCGTTCCGTCGTCGTCAGTGGTTCATCGGCCGTTCCCTCGCCCCTCACGCCGTGCTGTGGGTCCGTTCGTGAGCACCCGGCACGCGCGCGTGAACGCACCAAGGCATCCACGCCGATGGATAAGGACCGCGTCAAGACCTCTCGGGTCACGGACACGTTCCGTTATGCACCCGGTACGCAGCTGGTGCGCCCCCTTCACACGGAGTGTCCGGTTGCGGCCGGATCGTTATGCTCAATTTCCCCTCAGATGTAATGACGCTGGTCGCACCGGGTTACTACTGTCCTCCCAACCCGAGGAGGATGGAGCAACAAGCCGTGACCGAAGTATCGGTGACCAAGGACGCCAAGCCCACGGCGGACGACCTTGTCGTGCTGAAGGGTGTCAACAAGCACTTCGGCGCCCTGCACGTCCTCCAGGACATCGACCTGACCATCGCCCGCGGCGAGGTCGTGGTGGTGATCGGCCCCTCGGGGTCGGGCAAGTCGACGCTGTGCCGCACGATCAACCGGCTGGAGACCATCGACTCGGGCGCGATCTCGATCGACGGCAAGCCGCTGCCCCAGGAGGGCAAGGAGCTCGCGCGGCTCCGCGCGGACGTGGGCATGGTCTTCCAGTCCTTCAACCTCTTCGCGCACAAGACCGTGCTCGAGAACGTGATGCTGGGCCAGGTCAAGGTGCGCAGGACGGCCAAGGCCGAGGCTGAGGAGAAGGCGCGCGGCCTGCTCGACCGGGTGGGCGTCGGCTCGCAGGCCGACAAGTACCCGGCGCAGCTCTCCGGCGGTCAGCAGCAGCGCGTCGCGATCGCCCGCGCGTTGGCGATGGGCCCCAAGGTGATGCTCTTCGACGAGCCCACATCGGCGCTCGACCCCGAGATGATCAATGAGGTCCTCGAGGTCATGCAGCAGCTGGCCCGCGACGGCATGACCATGGTGGTCGTCACGCACGAGATGGGCTTCGCCAGGTCGGCGGCCAACCGCGTCGTCTTCATGGCGGACGGCCGGATCGTCGAAGAGGCCGTGCCGGACCAGTTCTTCAGCAACCCGCGCAGCGACCGGGCCAAGGACTTCCTGTCGAAGATCCTTAAACACTGAGGCCTCACGCCGTCTCAACGCCAGTCAAGACAAAGGATGTTCACTCATGAAGCTCCGTAAGTCCGCTGCCGTCGCAGCGGCCATCGCTGCGCTCTCGCTGACGGCCACCGCGTGCGGCGGCAAGGACGGCTCCGCCGGCGACAAGCCCGAGGGCCCGGCCAAGTCCGGCGGCAAGGAACTCAGCTACACGGTCAAGAAGGACGCCGCGGTCGACTCCCCGGTCCTCAAGGCGGCCAAGAAGCGCGGCAAGCTCGTGATCGGCGCCAAGGCCGACCAGCCGTACCTCGGCTTCCAGGACCAGTCGACCAAGAAGTACTCCGGCTTCGACATCGAGATCGCCAAGATGATCGCCGCCGACCTCGGTTTCTCGGCAGATCAGATCGAGTGGAAGACGGTCGACTCCGGCGCCCGTGAGACCGCGGTCTCCAAGGGCGACGTCGACCTGATGATCGGTACGTACACGATCAACCCCGAGCGCAAGAAGCAGATCGACTTCGCGGGCCCGTACTTCCACGCCGGTGCCTCCCTGCTCGTCCGCAAGGACGAGAAGGACATCAAGGGCCCGGACACCGTCCGCGGCAAGAAGGTCTGCTCGATCGTCGGCTCCACGCCGTTGCAGAACATCAAGAAGCCGAAGTACGGCGCCAAGGTCACCGAGCTCTCCAAGTACTCGGAGTGCGTCGCGCAGATGCTGAACAACCAGGTCGACGCCGTCACCACGGACGACGCGATCCTGATGGGCTACGCGGCGCAGAACAAGGGCAAGCTCAAGGTCGTCGGCGAGACCTTCTCGGACGAGCCGTACGGCGTCGGCCTGAAGAAGGGCGACGCCGCCTTGCAGAAGGCCGTCGCGGACGCCGTCAAGGCGCACCAGGCGAACGGCGACTACAAGAAGGCCTTCGAGGCCACCATCGGCATCTCGGGCTCCGAGTACCAGGAGCCGCCGGCCTTCACGGACCCGAAGTAGTCCCGGACGTCCCGCTCCGCACCCGCCGCCGCGCGGTCCGGAGCGGGACGTTCCCTGTCAGAACCGAGCCGGAATCGTCAGAACCGAGCCGGAATCGCTGTCGGCCAGTTCCGAAGACCCGCCGCCCCGCCGATGTCACCCCGCCGATGTCGACGGGCTGGGCCTGTCGTGAACCCTGCGACCCGTCGCGAACACCTCGCGGAGAATTCATGGACGTATTGCTCGACAACCTGTCGCTCTTCCGCGAAGGGTTCTACGGCACTGTCAAGTTGACCGTCGTCAGTGCGCTGGTGGCCGTCGTGGCCGGTGTCGTCATCGCGGGGTGCCGCGTCTCGCCGGTGCTGCCGCTGCGGATATTCGGCACCGCCTGGGTCACCCTGCTGCGCAACACCCCGCTGACGCTGCTGTTCCTGGTGGCGTTCTTCGTGGTGCCGAAGGTCCTCTTCCCGGACCTGGACTCCTTCGCGCTCGCCGTGGCCGCATGCGGCTTCTACACCTCCGCGTTCGTGGCGGAGGCGGTCCGGTCCGGCATCAACACGGTGCCCCTCGGTCAGGCCGAGGCGGCCCGCTCGATCGGCCTCACGTTCACCCAGAGCATGCGCCTCGTCGTGCTGCCCCAGGCCACCCGGAACGTGGTACCGCCGCTTTCCAGCATCTTCATCGCCCTGACGAAGAACACGGCCATCGCGGGCGCCTTCGACAACACCGAACTGTTCAACGTCTCGAAGACCCTCAGCAACGACGGCTACGACATCGTGATGATCTTCGTCTGGATCACCGTCGCCTACCTGATCATCACGTACGCCATCAACGGCCTCTTCCGGGTCCTGGAGCACCGTTTGGAGGTCGCCCGATGAGTGCGAACGTCCTCTTCGACGCCCCGGGCCCCAAGGCCCGTGTCCGCAACATCATCTACACCGTCATCGGCGGCCTCGCCGTCGTCGGCGGCATCGTGTGGATCATCCTGCGGCTGAACGACAAGGGCGAGTTCGACCCGGACCTGTGGGACATCTTCAACTACTCCGGCATCCGGCAGAACATCCTCGACTCGCTGGTCGCCACCCTGAAGGTGTTCGCCCTCGCCGGTGTCCTCTCGCTGGTCTTCGCCGTGGTCCTGTGCGTGGCGCGGCTCTCCGAGCACCGGCCCGTGCGCTGGGTCGCCGTCGCCTTCATCGACCTCTTCCGGTCGATTCCGCTGCTCATCACGATCTTCGCGTTCTGGGTCGGTCTCGTCGGTGACATGACGCCGTTCTGGGCGCTCGTCCTCGGCCTGACGATCTACAACGGATGTGTGCAGGCGGAGGTGCTGCGCGCGGGCATCAACGCGGTGCCCAAGGGCCAGAAGGAGGCCGCGTACGCGCTCGGCCTGCGCAAGACGCAGGTCATGGCGACGGTGCTGTTCCCGCAGGCCATCCGGTCGATGCTGCCGTCGATCATCAGTCAGCTCGTGGTGACGCTGAAGGACACCTCCCTCGGCTTCATGATCCTCTACCCGGAGCTGCTCCAGTCCGCCCGGCTCATCGCCAACAACACTCCGGTGAACGGCGTCTATCCGTTCGTCCAGACGGTCACCGTCTTCGGTGTCATCTACATCTCGCTCTGCATGCTGCTCTCCGCGCTCGCCACCTGGCTGGAGCGGCGCGGGCGGCGCGCGAAGACGGGCATCACGGTGGCGGCCGCGACCGAGCCCACCGCGGCGACGGAGGTCGCCGACGGGGCGCCGGGGCCGAAGTAGACGACCTGGGGCCGAAGGGTGTCCCTGGTATGAACGTGTGCGGGTCCGCCGGGGTTCCGGCGGACCCGCACGCGTTCCCGCCCTTCGCGGGGCACGGCGCGTTCCCGCCCTCCGCGGGGCACGGCGCGTTCTCTCCGGGCCGCGGCGCGTTTCGGCAGGTCATGGGCGATTCCAGGGGTTCCGCCCCCGAGCGTCCGGCTTGACGGGGTGGCACGCAGTCTGTTGCATACGTTCTGTGATCGTGCACCGGGCTCCAACTGCCATTTCCTGTACGTACGTCCAGCGCGCGCGGACCGTGGTGACAGGAGGCCGTGCCCCGTGGACCCGGTGATCGTCGTCGGCGCGGGCCCCGTCGGTCTCACCCTCGCCCTGGCTCTCGCACGTCACTCCGTCCCCACCGTCGTCCTCGACGAAGGCCCCGGCAAGGACGAGCACCGGCCCGCCCGGACCGCCGTCCTGCGGGACGACACCGCGGCACTGGTGGAACGTCTCGCCTTCCGCGGAAGGGACACCGGCACGCGCTGGAGCGGCTGGCGTTCGATGCGCCGCAAGCAGACGGTGCGACAGTTCACGTTCAGTGACGAGCAGCCCTCCCCCGTGCACGTCCCCCAGCACGCGCTGACCGGCGCCCTGCGCGACGCCGCCGCCGACGAACGCCTCGTCAGGATCGCCGTCGAGAGCAAGCTCGACAGCCTGGAGCAGCACGCGTCCGGGGTCACCGCGCACACCCGCGGCCCCAAGGACGCCTGGTGGCGCGGCAGCTACCTGGTGGGCTGCGACGGCCCCCGCTCGACCGTGCGCAAGCTGCTCGACGTCCGCTTCCCCGGCCGCACGGCGGTGGAGCGGCACGCGGTCGCCGCGCTGCGTACGGAACTTCCGTGGCCCGGTGAGGCGTTGTTGCACCGTAGCCCTCCCTGGCGCGGCGGCGGCGCCGAGATCTCCGCGCGGCCGCTCGACCACGGGGCGTGGCGGATCGACTGGCTGCTGCCCCCGCGCGGCGAGCTCGTGACGCCCGAAGCCCTCGTGGCCCGCATCCGCGAGACCCTCGCCGGGTGGTGCGGCGGCGCCGTTCCGTCGTACGAGCTTCTCGACACCGGTGTGCACACGGTCCACCACCGCCTCGCCCGCCGGTGGCGGGTGAACCGCGCCTTCCTCGCCGGTGACGCCGCGCACCTCCTGGGCGCGCTCGGCACCCAGGGCCTCGACGAGGGCCTGCGCGACGCCGACAACCTCGCCTGGAAGCTGGCGCTCGCCTGGCACCACGGCCCGCACGAAGCGCTGCTCGACAGCTACCAGACCGAACGGCGCGGCGCCGTCACCACCCGCTTGCGCACCGCCGACCAGGCGCTGCCCCTGCTGCGCGGCGGCAAGGGCCTGCGCGCGTACCTCCCCGGCTCCGCGCGCGGCCAGGACGCCCTGCTCATGGACGGCCATGTGGGCAGCGGGCAGTTGGGCACACCCGCGTCCTACGCCGACTCGCCGCTGGCGGCGGAACCCTCGGACTCCGTGGTGCCGGTGGGCACGCCACCGGGCACCCCGGTCGTCGACGTGCGGGTGACGGCGCCCGACGGATCCTTCGTGCCGCTGCGGAGGCGGCTCGGCCGCGGCAAGCTGCTCGTCGTGCTCGTCGCCCCCGGCACCGTCGTGTGGGAGCGGCGGCACTGGGTGTCGGCCGGGATCATGCCGCGGCTCGCGGCGGCGGTCACCGCGCTGCCCCACCCCGCCGAACTCCTCGTCGCGGAGAGCTACCCCGGCGCCGCCGCGCACACCGTCCTCCTCGTACGACCGGACGGCCATCTGGTCACCGCCCTCAGCGGCGTGCACCCCGCGGAGCTGTACGCGGCGGCCGAGGCGGCGCTGGGCAGGAACGGGGGGCGCGGGCAGCGGGCACGCGCCTCCGAGGGCGGAGGAGACGGAGACACCGGAGAAGCGGGGGACGGCGGAGAAGCAGGGGAAGCGTCAGAAGGCGGCGAAGCCGGGGAGGACGGGCAGGGCGGACAGGGCAAGCAGGGCGGGGAAGCCGCGGGAAGCACGGGCGGCGGCGTGCCCGGGGAGCCGGTCGGGGTGCCGTCGGGACCGGCGTCCGAACGCCGGTCCGAGACTGCGTCAAACGCCCGCAGCCATACCTCGCCCACCCCTCCCACCAGCGCCAAAGGTGATTCTCGAGGTCCTGGAGCGGCGCCCGGGAACGACCGACCGACCAGATGATGAGCGTGAGTTGACCGGCCTTCTGCTCCATGGTCTACTCCGGACCATGACCGACACCGCTGTTCGCCTGTGGCGGCGGGTCCACATGGACCTCGTGCGCTACGCAGGCTGCGTGTGTCGGCCGTCCTGCTGAATTCGCCATCTTCACCTCTCTGCGCGCGCCGTGTGCCGGCGCGCCGTACCGCGAACTCACTGGACGGTCCCCATGTCTGCTTCCGTACCGGCTTCCGCCTCCGTACCGACGCCCGCCCGCCCCGCGGGCACACCCACCTCGGCCGAGCTTCTCGACTTCGCGCGCCGCGCCGCGGCCGACGCCGACCTGGTCGCCTCGCTGCCGCTGGACCCCCAAGGTCGTACCTGGGTGCGCCTGAAGGGCCCCCGGGGCAGTGAGGCCTGGCTGATCGGCTGGCCACCGGGCACCGGCACCGGCTGGCACGACCACGCCGAGTCCGTCGGCGCCTTCACCACCGCGGCGGGCACCCTCAAGGAGAACTCGCTCGCCGCTCGCCTCCCGACCGACGGCTGGAAGACCCTGGAACTCACCGAGGGCGTCGACCGGGAACGGAAGCTCGCCACGGGCCAGGGCCGGGCCTTCGGCCGCAACCACGTGCACGAGGTGCTCAACGAGTCTCCGACCGAGCACGCCGTCTCCGTGCACGCCTACTATCCGCCGCTGCCCCAGATCCGCCGTTACAGCCGCACCGGCGCCGTACTGCGCCTCGAGCACGTCGAGCGCCCGGAGGACTGGCAGTGAGCACCGACCACCCCCCGCTGGGCATCGACGAGTTGCTCGACCGCGTACGACTCGGCCTGGACCGGGTCACTCCGGAACAGGCACACGCCATCGCGGGCTCGGGCGGGCTGCTCGTCGACACCCGGTACGCGGCACTGCGCGAGCGCGACGGTCTCGTCCCGGGTGCCCTCGTCGTCGAACGCAACGAACTGGAGTGGCGCCTCGACCCCCAGGGGAGCCACCGTGCCCCCGAGGCCGTCAGCCACGACGTGCGCGTCGTGGTGTTCTGCAACGAGGGCTACGCGTCGAGCCTCGCGGCGGCCTCCCTGCGGCAGTTGGGGCTGCGGCACGCCACGGACCTCATCGGGGGCTTCCAGGCGTGGAAGGCCGCGGGGCTGCCCGTCGAGGAGAGCGGGCTCTCCTAGAGCGGCTTCCTCCCGAGCCGCTTCACGTCCCCGGGCCGGGGAGCACGCGCGCGTGGGGGCGCCTAGCCCCGGCCCGGCGGTCGTGCGGCGTGCGGCCGACGCCTCGCGGCCCACAGCGACAGAAGCACCGAACTCACCGCGGCGAAGGCGCACCACGTCGAGATGTACTCCTGCCGCCACAGCACCACGGACACCGCCGCCCCGAAGGCGATCAGGGCACCGAACAGCACCAGGCCCCGGTCGCCGGACAGGAACAGGGAACCGATGGTGGCGAGGAGATAGCCGCCGACGATCAGCCCCGCGTGCGACAGCCCCAGGGAGTAGCCGACGGTGTGGCCACGGATCTCGGCCGTCACGGTGCGGGTCGCGAGGGCGTAAGCCAGCGCCGCCGCCGTCGCGATGCCCGCCGCCAGGGGGACGAGCAGACGGCGGCGGGCGCCCGGTGGCGCGGCGCACAGCACGGCCGCCGGTACCCACAGGGCGAGGAGCGGCAGCGCGAGGACGGCCCAGGCGGTGGTGGCGGGCCCGGTACCGCCGTCGTTGCGCCAGACCGCGGCCTCGATGATCTGGTGGGCCCCCAGAAGGAGCGGCAGTGCGGCGAGCGGCAGGTCACGGCGGCGGCGGGCCGCCAGGGCCACCGAGACGACCCCCACGGCCGCGATGCCCGTACCCGCGACGAGGTCGGCCGTTGCGCTCCAGCACATGACAGCAACGCTACGACCGCTGCGGCGCGGGAGCGCGCCGAAGCGTTTTGCGGGGCTGTGTCATTCAGGGCCGACCGACGCTATGTCACGCAGGACCGGCTAGCTGGCCGGAGCTACTTCACGTAGGGCCGGGCTAGCTGGCCGGAGCTACTTCACGTAGGGCCGGGCTAGCTGGCCGGAGGTACGTCACGCGGGGCCGGGCAACCCGAGCGAGCCGTGTCACGCAAGGCCGGGTAACCCGGGAGCGAGCCATGTCACGCAAGGCCGGGCAAGCCGACCGGAGCCACGTCACATCCGGCCCGGCAAGCCGATCGGAGCCATGTCACGTAAGACCGGGCTACCCGAGCGCAAGCTATGTCGCGCAGGGTCGGGCAAACCGACCGAAGCCACGGCACGCAGAGCCGGGCGAGCCGGGGACCTGCTCAGAACCCCTCGTACCCCAGCTCCTCCGTGTCCTCCCCCTCTTCCTCCAGCGCCTGCCGCACCACGCGCAGAGCCATGCCTTCCGGATAGCCCTTGCGGGCGAGCATGCCCGCGAGGCGGCGGAGTCTCTTGTCGCGGTCGAGGCCGCGGGTGGAGCGGAGTTTGCGGGCGACGAGCTCCCGGGCGGTGGCCTCCTCCTGGTCCGGATCGAGCTGGCCGACGGCCTCCTCGATCACCGACGGCTCCACGCCCTTGGTCCGCAGCTCCCGCGCGAGTGCCCGCCGGGCCAGGCCCCGTCCGTGGTGCCGGGACTCGACCCAGGCGTCCGCGAAGGCCTCGTCGTTGATCAGGCCGACCTCTTCGAAGCGCGAGAGGACTTCCTCCGCCACGTCGTCAGGGATCTCCCGCTTGTGCAAGGCGTCGGCCAGTTGCTTGCGCGTGCGCGGGGTTCCGGTGAGCAGGCGCAGGCAGATCGCCCTCGCCCGCTCAGCCGGGTCCCCCGTGGGCGGCTCCCCGTCCTCGGCCCTCGACGAGGACGGGGAACCGCTGTCCTGTGGGCTGCCGAAACCGCCGCGCCGTCGCCGGCCACCGCTGCGAGAGCCCCTGTCGCCCTGCCCCGCGCCCTGCCGCTCGCCGCCCCTTCGACCACTGCCCCGCCGACCGCCGCCCTGCTGGCCGCCGCTCTCGTCGTCGTCCGGGGCCCCGGGGTCGGCATCCTCCAGGGCGTACTCGTCCTGCCCGACGGCGGTGAAGCGGTCACGCTCCGCGGGGACTGCGTGCTCCGCCCAGTCGGTTCGTCGTGTCACGGCCTAGCTCTTGGCCGCCGCGGCCTTGGACTTGGTGGCCTTGACCGCGGGGGCGGGCACCGTCTTGGCGGTGTCCTCCACGGCCGGAGCGGCGGCTGCCGCCGTGTCGGCACCGGGCTCCGCCACGGCCTCCGGGCGCACGCCGACGCCCAGCTTCTCCTTGATCTTCTTCTCGATCTCGTTGGCGAGGTCGGGGTTGTCCTTGAGGAAGTTGCGGGCGTTCTCCTTGCCCTGGCCGAGCTGGTCGCCCTCGTACGTGTACCAGGCGCCTGCCTTGCGGACGAAGCCGTGCTCCACGCCCATGTCGATCAGGCCGCCCTCACGGCTGATGCCCTGGCCGTAGAGGATGTCGAACTCGGCCTGCTTGAAGGGCGGCGCGACCTTGTTCTTGACGACCTTGACGCGGGTGCGGTTGCCGACCGCGTCCGTGCCGTCCTTCAGGGTCTCGATACGGCGGATGTCCATGCGCACCGAGGCGTAGAACTTCAGCGCCCGGCCACCGGTCGTGGTCTCCGGCGAGCCGAACATCACGCCGATCTTCTCGCGCAGCTGGTTGATGAAGATCGCGGTGGTCTTCGACTGGTTGAGCGCACTGGTGATCTTCCGCAGGGCCTGGCTCATCAGGCGGGCCTGGAGACCCACGTGCGAGTCGCCCATCTCGCCCTCGATCTCCGCGCGCGGCACCAGGGCGGCGACGGAGTCGATGACGATCAGGTCCAGCGCGCCGGAGCGCACCAGCATGTCGACGATCTCCAGGGCCTGCTCGCCGTTGTCCGGCTGGGACAGGATCAGGTTGTCGATGTCGACGCCGAGCTTCTTCGCGTACTCCGGATCGAGGGCGTGCTCCGCGTCCACGAAGGCGACGGCGCCGCCCGCCCGCTGCGCGTTGGCCACGGCGTGCAGCGTCAGGGTCGTCTTGCCGGAGGACTCCGGGCCGTACACCTCCACCACGCGGCCGCGCGGGATGCCGCCGACGCCGAGCGCGACGTCGAGCGCGGTCGACCCGGTGGGGATGACCTCGATGGGCTCGTTCGGCCGCTCGCCCATGCGCATCACTGCGCCCTTGCCGAATTGCCGTTCAATCTGTGCGAGCGCGGCGTCGAGCGCCTTCTCGCGGTCGGTTCCTGCCATGGGTTCCACCCGATTTGCTTGAGTCGATCGCTTCACGTCAAAGACGCTAACGCCTGCCACTGACAATGCGCCCCGACGCCCTCCCGGCCTGTGGACAACTCGGGCCGATCCGTCCGCCGCAATCCACCGGCGCGGCCCGGGGACACCCCCGCGAACCCCCGGACGACGCCGCCGGAACCCCCATCAGAATGGATGTTCGAATTTACTGTCAAGCGCACCACGCGGCACCGGTCCGAGCTGTCCCGGCAGCCGACGACGGCCCCGTTCCCGTGCCGCCCCGCGGCTCCGCGGCATGCGCCGGCCGCGGCTGCCGCGGACCGTCGGGCGGCGTCCGATCGCCGTCGGCGGGCGGCGTCCGATCGTCATCGGCGGGCGGCGTCCGATCGTCATCGGCAGGCGGGGTCCGGTCGCCGTCCGCGGGCGGGGCCGCCTGCGGGCCGGGTCCCTCCGGGCCCGTCACCAAGCGCCGCACGCGCGCGAGGAGGGGCGATCCGCCGCGCCGGTGGTGCCCGTGGACGCGCGGGTCGTCCGTCACGTCGTACCGCTTCACGTACGCCCCCAGGAACGCCTGGAGCGTCGCCACCGCCGGGATGGCGATCAGGGCGCCGACCGCGCCCAGGAGCGCCGTGCCCGCGATGACGGACCCGAAGGCGACCGCAGGGTGGATGTCCACGCTCTTGGCGGTGAGCTTGGGTTGCAGGACGTAGTTCTCGAACTGCTGGTAGATCACCACGAAGACCAGCACCCACAGGGCGTACCAGGGGTCCACGGTGAAGGCGATCAGCATCGGCAGGGCGCCCGCCAGATAGGTGCCGATCGTGGGGATGAACTGGGAGACCAGGCCGACCCACACCGCGAGCACGGGGGCGTACGGCACGTCGAGGAACTCGAGCAGGATGTAGTGCGCGATTCCGGAGATGAGCGCCATCAGGCCGCGGGAGTAGAGATAGCCGCCGGTCTTGTTGACCGCGATCTCCCAGGCGCGCAGGACCTCGGCCTGCTTGGCGGGCGGCAGCACCGAGCACAGAGCGCGCCGCAGCCGCGGGCCGTCGGCCGCGAAGTAGAACGAGAACAGCAGGATCGTCAGGAGCTGGAACAGACCGCCGAGCACCTGCGCGGAGACGTCCAGGACGCCACTCGCGCTGTTCTGCACGTACTTCCGCAGCCAGTCGGAGTGGATCAGGCTGTCCTGTACCTCCACCCGGGACAGGTCCGTGTCGAAGTTCTGGTTGATCCAGCGGATGACCTTGTCCAGGTACTCGGGGAAGTCCTCGACCATGTCGACGATCTGACCGGCGAGCATCGACCCCATCATCGTGATGAACCCGGCACTGGCGATCACCACGCCGAGGAAGACGATGCCGGTGGCGAGGCCGCGGCGCAGGCCGCGCGCCGCCATCCAGCTCACGGCGGGCTCCACGGCGAGGGCCAGGAAGAACGCGATCAGGATGTTGATCAACAGCCCGGTGAGCTGGTGGAAGGCCCAGCTGCCGAGCTGGAAGCAGGCGAACAGCGTGAGCGCGAGCACCATGGCGCGCGGCAGCCAGCGCGGCATTCCGGTGCCACGGCCCTGGTCGGTGCCCGCGGGGGGCTCGGGGGGCGGCGTGGTGCCGGGCGGCACTGTCTGGGGGGTGATGTGCGCGGTCTCGTCTATGGGTGCCACCGTGACAGTCTCGCCCACAGCGCCAGCATCCGGCCGCCGCCCCCTGCTTCCGGGGCCTGCGCGTGTTTCCGTAGACCCTGCGCGGTCACTGCGGCCCCGTGTCCGGGGGCTTCCCAGCCCTGGGGGCAGCTGATGTCCGGGGGCTTCCCAGCCCTGGGGGCACGGGGGCTTCCCAGCCCTGGAGGCAACTGATGTCAGCGGTTCTCAGCCGGTACGTCCATGGCGGAGCACACCGCGCGCCATACGTCCTTGGCGTCCCAGCCCGCGTCCAGTGCCTGGTGCACCGTGCGCCCGCCGAGTTCCGTCATCACATGATCGCGCGCGAAGGTGTCGGCGTACCCCGCACCGAAGTGCTCCGCCATCCGCTCCCAGAAGACCGTCAACCGCATGCGTCCAGTATCGCGCCCCTGAGAGTGCAGCCCCGCGCGGAGGGCTCCCCGGCACCGCGTTCCGCCCTACCTTCGGAGCATGGCCGAAACTGGAGCGTCCCCGCACGCCGCTTCCTCTCCGCTCTCCCCCTTGCAGCGCGCCGAGCAGTTCGTCTGGCTCACCGCCCGCGTCCTCGAACAGCGGCGGTTCGCGTTCCACTTCCTGGAGGGCGGGGCCGAGGCGGTGGAGACCGCACTGGCCGCGTACGGCAACGAGGACGGCGGCTACGGCCACGCCCTCGAACCGGACCTGCGCGGTCCGGTGAGCCAGCCGCTGCACACCGGGTACGCGCTGCGCGTCCTGGACTCCGTCCGGCGCTGCGGGGGCATGCGCGTGGAACGCGTGTGCCGCTATCTGACCTCCGTCTCGACGCCCGACGGCGCCCTGCCCGCGGTCCATCCGAGTCAGCGCGGCTACCCCTGCGCGCCGTTCGTGCCGGTGGTGGACCACCCGCGGAGCGAGCTCCTGTCGACCGGTCCCGTGGTGGGTCTTCTGCACCGCAACGAGGTGTGGCACGCCTGGCTGTTCCGGGCCACCGACTTCTGCTGGCTGACCGTGGAGTCCCTGGAGAAGTCGCATCCGTACGAGATCCAGGCGGCCGTCGCCTTCCTGGACGGGGCACCCGACCGCCCGCGCGCGGAGGCGGCCGCGGACCGGCTCGGCCGCCTCGTGCGCGAACAGCAGCTGGTGGTCCTCGACCCGGCACGCGCCGACGCCACCCCGGTCTCTGCGGGGTACGCGCCCGGGGAGCACCACTTCGCGCACGACTTCGCGAAGGCGCCCGGATCCCTCGCCCGCGCGTGGTTCACGGACGAGGAGATGGCACAGTCCCTGGACTTCCTGGTGGACGAGCAGCAGGAGGACGGCGGCTGGCCGATCCGCTGGCGCCGCTGGGCCCCCGGCGCCGCCCTGGAGTCACGTCCGATCGTCACGATCGAGGCGCTGCGTACGCTGCGGGCGTACGGCCGGACCATCGCCTGAGGGCCGCACCGCGCCTGGGGGCCGCACCGCGCCTGAGGGTCGCACCGCGGCTGGGGGGGCCGCACCGCTCACCCCGCGAGCGCCCGCATTCCCGCCGTGACGGCGACGGCGGCCCCGATGACCACCAGGAAGGGCGCGCGCAGCAGCAGGGCCAGGAGGGCCGCTGCGAGGCCTGCCGCCCTGGCGTCGAGCACGAGTTCCCGGCCGTCGGCGAAGGCCTGCTGGGCCGTGAGCGCGGCGAGCAGTGCCACCGGCAGGAGGGCGGCCAGGCGCTGTACGAGCGGCCGCTCCAGCGTGCCCTCGGACACGAGAAGCCCCGCGAGCTTGACGGCGTAGCAGCCGACGACCGTCACGGTGACGGCGATCCAGATGTTCAACGATCCTCTCCTTGCACACGGTTCGGACGCGGCGCGTCGTCGCGCGGAGTGTCGGCGCTCCCGCGCGGAGTGTCCGCCTCCGCACCCGGAAGGCCGTCGTCCTTCCCGCGCCCTCCCCGCCCCAGCCGTGTCGTGTGTCTCTCTACGTAGAGGACGGTCGGCACGGCCAGGGCGGCGGCGAGGACCGGCACCCCCGCCGGGAGGACCGGCAGCAGCCCCAGGCCCAGGAGTACGGCCACGGCGGCGACGGCCCGCTGCCGCCCGCTCCGCACCATCGGTGCGAGGAGGGCGAGGAAGACGGCCGGGCCCGCGGCGTCGAGCCCCCAGGTGTCGGTGTCGCCGATCGCTTCCGCCCCCAGCGCGCCCAGGAACGTGGTGAGGCCCCACAGGAAGTACAGGCTGGCGCCCGTGACCGCGAACCCGAGGCGGGCGGCCCGCCGCCCCGGCTGCGCCAGGGCCACCGCCGTCGTCTCGTCGATCACGAAGTGGGCGGCGAAGGGCCGCACCGCGCGCGGGAGGGCGAGCAACTGGGACAGCCGCAGTCCGTAGAAGGCGTTGCGCATGCTGAGGAAGACGGCGCCCACGGCGGCCGTGACCGGACTCCCTCCACCCGCGAGCGCCCCGACAAGGGCGAACTGGGAGGCACCGGTGAACGCCAGCAGGCTCAGGGCACAGGTCTGCGGCACGGTGAGGCCACTGCCTGCCGACGTCACTCCGAAGGCGAACCCGGAGAGGCCGACGGCGATGCCGACACCGAGCGCGTCCCTGACGACAGCGGAGTCGGCCCGCCCCCCGCCACCGACGCCGCGCCCGCCGGTACCGACACCCCGCTCACCCCTGTCCGGATCCTGCTCGTCCTCGGAACCGGCGGCCTCGCCCGAGGGCCCGTGCGACACGGTGTCCAGGGACGGTTCGCCCGACCGGGACGCGCCGGAAATGCCTGCGGATGCTATGCGTTCTGCTGCCACCCCGCGGACGCTACGAGGGACGCTTACGCGCGGTCTTGTACGTTCTTGCGCTCCCGCTGGTAGGCCCCGGGAGGCACCCCCACGATGCGGGCGAAGTGCCGGTTCAGATGCGGTTGGTCGGTGAAGCCGACGGCGACGGCCGCGGCGGCCGGGGACGTGCCCGCGTCCAGGAGGTGGCGGGCACGGCGCACGCGCGCGTCGGTCAGCCAGGCGTGCGGCGGCATGCCGTACGCGTCGCGGAAGGCACGCAGCAGCGCGAAGGAGCTCACCCCGAGATCTGCGGCGAGCCGCTCCAGGCTCGGCGGGTCGGCGAGCCGCTCCTCCAGGACGGCACGCGCGCGTGCCGCCACGCGTTGTCCCGCCGAGCGCACGGCGCGCCGCGGCAGATGGCCGCCGTTGCGCCGCAGCAGCCGGGTGACGGCGACCCGCAGGAACGTGTCGGCGGCCAGCGCGTTGCCCTCCTCCGCGGCCCGCAGCACCCGGTGGACCAGGGTCACCGCGTACGGGTCGTCGAGCACCGGGAGGACGAAACCGGGCGCTCCCCTGAGGGTGGTGGTCTCCGCGGCGATGGCGGCGACGACCTCGGGCGCGGGGTAGACGGCTCCGTACCGCCAGCCCTCGGGTGCCCCGGCGCGGCCGGTGTGGGCGGTGTCGGGGTTGATGAGGGCGAGGTCCCCGGCCCGGCGTGCCGGTCGGCACCGGTGTGCTGGAACACGTCGACGCCTTCGCGGATCGCGGCGAGGACGAAGTGCTCGTGGGTGTGGCGGCTGAACGTCTTGCGCACGTAGTGGGCGCGCAGCAGGTCGACACCGGGCAGCTCGGCGTAGGTCCAGTGCCGCGCCTGCTCGGCCGCACGGGCCGCGACTCCCGCCGGACCGGCCACGCCACCCCCCGGACCGGCCAGGTCCCCCGCAGAACCGGCCACACCCCCCGTCGAACCAGCCATGCCCCCATTCTGCGCCACGGACGCAACCCGTTTTCCGCAGGTCGGAGGCATTGTCAGTGGCGGGGTGCACGATGGGTCCATGGTGAGGTCCGCACGCAGTCCCGACGACGCCCTCGACGGCTTCTCCCCCGCGACCCGCGGCTGGTTCACGGGGGCCTTCTCCGCTCCGACGTCCGCCCAGGCCGGTGCCTGGCGGGCCATCGCCGAGGGTGCGGACGTGCTGGTGGTGGCGCCGACCGGCTCCGGCAAGACCTTGGCCGCGTTCCTCGCCGCGCTCGACCAGCTGGCCTCGACCCCGCCTCCCGCCGACCCCAAGCAGCGGTGCCGGGTGCTGTATGTGTCGCCGTTGAAAGCCCTCGCCGTCGACGTGGAGCGCAATCTGCGCAGCCCGCTGACGGGCATCCGCCAGGAGTCCGTGCGCCTCGGCCTGCCCGAGCCCGAGGTGCGGGTCGGCATCCGCTCGGGGGACACCCCGCCCGCCGAGCGCCGCGCCCTGTCCACGCGCCCGCCGGACATCCTGATCACCACACCGGAGTCACTGTTCCTGATGCTGACGTCCGCCACGCGGGACGCCCTGACAGGCATCGAGACGGTGATCCTGGACGAGGTGCACGCCGTCGCGGGCACCAAGCGCGGGGCACATCTGGCACTGTCCCTGGAGCGGCTCGACGCCCTCCTGAAGCGTCCCGCCCGCAGGATCGGCCTGTCCGCGACGGTGCGCCCCGTGGACGAGGTCGCGCGCTATCTGTCGCCGCAGCGCCGCGTCGAAGTCGTCCAGCCCGCGTCGGGGAAGGAGTTCGACCTCTCCGTGGTGGTGCCGGTCGAGGACCTGGGCGAGCTGGGCGGCTCCCCGGCCGCCGACTCCGACGAGGGCGCCGAGCGCCCCTCGATCTGGCCGCACGTCGAGGAGCGCATCACCGACCTCGTGCAGGCACACCGCTCGACCATCGTCTTCGCCAACTCCCGCCGTCTCGCGGAGCGCCTGTGCAACCGCCTGAACGAGATCGCGTACGAGCGCGCGACGGGCGAGGCACTGCCCGAGGACCAGAGCCCGGCCGAGATCATGGCGCAGTCGGGCGCCGCCAAGGGCGTGCCGCCGGTCCTGGCCCGCGCCCACCACGGGTCCGTCTCCAAGGAGCAGCGCGCCCAGGTCGAGGAGGACCTGAAGGCGGGCCGACTGCCCGCGGTGGTCGCCACGTCGAGCCTGGAGCTCGGCATCGACATGGGCGCGGTGGACCTGGTCGTGCAGGTCGAATCGCCCCCCTCCGTGGCGTCCGGCCTCCAGCGGGTGGGCCGCGCGGGGCACCAGGTGGGAGCCGTGTCCACGGGAGTCGTCTTCCCGAAGTACCGCGGGGACCTGGTCCAGGCCGCCGTGGTCACCGAGCGGATGCGCACGGGCGCCATCGAGTCGCTGCGCGTCCCCGCCAATCCCCTGGACGTGCTGGCCCAGCAGCTCGTCGCGATGGTGGCCCTGGACTCCTGGCAGGTGGACGACCTGCTGGCCGTGGTCCGCCGTGCCGCGCCGTTCGCCTCGCTCCCGGAGTCGGCGTTCACCTCCGTCCTGGACATGCTCGCCGGGCGCTATCCGTCCGACGCCTTCGCGGAGCTGCGTCCACGCGTGGTGTGGGACCGCGTGGCGGGCACGGTCACGGGCAGGCCCGGCGCCCAGCGCCTCGCGGTGACCTCCGGTGGCACGATCCCCGACCGCGGACTGTTCGGCGTCTTCCTCGCGGGCGCCGACCCGAAGAAGGGCGGCGGCCGCGTCGGCGAGCTCGACGAGGAGATGGTCTACGAATCCCGCGTGGGCGACGTCTTCACACTCGGTACGAGCTCCTGGCGCATCGAGGACATCACGCGCGACCGCGTCCTGGTCTCCCCCGCGCCCGGCGTGCCCGGCAGGCTGCCGTTCTGGAAGGGCGACCAGCTGGGCCGCCCGCTGGAGCTCGGCCGGGCCCTCGGCGCGTTCCTGCGCGAGGTCGGTTCGATGCCCCGGGACGACGCGCGGGCGCGCCTGCTGGCCGCGGGCCTCGACACCTGGGCCGCGGAGAACGTCCTGACGTACCTCACCGAGCAGCGCGAGGCCTGCGGGCACATCCCTGACGACCGCACCATCGTGGTCGAGCGCTTCCGGGACGAGCTGGGCGACTGGCGCGTGGTGGTGCACTCGCCGTTCGGCGCCCAGGTGCACGCCCCCTGGGCGCTGGCCCTCGGCGCCCGCCTGACCGAGCGGTACGGCATGGACGCCCAGGTCATGCACGCCGACGACGGCATCGTGCTGCGCCTGCCCGACGCCGACCTGATGGGCCTCGGCCTCGACCTGCTCGACCAGGATCCCGCGAAGCACGCCGACGCCCCCGTCTCGGCGTTCGACTCCGATCAGCCCCCCGTGGGCGCGGGCGACGTGGCCTTCGACAAGGGCGAGGTCCGTCAGATCGTCACCGACCAGGTCGGCGGCTCGGCGCTGTTCGCCTCCCGCTTCCGCGAGTGCGCGGCCCGCGCGCTGCTGCTCCCGCGGCGCAGCCCCGGCAAGCGCACCCCGCTGTGGCAGCAGCGCCAGCGCGCCGCCCAGCTCCTCGAAGTGGCCAGCGAGTTCGGCTCCTTCCCAATCGTCCTCGAGGCGGTCAGGGAGTGCCTCCAGGACGTCTTCGACGTACCGGGCCTGACCGAGCTGATGGGCGACATCGAGTCCCGCAGCGTCCGCCTCGTGGAGGTCACCACCCCGGAGCCGTCCCCGTTCGCCCGCTCCCTCCTGTTCGGGTACGTGGCCCAGTTCCTGTACGAGGGCGACTCCCCCCTGGCCGAGCGCCGCGCCGCCGCGCTGTCCCTCGACGCCCGCCTCCTGGCCGAACTCCTCGGCCAGGCCGAGCTGCGCGAGCTCCTCGACGCGGACGTCCTCGGCACCCTGGAGCAGGAACTCCAGTGGCTCACGGAGGACCGCCGCATCAAGGACGTCGAAGGCGTGGCGGACCTGCTGCGCCTCCTCGGACCGCTCACGGACGCGGAGCTGGCCGAGCGCGGCGCCGAGCCCGAGTGGGCCACGGACCTCGCCGGCGCCCGCCGCGCCATCCGCGTCCGCATCGCGGGTGCCGACCACTGGGCGGCGATCGAGGACGCGGGCCGTCTGCGGGACGCGCTCGGCACGGCACTGCCGGTCGGAGTCCCGGAGGCCTTCACGGAGCCGGTGAAGGACCCCTTGGGCGACCTCCTGGCGCGCTTCGCCCGCACGCACGGCCCGTTCACCTCCGCCGCGGCCGCCGCCCGCTTCGGTCTCGGGGCCGCGGTCACCGACGGGGCGCTGCACCGCCTCGCGGCCAACGGCCGGGTCGTGCAGGGCGAGTTCCACCCGGCGGGGATCGGCCAGGAGTGGTGCGACGCCACCGTGCTGCGCCGACTGCGCCGCCGCTCGCTCGCAGCCCTGCGCCACGAACTGGAGCCGGTGCCGCCGACCGCCCTCGCCCACTTCCTGCCGCAGTGGCAGCACCTGAGCGGACACGGACTGCGCGGCATCGACGGCCTCGTACGCGCCATCGAACAACTCCAGGGAGCGACGGTCCCGGCCTCGGCCCTGGAGAAGCTCGTCCTGCCCTCCCGGGTCAGCGGCTACACCCCGGCCATGCTCGACGAACTGACGACGGCCGGAGAGGTCGTCTGGGCCGGGGCAGGCGCGCTCCCCGGCAAGGACGGCTGGGTCACCCTCTATCTGGCGGACGCGGCCCCCCTGCTCCTCGCCGCCCCGCACCCTCTGGAACTGACGGCGCTCCACCAGTCCGTCCTCGACACCCTGTCCGGCGGGTACGGCCTGTTCTTCCGCCAGATCGCCGACCAGGTCCGCGCCACCACGCACCCCGAGGCCACCGACCCCCAACTGGCCGACAGCATCTGGGACCTGGCTTGGTCGGGCCGTCTCACCAACGACACGCTCACCCCCATGCGCGCCCTCCTGGGCTCCGGCCGCACCGCGGGCGCGACGGCCCACCGCGCCAGACGCAGCGTCCCGCGCGGGCGGTACGGCACGCTGACGGGCGCGGCCCGCCCCGTCTCGCGCACGGGTCCGCCCACGGTCGCGGGCCGGTGGTCCCTGCTGCCCGCCCGCGAACCCGACACGACCCTGCGGGCCCACGCCCTGGCCCGTACGCTCCTCGACCGGCACGGCGTGGTGACCCGCGGCGCGGTCGGGGCCGAGGGTGTGGAGGGCGGTTTCTCCGCGGTGTACCGCGTCCTCTCGGCCTTCGAAGACAACGGCCAGGCCCGGCGGGGCTATGTGGTGGAGGGCCTCGGGGCCGCGCAGTTCGCGATGGACGGCGCGGTGGACCGGCTGCGGGCCGGGGCGAGCGCCCGTGAGCGCGGCGACGGCTCCCCGCGCTCCGACTCCCAGGTCGTGGTCCTGGCCGCCGCCGACCCCGCCAACGCGTACGGTGCCGCGCTGCCGTGGCCCGAGTCACCCGACGACGCCGGCCACAAACCGGGCCGCAAGGCGGGCTCCCTGGTCGTTCTGGTCGACGGCGAGCTCGTCCTCTACATGGAGCGCGGCGGCAAGTCACTCCTGGCCTGGCCGACACCTTCGGGAGACAAGCCCCCAACCGACGACCCACGCCTCCTGGCCGCCGCCGAAGCACTGACCACCGCGGCCAAGGCGGGCGCCCTGGGCACGGTAACGGTAGAACGAATCAACGCCGCCCCCGCCCTGACCTCCCCCTACTCCCCCCTCCTGGAAACCTCAGGCTTCCACGCCACCCCAAAAGGCCTACGCCTCCGCCCCTGACCCACACCCTCTATGCCCCCACCCCACCAAGCCGCAGAAGCGGGACAACCCCGAAACCCCAACCGGCGAAAGCAACAAGACCCACGGAGCCGCAGAAGCTGAACAACCCGGGGAACCGGGACAACGAGAACCGCAAGACGCACCCGAGCCGCAGAAGCTGAACAACGCGGGGAACCCGGACAACAAGAACCGCAAGACGCACCCGGGCCGCAGAAGCCGGACAACGCGGGGAACCCGGACGACAAGAACCGCAAGTGGCACGGAGCCGCAGACGCTGAACGCACAGGAGGGGTCGTGGCGGGATGACCGAGCGCAGCGTGCCAAGCAACACACTGACGGCGCGATGAAGAAGACAGTGTCCACTACGCGAGCACGGCCATCCCGCCACGACCCCGCCACCCCCACAAACGGAAAGGCGAAAACGCCACCCCATGCCAGAAGGAGACACCGTCCACCAGGCGGCCAGCCGCCTCCACACAGCCCTGGCAGGCCACCCCCTCACCCGCTCAGACCTCCGCGTCCCCAAACTCGCCCTGACCGACCTCACCACCCGCACCGTCCTGGACGTGACCCCCCGCGGCAAACACCTCCTCACCCGCGTCGAAGGCAACCTCACCCTCCACTCGCACCTGGGCATGGAAGGCTCCTGGCGCCTGTACACCCCGGGAGAACGCTGGCGCGGCGGCCCCGCCCACCAGATCCGAGCCATCCTCGCCACCGAGGAACGCACAGCCGTCGGCTACCGCCTGCCGGTCCTGGAACTGCTCCGCACGACCGACGAACACCGGGCGGTGGGCCACCTGGGCCCCGACCTCCTGGGCCCGGACTGGGACCCGGAGCAGGCCCTGCGCAACCTCCGAGCCACCCCCGACCGCTCCCTGGGCGAGGCCCTCCTCGACCAGCGCAACCTCGCGGGAGTAGGCAACGTCTACAAGAGCGAGATCTGCTTCCTGCTCCGCATCACCCCCTGGGTGACCGTAGGCGAGCTTCCCGAGGAGACGGCGACCCTCGTCCCCGCCCTGGCGAAGAAGCTCCTGGAGGTCAACCGCAACCGCCCGGCACGCATGACGACGGGCGTCGACAGCCCGGGCCGACGCCTGTACGTGTACGGCCGCGCATCCCGCCCCTGCGTCCGCTGCGGCACCCGCGTACGCCAGGCGGAACAGGGCGACCCGACCCGCCCCCGCCCCACGTACTGGTGCCCGACCTGCCAGAAGGGCCCCACCCCCTGAACGCCCCCGCACCGCGGCGAAGGCTGCCGTCGTACAGCTGACGAAGACGCTGGCGGCGGAGGCATGCCCGTACGGCATCCGGTCAACGCGGCGGCTCCGGAATGGATCCGTACGCCGATGACGCGCCGCCACGAGCGGGAGGCGCAGGAGGCGGTCGAGACCGCACTGGCGCGCAGATCACCGCTGGGCAGGGTGGGCGAACCCGAGGACGTCGCGCAGGCGGTACTGCACCTGGCGTCGGACGCGTCGGCGTTCACAACGGGCCAGATCCTCCGCCCGAACAGCCTCCGCCCGAACGGCGGGGTGGCCCTGCCGTGGTGACACGGACACGCCTCCGCCGAACCTGCCGCATGGCCGTGGCCCTCGGCACACAGTGCACCGGCAGCAGACTGAGCCCCCACCCCCCGGCGGCGACGGCACCTTCGAGCACGCCCGCGTCGGGGGCGAGGGCGAGCCGGAACACGGCCCACCACCACAGCGCGGTGAGGCCAAGGACCGCCGCCCACCGGAGCACGGCCCGCGACCCGCTATCCGTTCTCGGCCTGGAACATCCAGTGATGTTTTTCCAGGTCACCCGTGATCTGGATGAAGATGTCCTGGCTGACCGGATCCGCTTCGCCGGTGGCGTTCACCCGCTCCCGCATCCGCGTGATCACCGCGCCCAGCGCGTCCACGAGCGTCCCGACCGCGTCGACGTCCTTGACCCAGCCGTCGGCGACGTTGCCGATGCCGCTGCTCGACGCCACCGTCGCGGCCCGCCCGTCGGGTGGGACCCCGAGGGCCGAGGCCCGCTCGGCCACGGTGTTCGAGTGCTGCCGGGCGGTGTCCACGACTTCGTCGAGCTGGAGGTGCACGGAGCGGAAGCGGGAGCCGACCACGTTCCAGTGAATCTGCTTGGCCACCAGGGACAGATCGACGAGGTCCACGAGTGCCCCTTGCAGCGCCTCGGACACCGTCCGGAGGTCGGCGTCGGCCAAGGGACTCTTCACGACATACATGTTTCCTCCGGCGTGATGCGTCTCGGCAGTGAGGGAGAGTCGCCCCGACCCACCATCACGCAAGCGCGCGAGTACGGCCACTCCAGCCCAGACCAGCACCCACGCCGCAAGGGAAGCAGAAATCACCCCACTGCCAAGCACCCCGCACCTCTGCGCCCCGGACACGACAAGACTTCCGAACCCCCGCACACGAGAACCCCGGCACGCGAGAACCCCCGCACGCGAGAACCCCCGCACGCGAGAACCCCTGCACACGAGAACCCCTGCACACGAGAACCCCCGCACACGAGAACCCCCGCACACGACAAAAACCCCGACCGATCACCCGGCCGGGGCTGTCTGTGCACGTTCGTGTGCGCGTGGGGGCGACCCGAGCGTCAGGCGGCGACGACGCCGACCGCCTCCGCGGGCGCCTTGATGGTCACCCGTTCCGGTGGCACTCCGGTCACCGAGACGGCATTGAGCATCGGGCGCACCGGTGCGCGCACCGGTTCCGTGGCCGCTGCCGACTCGGCCAGCTCGGCGAGCGAGAGCTCGTCGCTCACTTCCCGCATGAGTTCGGACATCCGTACGTCAAGCGCGTCGCAGATCGCGGAAAGCAGCTCGGAGGACGCCTCCTTCTGCCCCCGCTCCACCTCGGAGAGATAGCCGAGTGAGACTCGGGCGGACGAGGAGACTTCGCGCAGAGTACGGCCCTGGCGCTGGCG
Source organism: Streptomyces sp. NPDC017940 (assembly GCF_044328435.1). Classification (NCBI taxonomy): domain Bacteria; kingdom Bacillati; phylum Actinomycetota; class Actinomycetes; order Kitasatosporales; family Streptomycetaceae; genus Streptomyces; species Streptomyces sp. NPDC017940. The sequence continues at coordinate 18,092 of NZ_JBIRHJ010000011.1, read as the reverse complement.
CTGCCGACGCAGCACGTCACCCAGCAGGCGACGGAGCAGAATCATCGGTGGCTCCCTCCTCGGACCGCGTAGCCGCATCCTTCTCGCCCCACCGTACCGCCTCGCGCGGCGGCCGTGCGGGGAGCGATGTCGTGTTCACTCAGGGCTGCAAACATCAAGTCCCCCCGTTCTGTTCCGTATCCTGTGTCCGCCCATTCCCGGTCCGTTCGCCGGAGAGCTGGTCGAGAAGCAGTTCCAGCACGCTCCGGACGCTCTCCATACGGATTTCCGTACGGTTTCCGTTCAACCGCAGCGCGGCCACTTTCCCCTCAGAGCGAAGCGCGGAACTCGAGGCGGAATCGAGGCAACCGTCAGCTCCAGGCCGGTCCGACGCCTCCGTACCGCCCCTGGCGGCCCCGGCGACGGGCCGCCGGCCCGCGGGCCCGGCGACGGCGACGAACACCGTTCCGACCGGCTGGCCGTCCTGTCGCTCCGGCCCGGCGACGCCGGTGGTGGCGACGCCCCAGTCCGTGCCGAGCAGCTCGCGCACCCCGACGGCCATCTGCAACGCGACCTCACCGTCCACGGCGCCGCGCTCGGCCAGGAGGTCGGCGTCGACACCGAGGAGGTCGCGCTTCACCTCGGTGGCGTACGAGGTCACCGAGCCCTTGAAGGCCTGCGAGGCACCCGGGGCCGCCGTCACCTCGGCGGCGACGAGGCCCCCGGTCAGCGACTCTGCGGCGGCCAGCGTCTCACCGCGCTCGCCGAGCACCCGCAGCACCTCGGCGGCGGACTTGGCGAGCAGGGCCCCCTCGGCGATTCGCGCGGCCACCGCGGCCCGGGCGTCCTCCACCGGGTCGACCGCCTCGGCGTCCCCGGCAGCGCCCTTCGAACCACCCACTCCGTCCCGCTCCGGATCAGTCACTTCGCCGCCCTCCCAGCAGGTGTGGTCCCGCCCTCCGACTCGACCCCGGCGCCGGGAACACCTTGCACGCCGTCCGGAGCGACCCCGGCGGTGCCGGGTACGGCCCCCACGGCCCCGGGGTCCTCCACGGCCTCGGGAACGGCTTCCGCGGCCCTCCCGAGGCGCCGCAGCACGACCGCCTGCTTCACGTAGTCGAGGCCGGTCACGACGGTCAGGACGACCGCCACCGCCATCACCCAGAAGCGCAGCGTGGCCAGCGGCCCGGTCAGCGCCAGGACGTACATCCCGACGGCGGTGCCCTGGGCCAGGGTCTTCATCTTGCCGCCGCGGCTTGCGGGGATGACGCCGTAGCGGATCACCCAGAAGCGCAGCAGGGTGATCCCGAACTCACGCCCGAGGATCACCCCCGTCACCCACCACGGCAGATCGCCGAGCGAGGACAGACAGATCAGCGCCGCCCCCATGATCGCCTTGTCGGCGATGGGGTCGGCGATCTTCCCGAAGTCCGTGACCAGGTTGTACGTGCGCGCGAGGTGACCGTCGAAGAGGTCGGTGATCATGGCGATGGCGAACGCGGCCCAGGCGAACGAGCGCCAGGCCGGGTCGTAGCCGCCGTCGGCGAGGAGCAGCATCACGAAGCCGGGCACGAGCAGCAGCCGGACCATGGTCAGCAGGTTGGCGACGTTCCACAGACTGGCCTGGTCGACCGCGGCGGCGCCCAGCTTGCCACCGCGCACCGGCTTCGCGCCGGGCGCGCCGGAGCCGCCCGCCGCGGATGCCGGGACCTGGGTCATCTGCCCGTCCCCTCGCCGACGCCGTGGGACCGGCCCGGTCGGCCCGTGCCGAGGGCCTCGGGACGGGCCTCGGGGCCGACACCGGCCCCGTCCGCCAGGAGCTCGCACTGCTCCGCCACCAGATCCACGCCTTCCGTTCCGACGACCTTTGCCACGACCATACGGCCGACGCGCAAGGCCTCACCGGTCGTCGGGTCCGCGAAACGGATCTGGCCGTCCGTTTCCGGGGCCTGGTGCGCGGCCCTGCCGAGGGCGCCGTCCTCGTCGTCGACGGACTCGATCAGGACTTCGAGGCGCTCGCCGACGCGCTCCTCGGCGCGTTGCGAGGTCAGCTCCTCGGCGAGCCGTGAGACCCGCGCGAGCCGCTCGTCGACGACGTCCTGGTCGAGCTTGTGCTCGTACGTCGCCGCTTCCGTGCCCTCCTCGTCGGAGTAGCCGAAGACGCCGATGGCGTCGAGCCGCGCGCCCGTGAGGAACCGCTCGAGCTCGGTCACGTCGGCCTCGGTCTCGCCGGGGAAGCCCACGATGAAGTTGGAGCGCACACCGGCCTCCGGGGCCTTCTCGCGGATCGTCTCCAGGAGCTCGAGGAAGCGATCGGTGTCCCCGAAGCGGCGCATCGCGCGCAGCACGCCGGGCGCGGAGTGCTGGAAGGAGAGGTCGAAGTACGGGGCGACCTTCTCCGTGGAGGTGAGGACGTCGATGAGGCCGGGGCGCATCTCCGCGGGCTGGAGGTAGCTGACCCGGACGCGCTCGATGCCGTCGACGGCGGCCAGCTCGGGCAGCAGCGTCTCCAGGAGGCGGATGTCACCGAGGTCCTTGCCGTACGACGTGTTGTTCTCGGAGACCAGCATGATCTCCTTCACGCCCTGCTCGGCGAGCCAGCGCGTCTCGCCGAGCACGTCCGAGGGGCGGCGCGAGATGAACGAGCCGCGGAAGGACGGGATGGCGCAGAAGGAGCACCTGCGGTCGCATCCGGAGGCGAGCTTCACCGAGGCGACGGGGTTGCTGCCGAGGCGGCGGCGCAGCGGCGCGCGCGGCCCGGAGGCGGGCGCGACGCCTTCGGGCAGGTCGACGGGCGCGTGCCCCGGCAGGGCGACGTCGGAGCCCGCGTCCTGGCGCTCGGCGGGGCTGATGGGGAGCAGCTTGCGGCGGTCGCGCGGGGTGTGCGAGGCGTGGATGCCGCCGTTGAGGATGGTCTGGAGGCGGTCGGAGATGTCGGCGTAGTCGTCGAAACCGAGGACTCCGTCGGCTTCGGGGAGCGCTTCGGCGAGATCCTTGCCGTAGCGCTCGGCCATACAGCCGACGGCCACGACGGCCTGGGTGCGGCCGTGGCCCTTGAGGTCATTGGCCTCGAGCAGGGCGTCTACGGAGTCCTTCTTGGCGGCTTCGACGAAGCCACAGGTGTTGACGACGGCTACGTCCGCGTTCTCGGCGTCCTCCACGAGGTTCCAGCCGTCCGCCTCCAAGCGGCCTGCCAGCTCCTCCGAGTCCACCTCGTTACGGGCGCAGCCAAGCGTGACAAGGGCGACGGTGCGGCGTTCGGGCATGTAATCAAGACTACTTCGTCCATGCGTCGGCGCCCGCCGCCAGGGTTCTGGGTGCCCGCGACGGGCGCTCGGAGCGGGGGCGCGTCAGCCGACTTCCGGGTCGCCCTTCGTGTACGTGAGGCGCTCGACCTGGCCCGGTTCGAACTCGTTGTCGACGGGCTTGCCGTTCACGAACAGCTTGATCGCGCCGGCGTCGCCGAGCACCAGGTCGATCTTGTCCTTGTCCTGGAAGGTCTTGGTCTGGCCCTGCTCGAGCAGGCCGTCGAAGAGCAGGCGGCCGTTGTGGTCCTTCACCGAGATCCAGCTGCGGCCGTCGGTGGCGTCGACCTTGACGGTCACCTTGTCCCGCGGGACTCCGGCGATCGCGCTGTCCGAGGGGTCGGGCTTGGGGTCGGCGGGCTTGGTGCCGCTGGGCTTGGGGGCGGGCTTGCTCGCGGGCGTGCCCTCGGCGACCTGCCGGCCCGCGTCGCTGTCGTCGTCGCCGCTGAACGCGGTGTAACCGACGAAGGCGATGACGGCGACGATCGCGGCGACCATGGCCGCGGTCCAGTTCGGCCTGCGGGCGTCGGAGCGGATCCGCTCGGCCTCGAACAGCGGCGCGGCCGGTGTCGGGGCGGGCGGCCTGCCGCCGTGCCCCTCGTCGTACTGGGCGATCAGCGGCGCGGGGTCGACGCCGACGGCGCGCGCCAGCGTACGGATGTGCCCGCGGGCGTACACGTCGCCGCCGCAGCGCGAGAAGTCGTCCTGTTCGATCGCGTGCACGATCGGGATGCGCACCCGGGTGGACGTGCTGATCTCGTCGACGGTCAGGCCCGCGTCGACGCGGGCCTGCCGCAGCACATGCCCGATCGGGGTGCGGTCCTCGGCGGGATGGTCCTCCGCGGGACGTTCGGCCGCGGGGCTGTCCTCTGCGAGGCGGTCGTCCGAAGGGTGGTCGTCTTCAGGAGAGTTGCCGATGGACACGGGTGCGCCTTTCGAGCGTGTAGCCACCTGCCGGACATTCAGTCTAGGGGGGCCGAGAAAGGGTGGGGCAACCGGGCGGACGGACTTTGTACGCCATCGGAATGGCCGGACATCCTGATGGTGGGGCATGGAGTGGTTGTTCCCCTCAACTTGACGTGAGCCGAAGAGAAACGGTTGCTTTCATTCTCGAACGGGTGGGCCGCTCCTCGTACGAGTGAATCGGTTGCGTACGGGTGAACCGTCCGTCAGGAAGCCTCCCCGCGGATCACGGCGAGCACTCCATCCAGCTCGTCGGGTTTCACGAGAACGTCACGTGCCTTCGAGCCCTCGCTCGGCCCGACGATGTTGCGCGACTCCATGAGGTCCATGAGACGCCCCGCCTTGGCGAAGCCGACGCGCAGCTTGCGCTGGAGCATCGAGGTGGAGCCGAACTGGGTGGAGACGACCAGCTCGGCGGCCTGGCACAGCAGGTCGAGGTCGTCGCCGATGTCCTCGTCGATCTCCTTCTTCTGCTGGGTGCCGACGGTGACGTCGTCCCGGAAGACGGGCGCCATCTGGTCCTTGCAGTGCTGGACGACCGCGTGGATCTCGTCCTCGGTGACGAAGGCGCCCTGCATGCGGGTCGGCTTGTTGGCGCCCATCGGCAGGAACAGGCCGTCGCCCTTGCCGATCAGCTTCTCGGCGCCGGGCTGGTCGAGGATGACGCGGCTGTCGGCGAGCGAGGAGGTCGCGAACGCGAGCCTGGAGGGAACGTTTGCCTTGATCAGGCCGGTGACGACGTCCACGGACGGCCGCTGGGTGGCGAGCACCAGGTGGATCCCGGCGGCGCGTGCGAGCTGGGTGATGCGCACGATCGAGTCCTCGACGTCGCGCGGCGCGACCATCATCAGGTCGGCGAGCTCGTCGACGATCACCAGGAGGTACGGGTACGCCTTCAGCTCGCGCTCGCTGCCCTCGGGCGTCTTGAGCTTGCCCTCGCGCACGGCCTGGTTGAAGTCGTCGATGTGCCGGTAGCCGAACGCGGCGAGGTCGTCGTAGCGCAGGTCCATCTCGCGTACGACCCACTGTAGGGCCTCGGCCGCCCGCTTGGGGTTGGTGATGATCGGTGTGATCAGGTGCGGGATGCCTTCGTAGGCGGTCAGTTCGACGCGCTTGGGGTCGACGAGGACCATGCGGACGTCCTCGGGGGTGGCCCGCACCATGATCGAGGTGATCAGGCAGTTGATGCACGACGACTTGCCGGAACCGGTGGCTCCGGCGACGAGGATGTGCGGCATCTTGGCCATGTTGGCCATGACGTAGCCGCCCTCGACGTCCTTGCCGAGCGCGACCAGCATCGGGTGCTCGTCCTCGGCGGCGTCCGCGAGCCGCAGCACGTCGCCGACCTTGACCATCTCGCGGTCGGTGTTCGGGATCTCGATGCCGACCGCGGACTTGCCGGGGATCGGCGAGATGATCCGCACGTCCGGGGAGGCGACGGCGTACGCGATGTTCTTGGCCAGCGCCGTGATCTTCTCGACCTTGACGGCGGGGCCGAGCTCGATCTCGTAGCGCGTGACCGTCGGGCCGCGCGTGAAGCCGGTGACCCGCGCGTCGACCTTGAACTCCGTGAAGACGTTCGTCAGCGATTCGACGACCGCGTCGTTGGCGGCGCTGCGGGCCTTGCCGGGGCCGCCGCGCTCCAGGAGGTCGAGCGAGGGCAGCGAGTAGGTGATGTCTCCGGAGAGCTGTAGCTGCTCCGCGCGCGGGGGCAACTCGCGCGGCGTCTCGGGGGCGGCCTTCGTCAGGTCGGGGACGGCACCGCCCGCGGGCTCCTCGGGCGGGTTCCTGCGGCCTGCCACCGGGGCCCCGGACGGATTCCCGCGCCCGGCCACCGGAGCTTCGGTCGCGCGGGCGGAGGGCACGGGCGCGGACCGCTCCGCCTCGTCGCGGTCCCCGGAGACGCCCTGGGTGAGGTCGGCGACCAGGGCCGAGGGCGGCATGCCGTGCATGACGGCGCCGTCGAGCGCCGCGGCCGCGGCGGCGGCCACGTCCACCGCGTCCTGGGACCGGTCCGTCCCGGCCCTTCCCGAGCCGCGACGGGGCCTGCGCCGCTTCGTCAGTGCCGCTTCCTCGGCCTCGTCGGGCGAGGACCCCTGCGGGCCGCCCGCGGGCGTTCCGCGCCGGCGTGCGCGGGCGGGCAGGGCCTCCCGCCACTGCTCCTCGTACCGCTCGTCGTCGCTGTACTCGGTGTACGCGTCGCTCTCCCCGTACGCGCCTGCCTCCTGGTAGGCCGCCCGGTCCTCGACGACGCCGAGCCGCACCCCGAGCTGCCGCAGCCGCTGCGGGATGGCGTTGACCGGGGTCGCCGTGACCACGAGCAGGCCGAAGACCGTCAGGAGAACCAGCATGGGCACGGCGAGAACCTCGCCCATGGCCTTGTTGAGCGGCGTGGCGGCACCCCAGCCGATGAGCCCGCCCGCGTCCCTTATCGCCTGCATGCCGTCCGCGCGCGCGGGCGAGCCGCACGCGATGTGCACCTGTCCGAGCACGCCGACGACGAGCGCGGACAGACCGATCACGATGCGGCCGTTGGCGTCGACCTGCTCCGGGTGCCGGATGAACCGCACGGCCATGGCGGCGACCAGTATCGGCACGAGCAGGTCGAGCCGCCCGAACGCGCCGGTCACCAGCATCTCGACCAGGTCGCCCACCGGGCCGCGCAGATTGGACCAGGTGCCCGCGGCCACGATGAGGGCGAGGCCGAGCAGCAGCAGCGCGAGGCCGTCCTTGCGGTGCGCCGGGTCCAGGCTCTTGGCGCCGCGCCCCACACCTCGGAACATCGCGCCCACGGCGTGCGCGATGCCGAGCCATATGGCGCGCACCACGCGGTACAGACCATTGGTGGGGCTCGGCGCCGGCTTCGGGGCAGGCGCCTTCCTCGCCACGGGCTTCTTCGCGGGCGCTTTCCTGGCAACGGCCTTCTTCGCCGGAGCCTTGGTCGGCGCGGCCGCCTTCTTCGCGGGCGGCTTCTTGGCTGCGGGCTGACGTGAGGCCATGGGTGTGAGGTTACCGGGGGAGACGGCGGTGGACACGTGTGCCTACTGCTTCACCCATCTGTGTCGCCCTTGCCGAGACCACGAACTGACGGGTGCTCTCAGCGGGCGCAGGGGGCCGGGGCCGCCGCATGGCGCCGCGGGCGTACGGAACTTCCGCTTCCGGGGCCGCGCGTTCCCCCGCCAGGCTCCGCTTCCGGACGCACCGCGGCCCCCGGAACCTTCGCTTTCCCCGCGGGCGGGCCGGGAGCCGCTCGCTCGCCTCAGTTCTGCGAAGGCACGGAGGCGGCGCCGCTGCCCGTGCCCGGCTCCAGCGCGTCAAGAGCCCTGCGCAGGCCGGTGAGTTTGCGTTCGAGATGGGCTGCCGTCGCGACGGCCGCCGCGTCCGCGGAGTCGTCGTCGAGCTGCTTGGAGAGCGCCTCCGCCTGTTCCTCGACGGCCGCGAGGCGCGCGGACAGCTCGGCGAGGAGACCGGCGGGCTCCTTGGTCTCCGCGGGCGCGGCCTTGGCGCCGCCCTCGAGCTGGAGGCGCAGCAGCGCGGCCTGCTCACGCAGTTGGCAGTTCTTCATGTACAGCTCGACGAACACCGAGACCTTCGCGCGAAGCACCCACGGGTCGAAGGGCTTGGAGATGTAGTCCACGGCACCCGCCGCATACCCGCGGAAGGTGTGATGGGGGCCGTGGTTGATGGCGGTGAGGAAGATGATCGGGATGTCCCGGGTCCGTTCCCGCCGCTTGATGTGCGCCGCGGTCTCGAATCCGTCCATGCCCGGCATCTGGACGTCCAGCAGAATGACTGCGAAGTCGTCCGTCAGCAGAGCTTTGAGCGCTTCCTCCCCGGACGATGCCCGCACCAGCGTCTGATCGAGCGCAGAGAGGATGGCCTCCAGCGCCAGCAGATTCTCCGGCCGGTCATCGACCAGGAGGATCTTGGCCTTCTGCACCATGGCCCGCCCTCCTCGCCCCGGCGGTACACCGGGCGCCGCCCCAGAGGACGACTCCCTTGCGCCGTCCGTCCTTGTGCCGGTCATCGTAGCCGCACCCCGCCCGTCGCCACACCCTGTCACCGCGATGTCACTGTGCACGTAGCAGAAACGCAGCGGCGGAGCAGAAGGTTCCCCGTACACCGCGGTTCTACACGACGTCGGCAACACTCCGTCAGCAACTGCGTGTAGCGACGCCGCGTCCGCCCGCCGTCCGCGAACCGCCCCGTCACTCCGTGTGCATCCACTGATCCATGACCGACAACAGGTGATCCGGGTCGACCGGCTTGGTCACGTAGTCCGACGCCCCGGAGTCGATCGCCTTCTCCCGGTCGCCCTTCATCGCCTTTGCGGTGAGCGCGATGATCGGCAGCCCGGCGAACTGCGGCATCCTGCGGATCGCCGTCGTCGTCGCGTACCCGTCCATCTCCGGCATCATGATGTCCATCAGGACGAGGGTCACGTCGTCGTGCTGCTCCAGGACCTCGATGCCCTCCCGGCCGTTCTCCGCGTACAGCACGGACAGGCCGTGCTGCTCCAGGACACTGGTGAGCGCGAAGACATTGCGGATGTCGTCGTCGACGATGAGCACCTTCTCACCGCCGAACCGGAACCGCACCCGTGCCGCCGGCACCTCCTGCCCCTGTCCCTCGGGCCACTGCTCCGGCGTTCCCGCGCCCGCGGCGGCGGGCTGCCCCGGCAGCGGCGGCGCGGGTTCCGCGGTGGGAGGTGCGGCCCTGCGGCGGCGCCGGAACAGCGCGGCGGGGCCGGGAGCGGCTTCTGGCGGCCCGGCGGGCGACGACGGGAGCGCGGGCCGCCCGCCGTTCCGCAGGGACTCCTGGGACGCCTGGGAACCGTTCCGCTCCCCCGCCTCCCTGGGTTCGAGGAGTTCCCGGGACTCCAGGGCGGGCAGTTCGGGCGTCGCGGGAGGCGGCGGCAGCTGGGTGTAGCCCTGCGGCGGCAGTTCGCTGGGGTGCAGCGGCAAATACAGCGTGAAGGTGGAGCCGCGCCCCGGTTCGCTCGCCGCGTGGATCTCACCGCCGAGCAGCCGCGCGATCTCCCGGCTGATCGACAGACCGAGGCCCGTACCGCCGTACTTGCGGCTCGTCGTGCCGTCGGCCTGCTTGAAGGCCTCGAAGATCACCCGCATCTTGCTCGCCGCGATGCCGATGCCGGTGTCGGCCACGGAGAACGCGATCAGGTCGGCGTCCGCGTCCCGCAGCGAACCGGCCTCCAGGAGCTGCTCCCTGATGGCGTCGGGCACGTCGTTGCCCGCGAGCCGGATGACCAGTTCCACCGCTCCGGAGTCGGTGAACTTCACCGCGTTGGCCAGCAGATTGCGCAGCACCTGGAGCAGACGCTGTTCGTCCGTGTGCAGCGTGGCGGGCAGCTCCGGCGACACCCGTACGGAGAAGTCGAGCCCCTTCTCGGCGGTCAGGGGACGGAAAGTGGCCTCTACGTAGTCGACGAGTTGGACGAGCGCGATACGGGTCGGGCTGACGTCCATCTTGCCGGCCTCGACCTTGGACAGGTCGAGGATGTCGTTGATGAGCTGGAGCAGGTCCGAGCCCGCGCCGTGGATCGTCTCGGCGAACTCCACCTGCTTGGGCGTGAGGTTCGCGTCGGCGTTGTCGGCCAGCAACTTGGCGAGGATGAGCAGCGAGTTGAGCGGCGTACGCAGCTCGTGCGACATGTTCGCGAGGAACTCGGACTTGTAGCGCATGGAGACCGCGAGCTGCTCGGCGCGCTCCTCCAGGACCTGCCTGGCCTCCTCGATCTCGGTGTTCTTGACCTCGATGTCGCGGTTCTGCTGCGCGAGCAGCGCGGCCTTGTCCTCCAGTTCGGCGTTGGACTCCTGCAACGCCTTCTGCCGGTTCTCCAACTCGGCGGACCGCTCACGCAGTTGCTCGGTGAGTTCCTGCGACTGCTTCAGCAGGATCTCCGTCTTGGTGTTGACACTGATCGTGTTGACGCTCGTCGCGATCATCTCGGCGATCTGGCTGAGGAAGTCCTTCTGGATCTGTGTGAACGGCTGGAACGACGCGAGTTCGATGACGCCGAGCACCTTGCCCTCGAAGAGCACCGGCAACACGATGACCTGCGCGGGCGGCGCCTCACCGAGCCCGGAGGCGATCCGCAGATAACCGGACGGCGCGTTCTCCACGAGGATGGTGCGCCGCTCCTTGGCGGCCGTGCCGATCAGCGTCTCACCGGGCCGGAACGACGTCGGCATCGACCCCATCGAGTAGCCGTAGCTGCCCTGCATGCGCAGCTCGTACGCGTCCTCGTCACCGTCGCCGTCGAGGTCCTTCGCGTCGTCGAGGGGCATCGCGAGGAAGAACGCGCCGTGCTGCGCCGAGACGACCGGCGTCAGCTCACTCATGATCAGCGAGGCGACGTCCTCCAGGTCGCGGCGGCCCTGCATGAGGCCGGAGATCCGCGCGAGGTTGCCCTTCAGCCAGTCCTGCTCCTTGTTGGCGAGCGTGGTGTCGCGCAGGTTCGCGATCATCGTGTTGATGTTGTCCTGGAGGACCTGGATCTCCCCCGCGGCGTCCACATCGATCTTCAGATTGAGATCGCCGCGGGTCACCGCCGTGGCGACGGCCGCGATGGCACGCACCTGCCGGGTCAGGTTCCCGGCCATCTCGTTCACCGACTCGGTCAGGTCGCGCCAGGTGCCGTCGACGTCCCGCACCCGCGCCTGACCGCCGAGCTGGCCCTCGGTGCCCACCTCGCGGGCGACCCGGGTGACCTGCTCGGCGAACGACGACAGCTGGTCCACCATCGTGTTGATGGTGGTCTTGAGCTCCAGGATCTCGCCGCGCGCGTCGATGTCGATCTTCTTGGTCAGGTCGCCCTTGGCGATGGCCGTCGTGACCATCGCGATGTTGCGGACCTGCCCGGTCAGGTTGGACGCCATCCCGTTCACGGACTCGGTGAGGTCCTTCCACGTGCCCGAGACTCCCGGGACGCGGGCCTGCCCGCCGAGGATGCCGTCCGTGCCCACCTCACGGGCCACCTTGGTGACCTGGTCGGCGAACGAACTCAGCGTCTTCACCATGGTGTTGAAGGTGTCCGCGAGCTGCGCGACCTCGCCGCGCGCCTCGATCGTCACCGTCTTCGTGAGGTCGCCGTTGGCGACGGCCGCGGCGACCTGCGAGATGTTCCGCACCTGCATGGTCAGGTTGTTCGCCATCAGGTTGACGTTGTCGCTGAGGTCCTTCCAGATGCCCGTGACGCCGACCACGCGCGCCTGGCCGCCCAGCTTGCCCTCCGTGCCCACCTCGCGGGCCACCCGCGTGACCTGCTCCGCGAACGACGACAACTGGTCCACCATCGTGTTCACCGTCGTGACGAGTTCGAGGATCTCGCCCTTCGCGTCCACGGTGATCTTCTTGGACAGGTCGCCCATGGCGACCGCCGTCGTGACCTCGGCGATGTTGCGCACCTGGAGGGTGAGGTTGTTCGCCATGCCGTTCACGGACTGCGTCAGGTCCTTCCACGTACCCGACACACCCTGCACCTCGGCCTGACCGCCCAGGATGCCGTCCGTACCCACCTCGCGGGACACCCGTGTCACCTGCTCGGCGAAGGCCGAGAGCTGGTCCACCATGGTGTTGAGGGTGTTCTTCAGCTCCAGGATCTCGCCCCGGGCGTCCACGTCGATCTTCTGCGACAGGTCACCGCGCGCCACCGCCGTCGCGACCTGCGCGATGTTGCGCACCTGCGCCGTGAGGTTCCCGGCCATGCCGTTCACGGAGTCGGTGAGGTCACGCCACACACCGGCGACGCCGGGCACCTGCGCCTGTCCGCCGAGCCGCCCTTCCGTGCCCACCTCGCGCGCCACGCGCGTCACCTGGTCGGCGAACGCGGAGAGCTGGTCGACCATCGTGTTGATGGTGTTCTTCAGCTCCAGGATCTCCCCGCGCGCGTCCACGTCGATCTTCTGCGACAGGTCACCGCGCGCCACCGCCGTCGTCACCTGGGCGATCTGACGCACCTGCGACGTCAGGTTGCCCGCCATGAAGTTGACGGAGTCCGTGAGCTCCTTCCACGTACCGCTGACGCCGTCCACGCGCGCCTGACCGCCGAGCCTGCCCTCCGTGCCCACGTCCCGCGCCATCCGCGTGACCTGGTCGGCGAACGACGACAGCTGGTCCACCATGGTGTTCACGGTGTTCTTCAGCTGAAGCATCTCTCCGGAGACGTCGACCGTCACCTTCTGGGAGAGGTCGCCGTTCGCCACCGCCGTCGTCACCTGCGCGATGTTGCGCACCTGGCCGGTGAGGTTGCGGAAGGCGGTGTTCACCGAGTCGGTGAGGTCCTTCCAGGTGCCCGCCGCACCCGGCACCTGCGCCTGCCCGCCGAGCTCGCCCTCGACGCCGACCTCCCGCGCGACGCGCGTCACTTCGGCGCCGAACGCCGACAGCTGGTCCACCATCGTGTTGACGGTGTTCTTCAACTCCAGCATCTCGCCCGCGACATCGACGGTGACCTTCTGCGACAGATCGCCGTTCGCCACCGCCGTCGTCACCTGCGCGATGTCCCGCACCTGCGTGGTCAGGTTCCTGAAGACCGTGTTGACGGAGTCGGTGAGGTCCTTCCACGTGCCGGCCGCGCCCGGCACGTTCGCCTGCCCGCCGAGCTGCCCCTCCGCACCGACCTCGTTGGCGACGCGCGTGACCTCGTCCGCGAACGTCCGCAGCGTCTCCGTCATCTGGTTGATGGTCTCGGCGAGCTGCGCCACCTCGCCGCGCGCGCTCACCCGCACCTTCTGCGACAGGTCACCGTTCGCGACGGCCGTGGTCACCTGGGCGATGCCCCGCACCTGCGCCGTCAGGTTGCCCGCCATCAGGTTCACCGAGTCGGTGAGGTCCTTCCACACCCCCGCGACGCCCGGCACCTGCGCCTGCCCGCCCAGCTCACCCTCCGTACCGACCTCCCGGGCCACGCGGGTGACCTCGGAGGAGAACGAGGAGAGCTGGTCCACCATCGTGTTGACGGTGTTCTTCAGCTCCAGCATCTCGCCGGCCACGTGCACGGTGACCTTGCGCGACAGATCCCCCTTGGCCACCGCCGTCGTCACCAGGGCGATGTCGCGCACCTGCGCCGTCAGCCGGTACGCCATGGTGTTGACCGAGTCCGTGAGGTCCTTCCACGAACCGGACATACCACGCAACCGGGCCTGCCCGCCCAGCTTGCCCTCCGTGCCGACCTCGCTGGCCACCCGCGTGACCTCGTCGGTGAACGTCGACAGCTGGTCGACGAGGTTGTTGACCGTACGCCCGACCTTCAGGAACTCGCCGCGCAACGGATGGCCGTTGCCCTCGTCCGCCTGCGCGCGCAGCTCCATGCGCTGCTCCAGGTCGCCCTCCGCGACCGCGGAAAGCACCCGGCCGACCTCGGAGACCGGCCGCACGAGGTCCTCGACGAGCGCGTTGGACGCCTCGATCGCGGAAGCCCAGGAGCCCTCCATGGCCCCGCCCTGCAACCGCTCTGTGAGCTTTCCCTCACGCCCCACCGTGCGCCGCACCCGCGACAGCTCGCCCGTGAGGTGGAGGTTGCGGTCGGCCACCTCGTTGAAGACGGCGGCGATCTCCGACATCACGTCGTCGCCGGACACCGTCAGGCGCTTGCGGAAGTTCCCGTCCCGCATCGCCACCAGGGCCGTCAGCAGCCTGTTGAGGGCCGCCGCGTCCACGGTGGCGGTCGTCCCGTGCCGGGGTTTGCGCTGGCTGCCCGGGGACGGGCCGTCTTTCGCGCGCGCCTTGGCAGCCCGCGTCGCAGCGCCAGACTCCACTGTGTCCCTCCCGCAAGGGTCGACCGTACTGCTGGGGTTCCGTTTGGCAGCCTCCCCAGTGTTTCACCATGGCCGAACAAGGCCATAACAGTTCGGCAGCTTCGCACACCGTCCGCACACCCTCCGGGCGGAAACACCGGCGACCGGCATCAGCACGGACGGCGAAGGTAAGTAACCTGGCATCCGGCTGTCCAACCACCCCGGTCCTGCCCGGCCAGGGCGGTGGCACACATAACAGCGGGCATCGGAGGGGCGGCCGCACCATGGGACTGCAGATTCCCGGGGGACTGAGGACGAGGAGCTCTGTGATCACCGCGCGCGCGGCTGCGACTTTCGAACCCGTCGGGCGTTCCGTCGCGACGGCACGCTCGTTCGTCCGCGACACGCTCCAGGGGTGGGGCTTCACGGATGTCGTCGACGACGCGGTCGTCCTGACCAGCGAACTCGTCACCAACGCCGTCGTGCACGCGGGCACGGCCGCCGATGTCCTGTGCCTTCGTACGGAAGACGCCGTCCGCATCGAGGTCTCGGACCACTATCCCGAGCGGGAGATCCCGCTACAGCACTCCCCCGCGACCATGGGCAACCCGGACCGCGAGGGCGGCCGCGGCCTCCAGCTCTGCGCCGCGCTCGCCACCCGCTGGGGCGTCGACTACACCCCCACGCACAAACAGGTCTGGTTCCAACTCGACCTGCCCGACCGCCCGGTGGGCACCCGCGCCGCAGGCCCCCAGCTCCCCCTCGACCTGCTGCCCGTCACCGACGGCCGCGTCCGCGTCGCCGTCGTCCAGATCGACCGTACGGGCGCCATCTCCGCGTGGAACGAGGACGCGGAGGAACTGTTCGGGTACGCCGCCGAGCAGGTCACCGGCAAACCCCTCACGGACTTCGCCGCCTGGCCGCACACCCCCGGCACCAGCACCGGCATCGCCGACGCCCTGCGCCTGTCCCGCTGGGAGGGCAGCTACGGCATCCGCGACTCCGGCGGCCGCGTCATCCCGGTCTACGCCTCGCACCTGCGCGTCCGCGACACCGACGGCGAGCCGTCCACGGTCTGCCTCCTGGTCCGCGACGACGAGCGCGCCGTCCTGCAAACCCCGCTGCGCGGCCCGTCCCCCGAGTCCGGCACGCTCAGCGAGCCGCACACCGCCGACCCCTTCGAGATCTTCATCGGCTCCCCCGCGCCCGACGACCTGGACGGCCTCCTCCAGCGCACGGTCGAGCGCGCACGCGACATGCTCGACGGCGACGCGGCCTTCCTGCTGCTGGCCACGGACGACGAGACGGAACTGGAGGTCCGCGCCTCCACGGGCCTGCCCTCGGCCCGCCAGCGCTTCGCCCGCGTACCGGTGGAGGCGGGTCCCGGCCGGTACGGCTCCGCCCGCATGCCCGCGGTCCACGAGGACCTCACGGTCGTGCCGGGCGCCGTCCCGCTGCTCAACGGAACCGGCATGCGCTCGGTCGTCACGGTCCCGCTGAAGGTCGAGGGCCGCCTCACGGGTTCCCTCGGTGTCGCCGCGGAGGCCCGTGACCGGTACTCGAACGAGGAGGCCCTGCGCCTGCAATTCGCCGCCGACCGCATCGCTCTCTCCGTCGAGTCGGCCCGCCTCGGCGAGCTGGAGCGGCTGCGCAGAGGCTCGCTGTCGTTCCTGGTGGAGGCCTCCGACCTGCTCGCGGGCACGCTGGACCGCGACCAGACGCTCGCCCTCATGGCCCAGATGACGGTTCCGACGCTGGCCACGTGGTGCGCGGTGTACACCATCGCCGACCAGGCCTCCGAGCCGTATCTCTCGTATGTCCTGCACGAGGACGAGGACCGCATCGACGGCGTGAAGGCGCTCCTCACGAAGGTCGACCCGCCGGACCCGGTCCCGACCCCCGGCGCCCGCGTCTGGGCGGCGCCGTCCGAGGCCGCGCACCAGGCCGCCCTGCGCACGTCGATGCGGAACCTGGGCCTCGGTGAGCCGATGACGGTCGGCTCGGGCATCGGCACGACGCTCGCGACGGCTTCCGCCGTGGGCGGTGAGACGGTGGTCCTGCCCCTGGTCGCCCGGAACCGCGTCATCGGCATGCTGGTCCTCGGCAAGCCGTCGGACGAGCACTTCCGCCAGGAGATCCTGGAGCTCGCCGAGGACCTGTCCCGCAGGGCCGCCCTCGCCCTGGACAACGCCCGCCTGTACTCGGAGCGCACGGCGATCAGCCAGTCCCTCCAGCGCAGTCTCCTGCCGCCGGAGCTCCCGCAGGTCCCCGGTGTGGAGGTCGAGGTCATCTACCGCGCGGCCGGAGAGGGCAACGAGGTCGGCGGCGACTTCTACGACCTCTTCCCGATCCGCGACGGCGCGTACGGCTTCGCCATCGGGGACGTCTGCGGCACGGGCCCGGAGGCCGCCGCGGTCACGGGCCTGGCCCGGCACGCCCTGCGCCTCCTCGCCCGGGAGGGCTTCGGGGGTCCCGCTGTCCTGGAGCGCCTGAACGCGGCGATCCTCGACGAGGGCGCCCGCAGCCGCTTCCTCACGCTTCTGTACGGGGAGTTGTGGCCCCAGGAGGACGGCTCCGCGGTCCTCAAGGTCGTCTGCGCCGGCCATCCGCTTCCGCTGCGTCTGCGCCAGGACGGCACGGTCGAGCCGTACGCGGAACCCCAGCCGCTGCTCGGCGTCATGGACGACCTCGAGCTGTACGAGCAGACCATGACCCTCGACCCGGGCGATGTCCTGCTGTGCGTCACCGACGGCGTCACGGAACGCCGCGAGGGTACGCGCATGCTGGGCGACGACGGTCTCGCCGATGTCCTCACAACTTGCACGGGTCTCACGGCGGGGGCGGTGGCGGCCCGCATCATGCGCGCGGTGGAGCGGTTCGCGACGGACGCTCCGTCGGACGACATGGCGATCCTCGCGATGCGCGTTCCCGGCCTCGACGACTGAGGGGCGGGAGCGGGCGTCCCGCGGGATACAGCGAAACCCGGGGGACACAACGAAAAGAGGGCCACCGTCCAGGACGGTGGCCCTCTTCTTTGTCTCTGGAGCCCCCAAGCGGAATCGAACCGCTGACCTTCTCCTTACCATGGAGACGCTCTACCGACTGAGCTATAGGGGCCAGTTGCGCTGGGCGGGTTTTCCCCGCGGCAACGAAAGAAATCATACCCGATCACGGCAGGGCCCCGAACCGTCTTGTTCAGAAGGCGGGCTGAACTTGTTCAGAAGGCGGGTTGGAGGAGTCCTCCGAGTGCGTTGCAGGCGGAGACGATCCGCTGGAGTTCACGCCGTGTCAGCGTGGCGTCGACGGGCAGCGCGAGCGTTTCGTCGGCGGCCCGCTCGGTTTCGCGCAGTTCCACGTCCCGCCAGTATTTCGGTGTGCGGTGCAGCGGCGTCTTTACGGGTACGTGGCAGTCGACTCCGCGTGCGCGGACGGCTCGTGCGAAGGCGTCCCGGTCGGGTCGGCCGTTGCCGGGGACGCGGACGACGTACTGGTCGCCGTGGGGGGCGTTCGCGGCCGGTGTGATGACTCCGGTCAGCCGTCCGTTGAGGTAGGTGGCGTAGGCCCGTCGTTGGGCGCTTCCGGCGCGCTGCGCTTCGGGTTCCCGGTGTTCGAGGACGAGGAATCCGTTGCGGCGGCCGAGGGCACGCAGGCCGGCGGTGTCGGCCTGGTTCCCGAAGCGGTGGACGACGATCACGGCGGCGGTGCGGGGGGTGGTGACGGCGTCGACCGCGACGGGGTCGAGGCAGTACGTCAGCGGGTCGATGTCCGCGAACACGGGCATGGCGCCGGCGAGCACGACGGCCTCGGCGACTTCGGCGTTTCCGTACGCGGGCACGATGACCTCGTCACCGCTTCCGACTCCGGCGGCCCGCAGCATTGCATGTGTCCCCATGTCTGGGGATGGTTGTCGCGCAACGTGAACAGCGCGTGACGTGCAACAAAAAAGAGCTGGTCCCCGAACCGAAGTTCAGGGACCAGCTCTTCTACGTTTAGTTCGGCGGCGTCCTACTCTCCCACAGGGTCCCCCCTGCAGTACCATCGGCGCTGTGAGGCTTAGCTTCCGGGTTCGGAATGTAACCGGGCGTTT
>NZ_JBIRHJ010000010.1:0-187664 GCF_044328435.1 Streptomyces sp. NPDC017940 | reverse complement strand
GTCAGTGTGTTGCTTGGCACGCTGCGCTCGGTCATCCCGCCACGACCCCTCCCGTGCGTTCAGCGTCTGCGGCTCCGTGCCACTTGCGGCCCGTGTGCCTTGCGGTTCGGTGCCACTTGCGGTCCGGTTCGGTGTCTTGTGCGGCCCGTGCGGCTTTCGCCGCCCGCCGTGCCCCCCGCTGTGGGCAGCTGGTCCGCCAGGGGCGAGGGGGGTGCCTCCCTGCTCGAGCGGAGCCGGGAGCTTGGGGGAGGGTGGGCACAGCCCACACCGCCGGGTGCCCGGCAGGTAAGGGGAAGGGGCACCCCCAAGAGGCAGTCAAGACGCCGGGGGGATCGCCACCGACGTCACCGTTCCCTCGTCGTAGACGACGTGCACCACCCCGCCCAGCGGCAACACCACCGGCGGTCGCAACGAGTCCGCGATCACGGTGCCGGTGTCGCCCGAGTCCCCGGCAGGCTCCTCCCGGTCACCGGGAGCCCCCGGCACCCGCAGGGCCCGCTCCGGCCCCCTGCCGGTCAACGGCAACGACACCAGACGGGAGTTGTCCGCGTACAACGCCCGACCGCCGCCCACGACAAGCGGCCCCGAGGACACGAGGCGGGGCATCGCCTCGCCCTGGACGGGGCGGCCCGGCGCGTACCGCTGCGGCGTGTCGCGCAGGACCTTGCCGTCGGCGGCGTCCGCCACCAGGAGCCGCCGCGTCTCCCGGGACTGGATGACCGCCGCCTCCCCGCTCACCGCGCTCACCCGCATGCCGGAGGACTCCTCCAGCGTCGCCTCGACACCGAAGCCACCGGTCTCCTTCAGGGTGCGCGGCTCCAGGCGCGAGACGCGCAGCTGCGGCTCGTCGGTGGGGGCGTCCAAGTCGGATGACCCGCCCACCGCACCGACGCACAGGACGTCCCCGGAGCCGCCGCGGGCCATCAGCGAGCGGCAGCCCTCACCGGGCAGCCCGTCGTTGCGGGCCCGCTCCTCGCCGTCATGGGCGTCGAGTGCCACCACGGCGTCCCGCGTCGTCGCGTACACCAAACCGTCCCGCACGAACTCCGGCGTGTACGCGCCGTCCTCCGCCTTGGCCAGCTCCTCGGCCAGTGTCGGCGTGGACCAGCGCCGCGCCCCGTCCCGCAGCGCGTACGCGGTCACCGAGACACCCGGACCGCCCGCGTCGTCGAACAGCGGGACCTGGTCGCCCACCACCACCAGGTCGCCGTGCAGCACCGGCTTGCCGATGAAGCGCCCGCGCTCCGGCGCCGCCGTCCATCCGACCTCGCCCGTACGGGAGTCACGCGCCTGGAGGCGGCCCCGGTGCGCGATGACCGCGGTGCCGCCGCGCAGCTGGGGCGCCAGCGAGTCGCCGGGCATGAAGAGCGCGCCGGAAGGACCGATGTACGCCTCGCCGCCGTTCCCGTCGCCCGCCGCGCGGCCGTCCGCCGTCCACAGCCGCCTGCCGTCGGCCGCCCCGAGTGCCTCGTACGTACCGTCCGTGAGCAGGCACACGACGGCCTCCGCGTCGGCCGCGCAGTGCAGCGGCGCGTGCCCGAACCTCCCCCGCCACTGCTTCCAGCCGTCCGGGCGCTGCGCCGCGAGCTGCGGCACCACGCCGCTGCGGTCCGCCCCGCCCTGCTCGTCCACCCCCGCCAGGGCCCTCAGTTCCCCCTTGGACGGTGCGTCCCCGCTGTTCTCCTTTCGCGCGCCCTCGCTGGAGTGGCGTGGAGCCGCCGCACCCGGTCGCCCGGCGTCCTCATCGCCTCCCCGCAGCGCGAGCAGCGCCCCCACGCCGCCGCCCACCAGCGCCACCGCCACGATCGCCGCGAGCACGCGGCCCCGCCGGAGGCGTCCACCGGGGGCCGCCGCACTCCCGACGGCAGGCGCCGCGGGACCCCTCGGGGGCGAGACCGCGCCCACCGTCTGCATGGCGTGCAGGTCCCGGGGAGGGGTCCCCGGCGCCGTGGGCGTACGGGGCGTCACGGGTGCCGCGTTCACCGGGAGCAGCGGCAGCCCGTTCGCGCACAGCCCTTCCACCTCCCGCCGCGCCTCCTCGATCCGGGCCGCGACCGGCGCCGGCCAGGGGAAGCCGTCCGCCGCCGCGGTCCGTGCGGGTCCTGCCCGTTCCGCCAGGCGCCGTGCCAGTTCCTCCGGGTCCGGGCGCTCCTCCGGTGCCCCCGCCAGGCACTCGGCGAGCACGTCCCGCAGCTCGTCGGGCACCTCGTCCAGGCGGTGCTCCGCCCTCGACACCCGGTACAGCACGGCCGCCAGCGGGCCGTCACCGAACGGGTCGCGGCCCGTCGCCGCGTAGGCCAGGACCGACGCCAGGCAGAAGACGTCCGACCCGGCGACCACGTGCCGGCCGCCCGCGACGTGCTCGGGGGACATGAAGCCGGGCGTGCCGACCACCACCCCCGTCGTCGTCATCGTCGTGGCGTTCCTGACGCGGGCCACACCGAAGTCGATGAGTTTGGGGCCCGCCGCGCCGAGGAGCACGTTCGCGGGCTTCAGGTCGCGGTGCAGGGCGCCCGCCGCGTGCACGGCGGCGAGTGCGCGCGCCAGGTCGGCGCCGAGCGCCGCGACCGTGCCGGGCGGCATCGGGCCGTGTCCGCGCACGGCCTCGGCGAGCGTGGGGCCCGCCACGTACTCCGTGGCGAGCCAGGGCTGGTCCGCGTCCGGGTCGCCCGCGACCACCCGGGCCACCCACGGGCTCGTGACGGCCGTCGCCACCGTGATCTCGCGCCGGAACCTGGCCCGGAAGGCGGCGTCGCCCGTCAGGTCCCCGCGGATCGCCTTCACGGCCACCAGCGCGTCCGGGCGCGGGCCGCCCGTGCCGCGGTCGTTCGCGGGCGCCGCGAGGAACACCTCGCCCATGCCGCCCGCGCCGAGCCGCGCCAGCGTCTCGTACGGGCCGATCCGGCGTGGTGACGCCTCCCGCAACTGCCCGATCATCCGCCGGTACCCCCCCGTGCCGTGATGAACTCCCGTGACACCGGGTCACGTTATCCCCACGGCGCGGTCGGTGCTGCGGCAGGTTCACGTCACCGGGGAGCGGGGGTGGTGCGCGCCCCGCGCGCCGTGGTTGCGGGAGGCTCCGCGCCGCTACCGTCGTTACGCCGAAACGCCACCTACGTCTTCCGGCAGACGCGTACGCCCTCCCGGCGGTACGCGTAGGCCCTTTCCGATACGTACGCCCTTCCGACAGAGGTGTCCTGTGAAAGCCATCCGTCGATTCACCGTACGTCCCGTCCTCCCGGCCCCGCTCGGCCCCCTCGACGAACTCGCCCGCAATCTGCGCTGGTCCTGGCACACCGGGACCCGCGACCTGTTCCGCGACGTGGACCCCGACCTGTGGGCCGACTCCGGCCACGACCCCGTGCGGCTCCTCGGCGCCGTGCCGAGCGCACGCCTCGCCGCCCTCGCCGCCGACGACACCTTCCTGCGGCGGCTCGACGAGGCCGCCGACGACCTGCGCGCCTACGTCACCGGGGAGCGCTGGTACCAGGAGCGGCAGGCCGCGCCCGACGCCGAACTCCCGCGCGCCATCGCCTACTTCTCACCCGAGTTCGGCGTCACCGCGGCCCTGCCG
Source organism: Streptomyces sp. NPDC017940 (assembly GCF_044328435.1). NCBI lineage: Bacteria > Bacillati > Actinomycetota > Actinomycetes > Kitasatosporales > Streptomycetaceae > Streptomyces > Streptomyces sp. NPDC017940. The sequence goes on along the minus strand of NZ_JBIRHJ010000010.1, from coordinate 184,090 downwards.
CAGTACTCCGGCGGGCTCGGCATCCTCGCGGGCGACCACCTGAAGGCGGCGAGCGACCTCGGTGTGCCGCTGATCGGCGTGGGGCTGCTCTACCGGCACGGCTACTTCCGGCAGTCCCTGACCCGCGACGGCTGGCAGCAGGAGCACTACCCCGTCCTCGACCCGAACGAGCTGCCCCTGACCCTGCTGCGCGAGAGCGACGGCACCCCCACCCTGGTGCGGATCGCCCTGCCCCGCGGCCGGGCCCTGCGCGCCCACGTCTGGCAGGCGCAGGTCGGCCGGGTGCCGCTGCTGCTCCTCGACTCGGACGTGGAGGAGAACGACCCGGGTGCCCGCGAGGTGACGGACCGGCTGTACGGCGGCGGCAGCGAGCACCGGCTGCTCCAGGAGATGCTGCTCGGGATCGGCGGCGTGCGGGCCGTGCGCACCTACTGCCGCCTCACCGGGCACGCCGCACCCGAGGTCTTCCACACCAATGAGGGGCACGCCGGCTTCCTCGGCCTCGAACGCATCCACGAGCGGGTGCGCGAAGGGCTCGGCTTCGACGCCGCCCTGGAGGCCGTGCGCGGCGGCACCGTTTTCACCACCCACACACCGGTGCCCGCAGGTATCGACCGCTTCGACCGGGAACTCGTCGCCCATCACTTCGGGCCCGACGCCGAACTCCCCGGACTCGATGTCGAGTTGATCCTGCGACTCGGCATGGAGACCTATCCGGGCGGTGAGCCCAACCTCTTCAACATGGCCGTCATGGGCCTGCGGCTCGGCCGCTGCGCCAACGGGGTCTCCACCCTGCACGGCAAGGTGAGCCGCGAGATGTTCCAGGGCCTCTGGCCGGGGTTCGACGCCGAGGAGGTGCCCATCACCTCGGTCACCAACGGCGTGCACGCCCCCACCTGGGTGGCCCCGGAGGTCTTCGCCCTCGGTGCCCGTCAGATCGGCGCCGGGCGCGCCGACCGCGCCCTGTCCGTGGGCGGCTCCGAGCGCTGGGACGCCGTCGCCGACATCCAGGACGGCGACATCTGGCTGCTGCGCCGCGAACTGCGCGCCCAGCTCGTGTACGAGGTCCGGCGGCGGCTGCACCTGTCCTGGCGGCAGCGGGGCGCGGCCACCGCCGAACTGGGCTGGATCGACGAAGTCCTCGATCCCGACGTGCTGACCATCGGGTTCGCGCGGCGCGTGCCCTCGTACAAGCGGCTGACGCTGATGCTGCGGGACCGCGACCGGCTGATGGATCTGCTCACCCACCCCGACCGGCCCGTGCAGATCGTCGTCGCGGGCAAGGCGCACCCCGCCGACGACGGCGGCAAGCGCCTCATCCAGGACCTGGTCCGGTTCACCGACGACCCGCGCGTGCGCCACCGCATCGTGTTCCTGCCCGACTACGGCATGGCGATGGCGCAGAAGCTGTACGCGGGCTGCGACGTGTGGCTGAACAATCCGCTCAGGCCCCTGGAGGCCTGTGGCACCTCCGGCATGAAGGCCGCCCTCAACGGGTGCCTCAACCTGTCCGTCCTCGACGGGTGGTGGGACGAGTGGTTCGAGCCCGACTTCGGCTGGGCCATCCCCACCGCGGACGGCACGGCCACCGACGACCACCGCCGCGACGAACTGGAGGCCGCCGCGCTCTACGACCTCCTGGAGCGCCGCATCACGCCCCGCTTCTACGAACACGGCCCGGGCGGCCTGCCCGACCGCTGGATCGAGATGGTCCGCAGGACCCTGACCCGGCTCGGCCCCAAGGTGCTCGCCGGGCGCATGGTGCGCGAGTACGTGGAGCGCCTCTACGTCCCCGCCGCCCGCGCCCACCGCGTGCTCGCGCCCGACGCCGCCACCGCCCTCGCCGCCTGGAAGTCCCGGGTCCGCGCGGCCTGGCCCGGCGTCGCCGTCGACCACGTGGAGGCCTCCGCCCTCGGCGCCACCGCCGAGCTGGGCGCCACGCTCGCGCTGCGGGTCCGCGTGCAGCTCGGCGAGCTGACGCCCGACGACGTCGAGGTGCAGGCCGTCGCGGGCCGGGTCGACGCCGATGACCACATCACGGACGCCGTACCGGTGCCCCTGAAGCCGACGTCGGGGCCCGAGCGGGACGGCGGCGCGCCCGGGCAGCCGGTGCGCTATGTGTACGAGGGGACGCTCGCCCTGGACCGCACCGGGCCCTTCGGCTACACCGTCCGCGTCCTGCCCGCCCACCGGCTGCTCGCCGACGGCACGGAGCTGGGGCTCGTGGCGGTCCCGTCGGAGGCGGCGGGGGAGGCGGCCGGGGTGCTGATGCGCTGAGCACAAGGCGCCCCGAAGGGGTGCGGACCACCGCGCGGCCGGACACCACGGGCCCGCGGACGCACGGCGTGCATGGTGCGGGCGGCATCCGGGGGGACTCCCCGCATGCCGCCCGGTTCGGGGGGTTACTTGACGTTCACACCGGTCCAGGCGGCGGCGACCGCCTTCGCCTCCGCGGAGCCCGCGCCGTACAGGTCACCGGCGGCCTTGACCGTGTCCTTGCGTGCCTGCGCGTAGTCCGTGGTGCTGGTGAAGTACGTCGACAGGGCCTTGAACCAGATCTTCTCGGCCTTCCCGCGGCCGATGCCCGTGACCTTGGAGCCGTCCTTGGTCGGGCTGTCGTACGTCACGCCGTTGATCGTCTTCTTTCCGCTGCCCTCGGACAGCAGGTAGAAGAAGTGGTTGGCGATGCCCGACGAGTAGTGCACGTCGACGTTGCCGGCGTTCGCGTCCCAGTAGTCCAGGGACGAGCCGTCCTTGGAGGGCTTGTCCATGTGGCGCAGCGGGGAGCCGTCGCCGTTGATGTCGATCTTCTCGCCGATGAGGTAGTCGCCCTTGTCCTTGGCGTTGTTCGCCTTGAACTCGACGGCGGCGGCGAAGATGTCGCTGGTCGCCTCGTTCAGGCCGCCGGACTCGCCGCTGTACTCCATGTTGCCGGTGGCCGAGGTGACGCCGTGGGTCATCTCGTGGGCGGCCACGTCGATGGAGGTGAGGGGCTTGGCGTTGCCCTCGCCGTCGCCGTACGTCATGCAGAAGCAGGAGTCCTGCCAGAAGGCGTTGACGTAGTTGTTGCCGTAGTGCACGCGGGACGAGGCGCCCTTGCCGTCGCCCCTGATGCCGCTGCGGCCGTGCACGTTCTTGTAGTAGTCCCAGGTGAGACCGGCGCCGTAGGCGGCGTCCACAGCCGCGGTCTGGGTGTTCGACGGCTTGCCCGTGCCCCAGACGTCGTCGGCGTCCGTGTACAGCTTGCCGCCGCTGGAACCGTGCGCCAGGTCGTACGTCTTGTGCTTGCCGCGCCCGCCGTCGGTCAGCTGGTAGGTGCTGCCGCTCTTGGTGGAGCCGACCGTGACGTCACCGCTGTACTGGCTGTGGCCCTTGCCGTTCTCGACGGCCTGGTACTGGAAGAGCTTCTTGCCGGAGGCCGCGTCCGTCACGACGTGCAGCTCGCTCGGCGTGCCGTCCTTCTGCACACCGGTGACGACCGTCTCGAAGGCGAGCACGGGCTTGCCCGTGGCGGCCCAGATCACCTTGCGGGGCGCCTTCGCGTCGGCCTTCTCGGTGTCGCCGCTTCTGGCGGCGGTGGACTCGGCGGACCTCGCCACCGACTTCGGCGCGAGCTTCGCGTCCGTCGACGCGACCTTCACCTGCGCCTCGGTGGCCTTGCTGACACCCTTGACCTCGCCGCTCCTCGCGGTGTGGACCACGAGGTCGCCGCCGAGGACGGGCAGCCCGTCGTAGGTGCGCTCGTAGCGGGTGTGGGTGGTGCCGTCACGGTCCTTCACGACGTCCTTGACGACGAGCTTCTCCTTGGCGCCGAGGCCGATCCTGCCGGCGGTGGCGGCCGTGCCGGCCTCGGCGTCCTTCAGGAGGCCGGAGCGGACGGACGCGGAGAGCTGCATGGGGGAAGCTGCCGGGGCCTCGGCGGTGGCCGCGCGGTCGGTGTCCTGCTGTGCGGCGGCGCCGGTGGTCAGTCCGGCGGCGAGCAACGCGCCCGCGGCGACGGCGGTCGCGATGGCCAGGGTGGAACGCTTCCTCGATATGTACGGGCTCACGCAGGCTCCTTGTGTGGGGGAGCCCGGATGGCATGGGGGACCACCCGGGCCAGAAGTGCTGTGCGGTACTCGTGTGCCGTGCGGGGGAAGCGTGCCATTTGGGCCAGGTACATGTCATGACCTTGATTGAATGTTGGCCAAAATGCGTCCGTTGGCCGAAGGTCAAGGTCCGTAATGCGAACAGTGGGGGGAACAGGGGCGCCGCCACCGGGGCGGGAGTGTTTCCACACCCCGGGGGCGGCACCCCCTCACGGGGTCTCGGCTATGGCCGGGAACCGACGTTGACCGCCGCCCAGGCGTTGGCCACCGCCTGGTACTCGGCGCTGCTCGTGCCGCCGTACAGCTCACTGGCGGCGGCGAGGGTGTCGGTGCGCGCCTTCGCGTAGTTGGTGGTCGTGTTGAACTTCGTGGTCAGCGCGCGGAACCAGATCTTGGCGGCCTTGTCGATGCCGATGCCGGTCACGGGCTTGTTGTCGTACGTCGGCGAGTCGTAGGAGACGCCGTTCACGACCTTCTTCCCGCTGCCCTCGGACAGCAGGTAGAAGAAGTGGTTGGCGATGCCCGACGAGTAGTGCACGTCGACGCTTCCGGCCCTGCTGCTCCAGTTGTCGAGCGACGAGCCGTCCTTGGAGGGCTTGTCCATGTAGCGCAGCGGCGTGCCGTTGCCCCGGATGTCGATCTTCTCGCCGACGAGGTAGTCGCCGACGTCCGAGGAGTTCTTCGCGCCGAACTCGACGGCGGCGGCGAAGATGTCGCTGGTCGCCTCGTTGAGGCCGCCGGGCTCACGGCTGTACTGCATGTTGCCGGTCGCCGCCGTGACGCCGTGGGTCATCTCGTGCGCGGCCACGTCGATCGACGTCAGCGGCTTGGCGTTGCCCGTGCCGTCGCCGTACGTCATGCAGAAGCAGGAGTCCTGCCAGAAGGCGTTGACGTAGTTGTTGCCGTAGTGCACGCGGGACGAGGCGCCCCTGCCGTCGTTCCTGATGCCGTTGCGGCCGTGCACGTTCTTGTAGTAGTCCCAGGTCAGGGCCGCGCCGTAGTGGGCGTCCGCGCCCGCGGTCTCGGCGTTGGACGCCTGCCCGTTGCCCCAGACGTCGTCCGGGCCGCTGAACAGCGTGCCCGAGCCCGACGTGCTGCGGTTCAGGTTGCGCGTCTGGTGGTTGCCGCGCGCGGTGTCGGTCAGCGTGTACTGCGAGCCCGACTGCTGGGTGGTGAGCGGGACCTGGCCGCTGTACTGGGTGTTGCCGGTGCCCTGGTGGACGCCCTGCCACTGCCCCAGCTTCTTGCCGGTGGCCGCGTCGGTCACGACGTGCAGCTCGTTGGGCGTGCCGTCCTTCTGGAGGCCGCCGACGACGGTCTCGTACGCGAGGACCGGGGCGCCGCCCTTGGGGTCGGCGAGCCAGACGACCTTGCGCGGCTCCTTGGCCGCCTTGGTCTTCGTGGACTTCTCGGCCTTGGCGGCGCCGAGCGCCTGCTTCTCGGCGGCGGCGGCCTTCACCTCGGCGTCGGTGCCGAGCCCCTTGAGGCTGGCCTTCGATGCCCGGTTGACGTCGGTGACCTCGCCCGCCTTGTCGGTGGCGACCACCATGTCGCCGCCGAGTACGGGCAGTCCCGCGTAGGTGCGCTCGTAACGGGTGTGGGTGGTTCCGTCACGGTCCTTGATCACGTCGCGGACGACGAGCTTCTCCTTGGCGCCGAGGCCGAGCGTGGCGGCGGTGGCGGCCTTGCTCGCGTCCGCCTCGCGTATCAGCTCCGCGCGCTGCGACGGCGAGAGCTTCGCGGGCAGGGCGCCGGTGTCGGCCCTGGTGCCCGACGACTGCCCGTCGGCGGACGCGGTGCCCGCCTGCACGGCCATGCCCAGCAGGGCGGCGACGGCCGTGAACGTGCCGACGGCGGTGGCCCGCCGACGTGCGGAACTGCTGCGGGGGGTGGGGGATGTGCTCAACACGAACTCCTTCTGCGCGACCGCCGATCGGGCGGCCAGGGGGCGTCCGGACGGCGGTGACCGTCCGGGGCGGAGCAGGGCAGTACGTGGTGCTGTACGGAACGGCGCGCACGGGGCGCGCCCGCCGCTCACGCGTGAGCGCGCGTGCGACTGGTGAGGGGAAGAGTGCCATTCAAGTCAGGGACATGTCAGGTGAGTGAACCGACATTGGCTGGATTACGTTCGGTGCCCGAATTCTTGTGTCCGGTATGCGGGTTCTGACCTTCTCCGGCCGGGCGCTACGAGGTCCCGCCCCCGCCCACCACGCTGTCCCGCCACGCCCGGTGCAGCTCCGCGAAGGGACCGGTGCCGGCGATGAGTTCGGCGGGCGGGCCGTCCTCCACGATGCGGCCGTGCTCCATCACGAGGACACGGTCGGCGATCTCCACGGTCGACAGGCGGTGGGCGATGACGACGGCGGTGCGGCCGTGCAGCACGGTGTCCATCGCCCGCTGCACGGCCCGCTCACCGGGGATGTCCAGGGAGCTGGTGGCCTCGTCCAGGATCAGGACGGCGGGGTCGGCGAGGAGGGCGCGGGCGAACGCCACCAACTGGCGCTGACCCGCCGAGATGCGGCCGCCGCGCTTGCGTACGTCGGTGTCGTAGCCGTCGGGAAGGGAGGCGATGAAGTCGTGGGCACCGATGGCCTTCGCGGCCCTCTCGACGTCCTCGCGGGTGGCGTCGGGGCGCCCGATCGCGATGTTCTCCGCGACCGTGCCGGAGAACAGGAACGCCTCCTGCGTGACCATCACGACACCGCGCCTCAGCTCGGCGGTCGTCAGGTCGCGCAGGTCGACGCCGTCCAGCAGCACGCGGCCACCGGCGGCGCCCTCCCGGCCGGGGGTGTCCGGCGCGTCCGGCGAGGGGTCGTAGAAGCGGGCGAGCAGCTTGGCGAGGGTCGACTTGCCCGCGCCGGTGGAGCCGACCACGGCCACGGTCTGCCCGGCAGGCAGCGTGAGGTCGAAGCGCGGCAGCACCTCCCCGCCGGTGCGGTAGGCGAAGCGGACGCCGTCGAACTCGACGGTCCTGCCCGGCCGCGCCGAGGCGAGCGGCGGCAGCGGCTTGTCGGTGCCGGGCGCGGGCTCCGGCACGGACGGCTCCTGCGCGAGCAGACCCGCGATCTTCTCCAGCGACGCCGCCGCGGACTGGTAGGAGTTGAGGAACATCCCGAGCCGGTCGATGGGGTCGTAGAGCCGCCGCAGGTAGAGCACGGCCGCGGCGAGCACACCGAGCGCGAGTGTGTCCTGCGCGACGCGGTACGCGCCCCACAGCACGATCCCCGCGACCGCGGTGTTCGCGACCAGGCGCGAGCCCACCACGTACCGGGCCATCTCCAGGAGCGCGTCGCCGTTGGTGCGCTCGTGCCGGTGGTTCAGCGTGCCGAACTGCTCCTCGTTGGCCCGCTCGCGGCGGAACGCCCGTACCGGGCGGATGCCGTTCATCGTCTCCGTGAACTTCACGATGACGGCGGCGACGGCCGTGGAACGGGCACGGTAGACCTTGCCTGCGCGCCGCTGGTACAGGCGGATCAGGAGGTACAGGGGGACGAAGGAGGCGACGGCGACCGCGCCGAGGCCGAGGTCGAGCCAGAGCAGCAGCACGGAGATGGAGACGAACGACAGGACGACCGTGAGGAGTTCCTGGAGGCCCTCCTCCAGGAGTTCGCGCAGCGACTCCACGTCCGTGGTCGAGCGGGAGATCAACCGCCCCGAGGTGTACCGCTCGTGGAAGTCCACGCTGAGCGCCTGCGCGTGCCGGAAGATGCGGCCCCGCAGATCGAGCAGCACGTCCTGGTTGACGCGCGCGGACGCCAGGACGAACGCGTACTGGAAGGCTCCCGCCGCCACCGCGCACCCCAGATAGGCCGCACCCACCGTGATCAGCGGACCGTGGTCGCCCGCGCGGAAGGCGGGCACGGCACGGTCGATGGCGTACGCGACGAGCAGCGGCCCCGCCTGGACGGCCGCCTGCTGCACCAGAAGCAGCAGCGCGGCCACGGCGACGCGGGCGCGACGGGGCGCGAGGAGGGAGCGCAGCAGGGCGCCGGTGGCGCCGGGGGGAGCGGGGAGCGAGTCCTCGTCGAAGGCGTCGTCGAGGGTGTCGCCGGGGGCGCACAGGGGAGAGGCGGTGGTGGGGGTGCCGGGGGCGGGGGCTTCGGCGGGGCCGGTGGTGTTTGCGGTGCCTGCGGCGTTGGTGGCTCCCGCGGTGCCTGTGGTGCCCGCTGCGTCGGTGGCGCCTTCCACGCCGGTGGCGCGTTCCGCGTCGGCGGAGCCCTCCGCGCCGGTGGAGACGGTGGCTTCCGTGGGTGTCGTGGACCTCTCGTCGTCGACCGTGCTCATCCTTCCGTCCCCCCAGACATCAGCCATGCGTACTCCGCGTTCTCCCGCAGCAGTTCCTGGTGCGTGCCCACCGCCGCCACGCGGCCCCCGGACAGCAGCGCGACCCGGTCGGCGAGCAGGACCGTCGACGGGCGGTGCGCCACCACCAGGGCCGTGGTGTCCTTCAGGACCCGCCGCAGTGCCGCCTCCACCAGCGCCTCGGTGTGCACGTCGAGGGCGGAGAGCGGGTCGTCGAGCACGAGGAAGCGCGGGTCGCCGACCACCGCGCGGGCCAGTGCGAGCCGCTGCCGCTGGCCGCCCGACAGGCTCAGCCCCTGCTCCCCGACCTGGGTGTCCGCCCCCTGCGGCAGGGCGTGCACGAACTCCGCCTGCGCCACCGCGAGCGCCCGGTCCAACCCGTCGGAGCCCGTATCCCCGCCGGAGCCCATGAGGACGTTCTCGCCCACGGAGGCGGAGAACAGCGTGGGCTCCTCGAAGGCCATGGACACCAGCGAGCGCACCCGTTCGCGCGGCATCGCGGCGATGTCCTCACCGTCGAGCGTGATGCGCCCGCCCGTCACCTCGTACAACCGGGGCACGAGAGCCGTCAGCGTCGTCTTGCCGCTGCCGGTGGCGCCGACGAGCGCCATGGTCTCGCCGGTGCGTATGTGCAGGTCGATCCGGTCCAGGACGGCCGGGGAGCCGTCCGGCGCGTCGGGGTAGCGGAACTGGACGGCGTCGAAGCGGATGCCGTCCACGGGCACCGGGCCCGGGTCGGGCTCCGGCTTCCGCTCCGGGCCGGTGTCGGACTCCGGCTCCGCGTCGAGCACCTCGAAGTACCGCTCCGTGGCCGTCGCCGCCTCCTGGCTCATCGCGAGCAGGAAGCCGATCGACTCCACCGGCCAGCGCAGCGCGAGGGCCGTGGACAGGAACGCCACCAGCGTGCCCGTCGACAGGTCGCCGTCGGCCACCTGCACCGAGCCCAGGACCAGCGCCGCCCCGATCGCCAGCTCCGGCAGCGTCATGATGACGCCGTTGATCGCGGCGAGCAGCCGGGCCTTGGCCAGCTCCGTGCCGCGCAGCGTGCGGGAGAGAGCGCGGAACGCCAGGGCCTGACTGCGGTGCCGCCCGAAGCCCTTGGTGATCCGGATGCCGAGGACGCTCTCCTCGACGACGGTCGTCAGATCGCCCACCTGGTCCTGCGCGCGCCGCGACACGGCGGCGTACCGGCCCTCGAAGTAGGCGATGAAGACCACCATCGGCACCACGGGGATGAGCAGCACCAGGCCGAGTGCCCAGTCCTGGGCGAGCAGGATCGCCATGCCCACGAGGATGGTCGCGCCGTTGACCACGAGGAACGTCAGCGGGAACGCCAGGAACATGCGCAGCAGCATCAGGTCCGTCGTCCCGCGCGAGAGCAACTGCCCCGAAGCCCACCGGTCGTGGAAGGCGACCGGGACCCGCTGGAGGTGGCGGAAGAGATCGGCCCGCATGTCGGCCTCGACACCGGCGAGCGGCCGCGCGACCAGCCAGCGGCGGAACCCGAAGAGGAGGGCCTCGACGACGCCGAGCCCGAGGAGCAGGAGGGCGCCGAGCCAGACGCCCCCGGTGTCCCGGTCGGCCACGGGGCCGTCCACCATCCACTTCAGGACGAGGGGGAACACCAGGCCCGTGCACGACGCCACGATGGCGACGAACCCCGCGACCAACAGGCGCGTGCGTACGGGACGGACATACGGCCACAGCCGTCTGAGCGTCCGGACGGCGGACCGTCCGCCCGGTTCCTCGGCAGGTGCATCTGTCGTCGGCATCAGGGGCGAGCCTACGTTTCGCCACTGACAGCGCCCAGCGAGTTTCGGACCGGTCGAGGTCCTCCGCTGGTCCTAGGCCCTGCCGCCTCCCGCATGCCGTACTGCCGTAGGCCGCCGCGCCGGTCACGGGCGGCGTGCTGGAACACGTGCGGCGGAACACGTGCGGCGGAACACGTGCGACGGCACACGTGCGGCCGAACACGTGCGTGCCCCCGGCGACGAATCGCTGAGCACCCGCTTACGGGGAGTGCTCGCGCCCGTCACCGGGGGCACCTCGAACCGGGGCGTCGCCGCGGGGCTGTGCAGACGACGCCACGGTCAAGACCCATCTCGCCCACACGCTCGGCGAGTCGGGCGCCAAGGACCGTGCCGCGGCAGTGGCGCCAGCCGACGGCCGCGGGTTCCTCGGCCGACCGCCCACACGGTCGGCCGAGGCCGGAATCCGGTCCTTGCGGCCGTGCCTCCCCCCGGAGTCACGACCTCCCCGCCCTGGGGTCCGCACCCGCGCTCCCACCAGCGCGGATGTGTGTGGGGCCCGTTGCGGGGCCCGGTGGGCCCGCCGGTCAGGGCGGGCCCGAGCGGGTCAGTGTCCCTTCGTCAGGCCTGTTCCCACAGCGCGGGGGTGCTCGCCGGCTCCCAGCCGGGCTGCGCCTGGTGCGGTTGCAGGCAGCGGTAGGTGGCGCCGTCGAAGGTGACCGTGTCACCGGCCGCGTAGACGGTGCCCGCCGCCCAGGTGCCGGTCGGGTCACCGGGGCCGGGGCCGGGGCCCGGGTCCTGGCCGCCGCCCGTGGTCTTCAGCGTCAGCTGGTACTGCTGAAGGAGCGGATTGATCGGCTGGTGGAACGTGGTCCCGCCGGAGCGGCAGTTGCCCGAGCCGCCCGAGGTGACGCCCTGCGCCTGGCTGCCCGATATGTACGAGCCGCCGGAGTCACCGGGCTCCGCGCACACGGTCGTGCGCGTCACACCGCTGATGGTGCCCTCGGGGTAGGTGACGCTGGTGTTGTGCTGCGAGATCGTTCCGCAGTGCCAGCCGGTGGTCGATCCGGAGCGGCAGATCGAGCCGCCCACCGGGGACTGGGTCGAGCCCGCCACGCCCACGCGCTGGCCGCCGGAGCCCTTCACGTACGGTGTGGCCGTCCACTGGGCGTTGGCAGCCACCCACGCCATGTCCCGGCCCGGGAAGATCGAGCCCCGGAAGGTGCCCTGGGCCTGCTGGTTGACGCCGCGCGTCGTGGTGCCCGCCCGGCCGCAGTGGCCCGCGGTCGCGAAGCCCTGGGTGGCGCCCTGGGTGACGGAGAAGCCGACCGAGCAGCGGCCGCCGCTGCCCATGTAGTACGCCTCGCCGCCCACGATGTCGTAGAAGGAGCGGGGCCGGTCGGCGGTCTTCCTGATCTTCACCAGGCCGGCGTCGACTCCGGCCCGGGCGACGAGCTTGTCGGCCGCCGAGGTCCGCACGGCGTCCACGACGATCGCGTTGGACTTCACGTCGACGTACCACACGGGCGCGTCGGCCGTCCGGGTGCTCTTGGCGGCCCGGTCCAGCTTGGCCTTCGCCGCGTCGAGCTGGGCGACGGAGTGCCGCACCACCAGGGCGCGGGCGCCCTCGGCCTCGATGGCCGCGACGTCCCGGGCGTCGGTGGTGGCGACGGTGAGCGAGCCCGAGGTGGCGCCGGTCACCCAGGCGCCCGCGAAGTCACGGCCGAGCGCGAATCGCAGGGAACCCGCGGTCGCGCCCGCTTCCGCCTCGTTGGCCAGACGCGCCTTGGCCTGCGCCGCGGTCAGGCCGAGGTCGCGCTGCATGGCCTTCAGGACCTCGGGCGACGTCTTGGCCACGGCTGCGGTGGCGGCGGCGTCGCGCGGGGAGGATGTGGGGGAGGTGAGCGACGGAGCGTCGGACTGCGCGGACGCGGAGCCCGGCAGTCCGGCCAGTACGAGCGCGCCGGCGGCCGCGAGGGCGGCACCGGCCGCCTGTACGCGATGGCGAGCGGTACAGCTACGTCGAGTCGGGGAGGGGTGTCTGTGCTGCATGGGGGTCTCTCCTCGGTGTGGACGGGGAGCGGCGGATCCAGGAATGCGGGGAAGCGGGATCCGCTCGTTCTCCGGTCGACCACACCGTAGAAGGGTCAACATGCCCTCAGTAGATGCCAGTTGACCCCCTGCCGTGGTGTTATGGAACCGCGCGCGGACCACCGCACGGCCCCCGGCGCCGGGCCGCCCGGCAACCGGCTCCGGCCAGGGCGGCCGGATCCTAGGGGTGCTGCTCCGCGGCGGATCCCCGGGGGTGCTGCTCCGCGGCGGACCCCTAAGGGTGCTGCTCCGCGGCGGACCCGGGCGCGGCGGTCCCCGGCGTGGCGAGCCAGGCCGAGTAGCTCTCGCTCCGCGCCGCCGCCTCGGCGTGCGCGGCCCTGGCGTGGGCGAACACGGCCGCCGCGGTGTCATGGGCGTACGTCTCCGGATGCCAGCCGAGCAGATGCCGCCAGTACAGCGGCGCCCCGGCGAGCGGCAGCGTCACGACCCCCGCGGTGGGCGGGAACGTGGCCCGGCACAGCCCCACCGCCCGCCCCACCTGCACCAGGTGGACGCACGACGCGGTGTCGGTCTCGTACACCGATGCCGGGGTGAAGCCCGCCCGCGCGCACGCGGCCGTGAAGCAGTCACCGAAGCACCCGTCGCCCGGCACGTCCGTCCACGCCTCGTCGGCCAGCTCGGCCAGCTCGACCTGCGCGGCACCGGCGAGGCGGTGCCCGGTGGTCAGCATGACGAACACCGGGTCCCGCGCGACCTCGCGCCACACGAGCCGCTCGCTCTCCGGCGGCGTGCTCGCCCCGCACGTGCCGATGAGCGCGAAGTCGAGCCTGGCCTCCGCGACCTGCCCGGCGATGTCCCGCTCCGACCAGGTGGTGTACGTCGACACGGGACGGTCCGGGTAAGCGGCGGCGAGCCGGTCCACCAGGCCGCCGAGCAGCGGCCCGTGGGTGGCGCCGAGCCGGAAGCCGCGCTGGTCCTGCCAGACCCGGCTGAACCGCTCGGCCTCCTCCTGGAGCCCGCTGACCGCGGGCAGCACGATGCGGGCGCGCGCGAGCACGAACTCGCCGAGCGGGGTGGGCCGCACCCCGAACCTGCCGCGTTCGAACAGCTCGCCGCCCAGGGCCCGCTCGATCCGTTTCAGCTGCGCGCTGAGCGCGGGCTGTGCGAGCCCGAGCGCGGTGGCGGCCTTGGTGAGGCTGCCCGCGTCGGCGATCGCCCGGATCGTCCTCAGATGCCGCAACTCCAGGTCCATGCGGTGAGCTTCGTCCGCCCCCGCGCCACGGGCAATACTTGGTACGTACCTGAATGAACGTCAAAAGACGCGCGGGGTTTCCGCAGCAGACACCTCACGCTCCGCTCTCCCCCGGCACCACCCGCAGCAGCAGCACCGACCGCGCGGCCAGTGTCACCGGCGCCCCCGCGGCGAGCAGCGTCTGTGGCGCCCGGGCCTGCTCCTCCAGGGAGGTGTCGACGAGCACCGCGTAGGCCGCGGCCCACGGCGGTCCCGGCAGCACGAAGTCCAGCGGACGGTCCGCGGCGTGCAGCACGGCGAGGAAGCTGTCGTCCGTCACCGGCGCCCCGCGCGCGTCCCGCCCGGGAATGTCACGGCCGGACAGATACATGCCGAGCGTGGCCGCGGGCGCGTACCAGTCGGCCTGCGTCATCTCCGTACCCCGCGCCGTGAACCACGCCAGGTCCCGCAGCCCGTCCGCGGAGTGCGCCCGGCCCGAGAAGAAGGCGCGGCGCCGCAGCACCGGATGCCGGTGCCGCAGCGCGATGAGCCGGGACGTCAGATCCAGCAGCGCCCGCCACCCCGGTTCCTCGCGCAGCCCCCAGTCCACCCAGCCGACCTCGTTGTCCTGGCAGTAGGCGTTGTTGCTGCCGCGCTGCGTGCGCCCCATCTCGTCCCCCGCGACGAGCATCGGCACCCCGGTGGACAGCAGCAGCGTGGTCAGCAGGTTCCGCAGCTGCCGCCGCCGCAGCGCGAGCACGTCCGCGTCGTCCGTCTCGCCCTCGACGCCGCAGTTGGATGACCGGTTGTCGTCCGAGCCGTCCCTGTTGCCCTCGCCGTTGGCCTCGTTGTGCTTGCGCTCGTACGAGACCAGGTCGCGCAGGGTGAAGCCGTCGTGGGCCGTCACGAAGTTCACCGACGCGTACGGGCGGCGCCCGCCCCACGCGTACAGGTCGCTGGACCCGGACAGGCGGTAACCGAGGTCCCGCACATCGGGCAGCGCGCCCCGCCAGAAGTCCCGCACCGCGCCCCGGTACTGATCGTTCCACTCCGTCCACAGCGGCGGGAACGCCCCCACCTGGTAGCCTCCGGAGCCCACGTCCCACGGCTCGGCTATCAGCTTCACCCGTCTGAGGACCGGGTCCTGCGCGATGACCGCGAGGAACGGCGAGAGCATGTCGACGTCGTGGAAGGAGCGGGCGAGCGCCGCGGCCAGGTCGAAGCGGAAGCCGTCCACGCCCATCTCCGACACCCAGTACCGCAGCGAGTCGGTGATCAGGCGAAGCACCTGCGGCTGCACGACGTGCAGGGTGTTGCCGCAGCCCGTGTAGTCGGCGTAGCGGCGGGCGTCGTCCTGGAGGCGGTAGTAGCCGCGGTTGTCGATGCCCTTCAGGGACAGCATCGGCCCCAGCTCGCCCGCCTCCGCCGTGTGGTTGTAGACGACGTCGAGGATCACCTCGATGCCGGCCTCGTGCAGCGCCCGCACCATCCGCCGGAACTCGCCGACCTGCTGGCCGCGGGTGCCGGAGGCCGCGTACGCCGCGTGCGGGGCGAAGTAGCCGATCGAGTTGTAGCCCCAGTAGTTGCGAAGGCCCCGCCGCAGCAGATGATCCTCGTGCGCGAACTGGTGCACGGGAAGCAGTTCGACGGCCGTCACGCCGAGCCGCACCAGGTGCTCGACGGCAGCAGGGTGCGCGAGCCCGGCGTAGGTGCCGCGCAGCTCCTCGGGGACCCCGGGGTGCAGCTTGGTGAACCCGCGTACGTGCACTTCGTAGATGACCGAGTCCGCCCACGGGGTCTTCGGGCGCCGGTCGTCGCACCACTCGTCGTCCGGCGCGTCGTCGTGCACCACGACACCCTTGGGCACGTACGGGGCCGAGTCGCGGTCGTCGCGCACGGTGTCGGCGACGTGCTGCTGCGGCCAGTCACGCACATGGCCGTACACCTCAGGCGGCAGCGCGCCGTAGTCGTGGCCCGCGCCCGCGTCGACCGCGCGGGCGTACGGGTCCAGCAGCAGCTTCGCCGGGTTGAAGCGGGCGCCGGTCCACGGGTCCCAGCGGCCGTGCACCCGGAAGCCGTACCGCTGCCCCGGCAGCACACCCGGCACGAAGCCGTGCCAGATCTCGTGGGTGAGTTCGGTCAGCCGACAGCGGGTCTCGACCGTCGCGCCACCGGGGCGGCGGCCGTTCCCCGCGCCACCGTCACCCGCGCCGTCCGCGTGGTCCGCGTGGTCGTCGGGAGTGTCGAACAGGCACAGCTCGACGGCCTCCGCACCCCCCGCCCACAGCGCGAAGTTGGTGCCCGCCACCCCGTCGGGCCCCACCCGGAACCGGGCGCCGAGCGGCGTCGGCGCCCCCGGCCACACCGTCCGCGCGGGGGCCTCGCGACGGCGGGCGGCGCGCCCCCCGTTGCTCGCTCCCGCCGTGGCCGTACCGCCGTCCTGCCGGTCACGGCCAAGGGCACGCGCCCCTTGCACCGCCTTGTGCTCGGCTGCGCTCGACACCGTTCAGCCTCCCGCGGCTCGGGCCTGTGGACGCGCGGGAAGAGGGCGCGCGGCGTCCCGGCCGCGGCTGCCCGCACGGCGTCCTTCTGTCTGTTCTGCCCATCCGGTGCGTCGCACTCACGTTTCCCCGGGCGGGCGCGGTCGTTGGGACCCACGTGAGACAGGCAACGAGGCGCGCTCGGCGCGCAGGGGCCGTACTGGCCGCAGCGGTGGCATGGGCAGGACTGGCACTCGGCGCCGCGGGGTGCACGGGGACGGAGTTCGACGGGCTCCTCGGCAAGCCGCCGAGGCCCGCCGACGCGATCCGGGTCACGCCGGGCGACGGCGACAAGAACGTGCGCGCGCACGAGCGGCTGGAGGTACGGGTGCCGGCCGGGCGCCTGGAGTCGGTGAAGGTGGTGCGGTCCCAGGACGCGCGGGAGACGGAGGTGCCCGGGCGCATCGGCGAGGACGGCACGACCTGGCGCCCGGTGGCCCGCGGGCCGCTCGCGCTCGCCGCGAAGTACACCGTGGACGCGGTCGCGCTCGACGGCCACGGCCGGCGCACGGCACGGCACACGACGTTCACCACGTTCGTCCCCGACGAGCGCCTCATCGCCTACGTCGCGCCGGAGAACCGCGCCACGGTCGGCACCGGCATGATCGTCTCACTGGAGTTCAACCGCGAGGTCGCCGACAGGAAGGCCGTCCAGCGCGCCGTGCGCGTCACCGCGGAACCGGGCGTCGAGATCCGCCCGCACTGGTTCGGCTCCACCCGTCTCGACTTCCGCCCCGAGAAGTACTGGAGGCCGGGCACCGAGGTCACCGTCGACCTCGGCCTGCGGGACGTGCGGGCCGCACCCGGCGTCTACGGCCTCCAGGACAGGACGGTCTCCTTCACCATCGGCCGCAGCCAGGTCAGCGTGGTCGACGCCGCCGAGCACACCATGAAGGTGCGCCGCGACGGCAAGGTGATCTCGACCGTGCCGATCACCGCGGGCGCCCCGAAGACCCCCACGTACAACGGCAGGATGGTCGTCACCGAGATGCTGGAGATGACCCGCATGAACAGCCGCACGGTCGGCTTCGGCGGCGAGTACGACATCCCCGACGTCCCGCACGCGATGCGCCTCACCACCTCGGGCACCTTCCTGCACGGCAACTACTGGGCGCCCGACGCCCCCGGCAAGACCAATGTCAGCCACGGCTGCGTGGGCCTGCGCGACGTGAAGGGCGGCAGCCCGAGGACGCCGGCGGGCTGGTTCTTCGACCGCTCCCTGGTCGGCGACGTCGTCGAGGTCGTCCGCAGCAAGGACAAGAAGGTCGCTCCCGACAACGGCCTCAGCGGCTGGAACATGACCTGGCAGGAGTGGACGACGGGAAAGAAGCCCGAGAAGGCCGGGAAGGCCGGGAAGGCCGGGAAGAAGGAGGGCCGAGAGACAGGAAGGCCCGAAGCAAAGAGGCCAAAGCCGTAGAAGGGGAGAAGGGCGACAAGAACCCCCGTACGAACCGCCCCTGAAGGTCACGGGCCCGCACCATGAACACAGTTGGAACGGAACGGTGACATTGGCGGGGAGTCATCGCTCCGGGCCCTGTGGTTATCTGGCGCAGTGCGCGAGTCGGCTCATTCTCGACCACCGCGCCGGGCACTGGAGTGCGGGCCTCAGCGGGCCGTGCGAGGGGAGAAAATCTTGAACGGGCGACCGATATCGGGGGCGTCGGCCCACGCGCGAAAGCGCGGGCGGCGGCGGGGCGCCAGGACACTGTTCGCGACCGCGTCCGGGGCGACGCTGCTGTTCGTGACCGCGTGCGGCGGTGGCGGATCCAACGGTGACGGCGATGGCGGCAAGGGCGGGGCGGACGCCAACGAGCCCTCGCGGGCCGTCGTCACCATAGCCCCCAAGGACGGCACCAAGGCCGTGGCGACCAGTGGCGCGCTGAGGATATCCGCCGCCGACGGCAAGCTCACCGAAGTGACGGTGAAGGGCCCGAAGGGCAGGGCCGTACCCGGAAAGATCACTTCCGGTGGCGCGAAATGGACGCCCGCGAAGCACCTCGCCTCCGGTACGGAGTACAAGGTCCACGCGATCGCCAAGGACTCCGAGGGCCGCACCGCCGCCAAGGACTCGACGTTCACCACGCTGGTGCCCGAGAACACCTTCACCGGCCAGTTCACACCGGAGGACGGGACGAAGGTCGGCGTCGGCATGCCGTTCTCCGTGCGCTTCACCCGCGGCATCACCGCCCCGCGGGCCGTGGAGAAGGCGATCCGCATCACGACCGAGCCGTCCGTGCCCGTCGAGGGCCACTGGTTCGGCAACGACCGCCTCGACTTCCGCCCGGAGAAGTACTGGAAGCCCGGCACCAAGGTCACCGTGCGGCTCGACCTCGACGGCGTCGAGGGCCGTCCCGGCGTCTACGGCGAGCAGGCCAAGACCATCCGCTTCGAGATCGGCCGCAGCCAGGTCTCCACCGTCGACGTCAAGACCAAGAAGATGACCGTCGTACGCGACGGCAAGGTCCTGAAGAAGATCCCGGTCACCACCGGCAAGCCCGGCTACGAGACGTGGAACGGCCAGATGGTCATCAGCGAGCGTCTTGAGGTGACCCGGATGAACGGCGAGACCGTGGGCTACGGCGGCGAGTACGACATCAAGGACGTGCCGCACGCCCAGCGCCTCTCCACGTCCGGCACGTTCATCCACGGCAACTACTGGGGCGGCGGCGCGTTCGGCAACTACAACGCCTCGCACGGCTGCATAGGCCTCCAGGACGTCCGCGGCGGCTACGACAAGAAGGTGCCCTCCGCCTGGTTCTTCGACCGCTCGATGGTCGGTGACGTCGTCGTGGTCAAGAACTCCGACGACAAGACCATCGCCCCGGACAACGGCTACAGCGGCTGGAACATGTCCTGGGATAAGTGGAAGGCCTGAGCCCTCCACAGAAGTGGAAGGCCCAGGCCCTCCGGTCCGCGGCGGGCCCGCACGGCGGAGTCCGGCGGCCGGATTCCGGAACGGCCCGGCGCACTGTGACGCAGTGCACCGGGCCGTTCCGCGTGAACGCCCGCTAACGTGCCCCGCATGACAACTGTGCATCTCGAAGTCGCCGACGGCGTCGGCACGATCCGCCTCGACCGCCCGCCCATGAACGCCTTGGACATCGAGCTCCAGGACCGCCTCAAGGACCTCGCCGCCGAGGTGACCGACCGCGACGACGTACGCGCCGTCGTCCTCTGGGGCGGTGAGAAGGTGTTCGCGGCCGGGGCGGACATCAAGGAGATGCAGGCCATGGACCACACGGCGATGATCGTGCGGTCGAGGGCGCTCCAGGAATCCTTCACGGCCGTCGCCCGCGTCCCCAAGCCGGTCGTGGCCGCCGTCACCGGCTACGCGCTCGGCGGCGGCTGCGAACTGGCGCTGTGCGCCGACTTCCGCATCGCCGCCGACAACGCCAAGCTCGGCCAGCCAGAGATCCTGCTCGGCCTGATCCCGGGCGCGGGCGGCACCCAGCGCCTGCCGCGCCTGGTGGGCCCGGCCAGGGCCAAGGACCTCATCTTCACCGGCCGGCAGGTCACGGCCGACGAGGCGCTCACCATCGGCCTCGTGGACCGGGTGGTGCCCGCCGCCGAGGTGTACGGGCAGGCGCACGCCTGGGCCGCACGCCTCGCCAAGGGACCGGCGCTCGCGCTGCGGGCCGCCAAGGAGGCGGTGGACGCGGGCCTGGAGGCGGACATCGACACCGGCCTCGCGGTCGAACGCACGTGGTTCGCAGGTCTGTTCGCCACCGAGGACCGCGAGCGGGGCATGCGCAGCTTCGTGGAGGAGGGGCCCGGCAAGGCGAAGTTCCGCTGATTTCAGGTCAGTTGAAAGACCATCAGCCAAAGTTTCCCCCGAAGGGGCGGTTCGCGAAAGCTTGCAGGGAACCCTGCGGCTACCGGGTTGCAACCGCTCCGTGATCATCTGCGGGCGTGCAGTCAGCGCAGGTGGGGGCAGGTGTGGCCGGACCTGAACTGCCATGGGCATATGCCTGCGGAGCCCCCCGGAACGGTAGCTTCCGGGGGGCCCATTCCGTCGGAACGGCCCCGCCGCGGACGCGGTGCGGCCATCATGGGGGGCATGGCGGGGCAGGAGGGTGTCGAACAGCCGCGGAAGCGCACGGGTGCGACCGCGGCGCGCTGGTCTCCGGCGGTGGAGGACGAACACGCCCTGAAGGCCCTGGAGTTGTTCGGCAACCCCGTCGACGCCGAGGTGCCGCTGCCCTCGCGCCCCGAATCCGCCGCCATCGCCCGCCGGCTCGCACAGGTGGTCGTCCTGCGCCACTGGGGCCTCTCGCCCAAGATCACCGAGGATGTCGTGCTCCTGGTGTCCGAACTCGTCGGCAACGCCGTGCGGCACACCGGGGCCCGGGTGTTCGGCCTCAGGACGCTGCGGCGGCGCGGCTGGATCCGGGTCGAGGTGCGCGATCCCTCGCGCGGGCTGCCCTGTCTGATGCCCGTCCACGAGCTCGACGTCAGCGGGCGCGGTCTCTTCCTCGTCGACAAGCTGGCCGACCGCTGGGGCGTGGACCTGCTGCCGCGGGGCAAGACGACCTGGTTCGAGATGCGGATCCACGACCGCTGACACCGGCCCGCCCGCCGCCGCGCGACCCGGGTGGCCGCGGGTACGCGAAAGCCCCCGGGGCCGTGGGTGTGGCGCTGTCGGGGGCCTTCGAGCGGGGCCGTGAACGAATGGGGTGTGGTCCACGGCCGTTCGGACGACCGAGCCCGGGTCAATGGGGGTCGCTCCTTCGACTATGGCAGACAGGGGTCACTGATCCAAAAGTCCCGACTCGGGTATTTCCGGACAAATGCTTACACTTTAGAGGTGAATCCTTGGTGAGATAGAGCACTCACCTTCTAAACGATGGCTGAACGGCAGCTGAGTGGCGCGATAGGCAAGGTGTGGACCCCCTTACTTGGTCCAGTCCAGCCGACCCGTAAACACCAGCGAACCGGTCAATCAGCAGGTTTCCGAGCAAACCGCCATTAAATGGTCCGCGTGACTGAGCGCACCGACGGCACCGACGGCACCGACCGCCGAGCGGCCCTGCGGACGGCGGCCGCCCTCGCCGCCGTCGCGGGCGCGGCGGCCGCGGGCTGCACCCCCGAGCCGGCCTCCCGCCCCGCCCCCGCCCGAGAACCCACCGGCACCCCCACCGGCCGCGGCCCCGCCCCGGGACCCCGCGGCTTCCCCGGCCTGCCCGCGCAGATCACCCACAGCCCCCGGGGCCGCCCCGAGGTCGCGCTCACCTTCCACGGCCAGGGCGACCCCGGCACCGCGCACGCCCTGCTCGCCGAGGCCGAACGCGCGGGCGCCCGGGTCACCGTCCTCGCCGTCGGCAGCTGGCTCGACGCCCATCCGCGCCTGGCCCGCCGGGTCCTCGACGGCGGCCACGACCTCGGCAACCACACCCTGAACCACCGCGACATCAACGCGCTGCCCGAGGCGGCCGCGTACGCGGAGATCACCGGCTGCGCGGACCGGCTGCGCCGGCTCACCGGGGGCATCGGCACCTGGTTCCGGCCCTCGCGGGCCCGCCGGGCGAGCCCGCTCGTCGCCCGCCTCGCACGCCGCGCCGGCTACCCGCACGTCCTGTCGTACGACGTCGACTCCCTGGACTTCACCTCGCCCGGCGCCCCGGCCCTCGCCCGCACCGTCGCCGCCGGGACCCGCCCCGGCTCCGTGGTGAGCCTGCACTTCGGGTACGCGGACACGGTCGCCGCGCTCCCCGCCGTCCTCGATGACCTCCACCGCCGCGGCCTGCGCGCCGTCACGACCACGGAGCTGCTGACCTGATGTCCACCCGCACCCGCACCCGCACCCGTACCCCCCTGAGCGGGCGGAGCGCCGCGCTCCTCGCCGCCGGGGCCGCCGTCGCCGCGCTGCTCGCCGGCTGCGGCACCGAGCAGGGCGACCGGCAGAACAAGGCCCCCGCCACCAAGGTCCCGCCGGAGCCCGCACGGCCGAAGCCGGTCAAGGGCCTGCCCGGCATGCCGCCCGTACTGGACCCCAAGGACGTCTACGCCGCCGACCGCCCGAACAAGCTCTCACCGGTCGTCAAGGACTTCCCCTCCCGCGTCTACGTCCCCAACACCAACTCCAACACGGTGTCGGTGATCGACCCCAAGACGTACGAAGTGATCGACACGATCAAGGTCGGCGTCCAGCCCCAGCACGTCGTGCCCTCCTGGGACCTGAAGACGCTGTGGGTCAACAACAACCGCGGCCACACCCTCACACCCATCGACCCCAGAACCGGCAAGGCGGGCAAGCCCGTCGAGGTGCACGACCCGTACAACCTCTACTTCACCCCCAACGGGAAGCACGCGGTCGTGATGGCCTCGCTCGACCGCGAGCTCGTCTTCCGCGACCCGCACACGATGAAGCGCGTCAAGACCGAGCCGGTGAGCTGCTACGGCGTCAACCACGCCGACTTCTCCCGCGACGGCAGGTACTTCATCGTCTCCTGCGAGTTCTCCGGCGAACTCCTCAAGGTCGACACCGAGAAGATGAAGGTCGTCGGCCAGCAGAAGCTGCCCTTCAAGGGCGCCATGCCCCAGGACGTGAAGATCTCCCCGGACGGCAAGCGGTTCTACGTCGCCGACATGATGGCCGACGGCATGTGGGTCCTGGACGGCGACACCTTCGGCAAGCCGAAGCTGCTGCCCACCGGCAAGGGCTGCCACGGCCTGTACGT
This sequence comes from Streptomyces sp. NPDC017940, assembly GCF_044328435.1. Taxonomy (NCBI): domain Bacteria; kingdom Bacillati; phylum Actinomycetota; class Actinomycetes; order Kitasatosporales; family Streptomycetaceae; genus Streptomyces; species Streptomyces sp. NPDC017940. The sequence continues at coordinate 161,452 of NZ_JBIRHJ010000010.1, read as the reverse complement.
CGGCAGGGACTCGCGCGAGATGTACGTCTCCAACCGCGGCGAGGGCACGGTGTCGGTCTTCGACTTCACCAGGAACAAGCTGACCAAGAAATGGCACCTGCCCGACGGCGGCAGCCCCGACATGGGCGGCGTCTCCGCGGACGGCAAGATCCTCTGGCTGTCGGGCCGCTACGACTCCGAGGTGTACGCGATCGACACCCGCACCGGCGTCCAGCTCGCCCGCGTCCCCGTCGGCGGCGGCCCCCACGGCCTGGCCGTCTACCCCCAGCCGGGCCGCTACTCCCTCGGCCACACCGGCATCTTCCGCTGAGCCCACCGGTCCGCGGGCCAAGGCCGTACTCCCCGCGGCCCGCTCCGGGGCGGCCGTTACCCTGACCCCCGTCAGTACTGCACAAACGAAGGGGCGGACCCGGTGGCGGACATAGATGAGGCACGCAAGACGTTCGATCGGTTCGACGCGGACGGTGACGGATTCATCACTGCCGCGGAGTACAAGACGGCCATGGCGCAGATGGGGGACTGGAACGTCACCGAGTCGGTCGCCGAGGCCATCATCAAGTCCAAGGACGCGAACGGCGACAAGCTGCTCTCCTTCGACGAGTTCTGGGCGAGCCTGAACAAGTAGCGCCCACGCGTGGCCCGGCACGACCGCCCACGCAGGACGAAGGGGCCGCCCCCGGCACGCCGGGGGCGGCCCCTTCGCGCGTCGCCGTCCGGGGCCGCGTCCCGTGCGGGGCCGGCGGAGGGTGTCAGTCGATCGTGGCCCAGTCCCGCATCGCTTCCTCGCTCGCGAACCGCGCCACGTTCTTGTCCAGCGGAGTCGACGTGTACTGGTGGATGCGCCACTTCGCCTGGATGCGGGGCTTGCCCGCCGATACGTAGTCGGCGATCCAGAGGCCGTCGCCCGCGTAGGACGTGGTGTCCTTGTTGAGCCAGAAGTCGCGATTGCAGTACAACATGACCCTGTGGCTGGGGCGCAGCCGTTTCACCTCTCTGATGAAGCGGTCCTTCTCGCTGTTGCTCGCCGCCGTGTGGTCGCCCGTCCACTCCCAGTCGACGGCCAGGATGTCGCCCTTCTTCTCCGGGGCCTTGGCGACGAAGTACTCGGCCTGGGCGGTGATGTTGCCGGGCCACAGGAAGTGGTAGTAGCCGACGACACAGCCCCCGTCGCGGGCGAGCTTGGTCTGGGCGGTGAGGCGGGGGTTGACGTACGAGCGGCCCTCCGTGGCCTTTATGAAGACGAAGGAGAGCCCGTCGGTGTCGAACGTCGACTGATAGGAGCTGACGTCGATGCCACGCAGCATGGATGGCCTCCAGGGGCGGGGGGAGTGGCCGGGCGCCGCGGTGGGGGGTGGCCGGAGCCGGCGCGCGGTGGGTGAACGGTGAAAGGTCGACGTGGTGATTCCCGGGAGCGCGCGGTTCCACCCTCGCACTGGCGTCCAGGCTGTTGGGGGCGGGGGAGCGGGGGGCCATCCGGGTGGTGGGGGGTGGATCAAACGCCGCGGGGTGGGGTGGGGGAGGCATTCGGGGCGGGGGGTGCTCAACGCCGTGATGGGTGGGGGGAGTTGTGCGCGGGGGTTGATTTGCCGAGCCGCTCGCTGTACTCGGTAGGAGCGCACTGCTCCCGGCCCCCGCACCCCCGCACACCCCGAGGACCCCCTACATGCCCTTGACCCGCCGCGCCTTCCTCGCCTCCGCCGCCGCAGCGACGGCCTCCGCCACCCTCCTCACGCCGTCCGCCCCGGCCGCGAGCGCCGTCCGCCGGGACCGGGCGCGTGGCGTAAGGGGCGTACATCGCGTACGCGGCACGCAGAACTGGATGGCGGGGATCGAGTCCACGACCCCGATGCAGCGCCTGACGATCCCCGGCACCCACGACTCCGGGGCCCGCTTCGGCGGCTGGTGGGTGGAGTGCCAGAACACGACGATCAGCGCCCAACTCGCCGCGGGGATACGGTTCCTGGACATCCGGTGCCGGGCCTTCGAAGGCTCGTTCACCATCCACCACGGCGCGTTCTACCAGAACCTGAACTTCGACGACGTGCTGCGCGCCTGCCGGGACTTCCTCGGCGGGCAGCCCACGGAGACCGTCCTCATGCGCGTCAAGCAGGAGTACTCGCAGGCGAGCGACGCGGCGTTCCGGGCCGTCTTCGACGACTATCTGGACCGGCGCGGCTGGCGGTCCCTCTTCCACATCGGGACGGCCTGGCCGCGCCTCGGTGACGTACGCGGGAAGGTCGTGCTGATCGCTGACAACGGCGGCCTGCCCGGGGGCCTCCGGTGGGGCGACGGCGCTGTCTTCGACCTCCAGGACGACTGGAACGCGGCACCCGCCGCCAAGTACCCCAAGGTCGAGGCACACTTCAGGAAGGCCGCGAGCAGCCCGGGCAAGCAGTACGTCAACTTCGTCAGCACCGCGGCCGGGCTGCCGCCACGCTGGAACGCCGACGACCTCAACCCGCGGGTGCACACCCTCCTGGAGAGCGCGGAGGGGCGGGCCTGGCGCGGGCTCGGGATCGTACCGATGGACTACCCGAACACCCGCGCCGGGCTGGTGGAGACGCTGATCGCCAGGAATCAGGGGGCGGCGGGGGTGCTCAGCACTCGATGATGTTCACGGCGAGGCCTCGTACTCGCGAGACGCGGCCTCGACCTGCTCGACCGGGGGGTGGGGTCAGAACTGGAGTCCTGCCCGAGGGGGCCCGGCCCAGCCCGCCGCCGGGCCTTCTGCTTCGGGGCGTGTTTTCTCAGACTCAGTGAGTGTCGGGCTCCGGGTCGGGCAGGGGGAGTTCGTCGAGGTCGAGGGTGAAGGTGCGGCCGTCGGCCAGGGGGACGGGAAGCTTGCCCGTGCCGTATGCGCGGGTGTGGGCGGTGCTGTAGCCGCTGGAGGTGGGCTCGGTGTGCAGGACGACTTCCCGGGCGTAGGGATCCACGACGAGGTAGACGGGGATGCCGTACCGGCCGTACTTCGCGGTGCAGTCGTCGTAATCCTTGCGTGCCGAGGACGCGGAGACGACCTCCGAGATCAACAGGACGTCCTCGAAGCTGTACCGCTTGCCCTCCTTGCGCGCGTCCTCGCGCAGGATGGCCAGGTCGGGGGCGGAGTTCTCGTCGGCGGGGAAGTCGATGTAGACGTCCGAGGTGACCTTCGCATGACGGCCGAGGGCGAGAGAGTCGATCTGCATCGACCTGATCGTGCTGGAGTGCTCTTCGCTCTGCGGGGTCATGATGATCTTTCCGTCGGCGCCGAAGAACACCACGTATCCCGCGGGGAACTCGGTGTGCGTGATCACGTCGACACTCATGGACGGTGCTCCTTCCCGTGTGCCGTCATGATACGGCGGACAGAGCCGTCCCACGGGTGGACTTCCGTGGCGTGCGCGCACTATAGGGGGAACCGGTCCGCACGAGCGGTCGCCGTGATGCGGGGCGTGCGTTCGGCCCGTAGTTCTCCGCAGCATTCATGTATCGAATAGCACCCCTTGAGCGGGGGTGAGGGATCGATTTGCCACATCAGCTGGTGGGTGATCCGTGAGCAGAGAAGGCCCTGACAGCGCTGAAAGATGTGAACGCGCTGGTCAGGGCCTATCCGCCTAGCACTCGATGATGTTCACCGCGAGGCCGCCGCGCGCCGTCTCCTTGTACTTCACGGACATGTCGGCGCCGGTCTCCTTCATGGTCTTGATGACCTTGTCGAGGGACACCTTGTGGCTGCCGTCGCCGCGCATGGCCATCTTCGCGGCGGTCACGGCCTTCACCGCGGCCATGCCGTTGCGCTCGATGCAGGGGATCTGGACGAGCCCGCCGACGGGGTCGCAGGTGAGGCCGAGGTTGTGCTCCATGCCGATCTCGGCGGCGTTCTCGACCTTCTCGGGGGAACCGCCGAGCACCTCGGCGAGGGCGCCCGACGCCATGGAGCAGGCGGAGCCGACCTCGCCCTGGCAGCCGACCTCGGCGCCGGAGATGGAGGCGTTCTCCTTGAAGAGCATGCCGATCGCGCCCGCGGCGAGCAGGAAGCGGACCACGCCGTCCTCGTCGGCGCCCGGCACGAAGTTCATGTAGTAGTGCAGGACGGCGGGGATGATCCCGGCGGCGCCGTTGGTGGGCGCGGTGACCACGCGGCCGCCCGCGGCGTTCTCCTCGTTCACGGCCATGGCGTAGAGGGTGATCCACTCCATGGCGCGGGCCCCCGGGTCGCCCTCGGCGCGCAGCTGCCTCGCGGAGTTCGCGGCGCGGCGGCGGACCTTCAGGCCGCCGGGCAGGATGCCCTCGCGGGACATGCCGCGCGAGACGCAGGCCTGCATGACGCGCCAGATGTCCAGGAGGCCCTCGCGGATCTCCTCCTCGGTGCGCCAGGCCTTCTCGTTCTCCAGCATCATGGCGGAGATGGAGAGGCCGGTCTCGGAGGCCATGCGCAGCAGCTCGTCGCCGGTGCGGAAGGGGTACTTCAGGACGGTGTCGTCGGGGACGATCGGGTCCTCGCCCGCCACCGCGTCCTCGTCGACGACGAAGCCGCCGCCCACCGAGTAGTACGTCTTCTCCAGGACGAGCGCGCCGTCGGTGTCGTAGGCGAAGACCGTCATGCCGTTGGCGTGGTACGGCAGCGCCTTGCGGCGGTGCAGGACCAGGTCGTCGTCGAAGGCGAAGGCGATGTCGTGCATGCCGAGGACGTTCAGGCGGCCGGAGGACCTGATCTCCTCGACGCGGTCGTCGGCCTTCTCGACGTCGACCGTGCGCGGCGACTCGCCCTCGAGGCCGAGCAGGACGGCCTTGGGCGTGCCGTGCCCGTGGCCCGTGGCCCCGAGGGAGCCGTACAGCTCGGCGCGTATCGAGGCGGTGTGGGCCAGCAGGCCCTCGTTCTTGAGGCGGCGGGCGAACATCCGCGCCGCGCGCATCGGGCCGACCGTGTGGGAGCTGGACGGGCCGATGCCGATCGAGAACAGGTCGAAGACCGAGATGGCCACGAGAGAACTCCAATGGTGGTTGGTAGACGCCCTTGTCCGCCGGGGTGGTGCGGGGCAGTGCTGTGTGCGGGGCACGTGGTGCGGGGCACCGCGCGCACCGTCCTGGTGTCCAGTGTGCGCGGTGCCCCGGAAGCCCGTACCAAATAAAGCGTACGAAACTACTTCAGGCCGGGGTACAGCGGGTGCTTCGCCGCCAGAGCGGACACCCGGGTCCTGAGGGCGTCGGCGTCGAAGCCCGGCTTGAGCGCCTCGGCGATGACGTCGGCGACCTCGCGGAAGTCCTCTGCGGTGAAGCCGCGGGTGGCGAGGGCCGGGGTGCCGATGCGCAGGCCGGAGGTGACCATCGGGGGCCGCGGGTCGTTCGGGACCGCGTTGCGGTTGACGGTGATGCCGACCTCGTGCAGCCGGTCCTCGGCCTGCTGGCCGTCCAGCTCGCTGTTGCGCAGGTCGACGAGGACCAGGTGCACGTCGGTGCCGCCCGACAGCACGGAGACACCGTGCTCGGTGACGTCGTCCTGGACCAGGCGCTCGGCCAGGATGCGGGCGCCGTCGAGGGTGCGCTGCTGGCGCTCCTTGAAGTCGTCGGAGGCGGCGACCTTGAAGGAGACGGCCTTGGCCGCGATCACGTGCTCCAGCGGGCCACCCTGCTGACCGGGGAAGACCGCGGAGTTGATCTTCTTGGCGAGCTCCTGCGTGGACAGGATGACGCCGCCGCGGGGGCCGCCGAGGGTCTTGTGCGTGGTGGTGGTGACCACGTGCGCGTGCGGGACGGGGGAGGGGTGCAGGCCCGCGGCCACGAGGCCCGCGAAGTGCGCCATGTCCACCATCAGGTACGCGCCGACCTCGTCCGCGACGCGGCGGAAGGCGGCGAAGTCCAGCCGGCGCGGGTACGCCGACCAGCCCGCGACGATCAGCTTCGGCTTGGCCTCCTTGGCCAGGCGCTCGACCTCGGCCATGTCGACCTGACCGGTCTCGTCGTCCACGTGGTAGGCGACCACGTTGTAGAGCTTGCCGGAGAAGTTGATCTTCATGCCGTGGGTCAGGTGCCCGCCGTGCGCGAGGTTCAGACCCATGATCGTGTCGCCCGGCTTGAGCAGCGCGAACATCGCGGCCGCGTTGGCCTGCGCGCCGGAGTGCGGCTGCACGTTGGCGTGCTCGGCGCCGAAGAGCTCCTTGACGCGGTCGATCGCGATCTGCTCGACCACGTCGACGTGCTCGCAGCCGCCGTAGTAGCGGCGGCCGGGGTAGCCCTCGGCGTACTTGTTGGTGAGGACCGAGCCCTGCGCCTCCATGACGGCGACCGGGGCGAAGTTCTCCGAGGCGATCATCTCGAGGGTGGACTGCTGGCGGTTCAGCTCGGCGTCGACGGCGGCGGCGACATCCGGGTCGAGCTCGTGAAGGGGGGTGTTCAGAAGCGACATGGGAGATCCTTGACGGTTGGCTCAGCCGGCGGTGAAGGCGGTGTACTCATCGGCGGACATCAGGTCGTCGGGCTCGTCCGAGATGCGCACCTTGAACAGCCAGCCGCCCTCGAAGGGGGCCGAGTTCACCAGGGACGGGTCGTCCACGACGTCCTGGTTGGCCTCGACGACCTCGCCGGTGACCGGGGCGTACAGATCGCTGACCGACTTGGTCGACTCCAGCTCGCCGCAGGACTCGCCCGCGGTCACGGTGTCGCCGACGGCCGGGAGCTGGGCGAAGACGACGTCACCGAGCGCGTTGGCGGCGTGCTCGGTGATGCCGACGCTCGCCACACCGTCCTCGGTGGCCGACAGCCACTCGTGCTCCTTGCTGTAACGCAGCTGCTGGGGGTTGCTCATGGCCTGAATTCTCCTGTACGCGGACGTGTGCTGGGGAACGTGGGTCTTGCGGACTGGGACGGGCGTACGTCACTTCCGACGCCCGCGCGGGTCACTTCCTGGGCCCGCGTGTCACTTCTGGCGCTTGTAGAACGGCAGCGCGACGACTTCGTACGGCTCGTGCGTGCCGCGGATGTCCACGCCCACGCCCGCCGTGCCGGGAGCGGCGTGCGCCACGTCCACGTAGGCCATCGCGATCGGCTTGCCGAGCGTCGGGGACGGCGCGCCCGAGGTGACCTCGCCGACGACCTCGCCGCCCGCGACCACGCTCATGCCCGCGCGCGGGACCCGGCGGCCCTCGGCGATCAGGCCGACGAGCTTGCGCGGGGGAGCGGCCTCGGCGCGCTCGGCGGCGCCCCGCAGCGCCTCGCCGCCCACGAAGTCATCCGCGTGGCTCGTCTTGTCAAACTTGACGACCCGCCCGAGACCGGCGTCGAACGGCGTCAGGGCCGTCGTCAGCTCGTGCCCGTACAGCGGCATGCCCGCCTCCAGGCGCAGGGTGTCGCGGCAGGACAGTCCGCAGGGGACCAGGCCCGCCGGGGCGCCCGCCTCCGTCAGGGCCCGCCACAGCTGCTCGGCGTGCTCGGGGGCCACGAACAGCTCGAAGCCGTCCTCGCCGGTGTAACCCGTGCGGGCGATCAGGGCCGGGACGCCCGCGACGGTGCCGGGCAGGCCCGCGTAGTACTTCAGTCCATCGAGGTCGGCGTCGGTGACCGACTTCAGGATTCCGGGGGACTCGGGTCCCTGGACGGCGAGCAGGGCGTAGGCCTCGCGGTCGTCGCGGACCCCGGCCTCGAAGCCCGCCGCCCGCTCGGTCAGCGCGTCCAGGACGACCTGGGCGTTCCCGGCGTTGGCGACGACCATGTACTCCTGGTCCCCGAGGCGGTAGACGATCAGGTCGTCGAGGATGCCGCCGTCCGCCCGACAGATCATGGTGTAGCGGGCGCGGCCGGTGCCGACGGAGCCGATGTTGCCGACGAGCGCGTAGTTCAGCAGGTCCACGGCTTCGGGTCCGGTGACGGTGATCTCGCCCATGTGGGAGAGGTCGAAGAGGCCGGCCCGCGTGCGGACGGCGTTGTGCTCGTCGCGCTCGCTGGCGTACCGCAGCGGCATGTCCCAGCCCGCGAAGTCGGTCATGGTCGCACCCAGCGACCGGTGCAGGGTGTCCAGGGCGGTGTGGCGCGGTGGTGTATTGCTCATCAGAACGGGCTCCCGGGGCATGACGGGCGAGGTCCATCCTCCCCATCTGTCATCGGACCTGAGAGGTTCACCACGCCCGTACGTGCGACGGGACATGACTTGCACCTTGGGTGGAGCCGCCCCTGTGACCGGTGGTGGCCCGCTTTTCAGATGTGCCTCGCCCGCGCGGTACGGGGCCTGAGAGATTCAAGGGAGGAACTTGCTCCTTCGGCGTCCCGGGGGGAACGTTCGTGTCCCCGGGAACTCTCCCGCGCGGATTCAAGCGGCCGGTATGGAGTTGGCGCGCACATCATTGCACGCGCCCCCTCTTCGCAACAGCCGCAACCTGAGTGCGCTGGTTTCGGGGGCTTCAGGGCCCTTGGCGCTCTTGTGTGGCATTACCTTCTCTTTACACTCGACGGAGAAGTACTGGGGATGAGTGACGTGACCAGCATGGGGAGGCGGATCACGGTGCGCAGGAGCAGTGCTTGTGAGGCGGCCACGGGTGTGGCGCTACCGGGCGGCGTCGGCGTGCTGCCGCCGCAGGCCGCGGTGCCGGTGCGCGAGAGCCTCGGGTACTTCCCGCGGCCGGTCGTGCGCGACCTCAGGGGCCGCGGCGCCGCCGCGGGGCCCCGGCGGCTCGTCTTCGGCGCGGCGGACGTCGTGGTGGTCTCCGGGCTCCCGGGCAGCGGCAAGTCCACGCTGATGCGGCGCACGGTGGCGGGGCCGCGCGTGGACTCCCAGGACACGCGGGACCGCTGGGCGGCCCGCATGCCGCGGCTGCTGCCCTACGCCCTCTACCGCCCCTTCGTGCGCGTCGCGCACTACGCCGGTCTGCGCCGGGCCCTGCGCGCGGGCGAGGGCGTCGTCGTGCACGACTGCGGCACCCAGCCCTGGGTGCGGCGCTGGCTGGCCCGGGCGGCGGCCCGGCGCGGGACGACCCTGCGTCTGCTCCTGCTCGACGTGCCCGTCGAGACCGCCGTCGCGGGGCAGCGGGCGCGCGGCCGCGGGGTGTCGCGGTACGCCTTCGCGCGACACCGCAGAACGGTCGGCCGCCTCGTACGGGCCGTGGAGCGCGGCGAGCTGCCGCGGGGCTGCGGGTCGGCGGTGCTGCTCGACCGGGAGGCGGCCGGGGCGCTGGGGGAGATCGGGTTCGGGGCTTGAGTGGGTTCGGGGTGAGCGTTTTGGGGCGTGAGTGACTTTGGCGTGAGCGGTTTCGGGACGTGAGTGGCTTCGCCGTGAGCCGTTTCGGGGCGTGAGCGGCTTGGGGCGTGCGCGGCTTCGGGGTGCCCGGCTTCGTACGTGCGCGGCTTCGTGGCGTGTGCGGCTTCGTGCGTGAGCGGCTGCGGGGTCGAAGGACCCGGCGCCACCGGCCCCCGCCCCGGCGTTAGGGTCGGGCACCGGCAGCAGGAGCACGGCAGAGCAGGGGTCGAGGCACATGAACCATCCGGACTTTCCGGGCCACCCGGGTCACCCGGACCACTCGGACCATCCGGGTCACACGGATCACCCGGGTCACCCGGGTCACCCGGGTCAAACGGGCCACCCGGTTCACCCAGGCCACCCGGGCCACCCGGGCCACCCGGGCCACGCGGCGGACCTCCAGGGCCACATCCCGGCACAGGTACAGGCACAGGCGCAGGCGCACACGTACCCGCCCCCGTACGGGCAGGCGCACGCGCACCCGTACGGGGGGTGGCCGGCCAACGAGCTCGAGGAGGTGCTCGCCGCCTCGCTCGGCGCGCCGCCGTCCGACGCGGTGGGGGCCCGCATCGTCGAGACCCTGGGCCGCAGCCGGGTCTGGATCCCGCTGCCGAGCGGCGGCGGCCCGGACAGCGGGACCCTGGACCTGCCCACCCTCGACGTCGAAGGCCAGGCCTACGTCCCCGTCTTCACCTCCGAGCAGCAGTTCCAGCAGGCCACGGGCGGCCGGATGCCCTGCACCGTGGCGCCCGCCGTGGAGTTCGCCCGCGGTCTGCCGCCGCAGCTCGGCATCGCCCTGAACCCGGAGGGGACCGTCACCGTGCCGCTGCCGCCGCCCGCCGTCGCGGCCCTGTGCAGGGTGGGGCGCACGGAGCTCGACGGACCGGCGAGCGGGGGCCGCGTGCGCCTGTTCGAGCCGGACTGGAAGGAGGACCCGGTCGACTTCCTGGCCGCCGCGGCCGACGAGTTCCGGACCGCCGGCGTGGTGCGCACCGCCCGCCGCTGCCTCGCCGCCGTCGAGACCGAGGACCCGACCCTCTTCGTGGGCGTCGAACTGGCCTCCTGGGACGGCGACGCCCGCGACCTCCCCATGCGGGCCCTCGGCCGAGCCCTCGGCCGCTTCCCCCTCCCCTGGCCGGTCAACCTCGTCCTGCTGGACGCGGCCCAGGACCCGGTGGCGGACTGGCTGCGGGAACGCGTACGCCCGTTCTACACGTCCCACTGACGGCGGGGCGGAGGGCGGCGGACGCGCGGGCGTTCACTGCCCGGCGCGGCGGGGCGGGCGTCCACGGCGCGCGGGGTTCCCGGCCCGGCGCGCCGAAGCAGGCGGTGGCGGGCGGGTGGGTGGAAGACGTCCCCGAGGAGCGGCGGCACGACACCCACCAGCACAAGCCCCGATCAAGGCGCCCCCGCCAGAAGTAAGCTGGGGCGGTCGAGTACGTAGGGCACGTCGCGAAGGGGCGGTTACGGGTGAGTGCGTCGGGCACGGCCGCGGGCGATGGGACCACCCAGGGTCGAGCGCAGTCGACACCGTGGGAGCGGGTCGAGCACATGCTGCGCCAGGTCGCCCCGGGGCGCTACGACACCTACGAGGCGCTCCTGCACGCCCTCGCCGAGGGCCAGGTCTGGATGCTGCTCTGGCACGGCCAGGCCGGCTCCCCCGACGCCCAGTACGGCAACATGGAGATCGAGGGCCTCGGCTACGCACCGTGCGTGACCTCCGCCCAGGAGCTCGCGGCCAGCGGCTGGAACCGCGGGTACGAAGTGATCGGCGGCCTCGACGCGGCCCGTGCCCTCTTCCCCGACCACTACGGCCTGTGGCTGAATCCGCACGCGCCGGGCGGCGGCGTGGGCATCCCCTGGCTCGATCTGCGCCGTCTCACCAGTGGCCTCGACCAGCAGCCCGCGGGCCCGCTCAGGCTGACGGAACCGGCCATCGAACTGCCACAGTTCTACGCATTGTTGACGCAGAACGCCCACCGCACACAGGCGGTCCGCTCGCTGCGCCGCGCCTGGGTGCAGCCCGCGCTCGGCGCCCCGTACCTGGCCATCGGCCTCGACGTCTACGACACCTCGCCCGCCTCCGTGGACGCGGTCCGCGCGATGATGCGGCAGTCCATCGGCGCCGTCCCCGAGGGCCTGCCGGTGTCCACCGTGGCGATGTCCGACGTCCACGACCCGGTCGCGATGTGGCTGCGCGCCAACGCCCGGCCGTTCTACGACCGCGACGCCCAGGCGGCCCCCGCCCCCGCGGCGGGCGGATACGGGTATCCCGCACCGTACTGACCAGAACACCGCAAACCCCGTCGCAGTGTTCCGGACACCCGTCCGGAACTCGACGGCCGGTATCGGGCTGATCAGCGCCGACCGGCGGGATGTCCCCTTACGGTGTCGCCGTACTGGTATAGACCTCTTCGAGCCCTTGCTCACCAACTGCCCCGTGTTCGCCCGTCGTTCAGCCCCGTCCGGATAACGGAACACCTCGAACAGCATCACGGTTGCGCATCCATTCCCCGACAAGTCTGGTAACAGATCACGACCCCGTTGAAGACTCCCGCAGCAAGGGGCCTTCGCCCCTGTGTACGACGGACTGATCACGTCGCTACAGCGGCAAGTGCGGGCCGGTCACCGCCGGTTGAGAGGGGTCCCTGCCACGATGACGGCGCCATTGCATGACACACCTGCGGACGCGAAACCCACCGAGGACGTCGCTCCCGCAGCTGGTGCAGGGGTGAAGAAGGTCGAGGGGCGCTCCCTCAAGCAGATCGCCTGGAACCGGTTGAAGCGTGACAAGGTCGCCCTCGCGGGCGGCATCACGGTGCTGCTCCTGGTCCTGGTGGCCGTCTTCGCACCTCTGATCGTGAATCTCCTCGGCCATCCGCCGAACGACTTCCACCAGGACGAGCTCGACCCGCTGACCAACCTGCCCACAGGCGCCTTCGGCGGTGTGAGCAGCGACTTCCTGTTCGGTGTCGAGCCCAACAAGGGCCGCGACGTCTTCAGCCGCATCGTCTACGGCGCGCGGATCTCGCTCCTGGTGGCGTTCCTCGCCGCCATCGTCGCCGTGGTCCTCGGCACCCTCTTCGGGATCATCGCGGGCTACTTCGGCGGCTGGGTCGACGCGCTCATCAGCCGCGTGATGGACGTGCTGCTCTCGTTCCCGCAGCTGCTCTTCATCATCTCCCTGATCTCGGTCCTCCCGGACGACCTGATGGGCCTGGAAGGGACGAGCGTGCGCGTCGCGATCCTCGTCCTGGTGATCGGCTTCTTCGGCTGGCCCTACGTCGGCCGCATCGTCCGCGGCCAGACGCTGTCGCTGCGCGAGCGCGAGTACGTGGAGGCGGCCAAGAGCCTCGGCGGCGGCCGGCGCCACATCCTCTTCCGCGAGCTGCTTCCGAACCTGGTCGCCCCGATCACGGTCTACGCGACCCTGATGATCCCGACCAACATCCTCACGGAAGCCGCCCTCAGCTTCCTCGGCGCGGGCGTCAAGCCGCCGACCGCCTCCTGGGGCGGCATGCTGCGGGACGCACTCGAAACGTATGAGCACGACCCGATGTTCATGGTCTTCCCAGGCGTGACGATCTTCATCACGGTGCTCGCCTTCAACCTCTTCGGGGACGGTCTGCGCGACGCGCTCGACCCCAAGGGAACCCGCTAGCAGGCCCAACCGACTTGCCCCTGCCGCTGGTCAGGTGGCTCTTTCCATGGTTCTTCGGCAGCGATACGCCAGGGACCGCGAATCTCGGAGGTTGCGAGAAAATGCCCAGAGTTACCCCGAAACGACGGCTCACCGCCGGTGCGGCCCTCGTCGTCGCGGCGCTGGTGACCACCACGGCGTGCGGCGGCGGCGACGATGACGACAGCGGCGGCGGGAAGGGCGCGGGCTACAACGCCGCCCTGAACAAGGTCGCCAACGCGTCCACCAAGGCCGGCGGCACCCTGCGCATGGTCGGCAAGCAGGACCTGGACTCCGCAGACCCGCAGCGTGCCTACTACGGCATGTCCTGGGACTTCATGCGCTTCTACACCCGGCAGCTGGTGTCGTACGACACCAAGCCCGGCAAGGAGGGCACGAAGCTGGTCCCGGACCTCGCCGAGTCCACCGCGAAGATCTCCAAGGACGGCAAGACCTACACGTACAAGCTGCGTGACGGGCTCACCTGGGAGGACGGCTCGGCGCTGACCTCCAAGGACGTCAAGTACGGCATCGAGCGCCTGTGGGCGACGGACACCATCACCGGTGGCCCCGGCTACATCCGCCAGACGCTCGACCCCAAGGGCGCGTACAAGGGCCCGTACAAGGACACGTCCAAGGACAAGCTCGGTCTGAAGGCCATCGAGACGCCCGACGACAAGACCATCATCTTCAAGCTGCCCAAGCGCAACGGTGACTTCGAGCAGTTCCTGGCCATGCCCGCGGGCTCCGCGGTGAAGGCGGCCAAGGACACCAAGGCCAAGTACACCCAGCGTCCGTTCTCGTCGGGCCCGTACAAGTTCGCCGAGTACAAGGCCGGCAAGAAGATCGTCCTGGTCCGCAACGACAAGTGGAAGAAGGACGCGGACCCGATCCGTCCGGCGCTGCCCGACAAGATCGACGTGACGATCTCCGCCAACCTGGAGGAGAACGACAAGCGCCTGATGAGCGGCGACTACGACGTCGACCTCAACGGCACCGGCATGACCCAGTCCGGCCGCGTCACCGCCGTGCAGAAGCACAAGGGCAACGTCGACAACATGCACACGTCCTTCGTGCGCTACGTCGCGCTGAACCACACGGCGAAGCCGTTCGACAACGTCCACTGCCGCAAGGCCGTCTTCTACGGCACCGACTTCGCGGGCCTCCAGCAGACCCGCGGCGGCGAGCTGGCCGCCGGTGAGATCGCCAACAGCACCTTCCCGAAGGCCATCCCCGGCTACAGCGACTACGACCCGTACGGCATCCTGGCGCGCAAGGGCAAGCCCGACGTCGCCAAGGCCAAGGAAGAGCTCAAGCAGTGCGACAAGCCGAACGGCTTCAGCGCCAAGCTCACCGCGCGCAACAACAACCCCGGTGAGGTCGACACCGCCGAGGCCCTCCAGGCCCAGCTGAAGAAGGTCGGCATCAACATCTCCGTCGAGCAGCTCGACGGCGCCGACTCGGCCGCCATCACCGGTTCGCCCTCCGTGGTGAAGAAGCGCGGCTACAGCATGCAGATGAGCGGCTGGGGCCCGGACTTCCCGACCGGCCAGGGCTACGCCCAGCCGCTGTTCGACAGCCGCTTCCTCGTCGAGAACGGCAACTACAACGAGTCCCAGATCAAGGACAAGAAGATCGACGCCCTGTTCGACAAGGCGATCGCCGAGACCGACCCGGTCAAGGGCGGCGAGATCTACAAGCAGCTCGACAAGCGGATCCTCGACCAGGCCGACTGGATGCCCTTCCTCTACGAGAAGAACATCACCTGGCGCGGCTCGCGGCTGACGAACGCGTACATGTCCGACGCGTACAACGGCCGTTACGACTACGTCTCGCTCGGCGTCAACCAGAAGAAGTAGCAGACGGCACGCCGCGGCGGGCACGAGCCCGCCGCGGCGACCGCACCCGATTTCCTGATCTCCCGTCACACCGCCGCCGCATCCCGCCAGTCCGAAGGGCAGGTGATGGCCCCGGGCGGTGACCGGAGCCCCTCACGAGGGGGCGCCTGCCACCGCCGGGCCGCGCACAGTGCTTGCTTATCTCATCCGGCGCCTGATCGCCGTCGTCATCATGGTGCTGGTCGTACTGCTCGCGACCTTCACCGTCTTCTACATGCTGCCCAAGTGGGCGGGACAGGACATCGCCGTCCTCTTCGCCGGCAAGCAGGCCGGAGCCGAGCAGCTCGAAGGCATCCGGACCAAACTCGGCCTCGGCGACCCCCTGATCGTCCAGTTCTGGGACTTCATCAAGGGCATCCCGATGGGCCGGGACTACACCAACGGCAGTGACGTCACGCACTGCCCCGCGCCCTGCTTCGGGTACTCCTTCCGTACCGAGGCGCCCGTCTGGGAGACCCTCAAGGACGCCCTGCCCGTCACCGGCGCGCTCGCCGCCGGCGCCTGTGTGCTGTGGCTCGGAGCCGGTGTCCTCACCGGTGTCGTCTCCGCCCTCAAGCGCGGCACCGTCTGGGACCGCGCCGCGATGACCACCGCCCTCGGCGGCGTCTCGCTCCCCGTCTTCTTCACCGGCATGATCGCGATGGGCATCTTCGTCCACAACCTGGGCTGGGTGGAGATCGCCGACAGCCTCAGTACGGACGACTCGATCGACGTCTGGCTCCAGACGCTGATCCTGCCGTGGATCGTGCTCGCCTTCCTCAACGCCGCGATGTACGCCCGCCTCACCCGCGCCACCATGCTGGAAGTGCTCGGCGAGGACTACATCCGCACGGCGCGCGCCAAGGGCCTCGGAGAGGTCGTGGTCATCCGCAGACACGCCCTGCGCTCGGCGATGACGCCCATCCTCACCGTCTTCGGACTCGACCTCGGCGTGCTCATGGGCGGCGCCGTGCTCACCGAGTCCACCTTCAACCTTCCGGGCCTCGGCCTCGAAGCGGTCAGGGCCATCAGCAGCAAGGACCTGCCCGTGATCCTCGGCGTCACCCTCTGCGCGGCCCTCGCGATCGCCGTCGCCAACCTCGTCGTGGACCTTCTGTACGCCGTCATCGACCCGCGAGTGAGGCTGGGATGACCGAACTGTCCAAGAGCGGAGCGACGCCCGAGGGCGCCGCGACGGCCGCCGCCGTGTCGAAGTCCGGCGCGGCCGTCGGCGAAGTGGTCTCCGGCTCGCCCGCTCCCTCCGCCTTCCTCGAGGTGCGCGACCTCAAGGTGCACTTCCCGACCGACGACGGCGTGGTCAAGTCCGTCGACGGGCTCAGCTTCACGCTGGAGAAGGGCCGCACCCTCGGCATCGTCGGCGAGTCCGGGTCCGGCAAGTCCGTCACCTCGCTCGGCATCCTCGGCCTACACACCGCGGGCCAGTACGGCCGCCGCAAGGCGCAGCTCTCCGGTGAGATCTGGCTGAACGGCACCGAGCTGCTCAGCGCCCCCGCGGACGAGGTGCGCAAGCTGCGCGGCCGCGAGATGGCGATGATCTTCCAGGACCCGCTGTCCGCGCTGCACCCGTACTACTCGATCGGCAAGCAGATCGTCGAGGCGTACCGGGTGCACCACGACGTCGACAAGAAGGTCGCGCGCAAGCGCGCCATCGACATGCTCGACCGCGTGGGCATCCCGGAGCCGAACAAGCGCGTGGACGCCTACCCGCACGAGTTCTCCGGCGGCATGCGCCAGCGCGCGATGATCGCCATGGCCCTGGTGAACAACCCCGAGCTGCTCATCGCCGACGAGCCGACCACCGCCCTGGACGTGACCGTCCAGGCGCAGATCCTGGACCTCATCCGGGACCTCCAGAAGGAGTTCGGCTCCGCGGTCATCATGATCACCCACGATCTCGGCGTGGTGGCCGAGATGGCGGACGACCTGCTCGTGATGTACGGCGGCCGCTGTGTCGAGCGCGGCACCGCGCAGCAGGTGTTCTACGAGCCCCAGCACCCCTACACCTGGGGCCTGCTCGGCTCGATGCCCCGCATCGACCGCGAGCAGACCGAGCGTCTCGTGCCGGTCAAGGGCTCCCCGCCCAGCCTCATCAACCTGCCGAGCGGCTGCGCGTTCAACCCGCGCTGCCCCTACGCCGACGTGCCCAAGGACCAGATCACGCGCACCGAGCGCCCCGACCTGCGCGAGGTCGGCTCCGGCCACTACACGGCCTGCCACATGTCGCGCGAGGAGCGCACCAAGATCTGGACCGAAGAGATTGCGCCGAAGCTGTGAAGGACCAGGACATGACCATCCCCTCGCAGGCGGAATCCGCCCCTGGCGCCGAGCGGGAGGTGCTGCTCAAGGTCGAAGGCCTGGTGAAGCACTTCCCCATCAAGAAGGGGCTGCTCCAGCGCCAGGTCGCGGCCGTGCAGGCCGTCGACGGTCTGAGCTTCGACGTGCGCTCCGGGGAGACGCTCGGCGTCGTCGGCGAGTCCGGCTGCGGCAAGTCGACCATGGGGCGGCTCATCACGCGGCTCCTTGAGCCCACGAGCGGGCGCGTGGAGTTCGAGGGCGTGGACATCACGCACCTGAACACGGCACGGATGCGGCCGCTGCGCCGCGACGTCCAGATGATCTTCCAGGACCCGTACTCGTCGCTGAACCCCCGGCACACCATCGGTACGATCGTCGGCGCGCCCTTCAAGCTCCAGGGCGTCAAGCCCGAGGGGGGCCTGCGCAAGACCGTGCAGGAGATGCTGGAGCGCGTCGGCCTCAGCCCCGAGCACTACAACCGCTACCCGCACGAGTTCTCCGGCGGTCAGCGCCAGCGCATCGGCATCGCGCGGGCCCTCGCCCTGAAGCCGAAGCTCGTGGTGGCGGACGAGCCGGTCTCCGCCCTGGACGTCTCCATCCAGGCCCAGGTGGTCAACCTGCTCGACGACCTCCAGGACGAGCTCGGGCTCACCTATGTGATCATCGCGCACGACCTGTCGGTCATCCGGCACGTCTCCGACCGCATCGCCGTCATGTACCTCGGCAAGATGGTGGAGCTCGCGGACCGCCAGGACCTGTACACCAAGCCCATGCACCCGTACACCAAGGCGCTGCTCTCCGCCGTGCCCGTGCCCGATCCCAAGCGGCGCGGGGTCAAGAGCGAGCGGATCCTGCTGCGCGGTGACGTGCCCTCGCCGATCGATCCGCCGAGCGGGTGCCGGTTCCACACGCGGTGCTGGAAGGCGACGCAGATCTGCGCCGTCAAGGAGCCTCCGTTCCTCACCCTGGAGACCGCCCACCAGGTGGCCTGCCACCACCCGGAGAACGCGCCCGACCAGGCGCCCGAGGACACTCAGCTCCTGTCGGTCGCCAAGGAGGCGATCGATGTGGTGTCGGTGACCACCGCGGCGGATGCCGCTGCCGCGGAGGCCGAGGAGGGGGGCACCGCTGCCGGTGCCGCCCCCGAGGCCGCGGGGGGCTCGAACCCTGCGGAGGGTTCCACGGCGTCCAAGGCTCCCGAGGCTCCGGAGGGGGCCGAGGCCGGGGAGGCTGCGGTTCCCTCGGCGTCCGCCGAGCCGACGAAGGGGTCCGGCAAGGCCGAGTGACCTCGGGTCGATCGGCCTACGGCCTCGTCCTCAATCGCCGGACGGGCTTTTTTCCCCACCCACCCGCCCTTTTCGCCTGCGGCGGGCTGCTCCCCCCAGGGGATGAAGCGGACGGGGGAAGAAGCCCGTCCGGCGTTTGAGGACGAGCGCGCGAGCGCGATGAAGGGCGGGTGGGTGGGGAAGAAGCCTGTCCGGCGTTTGAGGACGAGTGCGCGAGTGCGATGAAGGGTGGACGGGGGGAGAAGCCCGTCCGGCGTTTGAGGACGAGCGCGTCAGCGCGATGAAGGGTGGACGGGGGAAAGAAGCCCGTCCGGCGATTGAGGACGAGCGCGTCAGCGCGATGAAGGGCGGGTGGGTGGGGGAAAAAGCCTGTCCGGCGATTGAGGGCGAGCGCGTCAGCGCGGTGTGAGGGCGGGTGGGTGGGGAAGGGCAAGCCCTCCGGTGGGGCGAGCGGCGGGCCCCGGAGGCGCTGAAGGGGGACGGCCCCCGGCGGGGGACAATGGTGCGTGCTTCTGGAACTGTTCAACCCGTCCGTCCAGCACGCCCTGGACATCGTCGGCATCTTCGTCTTCGCGATCTCCGGCGCCCTCCTGGCCGTACGCAAGAACTTCGACGTCTTCGGCATCGCCGTACTCGCGGAGGTCACGGCCCTGGGCGGTGGCCTCTTCCGCGACCTGGTGATCGGCGCGGTACCCCCGGCCGCCTTCACGGACCTCGGCTACTTCCTCACCCCGCTGCTCGCCGCCCTCCTCGTCTTCTTCCTGCACCCGCAGGTCGAACGCACCCAGTTCGCGGTGAACGTCTTCGACGCGGCGGGCCTCGGCCTGTTCTGCGTGACGGGCACCACGAAGGCGTACGACTACGGACTCGGCCTCACCGCGTCCGCCACCCTCGGCCTCGCCACGGCGGTCGGCGGCGGCGTGCTGCGCGACATCATCGCCAACGAGGTGCCGTCCCTGGTGCGCTGGGACCGCGACCTGTACGCGGTGCCCGCCGTCGTCGGCGCCGCGATCGTCGCCCTGTCCATCCGCTTCGAGGTCCTGAACGGCCTCACCACGGTGCTCGCCGTCGTGACCGCGTTCGTCCTGCGGCTGCTCGCCCTGCACTACCATTGGCGGGCCCCGCGCGCCTGGAACCGGCGCTCGTCGGCGGAGGAACCGACCGAAGAAAAAGCTACCGCTTAGTAGTTTTGTGTTGTACGTTGCTGCCATGGCGGACACGGAGACAGTCACGGCGCCGACGGCGCGCGCGACGGTGGGGGACAGCGAGTTCGACCGCGACACGGCGGTCACCGAGCGGGAGCCCGGTGTCCACGACGCCGACCTCTCCGCGGGCTGGACCATCGTCAACGCCGTCAACGGCGGCTACCTCCTCGCGGTCGTCGGCCGCGCCCTCGCGCACGCGCTGCCGCACCCCGACCCGTTCACGATCACCGCGCACTACCTGACCGCGTCCGAACCGGGACCGGCACGCGTACGCACCGAGACCGTGCGCACCGGGCGCGGCCTGTCCACCGGGCAGGCCTCGCTCGTGCAGTTCGACGCCGACGGCGGCGAGGTCGAGCGGCTGCGGGTGCTCGCCTCGTACGGAGACCTCGACGCGCTGCCCGACGACGTACGCACATCGGCGAAGCCCCCGGCGATGCCCCCGCCCGAGGAGTGCTTCGGCGCCGACGACGCGCCTGCCGACCAGCGGGCCGTGCCGGGATCGTCCGCGATCGCCGACCGGCTGTGGCTGAAGCTGGACCCGGCGACGCTCGGCTGGGCACTCGGGCAGCCCTCCGGCAGGGGCGAGATGCGGGCGTGGTTCGGGCTCGCCGACGGGCGCCCCGCTGATCCGCTGTCGCTGCTGCTCGCCGTGGACGCGCTGCCGCCGACGGCGTTCGAGATGGGGCTCACCGGGTGGGTGCCGACCGTGGAACTCACCGTCCACGTCCGCGCGCGACCCGCGCCGGGGCCGCTGCGTGTCGCCATCACCACCCGCAACCTCGCCGGCGGCTTCCTGGAGGAGGACGCCGAGGTCTGGGACTCCACCGACCGCCTGGTGGCCCAGTCCCGCCAGTTGGCCCGGGCCCGCCTCACCTGACGCGCACCGCCCCGGACACGGCCCCCGCCCCTCAGCCGGTCAGGCACACCCCCGCATAGGACACCCCGCCCACCACGATCCACGCACACAGCCCCACGAGCCCCATCCGCCCCCCGGTACGCACCAGGGACCGGAGGTCCACCGCGCTGCCGAGCCCGAACAGGGCCGCGGCGAGCAGCAGTTCCTGAGCCACCGCGGCCCCGTCGAGGACGGCGCCCGGCAGCCACCCGGTGCTGCGGACGGCGACCATCGCCACGAAGCCGGCCACGAACAGCGGCACCAGCGGCGGCCGCCGCTCACCCGGCGCCCCCGCGCCCCCTGCTCCCCGCGCGCCGCGGGCCCGCACGGCTAGCGCCAACCCCGCCACCAGCGGCGCGAGCATCGCCACCCGCATCAGCTTGACGAGCACGCCCTCCCCGAGGGCGTCACCCCCGGCGGTCTGCGCGGTGGCGACCACCTGCCCCACGTCGTGCACGCTCGCCCCGACCAAGCGCCCGAACTCCGCGTCGCTGAGCCCCAGAGGACCCTGGAGCAGCGGAAGGACGGCGATCGCCAGCGTCCCGCAGAGCGTCACCACGGCCACCGACGCGGCCGTGTCCCGCTCCTCGCTGCGGGAGACGTCGCTGACCGCGCCGATCGCGGACGCCCCGCAGATCGAGTAGCCGGTCGCGATGAGCAGCGGCTGGTCGCCGGGGAGCCCGAGCTTCCGGCCGAGCCACCACGTACCGAAGAACGTCGCAGCGACCACCACGAGGACCATCGCGACGGTCCCCCAGCCCACCCCGAGCACATCGCGCAGGCTGAGCTTCAGGCCGAGCAGCACCACACCCACCCGCATCAGCCGCTTCGCCGCGAAGGTGAGCCCGGGCCGCGCCCGGCCGCCCGCCCACACCCGGGCCCCGGGCAGCTGCGCGGCGGCCAGCCCGAGGACGACGGCGACCGTCAGCATCGGCACACCGGGTACCAGCCGGTGGATCCCCGCGGCGACGGCGACACCAGCGGCGGCCAGCGCGAGACCGGGCCAGGGCCCCGCGGCCCGTACGCGTACACGCGCGATCCGCGCCGGCGCCGGCGCCGGCTTCTGCGGGCGCTGGCCGAGCAGGGCCATCAGCGGTCGGCCGGCAGGTCGTACACGCGGCGTACGCTGCTGCCGAGCCGCGCGATGTCCGCGCCGTAGACATGCAGCGATATCGCGCGCCCCGCGCCCGCGTTCCAGACCCGGTGGATGTCCCCGGGCGGCGCGAAACCGCACACCGCGCCCTGCGGGTTCACCACGTCCTCGGTGGCGACGAGGTGCGCGGCGGTGCCGGGCCCCGCCGCGGGGACGAGGCGGTAGCGCCGCTCGTGCTCCTCGCCCTCGTGCACGCCGGTCACACACCACGACACGTGGTCGTGCACCGAGGTGCGCTGACCAGGCAGCCAGACCAGGCCGACCAGGGAGAAGCTGCCGTCGCTCTCGGCGTGCAGCAGGTGCTGGCGGTAGCGCTCCGGGTCGCCCTCGCGCTGCTCGGGGGTGAGCAGGTCGGCGGCGCCGAGGTGCGGCGCGAGGCGTTCGCCCACCAGGTACGCGGTCAGGTCCGGCGGCAGGCCGCGGCCGACGGCCGCGCGGATGTCGGTGACGAGCGCGTCGAGGCGCTCCGTGGTGCGGGTCCTGGTGTGCGCGGTGGGGGTGGTCATACGGGCAGCGTCGGCCCGGATCATCCATCACGTCCAACGACAGTTTCTTCGCGGAACCCGAAAAAGTGCTTATGGCTGGACGGGTGGGCCCTGGGCGGCCCTCGGGCGGCGGGTCGTGGTCAGCAGCCGACCCGGTTCGCCGCGACCGCCTTCAACTCGTCGAGCACCAGCGCGGTGGCCGGGATGCGCAGGTGCTCCCGCAGCACGTACGCGGACACCTGCCGCCGGGACGCCGGGTCGAGCGGGCGGCCGGTGACGGAGCGGTGGCACAGGAAGTTCAGGACCAGTCCGGGCATCATCGCGATGCCGAGCCCCTCCGAGACGAGGCTCTGGATGACGAGGTTGTCGTCGGTGGTGAAGGCGATGTCCGGGGCGAAGCCCTGCTCGGCGCACTCGTGCAGGAAGTTGGCGCGGCAGCGCAGACAGCCCGCTATCCAGCGCTCGTCGGAGAGATCGGCGAGCCGCACCGAGCGGCGGCGCGCCATCGGGTGCCGGGTGGGCATCAGGACCGTCAGCTGGTCCTCCATCAGCGGCACCTCGACGACCTCGTCCGGCACCTCCTCGCGCAGGCCGGGGTAGGTGAAGGCGAGCGTCACGTCCGCGTCGCCGTGCACCAGGCGTTGCAGGGACTCCGGCGGCTCGTACTCCTGGAGCTCGACGCGGATGCCGCGGTGGGCGCGGGCGAGGCGCGCCAGGGCCTCCGGTATCAGCGTGGCGGTGGCGCTCGGGAAGGCGCAGAGCCGCACCCGGCCGGTGCGCAGCCGCGTGATCGCGTTCATCTGCTGCTGGGCCGCGTCGATGTTGCCGAGGATCACCCCGGCGTGCCGGGACAGCGCCTCGCCAGCCTCGGTGAGCCGCATGCGCCGACCGACCCGGGTGAACAGGACCGTGCCCACGGACCGTTCGAGCGCCTTCATCTGCTGGGTGATCGCGGGCTGCGTATAGCCGAGCGAGCGGGCCGCCGCGGAGTACGAACCGGTGCGGACCACTTCGTGGAAGGACCTGATGTGCCGGGAGTCGAACACGTCCGAATCATAAGCAGAATTTGGGAACAGCTGACCGGCCTTTTCCGTCGCTTCTGGATGCGGACGCGGGCGATCCTGTTCCTCGTGAAGTCCGACCGGTTGCTCTCCGTCCTGCTGCTGCTCCAGACCCGCGGCCGCGTGCCCGCGCACGAGCTAGCCGAGCGTCTCGAAGTGTCCGTGCGGACCATCTACCGCGACGTCGACGCGCTGTCCACGGCCGGTGTCCCAGTGTACGCCGAGCGCGGCAGGCACGGCGGCATCGCGCTCCTGGACGGCTACCGCACGGACGTCACGGGTCTGACCGCCGACGAGTCCCGCGCCCTGTTCGTGCTCGCCGCGCAGGGCGCCCACGCGGCCCTCGGCCTGGACGCGGCGATCGGCTCCGCCCTGCGCAAGGTGATGGCGGCGCTGCCCGCGCCGCACCGGCCGGCCGCCGAGCTGACCAGGCGGCGGATCCTCGTCGACGCCACGCGGTGGGAGCGCGGGCCCGGCGCGGGACTGCCCGTGGACCACCTGGAGACGCTCCAGGACGCGGTCTTCGCCGACCGGCGGCTGCGCGTGCGCTATGTGCACAGCGGCGCGGACGCCGAGCGGGAGTACACCCTCGATGCCTACGGCCTCGTGTCCAAGGCCGGTGTCTGGTACCTCGTGGCGGACAGGGACGGGCAGCCGCGGCTCTTCCGCGCCGACCGGGTGCGCGCGGCGCGGCTCACGGACGAGCCCGTGCGCCGCCGCCCCGGTGTCGAACTCGCCGACATCTGGCAGCTCCTGAAGCGGCAGGTGGAGCGGCGCACCGGCGGGATCGAGGTCACGGCCCGGGTGCGCCGCGACCGCTTCGGCCGCTTTCTGCGGCTGCACGCGGGCACGTTGACGGAACTGGTCGACGAGGGAGCCGAGGGAGCCGAGGGCGGCGGGGGCGTCCAGGGCGGCGGGGGCGGTGCGGGCGGCGGGGGCCGCGCGGGCGTCCAGGGCGGCTGGGGCCGCGCGGGCGGCGTCGGGGACGGCGGTGGCGCGGGGGAGTGGGTCACCGTGCGCCTCGTCTGTGAGGAGGTGCGTGCCGCCCGCGTCCTGCTCGCCTTCTCCGACGCCGTCGAGGTCCTCTCGCCGCCCGAGGTGCGCGAAGAGCTGGCGCGGGCCGCCGCGGCCGTCAGTGACCTGTACGAGGGCCCGCAGTGAGGAAACGGCCGAGCTCCGCCGTGAGTTCCGCGGGCGCGTCCTCCTGTACGAGATGCCCCGCGCCCTCGATCAGGCGCAGTTCGGCGCCGGGGACCAGACCGGCGAGCTCGTGGCCGCGCGCGACCGGGATCCAGGTGTCCTCGGTGCCCCAGCAGACGAGGACCGGCAGCGCCAACTCGCCGTACCTGTTCTGGATCTCGTCCGTGAAGCGCTGGTCGTTCTGCGCGATCTGCCGGTAGAAAGTGGATTGCCCCGCAGGTGTGCACCAGGGCGCCACGAGCCGGTCGAGGACGGCGGGGTGCAGCCCGCGGTGGCTCGCGGAGCCGACGTACTCCCGCACCATCGCCTCGTGCAGCCCCCGCGGCAGCTGGGCGAAGACGTCCGCGTGCGCGCCGAGCAGCCGGTACGCGGGTGAGCCCCAGGGCGCGAGGGCCACCGGGTCGACGAGGGCGAGCCGGGTGTAGCGCGCGCCGTGCAGCAGATGGGCCCGCAGCGCCACGCAGCCGCCGAAGTCGTGGGCGACGACGGCCGGGGGCTCGGTCCCTCCGGCCGGGCCCCAGTGCGCGAGGAGTTCGGTGAGGACCCGCGCCTGCGCGGCCAGTGAGACGTCCTGGCCGGCCCGCATCTCCGAGGCGCCGTACCCGGGCAGGTCCCACACGTACACGCGGTGGTCGCGGGCCAGGGCCCTGGCGACGCCGCGCCAGACGTACGACGAGAAGGGCGTGCCGTGCACCAGGACGACCGGCGGCGCGCCCGCAGGACCGAGCGCGGCCCAGCGAACGGCGCCCGACGAGGAGTCGAACGTTTCGGGGAGCCGCCAGTCGGACGGGAGGTTCGTCATGACCGTAGAGGCTAGTTGCCCCTTACGGGTTCGTCGAGGGCGGTGTGTCGAGCCAGTGGCGGCGTCCCAGGCCCACCAGGCGGAGCTGTCTGCGGGCGGTGTCCGCCACCGGTTCCGTGTCGGCGGTCTCCAGGAGCGCGGACGCCGTCATCACCATGTGGTCCACGTACAGCCGGGCGAGCATCAGCAGATCGTCCTCGCTCCAGCCCGCCGCCTCCGGCTCCCTGGCGAACTGGGCGGCGACCTCCCGCGCGAACAGCGCCAGTTGCGCGCCTATGGCCTCGCGCACCCGGCGTACGCCGCCGTGCCGCTCCCGCGCGATGAAACGGGCGTGTGCGGGGTACGCGCGTACGTAGGCAACGATCAGCTCGACGGCCGCCGCGATGCGCTCCTCGCCGTCACCGGTCGCCGCGAGCGTGGCGACGAGTGTCGTGTGCAGGCTGCCGAGGGCCTCGTCGACCAGGGCCGCGCCCAGGTCGGCGGTGTCGCGGAAGTGCCGGTAGAAGGCCGTCGGTGCCACTCCCACGGCGCGGGTCACCTCGCGGAGCCCGAGGCTGGACAGGCTCTGCTCCGCGAGCAGCCGCAGGGCCCCGTCGAGGAGTGCCTGCCGGGTCCTGAGCTTCTGGGCCTGCCGGGCGCCCGGGGCCGGGGCCGGATCGTCGAGGGTGTGACTCATGCCATGAGTCAACAACTGTTCTCCGAGTTTCGGAAGCCGCGGAACGAGTAGACTGCATAGTCAGTGAACAGTTGTAACCACAGTCGTTCACCGACTTGGCACCGCAATCGTTCACCGACTTAGCACCGCAATCGTTCACCGACTTAGCACCGCAATCGTTCACCGAAATGTCGTGCACTGTGACCCACGGGAGGCATCCGCACCATGCTGTTCCTCGTCGCCGCACTGCTGCTCCTGGGCGTCGCCATGGGGACCGTGGCGCACGCACCGCTGCCCGTCACGCTCGTCATGGCCGCCGTCATCGGCGCCTGGCTGCTGATCTTCACGGTGCGGGAGCGCCACGCACGCCACCGCTGACACGTCCGTCCCGTATGACACATCCGTTGCGTACGACGCCCGATCCACCCCTGAGGAGTCGCACCATGGAACTCACCGCTCCGGCAACCGACCGGGACACGGACGAACGGCCCGCCGCCACGCGGCCCACCGCCACACGGCCCACCGGGCGCCGGGACACCGACGGCATGGCCGTGGCCGCCTTCGTCCTCGGTCTCGTCGGACTGCTCGTCCTGAACATCGTCCTCGGCCCGATCGCCATCGTCCTGGCCTCGATCGCGCTGTGGCGCGGCACGGCCCGCCGCGGCCGCGCGCTCCTCGGTCTCGGCCTCGGCGTGGCCGACCTCGTCGTCCTGGTCACGCTGATGTCCATGGACGACACGGTGTCCTGGAGTCTCACGCTCTGACCGCGAGGTCGGGCCCGCCGTCCACGGCTCGTAGAATCGTGGCCACCATGGCCTACCTCGACCACGCCGCGACCACTCCGATGCTCCCGGACGCGATCTCGGCGATGACCGCCAAGCTCGCCGTCACCGGCAACGCCTCCTCGCTGCACGCGGCGGGCCGCCGGGCGCGACGCACCGTCGAGGAGGCCCGCGAGACGCTGGCCGAATCGCTCGGCGCCCGCCCCAGCGAGGTGGTCCTCACCTCCGGCGGCACCGAGGCCGACAACCTCGCCGTGAAGGGCCTGTACTGGGCGCGGCGCGCGGGCAGGGACGGCGGGCCGCCCCGCACCCGGGTCCTCGCCAGCCCCGTCGAGCACCACGCCGTGCTCGACGCCGTGGACTGGCTCGGCGAGCATGAGGGCGCCACCGTCGAGTACCTCCCCGTCGACGCGCACGGCCGGGTGCACCCCGAAGCGCTGCGCGAGGCCATCGCCCGCAACCCCGACGACGTGGCGCTCGCCACCGTCATGTGGGCCAACAACGAGATCGGCACGCTCCAGCCGGTACGCGAACTGGCTGACGTCTGCGCCGAGTTCGACGTGCCGCTGCACGCCGACGCCGTACAGGCCTTCGGGCAGGTCCCTGTCGACTTCGCCGCCTCCGGGCTCGCCGCCATGACCGTGTCCGGGCACAAGATCGGCGGCCCCTACGGCATCGGCGCGCTGCTCCTCGGCCGCGCCCACAGCCCCGTACCCGTGCTGCACGGCGGCGGTCAGGAGCGCCACGTGCGCTCCGGCACCCTGGACGTGCCCGCGATCGCCGCGTTCGCCGTCGCCGGGCGGGTCGCCGCCGAGCAGCGGGAGTGGTTCGCGCGGGAGATCGGCGCGCTGCGCGACGAACTGGTCGCCGCCGTGCGCGCCGCCGTCCCCGACGCGCTCCTCGGCGGCGACCCGGACCCGGCAGGGCGCCTCCCCGCCAACGCCCACTTCACCTTCCCCGGCTGCGAGGGCGACTCGCTGCTGCTCCTCCTCGACGCCCAGGGCATCGAGTGCTCCACGGGCTCCGCGTGCACCGCGGGCGTCGCCCAGCCGAGCCACGTCCTGCTCGCCACCGGCACCGCCCCCGACCTGGCCCGCGGCACCCTGCGCTTCTCGCTCGGCCACACGTCGACGCGGGCGGACGTGGACGCGGTGGCGAAGGCGATCGGCCCGGCGGTGGACAGGGCCCGCACGGCGGGCTTGAGCTAGCCGCCTGTGTCCAGCCCCGCCGGCATGTCCGGCCCCTTTGGCATGTCCAGCCCCTCCGGCGTTCGAGGAGCGGGGTCCGGGGCGGAGCCCCAGGATCGGGAAGGGCGGGCACGGGGGCTCCCGGCCGGGCCCCCACCCGCACCCACGCGCTCACGCGCCCCGGTAAGGGGCTACGCGGGCGTACCCGTGGCCCGAGCGGGCCTCCGGTCCCGCTCCCGCCGCACAAGCCGCATGTACCGCTCCCAGTCCCAGTGCGGTCCCGGGTCCGTGTGATCCGTCCCCTCCACCTCCACGTGCCCGATGATGTGCTCCCGGTCCACCGGTATGTCGTACCGCCGGCAGATCCCGGCGGTGAGCCGTGCCGAAGAGGCGTACATCGCGGCTGTGAACGACGACTTCTCGTCGACGAACCCCTCGTGCTCGATGCCCACGCTGCGCTCGTTCATCGAGCGGTTCCCCGCGTGGAAGGCCACGTCGAGCTCGCGGATCATCTGGGCGACGTGCCCGTCCTTGCGGACGACGTAGTGCGTGGCCGCGCCGTGCCCGGGGTCCTTGAAGACGCGCAGCGCCGTGCGGTACCCGCCCTGGACGACGTGGATGACGACGCGGTCGATGTCGTAGTCGGCGGGGCGGTCCGCCCGGCGCCAGTTCGCCCCCGAGGCCGCCGTCCACTGGGCGCCGCGGGCGTCGACCACGCCGTCCTCGCGCGGCCTGGAGACCCGCGGCCTGCGGCCCCACAGGTCGCCGAGCTCGTCGTGGACGAGCACGACGGCTCCGACGCCGGCGGCCACGGTGCCGAGCAGCAGGGCGCGCCTGGCCGGGCCGGGGCCCGCGCTCCCGGAGCCCGGCGCGCTCCCGGCGCCTGCCGTGTTCGAGGTGTCCTCTTCCCCCATGTAATCCTCAACGCTCACGCACGCGCGTCCGGTTCCCGCGGACCCGTACCCTGGTAGGGCTATGACTTCGCAGACCCCGTCGGCACCGCCGCGCACCAGCCGCCCGCTCCGTGTCCTCGCCGCCATGTCCGGCGGCGTGGACTCCGCCGTCGCCGCCGCCCGGGCCGCCGAGGCCGGGCACGACGTGACCGGGGTGCATCTGGCGCTCTCGGCGAACCCGCAGTCGTTCCGCACGGGCGCGCGCGGCTGCTGCACCATCGAGGACTCGCGCGACGCCCGCCGCGCGGCGGACGTGATCGGCATCCCGTTCTACGTGTGGGACCTCGCCGAGCGCTTCCGCGAGGACGTCGTCGAGGACTTCGTCGCCGAGTACGAGGCGGGGCGCACCCCGAACCCGTGCCTGCGCTGCAACGAGAAGATCAAGTTCGCGGCGCTCCTGGACAAGGCCCTGGCCCTCGGCTTCGACGCCGTCTGCACCGGCCACTACGCCCAGGTGATCGTGGACGAGGACGGCACGCGCGAGCTGCACCGCGCCTCGGACATGGCCAAGGACCAGAGCTATGTCCTCGGGGTCCTGGACGACCGGCAGCTCGCGCACGCGATGTTCCCGCTCGGCGACACGCTCACCACGAAGGACGAGATCCGCGCGGAGGCCGAGCGCCGCGGGCTCGCCGTCGCCAAGAAGCCCGACAGCCACGACATCTGCTTCATCGCGGACGGCGACACCCAGGGCTTCCTCGCCGCGCGCCTCGGCAAGGCGGAGGGCGACATCGTCGACGCCGACGGCAACAGGCTCGGCACGCACGACGGCGCGTACGGCTTCACGATCGGCCAGCGCAAGGGCCTGCGCATCGGCACGCCCGCGCCCGACGGCAAGCCGCGCTACGTCCTGGACATCTCCCCGGTGGACAACACCGTCACCGTCGGCCCCGCCGCGGGCCTCGACGTGACCGCCCTGACGGCCGTCAGGCCCCGCTGGTGCGGCGCCGCCCCCACCGGAGCGGGCACCTACACCGCCCAGCTGCGCGCCCACGGCGGCGAGACCGAGGTGACCGCCGAACCGGTCGACGGCGGCCTGCACGTCACGTTCGCCGAGCCGGTGCGCGGGGTGGCTCCCGGCCAGGCGATCGTCCTGTACGACGGCACGCGCGTGGTGGGCTCGGCGACGATCGCCACCACCCGGCGGGCCGCGACGGCGCCGGCGTAGGCACCTTCCGGCGGGACGGCTGCGGGCAGTTGCTTACGGGCGGGATGCCTGCGGGCCGTTGCCTGCGGGCGGGCGCCCGCTACTCGGAGAGCGTGAGCACGATCTTGCCCCGGGTGCGGCCCAGCTCGCCGAGCTCGTGCGCCTTCGCGGCCTGGGCGAGCGGCAGCGTCGCGGCGATCTCCGGGCGCAGACGGCCCTCGGTGACCAGGCGGGCGATCTCCAGCATGCCGTGGCGGTCCGGCTCCACGACGGTCCAGCCGGTGTGGACGCCGAGTTCCCGCGCCCGGTCGGGGTCCGGCAGGCCGCCGGGGTCGGGGAGCGTGACCAGGTGGCCGCCGCGGCGGAGCACGGGCAGCGAACGGTCGCCGTACGCGCCGCCGACGCCGTCCAGGACCACGTCCACGTCGCGTACGGCCGCCGCGAAGTCCGTCGCGGTGTAGTCGACCAGCTCGTCGACACCGAGCGCGCGCAGGAAGTCGTGCTTGTCGGCGCGCGCCGTCCCGATGACGTACGCGCCCTGCGCCTTGGCGATCTGCACGGCGAGGTGCCCGACGCCGCCCGCGGCCGCGTGGATCAGCACACGCTGACCGGCGCGCAGGCCCGCCGTCTCGATCAGGCCCTGCCAGGCCGTGAGCGCGGCCAGGGGCAGCGCGGCGGCGCCCACGTGGTCGATGTTCCGCGGCTTGCGCGCGAAGCGCCGCGCGGGAGCGGTGACGTACTCGGCGTAGCCGCCCGCCTGCTCGGGGAAGCGCGGCATGCCGAACACCTCGTCGCCGGGCTCGAAGAGCGTCACACCGGGTCCGACGGCCGCCACCGTGCCGGACACGTCGTACCCGAGGACCGGGGTGTCGCCCCACGTACCGAACTCGCCCGCGGCACGGGTCTTCCAGTCGACCGGGTTCACACCGGCGGCGCGCACCTCGACCAGGATCTCGGTGAGACCCGGCTCGGGGCGGTCCACCTCCACCGGGACCAGGACGTCGGGGGCACCCCACGCGCGCGGGCTGACGGCACGCATGGTCGTGGTCGTGGGCAGGCTCATTGATCTTGTCCTCTCTGCTGAGCGGCCTTCAGCGTGCGCCCACGGGCGTGCCCGCGGTGCTGGCAGTTTGGCCATGATGTGACAGGATCTGGCCATGGCATCCCGCAGCGCGCACCGCGTCGTCGTCCTCGCCCTGGACGACGTGTACGCCTTCGAGCTGGGCATCCCCTCGCGCGTCTTCGGCGCGGCGCACGACGGTGCGGGACACCCGCTCTACGACGTCGTCGTGTGCACGGTGGACGGCCGCCCCGCGCGCACCGACGCGGGCTTCTCCCTCACCGGCGGTGCGGGCCCGGAGGCACTGGAGGGCGCGGACACCGTCGTGATCCCGCCCACCCGCGTCCTCGACCAGGGGCTGACCGGCGGCGCGCTCCCGGAGGCGGTGGCCCTCGCGCTCGGCCGGATCAAGCCCGGGGCGCGCCTGGTGTCGTTCTGTAGTGCCTCGTACGTCCTGGCTGCCGCGGGGCTGCTCGACGGGCGCCCCGCGACGACCCACTGGCACCTGGCCCCGCACTTCCAGCGCGCCTACCCGCGCGTGCGCGTCGACGAGGACGTGCTGTTCGTGGACGACGGCGACGTGCTCACATCGGCAGGTGTCGCCGCGGGCATCGACCTGTGCCTGCACCTCGTACGCCGCGACCACGGCAGCGCCGTCGCCAACCAGGTCGCCCGCGCCTGCGTGGTGCCGCCCTGGCGGGACGGCGGGCAGGCCCAGTACATCGAACGCCCCGTCCCCGAGCCCACGCTCGCCACGACCGCGGCCACGCGCGCGTGGGCCCTGGAACGGCTCCAGGAACCGCTGACCCTCGGGGAACTCGCCGGGCACGCCCGCATGAGCCTGCGCACGTTCACGCGCCGCTTCCGCGACGAGGTGGGCACCACACCGGGCCGCTGGCTCACCGCCCAGCGCCTCGAACTGGCCCGCAACCTCCTGGAGAGCAGCGACCTGCCCATCGACCTGGTCGCCCACCGCGCGGGCTTCGGCACCGCCAATTCGCTGCGGCAGCACATGCGTTCCGTCATCGGCGTGTCGCCCGCCGCCTACCGCAGGACGTTCGCCGCCACGGCCGCGAAGGGCCTGCCCGCCCCGCCGGAGGAGCTGCCCTATGCCGCCGGGATCTCCCGCGCCTCGTAGAAGCAGAAGTGGTCCTTGATCGAGGCGACGGCGGGCTTCGGATCGGGGTACCCCCACACGGTGTCCGCGGCGTCCGGCAGCGACCAGTAGGACGCGGTGCCCTTGAAGGGGCAGTACGTGTGCGTGTCGGAGGGGGTGAGGAGGTCCGTGCGCACGTCCTCCGCAGGGAGGTAGTAGCGCACCGGGCAGCCGGTCTCGCGCAGCAGCAGCGGACGCGTGGACTCGGCGACCGCCTGGCCGCCGTGCTCCACGCGCACGTGCTGGGTGCCCTGCTCGACCGTGATGCGGTGTCCCTGGACCATGACGCTGCCCCTTCCGGAGGTCCTGTCGCGGCTGCTGCCGCTCTGCC
This sequence comes from Streptomyces sp. NPDC017940, assembly GCF_044328435.1. Taxonomy (NCBI): domain Bacteria; kingdom Bacillati; phylum Actinomycetota; class Actinomycetes; order Kitasatosporales; family Streptomycetaceae; genus Streptomyces; species Streptomyces sp. NPDC017940. The sequence continues at coordinate 129,014 of NZ_JBIRHJ010000010.1, read as the reverse complement.
TTCCTCCAGTGTCGGTGGTGGAACGTACCGTGGGGCCATGAACATCTGCGTCTTCCTCTCCGCCGCCGACCTGCCCGAGACCTACACGCGTCCTGCCAGGGAGTTCGCCGAGCTGCTCGGCAAAGGGGGGCACACGCTGGTATGGGGCGGCTCGGACGTGGGCCTGATGAAGGTCGTGGCGGACGGCGTGCAGGAGGCGGGCGGCTGCCTCGTGGGAGTGACGGTCGACTTCCTCGCCGCCAAGGCCAGGCCGGGCGTGGACGACATGGTGATCGCGGGGGACCTCGCCGAGCGCAAGGCTCTGCTCCTGGAGAAGGCCGACGCCGTCGTGATCATGGTCGGCGGCACCGGCACCCTCGACGAGGCCACCGAGATCCTGGAGCTGAAGAAGCACGGCAGGACCACCAAGCCGGTGGTGCTCCTCAACTCGGCCGGGTTCTACGACGGGTTGAAGGAGCAGTTCCGCCGCATGGAGGACGAGGGCTTCCTGCCGGTGCCCCTGACCGATCTGGTCTTCTTCGCGGAGGAGCCGGTGGGCGCCCTGGCCTACCTGGAAGAGGCCATGGGCACGCGCTGACCGCCGGCGGCCCGCGCGTGCCACCGCCCGCCGGGCCCGCCCGCGCGGCCCGAGGCGCCCGCGTCACCTGCCGGAATGCGACCATGGGCGCATGGCAACTCATGTGATCACCGGGGCGGGCTCCGGCATCGGCGCGGCCCTCACCCGCCGCCTCCACGCGCGCGGCGACGCGCTCGTGCTGCACGCGCGCGACGCAGGCCGCGCCAAGGAGCTCGCCGCCGAGTACCCCGGCGCGAGCACCCTCGTCGGCGACCTCGCGGACCCGGACAAGCTCTCCTGGGCGTTCTCGCACCAGACGCTTCCCGACCGCGTCGACTCGCTGCTGCACATCGCGGGCGTCGTCGACCTCGGGCCCGTCGGCGAACTCACCCCCAAGACCTGGCGCCATCAGCTGAACGTCAACCTGATCGCGCCCGCCGAGCTGACCCGGCACTTCCTGCCCCAACTCCGCGCCGCGCAAGGCCACGTGATCTTCGTGAACTCCGGCGCCGGGCTGCGCGCGAGCGCCGACTGGTCCGCGTACGCCGCCTCCAAGCACGGCCTGAAGGCCCTCGCGGACTCCCTGCGCAACGAGGAGCACGGCAACGGCGTACGCGTCACCTCCGTGTACCCCGGCCGCACGGCGAGCCCCATGCAGGTCAAGGTGCACCAGCAGGAGGGCAGGGAGTACGACGCGGGACAGTGGATCGACCCCGAGTCGGTGGCCACGACGATCCTGATGGCCCTCGACCTGCCGCGCGACGCGGAGGTCAACGACCTGTCGGTGCGGCCGGGGCGGTGAGCGAGGCAGTGAGCACGTTTGCGCGGGGCGGCGCCACCGGCGTCGGTTCGATGCCCGGCGGCGACGCGCGCGAGACCGCGAGGACCGTCACCGGCACCTTCGAGGGACCGGCGGGCTCAGCGGGCGCCGGGCACGGCATGCCGTACCTGGCGGAGCTGCCCGCGCGCGGACCCGGCGCCGACATGATCGGCCGCACCGCGGGGCTGCTCGTCGAGGTGTACGCGCGCGTGGAGCCGAGCGGCTGGCGCATCGGCGACCGCCCTGGCCGCGACACGCGCCGCGCGGCGTCCTGGCTCGGCGAGGACCTCGACGCCCTGGAGGAGTTCACCCAGGGGTACGAGGGCCCGCTCAAGGTCCAGGCCGTCGGCCCCTGGACGCTCGCGGCCGCCCTCGAACTGCGCAACGGCGAGGCCGCGCTCTCGGACCCCGGCGCCTGCCGCGACCTGGCCGGATCGCTCGCCGAAGGGCTGCGCGCCCACCTCGCCGACGTCGCTCGGCGGGTACCGGGCGCCCAGCTCGTCCTCCAGCTCGACGAGCCCTCGCTCACCGCCGTGCTGCGCGGACGGATCAGGACCGCGAGCCAGTACCGCACGCACCGCGCCGTGGACCGCCAGCTGGTCGAGAGCGCGCTGCGGGACGTCCTGGCCGTCCACGAAGGACCGGTCGCCGTCCACTCCTGCGCACCCGACGTCCCCTTCGCGCTGCTGCGCCGGGCAGGCGCGGACGCCGTGTCGTTCGACTTCGCGCTACTCACAGAGCGTGACGACGAGGTGATCGGTGAGGCCGTCGAGGCGGGCACGAAGCTGTTCGCCGGTGTCGTGCCGGGCACGGCGGGCCCATTGTCAGACCCTGCCGGTAGCGTCATGGGTGTCAGGACGTTGTGGCGCAGGTTGGGGCTGGATCCGGGGACACTCGCGGAGTCGGTCACGATCACCCCGTCGTGCGGTCTCGCGGGCGCGTCGCCGGTGTACGCCCGCGCGGCGCTCGCCCACTGCGTCCGGGCGGCGAGATCACTCGCGGACAACCCTGAGTAACGGGTCTGAAGGCAACGGGAGGACGAGACGGTGGCTGTCGAACAGGAAGGCACGGTGCCCGCCGAGGCACGCGACGAGCACGCCCGGCTGGCCGAGCAGATCGAGGAGCACCGCTTCCGGTACTACGTGAAGGACCAGCCGGTCGTCAGCGACGCCGAGTTCGACAAGCTGCTGCGCTCGCTGGAGGCCCTGGAGGAGCGGTATGCGGAGCTGCGCACACCGGACTCCCCGACCCAGAAGGTGGCGGGGGCGTACGAGACGGAATTCACCTCCGTCGAGCACCGCGAGCGGATGCTCTCCCTCGACAACGCCTTCGACGACGAGGAGCTAGCCGCCTGGGCCGAGCGCGTGGCCAAGGAGGTCGGCACCGGCGAGCACCACTTCCTGTGCGAGCTGAAGATCGACGGCCTCGCGGTCAACCTGACGTACGAGAACGGCAGGCTGACCCGCGCGGCGACCCGCGGCGACGGCCGCACGGGCGAGGACATCACGCCCAACGTCCGGACGATCGCGGACATCCCCGAGCGCCTGCGCGGCGACCGCGTCCCGGAGCTCGTGGAGATCCGCGGCGAGGTCTTCTTCCCGATGGAGAAGTTCGAGGGGCTCAACGCCCGCCTGGTGGAGGCGGGCGACAAGCCCTTCGCCAACCCGCGCAACGCCGCGGCGGGCTCCCTGCGCCAGAAGGACCCGCGGATCACGGCCACCCGCCCCCTGCACATGGTGGTGCACGGCATCGGCGCCCGCAGGGGCCTCGACATCGACTGCCTGTCGCACGCGTACGACCTGCTGCGCGAGTGGGGCCTACCCACCGCCAAGCACAACAAGGTGGTCGACGGCCTCGACGGCGTCCGCGCGTTCATCACCCACTACGGCGAGAACCGCCACTCCGTGGAGCACGAGATCGACGGCGTCGTCGTCAAGCTCGACGAGATCCCCCTCCAGGGCCGCCTCGGCTCCACCTCACGCGCCCCCCGCTGGGCCATCGCGTGGAAGTACGCGCCGGAGGAGGTCAACACCAAGCTCGTCGACATCAGGGTCGGCGTCGGCCGCACCGGCCGCGTCACTCCGTACGCCGTGGTGGAGCCCGTCACCGTCGCCGGCTCGGAGGTCGAGTTCGCCACGCTGCACAACCAGGAGGTGGTCAAGGCCAAGGGCGTCCTCATCGGTGACACGGTCGTGCTGCGCAAGGCGGGCGACGTCATCCCCGAGATCCTCGGCCCCGTCGTCGACCTGCGCGACGGCAGCGAGCGCGACTTCGAGATGCCCACCGAGTGCCCCGAGTGCGGCACGGCGCTGCGGGCCATGAAGGAGGGCGACATCGACCTCCGCTGCCCGAACGGACAGACCTGCCCCGCACAGCTGCGCGAGCGCCTGTTCTATCTGGCGGGCCGTAAATGCCTGGACATCGAGAACTTCGGCTATGTGGCCGCCGCCGCCCTCACCGCGCCGCTGGAGCCCGCCACGCCGCCCATCGCCGACGAGGGCGACATCTTCGACCTGAAGGTGGAGGACCTCCTCCCCATCAAGTCCTACGTCCTCGACCAGAACTCGGGCCTGCCCAAGCGCGATCCGAAGACCGGCGAGGAAAAGGTGGTCTTCTTCTTCGCCAACCAGAAGGGCGAGCCGAAGAAGAACACCCTCGCCATGCTGGAGAACATCGCCGCGGCCAAGGAGCGCCCGCTCGCCCGCGTCCTCACCGGTCTGTCCATCCGCCATGTGGGTCCCGTCGCGGCCGAGGCGCTCGCCCGCGAATTCCGCTCCCTCGACCGCATCGAACAGGCCACGGAGAAGGAGCTGTCGAACACCGACGGCGTCGGTGAGATCGTCGCGAAGTCCCTCAAGGAGTGGTTCGCCGAGGACTGGCACCAGGAGATCATCCGCAAGTGGCGTGCCGCCGGTGTGCGGATGGAGGAGGCCGGAGGGGGAGAGGACGAGGGTCCCCGTCCCCTGGAGGGCCTCACCGTCGTCGTCACGGGCACGCTCCAGAACCACACGCGGGACGGCGCCAAAGAGGCGTTGCAGAGCCGCGGAGCGAAAGTCACCGGTTCCGTCTCGAAGAAGACGGGATTCGTCGTAGTGGGTGACAACCCCGGTTCGAAATACGACAAGGCCGTGCAAGTGAAGGTTCCCGTGCTCGATGAGGACGGCTTCGCGGTCCTGCTCGAACAAGGGGCTGAAGCCGCTCGGGAGGTCGCACTTACGACCGAAGAATAGCGGTTGAAGGCCACCCGTTCAGCGCATATCAGATGCATACGGGTGGCCGGGGCGCATTCGGGCAACCGTCGGCGACCGCTGCCCGTGGAAGCCCTCTGCGGCCTACTGTTGAGGTGTGCGCCTGCCGTGCCCCGCTGCGGATGGGGTAGCCCCTGCTTGCCGAGAGCCGGGGAAGGCTGCGGACGTGGCTGTCCAAGGATCTTCAAGTCCGCGTGCCGCCGCGTGGCGTGGGCATCGCCGGCTGTGAGAGGGACGGGAATGGAACCGACCGAGAGCGTCGCCCCGGACTCATGGCTGCGGTCGCGCCTGCGTCGCCTGCTCGGCGGACGGCGGGGCCGCGCGGGCGGCACGGTGCGCGACCCCGGGGACGCGCGGGTCGCACCGGCCGGTGGGACGCCCGAGCTCCGGCCCCGTGAGCGCGCTTGGACCTCGGGCGTTGGCCTGAACGAGGGCCTCTGGGCGGGTGGGGCGGCCGTTTCCGGCCCCGATGACGTCGTACAGGGGGAAGCAACGGCTCCGCGGGGTAAGGCTCTTGGTGAGGGACCGGAGCCGGGCGGACGACGCGTGCCCGTGCGGGGAACCGGATGTCGCGAAACGGTGGTCCCGGCGGAGGCTGGCGTGACGGCGAGTGCCGAAGAGGAACGACGGGGCCCGGGCGGGCGCGGTGCGCCGTGGCCGGGCAAGGACGAGACGGACAGCGCCGCGCGGCCGGTCGCCGCATCGGCCTTACCGAACGGGACAGTTGACACGACGGCGACCGTGCGACCCGCGAACGCGGACACCGCGCCGTGCCCCGCGCCCGGCGAAGCCCCCGACGCGGGCGGTGCGGGACCTGTGGGTGCGGCGTCCGTGAGCAATGCGGCACCTCTGGTGGGTACGGCGTCCGCAGGCGGCACGGCGTCTGCGACCGGTGCGGCAGCTTTAGTGGGTGCGGTGACCGGGGCGGTCACGTCGTCGGCCGGGACGGCCGGGGGAACGGTGGCCGGTGCGCCCGCCGAATCGGCCACCGCCGTGGTGACGGGAACAGTGAACGGGATGGCGGTCGGCACGGCCACCGGGACGACGACGGGCGCGGTCGTCGGCGCGGTCAACGGTGCGGCGGCCGCAGGCGGGCCAGGTTCGTCCGGCACGGGCGGCGTCCGGCACGGCGCGGCTGACGGCGGGACGGGCCCCGCCGCTGCCCGGACCGTCACGTCCGGTGGCGGGGACGCGGTGCCCGGCCGGGGCGCGGTGCAGGGCGACGGCGGCTTCGCCGGAGGTGAGGACGCCACAGGCGTGCGGGGTGTGGTGACCGGCGCTGGGGACGGCGCGGTGGACTGGGGCGCGGCACAGACGGGCGCCGGGGACGGCGTGGCGGCCGGAGGTACGGCGCGGACGGGTGTCGGGGACAGCGCGGTGGACCGGGGTGCAGCGCGGACCGGTGCCGGGGACGGCGTGGCGGCCCGGGGTATGGCGCAGACGGGTGCCGGGGGCGGTGCGGTGGGCCGGGGCGCGGCACAGACGGGTGTCGGGGACGGCGCGGTGGACTGGGGCGCGGCACAGGCGGGCGCCGGGGACGGCGTGACGGCCCGCAATACGGCAAGGACCGGTGCCGGGGACGGCGTGGCGGCCGGAGGTACGGCGCGTACGGGTGTCGGGGACAGCGCGGTGGACCGGGGTGCAGCGCGGACCGGTGCCGGGGACGGCGTGGCGGCGCGAGGCACGGCGCAGACGGGTGCCGGGGGCGGTGCGGTGGGCCGGGGCACAGCACAGACGGGTGTCGGGGACGGCGCGGTGGACTGGGGCGTGGCGCAGACAGGCGCCGGGGACGGCCTGGCGGCCCGAGGCGTGGCGCAGACGGGTGCCGGGGGCGGTGCGGTGGGCCGGGGTGCGGCGCGCGACGGTGTGGCGGCGGAGGTCTCGGGCGGCGGAGCGCGCCGCGGGCTGTGGCGTGGGGCCAGGGCGGCGGACGCTCGGGGCGCGGACCCGCGGGCCCCGGGCCTGGACGGCGGCGGCCTGGACGGCGGGGACGACGAGGGCGGCCGCGGAAGCTGGCAGCTGCTGCCGACGGCCGTCGTCGCGGCGGCCGCGGTCGTCCTCGGCACGGGCTTCTTCCACGCCTTCACCGGCGGCCACGCGCTCTTCCCCTCCGGCACGGTCGGCTGGTCCCTGGCCATCCTGACGGGCCTCATCGTCGGCCACCTCGTCGCGCTCGGCCGCGACCGCTGGTGGGGCGGCACCGGCTCCGGCGGCGCGCTGACCGTGGCGGTCCTGCTCCTGTACGGCTGGATGCCCGCGGGCATGGTCAGCCTCACCGTCGTCGTCCTGGTGGGCGTCGCCCGCCGCCACCGCTGGCGACAGGGAGTGCTGCACGGTGCCGTGGACATCCTCGGCATCGGCGCGGGCGCCCTCACGATGGCCGCGTTCGGCACCGCGCCGTCCGCCGACTCCCCCTGGAACCCGGAGAGCTGGGACCTCTACACGGCGCCCGAGGTCGCCCTGGTCGCGGTCGCGTACCTCGCCGTCACCCGGGTCCTGCTCTGGTACGTGCACGCCCCGCGCACCGGCGCCCTGCCCACGGTCACCAGGACCGCCCTGGTCCGGCAGAGCCTGCTCGGCGTGGCCCTGCTCGGCATCGCCCCGCTGATCTGCGTGGTCGCGATGTCGCTGCCGCTGCTCCTGCCGCTGTTCACCATCCCGCTCGTCGCCCTCGACTCCACGCTGTGGATCGCACGGGCCCGAGCCGAGGAGCAGCTGCGCGACCCGCTGACCGGACTGCCCAACCGGCAGTGGCTCCTTGAGCGCACCTGGGCGGCCCTCGACGACGCGGAACGCATCGGTGCGCGCTCGGCCCTGATGCTGATCGACATGGACCGTTTCCGTTCGGTCAACGACACCCTCGGCCACCTCGCGGGTGACAGGCTGCTCCTTCAGATCGCCGACCGGCTGCGGCTCGCGCTGCCGCGCGGCGCGGAGGCGGCCCGGCTCGGCGGCGACGAGTTCGCGGTGCTGCTCCCGGTCGCGGACTCCACGACGTCGGCCACGCGCGTCGCCCGCTCCCTGGTCGCCGCCCTCGGCTCGCCCCTCGACCTGGACGGCCTCACCCTCGTCCTGGAGGCCAGCGCCGGACTCGCCGTCTTCCCCGACCACGCCCTGGACGCCGAAGGGCTGCTGCGCCGCGCGGACGTGGCGATGTACCAGGCCAAGCGGGACCGTACGGGCGTCGAGGTGTACGAGTCCAAGCGGGACTCCAACACCCCCGACCGGCTCGGCCTCCTCGGCGATCTGCGCCGCGCCCTGGACGCCGGCGACGTGGAGCTGCACTACCAGCCGAAGGTCCGCTTCGACGGGCACGTGGCCGGCCTGGAGGCGCTCGTGCGCTGGGTGCACCCCGAGCGCGGCAAGGTGCCGCCGGACGAGTTCATCGCCATCGCCGAGTCGTCCGGGCTCATGCCGCACCTCACGGAGTACGTCCTGGAGTCCGCCCTCGCCCAGGTCGCGAGGTGGCGTGCGCAGGGCCTGTACGTGCCGGTCGCGGTGAACGTGTCGCCGCGCGACGTGCACACCCCCGGTTTCGCGGGATCCGTCGCCGCGCGGCTCGCCCGCCACGGGGTGCCCCCGGGCGCGCTCCAGCTGGAGATAACGGAGCACGTCCTCCTGGAGGACCCGCAGCGCGCCGCCGACACCCTCGCCGGACTGACCGGGCACGGCGTGAAGATGTCCCTCGACGACTTCGGCACCGGCTACTCCTCGCTGGTCCACCTGCGCCGTCTGCCCGTCAGCGAGCTGAAGATCGACCGGTCGTTCGTGGCCCGGCTCGCCGTCGACAACGAGGACGCCGAGATCGTGCGCTGTACGGTCGACCTCGCGCACTCCCTCGGCCTGCTCGTGGTCGCCGAGGGCGTCGAGGACGACGAGACCTGGGAGCGCCTGCGGGACATGGGCTGCGACGCGGTCCAGGGCTGGCTGGTCGCCGCCGCGATGCCGCCGAACGAGATGACGGCGTGGCTGCGCACGCGCGGTGAACGCGGCTGGCACAGGACCGTGAACCCGCCCGAGGACGCCTCCGGTCCGCAGCCCCCCGACCCGGCCCCCTCCTCCCCGAGCCGCGCGATCCCGTAGCCCGCGGGCACCGTCCCGCGCGGTCACGGACCGCCCCCGCCCCGCCCCGCGAGGAAGTCGGGCGCGGGCAGTGCGGACCGCCCCATAGGATTGGGGGTGAACCCATCACACTCACCCCTGAGGATCGCTGCATGCCTGGCATCACGCGCGAGGAGGTCGCACACCTCGCCCGCCTTGCACGTCTGGAGCTGAAGGAGGAGGAGCTCGATCACTTCTCCGGTCAGCTCGACGACATCATCGGCGCGGTCGCCCGCGTCTCCGAGGTCGCCGACCAAGACGTACCGCCGACCTCCCACCCGCTGCCGCTGACGAACGTCATGCGCGCGGACGAGGTCCGTCCGTCGCTCACCCCCGAGCAGGCGCTCTCCGGAGCCCCGGCCCAGGAGCAGCAGCGTTTCAAGGTGCCGCAGATCCTGGGGGAGGACTAACAAGTCATGACGGACAGCAACATCATCAAGCTGGGCGCGGCCGAGATCGCCGCGAGGATCGCCGCCGGCGAGCTGACGGCCGTGGAGGTCACCGAGGCCCATCTGGCCCGGATCGACGCCGTCGACGAGAAGGTGCACGCCTTCCTGCACGTCGACCGTGAGGGCGCGCTCGCGCAGGCCCGCGCCGTCGACGACAAGCGCGCGCGGGGCGAGAAGCTCGGCCCGCTCGCGGGTGTCCCGCTCGCCCTGAAGGACATCTTCACCACCGAGGGCGTCCCGACCACGGTCGGGTCCAAGATCCTCGAGGGCTGGATCCCGCCCTACGACGCGACGGTCACCAAGCGCCTGAAGGCCGCCGACGTGGTCATCCTCGGCAAGACCAACATGGACGAGTTCGCCATGGGGTCGAGCACCGAGAACAGCGCCTACGGACCCACGGGCAACCCCTGGGACCTGACCCGGATCCCCGGCGGCTCCGGCGGCGGTTCGTCCGCCGCGCTCGCCGCGTACGAGGCCCCGCTCGCCATCGGCACGGACACCGGCGGCTCCATCCGCCAGCCCGCGGCCGTCACCGGCACGGTCGGCGTCAAGCCGACGTACGGCGGCGTCTCGCGCTACGGCATGGTGGCGTTCTCCTCCTCCCTGGACCAGGGCGGGCCCTGCGCCCGCAGCGTCCTCGACGCGGCCCTGCTGCACGAGGTCATCGCCGGGCACGACCCGCTGGACTCGACGTCCGTGGACGCCCCGGTGCCGCCGGTCGTGGAGGCCGCCCGCAACGGCTCGGTCGCCGGGATGCGCGTCGGTGTCGTCAAGCAGTTCCGCGGCGAGGGCTACCAGGCCGGTGTCGTGCAGCGCTTCGACGAGTCGGTGGAGCTCCTGAAGGGCCTCGGCGCGGAGATCGTCGAGCTGGACTGCCCCTCCTTCGACCTGGCCCTCTCGGCGTACTACCTGATCGCGCCCTCCGAGTGCTCCTCGAACCTCGCCCGGTTCGACGCCATGCGCTACGGCCTGCGCGTCGGTGACGACGGCACGAAGTCCGCCGAGGACGTCACCGCGCTCACCCGCGAGGCCGGTTTCGGCGACGAGGTCAAGCGGCGCGTCATGCTCGGTACGTACGCACTCAGCTCCGGCTACTACGACGCGTACTACGGCAGTGCCCAGAAGGTCCGCACCCTCATCACCCGGGACTTCGAGAAGGCCTTCGAGCAGGTCGACGTGATCGTCTCGCCGACGACGCCCACCACCGCCTTCCCGATCGGCGAGCGCGCCGACGACCCGATGGCGATGTACCTGGCGGACCTGTGCACCATCCCGACCAACCTCGCGGGCAACGCCGCCATGTCGCTGCCCTGCGGCCTCGCGCCGGAGGACGGTCTGCCCGTCGGGCTCCAGATCATCGCCCCCGCCATGAAGGACGAGCGCCTCTACCGGGTGGGTGCGGCCGTCGAGGCCGCCTTCGTGGAAAAGTGGGGCCACCCGCTGCATGAGGAGGCACCGTCGCTGTGAGCAACAAGGCACTGTCCAAGGCCAAGGGCTTCAGGAAGTCCAGGACCGGCACGTATCTGTCCATCGGCACCACCGCGTTCGGCGCGCTCAGCACGCTCAAGCAGGTCAGGAAGGCCCGCTCCGAGCGCGACACGCTCCAGCTCGTCGACGCGGTCGTCTCCGCCGCCGCCATCGTCACCGGCATCGCCATCCTGGTGCGTGAGCTGAAGCGCATCGGCGACGACGACGTTCTGCTCGGCTGAGAGGGAAGTTCCAACACCGTGACTGTCACGACCACCCCCGATCTGGTGCCGTACGAGGACGCGCTCGCGACGTACGACCCGGTCATGGGCCTCGAGGTCCATGTCGAGCTCGGCACCAAGACGAAGATGTTCTGCGGCTGCTCGACCGCGCTCGGCGCGGACGCCAACACGCAGACCTGCCCCACCTGCCTCGGCCTGCCCGGCGCCCTGCCGGTCGTCAACGAGGTCGGCGTGGAATCCGCCATCAAGATCGGTCTCGCGCTGCACTGCGAGATCGCCGAGTGGTGCCGTTTCGCCCGGAAGAACTACTTCTATCCGGACATGCCGAAGAACTTCCAGACCTCCCAGTACGACGAGCCGATCGCCTTCAACGGCTATCTGGACGTCCAGCTGGAGGACGGCGAGGTCTTCCGCGTGGAGATCGAGCGCGCCCACATGGAGGAGGACACCGGCAAGTCGACGCACGTCGGCGGCGCCACCGGACGTATCCACGGCGCCTCGCACTCCCTGCTCGACTACAACCGCGCGGGCATCCCGCTCATCGAGATCGTCACCAAGCCGATCGTCGGTGCCGGTGCGCGCGCCCCCGAGGTCGCCAAGGCCTACGTCGCCGAGCTGCGCGAGCTCATCAGGGCGCTCGGCGTGTCCGAGGCCCGCATGGAGCAGGGCCAGATGCGCTGCGACGTGAACCTGTCGCTGCGCCCGCACGGCCGGGAGAAGTTCGGCACGCGCTCCGAGACGAAGAACGTCAACTCGCTGCGTTCGGTGGAGCGCGCCGCCCGCTTCGAGATCCAGCGGCACGCCGCGGTTCTCGACGCCGGCGGCACGATCGTGCAGGAGACCAGGCACTTCCACGAGGACGACGGCTCCACCACCTCGGGCCGGGTCAAGGAGGAGGCGGAGGACTACCGCTACTTCCCCGAGCCCGACCTGGTCCCGGTCGCCCCGTCCCGCGAGTGGGTCGAGGCCCTGCGCGCAGAGCTGCCCGAGCTGCCGCTGACCCAGCGCAACCGGCTGCGCGAGGAGTGGGGCGTCTCCGCCCACGACATGCAGTCGATCCTCAACGCCGGTGCGATCGGCCCGATCGTCGCCACCATCAACGCGGGCGCGGACGCCGTGTCCGCCCGCAAGTGGTGGATGGGCGAGCTGGCCCGCAACGCCAACGAGCAGGGCGTGGACCTCGGTTCGCTGCCGATCACGCCGGAGCACGTGGCGCGCGTCTCGGCGCTCGTCGCCGCCGGTGAGCTGAACGACAAGCTGGCCCGCCAGGTCATCGACGGCGTCCTCAAGGGCGAGGGCACGCCCGACGAGGTCGTCGAGAAGCGCGGCCTGAAGGTCGTCTCCGACGAGGGTGCGCTGACCACCGCCGTCGAGGAGGCCATCGCGGGCAACCCGGCCATCGCGGACAAGATCCGCGGCGGCAAGGTGGCGGCGGTCGGCGCGCTGGTGGGCGCCGTCATGAAGGCCACCCGCGGCCAGGCCGACGCGGCCCGCGTCAAGGAGCTGATCCTTCAGCAGCTGGGCGTCGAGGGCTGACGTCCGCAGCCGCACCGGAGCTTCTCCGTAGCGACGGCGCACCCGAGAGGGGCCCCGCGACCTCCGTGTCGCGGGGCCCCTCTCGCGCAAGCGGAAGGCGTTCACCGCGACTTCGGTCCTTGGCCTTCCCCGTGCCATCGGAAGTCACTACCGTCCCAGCTCAAGAAGCCAATGGGTCAATGGACAACCATTGGGTGTCGACTGGAGGTTGGGCGTGGCGGAGATATCGCGCAGGCGGATGATGGCGGTGGGCGGTGGCGCTCTCGGGACCGCCGCGGTGGGGTCCTTCCTGCCCCCCTCCCTCCAGGAGGCGCTCGCGAAGACACCGCCGAAGGGCGGGCTCGGCGCGATCGAGCACGTGGTGATCCTGATGCAGGAGAACCGGTCCTTCGACCACTACTTCGGGTCCCTGCGCGGCGTGCGCGGCTTCTCCGACCGCAACGCCCTGCGACTGCCCGGCGGCAGGAGCGTCTTCGAGCAGCCCGCCGGGCCGAGCACCGTGCTGCCCTTCCCGATCCGCGAGGCCGCCGCCGCCCAGCAGAAGGACCTCCAGTACATCGGCGACCTCGACCACTCCTGGAGCGGCGGCGCCAAAGCCTGGCGCGACGGCTGGATGGACGGCTGGGTCACCGCCAAGACCGCCGCCACGATGGCGTACTACACGCGCAAGGACATCCCGCTGCACTACGAGCTCGCCGACACCTTCACCGTCTGCGACGCCTACCACTCCTCCATCCACACCTCCACCAGCCCCAACCGCAACCACCTGTGGAGCGGTAAGACCGGCTTCGAGGCGAACGGCAAGCGGGCCGTCGGCAACGACGCGTACGACGAGGGCAGACACCCCGGGTACGGCTGGAGCACCTACGCGGAGCGCCTGGAGAAGGCCGGGGTGAGCTGGCAGACGTACACCGAGTGGGAGAACTTCACCGACAACCAGATCGAGTTCTTCACCACCTTCAAGGCGATCGCGCGCAAGGCCCTCGCGGGGACCGGCCACACCTACATGGAGGCCTTCTACGCCAAGGTCCGCGACGCCAAGGACGAGGCGGAGCGGGGCAGGCTGCTCGCCGCCCTCGACAACGGCGTCAAGACGCTGAGCAGGCGCGAGCGGTCCCTGTTCGAGCGGGGCCTTCGCCGGGTGCCCACCGGCAGGCTGGCCGAGACCTTCGCCGCCGACGTCGCGGACGGAAAGCTCCCCCGGGTCAGCTACCTGGTGCCCTCCGCCCTGGACTCCGAGCACCCCTCGGTGTCCTCGCCCATCCACAGCGCCACCATCGTGTACAAGATCCTCGACGCGCTCGCCTCGCACCCCGAGGTGTGGCGGCGTACCGCCGTCTTCATCAACTACGACGAGAACGACGGCTTCTTCGACCACGTGCCGCCGCCCGTGCCCGCGGCGGGCAACCAGGAGGAGTACTGGGAGGGCCGGCCGACCGGACTCGGCGCCCGGGTGCCGATGCTCGTCGTGTCGCCGTGGACCGTCGGCGGCTATGTGTGCTCCGAGGTCTTCGACCACACCTCCGTCGTGCGCTTCCTGGAGAAGTGGACGGGCGTGCGCGAGCCCAACATCGGTGACTGGCGGCGCACCGTCGCCGGCGACCTCACCAGCGCCTTCGACTTCCACCGCGGCTACCGCCAGCCGGAGGTGGAGCAGCCCGGCGAGATCCCCGTGTTCTCCGGGCGCTGGCGGCCGAAGCCGCCGGAGAAGCAGACGATGCCGGTCCAGGAGCCCGGCCTGCGCCGGGCGCGCCCGCTGCCGTACCAGCCGGACGCCGACCTCAAGCGCGCCAAGGACGGCACCCTGAAGGTGCGCCTTCGCAACGGCGGCCGACGCAGCGCGCACTTCGCGCTGTACCCGTACGCGGCGGAGTTCCCCGTACCGCAGCACCAGGACGTGGCGCACGAGGGCTCCTGGGCCCTGCCCGGGAGCGACGCCTACCACTTCACCGTCACCGGGCCGAACGGGTTCCGCCGCGAGTTCGCGGGACAGCGGGAAGGCGCTGCCGCCCTCTCCTCGGCGATCACCCGGCGCGAGATCCACCTCACACTGGCCAACCGGGGCAAGGCGCCGCTGGTCTTCACGGTCCGGCCGCTCGGCTACGTGGAGGAGTCGGACGTACGGCGGCGGACCCGCACGGTACGGATCAAGGCGGGCAGCAGCCGCACCATCGCCTGGGCGACCGGTGACGAGCGCGGCTGGTACGACGTCGAGGTGACCGCCGAGGGCGACACGGGCTTCCGGCGCCGTCTGATGGGACACATCGAGAACGGGCGCGCGAGCGTCTCGGGCTGACGGGCTGATCCCCCGGCGCGCGCGACACGCCTTGTGACCTTGTGAGCAATGCCACGAAACGGACCAAGGATCTCCGAGTGGTGTCAAAGTGTCTGCGCATGGGTCATGTCCACTTCGGTGAAGATCGCGGCATAAGCGAAGATCTTCAGTGGGGGTCACGGCGACCCCACTGAAGATCCGCGATCACCCAGGGAGCCAGTTCGTGGCAGCACTAGCCCGGTGGTGCGTCCGGCACCGCCTTCTCGCCGTACTGCTCTGGCTCCTCGCCCTCGGCTCCACCGCCGCCGCGGCCGCCGCTGTCGGCTCCGCGTACTCGAACAACTACGAGGTTCCGGGTACGGAGTCCGACCGCGCGTCCCGGCTCCTCGCCGACGCCTTCCCCGACCTCGGCGGGGACGGCGACCTCGTCGTCTGGCACACCGGCGCGGACCAGTCGGTGCGCGCCGCGGCCGTCGAGCAGACCATGACCGAGACCCTCGACCGGATCGCCGAGCTGCCCGGAATCGCCTCCGTCGCCAGCCCCTACGCGGACGGGGGCGCGGACGGCACCGGGGGCGCCGGGGGCGCCGCCCGGATCAGCGCGGACGGCCGCACCGCCTACGCCACCGTCACCTTCCGCGAACAGCTCGACTCCATCGAACCGGCGCAGGCCAAGGCCCTCGTCGACACCGCGAGGTCCGCCGCGGCCGACGGCCTCGACGTCGAGCTCGGCGGCGGCGCGATCGGTCTGACCGAGTCCAAGAGCGCCAAGACCGCCGAGATCGTCGGCGTGGCCGTCGCCGCGGTCGTCCTCTTCCTCGCCTTCGGCTCCCTGGCCGCCTCGCTCCTGCCCATCGCGACGGCGGTCGTCTCCGTCGGCACGGCGTACGCGGGCATCGTGCTGCTCGGGCACGTCATGACGGTCGCGGACTTCGCCCCGATGCTCGGCACCCTCATCGGGCTCGGCGTCGGCATCGACTACGCCCTGTTCATAGTGACCCGGCACCGCAAGGGCCTCAAACGCGGTCTGCCGGTGGCCGAGGCGGCCGAGCGGGCCGTCGCCACCACCGGCCGAGCCGTGGTCTTCGCGGGCGCCACCGTGTGCATCGCCCTGCTCGGCATGCTGATCCTGCGCCTGAGCTTCCTCAACGGCGTCGCCATCGCGGCCTCGCTCACCGTGGTCCTGACCGTCGCCGCGTCCGTGACGCTGCTCCCGGCGCTGCTCTCCTTCATCGGCCCGCGCGCCCTCAGCCGCCGCGAGCGGCGCAGGCTCGCCGAGCGCGGCCCCGGACCCGAGGTGCCCACCGGTCTCGCGGCCCGCTGGTCGGCGTTCGTCGAGCGGCATCCGAAGGCGCTCGGCGGGGTCGCCGTCACCGTGATCGCGCTGCTCGCCGTGCCCACCTTCTCGCTGCACCTCGGCACCTCCGACCAGGGCAACAACCCGTCCGCCGCCACCACCCGGCAGGCCTACGACCTCCTCGCCGACGGCTTCGGCCCCGGCGTGAACGGCCCCCTCACCCTGGTCAGCGAGATCAACGGGGCCGGGGACCGCCTCGCCCTCGACAACCTCGGCGCCACCCTGAAGTCCACACCGGGTGTCGACTCGGTGAGCCCCGTGGCGTACGCGGGCGGCGACGGCGCGGCCTTCCTCACCGTCGTCCCGGACTCGGCGCCGCAGTCCCAGCGGACCAGCGACCTCGTCGACCGGCTGCGCTCCGACGTGCTGCCCCGGGCCGAGACCGGCACCTCGCTCGATGTGCACGTGGGCGGTGTGACCGCCGGCTACGACGACTTCGCGGAGGTCATCGTCGGCAAACTCCCGCTGTTCGTCGGCGTCGTGATCGGCCTCGGCTGTGTCCTGCTGCTGCTCGCGTTCCGCTCCGTCGGGATCCCGCTCAAGGCGGCCGTGATGAACGTGGCGGCCGTGGCCGCGTCGTTCGGGGTGGTCGTCGCGGTGTTCCAGTGGGGCTGGGGGAGCGAGCTGATGGGGCTCGGCAGGGCGGGCCCGATCGAGCCCTTCCTTCCTGTGATCATGGTGTCGGTCCTCTTCGGCCTGTCCATGGACTACCAGGTGTTCCTGGTCAGCCGGATGTACGAGGAGTGGCTGGAGACCGGTGACAACCGCGTCGCGGTCCGGGTGGGCCTCGCCGAGACCAGCCGCGTCATCAACTCCGCGGCCGTGATCATGATTTCGGTCTTCCTCGCGTTCGTGCTCAGCGGGGACCGGGTGATCGCCATGTTCGGCATCGCCCTCGCGGCGGCCGTGGCCCTCGACGCCTTCGTCCTGCGTACGCTCCTGGTCCCGGCCCTGATGCATCTGCTCGGCGGCGCCAACTGGTGGCTGCCCAAGCGCCTGGAGCGTTGGCTGCCGCGCATCAGTATCGAGGTGCCAGAAACCCGGCCGCGTGCGAGGATCCCCGGACGGCGCGATCGGCAGGACGAACCCTCGCGCCTGCCGATGTGACCGTCGAGCGGCACGGGGGCGCGCGGTAGGGCGCGCCGGTGTGCCGGAACGCGTGAGGAGCGGGGATGTTCGCGATATCCGTGGGAGAAGGGGCCGAGTTGCGGCCGATCGAGCCCTGGCAGGCCGAGGAGCTCCTGGCCCATGTGGAGCGGGCGCGCGAGTACGCGGGCCCCTGGGTCCCGTTCACGGTGGCGGTCACGGACCTGGAGTCGGCGCGGGCCCACCTCCAGCGCTTCGCCGAACGGCAGGCCGCGGACACCGGCCGTTTCTACGGGATCTGGCTCGACGGCACGCTGGTGGGCGGGGTGCTGTTCCGCGTCTTCGACACCGTCAACGAGTCGTGCGAGGTCGGCGTGTGGCTCGAGCCGTCCGCCGCGGGCCGCGGCCTGATCACCAACGCCACGCGCGCCATCGTCGACTGGGCGGTCGACCGGCGCGGCATGCACCGCGTGGAGTGGCTTGCGTCCTCGCGCAACGAACGCAGCAAGAACCTGGCGAAGCGGCTCGGCTTCGTGCGGGACGGGGTGCTGCGGGAGAGCTTCCCCTGGCAGGGGATCCGGCACGACATGGAGGTGTGGTCGGTGCTCGCGCCGGAGTGGCGGGCGGCTCGGGCCGCTCGGGAGGCGGAGGGGGCCCGGGAGCAGCAGGGGCAGCAGGAGGCGCAGGAAGCGCAGGAGTCGCGTTAAGGCGGTTCTCAGAATGGGGCGGTGGCGGTAAGGGAGTTCTCAGACTCCGTCCGTACGGTGCGGGGCATGGGAACCAAGGCAGTTGACGAGACCGCGGACACTTCCGCGGCAGGCGCCGACGGCGCCCCCGGGGCCGACGTCAAGGACCCCGAGAGGCCCCCGGCCGCCGCGGTCGCCAAGAGCGGCGACGGAGCCGCGGGGACAGCCGACGCCGACGCCGCCGACGCCGCCGACGCCGCCGACGCCGCGGCGGGCGAAGCAGCGTACGACGAGTCCGACGACGAGTCCGACGGCGTGTCCGAGGAGGACAGTGAGGCGGAGGAGGCGTTCGGTGAGCCCGCGGCGGCGTCCGCGGGGGTCGGCCAGGGCGCCGGTGCCGTCGTCGCCGCGGCCCTCGGCGTCGTCGGTCTCTCCGGCGGCTGGCTCGGCACCGTCGCGTCCGCGCGCGAGTCGCTCATCGGCCAGCTCAAGACCTCGCAGAGCGCGAGCGTGGCCGACCAGGTCCAGCAGGTGTACGGCGACTCGTGGAAGACGACCGCGCTGATCGGCGGACTCTTCGCGCTCGCGGCGCTGGTGGTCGGCGTCGGCGTGCTGCTGCGCCCGGCGTTCGGCGACCCGCGGCGGGTACAGGCGCCGTGGATCAAGTCGGTGGCGTGGGGCGGTGTCGCGCTCGGCGTGATCGGTCTCGTCCTCGCGCTCGCCAAGTACACCGACCTGCTGCTCGGGCTCCCGTCGACGAGTTGACGGAAACCGCCGCACCCTAAGGCCCCCGACCCCGGCCCCGCCCCCGGCCCCGGCACCTCAGACCCTGAGGACCGGGGCCTAAGGCGGTGCGGCCCCACCCCTAAGGCCCCCGCCCGCCCCGAGATGCGGCAGGCTCCCGATGTGCCGCACCCCCCTCACGGACGACAGTGGACCCATCGCAGCAAGCGAGCACGGTCGCGGCGAGCGACCGCGGAACACACCACCGGTCCACCAGGGGGACACCATGTTCGAGTACGAACTGCACCAGATCCGCACCGCCGAGCTGGCCCGGGAGGCCCAGCACGACCGCCTCGTACGGGAGGCCCGCCGGGCCCGCCGTGCCTCCCGCCGCGACGGCGGCCACGAAGCCGGGGGGCGGGTGAGCGCGCCGCGGGACGCGGACCGCTTCACGCGCGCGGCATGACGACCGCGGGGGTGTCGTCGGAGTCGCCGCAGGGGCCGCCACCGGGGCCGTCGCCGAGTGTGCCATCGGGTGGGCCGTCGGGTCTGCCGCGTACGCCACCCGACGGCGCCCCGGCCCCGGCCCGGGCTTTGGCCCGGGCCTCGGCCCCGGCCCACCTCCGTCACCAGGCCCGGGTCTCGGCCCAGGAGCCCGGCCCGGTTTCGCCCGCCGGAAAACGCGCTGCCGTGAAGCCGCAGGTCTGTGCCATGCTCACGACCGTGGAAACCAGGTCCGTCAGCCCGGTGTTCGTCGGCCGAGCCGACGAACTGGGCGCACTCAACGACGCGCTCGCCCGCGCCGCAGCCCCCACCGCGGGCCCGGTCGGCGAGCCGCAGGCGCTGCTGATAGGCGGGGAGGCGGGCGTCGGCAAGACCCGCCTCCTCGAGGAGTTCGCCGCCGGGGCCTGCGCCCGCGGCGCGATCGTCGCCGTCGGCGGCTGTGTGGAGATCGGCGCCGACGGACTGCCGTTCGCCCCGTTCTCGACGGCCCTGCGCACGCTGCGCCAGAAGCTGCCCGAGCAGTTCGCCGCCGCCGCGTCCGGCCAGGAGGAGGAGCTGGCCCGGCTGCTGCCCGAGCTGCGCGACGGGTCGCCGCGCCCCGACACCGGCGGCCGGCACGACGAGGAGGCCATGGCCCGCCTCTTCGAGTTGACCGCCCGCCTCCTGGAGGCGACCGCCGCCGACCACACCGTCGTCCTCGCCATCGAGGACCTGCACTGGGCCGACGCCTCCACCCGCCACCTCCTGTCGTACCTCTTCCGCACCCTGCGCCGCGGCCGCCTCGTCGTCCTCGCCACCTACCGCGCCGACGACGTCCACCGCCGCCACCCGCTGCGGCCCCTGCTCGCCGAACTCGACCGCCTGCGCACGGTCCGCCGCGTCGAGGTGGGCCGGTTCAACCGCGACGAGGTCGGCCGGCAGATGGCGGGCATCCTCGCGGCCGAGCCCCGGCCGTCCCTGGTGGACGACGTCTTCGAGCGCTCCGACGGCAACGCCTTCTTCGTCGAGGAACTCGCCGTCGCCTCGCACAGCGGCAGTTGCGCGGGCCTCACCGACTCGCTGCGCGACCTGCTCCTCGTACGCGTGGAGGAACTGCCCGAGAACGCCCAGCGGGTGGCGCGCATCGTCGCCGAGGGCGGCTCGACCGTCGAGTACGGCCTGCTCGCCCAGGTCGCGCAACTGAGCGAGGACGACCTGCTCGACGCGTTGCGGGACGCCGTCGGCGCCAACATCCTGATCCCCTCGCGCGACGGGGGCGGCTACCGCTTCCGGCACTCCCTGGTCCGCGAGGCCGTCGGCGACGACCTGCTGCCCGGCGAGCGCTCCCGCATCAACCGCCGCTTCGCCACCGCCCTGGAGGCCGACCCCGCGCTCGTCGCCCCCGACCAGCGCGCCACCCGCCTCGCCAGCTACTGGTACCACGCCCACGACGCCGCCAAGGCCCTGCCCGCCGTCCTCAACGCCTCCGTCGAGGCCCGCCGCAGGCACGCCTACGCCGAGCAGCTGCGGCTGTTGGAACGCGCGATGGAGATCTGGGACGGCGCCCCCGACGACGTCCGCGTCCAGCTGCGCCCGGTCGACTACACCGAGGTCTACCCGCCCTGCGGCTGCGACCCCGAGACCACGCCGCTGCGCTATCTGGACCTCATGGCGGAGGCCGCCGTCGCCGGCCGGCTCTGCGGCGAGCGCGAACGCGCCCTGAAGATCACCAAGCGGGCGCTGCGGCTCCTGGAGGACGAGCCCGACGAGCCGGACGCGCTGCGCGCCGCCTGGTTCTGGGTGCAGCGGTCCCGGCTGGTGCAGAGCCTCGCCCGCGGCGACGGCTGGAAGGAGCTGGCCACCGCCCAGGCCCTGGTGCGCGGCCTGCCGCCGTCCGTCGTGCACGCCGAGGTGCTCGCCGTGGTCGCCGGCTGGTCGATGCTCCATGAGCCCGGGCCCGAGGCCTTCGCCGCCGCCGAACAGGCCGTTCAGTACGCGCGCATGGTCGGCGCCCGCGACATCGAACTGACCGCCCGCCTCACCCTCGGCGGCCTGATGGTCGACGCGGGCGACATCGACGCCGGCTTCGCCGAGCTGTTCGACGTCCGGGAGCAGGTCGTCGCGAGCGGCAGCATCGGACAGATCGGCCGCACCTACGTCAACCTGCCCTCCGTACTCGAGGGCGCGGGGCGCTCCCGTGAGGCCGTCGAGCTCCTGGACGAGGGCATCCGGCTCGCCCAGCGGTACGGACTCCTCGAGTCCGAGCCCTGGATGTGGGCCAACCACGCCGAGTCGCTCTACGTACTCGGCCGCTGGCAGGAGGCCGCCGAGTCGGCGCGCCGCGCCGGACTGAGCGCCAAGCCGCGCGGCGGTGCCTGTCTGCGCCTGGCCCATCTGGCGCTCGCCCGCGGCGACACGGCCGAGGCGGGCGGGCGGCTCGCCGAGGCGCGCAAGCACTTCGGGACCCACGATCCGACACCGCAGAACTCACTGCCGCTGCACCGGGTCGCCATCGGTGTCGCCGCGGACGAGGGCCGCATCCTGGATGCCCGCGCCGAGCTGGAACAGGCCGTCGCCGAAGGCTTCCCGCCCGGCACCCAGCGCTACGGCTGGCCGCTGCTCCTCGCCGCCGCGACCGCGGAGGCCGACGCCCGCGGCCCGGCCGTCGCCGAGCCCGGCCGCGCCGACGCGCTGCACCTCATCCGCTCCACCGCCAAGGCGATGCCCGCGAACGTTCCCGTCTGGCAGGCGTACGAACTCTGGGTCCGCGCCGAACTCCTGCGTGCCGAGGGCCGTGCCACCCCCGAGGACTGGCTGGCGGTCCTCACCGCCGCCGGGCCCCTGGAGCGGCCCTACGACCTGGCCCGGGTGCGCTACCGGCTCGCCGAGTCGCTGCTCGCGACTGCGTCGGGCTCCGCGTCAGGCTACGCGTCCGGCGGGGGTGACGTCGACCGCGACCGGGCCGCGGAGCTGCTCCGGCAGGCCGGTTCCGTCGCCGAGCACCTGGGTGCCCGTCCGCTCGCCGACGCCGTCGCCCGGCTCGCCCGGCGGGCCCGGCTCTCCCTCACCGGCGCGCCGCCGCCCGCGCCCGCCGACCCCGCCGAGGCGCTTGGTCTGACCTCCCGGGAGCGGGATGTCCTGCGGTTGGTCGCCGCGGGTCGCACCAATCGCCGGATCGCCGAGGAGCTCTTCATCTCCCCCAAGACCGCGAGCGTCCACGTCTCCAACATCCTCGCCAAACTAGGCGTATCCAGCCGCGGCGAAGCCGCAGCCCTCGCACACCGCCTCCAACTCTTCGGGGCCCCGTAGTAGGGGCGCGGGGAACGGCGCGCTCAGCCCGCGAGAGGCCGCGGACGCGTCTGCGTGCTTGCTGGGCAGGTGCGTCTGCGGGTTGGTTGTGGCTGGTCGCGCAGTTCCTCGCGCCCCTGGCGGCGGGGGTGCCCTGTAGGGGCGCGGGGAACGGCGCGCTCAGCCTGAGGAGGGCCGCAGTCGCGTCTGCGCGCTTACTCGGCAGATGCGTCTGCGGCTTGGACGTGGCTGGTCGCGCCGTTCCTCGCGCCCCTGGCGGCGGGGGTGCCCTGTAGGGGCGTGGGGAACGGCGCGCTCAGCCCGAGGAGGGCCGCAGTCGCGTCTGTGTGCCTGCTGGGCAGGTGCGTCTGCGGCTTGGACGTGGCTGGTCGCGCCGTTCCTCGCGCCCCTGGTGGCGGGGGTGCCCTGTAGGGGCGCGGGGAACTGCGCGCTCAGCGCGCGGCGTGCCGCGGACGCGTCTGCTGAGGGACCGGGCAGACGCGGCTGCGGCTCTTGCTGGGCCGAGCTCACAGCTCCCCGCGGGCTCGCTTACGCTGGGAAGGGCAGGACCCACCGTCCGGCCCTTGGAGGCGCAGTGTTCAACGTGTTCGAGCAGCTCTTCGCGCCGGGGCGCAAACACACGGACGACGAGAACAAACGCCTCGAACTGTCCAGGGTCGACGTCGACGACGGCGACCCGGGCCGCGGCCCGATAGACCTCACCTCCGGCACAGTCGTCGTCCGGGTACCCCGGCAGAGCACCACGGACGACGCCACGCCCCGCAAGGACAGCCCGGGGGAGCGGGACGATCGGGGTGGTCGGGGCG
Organism: Streptomyces sp. NPDC017940; assembly: GCF_044328435.1. Lineage (NCBI taxonomy): Bacteria > Bacillati > Actinomycetota > Actinomycetes > Kitasatosporales > Streptomycetaceae > Streptomyces > Streptomyces sp. NPDC017940. The sequence goes on along the minus strand of NZ_JBIRHJ010000010.1, from coordinate 105,870 downwards.
ATCGGGGCGATCCGGAAGACGGCGACGTTTAGCCGCCAGCCGCCAGCCGCCAGCCGCCAGCCGCAGCGCAGCGTTACTTCACTCGTACCTCCAGGATCTTGTCGTCGCCCTTCTCCGGCGTCCCCCGGGAATCCGTCTCGTTCGTGACCAGCCACAGCTTGTCGCCACCCGCGGCGACCACCGTGCGCAGCCGGCCGTGCTCCTCGGTGAGGAAGGCCTCCGTCCTCGGCTCGCCGTCCACGCCCCGCACGGGGACACGCCACAGGCGCTGGCCGCGCAGGCCCGCCATCCACACCGAGCCCTCGGCGTAGGCGACGCCGCTGGGGGAGGCCTCGGAGGTCTTCCACTGGGCGACCGGGGCGCGGAAGTCCCCCGAGTCGCCGTCGCCCTTGCCCTCGACTTCCGGCCAGCCGTAGTTGCCGCCGGGCTCGATCTCGTTCAGTTCGTCCCAGGTGTCCTGGCCGAACTCCGCGGCCCACAGGCGCTTGTCCTCGCTCCAGTCGAGGCCCTGGACGTTGCGGTGGCCGTACGAGTACACGGGGGAGTCGCCGAAGGGGTTGCCCGGGGCGGGTTCGCCGTCCGGGGTCAGACGGAGGATCTTGCCGCCGAGGGACTTCTTGTCCTGCGCGAGATCCGTCTCACCGGTCTCGCCCGTACCCGCGTACAGCATCTTGTCCGGCCCGAAGGCGATCCGGCCGCCGTTGTGGATCACGCCCTTGGGGATGCCCTTGAACACCGTGTCGGGAGCGCCGAGTTGCTGTCCGGAGGGCTTCTTCTCGTCGTACAGCATCCGGGCCACGCGGTTGTCGGACTCGGTGGTGAAGTACGCGTACACCTGGTGGTCGGAGGCGTACGTGGGGGAGAGCGCGAGGCCCATCAGACCGCCCTCGCCCGCGGCCGCGACCCCGGGGACCGAGCCGACCCTCGTCTTCTTGCCGGTCCCGCCGTCGACACGGGTGATCGTGCCCTCGTCGCGCGAGGACACCAGGAGATCGCCGCCGGGCAGCGGAGCCAGGCCCCAGGGCGACTCCAGGTCCGTGGCGAGCGTCCTGGTGACCTCGGCCGAGCCCTTCTCCGGCGGCGCCCCGGGGCCGTCACCCGAGGCTCCACCCGAAGGGGACGCCCCGGACTCGGAGGGGCCGGACTCCGCGCTCCTGCCGCTCCAGGGCCCGTCGCCGTCGTCGTCGGACGAGCAACCGGCGGCCAGGAGCGCGGCGACGGCCAACACGGCGGTGAGGACGGCACGTCGGGGACGGTGGACGCTGCCGGTGCGGCCGGACGGGGCGACGGGGCTGGCACGGGGGCCAGGTGCGTCACGGGAGTCGGGGAAGTCACGGGAGTCGCGGGAGTCACGTGCGTGACGGGAGTCGGAAGAGTCGGGGGAGTCGGGGGGAGAGGTGCGGGCACGGCGGAGACTGCGGAGACGGTGGGCACGGGCGGCACTCGGCACGGTCAGGATCCCTTCGACGCGGCGCTTCTCCTGTTCATACACCGCGGCCGCCCCTCGGGTTCCCCACCACCGCACCCCAATTCCGATCCGTGATCCCCATCCGTCATCCCGAGCCGCCCGCGCGCCGCCCGCCGGATCTGCCGGCGTACGCCCCCACGCCCCACCCCGGCCGGCCCGGCCCCGCGCGACGGGCACGCGGCGTCCGGGCGCCGCGGACCTCAGTCCCACGACCCCCGCGCCGGCGGCAGCGCCGCGAGCTCCGCCCAGTCCTCGGCCGTGAGCCGCAACCCCGCCGCACCCGCGTTCTCCCGCGCCCACCGCTCCCGCTTGGCTCCGGGCACCGGCACCACCTGCGGCCCCTGCCCCAGCACCCACGCGAGGGCCACCTGCGCGGGAGTCGCGCCGTGCCGCCGCGCCACCCGGCGCAGGCCCACCACGAGCGGCTGGTTGGCGGCCATCATCTCGGCGGTGAAACGGGGGTGCCTGGCCCGCAGGTCGTCCGGCTCGAAGCCCTGCCCCGGAGTCAGCGTGCCGGTGAGGAAACCGTTCCCCAGGGGCATCGCCGCGAGCAGCCCCACGCCCCGCGCCGCGCACCACGGCAGCAGCGACTCCCGTGCCTCCGGTGACCACACCGACAGCTCGGCCTGCACCGCCGTCACCGGAAAGACCTGCTGGACGCGTTCCAACTGCCGGATCGTCACGTCGTAGAGCCCGGTGCGCGCGCCCGCGCGCTGCCCGGCCCTGCGGCCCGCCCGCGCCCCCACCGCGCTCAGCCCGAGCGCCCGCACCTTGCCGGCCGTCACCAGATCGGCCATCGCCCCCCATGTCTCCTCGATCGGCACCTCGGGGTCGGCGCGGTGCAGCTGGTAGAGGTCGATGGTGTCGGTCTGGAGGCGCCGCAGCGAGGCGTGGCAGGCCCGCTTCACATAGCCGGGGCGGCCGTTGGCGACGATGTGCTGCTCACCGACGAGCAGTCCGCACTTGGTCGACACGAAGGCCTCCGCGCGGCGCTCCCTGAGGACGCGGCCGAGCAGCAGCTCATTGGTGAACGGCCCGTACATGTCCGCCGTGTCCAGGAGCGAGGAGCCGAGGTCGAGCGCCGCGTGCACGGTCCGCAGCGAGTCGTCGCCGCGCTGCCGCGAGCCGGTGTACGCCCAGTTCATCGGCATACAGCCGAGTCCGACGGCGCCCACCCCGAGCGCCCCGGCGCCGATCGTCCTGCGCTCCACCTGGCCGTACCCTCCCCTGTCCGGTGATCTTCGTCCGGGCGGCCCCCAACGTAACCTCTGCTCCCGCACGCGCCGCGTGCGGCCTGTGCCCACTAGCCTCCTGACCATGACGAGAGATGTGTGGCTGCCCTTGGAGGCCTCCGATGTGACGGGGTTGCCCGACGCCACCGAAGCGGGGCTCGCCTACCGCTTCTGGAACGGCGGCGCGGACTACCCCGCCGACCCCGCCGACTGTGTCTTCTACGGCGTTCCGTACATGATCGACCCCGAGATCTGCGTACGCCCGCTGTCCAGGATGACGTCACTGCGCGTAGTACAGACGCAGACGGCGGGCGTCGACCACATGCTGCCCGCCGTGCGGAGGCTCGCCCCGGGAGTGAGCCTCTGCAACGCCCGCGGGGTGCACGAGGCGAGCACCGCCGAACTGGCGCTGACCCTGACACTCGCCTCCCTGCGGGGCATTCCGGGCTTCGTGGAGGGACAACGGATGCAGGAGTGGCGGCAGGGGTTCTATCCCGCGCTCGCCGACAAGTCCGTTCTCATCGTGGGCTACGGAGCGATCGGTGCGGCGATCGAGGACCGGCTCGCGGGTTTTGAGTGTGCGCGGGTGGCGCGCGTCGCGCGCTCCGAGCGCACAACGGAGCGCGGTCTGGTGCACCCGCTCGCCGAGTTGCCTCGACTGCTGTCCGAAAGCGACGTCGTCATCCTGTCCACGCCCCTCACCGAAGAGACTCGTGGCCTGGTCAACGCCGGTTTCCTGGGCCATATGAAGGACGGCGCACTCCTTGTCAACGTCGCCCGCGGCCCGGTGGTCGACACCAAGGCGCTCCTCGCCGAACTGGAGACCGGCCGCATCACGGCCGCCCTGGACGTGACCGACCCGGAACCGCTGCCTCCGGGGCACCCGCTGTGGCAGGCCCGCGGTGTCCTCATCAGTCCGCACGTCGGCGGTCCCACCTCGGCTTTCGCCCCACGGACCAGGCGTCTCCTGGCCGCTCAGGTGAACCGCTACGTGGCCGGAGAACCCCTCGCCAACGTCGTCCTGACGACTTCGTAGCCAAGGGGCGCGGAAACGGTGGGAACCGGGTTCCGTACGCTCCGCAGCCGCCCGCGTGCGCCGCGTGTCCATATTGACGCCGACAGTCACGCAGAGTAGAGCAACCCTGTCCCTGAGTGACGAGACTGGTGTATCGTCCCCGGCAAGGGGCTGCGCCGGGACATCGTCCGGCGCTGGGGATTGAGCAACAGAACTGCGTAGGGGGGCGACGGGCGATGCACGGCCTATGGGCGAACGATCCGACGCGGCGGGACGACCACCGACTCTCGCGCACACCGACCCGCAGACACCGACCACGTGTCCGGCACCGCCACCTCCTGTGCCGGTCCGGCCGACAGGACACACCCCCGCAGAGCCCGCGACCGCCGGGCGCGGTCCGGGCGCCCGGCCACGGAGCGTGCCCGAGCACACCGCCCGCGAACTCACCGTGTGCGTCCCCCCGCAGGACCCCACGGCGGATCAACGGCTGCCGTACGGTGAGCCCGCCCTGCCGCGGGCCCGCACCACGCCGCACCGCCGCACCGACCGTCGCGGGGACCTCCGCGAGGACGTGCACGCGAACCTGCACACGGACGTGCACGCGAATCTGCACACGGACTTCCACGCGAACCTGCACGCGGACCTTCGCACGGAGCGGAGCGGGTCGGTGAGCGGGCAGTCGGTCTCCGTGTCCGTCCTGGAGAGCGGGCTCAGGTCGCCACTGCCGTCGCCCGGGTCGCCGACGGCACGGCGCCCGGCCCCCGGGGGCGGCGGACTCCTCTCGCAGGTCGTGCTGCTGGTCGTCTGCGGCGCGTACGCCACCGGATCCGCGCTCGGCTGGGGCTCGGACCGACTCGCGCTCATCATGGGCGACTTCGGCCTCAGCGCCGCCGCCGCGACCGCCGCCGTCTCCTGCTTCCGGTACTCCCGCACCCGGCGCAGCCGCTTTCGACCCGCATGGCTGCTGTTCTCACTCTCCTCCGCGATGGCGGCCTGCGGCAACGGCGTCTGGGGGTGGTACGAGGTCGTCCTCGACAAGCCCGTGCCCAGCCCGGGCTACGCGGACCTGTTCTTCCTGTGCTTCGCGCCGCCCGCCATCATCGGACTGCTCGTCCTCGCCAAGCGGCCGGTCACCAGGGCCGGCTGGGTCTGCCTCGGGCTCGACGCCTGGCTCATCGGCGGCTCGCTGCTCACCCTGTCGTGGAGCCTCGCCCTCGCGCACAACGCGGAGTTCGAAGGCCCGAGCGTCGCGCACGCCGCCCTGTCGCTCGCGTATCCGCTCCTGGACATCGCGCTCGTCAGCATGGTCCTCGCGCTGCACTTCAAGCGCTCGTCGGCGAATCGCACGGCCGTGAACACCGCCATCGGCGCCCTCGCCCTCACGGTGATGTGCGACGCGCTGTTCACCTCACCGCTGCTGCACTCCAGCTACCGCTCGGGCCAACTCCTGGACGCGGGCTGGTTCGCGGGGTCGCTGCTGCTCGCGTACGCCCCCTGGGCGACATCCGGCCACGCCCGCGGCGGCGAGGACACACCGCGCCCGGCGTACCGCACGTACGCGCAAGAACGCCTCCGGGACGTACGGGGCCGCGGACCCGCCGACGTACGGGGCCGCGAGCTCGCCCCCGGCCACAGCCGTGACGTCCCGGACGGCCGCGGCCTCGACGCCAGGGACGGCCGCGGCCACGACGCTTCGGGCGGACACAGCCGCGCCACGCCCCTAGCACTCCCCGACGCCCTCCCCACCGCGACGCCCACCGGACGCGGCTTCGAGCACGACGGACGTGACGCGCGGCCGAGCGAGCGGGTTGGAGAGCGGGTTGGCGAGCGGCAGGGCGAACGCCCCGCGGAGCACGCCGACGGCCGCGCACGGTACGCGACCACCCGGCCCATCGCCGGTTCGCTCGCCGCCCTCACGCCCTACCTGGCCGCCGCCGTCTGCACGCTCGGCATCCTCTACAACGTCCTCAACGACCGCAGCGTCGACGAGGTGGTGCTGCTCACGGCAGGCACGGTCGTCCTCGCCCTCGTCGTGCGCCAGGGCATCATGCTGCTCGACAACATCACGCTCACCCAGGAGCTGGCCCAGAAGGAGAACCACTTCCGCTCCCTCGTGCAGGGGTCGAGCGACGTCATCATGATCGCCGCGCCGAGCGGCATCCTGCGGTACGTCAGCCCCGCCGCCGCCGGAGTCTACGGCCGCGAGGCCGACGAGCTCATCGGCTCCGAACTCGCCTCGCTCATCCACCCGGAGGACCTCGGCCGCGTCGTCCACGAGGTGCGGCGCTTCCTCACCGCCGACCCGGTGAAGGAGCCGACCACCCGTATCGAGTGCCGCTTCAAGTCCGGCACCGGCGACTGGCTGAACGTGGAGTCCACGGTCAACCGACACCACGGCGGCCTCATCTTCAACAGCCGTGATGTCACCGAACGCGTGCGACTACAGGCGCAGTTGCAGCACAACGCCGAGCACGACCCGCTCACCGACCTGCCCAACAGGGCCCTCTTCACCCGCCGGGTCGCCGCCGCGCTCGGCGGTCGCAGAGTCACCGACCGGGGTACGGCGGTCCTCTTCATCGACCTCGACGGATTCAAGGCCGTCAACGACACGATCGGGCACCAGGCGGGCGACGAGCTGCTCATCCAGGCCGCCCATCGCCTCCAGGAAGCCGTCCGCGCCTCGGACACCGCGTCCCGGCTCGGCGGTGACGAGTTCGCCGCCCTCATCGTCGGCGACGGCACCCGCGACCAGGCCGCGCGCGAGAAGCACATCTTCGAGCTCGCCGACCGGCTGCGGATCCGGCTCTCCCAGCCCTATGAGATCGGCGGCAACGACGTCCGGGTCGCCGCGTCCATCGGCGTCGCCTTCGCCGAACCGGGCGTCGGCGCGGGCGAGCTGCTGCGCAACGCCGACCTCGCGATGTACCGCGCGAAAGCGGCGGGCAAGGGCCGCGTCGAGTTGTACGCGCCCCAGATGCAGGCCGACGTCGCCCGCAAGGCGGAGCTGGCGACCCGGCTGCGCAGCGCCCTGCACGACGGCGAGTTCGTGCTGCTCCACCAGCCCGTGGTGTCCCTGGAGACCGGCAGGATCACCTCGGTCGCGGCCCAGGCCCGCTGGCGCTCGGCCCAGGGCATCCTGTTCACGCCCGCCGAGTTCCTGCGCACCGCGGACGGCGGCGACCGCGCGGCCGAACTCGGCCGCTGGCTCTTCGAGGAAGCCGTGAAGCAGGCCGCCGAGCGCGGCAGGACCGGCCACGCCGTGCCCGTCAGCGTGCGGGTCAGCGCGCGCCGCCTCGTGGACCGCTCGCTGCCGCTCGGCTCCGTCGAAGCCCTGCTCACCCGGCACGGCCTGCCCTCCGGCGGCCTCGTCATCGAGCTCGCGGACAGCGATCCGAGCGTCTCCCTGGACGATCTGGAGCGCCGTCTCGCGTCCTTGCGGAGGCTCGGCGTCCGCGTCGCGCTCGACGGGTTCGGCAGCGGCTGCGCGGCGATCGGCGCCCTGCGCAGGCTCCCCGTCGACGTACTCAAGCTCGACCGCGGACTCGTCGAGGGCGTCGTGGAATCCGCCCGCCTGCACAAGATCACGTCCGGGCTGCTGCGGATCGCGGGCGACCTCGGACTCCGCTCCGTGGCCGAGGGCGTCGATCTGCCCGAGCAGGTCACGGCCCTGCGCGCGATGGGCTGCACGCACGGCCAGGGCATGGCGTTCTCGGGACCGCTCGACGAGTACCGGCTGCGGCGCGCCCTGGCAGTAGCGGAATATCCCGTTCCCGTCAGTCCCGTAGGACCCGTCGGAGCCGTCCGCGTGGGCGCCGCCCTGGCCGAGAGTGTGGGCTACCGCGACGGTGCACCGATCCTCAAGGCGGCATCGGTAGCGTACGGAGAGTCGGCGGCACAGTTCGTCGGGCCCACCACGGCCTTCGGTGGTGCGGGCACCTGCGTGGCTGGGTCGGCGGCCGGTTCCACGTCCTACGCGCGCTCACATAATGAGACGCCCGTCCCACCTACTTGACAGGTGTGGCGGGCCGGAGGGAAGGTCAGAGCCATGCGCACCCGAATTCTCGTACTTGGAAAGCGCGTCGGCTGAAGCTGGGACGCCCCGGTCCGGACACCGGAGACCACCAGCGACCGCACCCGGCGCGCTCCCCTCGCTTGCCTCATGGCACGAGGGGTTTTTTGTTGCACCGGAGCCTGCCAAACCCTGGCAAAAACCCCGTGACACCCCCGCAAAGACCCTCAGCTTCGAGAAGAGAATGCCGATGACCGAGCAGGCCACCGGGGCCCATCCGCAGCCGCGGCCCCGATCCTCTGGACCTCAGTCCGCCCCCGTCGAGCACGTCACGGGCGCGCAGTCCCTGATCCGTTCTCTCGAGGAAGTCGGGGCCGACACGGTGTTCGGCATCCCCGGGGGTGCGATCCTGCCCGCGTACGACCCGATGATGGACTCCACCCGGGTGCGGCACGTCCTGGTCCGTCACGAGCAGGGCGCGGGTCACGCGGCCACCGGGTACGCGCAGGCCACCGGCAAGGTCGGTGTGTGCATGGCGACCAGCGGCCCCGGTGCCACCAACCTGGTCACGCCCATCGCGGACGCCCACATGGACTCCGTCCCGCTCGTCGCGATCACCGGCCAGGTGGCCTCCAAGGCGATCGGCACCGACGCCTTCCAGGAAGCGGACATCGTCGGCATCACGATGCCGATCACCAAGCACAACTTCCTGGTCACCAAGGCGGAGGACATCCCGCGCACCATCGCGGAGGCCTTCCACATCGCGTCCACCGGACGGCCCGGGCCGGTGCTCGTGGACATCGCCAAGGACGCGCTCCAGGCCCGCACCACCTTCTCCTGGCCGCCCCAGCAGGAGCTGCCCGGCTACCGCCCGGTGACCAAGCCGCACGCCAAGCAGATCCGCGAGGCCGCCAAGCTGATCACCGCCGCCAGGCGGCCGGTCCTGTACGTCGGCGGCGGCGTCATCAAGGCCGGGGCCACCGCCGAGCTGAAGGTCCTCGCCGAACTCACCGGAGCGCCCGTCACCACCACCCTGATGGCGCTCGGCGCGTTCCCCGACAGCCACCCGCTGCACGTGGGGATGCCCGGAATGCACGGAGCGGTCACCGCCGTCACCGCGTTGCAGAAGGCCGACCTGATCGTCGCCCTCGGAGCCCGCTTCGACGACCGCGTCACCGGCAAGCTGGACAGCTTCGCCCCGTACGCCAAGATCGTGCACGCCGACATCGACCCCGCCGAGATCGGCAAGAACCGCGCCGCGGACGTCCCGATCGTCGGTGACGCCCGCGAGGTCATCGCCGACCTCGTCCAGGCCCTCCAGACCGAGCACACGGCGGGCCACACCGGCGACTACACCGCTTGGTGGGCCGACCTCAACCGTTGGCGCGAGACGTACCCGCTCGGCTACGACCACCCGGACAACGGCCAGCTCTCGCCCCAGCAGGTCATCGAGCGGGTCGGCCGACTGGCGCCGGAGGGCACGATCTTCGCCGCGGGCGTCGGCCAGCACCAGATGTGGGCCGCCCACTTCATCCAGTACGAGCAGCCATCCACCTGGCTCAACTCCGGCGGCGCCGGAACCATGGGCTACGCGGTCCCCGCGGCCATGGGCGCCAAGGCGGGACAGCCCGACCGCACGGTCTGGGCGATCGACGGCGACGGCTGCTTCCAGATGACCAATCAGGAACTCACCACCTGCGCCCTGAACAACATCCCGATCAAGGTCGCCATCATCAACAACGGCGCCCTCGGGATGGTCCGCCAGTGGCAGGCGCTCTTCTACAACCAGCGCTACTCCAACACCGTGCTGCACAGCGGCCCGGACGCGGACGGCAAGCAGCCGAGCGCCGGCACCCGCATCCCGGACTTCGTGAAGCTGTCCGAGGCCATGGGCTGCTACGCGATCCGCTGCGAGGACCCGGCCGACCTCGACAAGGTCATCGAAGAGGCCAACGCCGTCAACGACCGCCCCGTCGTGATCGACTTCATCGTCCACGAGGACGCCCAGGTCTGGCCCATGGTCGCCGCCGGCACCTCCAACGACGAGGTCATGGCCGCCCGGGGCGTGCGCCCCGACTTCGGCGACAACGAAGACGACTGAGAGCCACCGAGAGCCCAGGAGAGGTACCACCCCGCCATGACGCCCATGTCCAAGCACACGCTCTCGGTCCTCGTCGAGAACACCCCCGGCATCCTCGCCAGGATCGCCGCCCTCTTCTCCCGCCGCGGCTTCAACATCGACTCCCTCGCCGTCGGCGTCACCGAGCACCCCGACATCTCCCGCATCACCATCGTCGTGAATGTCGCGGACCTGCCGCTCGAACAGGTCACGAAGCAGCTCAACAAGCTGGTCAACGTCCTGAAGATCGTCGAACTCGAGCAGGGTTCGGCCGTGCAGCGCGAGCTGGTCCTCGCCAAGGTGCGCGCCGACAACGAGACCCGCTCGCAGATCGTCGAGATCGTCCAGCTGTTCCGCGCCAAGACCGTGGACGTCTCCCCGGAGGCCGTCACCATCGAGGCCACGGGCAGCAGCGACAAGCTGGAGGCCATGCTCAAGATGCTGGAGCCCTTCGGCATCAAGGAGCTGGTGCAGTCCGGCACCATCGCCATCGGCCGCGGCTCGCGCTCCATCACCGACCGCAGTCTGCGCGCGCTCGACCGCTCCGCGTGACCGCGCTCCACCGGACCGCGCCACACTGACCCTGTGCGTGCGGGAGCAGCGCCTGGCTCCCCCGCGCGCGGGGCCGGTGCCCGACCGCGGGACGGTGCCGGACCGCGAGCCGGTCCCGGATGGCGAGACCCGACAACTTCCCTCATCCAGCCCGCCGTACGGTGGGACGCAACACCAGCACACATAGGAGATCTCCAGTGGCCGAGCTGTTCTACGACGCCGACGCCGACCTGTCCATCATCCAGGGCCGCAAGGTCGCGGTCATCGGATACGGCAGCCAGGGCCACGCCCACGCCCTCTCGCTGCGCGACTCCGGTGTGGACGTGCGGGTCGGCCTGCACGAGGGCTCCAAGTCCAAGGCGAAGGCCGAGGAGCAGGGCCTGCGTGTGGTCACGCCGGCGGCGGCCGCCCAGGAGGCCGACGTCATCATGATCCTGGTCCCGGACCCGATCCAGGCCCAGGTCTACGAGGAGTCCATCAAGGACAACCTGAAGGACGGCGACGCGCTGTTCTTCGGGCACGGCCTGAACATCCGCTTCGGCTTCATCAAGCCCCCCCAGGGCGTCGACGTCGCCATGGTCGCCCCCAAGGGCCCGGGTCACCTGGTGCGCCGCCAGTACGAGGAGGGCCGCGGCGTCCCGTGCATCGCGGCGGTGGAGCAGGACGCCACGGGCAAGGGCTTCGAGCTTGCCCTGTCGTACGCCAAGGGCATCGGCGGCACCCGCGCGGGCGTCATCAAGACGACCTTCACCGAGGAGACCGAGACCGACCTCTTCGGCGAGCAGGCCGTGCTCTGCGGCGGCACCTCCGCCCTGGTCAAGGCCGGCTTCGAGACCCTGGTCGAGGCGGGCTACCAGCCGGAGATCGCCTACTTCGAGTGCCTGCACGAGCTGAAGCTCATCGTCGACCTGATGTACGAAGGCGGCCTGGAGAAGATGCGCTGGTCGGTCTCCGAGACCGCCGAGTGGGGCGACTACGTCACCGGCCCGCGCATCATCACCGATGCCACCAAGGCCGAGATGAAGAAGGTCCTCGCCGAGATCCAGGACGGCACCTTCGCCAAGAACTGGATGGACGAGTACCACGGCGGTCTGAAGAAGTACAACGAGTACAAGAAGCAGGACGAGGACAGCCTCCTGGAGACCACCGGCAAGGAGCTGCGCAAGCTCATGTCGTGGGTCGACGACGAGGCGTAGGCCTTCGCGGCGCGGGGTGCGGTGCCGGGGTCTCCCGGCGCCGTGTCCGCGCCGTCGTCGTGGGTTTCCGGAGCGCTGCCCGGAAACCCCGCTCCCCGATCCCCGGAGGGGCTTGATCCGCCGGGCCGGGCTCGATCCCGCCGGGCCGGGTCGGATCCTGCCGGAGCCGGGCTCGATCTCCCGCACTTCGCTTTGTCCGCGGTGGCCAGCCACGTCCGGGTGATCCTTCCGGTCGGGCGCAAGCGGGGCCGCGACGCGCCACTAGACTGCACTCCACATACGCGTCAGGCCCACAGCGTCGTGCGTCTTCCACGCGGCAAAGCGACACCGAGGAGGAGCAGGCACATCCCCGGTGCCGCTGCCCTCCACCGCCTGCGGCCGTCGGGACGGCCGTCCGCAAGGGACTTGTGAGGACTCACGTGAGCACTGCTGCCAACGGCAAACCGGTCGTACTCATCGCTGAAGAGCTGTCGCCCGCGACCGTCGACGCCCTGGGCCCGGACTTCGAGATCCGGCACTGCAACGGCGCGGACCGCGCCGAGTTGCTGCCCGCCATCGCCGACGTGGACGCCGTCCTGGTCCGCTCCGCCACCAAGGTGGACGCCGAGGCCGTCGCCGCCGCACGCAAGCTGAAGGTCGTCGCCCGCGCGGGCGTGGGCCTCGACAACGTCGACGTCTCCGCCGCCACCAAGGCCGGCGTGATGGTCGTCAACGCCCCCACCTCGAACATCGTCACCGCGGCCGAACTGGCCTGCGGTCTGATCGTCGCCACCGCGCGCAACATCCCGCAGGCCAACACGGCCCTGAAGAACGGCGAGTGGAAGCGCTCCAAGTACACCGGCGTCGAGCTGGCCGAGAAGACCCTCGGCGTCGTCGGCCTCGGCCGGATCGGTGCGCTCGTCGCGCAGCGCATGTCGGCGTTCGGCATGAAGGTCGTGGCCTACGACCCGTACGTACAGCCCGCGCGCGCCGCGCAGATGGGCGTGAAGGTCCTCTCCCTCGACGAACTCCTCGAGGCTTCCGACTTCATCACCGTGCATCTGCCCAAGACGCCGGAGACCCTCGGCCTCATCGGTGACGAGGCGCTGCACAAGGTCAAGCCGTCCGTGCGCATCGTCAACGCCGCCCGCGGCGGCATCGTCGACGAGGAGGCGCTGTTCTCGGCCCTGAAGGAGGGCCGCGTCGCGGGCGCGGGCCTGGACGTGTACGCGAAGGAGCCGTGCACCGACTCCCCGCTCTTCGAGCTCGACCAGGTCGTGTGCACCCCGCACCTCGGCGCCTCCACCGACGAGGCGCAGGAGAAGGCGGGCATCTCCGTCGCCAAGTCGGTGCGGCTCGCGCTCGCCGGTGAGCTGGTGCCGGACGCGGTGAACGTGCAGGGCGGTGTCATCGCCGAGGACGTGCGCCCGGGTCTGCCGCTCGCCGAGAAGCTCGGCCGGATCTTCACCGCCCTCGCGGGCGAGGTCGCGGCCCGGCTCGACGTCGAGGTGTACGGCGAGATCACCCAGCACGACGTGAAGGTGCTCGAACTGTCCGCCCTCAAGGGTGTGTTCGAGGACGTCGTCGACGAGACCGTCAGCTATGTGAACGCCCCGCTGTTCGCCCAGGAGCGCGGCGTCGAGGTGCGGCTCACCACGTCCTCGGAGTCCCCCGACCACCGCAACGTGGTCACCGTGCGCGGCACCCTCGGCGACGGCGAGGAGATCGCCGTGTCCGGCACCCTGGCCGGCCCCAAGAACCACCAGAAGATCGTGGCCGTCGGTGAGTACGACGTCGACCTGGCCCTCGCCGACCACATGCTCGTCCTGCGGTACGCGGACCGGCCCGGCGTCGTCGGCACCGTGGGCCGGGTCCTCGGCGAGGCCGGGATCAACATCGCCGGGATGCAGGTCGCTCGTGCCGACGTGGGCGGGGAGGCACTCGCCGTCCTCACCGTCGACGACACGGTGCCGCCGCTCGTGCTCGGTGAGCTCGCCGAGGAGATCGGCGCCACCTCCGCCCGGTCCGTCAACCTCGCCGGCTAGGGCCGCTCGGCCTGCCGCGGGGGATCGGCCTTCGGCCTCGTCCTCAAGCGCCGGACGGGCTCCAAGGGCACGCCGTCGCTCGTCCCTGAGCAAGGGCCGCCGCCCACCCCTGAACGGGGTGGGCGGCGGCGTTTGTTCAGCGCAGGCGTGACGCCTTCAGGACCATATGGAGGAGCAGCCGGTCCTCCCCCTCGTCCAGGTCGAGCTTGGTGAGCTGTTCCACGCGGGAGAGGCGGTAGTACAGGGTCTGGCGGTGGATGCCCAGCTCCGCCGCCGTGCGTCCTGCCTGGCCCGCGAGGTCGAGGAAGGCCTCCGCGGTGCGGGCCAGTTCGCGGTGTGCCGGGGTCAGGAGCGCGCGGGCCACCGCGTCCTGCGCCGCCTCCGCGGGCAGTGCCGTGAGGAGGCGGTAGGGGCCGATGTCCGACCAGCGGGCGAGCGGTCCGAGGCGGGGCTCGGCGAGCGCGGCGCGCGCCGCCGCGGTGGCCTCGCCCCAGGCCGCCCCCAGGTCGTCGAGGCCGGTCCGCGCGTCCGCGACCCCCGCCGCCGCCCCCCGGCCCGCCGAGTCCACGAGCCGCGAAGCCGTCGTGACCGCCGGGGTCGGGGCGTCCGCCGACCGCAGCCGCACGAGGACCGCGAGCGACTGCCCGGCGGCGGCCCCCATGGTCCACGGCACCACGCACAGCGCCGTCGCCCCCGGCACGGTGCGCAGCGCGGGCGCGTCCTCGGGGTTCGCCACCGGCCACGGGGCCACGCACACCACCGCGTGCAGGCCCTCACCGCGCGTCCCGAGCGCCGTGCGCAGCTCCGCCACCGCCATGTCCCGCTGCCAGCCCCGCTCGGCCGTCAGGACGGCACGGAACTCCCTGGTGAGGTCCGCGCCCGCCTGCGCCTCGTCCGCGAGCAGCGCCCCGATCCGGGTGGCGACCTCCATGGCGGCGGTCAGCTGCGCGTCCGTCGGCCCCGGCTCGTCGTCGAGCAGCCACACATAGCCGAGGGCGTACCCCCGGTGCCGTACCGGCAGGCAGATCCGGCCGCGGTGCACGCCCGCCTCCGGGGTGGGCGGGATGCGGACCGGGGTGGTGGCGCGGGTGATGCCGAAGCTCTCGAACCAGGAGCGGACCTGGGCCGTGGAGCGGCGCGTCAGGATCGAGCGGGTGCGGACCGGGTCGAGGTCGGGGGCGTCGAGGCCGTCGCCGCCGTCGTGCGCCCCGAAGGCGATCAGCTCGAAGTCGCGGTTCTCCAGGGTGGCGGGCGCGCCGAGCAGGGCGGAGATCTCGTCGACCAGTTCCTGGTAGTCGCCCTTCATTCCCTGCTCACTCCTGCTCTCCTCGCACCGCTTTCCCGGGCTCTGAGTCCATTCTCGCCCAGTCCTGCCCCCTTCTCATACATCTGTCTGAGATCCAGCGCACGAATGCGTGACAGGTGTCGATGGCCCGGGATCGGCGTAATCCTTAAGTTTCACGGTGGTTCTCCGTGCCGTACCGGTTCTGTCGCAGAACGACGCAGGTACGGCACTCGCTCGTACTCCCGTGGAGGTGCCCGTGCTGGGTCCCGTGATCCTTGCCGCGTCGCGCAGTGACAAGATGCGCCGTTTCGTGTCGGCGGCGCCGGGCACCAAGCAGGTCGTGGACCGGTTCATCGCCGGTGAGACCGTCGACCAGGTGGTTCCGGTGATCGTGGACTCCGCCGACAAGGGCCTCGAGGTCACCCTCGACGTCGTCGGTGAGGACATCACGACCCCGGAGCAGGCCACCGCCGCCCGCGACGCCTACTTGGAGCTGGTGGAGCGCCTGAAGGACCTCGGCCTCGGTGAGCGCGCCGAGATGTCCGTGAAGCTGTCCATGTTCGGCCAGGCGCTCGAGGGCGGCCACGAGCTGGCCCTGGCCAATGTCCGGCCCGTCGTCGAGGCCGCCGCCGAGATCGGCACCACCGTCACCCTCGACGCCGAGGACCACACCACCCTCGACTCGATGTTCGCCATCCACGAGGAGCTGCGGAAGGACTTCCCGAAGACGGGCTGCGTCATCCAGGCCTACCTCTTCCGCACCGAGGACGACGCCCGCAGGCTCGCCGCGAACGGCAGCCGCGTACGCGTCGTGAAGGGCGCCTACAAGGAGCCCGCCTCCGTCGCGTACCAGGACAAGGCCGAGACCGACAAGGCGTACGTCCGTATCCTGAAGATCTTGATGGCGGGCTCGGGGTACCCGATGATCGGGTCCCACGACCCGCGGCTCATCGCCATCACCCAGGAGCTCGCGCGCCGCGCCGGGCGCAAACTGGACGAGTACGAATTCCAGATGCTGTACGGCATCCGCAGCGACGAGCACCTGCGGCTCGCCGCCGAGGGCCACCGGATGCGTGTGTACACCGCGTACGGAACCGACTGGTACGGCTACTTCATGCGCCGTCTCGCGGAGAAGCCGGCCAACCTGCTGTTCTTCGCACGGTCCGTCCTCACCAAGGGCTGAGCCCGCCCGGCCGCCAGATTTTCCCCGCACAAAGGAGTTACGGAACTCATGGACGCTGTGACCCAGGTCCCCGCCCCGGTCAACGAGCCGGTCCACGGCTACGCCCCGGGCTCCCCGGAGCGCGCCCGTCTCGAGACCAAGCTCAAGGAGCTGTCCGAGAACCCGATCGAGCTGCCGATGACGATCGGCGGCGTGAAGCGCCTCGGCGGCGGCGAGCCCTTCCAGGTCGTGCAGCCGCACAACCACAAGGCCGTCATCGGCACCGGCCGCCACGCCACCCAGCAGGACGCCCAGGACGCCGTGGACGCCGCCCTCGCGGCCGCCCCCGCCTGGCGTGCGATGTCCTTCGACGACCGCGCCGCGATCATCCTGCGCGCCGCCGAGCTGCTGTCCACCACGTGGCGCGAGACGCTGGCCGCCTCGACCATGCTGGGCCAGTCCAAGACCGCCCAGCAGGCCGAGATCGACACCCCGTGCGAGCTCGTCGACTTCTGGCGCTTCAATGTGAAGTACGCCCGTGACCTGCTCGCCGAGCAGCCCCCGGCGAACTCCACCGGGGTGTGGAACCGTCTGGACCACCGCCCGCTCGAGGGCTTCGTCTACGCGATCACGCCGTTCAACTTCACGGCCATCGCGGGCAACCTGCCGACCGCCCCGGCCCTGATGGGCAACGTCGTCGTGTGGAAGCCGTCCCCGACGCAGACGCACGCCGCCGTCCTGCTCATGCAGCTCCTGGAGGAGGCGGGCCTGCCCAAGGGCGTCATCAACCTCGTCACCGGCGACGGCATCGAGGTCTCCAAGGTCGCCCTGCACCACCGCGACCTGGCCGGCATCCACTTCACCGGTTCGACCCCGACCTTCCAGCACCTGTGGAAGACGGTCGGCGAGAACATCGCCAAGTACCGCACCTACCCGCGCCTCGTCGGCGAGACGGGCGGCAAGGACTTCGTCGTCGCGCACCCGAGCGCCGACCGCGCGATCCTGAAGACCGCGCTGACCCGCGGCTCCTTCGAGTTCCAGGGCCAGAAGTGCTCCGCGACCTCGCGCGCGTACATCCCGGCCTCCATCTGGAACGACGGCTTCAAGGAGGAGTTCGCGGCCGAGGTCGACGGCATCAAGATGGGTGACGTCACCGATCTGTCGAACTTCATCGGCGCCGTCATCGACGAGCGTGCCTTCGCCAAGAACAAGGCGGCCATCGACCGCGCCAAGGCCGACGAGACCTGCACCGTCGTCGCGGGCGGCACCTACGACGACTCCGTCGGCTACTTCGTGCGCCCGACCGTCGTCGAGTGCACCGACCCGGCCAACGAGGTCTTCTCGACCGAGTACTTCGGCCCGTTCCTCGCGGTCCACGTCTACGACGACGAGAAGTACGACGAGATGCTGACCCAGATGGAGTCGGCCTCCGACTACGCGCTCACCGGATCGGTCATCGCGGGCGACCGCGCGGCGGCCGCGTACACGATGGAGAAGCTCCGCTACGCCGCGGGCAACTTCTACATCAACGACAAGTCGACCGGCGCCGTCGTCGGCCAGCAGCCCTTCGGCGGCGGCCGCGCCTCCGGCACCAACGACAAGGCCGGCGCCCCGCAGAACCTCCAGCGCTGGACCCTGACCCGCGCCATCAAGGAGACGCTGGTCCCGCCGACCGAGTACGGCTACCCGCACATGGGCTGACGCCCCCGCGGGGCGCCTGCCCCCTGAACCCCGCCCCCGGCCTGGGCCCCACCCCGGCCGGGGGCGGCGTCGTTTGCGCCTGGGCCACTTCCCGTACGAGGAAGTCGTCCATCAGGCCCGCGATCTGCTCGGCGTGCGTCTCCAGGGCGAAGTGGCCCGTCGGCAGCAGGTGGATCTCCGCCTGCGGCAGGTCGCGCTGGAAGGCGAGCGCCCCGGCCGGGACGAAGATCTCGTCGTGGCCGCCCCACACCGCGAGCAGCGGCACCTGCCGCTCCCGGAAGTACGCGTGGAAGTCCGGGTACAGCGCGATGTTGCTGCCGTAGTCGGTGATCAGGGCGAACTGGATCGCGCCCTGGCCCTCGCGGGCCATCAGGGCCACGTCGTGCTCCCAGGCGTCCGGGCTGAGCAGGCTCTGGTCAGGGACGCCGTGCGTGTACTGCCACTGGATGCCCTCGGGGGAGCGGATCGCGTGCACGGGCGCCGCGGTCTCCTCGCTCGGCTCGGCCGTGTAGGCGAACACCGGCGCCCAGGCCTCCTTGCCGAGTCCTTCCTCGTACGCGTTGCCGTTCTGCGTGACGATCGCCGTGACGCGCTCGGGGTGGGCGAGCGCCAGCCGCAGGCCGATCGGGGCGCCGTAGTCCTGGACGTACAGCGCGAACCGGTCGAGGCCGACCGCCTCGGTGAACTCGGCGGTGACGGCGGCGAGTTCGGCGAACGTGTACGGGAAGGCGTCGGCCGCGGGCGCCGACGAGCGGCCGAAGCCGAGGTGGTCGGGGGCGAGCACGCGGTAGCGGTGGGAGAGGCGCGGGATCAGGTCGCGGAACATGTGCGAGCTGGTCGGGAAGCCGTGCAGGAGCAGCAGGGCGGGGGCGTCGGGGGGGCCCGCCTCCCGGTAGAAGACCTCGTGACCGCGGACCCCGACGGACCGGTAATGGACCTGGGTGCTCATGTCTAACCCCTCAAGTCAACTTAGGCGGTTGGCGATGAGATGATTCGAGCATGCCCGCACCTAACCAGTCAAGTGTCGTTTACCGGTTAAACCTCCCGGGTGTGGCGGCTCCCGGCCGTGCCCGCCGGGCGCACATCGCCGTCAGACCTCCACCAGGACCTGGTCCAGGGACTTGCGTACGAGGTCGGGGACCTCGCAGTCGGGGGCCGGATAGCCGACGGGGATCACGGCGAACGCCTTCTCGTTCTCCGGGCGGCCGAGCACCTCGGACAGGAACCGCATGGGGCTCGGCGTGTGCACCAGGGCGGCGAGGCCCGACAGGTGCAGCGCGGACAGCAGCATGCCGACGGCGATGCCGACGGACTCGTCCACGTAGTAGTGCTTGTGCTTGGTGCCGTCGTCGCCGAGCCAGTACCGCTGCTGGAAGACGACGATCAGGGCGGGCGCGTCCGTCAGGTGCGGCTTCACCTCGTCCGTGCCGAGCGGGCGCAGCGCGGCCAGCCACTCCTCGCCGAGCCGTCCGTCGTAGGAGATCTGCTCCTCGTGCTCGGCCGCCTCCCGTATCAGGCGGCGCACCTGCGGGTCCCGCACCAGGACGAACGTCCACGGCTGCTGGTGCGCGCCCGACGGCGCGGTGGCCGCGCAGGCGACGGCGTCCCGCACGACCTGCGGGGGCACGGGGTCCGTGGAGAACTGGCGCACCGTGCGCCGCTCGCGCATGCGGGACTTCAGCTCGGCCGCCTGCGCGAGCGACTCGCTCGTCGGCATGCGGGCGGGGCGGTAGGGGACGGAGCGGTAGGGCTGCCCGTGGATGGGGGTCCAGGGCGCTTCGGGCTGTGCGTCGGGGCGTCCGGTCTCCGGCTTGCTCTGTTCGGTATCAGGCATGCTGCGATTCTGGGGCGGCGGGGCCGGGAGCGCCATGGTGCGTACCGATGTCCGCGCGCCGAACGCCCGCCCGGGCGGCGCCAGTTCGCGACGCCGGCCGCGAGACCCGCCGCGAACCCGCCGCCCAGGAGGATCGGGCACCGGATCGTCGGGGTGCGTACGCGATAATCGGGATGCGTACGCAAATGGGCTCTGCGTACGGTGGATCCGTGACCGCTCCCCGCACTCCCTCCGACGGCCCCGAAGCTCCCCTCGCCTTCCCGCGCACGGCTCACACGGCCGACCTCCGGGCCGCCGAACTCGACGCCGCCCGCGCCCTGATGGACCTCGCCTTCGAGGGCGACTTCAGCGACGAGGACTGGGCGCACGGCCTCGGCGGGATGCACGCGCTCCGGTACGACGCCGACGGCACCCTGCTCGCCCACGGCAGTGTCGTGCAGCGCCGCGTCCTGCACCACGGCCGCTCCCTGCGCGTCGGTTACGTGGAGAACGTCGCCGTGCGCCCCGAGCGGCAGCGCCAGGGCCTCGGCGGGCAGGTGATGAGCGCCCTGGAGCGGATCGTCGGCGGCGGCTACGACCTCGGTGTCCTCTCGCCGTCCGACGAGGGCGAGAAGCTGTACCGCGCGCACGGCTGGGTGAGCTGGCCGGGCCTCGTCGGCACGCTCGGTCCGCGGGGCGTCGAGCACATGCCGGACGAGGAGGCCCCGATGCTGTGGAACGCCGACCTCGACCCGGCGCACCCCCTGCTCATCGACTGGCGCGACGGCGACGTGTTCTAGTCCGGGGGGCTTCCAGGTCCGGGGTGCTTCAGTCGCGGGTCGAGGCGTCCCGGACGTCGTCCGCCCCTGCGGCCCGCACGATCATCTTCCCCGTGTTCTCGCCCCGCAGCATCCCGAGGAACGCCGACACGATCCGGTCGAAGCCGTCCACGACCGTCTCGTCGAGCGCGATGCGGCCCGACTGGATGTGCGGCACCACGAAGTCGTACAACTCCTCCTGCACGTCGCGGTGGTTGCGTACGTGGAAGCCCTCCATGCGCAGGCTCTTCTCCACGATCTCGGTGAGGTTGCGGGGCGCGGCCAGCGGCTGCGGGGCGTTGTACTGCGCGACGGTGCCGACGCGCACGATGCGCCCGAACTCCCGCAGGGACCAGATCGCCGCCTCCAGCTGCTCGCCGCCCACGTTGTCGACGTACACGTCGAGACCGTCGGGTGCGGCCTTCGCGAGCAGCCGGGCGGCGGGTCCGTCGTGGTAGTCGAAGGCCTCGTCGTACCCGACGTGCTCCTTCAGGTGGGCCACCTTGGCGGGGGAGCCCGCGCTGCCGACGATCCGGCCCGCGCCCGTGACGCGTGCGAGGCGCCCGGTGGCCGTGCCGACGCCGCCCGCGGCCGCCGAGACGTACAGGTCCTCGCCCGGTTGCAGCCGCGCGATCCGGGTCAGGCCCACGTACGCCGTCAGGCCCGTGCCGCCCAGGATGCTCAGGTACGCCGACAGCGGCACCCCCGCGAACGGCGGCAGGCGGCGCGCCTCCTGCGGGGTGACCAGCGCGTGCGTGCGCCAGCCCTGCCGGTGCAAGACGATCTCGCCCTCGGTGAGGTCCGGGGTCCGCGACGCGGTGACACGGCCGATCGTGCGGCCTTCGAGGGGCGCGTGCAGCGCGAACTCGCCGTCCATCATCTCGCGGTGGTACGGGTCGACGGACCAGTAGAGATTCTCCACCAGGGCGGTGCCCGGCGCGGGCTCCGGCACCGCGGACTCCACGAACGCGAAGTGCTCGGGCGTGGGGAAGCCGTGGGGGCGGGCGGTCTGGTGGACGGTGAGGGCACGGGCCCCGGCGGTGTCGTTCATGGCGCAGACCGTAGGCGGGGAATGCGGGGCCGCGGCAGGGGGTTCGGTTCATGGAACGCGCCGAACCATGAGCGCGCCTCATGGAACCAGGGGGAGCCCGGTGGCCCAGCACGATCCGGCCCCACGCGACCTGGCCCCGCACGAGCTGCGGATCGTCGTCGCCGTCGAGCACGCCCGCAGCTTCTCCGGCGCCGCCCGGGAGTTCGGCCTGACCCAGTCCGCGGTCTCGCACTCGGTGCGGGGCACGGAGAGGAAGCTGGGCGCCGTCCTCTTCGAGCGCGGCCGCAGGGGCGCCGTGCCCACCCCGGCGGGCGAGCGCGCCACCGCCCACGCGCGCCGCGTGCTCCGGCTCCTGGAGACCCTCGCCGCCGAGACCCGCGCCGCGGCGGGCGCGGGCGACACCGCGGCCGGGAGCGCGGACGCCGTCACGGGACCGCTGCGCATCGCCGCGTTCCGCAGCGCCGCCCTGCATCTGCTGCCGCCCACCCTCGCCGACCTGCGGGCGCGGCACCCCGGCATCGAGCCCGAGGTCCGCGTGGTCCGCGAGCTGGGCAGGGGCACCGCGGGCGAGGTCGCCGACGGACGCGCGGACATCGGCATCGCGACCGTCGGCACCACGTCGCCGGTCCCTGCGGGCCTGGTCGGCGGCGTGCTCGTCGAGGAGCCGTACAGCTTCGTGCACCCGGCGGGCCACCCCGCCCCGCGCACCCTGCCGCTCGTCGACTGGGCGGAGAACTGCACCTCCTACACCCGCGACTGGTGGGCGGAGCAGGACTGGATCCCCCGGGCCACCACCCGGACGGAGGACGACGGCGCGGTCCTCGCGATGGTGAGCGCGGGCCACGCCATGGCGATCATGCCCGCCCTCTCCCTGACCGGAGCGCCGCCCACGGTCACGGTGGTCGACCTCGGGCCCGGGCGCCCGACGCGCTCGGTGGGCTATGTCACCACCCCTGAGCAGGCAGGATCGCTCGCCGTACGGGCGCTGATCCGGGCGCTGCGAGCCCGCCGGGCGCAGGGGTAAGCGGAACGCCGAACCGGTCGGCAGAGCGCCGCCGTCTCAGATAGTAGGAAGCCCGACTATTTGTAGAGACAAGAAGCCGAAGCTGTCCTAGCGTTGTAGGAGCCGAACGTCTCGCTCGATCAAGCGAATGGCGGTCGTGAGCCGGGCACCAGCGCAGGCGAACCCTGCGGCCCTTGCTCCCCGCCCCTTCCGGCGTCTCGTAACCCGCCGCTTCCGCGCCTCTTCCCGAGCCCGCGGAACCGCACTCCCGGAGCCTGATCTAAGGAGTCGATTTTCCATGGCCGAGACGACCGTCCGCCGAGTCCGCCACATCGCCCGTGGCAACGAGTCCGAGCGCAAGAACGCCGCCGCAGCCCTCCAGCGCGCCCTCGACCGCAGGGACAACGGCGGCGAGACGGGGCACTGAGCCCCGCCGGCGACACCGTCCCGCGTCACCCGCCCGCGGTCCGCTTCCCGCGCGCTATCTCGAAGTGGTCGATCCGCTCGCCGCTCTCGGCGAGCGCCGAGACCGTGAGCTTCGGGCTCGCCCCGGCACTCGCCTCCACCGCGAGGAACGAGAAGCCGGTGTAGCGCACCCGTGACCACTCCACGGTGTCGGGGTCGGGCAGGCGCTGCTTGGTCCAGTGGAACGTGAGGATCGTCCCCTCGTCGTGCTCGTGGCCCTCGTAGCTGTCCTTGACCCCGACCGGGAAGCCGTACAGGTCCTTGCCCGCGCCGCCCGCGGTGACGTACACGATGCCGTCGCGCGTCGGGTCGGTGGACGCGCCGACCGGCACGGGCTTGCCGACCTCGCCGTTCTTGACGGCGTCGGTCCGCTCGTACACGTGGTTGTGGCCGTTGATCACCAGGTCCACCTGGTGCTTGGTGAACAGCGGCAGCCACGCGTCGCGCACCCCGCCGTCGGAGGCGTGCGTCGACGTCGAGTACACGCAGTGGTGGAAGAACACGACGACGAAGTCGATGTCGTCGTCCGCGCGCAGCCGGCCGAGCCGCTCGTCGAGCCAGGCCGTCTGCCTGCCGTCCGAGTAGCCCTTGTTGGCGGTGATCTCGTACGAGACGTCGTTGGCGTCCAGGGCGACGACACCGACGTTGCCGTAGCGGAACGAGTACACACCGGGCGCCCGCTCCGGGTCGAAGCCGTTGTCGGGCAGCGACCAGCGCGCGGACTGACCGCCGTAGCCGTTCGGCGAGTACCACGCCTCCATGTCGTGGTTGCCGGTCGTCACCATCCACGGCACGGACTTCGCCACCGACTCGGTCTGGGCGAGGAACTGGTCCCACACCCGCGCGTCGTAGGTGTCGCCCTCCTTGCCGTGGCCCGTGGTGTCCGCGTAGCAGATGTCGCCCGCGTGCAGGTGGAACGCGGGGTTCTGCCCCAGGATCAGCTGGTCGTTGGCCAGCGCGTCATAGCTCACGCCCTGGTCGCCGAAGGCCGTGAAGACGAAGGTCTCCGGGCGCGCCGGAGCCGTGCGGAACGAGCCGATGGTGGCGAGACGCTCAGGCGACGCGGGGTCGAAGCCGTCGTGGCCGACGCCGTAGTAGTACGTCGTGCCGGGCCGCAGACCGTCGAGGGCGGCGTGCAGGTAGTACTGCTCGACCTTCGGCAGCTTGCGGGAGAGCGCGGGCGTGTGCAGGTCGCGCACCTCGGCCTCGATCTTGTGGCTCAGCTCCCAGGGCTCGGTCCCCACCCTGATGTACGGGGACTTCACCGCGAACGGCACCTGCCAGGAGACGCGCATCTGGGTCCGCGGGTCGCTGCCGAAGGCGAGGTGCCGGCCGAAGGGCGCCACCATCGCGCCGTCGACCCGCGCCGCCCCGCGCTCCGCGGCGAGCGGGGACGCGGCGGCGGCACGCCCGGCCGGGGCGCCGCCCGAGCTGCCCGCGAGGAGACCCGTACCGCCCGCGACGCCCGCGGTGACCACGGAGGAGACGAGGACCTTGCGGCGTGACAGCCTCCGGCGCAGGTACTCGTGCTGCTCCGGCATGGTCAGGCGCCGCGCGAGGTGCTCGGGGATGCCCACGTTCGGTGTGTCCATGACCGGTAACTTCCCAGCGGCGCCCCTCTGCCGCCCCACGCCGCGGTGAACTCCCGCCGACGGGAGGAGAACCGGCCAGCGGCGCGAGTCCACATCCTGGACGCGGCGTGTCATGGAATGGGACGAGGAGTACGGTGCCGACATGTCTCGCAGCATCGATCTCGCAGTGATCCCCGGTGATGGGATCGGCCAGGAAGTCGTGGTCCAGGGGCTCAAGGTCCTCAACGCCGTCCTCCCGAAGGACGTGAAGCTGGAGACCAAGGAGTACGACTTCGGGGCCCGCAGGTACCACGCCTCCGGTGAGACCCTCACCGACGCCGACCTCGCGGACCTCAAGCAGCACGACGCGATCCTGCTCGGCGCCATCGGCGACCCCTCGGTCCCCTCCGGCGTCCTGGAGCGCGGCTTCCTGCTCAAGCTCCGCTTCGCCTTCGACCACCACGTCAACCTGCGTCCCTCGCGGCTCCTGCCGGGCGTGGCCACGCCGCTCGCGGGGCAGCCCGAGATCGACTTCGTCGTCGTGCGCGAGGGCACCGAGGGCCCCTACACCGGCAACGGCGGCACGATCCGCAAGGGCACGCCGCACGAGGTCGCCACCGAGGTCTCCGTGAACACGGCCTTCGGTGTGGAGCGCGTCGTCAGGGACGCCTTCGCCCGCGCCCAGGCCCGCCCGCGCAAGAAGCTGACGCTGGTCCACAAGAACAACGTGCTGGCCTTCGCCGGCCACCTGTGGACCGATGTCTTCCACACGGTGGCGAAGGAGTTCCCCGAGGTCACCACGGACTACATCCACGTGGACGCGGCGACGATCTACCTCGTCACCGACCCGGGCCGCTTCGACGTGATCGTCACCGACAACCTCTTCGGCGACATCATCACCGACCTCGCCGCGGCCGTCTCCGGCGGCATCGGCGTCGCCGCCTCCGGCAACATCAACCCGAGCCGCGAGTTCCCGTCGATGTTCGAGCCCGTGCACGGCTCGGCACCCGACATCGCGGGCCAGGGCAAGGCCGACCCGACCGCGACCGTGCTGTCCGTCGCCCTCTTGCTGCGGCACCTCGGCTACGACGACGAGGCGACCCGGGTCGAGGAAGCCGTCTCCGCCGACCTCGGCGCCCGCGGGGACACCACCCGCTCCACCGACGAGATCGGCGACGCCCTCACCGTACGCGTAGCGGGCTGATCCGCCGGCTGCCACCGCGTCACAGCAAGCCGCCGGGTCGCACCAGCACCCGGCGGCTTCTCGTTTGCGGCCCCCGGGTGTCACCATCGAACCCAGGGCCGCGACCACCGCCGTTCCGATCGAGCCGCCCCACGAGCGATAATCGGACGTGGGGCCGCGAAGCGGCGTACGCCCGTACGCCGTGAGAGCGCGCGTGCGGGCGCGAGCGCGGTCCGTCACACACAACCGGTGAAGGACACGCAACCATGACGACGCCCTCGATCGAGCTCAAGCCCTCCTCGACCCCGGCCAAGGCCGCGGAGCGCGAGGCGATCCTGGCCAGCCCCGGGTTCGGCCGCCACTTCACCGACCACATGGTGACGATCCGGTGGACGGAGGGCCGCGGCTGGCACGACGGCCAGCTCGTGCCGTACGGCCCGTTCTCGCTCGACCCGGCGACCACCGTCCTGCACTACGCCCAGGAGATCTTCGAGGGCCTGAAGGCCTACCGCCAGCCCGACGGCTCGGTCGCCCTGTTCCGCCCCGAGGCCAACGCCCTGCGCTTCCAGTCGTCCGCGCGCCGCATGGCCATGCCGGAGCTGCCCGTCGAGACCTTCATCGAGGCCTGCGACGCCCTGGTCGCGCAGGACATCGACTGGGTGCCCGCGCACGGTGGCGAGGAATCGCTCTATCTGCGCCCGTTCATGATCGCCACCGAGGTCGGGCTCGGCGTGAAGCCCGCCAACGAGTACCTCTTCGCCGTCATCGCCTCGCCCGCGGGCGCCTACTTCCCCGGTGGCGTCAGGCCCGTCTCCATCTGGCTCTCCGAGGACCGCGTGCGCGCCGTCCCCGGCGGCATGGGCGACGCCAAGACCGGCGGCAACTACGCCGCGTCCCTGCTCGCCCAGGCGGAGGCCGCCGCGAAGGGCTGCGACCAGGTCGCCTACCTCGACGCAGTCGAGCACCAGTGGGTCGAGGAACTGGGCGGCATGAACCTGTACTTCGTGTACGAGGACAAGATCGTCACCCCCGAGCTGACGGGCTCGCTGCTCGCGGGCATCACCCGCGACTCGCTCCTGTCCGTGGCCCGCGACCTCGGCTACGTCTCCGAGGAGCGCCGCGTCTCCATCGACCAGTGGCAGGCCGACACCGAGAACGGCACGCTCACCGAGGTCTTCGCCTGCGGCACCGCCGCCGTCATCACCCCGGTCGGCACGGTGAAGTCCGCCCGCGGCGAGTGGACGCAGAGCGGCGGCGGCCCCGGCGAGGTCACCATGAGGCTCCGGGACGCGCTGCTCGACATCCAGCGGGGCAAGGCGGCGGACCCGCACGGATGGATGCACCGCCTGGGCTGAGGCCCTCATCCCCTCCAGCGACCGGTCACGCGGGCCGGTTCGCATCGACCGGTCACGGAGGCCGGGTCCGGCAGCGACGGCCTGCCGGGCCCGGCCTCCGTGCTGTGTCAGGAACGTCTCGGGTGCACGGTGAGCGCCAGGCTCTCGGACACGGCCGCGTCGGCGCGGCGGAACGCGGCGGCGAGACCGGCCCGCGTGGGCGCGGACGGGCCGCCGGTCCACATCTCCAGGCCGCGGTGCCAGGCGGCCACCAGCAGGTCGACGGCCAGGTGCGCGTGCAGCCGGGAGGGGTCCTGCGGGGCGCCGCCGAGGTCGAAGCGGCGTACGACGATGTCGAGGGCCGCACGCCCGGTGCGGTCGCAGAAGGCGAGGCCGTGCGCGTCCATCGAGGGGTTCAGCGCGGCGAGCCGACGGCTGAGCAGCACGCGGTGCGCCCACTCCTCGCCCGGCATGCCGTCGAGCGCGCGGAGCAGGGCGTCCCGCAGCACCTCGGGCAGGGGGACGCCGTCGTCCGGCTCGGCCTCCTCCAGCTCGTCGAGGAACACCCCCCACAGATCGTGCAGCGGCGCCGTCGCCACGTCCTCCTTGCTGGAGAACGTGCGGAAGAAGGTCCGCTTGGACACCTCCACGGCGTCGCACAGCTCGTCGAGGGTGACGCCGTCGAAGCCGCGCTCGGTGAACAGCCGGAGCGCGGTGTCCACCAGTGCCTGCCGAGTACGCACCTTCTTGCGTTCGCGCAGGGGGAGCGGGGTGGCTTCGGCGCGTGCGGGGTCCATGACAGGAGTGTATCCCGGTAGCCAATGCCCCTTGATGGCTTCTGCCACTGAGTGGCACTATGGCGGGGGCCACCCATCGTCCGCCGAAAGGTCCTGTCATGCGCGCCCTCCTCGTCGATCCCTCCGCCCCCGGCGGGCTGCGTCTCGGCTCGGCCCCCGACCCCGAACCCGCCGCCCACCAGGCGCTGGTCCGTGTCACCGCCACCTCCCTCAACTACGGCGAGGTCGCGCACCTGGCGCCGAACTCCGCTGCGGGTGCCGTGCTCGGCTGGGACGCCGCCGGGTATGTCGAGCGGGCCGCCGCCGACGGCTCGGGCCCCGCCGCGGGCACCCCGGTGGTGACCCTCGGCGCATCCGGCGGCTGGGCCGAACTGCGGGCGGTGGACACGCGGTTGCTCGGCGCGGTGCCCGAGGGCGCCGACCTCGGGACCATCGCCACGGTGCCCGTCGCCGGGGCGAGCGCGCTGCGGGCCCTGCACCGGGCGGGTCCGCTGCTGGGCCGCCGGGTGCTCGTCACGGGGGCGACGGGCGGGGTCGGGCGGTACGCCGTGCAGCTGGCCCGGCGCGGCGGGGCGTACGTCATCGCCACCACCGGTGATCCGGCGGGCAGGGGCGGGATGCTGCGCGACCTCGGGGCGCACGCGGTGCTCTCCGACCCCGGCGAGGTCGAGGGCACCGTCGACGGGGTCGTGGACCTCGTGGGCGGACGGCAGCTCGTCGCGGCGTACGAGAAGGTGAGCGGCGGCGGGACCCTCGTCTCCGTGGGCCACTCCGGCGGGGACGACGAACACTTCCCCCACGGGGTGCTGTACGGGGACCAGGGGCGGCACGACCGGTCGGTGGTGAGCTTCTACCTGCTGGGGTGCGCGGACCTCGGGCGTGACCTGGAGTGGCTGGCCGGGGAGGTCGCCGCCGGGAGGCTGGACGCGGGTCAGGCGTGGCGGGGGTCGTGGGCCGACGCGGGGGACGCGGCGGCGGCGCTGCTCGGGCGGCGCCTCGGGGGCAAGGCCGTCCTGGAGGTCGACTGAGGAGGCCCGGTCCTCCCCGCGCGGGGCCGCTGGGGGGAGGGCCGGGCCGGTCGAAGCGGCCCCTGGAGCAGCCGCCGAAGCAGCTACCGGAGCAGCCGGTGGTTCAGCCCGTGAAACCGGCGGTGATGGAGGTGAACTGCCAGGACGGGCGGTCGCGGTTGACCGCCCAGAAGGCGAGGCGGCCGATGTGGTGGGCGTTGGACCAGTCGCGGATCTGGGTCCAGATCTGTGGCGTGGTCACCTCGCCCACGTCGCTGTTCCCGTTCATGCCCGAGATGCCGATATGGGCGTAGGCCTCGGCGTCGGACCACTGGTGGACGGCCTTGAGCTTGTTCTTCAGGCCCTCGGCGGACTTCACGGTGTTGCCGTACATGTCGGCGTGCCCACCGAAGTTGAACGGCATGATCGTGAAGTTGTCGATGCCCGCGTCCAGGGCCTTGGACCGTTCGATGAGGCGGTTGCCCCAGGAGTTGGGCCCGGTGGTGAGGGTGGGGAAGGTGAGGATCGTTCTGAGACCCGGGTTGTTCTGCTTGACGATCTTGAGGGCGCCGAGGATGCGGTCCTGGACCGCCGGGTTCTCGAACTCGTCGGTGTTCTCGATGTCGACGTCGATCACCTTGAGGTCGTAGGCGTCGATGACCTTCTGGTACGCGCCCGCGAGTGCCTGCGGGGTGGAGCAGTTCGGGCCGAGCTTGTTGCCGCTCCAGCCTCCGATGGACGGGACGATGTCGCCGCCCGCGGCACGGATGGACTTGATGGTGGTCTCGTCCACGCCGCCGGTGAGGGGGCGCCGGCTGTCCCAGGCGGGCTCGCAGCCGTTCCGGGCGAGGACGAACGCCATCGTGAACCACTTGATCCCGGAGGCCCGCATGACCTCGGTGGCGCTCGGCGGGTTGCCCCAGCCGAGGTAGAGGTAGGGGGCCCCTTGCGCGAATCCGGGGGCGCGGTCCTTCGCGGGCGACGCGGGTGCGTCGGCCGCCCGCGCCGGGGCGGTGAGGGCGGTGAGCGGGACGACCAGGGCGATGAGCGCGGTCGTGAGCCGCAGCGGGAAGCGTCTGGCTGTGGGGGTTCTCAAGGGTGCTCCCTCGAGTGGAGGTTTCGATGGGGTGTGGTGCCGAACGCTGTACGGGACTCGACGGTATTGGCATGGACCAATCAGGTCAACGGTCTGGACCAATCGGGGAACTTTCGCCGGTGCGGTGAGCCTCCAGCCCGTCCGGCGACTGCGGACGAGGCACGGAACGCCGATGGGCCGGCTCCGGCGCCGCGCGCCGGGACCGGGAAGGGGCGGGGCCGGGGTCGGGGTGCAGCGCGTAGGCGGCACCCCCCACCACGCCCGACAGCAGGAAACTACAGTCCACCCCACCTGTGAGCCCCAGCAGCGGCCCCTCGTACGAAGGCAGCGAGACCGCCAGGACGCCGACCCCGGCACCCAGCGCCCACGCCCCCGTCGCCCAGAGGTTCCATCCCTTGCGGTACCAGTAGCGCCCGCCCCGGGAACGCCGGTTGAAGACCTGGAGGGCCTCCGCGTCGTAGACGCCCCCGCACCGCACGAACCCGATCAGGGTGATCACGGCCCAGGGCGTGCCGACGGCCGTGAGCAGCAGCACGAAGGACGTCATCGCGTCCTGCGCCTCCCACGCGAAGTGCCCGGCGAAGACGCACCCGGTGGCGACCACCGCCACGACGCAGGTCGCGCGCGCCCGGGACGCCCGCGGCACGATCGCGTCCAGGTCGAGCCCCATGGAGTACAGCATCAGACCGGCGTTGCCGACGGACCCGGCGGACGCGGCCAGCAGCAGCGGCACCAGGTACCAGCCGGGCGCCGCCGCCACCAGCGGCTCCGCGTAGTCGAGCGCCGCGCCCGCCGCGTACGCCGTGAACGTACCGAACAGCTGCGGCACGAGCAGCCCCGCCGTGAGCCCGACGCAGGTGGCCCGCAGCACCGCGCGGGGCGAGTGCCGCCGCGGCGAGACGTAGCGGGTGTAGTCGCCGAGCAGCGTGATGAAGGCGATCGGTCCCGAGAGGCCCGCGGCCACCAGGGCGAGCAGCCACGTCGGCCAGAACGAGCCGAGCGCGTAGCCGCCCGCGCCCGGCAGCGCCGCCGTGGAGAAGTCCGGCGCGTACGCGGCCACACCGAGGGCCAGCAGCACGGTCATGCCCACGGCGAGCAGCCGCGAGAGCCGCAGCAGCACCCGGTAGCCGTACACCGCCCCGGCCACCGTCGCCGCCGCGAGCAGGGCGTAGGCAAGGCCGTAGGAGAAACCGCCGGCCGGCAGCCCTGTCAGCCGGTGCAGCGCCCCGACCAGGACGTCACCGCCGATCCACAGGGTCAGCGCGGTGTAGCCGAGGGAGAGGAGCAGTCCGACGACCGAGCCGACGAGTCGCCCGCGCACGCCGAACTGGGCGCCCGACGAGGTCGACAGGTTCGTCGCCGTGCGCAGCGAGACCAGGGCGAGCGGCGCGGTCAGCGCCGTGCCGAGCAGGGTGCCCGCCACCACCGCGGTCACCGACTGCCAGAAGCCGAGGCCGAAGGAGACCGGCAGCCAGCCGAAGACGATCACCCCGAGGCAGAGGTTGGAGCCGAGCAGGATCGAGACCACGTCCCGCGGTCCGCTGGTGCGTTCCTCCTCGGGGACGGTGTCGACTCCGCGCTGTTCTATCGGCATGGGGCGCCCCTGACGCTCGCTCGAAACGGACCGGGTGTCGGACCGGGGTCGGACCAAGGTCGGACCGGATGTCCGACCGTTTGTCGGACTAGGAGTTTGAGTGGCGTTCAATGTGGCCGAGGAGTTCCCCTCGCGTCAATGCTTTCGTACGCCGGGATATGCGTCTAGAGTGCTGCTCTAAACCGTGGCCTTTCGGGGTCGCGGACGGTGACTTCCGACCCACGATGCGAGGTGTCGCGGCGTGCGACTGACCCTCACGGAGCGCGACCGGCTGCTGCTCTTCGGCGCGGCCGAGCTGGCCAGGGCCCGCAGGGCGCGCGGCCTCAGGCTGAACGTCCCCGAGGCGACCGCGCTGATCGCCGACACGGTGTGCGAGGCCGCCAGGGACGGGGCCCGGCTCGCCGAGGCGATCGAGCGGGCACGGTCGGTGCTCGGCCCCGACGACGTGCTGCCGGGCGTCGCCGACGTGGTCACCGAGGTGCATGTCGAGGCCGTCTTCGACGACGGTTCGCGGCTCGCCGTGGTCGCCGACCCGGTGGGCGGGGGCTCGCTCGGCCCGGACGCGCCGGGTGCGCTGCGGCCCGCGCCGCCGGATCGGGAACCCGTCCCCGCCGTGACCCTGAGCGTGCGCAACACCGCGACCGTGCCCGTCAGCGTCACCTCGCACTTCCACTTCTTCGAGGCCAACCCGCGGCTCGACTTCGACCGCGGCGCCGCCTACGGCATGCGGCTGTGCGTGCCCGCCGGGTCGTCGGTGCGGTTCGCCCCCGGGGGCGAAGCCGACGTCGGGCTCGTACCCATCGGCGGCGACCGGATCGCGATCGGCTTCGCGGGCCTGGTGGACGGCCCCCTGGACGCGCCGGGAGCCCGGGACGAGGCCCTGCGGCGGGCTGCGGCCTGCGGGTACCTGGGGGCGGACGCGCCGCGGCAACCCGGGGCGGCCCGGACAACCGAGGCACCCGGGTGCCCCGGGACCCACGGGACCTCCGAAACTCCCGGCACCCCCGAGGAAGGCGAGTGATGGACCCCTACGAGTACGCCTCCGTGCACGGCCCCCGCGCCGGCGACCGCCTCGTCCTCGGTGACTCCGGGCTCGTCGTGCGCGTCGAGTCCGACGCCCAGCGGCCCGGCGACGAGTTCCTCGCCGGATTCGGCAAGACCGCCCGCGACGGGCTGCACCTCAAGGCCGCCGCGGTCCGCGAGACCTGCGACGTCGTCATCAGCAACGTCGTGGTCATCGACGCCGTGCAGGGCATCAGGAAGGTGTCCATCGGCATCCGGGAGGGGCGGATCCACGCCATCGGGCGGGCCGGGAACCCCGACACCCTCGACGGGGTCGACGTGGTCGTCGGGACCGGGACCTCCATCGTGTCCGGCGAGGGCCTCGTCGCGACCGCCGGAGCCGTCGACACCCATGTGCACCTCCTGTCGCCCCGCATCATGGAGGCCTCCCTCGCCTCCGGCGTCACCACCGTCATCGGCCAGGAGTTCGGGCCGGTGTGGGGCGTCGGCGTCAACTCGCCCTGGGCGCTGCGGCACGCCTTCAGCGCCTTCGACGCATGGCCCGTGAACATCGGCTTCCTCGGCCGGGGCTCGTCCTCGCACGAGGCACCCCTGGTCGAGGCGCTCGCCGAGGGCGGGGCTTGCGGGTTCAAGGTGCACGAGGACATGGGCGCCCACACCCGCGCCCTGGACACGGCGCTGCGCGTCGCCGAGGAGCACGACGTCCAGGTCGCCCTGCACAGCGACGGCCTGAACGAGTGCCTGTCGGTCGAGGACACCCTGCGCGTCCTCGACGGCAGGACCATCCACGCCTTCCACATCGAGGGCTGCGGCGGCGGCCACGTACCGAACGTCCTGAAGATGGCGGGCGTACCGAACGTCATCGGCTCCTCCACCAACCCCACCCTGCCCTTCGGCAGGGACGCCGTCGCCGAGCACTACGGCATGATCGTGTCCGTCCACGACCTGAAGACCGACCTGCCCGGCGACGCCGCCATGGCCCGCGACCGCATCCGCGCCGGGACCATGGGCGCGGAGGACGTCCTGCACGACCTCGGCGCCATCGGCATCACCTCGTCGGACGCGCAGGGCATGGGCCGCGCCGGCGAGACCGTGCGCCGCACCTTCGCCATGGCGGGGAAGATGAAGGCCGAACTGGGCCCCGCCGACGGCGACGGCCCGCACGACGACAACGGCCGCGTCCTGCGCTACGTCGCCAAGCTGACCGTCAACCCCGCCATCGCGCACGGCCTCGCCCACGAGATCGGGTCCATCGAGGTGGGCAAGCTCGCCGACATCGTGCTGTGGCGCCCGGAGTTCTTCGGCGCGAAGCCGCAACTGGTGCTGAAGTCCGGCTTCCCCGCGTACGGGGTCGTCGGCGACCCCAACGCCGCCACCGACACCTGCGAACCCCTCGTCCTCGGCCCGCAGTTCGGGGCGTACGGAGCCACCCCCGCCGACATCTCCGTGGCCTTCGTCGCCCGGGCCGCCGTCGACCAGGGCAACGACACGATGCCCACCCGCCGCAGGCGGGTCGCCGTGCGCGGCACGCGCGGCATCGGCCCCGCCGACCTGCGCCTGAACTCGCGTACCGGAGCCGTCGACGTGGACCAGCGCACCGGTCTCGTCACCCTCGACGGCGACCCGCTCCGCTCCGAGCCCGCCGACTCCGTCTCCCTCAACCGCCTGTACTTCCTGTGAGGGACTGCCACTTCCTGTCAGGACCCCTCCTCTCAGGGCCCTTCCTGTCAGGACCCTTCCTGTGCGGGCCCTGCTTCCTGTGAGGACCGCTACTTCCCGTGAGGACCCCGCGATGACCTTCCGCATGCCCCCCGAGTGGGCCCCGCACGAGCGCACCTGGATGGCGTGGCCGAGCCCCAACCCGACCTTCACCAGCGAGCGGGAGCTCGCCGAGGCGCGGGCCGCCTGGGCGGCCGTGGCCCGTGCCGTGCGCCGCTTCGAGCCCGTCACGATGGTCGTCGGCACCGGCCAGAGCGAGTCGGCCCGCGCGCTCCTCGGCCCCGACGTGGAACTGGTCGAGCGGGAACTCGACGACGCGTGGATGCGGGACATCGGCCCCACCTTCGTCCGCGACGGCGACCGCCTCGCCGCCGTCGACTGGACGTTCAACGGCTGGGGCGCCCAGGAGTGGGCCCGCTGGGAGCACGACGCGAAGGTCGCCCGGCACGTCGCCGACCTCGCGGGCGTGCCCGTGCACCCCTCACCGCTCGTCAACGAGGGCGGCGGCATCCACGTCGACGGCGAGGGCACCGTGCTGCTCACCGACACCGTGCAGCTCGGCCCCGAACGCAACCCCGGCTGGACCCGCGAGCAGGTCGAGGCGGAGATCCATGCCCGGCTCGGCACCACCAAGGCGATCTGGCTGCCGCGCGGCCTCACCGCCGACTACCCGGGCCACGGCTTCGGCACCCTCGGCCACGTCGACATCGTCGCCGCCTTCGCCGCGCCCGGCGTCGTCCTCGTGCACTCCCAGCGAAACCCCGCGCACCCCGACTTCGAGGTCGGCAAGGAGGTCGTCGCGGCCCTGACGGGGCAGACGGACGCGCGCGGACGCACCCTGCGGATCGTCGAGGTGCCCGCGCCCACCGTCCTCAGGGACGACGAGGGCTGGGTCGACTACTCGTACATCAACCACTACCTCTGCAACGGCGGCGTCGTCCTGTGCGCCTTCGGCGACCCCCACGACGAGATCGCCGCGGGCATCTTCCGCGGCCTCTTCCCCGACCGGACCGTGACGCTCGTCGACGCCCGTACGATCTTTGCCGGGGGCGGTGGCATCCACTGCATCACCCAGCAGCAGCCGAAGGTGTGATCGAGGAGTACGGGATGGCCGGTCGGGCCCGCGCGCGGAGGAACGCCCCACCGCGTGAGGACGTCATGGCGGCCGCCATGAAGATGATCGCCGAGCGCGGCCTCGAACAGCTCACCATGGCCGCGCTCGGCCGCGAGGTCGGCATGAGCAGCGGGCACCTGCTCTACTACTTCGGCTCCAAGGACGAGCTGCTGCTGCGCACCCTGGAGTGGAGCGAGGACCGCCTCGGCGGCGAGCGGCGCACCCTGCTCGCCCGGGACGCCACGGCCCGCGCCCGCCTGGACGCCTACGTCGAGCTGTACGTCCCCGAGGGCCACCGCGACCCGCACTGGATCCTCTGGCTCGAGGTGTGGAACCGGTCCCTGAACGCGGACGAGGAGGGCCGCGACCGGCAGGCCGCGATCGAGCGGGCCTGGCACCGCGACCTGGTGGCGCTGCTCGCCGAGGGCGTCTCGCGCGGGGAGTTCCCCGCCGTCGACGCCGACCGGTTCGCGACCCGGCTGCGGGCGCTCCTCGACGGCTTCTCCATCCATGTGGCGATCGGTCTCCGCGGCACCGGACGGAGCCAAGTCCTCGTACACGCGAGGGAGTTCCTGGACGCGTCGCTCCGCCCGCGGGACTAGCGGAACACCGGTCGGTGCCGTGCACACGGACGCGTGAGGGCCCGTCGAGGTTGTACGCACTCCTGCGGATTGCGGGGCGCGGGGGAAAGCGCTTGTATCCCGATGGGCCCTCGGCGCCGGGCCGGGGGACACGCGCCCGGCGGCCTCCGGGCGCGCAGGGGATTCCGGGGGGAACCATGCACAGAGCCGCACGCGTGCTGTCCGCAGCCGCTCTCACCACGGCGCTCGCCGCCGTCGCGTCACCGCCGGCGGCGCAGGCCGCCCCGCCCGACGACCGCCGCGCGCCCCGCGTGCAGCGCGTGCAGCGCGTCAGCGTCGCCGCCGACGGCACCGAGGCCAACGGCTCGTCCGGCGCGGCGACGGTCACCGCGAACGGCGGTCACGTCGCCTTCGCCAGCGCGGCCACCAACCTCACGCCCGACACCCGCCCGCGGCCGCAGAGCTCCGCGCACGTCCGCGACCAGGAGTCCCGCGGGGTCACCAGGGTCCGGGACAGCCTGACCGCGCCCGACATCAGCGACGACGGCCGGTTCGCCACGTACCTCGACTGGGGCTCGCACACCACGGCCTCCTACGTGGTGGACCTGAGCACGGGGGAGAAGCGCCGGGTCGACGCCAAGGGCTTCAAGGAGGGCTCCGGCGAGGCGGTGATCAGCGCCGACGGCCGCCACGTCGCCTACGTCCTGCGGCCGCAGCACCCCGCAGACCCGTACCGCGTCGAGGTCTACGACTGGACCACGGACACCCGCGAAGTCGTCAGCGACGGCCCGCCCGACGCCGCACGCGACATGGTGAACCCCTCGATCAGCGCCGACGGCCGCCAGGTGGCGTACGAGGACGCGGGCACCGGACAGGTCTGGGTCCGCGACCGCGGGACCGGCAGCGTCGAACGCGTCGACGACGGCACCGCCTCCGAGCTCGTCGAGATCAGCGGCGACGGCCGCACCGTGGCACTGAACTCCGCGGACGGCGCCTACGTACGCGATCTGCGCACCGGCAAGGTGAAGCGCTGGCCCGGCACCACCGCCAAGGCGCTCGCCCCGGAGGGCGGGCACCTCCTCCACTCCGACGACGCCTCCACGCTGCGCCTGCGCGACCTGCGCACCGGCCGTGTACGCGTCGTGGGCACCGGCTCGGCCGTCCCCGGCTCGGTGGGCGCCGAGGGCCGCACCGTCGTCTTCTCCTCGGCGGAGACCGATGTGGTGCCCGGTGACACCAACGACCTGACCGACGTCTTCCAGTGGACACGGCGATGACGCGGTCCGGCGGGCGACCGCACCCGACGGCCCTGTGGACGGCGTTGCTCGGTCTCGCCCTGAGCACCGCACCGCTCGCCGCGGCCACCACCGCACACGCCGAGCCCCGGACGGACACGGGGCGCATCGCCACCGCGCACGCCGAGCCCCGGACCGGCACGGCGCGAAACACCGCCGCGCACGCCGCCGCGCACGCCCCTCTCACCCGACGCGTCAGCACCACCGCCGACGGTGCCCAGCTGGACGGCGCCTCCGGCAGTGGCTCGATCAGTGCCGACGGCGGGCGCGTCGCGTTCGTGACCCAGGCGCCCGCCCTCGGCTGCGCACCGTATCTGCACTGCCTGAAGGTCAAGGACCTGGCCACGGGCGCCCTGACCGGCATCGACCTCGGCAGCGGCCACCTCTACGGCAACCCGCTCCTGAGCGCCGACGGCAGCCGCGTCGCCTTCACGGCCACCAAGCGGTTCGCCGCGCCCCACCTGTACGACGGGGCCACCGGCACCGTGACGCGGCTCTGGCCCCAGGACCCGCCGGGCCGCAACGAGCTGGGCGCCGTGGCCGCGATCAGCCCCGACGGCACCCGCGTCGCGTACACCATCGGCAATCGCAACGGCGATCAGAACGCCCGCCTCCTGTACGTCCGTTCCACGACCACCGGCGACGACGAGCTGATCTCGGGCCCGGAGGAGGGCGACAAGGGCGGGGCCTCGGTCACCGACGACGGCAGCCGGGTCGCGTACCAGATCGGCGGCTACGGCGAAGGCCCCGACGACCGCGGGGACGTCTTCCTCAAGGAGCCCGCCACCGGCGCCCGCACCCAGCTCGACACCGGCCTGGGCAGCGCCGAGCTGGTCCGCCTCACCGACGACGGCCGCCATGTCCTGTTCAACGCGCGGGGCGGCCTGTACGTCCACACCGTGCGCACCGGCACAAGCGAACGCGTCGCGGAGGGCCGGGCCAGGTCGGCCACCGCCGACGGACGGTACGCCGCGCTGTCGGACGCGGCCGGGCTGCGCCTGCTCGACCTGCGCACCGGGCGCGGGGAGAGTGTCGGCCCCGCGGACGCCCGGGCCGCGCCGGGCGCGGTGGCCGCCGGGGGCCGCGCCGTCGTGTTCGGTTCGGAGGCCGCCGACCTCGTGCCCGGCGACACGAACGGAGTGGCGGACGTCTTCCTGTGGACGGCGAAGCGCGGCCGGCCGTAGCCGCACGGGTTCCCGCGCCCCGGGTTCCCGGTCCCGGGCTGGGACGGACCGGGAACCCGTCCGCCGCGCCGCCCGCATCGTGAGACGGGGCGGCGCGGGCGGCCCCGGCTGTGGCACCCTGCCGTGCATGCTCGTGTTCGCCATGATTATTGGCAGCAAGCGCGCCGGTCCGCAGTGATCGCCTCGTACTCATCACGTACAGGCGGACACCGTCGTCCTCGACCCGCGCGCAGACCTCTCGCACCGCGAGGGGTTTTTTCGTTTTCCGGTCCACCCACGACCGGGAGACGGGGCGCGAGGGATCATGGGGGGTGGTGGAGCCGGTCCTCCCGGTACACCGAGATCCGACACAGGAGCCAGACAGCATGACGGAAAACAGCACGCCGGACGATTCCTTTCATGTGTTCGACACCACGCTGCGCGACGGCGCGCAGCGTGAGGGCATCAACCTGACCGTCGCGGACAAGCTGACCATCGCCCGGCACCTGGACGACTTCGGCGTGGGCTTCATCGAGGGCGGCTGGCCCGGCGCCAACCCCCGCGACACCGAGTTCTTCGCGCGGGCGGCGACCGAGATCACCTTCAGGAACGCGCAGCTCGTCGCGTTCGGAGCCACCCGCAGGCCGAACGCCAAGGCAGCCGACGACCCGCAGGTCAACGCGCTGCTCACGTCCGGCGCCCCGGTCATCACGCTGGTCGCCAAGTCGCACGACCGGCACGTCGAGCTGGCCCTGCGCACCACCCTCGACGAGAACGTCGAGATGGTCCGCGACACCGTCTCCTACCTGCGCTCCCAGGGCCGCCGGGTGTTCGTCGACTGCGAGCACTTCTTCGACGGCTACCGCGCCAACCCCGGCTACGCGAAGGCCGTGGTGCGCGCCGCCGCGGAGGCCGGCGCCGACGTCGTCGTGCTGTGCGACACCAACGGCGGCATGCTCCCCGCCCAGGTCCAGGCCGTCGTGGCCACCGTCGCCGCCGACACCGGGGCCCGGCTCGGCATCCACGCGCAGGACGACACGGGCTGCGCGGTCGCCAACACCCTCGCCGCCGTCGACGCGGGCGCCACCCATGTGCAGTGCACGGCCAACGGCTACGGCGAGCGCGTCGGCAACGCCAACCTGTTCCCCGTCGTGGCGGCCCTGGAGCTGAAGTACGACAAGCGGGTCCTGCCGCAGGGCGCCCTGCGGGACATGACCCGCGTCTCGCACGCCATCGCCGAGGTCGTGAACCTCGCCCCGTCCACGCACCAGCCCTACGTCGGCGTCTCCGCGTTCGCCCACAAGGCGGGCCTGCACGCCTCCGCCATCAAGGTCGACCCGGACCTGTACCAGCACATCGACCCCGAACTCGTCGGCAACCGCATCCGGATGCTGGTCTCCGACATGGCGGGCCGCGCCTCCATCGAGCTGAAGGGCAAGGAGCTCGGCCTCGACCTAGGCGGCGACCGCGAACTGGTCGGCCGGGTCGTGGAGCGCGTCAAGGAGCGCGAACTGCGCGGCTACAGCTACGAGGCCGCCGACGCGTCCTTCGAGCTGCTGCTGCGCGAGGAACTGCGCAAGGGCGAGGGCGGCGCGGGAGCGCGGCGGTACTTCAGGACCGAGTCCTGGCGTGCCATCACCGAGGACCGCCCCGACGGCACGCACGCCAACGAGGCCACCGTGAAGGTGTGGGCCAAGGGTGAGCGCATCGTGGCGACGGCGGAGGGCAACGGCCCGGTCAACGCCCTCGACCGCGCCCTGCGGGTGGGCCTGGAGCAGATCTACCCGCAGCTCGCCAAGCTGGAGCTGGTGGACTACAAGGTCCGCATCCTGGAGGGCAAGCACGGCACGTCCTCCACGACCCGGGTGCTGATCTCCACGGCGGACGGCGAGGGGGAGTGGTCCACGGTCGGGGTCGCGGACAACGTCATCGCCGCTTCCTGGCAGGCGCTGGAGGACGCGGTGACCTACGGTCTGTTGCGCGCGGGGGTCGAACCCGCCCCGTAAGGGGTGCGGGGCCGCATCGATGTGCGGCTCCACCGCGTGGGCGCGCTGAGCGCGGGAAAGGCCGCAGACGCGTCTGCCGAGTCAGTGAGCAGACGCGTCCGCGGCTTCCTTGTGGCCGGTCGCGCAGTTCCCCGCGCCCCTCGCGGGGCACATTTCGGGGGCGGAAGAGTTAGCGTGAAGTATGAGGCACACCAGGCAGGCGGCGTCGTGGCTGGCCCTGGTCCTGTCCGGACTGCTCCTGGCCCTAGGCGCCACGCTCATCGCGGCGCCCGGTGCCCAGGCGGCGACGGACGTCCAGGCGGTGGCCGACGCCTTGAGGAAGAACCCGGTGTACGTCGACGAAGCGGCGTCCGCACAGCTTTCCGCGGCGGACGCGGACGCCCTCGCCGACCGGATCGAGAAGGCGGACAAACCGGTGTTCGTGGCGGTGCTGCCCGCCTCGTTCCCCGATCGCGAGGAACTCTTCCGCGACCTGCGCACCGCCACCGGCATCACCGGCGTGTACGCCGTCCGCCTCGGCGACCGCTTCGACGCGAGGGCCGACGGCTCCGTCCTCTCCCGCGACGCGGTGCGCAACCTGTCCGCGCTGGTCCAGGGCGAGAGCACGAAGGCGCAGCTCGACCGGTTCGTCGACCAGGCACTCGCGCAGTCCTCCGGATCGGCCCCCGCCTCCTGGGGCGGCGCCGCGGGTGCCGACGACGGGGCGCCCGTCGGGGCGCTGATCGGCATCGGCGCGGTGGTGGTCGCGGGCGGCGCGGGCGCCTACACGGTCGCCCGCCGCAGGCGCCGCAGGCACGAGGAGGAGCAGCGCGCTGCCCTGGAGAAGCTGCGGGTGGTGGTCGACGAGGACATCACCGCCTTCGGTGAGGAACTGGACCGGCTCGACTTCCACCCGGCGGAGGCCGGCGCGGACGACGCCATGCGCGCGGACTACGAACGCTCCCTCGACGCCTACGAGAAGGCCAAGTCGTTCATGGCGGCGGCCGAGCGCCCCGAGCAGGTCAGGGCCGTGACCCAGGCCCTGGAGGACGGCCGGTTCTCCCTGGCGCTGCTCGCCGCACGACGGGAGGGACGGCCCCTGCCCGAGCGCCGCGCCCCCTGCTTCTTCGACCCGCGGCACGGCCCCTCGGTGCAGGACGCCGAGTGGACCCCCGCCGGGGGCAGCACCCGGGAGGTGCCCGTGTGCGCGGCCGACGCGGTGCGCCTCGCCGACGGCGACGACCCGATGGCCCGCACCGTGGCCACCGCGTCCGGCGAGCGGCGCCCCTACTGGGAGGCCGGGCCCGCCTACGGCCCCTGGGCGGGCGGCTACTTCGGCGGCGGCATGCTCCCGGGCCTCCTGTTCGGCACCGCGCTCGGCACGATGATGGCGAGCCCCGCCTACGCCGCGAGCTACGGCGCCGGGTACGGGGACTTCGGACCGGGAGCGGGCTACGAGGGCGGCGACATGTCCGGGGCGGACTTCTCACCGGGTGACTTCGGCGGCGGCGACTTCGGCGGGGGCGGCGACTTCGGAGGGGGCTTCGGCGGCGGTGGCGGGGGCGACTTCGGGGGCGGCGGGTTCTGAGGGACGCCTTCAGCCCGGGGACGGCCTCCGAAGGGTGTCCTCATGCCGGAGCACCGATCACCACGCCTGTCAGGACGGGCAGTTGGGAGGGGAACCCGGACAGTGGCGAACGGTACCGCGCCCCCGGCAGGTGTCAGGCGGCGCTCTTGACCGCGGAGAGGTCGAAGGTGAGCTTGATCTTGTCGGAGACGAGGACGCCGCCGGTCTCCAGGGCCGCGTTCCAGGTCAGACCCCACTCGGAGCGCAGGATCTGCGCCGTGCCCTCGAAGCCGACGCGCTCGTTGCCGAACGGGTCCTTGGCGGCGCCGTTGAACTCCAGGTCGATGGTCAGCGGCTTGGTGGTGCCGAGGATCGTCAGGTCGCCGGTGACGCGGTAGTCGGCGCCGCCGAGTGCCTCGACCCCGGTGGAGCGGAAGGTCATCTGAGGGAACTCGTCGGTCTTGAAGAAGTCCGCGCTCTTGAGGTGGCCGTCGCGGTCCGCGTTGCCCGTGTCGATGCTGTCCATGGTGACGTCGAGGGTGGCCGACGAGGCGGACGGGTCGCTGCCGTCCAGGTGCAGCGCGCCGGTGAACTCCTTGAAGGAGCCCTTCACGTTGGTGACCATCGCGTGCCGGGCGACGAAGCCGATCGTCGTGTGCGCGGGGTCGAGCGCGTAGTCACCGGTCAGGGCGGTGAGGTCCGGAGCGGCCTCGGTGGCGATCGCGGTGGCGGCGGTCGCGGTGGTGGCGTCGTTCTTGCGGCTGAAGATTCCCATGGCGTGCTCCTCGGAGTGGGTAGTTGACGGTTCAACGAGTTCAACGTTAACGCGATCCAGTTCAATGTTCAACATAAAGCGGAGCGTGTCGAGGCGATTACGCGCCGAGTGTGAACGGGGGTGTGCCGGATGGAGGATGCGCGGCCCCGTGAGGGGCGGATCGATGGCGGCAGGGTCGGATGTCCTGCGGGGGAGAGGTGGTGCCACGTATGGCACCACCGCGCATTCTCGCGCGAGGCTACGTGAGACCGCACTTCAAGAGGCGTGGCAGCTTGCTATGGCACCATTGTGGTGCCATAATGGTGTCATGAACCTCACGCCGTATGTCGCCCAACTCCGCCAGGAGCTCGCGGTCGCCGCGGAGGCCGGAGGTGAGGACGCCCGTGCGATCGCCGAGCGCCTGCTCGCGCCGCTCGAGTCGGCCACCCGGCTGACCATGCTGAACGTGCTGTCCGCGGCCATGGACGAGATTACCCGAGACCTGGCCCCCGGCTCGGTCGACGTGCGGCTGCGCGGCGGCGACCCGGACTTCGTGGTGACACCCGCGCCGACCGGCGAGAGCTTCGAGGCGCCCCCGATGGACGTCCGCGCGGCCCGCCCCGCACCCGCCCCGGCGCCCCTCCCCGAGTCGGACGAGGGCGGCACGGCCCGGATCAACCTCCGGCTGCCGATGCACCTGAAGGCCCAGGCCGAGGAGGCCGCCGCCGCCGAGAGCCTGTCCGTCAACGCCTGGCTGGTCCGCACCGTCGCCGACGCCCTCAAGCAGGGCGACGCGAGCAGGCAGCCCGCTCCGCACGCCTCCCAGAACGTCGGGAACAGCTTCACGGGATGGGCGCGCTAGCGGCCTCCGCCCCCGCGCGCAGCCACGCCGCCGCCCTGTCCGGATCCGGCCCGTACGGTCCACAGGACGCGTCGGGACGACGATCCGGACGACCCATCAGGATGAGGACAGCCCCATGCCTACCTTCGACACCGCCAAGCCCGTCTACGCCACGGTGATCGTGGAGATCGGCTCGCTGCGGATCGCCGCGTCCGACCGCACCGACACCGTCGTCGAAGTGCGTCCCACCACCGAGTCCCGACAGGCCGACGTGCGGGCCGCCGAGCAGACCCGGGTCGAGTGCTCCGGTGGCCGGCTCCTGGTGAAGGGCCCCAAGGAGCGCTCGCTGTTCAGCAAGGGCTCGTCCGTCGACGTGGAGATCCTGCTGCCCGAGGGCTCCCACCTCCAGGTGAACACCTCCATGGCCGACTTCAGCGCCGAAGGCCGCCTCGGGGAGTGCGAGGTGAAGACCTCGGCCGGTGACATCCGGATCGACTGGGCGGGCTCCGCGCGCCTGCACACCGGGTACGGCCAGGTGGTGGTCGACCGCGCGGAAGGCCCCGTCGACGTCACCACCGCCTCCGGTGAGGTCCGCCTCCGCACGGTCGGCGGCACCGCCGTGGTCAAGAACTCCAACGGCCCGACCGAGATCGGCGAGGTCACGGGGGACGTCCGCGTGAAGGCGTCGAACGGCACGATCACCATCGGCCGCGCCCACTCCGACGTCAACGTCAGAACGGCCAACGGCGGCATCAGCGTCGGCGACGTGGTACGCGGCACGGTCGTCCTCCAGACCGGCATGGGCGGCCTCGACGTCGGCATCCGCGAGGGCACCGCGGCCTGGCTCGACGTACAGACCAAGGTCGGGGCGGTGCGGCAGGCGCTCGGCAGCTCCGAGGGGCCGGGGGACTCCGGGGAGACGGTTCAGGTGCGTGGGCGCACGGGGGCCGGGGACATCCTGATCCACCGGGCCTGAGGCAGCCGCGCAACGCTCATCGCGGGCCGCACCAGGGCCGTTTTCAGCTCTCTCTCGGTGGTCGGACGGTTGTCGGGCCCCGCCAATTCACCCGGCCCTCGGCAGATGGCCGGACCGTGGCCGTGCCGCCGACCGGTGGTGTCGGCGCGCCCTGGCCGTGCTCGGGGTTCCGGCCGATGGCCTGCGGCGACGACGAAGGGTCGCCGGGCGGGGCGGCGCCGCCTCCCGGGCGGGCCGCGTGCCGCCCTCCGCCGTGCGTCGGATCCGGCCCGATGTGAGCTGACTCTCACTGCGGCCGATTGTGGAATCTCTACAGCCGGATGGGCCTCTGAGCAGTCACTTCGGCTGCATCCCCGAAGCGTTCTGTCCGGGGGTGCCA
Organism: Streptomyces sp. NPDC017940; assembly: GCF_044328435.1. Classification (NCBI taxonomy): domain Bacteria; kingdom Bacillati; phylum Actinomycetota; class Actinomycetes; order Kitasatosporales; family Streptomycetaceae; genus Streptomyces; species Streptomyces sp. NPDC017940. The sequence continues at coordinate 60,978 of NZ_JBIRHJ010000010.1, read as the reverse complement.
GGAAAACGGTCCCGAGACTGTGCGGAGTCGACGGTCCGTTCTCCCCCCGCCCCTCCGTAAGGTCGAGAGCATGACCGTTTTGGACGAAGCTGGATCTTCGGCGGGCGAGCCCGCGGACGCGCGGGGCCGAGTCGCCGAATTGGCTCAGATCCGTGCACAGGCCCTCGCCGGACCCAGTGAGAGGGCGACCGAGGCGCAGCATGCCAAGGGCAAGCTGACGGCCCGTGAGCGGATCGGTCTGCTCCTGGACGAGGGGTCCTTCCAGGAGGTCGAGCAGCTGCGCAGGCACCGGGCGACCGGGTTCGGCCTGGAGGCCAAGAGGCCCTACACCGACGGGGTCGTCACCGGCTGGGGCACGGTCGAGGGCCGTACGGTGTTCGTGTACGCACACGACTTCCGGATCTTCGGCGGGGCGCTCGGGGAGGCCCACGCCACGAAGATCCACAAGATCATGGACATGGCCATCGCGGCCGGTGCGCCGCTGGTCTCCCTCAACGACGGCGCCGGCGCCCGCATCCAGGAGGGTGTCTCCGCGCTCGCCGGATACGGGGGCATCTTCCAGCGCAACACCCGGGCGTCGGGTGTGATCCCGCAGATCAGCGTGATGCTGGGCCCGTGCGCGGGCGGCGCCGCCTACAGCCCCGCCCTGACGGACTTCGTGTTCATGGTGCGGGAGACCTCGCAGATGTTCATCACCGGGCCCGACGTGGTCCGCGCGGTCACCGGCGAGGAGATCTCCCAGAACGGGCTCGGCGGTGCGGACGTGCACGCCGAGACCTCCGGGGTGTGCCACTTCGCCTACGACGACGAGGAGACCTGCCTCGCCGAGGTCCGCTACCTCCTCGCGATGCTCCCGCAGAACAACCGCGAGAACCCCCCGGTCGTGCCCTCCGACGACCCCGCCGACCGCCGCAGCGACGTCCTGCTGGACCTGGTTCCGGCCGACGGCAACCGCCCCTACGACATGACCAAGGTCATCGAGGAGCTCGTCGACGACGGCGACTATCTGGAGGTCCACGAGCGCTGGGCGCGCAACATCATCTGCGCTCTGGCCCGTCTGGACGGGCAGGTCGTGGGCATCGTCGCCAACCAGCCCCAATCCCTGGCCGGGGTCCTGGACATCGAGGCCTCCGAGAAGGCGGCCCGCTTCGTGCAGATGTGCGACGCCTTCAACATCCCCATCGTCACCCTCCTGGACGTTCCGGGGTTCCTGCCGGGGGTCGACCAGGAGCACGGCGGCATCATCCGCCACGGCGCGAAGCTCCTGTACGCCTACTGCAACGCCACCGTGCCCCGCATCTCCCTCATCCTGCGCAAGGCCTACGGCGGCGCCTACATCGTGATGGACAGCCAGTCCATCGGCGCCGACCTCACCTACGCCTGGCCCACCAACGAGATCGCCGTCATGGGCGCCGAAGGCGCGGCCAACGTCATCTTCCGCCGCCAGATCGCCGCCGCCCAGGACCCCGAGGCCATGCGGGCCCGCATGGTCAAGGAGTACAAGGCCGAGCTGATGCACCCCTACTACGCCGCCGAACGCGGTCTGGTCGACGACGTCATCGACCCCGCCGCCACCCGCGAAGTCCTCATCAAGTCCCTGGCCATGCTGCGCAACAAGCACGCCGACCTGCCCTCGCGCAAACACGGAAACCCCCCGCAGTAGCGGCGGACCCCCTGAGCTCTTCTGTCCCGCCCGCGGTACCCACAAGGAGAACGCTGCACATGACTACTCCCGACATCCGCGTCGAGAAGGGCCACGCCGAGCCCGAGGAGGTCGCGGCTCTCACCGCCATCCTCCTCGCCCGCGCCGCCGCGCAGCCCGAGGCCGTGGCCGTCCACCGCGGCCACGACAAGGCCGGCTGGCGTCGCCTGGAGCGCACCCCCGGCTTCCGCGCCCCGCACAGCTGGCAGGGCTGAGCGCTCGGCTCCCTGCCCTGAACGCCCTGTGGGCCCCCGTACTCGCTCGAGTACGGGGGCCCACAGCTTTATGGAGCGGGGAAGACCTCACCCGCCCGCAGACAGAGAACCACCGCGGAAGAACTACCGCAGTCGTGCCATCAGCGCATGCTCGACCAGAGTGATGAGCGCGCTCTTCGCGTCCGCGCGGTGGCGGGCGTCGGTGGTGATGATGGGGGTGTCGGGCCCGATCTGGAGGGCTTCCCGCACTTCGTCAGGGGTGTACGGCTGGTGGCCGTCGAAGCCGTTGAGGGCGATGACGAAGGGGAGGCCGGAGTTCTCGAAGTAGTCGACGGCGGGGAAGCAGTCGGCGAGCCGCCTCGTGTCGACCAGGACGACCGCGCCGATGGCGCCACGGACCAGGTCGTCCCACATGAACCAGAACCGGTCCTGGCCGGGGGTGCCGAACAGGTACAGGATCAGGTCCTGGTCCAGGGTGATGCGACCGAAGTCCATGGCGACGGTGGTCGTCGTCTTGTCCCCGGTGTGGGTGAGGTCGTCGATGCCCGCCGACGCGGACGTCATGACGGCCTCGGTGCGCAGCGGGTTGATCTCAGAGACCGCCCCGACGAACGTGGTCTTGCCCACGCCGAAGCCGCCCGCCACCACGATTTTCGCGCTGGTGGTGGAGCGGTCTTTTGCTCCGCCGCTAGAGCTTGCGAAGTCCACTGAGCACCCTTTCGAGCAGTGTCACGTCTGGCTGGCCGCCGGCGGTCTCGTCGCCGCCGGGCTGATGGATGGCGACAAGTCCGGCCTCCGCCAGGTCGGCGACGAGGATCCGGGCAACGCCGAGGGGAATGGAGAGCAGGGCCGAGATCTCCGCCACTGACTTGATCTCGCGGCACAGGTTGCAGATGCGCTGGTGCTCCGGCAACTGGCCCTGCAACTGATGCGGTTGTGCGGTGGTGTGCACCAGCGCCTCGATGGCGAGCTGGTAGCGGGGCCTGGTGCGGCCGCCCGTCATGGCGTACGGCCGTACCAGCGGGTTGGACGCCATCGGTGCGGGCGCGGGCGCCTGCTCCGGGGGGCGGCGGTGCGACTGGACCGGCTGGATCCGGGGCGCGTAGGGCTGGTCGTACGGCTGGCTGTAGGGCTGGCCGTACGGTCCGGGGCCGGGCGTACCGGGGCCGGGCGCACCGGGGCCGGGCGCCTGCTGGCCCGGCTGTCGGTACTGCGGCTGCCGGTACTGGGGCTGCCGGCGGTGGCTCGGCGTGGAGGGGAAGTTGTACCGGTTCTGCGAACCGTCACCCTGAGCCTGGCCGTGGCCGGCGGGCCAGTTGGCCGAAGACGAACCGTCTGGGGGTGTTGTTGCAGCCACGTACTCCTCCTCGGAAACCTGTGCCCGGCGCCATCACTGTGGAGCCGCGTCCCGAAACCTTACGGCCCCGGGATGCGAATACGCACCGTCTGTCTGTCAGTTGAGCAGGCTCCCCTGAAGCTCCGCGCGCAGGTCCGGAGTGAGGACGGTGCCCGCTCGGTCGACGAGAAGTGCCATCTCGTACCCAATGAGACCGATGTCCGCTTCTGGGTGGGCGAGTACGGCGAGGGACGATCCGTCGGAGATGGACATGATGAAGAGAAATCCTCGCTCCATCTCCACAACGGTCTGGGTCACCGAGCCGCCCTCGAAGATCCGGGACGCCCCGGCCGTGAGGGAGGTCAGGCCCGACGCGACGGCCGCGAGCTGATCGGCTCGGTCGCGCGGGAAGCCTTCGGACATCGCCAGAAGGAGTCCGTCGGCGGAGACCACCACGGTGTGGGACACCCCGGGGGTGTTGTCCACGAAATTGGTGATCAACCAGTTCAGGTTCTGCGCCGCCTGGCTCATCGGGCTCACACTAACGCTCCTGGTTGTAGGTGCTGTCAGGGCTGAAGCCCTGGCCATTCGTGTCACTGCCCGCGCTGCGGCCCCGCTGGACGCCGCGGCGCAGGTTGCTCAGCCTGCCCCGTACTTCCTCGGGGTCGCGGGAGACCTGGGGGCCGCCCAGCGGGGTCTGTTCCGCGGCGCCCTCGACCAGGTTGGCCTTGGGCACCCGCCGCGGAAGACCGGACGAGGTGACGCCGCCCGCCTTGGGCTCCCGCAGCGCCTCGGCGCGCTGCCAGCGATCGTCGTTGGCCGTACGCCAGCCGGAGCCCTGCCGCTCGCCCTGCGAGGCGTCGCCCGCCGGTCCTTCGCCGTCGCGGCTCTCGCCGTTCGGGCTCTCCCGGCGCTGAGCGGGTGCGCTCGCGCTGCCGTCGGCCACGGGGCCGCCGCGACGCGGAAGACCCGCGTCGGTCAGCTCGTGGGAGACGGCGGACGGAGCCGCGGCGGAGGAGGGGGCAGGTCCCGGACGGTCGAAGCCTACGCGGTCGTGCTCACCCGCGTCAGGCGCCGGAGCGGATTCCGCTTCGGGAGCGTAGTCACCCTGATAGCCGTCCTGGTAACCGTCGCGCAACGGCCAGTCGTCCTGGTGGGACCGCTCCGGGTAGGCGGCGAAGGACTCCTGGACACCGCCCGCACCGGTCTCGTGGCCGTCGTGCCCGGGCTCCGTATACGCGCCGTCCTGATAGCCGTCCTGGGTGGTGTAGTACGAATCGTCGTACGCCTGCGCACCCTGGTCGTAGGTCAGCTGCGGGTCGTAGCCCGCCTGAGCCTGGTCGTACCCGGCGACCGGCTGTCCGTCGTACCCGGTTTGCGCCTGGTCGTATCCCAGGACCGGCGAGCCCTCGGCACCGTCGAAGGCGTTCCGCGTCTCCGCGTACCCCGAGGGCTGCTCGTAGGTTCCCCGCGCGCCGCCCCTGACCTCGTCACGGAACAGCGGACGGTCGCCCTCCGCGGGCTGCCCGGTCTGGGCCTGCGCCCCCAGGGCGGCCCTGCGCTCCTCGCGCATCAGCGAGCGGCCCACCGGGTCGAGCTGGTCGCCCGCCTCGGCGCCGTCGGTGCCCTGGCCCGCGTAGCGGCTGTCGTCGAAGCCCAGCTCCGCGGCCGTGCGCAGCGGCTCGACCTCGGGGACCTGCTGCTCCGGGATGATCGAGGAGACCGTGAACTGGTCGTGCGGCGCCTGGTCGCCACCGCCGCCGTGGGTGATGTTGTCGGGCAGCATCACCAGGGACGTGGTGCCCGCCTGCTCGCCGGAGGGGCGCAGCTGCACGCGGATGCCGTGCCGGTCGGAGAGCCGGCCGACCACGAACAGGCCCATGCGCTGGGAGATCGCCGCGTCCACGGTCGGCGGGTTGGCGAGCCGGTGGTTGATGTCCGCGAAGTCCTCGGCGGTCAGGCCGATGCCCTTGTCGTGGATCTCGATCATCACGCGGCCGTCGGGGAGACGGGTCGCGGTGACCCTGACCTTGGTCTGCGGCGAGGAGAACGTGGTGGCGTTCTCCAGGAGCTCGGCGAGCAGGTGCACGAGGTCGGTCACGGCGAGGCCGTGGATCTCGGCCTCGGGGACGCCCGACAGCTCGATGCGCTCGTACTGCTCCACCTCGGACGAGGCGGCGCGCAACACGTCGACCAGCGGGACCGGCTGGTCCCAGCGGCGGCCCGGCTCCTCGCCGGAGAGAACGAGGAGGTTCTCGCCGTTGCGGCGCATGCGGGTCGCGAGGTGGTCGAGGCGGAAGAGGGACTCCAGCTGGTCCGGGTCGGCCTCGTTGTTCTCCAGGTCGGTGATGAGGGTCAGCTGGCCCTCGATCAGCGACTGGTTGCGGCGCGAGAGGTTGGTGAAGATCGCGTTGATGTTGCCGCGGAGCAGGGCCTGCTCGGAGGCGAGCCGCACGGCCTCGCGGTGCACCTGGTCGAAGGCGCGGGCGACCTCGCCGATCTCGTCCGTGGACGTGATCGGTATGGGCTGCACCCGGGTGTCGACCCGGCCGGGGTCGGTGCGCGAGAGCTGGTCGACGAGCATCGGCAGGCGCTGCTCGGCGATGCCGAAGGCGGCGGTGCGCAGGCTGCGCATCGAGCGGCTCATCTGCCGGGCCATGAGCCCGGCCAGGAGGAAGGCGGCGAGCAGGGCGACCACGACGACCGCGCCGGTGATGAACGCGTCGGTCCTGGCATCGTCGGCGATGCCCGACGCCTCGTTCACGGCCTTGTCGGCGAGGTCCGACTCGATGGTGCGGTACGCGTCGAACTTGAGGGTGGTGACACCCCACAGGGCGGGCGCCGTGATGCCCTTGCCCGCCAGCTCGACCCGGGCGCTCGGCTGGGTCGAGGACAGGCCGGCGATCAGGGCGAGGGTCTTCTCGCCGCTCGGCAGCGGGACGTACTTCTCCCCCTTGGCGCGGGCGGCGGCCTCGGCCTCGGCGGACTGCTGCCTGCCCCTGGCCGCGAGGTCCTTGCGCGCGTCCTGGAGCTTCTTGACGTCCTGCGGGGTGCCGCCGCCGGTGTACTCCTCGATGGCGATGTTCTCCAGGTACGCGTACGAGGAGAAGGCGATCCGCTGCTTGGACAGCTCGGCCGCGCTCGGACCCGGCTCCACCAGGAGGTGCGTGCCGATGGAGCGCTGGAGGGAGAGGGCGGCCTTGGCGAGGGAGACGGCGTAGACGGTGCGGCCGTAGGAGGTGATGTTGCCGGTGCCGAGGCCGAGTTCGTTGGCGAACTCCATCAGCGGGTGCTGGATGGCGACGTACGACTCCTCGGTCTGTACGCCGGGCAGCTTGCTGGTGTACGCGGCCTCGCGCAGGCCCTCGAGCTTCGGCTCGACCTTGTGGAAGGCGGCGAGCCTGCGCTCGAGGCCCTCCTTCGCCGGCATGTCCTTGACGGCGTCGTCGAAGGCGGCGGCCGCGGCGTCCGTGGCCTTGCGGGCACGGACCACAGCAGAATCGTTCTTTTTACCCCTGAGCAGCGGAGCGGCGGAGACGTCCCGCTCCTCGATGAGGCGGTTGCCGTAGTCGAGCGAGGCACGCACGAGACGGGCCGTGGCCTCGGCGTCGCGGGCCTCGTCCCAGGTGTCGATGGCGCCCTTCACCTGGAACCCGCCCATGACGAGGCCGACGAGCACGGGTATGAGGAGGATCGCGTTCAGCCGGGTCGGCACCCGCCAGTTCCTCGGCGAGAGCCGTCCGCCGGAGGCGGCCTGCGGCTCGCTGCCCGGTATGTCCGCGGACGGTGCCGCTGCGCGCGGCGGCGGGGTGAAGTTGCCCCGCGTGTCCCGGTCCGGGGACGCGGGGCTCGTCTTGCTTCGCCTCACTCGACCAACAACCTCTCGGCGGCGGCTCCTGCGCTGGTGCCGCTGTCGTCTCCAAAGGCCCGTGCTACTGGGCAGTTCAGCGCATTCCAGCACGTCAGACTGTGCTCTTCCAAACAGTAGGGAAGAAGAGCTCCGCGTGGCGCAAGCCTCAGATAAATCGGTCATAAAGAGCGAGCCCCGCCAAAAGGCGGGGCTCTTGTGTGCACAGCGGCACCGGCCGACCGCGAGGTGTCGCGGCGGCCAGGGCAATTCTCTGTCGAAACGTTATGAACACGGCAGCCGTCCGTGTCAAAGGACACAGATCGTTCCGTGCGCTCTACGGCAACTTCCGTATGGTCCCGCCTACTTGAGTCGTGCCATAAGTGCGTGCTCGACCAGTGTGATCAAGCCACTCTTTGCGTCCGCACGGTGTCGTGCGTCGGTGGTGATGATGGGAGTGTCCGGACCGAGTTGCAGTGCTTCGCGTACTTCGTCGGGAGTGTACGGCTGGTGCCCGTCGAAGCCGTTGAGGGCGATGACGAAGGGGAGGCCGGAGTTCTCGAAGTAGTCCACCGCGGGGAAGCAGTCCGCGAGCCGCCGGGTGTCCACGAGCACGACCGCGCCGATCGCGCCGCGCACGAGGTCGTCCCACATGAACCAGAACCGGTCCTGACCGGGCGTGCCGAACAGGTACAGGATCAGATCCTGGTCCAGCGTGATACGGCCGAAATCCATCGCCACGGTCGTGGTGGTCTTGTCACCCGTGTGCGTGAGGTCGTCGATGCCCGCCGACGCGGACGTCATCACGGCCTCGGTGCGCAGCGGATTGATCTCGGAGACCGCCCCCACGAACGTGGTCTTGCCGACGCCGAAGCCGCCCGCCACCACGATCTTGGCGGACGTGGTGGACCGGCCACCGGCGTCGGAGCCCACGGAGCCGCCTCCGTCAGAGCTTGCGAAGTCCACTGAGCACCCTTTCGAGCAGTGTCACGTCGGGCTGGCCGCCGGCGTTCTCGTCGCCGCCCGGCTGGTGGATGGCGACGAGCCCGGCCTCGGCCAGGTCGGCGACGAGGATGCGGGCCACACCGAGCGGCATCGAAAGCAGCGCGGAGACCTCGGCCACCGACTTGACCTCACGGCACAGGTGGCAGATCCGCTGGTGCTCGGGGAGCAGCCCCATCAGCTGGGCCGGGTCGGCCGTGGTGCTGACGAGCGCCTCTATCGCGAGCTGGTAGCGGGGCCTGGTCCGGCCGCCGGTCATCGCGTAGGGACGCACCAGCGGCTGGTCGCCCTCGATCCCGTACCCGGCATGGGAAGCACCGTACGGGTCGTGAGAGGCGGTGGGCGGGTTCATGGATCCTCCGGGCGGGACAGCAGTTGTCTGCGATCCGTCTGACAGAGCCGGGGTGGGGCATGACTGGCGGCCGGACGGTGGTCGGTTCGTACGGTCGGTTGGCTCGGACGGTGGGGCGGCCGAGTGGGACGGGCCCGGGGTGGCCGGGTCAGTGCAACAGGCTGCCTTGCAGTTCGGCGCGCAGGTCCGGGGTCAGTACGGTGCCCGCGCGGTCGACGAGAAGGGCCATCTCGTAGCCGACGAGGCCGATGTCGCACTCCGGGTGCGCGAGCACCGCGAGCGACGAACCGTCCGAGATGGACATGAGGAACAGGAAGCCCCGCTCCATCTCCACCACGGTCTGGGTGACCGCGCCGCCCTCGAAGATCCGGGAGGCCCCGGCCGTGAGGGAGGTCAGGCCGGAGGCGACGGCCGCGAGCTGGTCGGCGCGGTCGCGCGGGAAGCCCTCGGACATCGCGAGAAGCAGGCCGTCGGCGGAGACCACGACCGTGTGGGACACCCCGGGGGTGTTGTCCACGAAGTTGGTGATCAACCAGTTCAGGTTCTGTGCCGCCTGGCTCATCGGACTCAACTAACGCTCCTGCTGGTGAGTGGGGAAACTGCCGGTCTGGCCGGTGCCGGCCTGACGACCCTGCTGAATTCCCCTACGGAGATTGGTCAGCCGGCCGCGCACGTCGTCGGGCGCGCGCGAGACCTGCGGACCCGTGCTGTCCTGGGCCTGCTGCGCGGTGCCCGCCACGAGGTTCGCCCGTGGCACGCGGCGCGGCAGGCCGGAGGTCGTGACGCCGCCCGCGGAGGGCTGCCGGACGCGCTCGGCCTGGCGGCCGAGCTCGTCGTTCGGCGTCGCACGCCAAGAGGTGGTGCCGGTGGTGCTGTTCGCGGCCGGGGCGCCCGCGCCCGGGCGCTGGGGCAGCGGGGGAGTGCCGCCCTGGTGGCCCTGCGCGGGGTGCTGCGGCTGCTGGTCCTGCGGCTGCTGGTCGCGGCGCGGCAGCGGCTGCTGCGGCGCCTCGGCCCTGCCCCGCTCGGGACGGCGGCCGGGCTCGGTGCCGTTGCCGCGCTGCGGGGCCCCCGGGCGCTGCGGCCGCTGGGGACGCTGCGGCAGGTCGGTGGGCAGCCCCTGCTCGGCCTGCCGGTCCTGCTGCGGCTGCTGGTGCTGGGGCTGCTGGAGGTACTGCTGCGGGGCCCCCTGCTGGGGTGCCTGGCGGTGGTGCGGCTGCTGCTGGTCGTGCTGCGGGTGCTGGCCCTGCGGGTTCCGCTGGGCCTGGCGGTCCTGCTCGGCCTGCGCCTGCTGGGAGAACCAGTTGGTCTCCAGCGTGTCGTACAGCGGCGTACGACCGTCCAGCGGACCGGAAGCCGGCGGCAGCGCGTCGAGATCGGCCTGCTGCGGCTGCTGGTCGTAGGGGAGCGGGGAACCCAGCTCGTCGTAGGCCTGCTGCCCCTGGGGCTGCTGGGGCTGCGGCTGCTGCGGAGCGCCCTGGTTCCGGTCGTCGAGCGCGCCCTGGCCCTGGTCGCGGCGCGGGGCGGGCGGACGCGGCACGGTGAACTCACCGGTGCCGTGCGGGGTCCTGCCGCTCTGCGGGATGCCCCTGTCGGGCCCGCCGAAGACATCGGAGCGGACGAACTCGCCGGTGGCGCCCACGTTCGGGGCCTGCGGAGCACCGCCCCGCGCACCGTTGTGGCCGGACGAGCCCGGGGGCGGTCCGTCGAAGTCGGGGCGGTCGAACTGCGCGGTGGAACCGGGACCCCGGCTGTCGTCGGCCAGGCCCGCGGGAGCGGGGAACTGGCCGGTGGACTCGGGCTCCTCGTGGCCGCGGGGCGTGTCGAACGGCTCCCGCGCGACCTGGGGCTGCGCGTTCTCGTCGCTCCAGCTCGGCGTACGCGGCTGTGTCGAGCCGCCGGGCAGCTCGGCGCGCGGTCCGCCACGCGGCGGCAGCTGCGGCCTGCGCCCCTGGTCGCCGCCGGAACCGGCGCCCGTACCCGCGTCGTTGGTGCGCTGCTGCGGCACCGGCGGCTGCGGCATGCCCGCGGTGGGGCGGCTGCCCTGCGAGAACCCGGGCTGCCGGGTACCGGGACGCTGCGGCCCCGCACCCGTGGGACCGGCGAGGCCCGCGGGCCCGTTGGCCCCCGCCCCGCCGCCGGGACCGGAGGCCCCGGCCCCCGCGAGACCACCGGGCGCCACCGGGGACCCGGCGGACGGAGCACCGGCCGAAGGTCCCTGGGCACCGCCGCGCGCGGGCAGTGCGGCCCGCGGGCCCTGCCCTGCCACCTGGCCGCGCTGGGCACCCGCGCCGGGGCCGACCTGGCCGCCACGGGCACGCTGGGCGCCGCCGAGGCCCGCCGCCACACCGCCGCCGCGTCGCGCGGCCGCGGCACCGGCCGCCGCCTGCGCGGCGGCGGGACCGCCGGTCGGGCCGGGCGCGCCCGGCTTGCTCGGGGCCTTCTTGCCGCCCTGGGCGACGTCGACGGGCAGCATGACGAGGGCGGTCGTGCCGCCGGAGTCGGAGGGGCGCAGCTGGATGCGGATGCCGTGGCGCTGCGAGAGGCGGCCGACCACGAACAGACCCATGCGCCGCGAGACCGAGACGTCCACGGTGGGCGGCGACGCGAGCCGCTCATTGATCGCGGCGAGGTCCTCGGGGGAGAGGCCGATGCCGGTGTCGTGGATCTCGATGAGCACGCGGCCGTCGGGCAGCGCGTGCCCGGTGACCTTCACCTTGGTCTGCGGCGAGGAGAACGAGGTCGCGTTCTCGAGCAGCTCGGCGAGGAGGTGCACGAGGTCGTTGACGACGCGTCCCGCGACCTCGGTCGAGGGCACCGCGGAGAGTTCGATGCGCTCGTACTGCTCCACCTCGGACGCGGCGGCCCGCAGCACGTCGACGAGCGGCACGGGGCGGGTCCACCGGCGGCCCGGCTCCTCACCGGCGAGGACGAGGAGGTTCTCGCCGTTGCGGCGCATGCGGGTGGCGAGGTGGTCGAGCTTGAACAGCGAGGAGAGCTGGTCGGGGTCGGCCTCGCGGGACTCCAGCTCGGAGATGAGCGAGAGCTGGCGCTGGATGAGGCCCTGGGAGCGGCGCGAGAGGTTGGTGAACATCGCGTTGACGTTGCCCCGCAGCAGGGCCTGCTCGGCGGCGAGGCGGACGGCCTCGCGGTGCACGTCGTCGAAGGCCGCGGCCACCTGGCCGATCTCGTCCCGGGAGTGCACACCGACGGACTCCACGGACGTGTCGACGTCCTGCGGGTCGGACTCGGAGAGCTGCTTGACCAGCTCGGGCAGGCGGTCCTGGGCGACCTTGGTGGCGGTGTCCTGGAGCCGGCGCAGCGAGCGGATCATGGAGCGGGCCACGACGAAGGCGCCGACGAGCGAGACGCCGATCACCAACAGGATGAGCGCGCCGTTGAGGATCGCCTGCTGCTCGGACTCGTTCCTGAGGGAACGGGCCTTCTGCTCCATCTCGTCGAGCAGCGTCAGCTCGATCTTCGACATCTCCGAGATCTTGGTGGAGTCGGCGTCCACCCAGTCCTTGTAGGACCGCTTGCCGCGGAGCTTGATGCCGCCTTCCTGCTCGAGGACGCGCTTGGCGTAGGAGTTGGCGGCCTCGATGGAGGCGTTGCCCTCGCTGATGGGCTTCAGGAGCTTCTCGGGGTCACCGGAGTAGATCCGGTTGAAGGACTGGAGCTCCGAGCCCTCCTTGTCCAGGGCGGAGAAGGCGTACCGGCGGTCGGTCTCGGTGAGCTGGCCGAACTCGCGGTTGTTCGCGGGCAGCGCGGCCGCGATGACGGCGCGCTGGACGGAGGCGTACTCCTTGGCGGACGAGAACGCGGCGAGCGCACGGGTGCGCTGGATCATGTCCGGGTTGCTGGTCGCCTGCGCCATGTCCTCGGAGAGCGCGAGGAGCTGCTCGATCAGCTGGCTGTAGGCGTCGACGGTCTGCGAGACGGACTTGGGGTCCTCGTACGCGTTCCGGCGGACGTCGTTGATCTTCTGGAGCTGCTGGGTGATCTGGATGGTGCTCTGCCGGACACCGAGCAGGCCCTTGTCGCTGTCGCTGTCGTCCAGCTGCTGCGTGCCGCGCAGGAAGTTCTTGTAGGCCCGGTCCGTCTTGTCCCGGGAGCCCTTGACGACGAAGTCCGTGTCCTTCGCGCCGTGCGCGAGCGGACCCGCCGACTGGTCGCGCTCCTCCTGGAGCGCCGCGGCCAGCTCGGTGGCCTGCTTGGTCATGTCGGTCAGCAGCTTCATGTTGTCGAGCTGCTCGATCTCGTCCAGCGACGAGTTGATGCGCAGCGCGCCGAGGCCGGTCGCCGCGATGACGGGCAGCGCGAGAAGCGAGATCAGACGGGTGCGGATGCGCCAGTTGCGCAGGGCTATTCGGGGGCCGGGACCCGGGGGCGTCTTGGACCCCTGCGGCAGGGCTCCGCCCGCGGCCTGGCCCGAGCCCGCGCGGCCGGCACCCGCGGTGCCGTCACCGGACTGCACCGGCCCGGGGCCCTGGGCGTCCTTGGCCGAGGAGCCGCGGTCACCTCCGCCGCGCTCCGGCTCGGCCGCAGCGTTCCCGCGGCCGCGGTCGGCCTGGGGAGACCCCTTGCCATCCCTCTTGAAACGTCCCTGCACTAGCGTCGCAACCTCTGGACCAGGCGTCCTGCCGCGTTGACGGCGGGACGGTGTCGGCGTCTCGGGGCGCAAGGCACCCCTTGGTGGTCGTGAGACCGGCGCTGCTCCCCCTTCCCGCCGCCAATCGGCGCTGCGTTGCGCCCCTGCGCGCCGGTTCGATCCCGCGGCGGTCCCGGGAATTCCAGCACAGTGCCGGATCTCCAACAAGGCCCGTGAGCCGGGCCGCGAACTCCGTGACCGCATGTGATGGGCGAGTTACGAGACGTAGAAAGTGAACTCTCCCATAGCGGACTTTTCCGTACGAGTTTGCGCGGCAGCGCGGGTGTCCCAGTGTTCATGATCAGGAGCGGAATGGGGTCTTCAGGGAGGCATTGTCCGTTTTCATTGGACGGACCACTAGCCGGAATTGACCCTTTTGCCCAGTCATTCGTGAGCAAACTCACATGAAGATCATGGCCTCTTCTGGACTTTCGTCGGGAATTGAATGTTTAGCCTGACGCTTTACAGGGATGGCGAAACCGACAACCGGCGTCCAGCCAGCGGCGCCCCGACCGACAGGGTCCGAACCGCAGATGAAGTCCACGCTGATGTTCCGCAACATAGCCAACCCGCGCCGCACCACTCTCGCGCACCTCGACGACGCGGCGGACGTACGGCCCGCCCCGGAGCAGCCCGAGCACCCCGAGCAGCCCGTAGTACTCCCGGCCCAGACGGCCAACCCGCGCCGCACGGTCCTGATGGAAGCGCCGTGAGCCGGGACACCGGCGTCCGCCGGGCGTGATCAGCCCGTCCGGCGATCGGGGCCGGGCTGCGAAGCGCAGACAAGGGGGACGGGGAGCCGAGCCCCATAGACTGGGCCGGCAATCTCCACCCACGTAATAAGGGGCCCCGTGCGCATCGCCAGGTTCTCCATCGACGGCAACGTCGCCTTCGGCGCGGTCGAGGGCGAAGCTCCCCCCGGAAGCACCGAGGGACTCGTCCTCGACATCATCAAGGGCATCCCGTTCGCGGACTTCGAGCTCTCCGGCACGAAGGTCCCGCTGAGCAAGGTCCGGCTGCTCCCGCCCGTGCTCCCCAGCAAGGTCGTGGCCATCGGCCGCAACTACGCGGAGCACGCGGCGGAGCTCGGCAACGCGGTCCCCGACCCCGCCGACGCCCCGGTCGCCTTCTTCAAGCCGTCCACGTCGGTGACGGGCCCCGGCGCCGCCATCGAGTACCCCTCCTTCTCGCAGGAGCTGCACCACGAGGCCGAGCTGGCCGTGGTCATCGGCCGGATGTGCCGCGAGGTGCCGCGCGAGCGGGTCGCCGACGTCATCCTCGGCTACACCTGCGCCAACGACGTCACCGCGCGCGACGTGCAGAAGCGCGAGAACCAGTGGTCCCGCGCCAAGGGCTTCGACACCGCCTGCCCGCTCGGCCCCTGGGTGGAGACCGGCATCGACCTGGCCCGCGCCGGCGACCTCACCCTCCAGTGCACGGTCAACGGCGAGCAGCGCCAGCTCGGCCGCACCACGGACATGATCCGTCCCATCGAGGACCTCATCGTCCACCTCAGCGAGGCGATGACGCTGCTCCCCGGCGACGTCGTCCTCACGGGCACCCCGGCAGGGGTGGGCCCGCTCAACGTCGGCGACGAGGTCGCCGTCACCATCGAAGGCATCGGCACTCTCACCAACAAGGTGATCAAGCGTGGCTAACGCGACTCCCGACGGCACCGTCCGGGTACGTTTCTGTCCCTCCCCGACCGGCAACCCCCACGTGGGCCTGGTCCGCACCGCCCTGTTCAACTGGGCCTACGCCCGGCACAACGGCGGCACCCTGGTCTTCCGCATCGAGGACACCGACGCGGCCCGTGACTCCGAGGAGTCCTACGAGCAGCTCCTGGACTCCATGCGCTGGCTGGGCTTCGACTGGGACGAGGGCCCCGAGGTCGGCGGCCCGCACGCGCCGTACCGCCAGTCGCAGCGCATGGACGTCTACCGCGACGTCGCCGAGAAGCTCGTCGCCTCCGGCCACGCCTACCCGTGCTACTGCACCACCGAGGAGCTGGACGCCCGCCGGGAGGCCGCCCGCGCCGCCGGCAAGCCCTCCGGCTACGACGGAGCCTGCCGCGACCTCACCGCCGAGCAGAAGCAGGCGTACGAGGCCGAGGGCCGCAGCCACATCGTCCGCTTCCGCATGCCCGACGAGGCGACGACCTTCACCGACCTGGTCCGCGGCGAGATCACCGTCCAGGCCGAGAACGTCACCGACTACGGCATCGTGCGCGCCAACGGCGCCCCGCTGTACACGCTGGTCAACCCGGTCGACGACGCCCTGATGGAGATCACTCACGTCCTGCGCGGCGAGGACCTGCTCTCCTCGACCCCGCGCCAGATCGCGCTCTACAAGGCGCTGATCGAGCTGGGCGTCGCGAAGACCATCCCGCAGTTCGGCCACCTGCCGTACGTCATGGGCGAGGGCAACAAGAAGCTCTCCAAGCGCGACCCGCAGGCGAGCCTGAACCTCTACCGCGAGCGCGGCTTCCTGCCCGAGGGCCTGCTCAACTACCTCTCGCTCCTCGGCTGGTCCTTCTCCGCCGACCAGGACGTCTTCACGATCGACGAGATGGTCGCGAAGTTCGACCTCGCCGACGTGAACTCCAACCCGGCCCGCTTCGACCTGAAGAAGGCCGAGGCGATCAACGCCGACCACATCCGGATGCTCGACGTGAAGGCGTTCGCCGCGGCCTGCGAGCCGTGGCTGCGGGCGCCGCACGCCCCCTGGGCCGCGGAGGACTTCGACGCGGCGGTCTGGGAGGCCATCGCGCCGCACGCCCAGACCCGCATCAAGGTCCTCTCCGAGATCACGGACAACGTCGACTTCCTGTTCCTGCCGGAGCCGGTCTTCGACGAGGCCTCCTGGACGAAGGCCATGAAGGAGGGCTCGGACGCGCTGCTGCGCACGGCCCGCGAGAAGCTGGAAGCCGCGGACTGGTCCTCCGCCGATTCCCTGAAGGAGGCGGTCCTCGCCGCAGGGGAGGCCCACGGCCTCAAGCTCGGCAAGGCCCAGGCCCCCGTCCGCGTCGCCGTCACCGGGCGCACGATCGGCCTGCCCCTCTTCGAGTCCCTGGAGATCCTCGGCAAGGACGCGACCCTGGCCCGCGTCGACGCGGCCCTGGCGAAGCTCACCGCGTAGCCGCCGCCCGCGTACGCGACGCCGGCCGCCCGCGCCCGGCACACCCGAAGGGCCCGGAAGCCGTCACGGCTTCCGGGCCCTTCGCGCCTCGCCGAGCCGCCCGCGCCGTTGCCGGGCGATACCCGTTTTGGAGCGCCGTCCACCTTCGGGTAATGTTCTTTCTGCGCCGCCCGAGAGGGCCGAAAGGTCCGGCCCGGGAAGCGCAAGTCAAACAAAGCCCCCGCAGGGGGTTGCGCTTTGATGGCCTATGGTGTAATTGGCAGCACGACGGTTTCTGGTTCCGTTAGTCTAGGTTCGAGTCCTGGTAGGCCAGCTCGCAGAGCTCATCTGCACCTGCGGATCACAATCCGCGAAGCCCCCGTTGTGTAGCGGCCTAGCACGCTGCCCTCTCAAGGCAGTAGCGCCGGTTCGAATCCGGTCGGGGGTACAGATCCTTCCCGTGAGGACAGTTCGGGTCGCACCCACTGACTTCAACGCAGGATCGCTAGGGCCCCCGTTGTGTAGCGGCCTAGCACGCCGCCCTCTCAAGGCGGTAGCGCCGGTTCGAATCCGGTCGGGGGTACTGTGGTCTGGTCTAGACCACCCATGGGCTATGGTGTAATTGGCAACACGAAGGTTTCTGGTTCCTTTGTTCTAGGTTCGAGTCCTGGTAGCCCAGCGCAGTACGGCAGTACCAGCTAGCCCCCGTTGTGTAGCGGCCTAGCACGCCGCCCTCTCAAGGCGGTAGCGCCGGTTCGAATCCGGTCGGGGGTACAGCGAAGAAGAAGCCCTTCCCGGTCGGGGAGGGCTTCTTCGCATATGTGCGGGTCCGTGTGCGTGCGGGTTCGTGGTGCGCGGGCGGGGCGTCGGGTGCGTACGTACGACACGACACGGCACGACGAACGCGGACCCACGGCACGACGAACGCGGACCCATGGCGCGTCGGACGCGGGCGCACGACACCCCCCAACCCCCGCCCGCCGCTGCGGCGTTGGAGCCGCGGGCCGGGGATGAGGGGTGGGAGATCCTCAGCTGGTGCGGCGCAGCGCCTCCGAGAGGCGGCCCGCCGCGTCGATGACGGCCTGGGCGTGCATCCGCCCCGGGTGCCGCGTCAGGCGCTCGATCGGTCCGGACACCGAGACGGCAGCCACCACCCGGTTCGAAGGACCGCGCACCGGCGCCGACACCGACGCCACCCCCGGCTCACGCTCACCGATCGACTGGGCCCAGCCCCTGCGACGTACGCCGGAAAGGGCCGTGGCCGTGAAGCGCGCGCCCTGAAGACCGCGGTGCAGCCGCTCCGGCTCCTCCCAGGCCATCAGGATCTGCGCCGACGAACCCGCCTTCATCGTGAGCGTCGAACCCACGGGGACCGTGTCCCGAAGACCCGAGAGCCGCTCCGCGGCGGCGACACAGATGCGCATGTCGCCCTGGCGGCGATAGAGCTGCGCGCTCTCGCCCGTCACGTCCCGCAGATGCGTGAGCACGGGCCCCGCCGTCGCCAGGAGACGGTCCTCGCCCGCCGCCGCGGCCAGCTCCGCGAGGCGCGGGCCCAGGATGAAACGGCCCTGCATGTCCCGCGCCACCATCCGGTGGTGTTCCAGGGCCACGGCCAGACGATGGGCCGTGGGTCGAGCGAGCCCGGTGGCCGCGACCAACCCGGCAAGGGTGGCGGGACCGGACTCCAGGGCGCCCAGGACAAGGGCTGCCTTGTCGAGGACGCCAACGCCGCTAGAGTTGTCCATGCAACGATATTCGCGTCTCACTCTGTGAAACGCAAGTTCACATTTCCCGGGAACCCGCCACTCTGGGGAGGCGGACCGCGGACCAACGGTCCCGCTGCCTACGTGCGTACGGGGAACGGGCGTCGGCGTACCGATTCTCTAGTTGGGCCGGCACGGCCGCCGGTCGGAGGGAAAGCGATGGGTAGGACTCTCGCGGAGAAGGTCTGGGACGACCACGTCGTCCGGCGCGCCGAAGGCGAACCCGACCTCCTCTTCATCGATCTGCACCTGCTGCACGAAGTGACGAGCCCGCAGGCGTTCGACGGCCTCCGGGGGGCCGGCCGGCAGGTGCGGCGGCTCGATCTCACCATCGCCACCGAGGACCACAACACCCCGACCCTCGACATCGACAAGCCCATCGCCGACCCGGTCTCCCGGGCCCAGCTGGAGACGCTGCGCAAGAACTGCGCCGAGTTCGGCGTCCGGCTGCACCCCCTCGGCGACGTCGAGCAGGGCGTCGTCCACGTGGTGGGCCCGCAGCTCGGACTGACCCAGCCGGGGACCACGGTGGTGTGCGGCGACTCCCACACGTCCACGCACGGCGCCTTCGGCGCGCTCGCCTTCGGCATCGGCACCTCCCAGGTCGAGCACGTCCTCGCCACCCAGACGCTGCCCATGGCGCGCCCCAGGACGATGGCCATCACCGTCGACGGCGAACTGCCCGATGGCGTCACCGCCAAGGACCTGATCCTGGCCATCATCGCCAGGATCGGCACCGGCGGCGGCCAGGGCTACATCCTGGAGTACCGCGGCCCGGCCGTCGAGAAGCTCTCGATGGAGGCCCGCATGACGATCTGCAACATGTCCATCGAGGCCGGTGCCCGCGCGGGCATGATCGCCCCGGACGAGACGACCTTCGCCTACCTCAAGGACCGCGTACACGCCCCGCAGGGCGCGGACTGGGACGACGCCGTCGCGTACTGGAAGACTCTGCGCACCGACGACGACGCGGTCTTCGACGCCGAGGTCCGCATCGACGCCGCCGCCCTGTCGCCCTTCGTCACCTGGGGCACCAACCCGGGCCAGGGCCTGCCCCTGTCGGGCGACGTCCCCGACCCGGCTTCGTACGAGGACGCTTCGGAGCGCCTTGCCGCCGAAAAGGCCCTGGAGTACATGGGGTTGACCGCCGGGCAGCGGCTGCGCGACATCCATGTCGACACCGTCTTCGTAGGCTCCTGCACCAACGGCCGCATCGAGGACCTGCGCTCGGCGGCCGCCGTGATCGAGGGCCGCAAAGTCGCCGACGGCGTACGGATGCTGGTGGTGCCGGGCTCGGTGCGGGTCGCCCTGCAAGCCGTCGAGGAGGGCCTGGACAAGGTCTTCACGGCGGCGGGCGCCGAATGGCGGCACGCGGGCTGCTCGATGTGCCTCGGCATGAACCCCGACCAACTCGCCCCCGGCGAGCGCTCCGCGTCCACCTCCAACCGCAACTTCGAGGGCCGCCAGGGCAAGGGCGGGCGCACCCATCTGGTGTCGCCGCAGGTCGCCGCCGCCACCGCGGTGACCGGCCGGCTCTCCTCGCCCGCCGACCTCGCCGAAGCCCCCACCACCGCCGGAGTCTGATCAGCCATGGAAGCCTTCACCGCGCACACCGGACGGGCCGTCCCGCTGCGCCGCAGCAACGTCGACACCGACCAGATCATCCCCGCCCACTGGCTGAAGAAGGTCACCAGGGACGGCTTCGAGGACGGCCTCTTCGAAGCCTGGCGCAAGGACCCCGACTTCGTGCTCAACAAAGCGGAGCGGCAGGGAGCCACCGTGCTCGTCGCCGGGCCCGACTTCGGCACCGGGTCCTCCCGTGAGCACGCCGTCTGGGCGCTTCAGAACTACGGCTTCAAGACCGTGATCTCCGCCCGCTTCGCCGACATCTTCCGCGGCAACTCGCTCAAGAACGGTCTGCTCACCGTGGTTCTCGAGCAGTCCGTGGTGGACGAGCTGTGGGCCCTGACCGAGGCCGACCCGCAGGTCGAGATCACCGTCGACCTGCACGAACGCCAAGTCCGCGCCCCTGGCGTCACGGCCGGGTTCGAGCTGGACGAGAACGCCCGCTGGCGGCTCCTGAACGGCCTCGACGACATCAGCATCACGCTCAGGAACGAGCAGGACATCGCCGCGTACGAGTCGCGCCGCCCCGCCCACAAGCCGAGCACCGTGCAGGCCGGCTGACCCCGTTCACCGGGGTGGCGGTATCGCCGCCACCCTCGCCGCCGACCGGCCCAAGGGCCGCCGGGCACCCGATGTACCCCCAATCGTGGACGGTTGGGGGTACATCTGTGTCCGGCCCCGTATGCCCCGCGATGACCTGAACGGGTGGACTCAACTGCCTTGATCTGAAGGGAAGAAGAGGCCGGAAATCCACTTGCACCCGGCGGGTGCGGGTATCCTCAGAAGGGCGCCGGACGAGGGTAGTTACCCCCTGCGGAGGCGACAACTCGCCCCAGATGGCACAATCGGTGCATGGGACGCGACGACCAACTCGAGCTCTACGGACTCGTCGCGGACCGATTGAAGGAAGCGCACTCCCGAGTGCGCGCACTGCAAGTCCCGGAGGGCGTACGGATGGCGCTGACCCGGAAGCTGCTGGTCATTACGGCCGCGGCCAAACACGATCTCGCCGATGCGGCAAGGCGTCTGGAGCGGTTGATGGCGTACCTCGACGAGGGCGACGAGGGCCGAATCCCCGAAGACGTCTGAGCGGCAGGCCTCAACGGGCCCTCCGTGCCCCAACGGACCCTCGGGGAACTACCCGAGAGCCCAGGTTGTTGCGGCACAAGGGTGATTAGCCCGTTTCGTGTTTGATTTGCGGTATATATCTGCCTAACGTGCGAAAAAGCCTGGCACATTCGCTCAGGCAATGTCTCCGAAGGGGAAGACGTGAACAAGGCGCAGCTCGTAGAAGCGATTGCCGACAAGGTCGGTGGCCGTCAGCAGGCCGCCGACGCCGTGGACGCGGTCCTGGACGCCGTCGTCCGCGCCGTCGTCAGCGGTGACCGTGTTTCGGTCACCGGGTTCGGCTCGTTCGAGAAGGTCGACCGCCCGGCCCGGTACGCCCGCAACCCGCAGACCGGGGAGCGCGTACGGGTCAAGAAGACCTCGGTGCCCCGCTTCCGCGCGGGACAGGGCTTCAAGGACCTGGTGAGCGGCTCGAAGAAGCTCCCGAAGAACGACGTCGCGGTGAAGAAGGCGCCCAAGGGCAGCCTGACCGGCGGCGCTTCGGCGACGGTCAAGAAGGCGGCCGCCAAGAAGGCCACCACCGCCAAGAAGTCCGCGGCCAAGAAGACCACCGGGTCGGTCACCGCCACCGCCAAGAAGGCGACCCCCGCGAAGAAGACCACGACCGCCGCCAAGAAGGCGACGCCGGCCAAGAAGGCCACCACCGCCAAGAAGACGGCGAAGACGGCCACGGCGAAGACGGCCGCCACCAAGAAGGCCACCACGGCCAAGAAGACGGCGAAGACGGCGACGGCGAAGAAGACCACCGCCAAGAAGGCCGCCGCCAACAAGGCGCCCGCCAAGAAGGCCACGGCCAAGAAGGCGCCCGCCAAGAAGTCCACGGCGCGCAAGACCACCGCCAAGAAGGCCACCGCCCGCAAGTAACAAGGGCTCAAGGGCACTCACGCGCCGGGCCGGACTCCCGCAGGGGAGCCCGGCCCGCGGCGTGTGCGGGGCTGTTCGGGGGACGCGGGGCCCGTCCGGGTGCGGGCGGCAGGTCAGAACGTCTGGAGCGTGACCAGCGTGATGTGGCGGTCCTCGCCCGCACCGGTCACCTCGATGCGCACCCGCTGACCGGGCCTGAGCAGGCGCAGGCCGCCCGCGTCGAACGCCGGGGCGCCGAAGGGCACCGGAGTGCCGTCGTCGAGGAGCACGCTGCCGGTGCGGGTCTCGGAGTCGTACGTGTACGCGGTGGCCTGCATGGGGGAAGCGTACTCAGGTCGCGGTCCCGGTGACCGGGCCCTGAGCCCCTCGGTGCCGCGGCTCCTCAGTCCGAGATGAGCAGCCCGGCGGCCGCCGCGGCCGTGTACGGGCCCACGCCGAGGGCGAGCGCGGTCCGCAGGTCGTCGCCGGTGTCCACGTCCTGGCGCACGGAAGGGGCGGCTCCCGCTTCGGCGGCCCCGAGTTCCCTGGCGCCGGAGTTCCGGTGCCGGGCGCGGGAGGCCCCGCCGAATTGTGGCCGCAATTCCGTGCCGGGGACCGCGGTCAGCAAGGTCGTGCCGATTCCCGCGGCATCCGGGAGAAAAGCCCGGGTGAAGTGCTTGGCGGCATCCAGTACCCGGGCCAATTCCGCGGGGCGCAGTGCGGGCAGATCGGCGTTGAGAGCGGCCACGGCCGCTTCCGGCCGCGCCGCGCGCACCTGGAGCGCCGCGTGGGCGAGAGCGGCGTTGAGGCCGTCCGCCGGGGTGTCGGGGACGACGCGGGCACCGAGCGCCACCAGTTCGCGGCCCGCCCGGGCGTCGTCCGTGACGACCACCACATCCCGTACTGAAGGGCAGGCCACCGCCGCGGCCACCGTGTCCTGCGCGAACGCGAGCGCGAGTGCGGGCCGCAGGCCGTCCCCGGCGGCGGCCGCGAGCCGGCTCTTCGCCCGCGCGAGCGGCTTGAGCGGTATCACCAGGGTCCACTGCACACCGGGCTCCGTCCTTCGCGTGGGGCCCATTGTGACCTGCGGGAAGAACGCGGCACGGGCGCGGGGTGCACGGGGCCGCACCGCAGCCGGGCCCGGGTCCCCGGGCACCGGGGGGCGGGAAGGGGGTGGTCGTGGACGGGTGGGCGTACGGTGTTCTCGACAGGACGGCAGCCCGAAGCGACACTTGTGCGGCCGACCCGGCTCATGGAGGAAGGTGTCCGAGTGTCCCGCCGCAGAATCGGCTTCTGGTACCGCCTGGCGGCGGTCATCGCCAAACCGCCGCTGTTGGTTCTGATCAAGCGGGACTGGCGGGGAATGGAGCACATTCCGGCTGCCGGCGGTTTTATCACCGCCGTGAACCACAATTCGCATCTCGACCCGTTCGCGTACGCGCACTTCCAGTACAACACCGGCCGGGTCCCGCGTTTCCTCGCCAAGCACGGACTCTTCAAGAAGGGCTTCATCGGGGCGTTCATGCGGGGCACCGGGCAGATCCCGGTCTACCGCGAGACCACCAATGCGCTGAGCGCCTTCCGCGCCGCCATCGAAGCGGTCGAGCGCGGTGAGTGCGTGGCGTTCTACCCCGAGGGCACCCTCACCCGCGAGCCCGACCTGTGGCCCATGACGGGCAAGACGGGCGTCGCGCGCGTCGCCCTCCAGACCAAGTGCCCGGTCGTGCCGGTCGCGCAGTGGGGCGCCAACCACGTCCTGCCGCCGTACGCGAAGAAGCCCGCAGTGCTGCCGCGCAAGACCCACCACGTGCTCGCGGGACCGCCGGTCGACCTGGAGCGCTTCTACGGCAAGGAGATGACCCCGGACCTCCTGAAGGAGGCCACCGAGGCCATCATGGCCGCCGTCACCGAGCTCCTGGAGGAGCTGCGCGGCGAGAAGGCCCCGCAGAAGCGCTACGACCCGCGTGAAGTCCGTCTCGCGCAGCGCCGCAGGGCCAAGCAGCCCGAAGACGCCCCGGCGGCGGGGGACCAGGGGTCCGCGGAGAATGCCGGTGGCGCGGGCAGCCGTACGGAGCAAGGCAGTTCTGAGGAGAGCAAGTGACCCGAACCCTGAAGGCCGCCGTCTTCGGAACCGGCTCGTGGGGGACGGCCTTCGGCATGGTCCTCGCGGACGCCGGCTGTGACGTCACCCTGTGGGGCCGCCGCGCCGAGGTCGCCGACGCGGTCAACTCCACGCGCACCAACCCGGACTATCTGCCGGGCGTCGAGCTGCCGCAGAACGTGCGCGCCACCACCGACCCGGCCGAGGCCGCGGACGCCGCCGACTTCACCGTGCTCGCCGTGCCCTCGCAGACGCTGCGCGCGGGCCTCGCCGCGTGGGCGCCGCTGCTCGCCCCCGACACGGTGCTCGTCTCCCTGATGAAGGGCGTCGAGCTGGGCTCCGCCATGCGCATGAGCGAAGTCATCGAGGACGTCACCAAGGCTCCCGCCGAACGCGTCGCCGTGGTCACGGGGCCGAACCTGGCGCGTGAGATCGCCGCCAGGCAGCCCGCCGCCTCCGTGGTCGCCTGCCGCGACGAGTCGGTCGCCGTACGCTTGCAGACCGCCTGCCACACCCCGTACTTCCGGCCCTACACCAACACCGACGTGGTCGGCTGCGAACTGGGCGGCGCCGTCAAGAACGTCATCGGCCTCGCCGTCGGCATCGCGGACGGCATGGGGCTCGGCGACAACACCAAGGGCTCACTGATCACGCGCGGGCTCGCCGAGACCACCCGGCTCGGCCTCGCCATGGGCGCGGACCCGCTGACCTTCGCCGGGCTCGCGGGCCTCGGCGACCTGGTGGCGACCTGCTCGTCGCCGCTCTCGCGCAACCACACCTTCGGCACCAACCTGGGCAAGGGCATGACCCTGGAGGAGACCATCGCGGTCACCCGCCAGACCGCCGAGGGCGTCAAGTCCTGCGAGTCCGTGCTCGATCTGGCACGCAGGCACGGCGTCGACATGCCCATCACCGAAACGGTCGTGGGCATCGTGCACGAGGGCACCCCGCCGATGGTGGCGCTCAAGGAGCTGATGTCGCGCAGCGCCAAGCCGGAACGGCACTGACAGGACCGGAGCACGGCCGCGCCCCCGCCCCGGGGCCCACGCCCGACCCGCAGGTCACCGGCTGCACACTGACGCGGCCTTGGCCACCGGGTACGCTCAACGCGATATGAGCAGCGAGAACCTCCCCCAGAGCCCTGAGCAGAGCACCGCGCGTCCCGGTACCGACCCGTCCGGGCGGCCCCGCAAGCCGCGCGTGGCCGTCGTGTTCGGCGGCCGCAGCTCGGAGCACGGCATCTCCGTGGTCACCGCCGGTGCCGTACTGCGTGCCATCGACCGCACCAAGTACGACGTGCTGCCCATCGGCATCACGACGGACGGGCGCTGGGCGCTGACGGCCGACGAGCCCGACCGCATGGCCATCGCCGACCGCAAGGTGCCGAGCGTGTCCGACCTCGCGGAGTCGGCCGCCGGCGGTGTCGTCCTGCCCGTCGACCCCGGCAACCGCGAAGTGGTCTACAGCGAGCCCGGCGCCGTGCCCAAGGCGCTCGGCGAGGTCGACGTGGTCTTCCCGATGCTGCACGGCCCCTACGGGGAGGACGGCACCCTCCAGGGGCTCCTGGAGCTGTCGGGCGTGCCGTACGTGGGCGCGGGCGTGCTCGCCTCCGCGGTCGGCCAGGACAAGGAGTACATGAAGCGGGTCTTCACCTCCTTCGGGCTGCCCGTCGGCCCGTACCTGGTGATCAGGCCGCGCGAGTGGCAGCGCGAGGAGAAGAAGGCCAGGCAGCGCGTCGCGGACTTCGCGGGCGAGCACGGCTGGCCGCTGTTCATCAAGCCCGCGCGCGCGGGCTCCTCGATCGGCATCACGAAGGTCGACACCTTCGAGGGCCTCGACGAGGCCATCGCGGAGGCACAGCGCCACGACCCGAAGATCATCGTCGAGGCGCTGCTCCGCGGCCGTGAGATCGAGTGCGGCGTCCTGGAGTTCGAGGACGGGCCGCGCGCGAGCGTGCCCGCCGAGATCCCGCCCGTGCAGGCCCACGACTACTACGACTTCGAGGCGAAGTACATCGACTCGACGCCCGGTCTCGTGCCCGCCCCGCTGACGCCCGAGGAGACCGCGGAGGTGCAGCGGCTCGCGGTCGAGGCGTTCGAGGCGGCGTCCTGCGAGGGCCTGGTGCGCGCGGACTTCTTCCTCACCGAGGGCGGGCGGTTCGTCATCAACGAGATCAACACCATGCCGGGCTTCACGCCGATCTCCATGTACCCGCAGATGTGGGAGAAGAGCGGCGTGAGCTACGCGGAGCTGGTGGACCGCCTCATCCAGGCGGCGCTCGACCGGTCCACGGGCCTGCGCTAGGCGCCCGGCCGGACGTGCCGCGCGGTGCCGTGCGGTGCCGCCGTCCGGCTTTCGGTGCCGTGACGGCCGGCGGCACCCCGCGGCGGAGCCGCATACCGATGCGGCCCCGCGCTCCTTCGGGGCGCGCCCGCGCGCGGTCCGCTAGGCGACGCCCTTGGGGATCGTCCTCTTGATGGGGGCGGCGAAGTCCGTGAGCGGGCCGAGGCCGCCCCCGGTGCGCTCCTTCGGCAGCGTCACCTCCACATAGGCCAGACGCAGCCCGGTGGTGAAGACGTACGCCCCGTCGTCGCGCTTCTGCAACAGCCACGCCACGCCGTTCACCTTCACGCCGTCCGACTTGGCCACCTCGGGGTCGAGCATCTCGGGGGGCCGCTCCACACCGCAGCGCAGTATGATCGCCGGGTCCCCCCACCCGGCGGTCAGATCCGACGCCGACCCGGGGTCGGAGCGCTCCAGCCCGTCGACCTTCTCCGGGAGCTGTGCGTGCAGATCCCGGCAGAGTCCCGCGGCCTTCGCGGCCGGGGACGGAACCACCACCGAGGCTGTGTCGTCCGTTGCTGAGCAGGCCACCGCGGCGATCAGGAGCGCGACAGCGGACGTGCCGGTGGAGCAGCGGCGCCGGAGACGGGGGAGGTTCACCGGGCCAGGGTAGACGGGGGCTACAAGTGCACGACCGGGCAGGTCAGGGTTCTGGTGATGCCGTCCACCTGCTGGACCCTGGCGACCACCATGCGGCCGAGTTCGTCGACCGTGTCCGCCTGCGCGCGCACGATGACATCGTAGGGACCGGTCACGTCCTCGGCCTGGATCACTCCCGGGATCTTGCCGATCAGCTCGGCGACGGTCGACGCCTTGCCGACCTCGGTCTGGATCAGGATGTACGCCTGTACCACGGAACCTCCAGGGCGGCCACGAGGATCATGTGGGGAGAAGGGACGCCACGGTACCGCGTCGCCGCTCGCCACGGGGAGACCCGGGGGAGCTGTGGCGCGCACATCGCGGCGGACGGACAACAGAGGTCGACGGTCACGTCGACCGTACCGACGACCAGGACGGCCCGCGACCGCAGGCGGTCCGCGGCAACCGCGGCAGAAGGAGCAGCACACGCATGAAGGGCACCGTCGGCGAGTTGGGCGAGTTCGGGCTCATCAAGGAGCTCACCTCGCGGCTCACCTCCACTCCGGCCGTACGCCTCGGCCCCGGCGACGACGCCGCGGTCGTGGCGGCCCCGGACCGCAGGGTGGTGGCGAGCACCGACATCCTCCTGGAGGGCCGGCACTTCCGCCGTGACTGGTCCACGGCCTACGACGTGGGCCGCAAGGCCGCCGCCCAGAACCTCGCCGACATCGCCGCCATGGGCGCGGTGCCCACCGCCATCCTGCTCGGCCTCGTCGTGCCCGCCGAACTCCCCGTGAGCTGGCCCACCGAGCTGATGGACGGCCTGCGGGACGAGTGCCAGGTCGCGGGCGCGGCCGTCGTCGGCGGCGACGTCGTACGCGGCGACACGATCACCGTCTCGATCACCGCGCTCGGCGACCTGCGCAACCACGAGCCCGTCACCCGCGCGGGCGCCCAGCCGGGCGACGTCGTCGCCGTCACCGGCTGGCTCGGCTGGTCGGCGGCGGGGCACGCGGTCCTCTCGCGCGGCTTCCGCTCGCCGCGCGCCTTCGTGGAGGCCCACCGCAGGCCCGAGCCGCCGTACCACGCGGGCCCCGCCGCCGCCGGGCTCGGCGCGACCGCCATGACGGACGTCAGCGACGGCCTGATCGCCGACCTCGGGCACATCGCCGAGGCCAGCAAGGTGCGTATCGACATTCGCTCCGGCGCCGTGGACGTGCCCTCGCAGATGAACGACATCGGGCAGGCCGTCGGCGTCGACCCGTTGCAGTGGGTGCTCAACGGCGGCGAGGACCACGCCATCGTGGCGACGTTCCCCCAGGACGTGAAGCTGCCCGCCCGCTGGAAGGTCATCGGCGAGATCCTCAACCCCTCCGCGCAGCCGCAGGTCACCGTGGACGGCGCCCCCTGGACCAGCAAGGGCTGGGACCACTTCGGCGAGAACGGGGGCGACGACGCGTGAGCCCGCGCACCGCACCCCCCAGGGTGCTCACCGTGGCCGGGTCCGACTCCGGGGGCGGAGCCGGCATCCAGGCCGACCTGAAGACGATGCTCGCCCTCGGCACGCACGGCATGAGCGTCGTGACGGCGGTCACGGCGCAGAACTCCCTCGGTGTGCAGGGCGCCTGGGAACTGCCGGTGGAGGCGGTGCGGGCGCAGTACCGCAGCGTCGTCGACGACATCGGCGTCGCGGCCGTCAAGACCGGCATGCTGGCCTCCGCCGAACTGGTCGAGGCGGTCGCCGACTTGCTCGCGGCCACGGACGCCCCCGCCGTCGTCGACCCGGTCGGCGTCTCCAAGCACGGCGACGCGCTGCTCGCCGCCTCCGCCCTGGACTCCGTACGCAGGAAGCTGCTCCCGGCGGCCACCGTCGCGACGCCCAACCTCGACGAGGTCGAGCAACTGACCGGGGTGCGTGTCGAGTCGGAGGACGGCATGCGGCGGGCCGCCGCGGCCGTCCTCGCGTACGGGCCCACGTGGGTCGTCGTCAAGGGCGGGCACCTCACGGGCGGCGTCGGCGCCGCCAAGGCGGTGGACCTGCTGACCGACGGCTCCGAGGAGCACTGGCTGCGCGCCCCGCGCCACGACAACCGCCACACGCACGGCACGGGCTGCACGCTCGCCGCCGCGATCGCGGCGCAGCTGGCGCAGGGGCGGACCGTCCTGGAGGCGGTCACGGCCGCCAAGGCCTACGTCACCGGCGCGATCGCCGCCGGGTTCGCACTCGGCGGCGGGATCGGGCCCGTGGACCACGGCTGGCAGTTCAGGGACGGCTCGGGGATTTCCTAGCGTCCTAGCGTCCTGGGGGCGTGGCTCCCTGGGGGACCGGCTCTCGGGCGCGCGGCTCCTGGGTACGTGGCTCTTGGGCACGTGGCTCCTGGGTACGTGAAAATGCCGGTCCACCCGAAGGTGGACCGGCATTCCCAGCAACCGGCCAGGTGCCGCGCAGAAGCGTCAGCGCGAGACCTTGCCGGCCTTGATGCACGAGGTGCAGGCGTTGAGGCGCTTCGGCGTCCCGCCGACCACGGCACGCACGCGCTGGATGTTCGGGTTCCAGCGACGGGGCGTACGGCGGTGCGAGTGCGAGATGTTGTTGCCGAAGCCCGGCCCCTTGCCGCAGACGTCGCAGTTGGCAGCCACGGGTCACTCCAAAGACTTCAGATGCACTTACGGTTAATCCCGGCATGCCGGGATCAGTGCAATGATCGGAGTGGCGTTGCCAGGAGGAATGTCCCGATGAATATCGGGCAACCGGAGCAGCATACAACGACTGCTTCGGTACAACGAAACTACCACGTCCGGGCACCGCCCCGCCCCGGCCACCCCTCTCGCCCGGGTCTACGCTGCGTCCCGTCCCGCGACCCACGACGGAGGCGCCCGTACCGCCCCTGTGACGCTCCTAGGAGGCGACACTTGCCGCAGAACCTCGACGCTGTCGCAGCCCGCGCCTGGAGCGTCCTCGCTCTGGAAGCCCTGGGACAGGCCCGCGAGGAGATCGACGCGATCAACGTCTATCCGGTCGCGGACGCGGACACCGGGACCAACCTCTATCTGACGATGGAGTCGGCCGCCCGCGCGGTCGAAGCGGCCTTCACGGGCCTGGACCCGGCACGGCCCGCCCTCGCCGAGGTGGTGCGCGCGATGGCGCACGGGGCGCTGATCGGCGCCAGGGGCAACTCGGGGACGATCCTGGCGCAGCTGCTGCGGGGGATGGCGCAGGTCCTGCCGGACGGCGCCGAGGCACCCGAGGGTGACGCGTATCACGCCGACGGCGCCCGGCTCGCGCTGGCGCTCGGCCGCGCCGCGGACGCCGCGTACCGGGCGGTGGCGCACCCCGTGGAGGGCACGGTCCTGACGGTCGCCAGGGCCGCGGCCGACGCCGCCCTCGCCGCCTCCGGGGACGGGCGCCCGCACGGCGACTGCGCGACGGTCGCCCGTGCCGCGTACGAGGGTGCCTGCACGGCACTCGACGCCACCCCCGGGCAGCTCGCGGCGCTCGGCCGCGCGGGGGTCGTGGACGCCGGGGGGCGCGGCCTCGTGGCCGTCCTCGGCGCGCTGGTCGGCGCCCTGTCGGGGGAGACGGTGCGGCCGCGGGCGGCGACGGGGGGCCACGCGCGCGTGGGGGACGTTTCGGACGCTCAGGATGCTGCGGACGCTGAGGACGCCGCGGGCGCGGAGGAGTGTGCCGCCCCCGGGGCGGCCGGTGTCGCCGGGCCCGCCTTCGAGGTGATCTATCTCCTGGAGGCCGACGACGCGGCCGTCGACCGGCTGCGGGCCCGGCTCGACCCGCTCGGCGACTCCCTCGTGGTCGTCGGCGGCGACGGCCTCTGGAACGTCCACGTGCACGTGGACGACGCGGGGGCGGCCATCGAGGCGGGCGTCGAGGCGGGGCGGCCGCACCGCATCCGCATCACGCACTTCGGCGCCGGTGACGTCCACACCGTGCGGACGCAGCCGCCCCGGGAGCGGGTCCAGCGGGTTCAGCGGGGCATCGTGGCCGTCGTGCCCGGGGACGGCCTCGCGGCGCTGTACGCGGAGGCCGGGGCGACGACGGTGCCCGCGCGCGCGGGGGAGCCGCCCGCCAGCGGGGAACTCGTCCAGGCGATCAGGCGCGCCCACGCGCGCGAGGTGGTGCTGCTGCCGAACGACGCGGAGCTGCGGCACACCGCGGCGGCCGCCGCGGAGCAGGCGCGCTCCGAGGGCGTGCGCGTCGCCCTGATCCCCACCCGCTCCGCCGTCCAGGGCATCGCGGCGCTCGCCGTGCACGAGCCGGACCGCCGCTTCGACGAGGACGTCGTCGCCATGACGTCGGCGGCGGGGGCGGCCCGCTACGCCGAACTGGTCGTCGCCGAGCGGCAGTCGTGGACGACGGCGGGCATCTGCCAGGCCGGGGACGTGCTCGGCCTGATCGACGGGGATGTGGCGGTGATCGGCCGTGAGGTCGCGGGGACCGCCGGCGCGGTGCTCGACCGGATGCTGGCTGCGGGCGGTGAGATGGTGACGCTCGTCCTTGGGGACGAGGTCAGCGCCGGGGTGGCGGAGCGCCTGGAGAAACACGTACGCGACGGCCACCTGGCCGTTGACACGGTCCTCTACCGGGGCGGCCCCCAGTCCCCCCTGCTCCTCATCGGCGTGGAGTAACCCCCTCTCTGGGGCCCTGAGACCCTGGGACCCCGGAGCCCCGGGGCAAGCCGCACACCCACCCACAAGACTCACCCCCACCCACCCGCCCTCCACCCCACCGGAGCCGCGCCCGGCCCCCGCCCATCGCGCTCCGCGCTCGTCCTCAATCGCCGGACGGGCTTGCTTTCTCCCGCCGGGCTTTGTCCGTTTGCTGGGGTCGTGGCTGGGCCCCGGGCCTGTCGCGCTGCGCGCTCGTCCTCAATCGCCGGACGGGCTTGCTTTCTCCCGCCGGGCCTTGCTCGTCTGCTGGGGTCGTGGCTGGGCCCCGCTCTCGCCGCCCGCAGGGCAAAAGGGCGGGCGGGTGGGGAAAAAAGCCCGTCCGGCGATTGAGGACGAGGCCGCAGGCCGATGAGCGGCGGCCGGGAGTGCCAGCCAGGGAGCAGCGGTCGAGGTGCGGCGGCCAAAGGGAGGGTGGGTTCCGGGGGGGGGATCTTCGGGGGGTGCGCCGGGATGTCAGTGCCGTGGTGTGCAATGGATCTCGTGCACGCGCTCCAAGAACCGTTGAAGAACGCACTCGGCCAAGCCACCGCCAAGGTGATGGCCGAACACCTCGGCCTGCACACGGTCGGCGACCTCCTGCACCACTACCCCCGGAGGTACGCGGAGCGCGGCGAGCTGACCCGCCTCTCCGACCTCCCCATGGACGAGCACGTCACGGTCGTCGCCCAGGTGGCGACCGCCCGCGTCCTGCGGTTCAACGGCGGCAGCGGCCAGCGCCTCGAGGTCACGATCACGGACGGCAGCGGCCAGCTCCAGCTGGTCTTCTTCGGCCGCGGCATCCACAAGCCGCACAAGGACCTGCTGCCCGGCACCCGGGCGATGTTCGCAGGCAAGGTCGGGGTGTTCAACCGCAAGATGCAGCTCGCCCACCCGGCGTATCAACTGCTGGGCGGCGACGGCGACGCCCACACGGCCGCGGAGGCCGTGGACTCCTGGGCCGGCGCCCTCATCCCGCTCTATCCGGCCACCGCCAAGCTGGAGTCCTGGAAGATCGCCAAGTCCGTCGACGCGGTCCTGCCGAGCGCCCAGGAGGCCCTGGACCCGCTGCCGCCCGCCCTGCGCGAGGGCCGCGGCCTGATCCCGCTCCCCGAAGCGCTCCTGAAGATCCACCGCCCGCACGCGAAGGCGGACATCGCCGCCGCCCGCGACCGGCTGAAGTGGGACGAGGCGTTCGTCCTCCAGGTCGCCCTGGCCCGGCGCAGGTTCGCGGACGCCCAGCTGCCCGCGGTGCCCCGCAGACCGTCCCCCGACGGCCTGCTCGACGCCTTCGACGCCAAGCTCCCCTTCGAGCTCACGGACGGCCAGCGCCGCGTCTCCCAGGAGATCTTCGACGACCTGGCCACCGAGCACCCCATGCACCGCCTGCTCCAGGGAGAGGTGGGCTCGGGCAAGACCATGGTGGCCCTGCGCGCCATGCTCGCCGTCGTGGACGCCGGTGGCCAGGCCGCCATGCTCGCCCCCACGGAGGTCCTGGCCCAGCAGCACCACCGCTCGATCACGGAGATGATGGGCGAGCTCGCGGAAGGCGGCCTCCTCGGCGGCGCGGAGCAGGGCACGAAGGTCACGCTGCTCACCGGCTCCATGGGCACGCCCGCCCGCCGCAAGGCCCTGCTCGACCTCGCCACCGGCGAGGCGGGCATCGTCATCGGCACGCACGCGCTGATCGAGGACAAGGTGCGGTTCCACGACCTCGGCCTGGTCGTGGTCGACGAGCAGCACCGCTTCGGCGTCGAGCAGCGCGACGCCCTGCGCGGCAAGGGCAAGCAGCCGCCGCACCTGCTCGTCATGACGGCCACGCCCATCCCGCGCACGGTCGCGATGACGGTCTTCGGCGACCTGGAGACCTCCGTCCTCGACCAGCTGCCCGCGGGCCGCTCACCGATCTCCACGCACGTCGTCCCCGCCCAGGACAAGCCCCACTTCCTCGCCCGCGCGTGGGAGCGCGTGCGCGAGGAGGTGGAGAACGGCCACCAGGCGTACGTGGTCTGCCCCCGCATCGGCGACACGGAGGACGAGTCGGCGGAGCCCAGGAAGGGCGGGAAGGGCAAGAAGAAGGCCGCCGTCGAGGAGGACGGCGACAAGCGTCCTCCGCTCGCCGTCCTCGACGTCGCCGAAGAGCTGGCCCACGGCCCTCTCCTGGGCCTCAAGGTGGAGGTCCTGCACGGCCGCATGCAGCCCGACGGCAAGGACGCGGTGATGCGCCGCTTCGCCGCGGGCGAGACCCATGTCCTGGTCGCCACGACCGTCATCGAGGTCGGCGTGAACGTGCCGAACGCGACCGCCATGGTCATCATGGACGCCGACCGCTTCGGCGTCTCCCAGCTGCACCAGCTCCGCGGCCGCGTCGGCCGCGGCTCCGCGCCGGGTCTGTGCCTGCTCGTCACCGACATGCCGGAGGCGAGCCCCGCCCGCGCCCGCCTCGGCGCCGTGGCCGCGACACTCGACGGCTTCGAGCTCTCCCGCATCGACCTGGAGCAGCGCCGCGAGGGCGACGTGCTCGGCCAGGCCCAGTCCGGGGTGCGCTCCTCGCTGCGCATGCTCGCCGTCATCGAGGACGAGGAGGTCATCGCCGCCGCCCGGGAGGAGGCGACCGCCGTGGTCTCCCGCGACCCCGACCTGGAACACCTGCCGGAGCTGCGCACGGCCCTCGACGCCCTCCTCGACGCCGAACGCGAGCAGTACCTCGACAAGGGGTGACAGAACGGAAGGAGTGACGGGCCAGGAGTGACGGGGAAGGGGGGACAGACAAGGGGCGACATGGGAGGACGCGCGCACACGTCCTATCGTGAGAACAAGGTCCACACCCCGGACCCCACCCGCAGCCGAAGGACGCAGAGACCCAGATGTCCCGCGTGATTGGACCCAGATGACCCGCGTGATCGCCGGCAAGGCCGGTGGACGCCGCCTCGCCGTCCCGCCTGGGAACGGCACCCGGCCCACGTCGGACCGCGCCCGCGAGGGCCTGTTCTCCACCTGGCAGGCCCTCCAGGGCACGCTCGACGGCGCCCGCGTCCTCGATCTGTACGCGGGCTCCGGCGCCGTCGGCCTGGAAGCCCTGTCCCGTGGCGCGGCGCACGCCCTCCTGGTGGAGGCCGACGCCCGCGCGGCCCGCACCATCCGCGAGAACATCAAGGCCCTCGGCCTGCCCGGCGCCGAGGCACGGGCGGGCAAGGCCGCCCAGGTCATCGCCGACACCGCCCCCGGCGCCCCTTACGACCTGGTCTTCCTCGACCCGCCGTACGCGGTGGAGGACAACGATCTTCAGGAGATCCTGCTCACACTCCGCTCGGGAGGCTGGCTCACCGACGACGCCCTCGTCACCGTTGAACGCAGTACGAGGGGCGGAGAATTCGGCTGGCCGGACGGCTTCGAGGGACTGCGGTCCCGTCGCTACGGCGAAGGCACGTTTTGGTACGGTCGCGCCGCCTCTACGTGCGACGAACACCAAGACGAACAAGAGATCGCGCCATGACCCGACCGGAGAGCGAGGGACTTCCATTGCGCCGCGCCGTCTGTCCGGGGTCGTTCGACCCCATCACCAATGGACACCTCGACATCATCGCCCGCGCCTCGAAGCTCTACGACGTCGTACACGTCGCGGTGATGATCAACAAGTCCAAGCAGGGCCTGTTCGGGGTCGACGAGCGGATCGAGCTGATCCGCCAGGTCACCGCCGAGTTCGGCAACGTGGAGGTCGAGTCCTTCCACGGCCTCCTCGTCGACTTCTGCAAGGAGCGTGACATCCCGGCCATCGTCAAGGGCCTGCGGGCGGTCAGCGACTTCGACTACGAACTCCAGATGGCGCAGATGAACAACGGCCTCTCCGGTGTCGAGACCCTGTTCGTGCCCACCAACCCCGCCTACAGCTTCCTGTCCTCCTCGCTGGTGAAGGAGGTCGCGGCCTGGGGCGGCGACATCGCGCACCTGGTTCCCCCGGTGGTGCTCGAAGCCCTCAACAAGCGCCACGCCGAGGGCTGACCAAGGGCTACAGTCGTCCCGTCCGTCTCCCAACAAGCTGTAGAGAGTGGCGAGCCCGCGGTGGACGTGCAGAAGAAGATCGACGAGATCGTCGCTACGGTCGGCAGCGCCAAGTCCATGCCCATGTCCGCCTCGTGCGTGGTCAACCGCGCCGAACTCCTCGCCATGCTCGAAGAGGTGCGCCAGGCCCTGCCGGGCTCGCTCGCGCAGGCCCAGGAGCTGATCGGCGGCAGGGCGCAGCTGGTCGAGCAGGCCCGCCAGGAGGCCGAGCGGATCATCGAGGGCGCGCACGCCGAACGCGGTTCGCTGATCTCCGACACGGAGGTCGCCCGCCGCTCCCAGTCGGAGGCCGACCGCATCCTCGCCGAGGCGCGCAGGGAGGCCGAGGAGGTCCGCGCCGACGCCGACGACTACGTGGACAGCAAGCTCGCCAACTTCGAGGTCGTCCTCACCAAGACGCTCGGCTCCGTGGGCCGCGGCCGCGAAAAGCTCCTCGGCACCGGACCCGACGTCGACGAGCAGGGCTACGAGGACGAGGACGCCCCCGAGCGCAGCCACGACCCGGAGACCCTGCGCCGCGACGCCGACGCCTACGTGGACGTGAAGCTCGGCGCCTTCGAGGCGGTGCTCGCCAAGACCCTGGAGGCCGTCGGCCGCGGCCGCCAGACCCTGCACGGCCGTGCCCCCGCCGACGAGCTGAGCGAGCTCGGCGCGGACGGCGCCACGGAGCACACCTCGGACGCCGACTACCTGTCGGGCCTCGCCGAGACCCCCGAGCGCGAGCGCCCCGCCCGGCAGCGCGCCGCGCGGCCCCCGCAGGCTCCGCAGCCCCCGTCGGTCCCCGCGCAGCGGCCCTACGCGCCCCCGCCGCCGCAGCACGAGCCCGACCCCTACGCCTACCAGCAGCAGGACCAGTACGGGACGGCCCCGGCAGCCGAGACCGGCTACGGCCGGGGCGGCGACCAGTACGGCGGCCAGGACCCCTACGGCCAGCAGGACCCGTACGGTTACCAGCAGCCCTACGGCCAGCAGGACCCGTACGCGTACCAGCAGGACCCCTACGCCTACCAGCAGCAGGGCTACGACCCCGGGCACCAGCAGG
The DNA here is from genome assembly GCF_044328435.1 of Streptomyces sp. NPDC017940. Taxonomy (NCBI): domain Bacteria; kingdom Bacillati; phylum Actinomycetota; class Actinomycetes; order Kitasatosporales; family Streptomycetaceae; genus Streptomyces; species Streptomyces sp. NPDC017940. The sequence continues at coordinate 24,613 of NZ_JBIRHJ010000010.1, read as the reverse complement.
GCTACGACCCGCACCACCAGCAGGACGCGCACCACCAGCAGGACGCGCACCACCAGCAGGACGCGCACCACCAGCAGGCGGACGGCGGGACACGGCAGCAGGACTACGGCCGGCCGGGCCCCGCGCCCGCCGTGCTCGACGAGACCAGCCTCTTCGACACCACCATGATCAGCGCGGAGCAGCTGCGCCAGTACGAGCAGGGGCGCTCGGACAGGCACTGAGGCCCGGCGCGCGCGCCGCGGCGACGGGGCCCGCGGGGGCGGAGCCCCGGCCGATTGGGCCGTGAGCGAAAGGTCCAGTATCCTGGCTCTTCGGTCGCGCGTATGTCCGCGATCCGGGCTGCCCGCCAGAGCCGCGTCTCCGCGGTGTCGGCGCGGCGGCCGCCTTGTGGAACTCCCAGGAATCGAAAGCAGGAAAAGCCCTGAGCACGCGCCTCGACCACCGAAACCCGCTTGTGTTCGACACACACGAGCTGGGTCGGCGTCCAGGTGCCATGCTGCGGGTGACCCGCACCATCGACGCCCCCGGTTCGCCGGCTCCGTTCGGCGTCGAAGGGGTCATCGGAGTGCCGGACGGCGCACCGGTGGAGCTGGAGATCCGTCTGGAGTCGGTCATGGAAGGGGTGCTTGTCACAGGCACCGCCCGTGCATCGGCCAAGGGGGAGTGCGTAAGGTGTCTGGAGCCGCTCGAGCTGTCGCTCGAAGCGGACTTCCAGGAGATGTTCTCGTACCCTGACGCCGACGACCGGGGCCGCAGCGCGGAACCGGCCGACGACGCCGAGGACGACGAGGACAGGCTCTATCTCGAGGACGGCATGTTCGACCTCGAGCCCGTGCTGCGGGACGCGGTGGTGCTCGCACTGCCGATGCAGCCGGTGTGCCAGGAAGACTGTCAGGGTCTGTGCTCCGAGTGCGGAGTACGGCTCACGGACGACCCGGACCACCGCCATGACGCCGTCGACATCCGTTGGGCGGCACTGCAAGGACTCGCTGACTCCATCCAGGACGGCGAGAAGGACGAGTTGAGCGGCGCCGAACCGAGCGTCGACGAGAAGCAGGAGAAGTAGCCGTGGCTGTTCCGAAGCGGAAGATGTCGCGCAGCAACACGCGCCACCGCCGGTCGCAGTGGAAGGCTGCGGTCCCCACCTTGGTTTCGTGTGAGCGTTGCCAGGAGCCCAAGCTGCAGCACATCGCGTGCCCCGCTTGTGGCACCTACAACAAGCGCCAGGTCCTCGAGGTCTGAGCGGCTGGTGAGAGGCGCTGTGTCTAGCCCAAAGAAGGCGGATGACGCCAAGATGCAGGCAGACAGCAACAACGCGGCCTCGTCCCACACGCTTCTGGAAGGGCGGCTCGGGTATCAGCTCGAGTCCGCCCTTCTGGTGCGTGCGCTCACCCACCGTTCGTACGCGTACGAGAACGGCGGTCTGCCCACGAACGAGCGCCTGGAGTTCCTCGGGGACTCCGTGCTCGGTCTCGTGGTCACGGACACGCTGTATCGCACCCACCCCGACCTGCCCGAAGGCCAGCTGGCCAAGTTGCGGGCCGCGGTGGTCAACTCGCGTGCGCTGGCGGAGGTGGGCCGCGGGCTCGAACTCGGCTCCTTCATCCGGCTCGGCCGGGGCGAAGAGGGCACGGGCGGCAGGGACAAGGCCTCCATCCTCGCCGACACCCTGGAAGCGGTGATCGGCGCGGTCTATCTGGACCGGGGTCTGGAAGCGGCGAGCGAGCTGGTGCACCGGCTCTTCGACCCGCTCATCGAGAAGTCCTCGAACCTCGGCGCGGGCCTGGACTGGAAGACCAGCCTCCAGGAGCTCACCGCGACGGAGAGCCTCGGCGTGCCCGAGTACCTCGTCTCGGAGAGCGGCCCGGACCACGAGAAGACCTTTACTGCTGCCGCCCGCGTCGGAGGCGTCTCGTACGGCACCGGCACCGGCCGCAGCAAGAAGGAAGCGGAGCAGCAGGCCGCGGAGTCCGCGTGGCGTGCCATTCGTGCGGCGGCGGACGCCCGCGCGGAAGCGGAGTCGGCGCAGCCGAGCCCGCCGGACGGCGAAGCCGAGTCCGCCTGAGCTGTTACGCCGTTGTCCCCGGGGGCGTCACCCCGGGGACACCCCTTTTCAGCGCTGCGCGCCTCGTCCTCAATCGCCGGACGGGCGCTGTCTGCGCTGGACAGGTTGTATCGGTGCCGAAGAAGCTTTATCGGCTCTGGACGGGCTGCATCTGCCCGGACGGGCTGCATCTGCCCGGACGGGTCGTATCTGCCCGGACGGGCTGCATCTGCGCCGGGTGGGCCGTATCTGCCCGGACGGGCTGCATCTGCGCCGGGTGGGCCGTATCTGCCCGGACGGGCCGCAGCTGCGCCGGGCGGACTGATTTCAGCCCGTCCGGCGTTTGAGGACGAGGCGCGCAGCGCCGAAAGGACCCCAGCCCCGGCGGACGCCAAGAGGCCACACCACCGGAAGCCACCCCCGCCCCCGTCCGGGAGGACCCCGTGCCTGAACTGCCCGAGGTAGAGGTCGTACGGCGAGGCCTCGAGCGCTGGGTCGGAGGCCGAACCGTCGCCGACGTCGAGGTCCTGCACCCGCGGGCGACCCGCCGCCACCTCGCGGGCGCCGACGACTTCGCGCACCGCCTGAAGGGCCACCGCATGGGCGTGCCGATGCGGCGCGGCAAGTACCTGTGGCTGCCCCTGGCGGACAGCGGCACATCCGTACTCGCCCATCTGGGCATGAGCGGCCAGCTCCTGGTCAAGTCCGAACAGGCCCCGGACGAGAAGCACTTGCGGATCCGGGTGCGCTTCACGGACCAGGAGGGCGAAACCCCCGGTGCCGCGCCGGGCACCGAGCTGCGCTTCGTGGACCAGCGGACCTTCGGCGGGCTCTCCCTGCACGAGAACACCCCGGACGGACTGCCCGACGTCATCGCCCACATCGCCCGTGACCCGCTCGACCCGCTCTTCGACGACGAGGCCTTCCACCAGGCCCTGCGCCGCAGCCGCACCACCATCAAACGCGCCCTGCTCAACCAGTCCCTGATCAGCGGTGTCGGCAACATCTACGCCGACGAGGCGCTGTGGCGCGCCCGGCTGCACTACGAGCGCCCGACGGCCACCCTCACCCGGCCGCGCACGGCCCAACTCCTCGGCCACGTACGGGACGTGATGAACGCGGCCCTCGCGGTCGGCGGCACCAGCTTCGACAGCCTCTACGTCAACGTGAACGGCGAGTCGGGCTACTTCGTACGCTCCCTGGACGCGTACGGACGCGAGGACGAGCCCTGCCGGCGCTGCGGCACGCCCATGCGGCGGCGGCCCTGGATGAACCGCTCCAGCTACTTCTGCCCGCGCTGTCAGCGCCCGCCGAGGCTGTCGTAGCGCTCCTGCGCGGCCGCCACGTCGTCCTGGCGGGCCTCCACGAACCTGATGAGTGACAGCAGGTGCTCGGCGACCTGCTGTCCCAGCGGCGTGAGCCGGTAGTCCACGCGCGGCGGGTTCGTCGGCTGCGCGTCCCGTCGCACCAGGCCGTCGCGCTCCAGCGCGTGCAGCGTCTGCGACAGCATCTTCTCGCTCACGCCGTCGACCCGGCGGCGCAGTTCGTTGAACCGGAACGAGCTGTCGTGCAGCGCGCCGAGCGTCAGCGCGCCCCAGCGCCCCGTGATGTGCTCCAGCGTGGCCCGCGACGGACAGTCGCGTGCGAACACGTTGTACGCCAGATCCGCCTCGCCCTCGGCGGTGAGCGCTTCAGAGTTCATGGTCCCAGCGTACTCTCCCGCAGCGCTAACCATAGGGTTGCGCTAACCAAAAGTTAGTGCTTTCCTTTCGTTTGTTGTCGGGCCGGGCCTCGCGGCCTCGCTGCCGTCTTGCCGCGTCTTGCCGCGTCTTGCTGCGGCTTGCTGCGTCTTGCCGCAGCTTGCCGTCCCGACAGCCGTCGTCCCGACTTGTTGTCCCGATCGACCGAGGAGTACCTCCCCATGACCAGTCCCGTCGTCGCCATCGCCTACCACTCCGGATACGGCCACACCGCCGTCGTCGCGGAAGCCGTCCGTACCGGTGCCGAGGAAGCCGGTGCCACCGCGCACCTGATCAAGGTGGACGAGATCACCGAGGAGCAGTGGGAGCTCCTGGACGCGGCCGACGCCATCGTCTTCGGCTCGCCCACCTACATGGGCACCGCCTCGGGCGCCTTCCACGTCTTCGCGGAGGCGTCGTCGAAGCGCTGGTTCACCCGCGCCTGGCAGGACAAGCTCGCCGCGGGCTTCACCAACTCCGCGTCCAAGAGCGGCGACAAGCTGCACACCCTCCAGTACTTCCAGACGCTCGCCGCGCAGCAGGGCATGCACTGGGTCAACCTGGGCCTGCTGCCCGGCTGGAACTCCACCGAGGGCTCCGAGAACGACCTCAACCGCCTCGGCTTCTTCGCCGGAGCCGCCGCCCAGACGAACGCGGACGAGGGCCCGGAGGCCGTGCACAAGGCGGACATCGCCACGGCCGAGCACCTCGGCCGCAGGGTCACAGAGACCGCGCGCGTCGTCGCCGCGGGCCGCGCGGCGGTCGCTGCCTGAGCCCGGTACCCCCGGCCGCCCGGGGTGCGAAGCTGACGAGCGCCCGCGAGTCGGGGGCAGCGAGACCCAGAAAAGCCCGCTGACCTGCGGCTGTCTCAGAAGCCGAAGTCCTGCGTCCACCAGGGCCCGCCGGGCGCGAAGTGCGCGCCGACGCCCATCGTCGTGTAGTCGCAGTTCAGGATGTTCGCGCGGTGGCCGGGGCTGTCCATCCAGGCGGCCATCACGGACCGGGCGTCGACCTGGCCGCGGGCGATGTTCTCGCCGCCCAGGCCCGCAATGCCGGCCTTCTCGGCGCGGTCCCACGGCGTCGCCCCGTCGGGGTCGGTGTGCGCGAAGAAGTCCCGCGTGGCCATGTCGGCACTGAAGGCACCGGCGAGGTCGGCAAGGGCGGTGTCGGCGCGCACCGGGCGGCAGCCCGCCTCGGCCCGCTCCTCGTTGACCAGCGTGAGCACCTCGGCCTCGGCCGCGGTCTCGCCGGACACCGGCGGCCGGGTCACCGGCGGCGGCTTCGGCTTCGGCTTCTCGGTCCGCGTGGGCTCGGGAACGGGAGTGCGCCGCGCCTCGTCCCCGCCCCGGTCCTTGTCCCCGCCCTTGCCCTTGTCCCGGCCGTGGTCCTTGTCCTTGCCGGTCTCCTTCTTCCCGGCGCCGCCCTCGTCGCGGACATCGCGGGATTCGTCGGCACCGGAGTCGGCGGGCGGCTTCGGCTTCGGCGGCGCGGACGACACCTTGCCCGACGGCTTCGCGGAGGGCTCCGCGGCGGACGTCGACGGTGCCGGGGCGGCGGTGCGGCCGCTGCCGCGGCTCGGCGTGGCCTCGCCGCGCTCCGCGGAACCGTCGCCGCCGCCCTGGACGTCGAGACCGGAGGGGGAACTCGCGGAGCGGATGGCACCCGGTTCGTCACCGCCGCCCAACGAGTACGTGCCACCGCCGGGCACCAGGCCGGCGGCGACCGCGACAGCGCCCATCGCGACGGCCGCGGAGACCCCGAGCAGACCCGTGCGCACGGGCTTCGCCATCCGGTGCCCGCGCCGGTGCGACGCCGCGCGCCGCGGACCTTCGGCGCGGTAGACGATGTCGTACGAGGTACCGGACGTGCCCGTGGTGCCCGTGGTGCCCGCGGAAGAGTCGGCGGGGTGGCTGTCGGGCGGGGTTGTCGCGGCGTGGGCGGCGCGGCCGGTGGCGGAGCGTCGGTGGCGTCCCATCTCGTGGGCCTTTCGTCCTGACGCCCGGTGTCGGCCCCGGCGTCGTCGTGACGGTCAAGTGACTCACCCGTACGGGTGAGGCTCGTCGAGTCGGGACTGTACGCGATGGCGCAAGGGGGCGAAGTGCTCCCTGAGTGATCGGCCCGTTAGCGTGCACCTCATGAACGAAGAAGTCCGTCTCGTCGCCTGGGTGCGCGGCCGCGTACAGGGCGTGGGATTCCGCTGGTTCACCCGGGCCAGGGCACTGGAGATCGGCGGCCTCTGTGGCTTTGCTCTCAATCTCGACGACGGCCGCGTCCAAGTGGTCGCCGAAGGTTCACGCGGCGGCTGCCAGGAGCTCCTCGACTGGCTGCACAACGGCGACACACCCGGCCGCGTCGACGGTGTGACTGAGATCTGGGACACGCCCCGCGGTGGTTACGAATCCTTCGCCATCCGCTGACCCGGGCCCGCCCGTGAGCCCTCCGCGGGCGGGGTGACGGCAGCCGCCAGGGGCAGGAAAGGCCTGGTGATTGCCAAGAAGCACTTGCCGTGACAGGCTCCGCGATGAAGAATGATCTCACCGCCCCCAGGGCCCCGCAGCCGAGGCCGCGCCGCAGGTTCCACCGCCGCGCGCCGCCGGGTCGCCCGTCAATACGGGGCGTGATCGTGTTGACCGTCAAACTTTTTGGTGAGACTCTGGAAGCCCCGCGCACCTTAGCTGTTTGGCATGTGAGAACGGCCAAGTAACACCCAGCAAGAACTGAAGAGTGCCAAGCACCGCGGGTGCGATTCCCTCACGACCCACACCGATTCGTTCGGTTACTCAGTGTGGAGGACCACTCATCATGGCAAAGGCGCTTCTCGGTTACGTCGGCGGCAGCGATCCGCGACTCCTCGCCGAGATGCGACGGCTCCAGCAGCGCGTCCAGGACCTGGAATCCGAGCTCGGCAGGATCCAGGCGGAGAACGACGTGCTGGCGGCTGCCGCTTCTCACGACGCGCTCCTGGAGAGCATCGACGTACCCCAGGCGGAGCCTGCGCTCACCTGACCCACGCCACCCCGACCCGGCGACACGGATGTCTCTGACCGCGACGTCTTGAACCGCGGCGTCTTGAACTGTGACGTCGCGGACCGCGATGCCTGCGATCGCGCCGATCGCGCAGTCAGGATTCGCACCGTCAGGATGCCCGTGCCCAGCCGCTGAAACAGAGAGATCTGCTTGATCGAACAGATCTGAGAGATCCGCAAGGGACGCTTCGGCGTCCCTTCTTTCTTTCCCTCCCTGGCCCGGCAGGGCCATACACCTGATGTGCCCTGCACCTTCCGCCGTGAAACTGCTCGCACGTTCCTCGGTGAACTCCCGGCGAAAGGTAGAGTCACGCGGCGTGCACCTCAAGGCCCTCACCCTGCGTGGTTTCAAGTCTTTCGCGTCGGCGACGACGCTGAAGTTCGAGCCGGGCATCACCTGCGTCGTCGGACCGAACGGATCCGGCAAGTCCAATGTCGTGGACGCGCTGAGCTGGGTCATGGGGGAGCAGGGCGCCAAATCACTGCGCGGCGGCAAGATGGAGGACGTCATCTTCGCCGGGACGACCGGCAGGCCACCGCTCGGCCGCGCCGAGGTCTCCCTGACCATCGACAATTCCGACGGCGCGCTGCCGATCGAATACGCCGAGGTCACCATTACGCGGATCATGTTCCGCAACGGCGGCAGCGAGTATCAGATCAATGGTGATACGTGTCGCCTGCTCGACATCCAGGAGTTGCTCTCCGACTCCGGCATCGGCCGGGAGATGCACGTCATCGTCGGCCAGGGCCAGCTCGACTCCGTCCTGCACGCCGACCCCATGGGCCGCCGCGCCTTCATCGAGGAGGCCGCGGGCGTCCTGAAGCACCGCAAGCGCAAGGAGAAGGCGCTGCGGAAGCTGGACGCGATGCGGGCCAACCTCGCGCGCGTCCAGGACCTGACCGACGAGCTGCGGCGTCAGCTCAAGCCGCTCGGCAGGCAGGCCGCCGTCGCCCGGCGCGCCGCCGTCATCCAGGCCGACCTGCGCGACGCGCGGCTGCGGCTGCTCGCCGACGACCTCGTACGGATGCGTCGGGCCCTGACCGCGGAGGTCGCCGACGAAGCCGCGCTCAAGGCCCGCAAGGACGCCGCGGAGGCCGAGCTGAAGACGGCACTCCAGCGCGAGGCGGCCCTCGAGGACGAGGTGCGGCGGCTCAGCCCGCGCCTCCAGCGGGCCCAGCAGACCTGGTACGAGCTGTCGCAGCTCGCCGAGCGGGTACGCGGCACGATCTCGCTCGCGGACGCCCGCGTCACCAGCGCCCGGTCCGCCCCCGCCGACGAGCGGCGCGGACGCGACCCCGAGGACATGGAGCGGGAGGCCGCGCGCGTCCGCGAGCAGGAGGCCGAACTCGAAGCCGCCCTCGAAGCCGCCCAGCACGCCCTCGACGACACCGTCGCCCACCGCGCCGACCTCGAACGCGAGCTCGCCGCCGAGGAGCGGCGCCTGAAGGACGCGGCACGCGCCATCGCCGACCGGCGCGAAGGGCTCGCACGCCTCGGCGGGCAGGTCAACGCGGCGCGCTCCCGGGCCGCGTCCGCGCAGGCCGAGATCGACCGGCTCGCCCTGGCCAGGGACGAGGCGCGGGAGCGCGCGGTCACGGCGCAGGAGCAGTACGAGCAGCTCAAGGCGGAGGTCGACGGGCTCGACGCGGGCGACGCGGAACTCGGCGAGCGGCACGAGGAGGCCCGCCGTGGGCTCGCCGAGGCCGAGGCGGAGCTGACGGCGACCCGCGAGGCGGCCACCGCGGCCGAGCGGGAGCGGGCCGCCGTGTCCGCCCGGCACGACGCCCTCGCTCTCGGACTGCGCCGCAAGGACGGTTCCGGCGCGCTGCTCGCCGCCGAGGACCGGCTCACCGGGCTGCTCGGACCCGCCGCCGAGCTGCTCTCCGTGGCCCCGGGCTTCGAGGTGCCGGTGGCGGCGGCGTTCGGCGCCGCCGCGGACGCCGTCGCCGTGACGACACCCGCATCGGCCGCAGAAGCGATCCGCCTGCTGCGCAAGCAGGACGGGGGGCGGGCATCGCTGTTGCTGGCGGGGGCGCCCTGTGCGGACCCCGACCGGAGCCCGGGGGCCGCGGGGTCCGCCGTGGCGGGTGGCGACGGTGGAGGGCTGGGTGCTGCCTCCCTTCGTTCGGTGGGCGGGCCCGTGGGTGAGGGGGCTTCTGGCGCGGGGGCGGCGGATGCGGCGCACGGGGTGCGCGGGGCGGGCATGGTGCATGGGGCGGATTCGGCGCACAGGGCGGACGCGACACACGTGACCTCCGGTACCGGTGCGGCGAGCGACGCCCGCGGCGACGTACCGCCGGACCGGCGCGGCGAAGGCGCCTCGTATCCCCGCACACAGGACCCCCACGGCGAAGACCCCTCGCACCCGCACGCGGCCTCCGGTACGGGTGCGGCAAGCGACGCCCGCGACGACGTACCGCCGGACCGGCGCGGCGAAGGCGCCCCGTACCCCCGCACACGGGACCGGCACGCCGGAGGGCCGCCCCGTGCCGCCGAACTCGTCCGCGGGCCCGACGAGTTGATGCCTGCCGTGCGGCGACTGCTGCGGGACATCGTGGTGGTCGGCACGCTGGAGGACGCCGAGGACCTGGTGTACGCGCGCCCGGAGCTGACGGCGGTCACCGCCGAGGGCGATCTGCTCGGGGCGCACTTCGCGCACGGCGGGTCCGCGGGCGCCCCCAGCCTCCTCGAAGTGCGGGCCTCCGTCGACGAGGCGGCGGCCGAGCTGACCGAACTCGGCGTGCGGTGCGACAAGTTGGCGACGGCCCAGGAACGCGCGGGGGAGCGGCGCCGGGAGTGCGCCGCGCTCGTCGAGGACCTTGGGGAGCGGCGGCGCGCAGCCGACCGCGAGAAGTCGGCCGTGGCCCAGCGCCTCGGGTCCCTCGCGGGCCAGGCACGCGGCGCCGCCGGTGAGGCCGAGCGCTCCGCGGGCGCCGCCGCCAAGGCCCAGGACGCCCTGGACAAGGCGCTCGCGGAGGCCGAGGAACTGGCCGAGCGGCTCCTCGTCGCGCAGGAGATGCCGGCCGAGGAGGAGCCCGACACCGCCGTGCGCGACCGGCTCGCGGCCGACGGCGCCAACGCCCGCCAGACCGAGATGGAGGCGCGGCTCCAGGTGCGTACGCACGAGGAGCGCGTGAAGGGCCTCGCCGGACGTGCCGACTCGCTCGACCGCGCCGCCCGCGCCGAACGTGAGGCACGCGCGCGTGCCGAGCAGCGCCGCGCCCGGCTGCGCCACGAGGCCGCCGTCGCCGACGCGGTCGCCTCCGGCGCGCGTCAGCTGCTCGCCCACGTGGAGGTCTCCCTGGTCCGGGCCGAGCAGGAGCGGGCCGCCGCCGAGCGTGCCAAGGAGGTGCGGGAGCGGGAGCTCGCCGCCGAGCGGACCCGGGGCCGTGACCTGAACGCCGAGCTGGACAAGTTGACGGATTCAGTTCACCGCGGCGAGGTACTAGGTGCTGAGAAGCGGCTGCGGATCGAGCAGCTGGAGACCAAGGCGCTGGAGGAACTCGGTGTGGAACCCGCGGGGCTCGTCTCCGAATACGGACCCGATCAGCTCGTGCCGCCCTCGCCGCCCGCCGAGGGCGAGGAACTGCCCGACGACCCGGAACACCCCCGCAACAAACCGAAGGCCTACGCCCGCGCCGAGCAGGAGAAGCGCCTCAAGTCAGCCGAACGGGCGTATCAGCAGCTCGGAAAGGTCAACCCGCTCGCCCTCGAGGAGTTCGCGGCCCTGGAGGAGCGGCACAAGTTCCTCAGCGAGCAGCTTGAGGACCTCAAGAAGACGCGGGCCGACCTGCTTCAGGTGGTGAAGGAGGTCGACGAGCGCGTCGAGCAGGTCTTCACCGAGGCCTTCCGGGACACGGCACGGGAGTTCGAAGGGGTCTTCAGCAGGCTCTTCCCGGGCGGTGAGGGCCGGCTGATCCTGACCGACCCCGACAACATGCTCACCACGGGTGTCGACGTCGAGGCCCGGCCGCCGGGCAAGAAGGTCAAGCGGCTCTCGCTGCTCTCCGGCGGGGAGCGGTCGCTGACGGCCGTGGCCATGCTCGTGTCGATCTTCAAGGCGCGGCCCAGTCCGTTCTACGTGATGGACGAGGTCGAGGCGGCGCTCGACGACACCAACCTCCAGCGCCTCATCCGGATCATGCAGGAGTTGCAGGAGGCCTCGCAGCTCATCGTGATCACGCACCAGAAGCGGACGATGGAGGTCGCGGACGCGTTGTACGGCGTGTCCATGCAGGGCGACGGCGTCTCCAAGGTGATCAGCCAGCGGCTGCGCTAGACCCGCTGCCGCGGTGCGCCGAGACCCGCTGACGCCGCGCGCTGAGGCCGCGCGACGAGACCCGCTGCCACTGTGCGCTGCCGGTTCACCCATCCGGTCCCCCCTGCGTTCAAACTCTGAACACTGACTTCGCTCAGGGTGCGTCGCATGCACAACACGCCCCCTATTGACTTCGAAACTTGAAGGCATAGTCTCTGCAACGTTGCTTTTACCTTCAGGTGGTGGGCGGCGTGAAGTTGTGCGCCACTTGAAGAGCTCTCACCCCCACACCGGCAACGCAGCCGGTGGCCCGAGGAGAACACGTGACCAGCACAGCGCAGCCGCCGCAGCCCGGGGCCAGGGAGGCCCACCCGGACCATCTCGGCCATGTCATCTTCATCACGGCGGCAGCCGCGATGGGCGGATTCCTCTTCGGTTACGACAGTTCCGTGATCAACGGCGCGACCGTCGCCATCCAGGGCAAGTTCGACGTGAACGCCGACACGCTCGGCTGGATCATCGCCACCGCCCTGCTCGGCTGCGCCGTCGGTGCCGCCATCGCCGGTCGCGTCGCCGACCGCATCGGCCGCATCCGGGTGATGCAGATCGCCTCGTTCCTGTTCGCGATCAGCGCCATCGGCTCGGCCCTGCCGTTCGCCGCGTGGGACCTGACCATGTGGCGCTTCATCGGCGGGCTCGGCATCGGCATGGCCTCCGTGATCGGCCCCGCGTACATCGCCGAGGTCGCGCCGCCCGCCTACCGCGGCCGCCTCGCCGCCTTCCAGCAGGCCGCCATCGTCATCGGCATCGCCGTCTCCCAGCTCGTCAACTGGGGCATCCTGAACATGGCGGACGGCGACCAGCGCGGCAAGATCGGCGGGCTCGAGGCCTGGCAGTGGATGCTCGGCGTCATGGTGATCCCGGCCCTCCTCTACGGCCTGCTGTCCTTCGCGATCCCCGAGTCCCCGCGCTTTCTGATCTCCGTCGGCCGGCAGGCCGAGGCCAAGAAGGTGCTCGCCGAGGTCGAGGGCTCCACGGTGGACGTGGACGCGCGCGCCGCCCAGATCGAGACGGCGATGCACCGCGAGCACCAGTCGACGTTCAAGGATCTCCTCGGCGGCAGGTTCGGCTTCCTGCCGATCGTCTGGATCGGCATCTTCCTGTCGGTCTTCCAGCAGCTCGTCGGCATCAACGTGATCTTCTACTACTCGAACCAGCTGTGGCAGTCCATCGGGCACGACCCGAGCAGCTCGTTCCTGTACTCCTTCGAGACCTCGATCGTGAACATCGTCGGTACGGTCATCGCGATGATCTTCGTCGACCGGATCGGCCGCAAGCCGCTCGCCCTGATCGGCTCGGCGGGCATGGCCGTGGCGCTGTTCACCATGGCCTGGGCGTTCTCCTACCGCTCCGGATCCGGCGACGACGTCTCGCTGCCGCACGGCCAGGGCCTGGTCGCGATCATCGCCGCCAACGCCTTCGTGCTCTTCTTCGCACTGTCCTGGGGCGTCGTGGTCTGGGTGCTGCTCGGCGAGATCTTCCCCAACCGGATCCGTGCCGCGGCGCTCGGTGTGGCGGCCTCGGCCCAGTGGCTCGCCAACTTCGCGATCACCAAGACCTTCCCGAGCATGTCGGAGTGGAGCCTGACCGGCTCGTACATCATCTACGGCGCCTTCGCGGCGCTCTCGATCCCCTTCGTCGCCAAGTTCGTCAAGGAGACGAAGGGCAAGACCCTGGAGGAGATGGGCTGAACCCCGCTGCCCCTCCCCTCCTGCGGAAGCTGCCCCGGCCCGGGCCCACGCCCGAGCCGGGGCAGCGGTTTTTCGCCCTCCTCAAAAGAAGGGCGCTATTCCTGGAAGGGCGCTACTCCTTGACGGCGGGCAGCACCCGCTCGGCGAACAGGCGCAGACTCCGCCAGCCCTCGTCCACCGGCATCCCGCCGACCAGTGGATGCAGCACGAGAGTCGCCCCGCCCTCGGCGAACGCCACGCAGGCGTCGGGCGTGAGCACCCGGTACACGCCCTCGGCGCGCAGCTCCCCGACCGTGGTCGCCGCCGAACGCACCGCGGAGCGGATGTCCTCGGACTGCCAGGACGCATAGGTCCGCGCCTCGTGCAGGAAGTGCTCGCCGTGCTCGGCCCAGGTGCGGTCGGGGTCCTCGGAGAGGTGCAGGAGCGGGGTCTCGGCGCCGGGCATCATCGTCCAGCCCTCGGTGCCGTACTCGGCGAGCCTGTCGTGGTAGTACGACTCAAGGCCGGGCAGGTGCGCGCTGAGGAAGAACGGCAGGCCGAACCTGGCCGCGCGACGGGCCGCAGCCCTCGACGAGCCGCCCACCAGGAGCAGCGGGTGCGGCCGTGTCCCCGGGCGCGGGGTGACGCGCACGGTGCGGCCCCGATAGTCGAACGCCTCGCCGGTCCAGGCCTTGAGCAGGGTGTCGAGGAGCTCGTCCTGGAGCCGCCCGCGCCGCGTCCACTCGACGCCGAAGGCCGCGTACTCCTCGGGCCGGTAGCCGATCCCCACGACGGTGACGAGCCTGCCGCCGCTCAACAGGTCCAGTACGGCGATGTCCTCGGCGAGCCGCAGCGGATCGTGCAGCGGCCCGATGACCGCGGACACGGTGACCGCGATCCGCCGCGTCGCCCCGAACACCGCCCCCGCGAAGGCGAACGGCGAGGGCAGCCAGTTGTTGGCGGCTCCGTGGTGCTCCTCGGTCTGGACGGTGCTCACGCCGTGCTCGTCGGCGTACGCGGCCATCTCCACGGCGGCGCGGTAGCGCTCCCCGAGGGCGTCCGCGACGGGGTCGACGAGGTTGAAGCGAACGACTGAGACGGGCATGCGAAACGTCCCCCTTCACCGGGCTTCACCGGGCTTCACCGGGACGGCGAACCGTGGGCAGTGGAGGGGGACGTTAACTGACGAAGCGTCAGATGACCAGGGTCGTCAGGGGGTCGGGGCTCAGGCCTTGGTGGGTGTGGCGTCCGGGCGTGCGGCCGGTGCGGCCGCCGCGGTCGCGCCGGTCCCGACGAGCGGCTGCCGCGGCAGCACCCCGTACAGGACCGCCGCCACCACGATGGTGACGAGCCAGCCGAGGCCGTTGCGCCCGATCCAGGACGAGGCGAGCGGGCCGGAGAACCAGTCGACCTTGGTGAACAGCAGTCCCACGACGAGCGCCACCGCCCAGGCCGTCATGGCCTGCCAGGCGAAGCCCGCCCGGTACCAGTAGACGCTGGTGCGCTTGGTGTCCATCAGGCCCTCGCCGTCGTAGCTCTTGCGGCGCAGCATGTCGATGCCGAAGACGCCGATCCAGGCGGAGAAGGCGACGGCGAGCAGGGTCAGGAAGGAGATGAACGAGCCCATGAAGCTGGTCGCCACGTTCATCAGGAGGTAGCCGAAGATCAGGCTGATGATCGCGTTCACGCTGACCGCCCACGCGCGCGGGACCTTGATGCCGAGGGTCATGGCGGTGAAGCCCGCCGAGTACATCGACATGGAGTTGATCAGGAGCATGCCGATCAGGGCCATGATCAGGTACGGCACGGCGATCCAGGTCGGCAGCAGGTCGCCGAGGAAGGCGACCGGGTCCTGCGCGGAGGACAGGCTCGGCGTGGAGACGGCCATGACGGCGCCCATCAGGACCATGGGGACGACGACGATCGCGGCGCCGCCGACGGCGTGGCCGACCAGCGGCTTGTTGGGTGCCGTGCGCGGCAGGTAGCGGGTGAAGTCCGGGCCGGTGGGCACCCAGCTGATGCCGCCCGCGGCGATCGTGCCGATGCCCGCGATCATCATCGCCGTGGAGCCCGCGGGCTGGTCGAAGACCTCGGACCAGTCGGTGTCCGTGAGCAGATACACGAGCACCAGGACGCTGAACGCGCCGAAGAGATACGTCGACCACGTACTGCACACGTGCAGCACCTTGCGGCCGAGGCCCGAGATGAGGAACGTCGCGGCGACGAAGGCGAGGAGCGTGACGACCTTCAGGGCGGTGTTCGCCTTCACCCCGAAGCAGATGTCGAGAACGGTGAGGATCGCGTACGCACCCGTTACCGCGTTGATCGTCTCCCAGCCCCAGCGGGCGACCCAGATCAGCGCGCCGGGGAAGAGGTTGCCGCGCTGGCCGAAGACCGCGCGCGAGAGGGTCATGCCCGGCGAGCCGCCGCGCTTGCCCGCGATGGAGACGAGGCCCACCAGGCCGTAGCTCAGCACGGGGGACACCAGGGCGACGACGAGGACCTGCCAGAAGTTCAGCTTGTTCGAGACGATGAGGCCGGCACCCATGGTCAGGAGCAGAACGCTGATGTTGGCGGCCACCCAGGTGGGGAACAGCTCACGGGTCTTGCCGTGGCGCTCGGAGTCCGGCACGGGTTCAAGACCGCGGGTCTCCAGGGCGCCTTCGTGTTCGGCGGTTTCGGCGGTGGTGCTCATGAGGGGTGGTTCCGTGCCTCTCGCTCGGCTTGCGTCGACGTCGTCGCCGGCCGGTGGGGGAGATCAGCCCGATGGAACGGCTGATGAATCAGAGGGGACTCTACGCGCGTTGACGCGGGCTCTTCCATCGTACTTTAGTCCGAGTAATGGCGGCTAGTGGCGTATGTCCTTTGGAGGAAGACACAAGAGAGCTGCCGAAAGGGCCCATGACTGATACTGGGTGGGTTATGGAAATCGTCATCCTTGCTGTAGTCATCGCCGTGGTCGTGGTCGGTGCGCTCGGCGGGCTGGTCGTCGGCAGCCGCAAGAAGAAGCGGCTGCCCGGCGCGAAGGCCCCCTCCGCCCCCTCTGTCACCCCCACCATCACCGCCCCGCCGACCGAACCGCACGTCGGCGACGAGGCCGAGAAGCCACGCGACGAGCCGCGCCGCACGATCGAGGAAGTCGATCTGCCGGTCGCCGAGCCGTCGGCGTCCGCGCCCGTCGTCGAGGAGCCGCCCGCGGCGCCCGACATCGAGACCCCCGAGCCCACCGCGGGCCGCCTGGTGCGCCTGCGCGCCCGGCTCTCGCGCTCCCAGAACGCGCTCGGCCAGGGCCTGCTCACGCTCCTCTCGCGCGAGCACCTGGACGAGGACACCTGGGAGGAGATCGAGGACACGCTCCTGACCGCCGACGTCGGCGTCGCCCCCACCCAGGAGCTGGTCGAGCGGCTGCGCGAGCGCGTGCGGGTGCTCGGCACGCGCACCCCCGAGGAGCTGCGCGCGCTGCTGCGCGAGGAGCTCCTCTCGCTCCTCGGCACGGACTTCGACCGCGTCGTGAAGACCGAGTCCGGCCTGGAGACCCCCGGCATCGTGATGGTCGTCGGCGTGAACGGCACCGGCAAGACCACCACCACCGGCAAGCTCGCCCGGGTCCTGGTTGCCGACGGCCGCTCGGTCGTCCTCGGCGCCGCCGACACCTTCCGCGCGGCCGCCGCCGACCAGTTGCAGACCTGGGGCGAGCGCGTCGGCGCCCGCACGGTCCGCGGGCCCGAGGGTGGCGACCCGGCGTCGATCGCCTTCGACGCCGTCAAGGAGGGCATCGCCGAGGGCGCCGACGTCGTCCTCATCGACACCGCGGGCCGGCTGCACACCAAGACCGGCCTGATGGACGAGCTCGGCAAGGTCAAGCGCGTCGTGGAGAAGCACGCGCCGCTCGACGAGGTCCTGCTCGTCCTCGACGCCACCACCGGCCAGAACGGCCTGGTGCAGGCCCGCGTCTTCGCCGAGGTGGTGGACATCACCGGCATCGTCCTCACCAAGCTCGACGGCACCGCCAAGGGCGGCATCGTCGTCGCGGTCCAGCGCGAGCTCGGCGTGCCGGTCAAGCTCGTCGGCCTCGGCGAGGGCGCCGACGACCTGGCGCCCTTCGAGCCGGAGGCGTTCGTCGACGCGCTGCTCGGCGACTGAGCGCCGCCGCCCGCGCCCGTGCACGGGAGAAGGGCCCCGCCCCGGGGTGCAGCCGGGAGCGGGGCCCTTCCGTGTGCGCGGTGCGGGCCGGGCGGCGTGGCGGCCTGACGGTGTGGCGGCGTGACGGCGCGGAGAACCGCCGGACTTCCCGTGCGGGGCCTATGCGGGTGAGCGGTGGGCGACGTAGGCCAGGGTGCCGAGGAGGAGGCGGGCGTGCGGCGGGCCCGCGGCGGAGGCCGGGTCGGGCGAGCGCAGCCAGCGGACCGGGCCGAGGCCGCCGCGGTCGGAAGGCGGTGCCGTGATGTGGCTGCCCGGGCCCAGGCCGTGCAGGTCGAGGTCGGCGTCGTCCCAGCCCATGCGGTAGAGCAGCTGGGGGAGTTCGGCGGCGGCGCCGGGGGCGACGAAGAAGTGCGTGCGGCCGTCCGGCGTCGCGGCCACCGGGCCGAGCGGCACGCCCATGCGTTCCAGGCGCACCAGCGCGCGGCGCCCCGCGGTCTCGGCCACCTCCAGGACGTCGAAGGCACGGCCGACCGGCAGCAGCACCGCCGCGCCGGGGAACTGCGCCCAGGCGGCGGACACCTCGCCGAGGGTGGCACCGGCCGGGATCTCGGGGGCGTGGTCGAGGGGGTGGGCGCCGGGGGCCGGGCAGTCCGCCCTGCCGCAGGAGCAGCGGCCGTCCTGGGCGCGTGCGCCGGGCACCGCGGACCAGCCCCACAGGCCCGTGTACTCGGCGACGGCCGTGCACTCCGGGGCGCCGCCCGCACGGCAGCGGCGCCGGGACGCCGGGCGCGGTTCCCTCGCCTCCTTGGCGTCCCTGGCCTCATCGGTGGGCTGCGGCCGGGCGGTCTCCTCGGTGCCATGCGGCTCCTCGGGCTCCCCCTGGCGCCGCTGGTCCCGGGGGTCCGGTAGGCCCCGTGCGCCCCGCGGGTCCCGTGCGCCGCGCGAGGCACGCGGTGCTGTGTCCGTCTCGTCCGTCTCGTCCGTCTCGTTTATCTCGTCCGTCTCGTTCGTCCCCTGGACACCGGACCGGGGCTCTTTGGTTCCCCGGATGCCGCCGATCGTGAAGCCCATGCCCCCTCCAACGGGTCGATTCTGCGGTGGTTACGTAAGGGATCGGACCGTGACCCTCCGCCCTTGAGCGCGTTGAGCACATCTCGAGCCGGTTCAACTCGACTCTCGCCGACATTCGCCGACATGCCTGTTCATGGTCGTCGGCCCGTACCGGCTTCTGGAGGCTTTACGGGTGGTGTACTCCGTGGTCCGCGCCCCTGTGTGCTCCGCTCCGCCCACTTTCGGTAGTGGAGTGTCAAGTCAATCGTGTGCAGCGGGCCGGGAGTTCATTCGAAGGGGTGGCGAATGGTGGCGTTTCCGCATCGACCCTCGCGGGAGCGGTGATCGTAGGATTACGTTGAGTACACGGCCCGGGCTTGACACACCCGTGGGTATGCCGGAGGCAAGTCGGCATCCCGTTCGAAGGGTGACATTCACATGACGGATCGCCGCAACGCACGGCATTCTGTTAGGGCTTGACGTGGATCGCGAACAAGTGGTGCGAAGGATGGGGGCGTTCCAGTGGGCGGCAGTAGCGGTAGCGGTACGAACGCCGAGAAGCGCCCCAATGAGATGCTCGCTTCCTGGTTCGTGCGCAGCGGCTGGTCGAAGGGCGAGCTGGCACGGCAGGTGAACCGCAGGGCGCGCCAGTTGGGCGCCCACCACATCTCCACGGACACCTCCCGCGTCCGCCGCTGGCTCGACGGCGAGAATCCCCGCGAGCCCATCCCGCGCATCCTCTCCGAGCTGTTCTCCGAGCGCTTCGGCTGCGTCGTCGCCGTCGAGGACCTCGGCCTGCGCGCCGCCCACCAGTCGCCTTCGGTGTCCGGCGTCGACCTGCCCTGGACGGGCCCCCAGACGGTCGCGCTCATCAGCGAGTTCAGCCGCAGCGACCTGATGCTGGCGCGGCGCGGCTTCCTCGGCACCTCGCTCGCCCTCTCCGCGGGCCCCGCCCTCATCGAGCCCATGCAGCGCTGGCTCGTGCCCGGCCACTCCGCCCCCGTCGTGAGCGAGCCCGAGGCGCAGCTCGTGCCGCGCCGCCCGGGCCGCCTCTCCAAGCCGGAGCTCGACCTCCTGGAGTCCACGACGGTGATGTTCCGCCAGTGGGACGCCCAGTGCGGCGGAGGGCTGCGCCGCAAGGCCGTCGTCGGCCAGCTGCACGAGGTGACCGACCTGCTCCAGGAACCCCAGCCCGAGGCCACCGCCAAGCGCCTGTTCCGGGTCGCGGGCGAGCTGGCGGAACTGGCGGGCTGGATGAGCTACGACGTGGGGCTCCAGCCCACCGCCCAGAAGTACTTCGTCCTGGCCCTGCACGCCGCCAAGGAGGCAGGCGAGAAGCCCCTCGGGTCGTATGTCCTGTCCAGCATGAGCCGCCAGATGATCCACCTCGGCCGCCCCGAGGACGCCCTGGAGCTGATCCACCTCGCGCAGTACGGCAGCCGCGACTGCGCGAGCCCCCGCACCCAGTCGATGCTGTATGCGATGGAGGCCCGCGCCTACGCCGGAATGGGCCAGCCCGGCCGCTGCAAACGGGCCGTCCGCATGGCCGAGGAGACCTTCGCCGACGCGGACGACTGGGACCAGCCCGAGCCCGACTGGATCCGCTTCTTCTCCGAGGCGGAGCTCAACGGCGAGAACGCCCACTCCTTCCGCGACCTGGCCTATGTGGCGGGCCGCAGTCCCACGTACGCCTCCCTGGCCGAGCCCGTCATGGACCGCGCCGTCGCCCTCTTCGGCGACGACCCCGAGCACCAGCGGTCGTACGCACTGAACCTGATTGGCATGGCCACCGTCCATCTGCTCCAGCGGGAGCCCGAGCAGAGCGCGCTGCTCGCGGGCGAGGCCCTGGACATCGCCAAGAAGGTGCGCTCCGAGCGGGTCAACACCCGACTGCGCAAGACCGTCGCCAACGCCCTGCGCGACTTCGGGGACGTGCCGGAAGTGGTCCAGCTGACCGAGCGGCTCGCCGTCGACATGCCGGAAACCGCAGAAGCCGGCTGCTGAACCGTCCGCCGGTGCGCGCACTCACCCGGATGACACGTCGTTCACCGGCGCGTAACACGTCTGACTCCTTCGTCACTGCGGCGAAACATCGAGCGGCGCCGGCCGAAACCGCGCTCCGCCAATGTCGTGCCGCATAACCGGCCCACCGTCCTCGCCGCTGAGGCATCGAGCCGCACGGGCCGTATCCGACGACGAGGAGACGCCGATGCCCCCAGGCATCACGCTTGCCGCAGACGCCCCACAGCTGTCTGCCGCCAACACCGGATTCATGTTGATCTGCTCCGCCCTGGTGATGCTCATGACGCCGGCTCTCGCCTTCTTCTACGGAGGCATGGTCCGCGTCAAGAGCACCCTGAACATGCTGATGATGAGCTTCATCAGCCTCGGGATCGTCACCGTCCTGTGGGTGCTCTACGGCTTCTCCGTCGCCTTCGGCACCGACCACGGCAGCCTCGTCGGCTGGGACGGCGACTACGTCGGCCTCGGCGGCATCGGCATCGACCAGCTGTGGGACGGCTACACCATCCCCGTCTACGTCTTCGCCGTGTTCCAGCTGATGTTCGCCGTCCTCACCCCCGCGCTGATCAGCGGCGCCCTCGCGGACCGCGTGAAGTTCACCGCCTGGGCGCTGTTCGTCGCGCTGTGGGCGACGATCGTGTACTTCCCCGTCGCCCACTGGGTCTGGGGCACCGGCGGCTGGGCCTTCGAACTCGGCGTCATCGACTTCGCCGGCGGCACCGCCGTGCACATCAACGCCGGGGCCGCCGCCCTCGGCGTGATCCTCGTCATCGGCAAGCGCGTCGGCTTCAAGAAGGACCCGATGCGCCCGCACAGCCTGCCCCTGGTGATGCTCGGCGCCGGACTGCTGTGGTTCGGCTGGTTCGGGTTCAACGCCGGCTCCTGGCTCGGCAACGACGACGGCGTCGGCGCGCTGATGTTCCTCAACACCCAGATCGCCACCGCCGCCGCGATGCTCGCCTGGCTCGCGTACGAGAAGATCCGGCACGGCGCCTGCACCACCCTCGGCGCCGCCTCCGGCGCGGTCGCGGGACTCGTCGCCGTCACCCCGTCCGGCGGCTCCTGCTCGCCCCTCGGCGCGATCGCCATCGGTGCCGTCGCCGGACTCCTGTGCGCCATGGCCGTCGGCCTGAAGTTCACGTTCGGCTACGACGACTCCCTGGACGTCGTGGGTGTCCACCTCGTCGGCGGCATCGTCGGCTCCCTCCTCGTCGGCCTCTTCGCCACCGGAGGAGGCCAGTCCGAGGCGCAGGGACTCCTCTACGGCGGCGGTCTCGAACAGCTGGGCAAGCAGGCCGCCGGTGTCGGCGCCGTCCTCGCGTACTCCTTCGTCGCCTCCGCCGTCCTCGCCCTCCTGATCGACAGGACCATCGGGATGCGGGTCGACGAGGACGAGGAGGTCGGCGGCATCGATCAGTTCCAGCACGCCGAGACCGCGTACGACTTCAGTGGTGCGGGCGGCGGCACCCTTCCGCGCACCGCGCCCGCCGTGCCAGGACCGGTCAAGGACGCCTCGTCGGCGGCGCCGAAGAACAAGAAGGTGGACGCATGAAGCTCATCACCGCCGTCGTCAAGCCGCACCGGCTCGACGAGATCAAGGAGGCCCTCCAGGCCTTCGGGGTCCAGGGCCTGACCGTCACCGAAGCCAGCGGCTACGGGCGCCAGCGCGGGCACACCGAGGTCTACCGCGGCGCCGAGTACACCGTCGACCTCGTACCGAAGATCCGCATAGAGGTCCTCGTCGAGGACGACGACGCCGAACAGCTCGTCGACGTCATCGTCAAGGCGGCCCGCACCGGCAAGATCGGCGACGGCAAGGTCTGGAGCGTTCCCGTCGACACGGCGGTGCGGGTGCGTACCGGGGAGCGGGGGCCGGATGCTCTGTAGTCCCCGCGGCTACGCGGCGGCCCGGCTGCGTCTTCTCCAGGAGGAGGTGGCGGTGTCCGGGGCGCCGCGGCGGTTGGCTCTCGCCGAGTTGACGGACAAGTGGCTCGGGGGGCTGTTTGGTGTTGGTGTTGGTGTTGGTGTTGGTGTTGGTGCTGGTGCTGGTGCTGGTGGCGGTGGTGGTGCGAGTGCTGGTGTCGGTCTCGGTCTCGGTCTCGGTGGGCTTCAGGGGGTTTCTCTTGTCGCTGTGGGTGGGTACGGGCGTGGTGAGCTCTCGCCCCGCAGCGATCTCGATCTGCTGCTGTTGCACGACGGCTCCGCCGGAGCCGACGTCGTCGCCGCCCTCGCCGACCGCATCTGGTACCCCGTCTGGGACCTCGGCCTCGCACTCGACCACTCCGTACGCACCCCCGCCGAGGCCCGCAAGACCGCGGCCTGCGATCTGAAGGTCCAGCTCGGCCTCCTCGACGCCCGGCACATCGCCGGTGACCTCGGGCTCACCACCGCCCTGCGCACCACCGTCCTCGCCGACTGGCGCAACCAGGCCCCCGAGCGGCTGCCCGAACTGCGCGAACTGTGCGACCAGCGCGCCGCACGCCAAGGAGAGCTGAGCCACCTCCTCGAACCCGACCTGAAGGAGGCCAGGGGCGGCCTCCGCGACACCACCGCGCTGCGCGCCGTCGCCGCCTCCTGGCTCGCCGACGCACCCCGCGAGGGCCTCGCCGACGCCCGGCGCGCGCTGCTCGACGTACGCGACGCGCTGCACCTCACCACCGGGCGCGCCACCGACCGCCTCGCCCTCCAGGAACAGGACCAGGTCGCCGCCCGACTCGGCCTGCTCGACGCCGACGCCCTGCTCCGGCAGGTGTACGAGGCGGCGCGCACCGTCTCGTACGCCAGTGATGTGACCTGGCGCGAGGTCGGGCGGGTGCTGCGGGGGCGGCGGGCTCGGCCGCGGTTGCGTGGGCTGCTCGGTGGGGGTGGTAGTGGTGGCGGTGGTGGCGGTGCTGGCGGCGCGCAGCGTGGTGGCGGCAAGGGGGGTGCCGGTGAGCGGTCGCCCCTCGCCGAGGGGGTCGTCGAGCAGGACGGCGAAGTCGTCCTCGCCCGGGCCGCGCGGCCCGAGCGCGATCCGGTGCTGCCCCTGCGTGCCGCTGCCGCCGCCGCGCAGGCCGGGCTTCCCCTGTCCCTGCACGCCGTGCGGCGCATGGCCGCCGCCGTGCGGCCGCTGCCCGTCCCCTGGCCCGCCGAGGCGCGCGAGCAGCTCGTGACGCTGCTCGGGGCCGGGCCGCCGACCGTCCTCGTCTGGGAGGCCCTGGAGGCCGAGGGCCTCATCACCCGGCTGCTGCCCGACTGGGAGCGGGTGCGGTGCCGGCCCCAGCGCAACGCCGTCCACACCTGGACCGTCGACCGGCACCTCGTCGAGACCGCGGTGCGCGCCGCCGCACTGACCCGGCGCGTCGGGCGGCCCGACCTCCTCCTCGTCGCCGCCCTGCTGCACGACATCGGCAAGGGGTGGCCCGGAGACCACTCCGTCGCCGGAGAGGTCATCGCCCGCGACGTGGCCGGGCGCATCGGGTTCGACCGTACGGACGTCGGCGTCGTCGCCTGTCTCGTACGCCATCACTTGCTGCTGGTCGAGACCGCCACCCGGCGCGACCTCGACGATCCCGCCACCGTGCGCTCCGTCGCCGAGGCCGTGGGCTCGGTCGGCACCCTCGAACTGCTGCACGCCCTCACCGCGGCGGACGCGCTGGCCACCGGGCCCGCTGCCTGGTCGTCCTGGCGGGCTGCGCTGGTCGCCGATCTGGTGAAGCGGGTGGGGGGTGTGCTGGCCGGGGGGTCTGCGTCCGAGGAGCCTTGCGGGGCGGGTGGGGGTGTTGGGGGCGCCGGGGGTGCGGAGCAGGAGCGGCTTGCTGTTGAGGCTCTGCGGGCCGGGGGGCCTGTGGTGGCTCTTCGGGCTGTGGGGGGTGGCTCCGGTGGTGGGGGTCCCGTTGGTGGGCATCCCGTTGGTGGGCATCCCGTTGGTAGGGATTCTTCCGTTGAGGCGTTGGGTGTGGAGTTGCTTGTTGCCGTGCCCGAGCAGGGTGGGGTGTTGCCCGCCGTCGCCGGGGTGCTCGCCCTGCATCGGCTGACCGTGCGGACCGCCGGGCTGCGGGTCGTCGAGTTGCCGGACGGGGTGGCCGGGGCCGTGCTGATGCTTCAGTGGCGGGTCGCCGCTGAGTACGGGTCCCTGCCGGACGCCGCGCGGCTGCGGGCCGATCTGGTCCGGGCTCTGGACGGGTCGCTGGACATCGCCGCGCGGCTCGCCGAGCGGGATGCGGCATATCCGCGGCGGCGGGGGGCCGTGGCGCCGCCGCCGCGGGTGACCGTGGCGGCGGTGGGGTCGCGGCGGGCGACGGTGATCGAGGTGCGGGCCCAGGACGCGCCGGGGCTGCTGCATCGGATCGGGCGGGCGTTGGAGGCGGCCGGGGTGTGGGTGCGCAGTGCGCATGTGTCCACGTGGGGGGCCAACGCGGTGGATGCCTTTTACGTGACCGGGGTGGATGGGGGGCCGTTGGCGGGGGAGCGGGCTGCGGAGGTGGCTCGGGGGGTGGAGGTGGCTCTGCGGCGGTGAGGGTTGGCTGCGTGCTGTGCAGGTCTCCGTTTTCGCCTTTCCGTGGGTGGGGGTGGCGTTTTCGCCTTTCCGTTTGTGGGGGTGGCGGGGTCGTGGCGGGAT
>NZ_JBIRHJ010000009.1:360473-487115 GCF_044328435.1 Streptomyces sp. NPDC017940 | reverse complement strand
GCGTTTCCAACTCTACCAGATCCGTTTTCCGTTCCGTTCCCGGTTCGGATTTCAATTCCGGTGGCCGTTGGGGGCCTTTGCCTTTCGGCGGTTCCAAACTCTAGCAGGTCATTTTCGCCTTCTTGACCACGATGTTCAGTGGACATGAGGAAACAGACCCCGATATAGGATCCGACCTGATAGTTGCTGCCCGGCCCCCGACGCTGAGTGCGTCGCCCGGCCCGTCGGCAGGAGTACGACTCTACAGCGGCGTCCGGGTAGGCGCAAATCGTTTGTGCAGTGCCGCTACGTCCGCCAACCGGGACCTCTCATGCGGAACCGGGACTTCCTATGACTTACCCTTCTGAACAGTGCGTCGTCCAGGTCAGGCAGTGACGGCGGTATCGAATCTCCACCCCTGGGAGGCCCTCCATGTCCACCGTTACGTCCCCGCTCGAAGGACGCGCCATCGGGCTCGCCGCGGTGCCCGACCCCGTCTTCTCCGGCGCGATGGTCGGACCTGGCACTGCCATCGACCCTGTTCGCGAGCCCTCCGAGGCGGTCGCTCCCGTCGACGGCATCATCGTTTCCCTTCACCCGCACGCGTTCGTCGTGGTGGACGACCAGGGCCACGGCGTGCTCACGCACCTGGGCATCGACACCGTCCAGCTCAACGGCGAGGGCTTCGAGCTTCTCGTCAACAAGGGGGACACCGTACAGCGGGGCCAGTCCGTGGTGCGCTGGAACCCGGCCGCCGTCGAGGCCGCCGGCAAGTCCGCGATCTGCCCCGTCGTCGCGCTCGAGGCGACGGCCGAGTCGCTGTCCGGCCTCGTCGAGGACGGCGACGTGAAGCCGGGCGACACTCTCTTCAGCTGGAAGTGACGGCATCGCCGTCGCTCGCCGACGGCAGGTAGGACATCCACCGCGGCGGCTGGGCCCGTCGCACGACCGGAGACGGGTGAAATGGAGACAACGCTGCGAGGCGTCGGCGTGAGCCACGGGGTGGCGATCGGCGAGGTTCGGCACATGGGCACGGCGGTCCTCGAGCCGCCGGCCAAGCAGATCCCGGCGGAGGACGCGGAGCGCGAACAGGGGCGCGCCCGCAAAGCCGTCGAGGCTGTGGCCGCCGACCTGATGGCGCGCGGCAACCTGGCGGGCGGTGAGGCCCAGGCGGTGCTCGAAGCGCAAGCGATGATCGCTCAGGACCCGGACCTCATCGCCGACGTGGACCGGCGCATCACCGTCGGCAGCACGGCCGAACGCGGCATCTACGACGCCTTCTCGCACTACCGCGAACTCCTCGCGGGCGCGGGTGAGTACATGGCAGGCCGCGTCGCGGACCTCGACGACGTGCGGAATCGTATCGTCGCGCGGCTCCTCGGCGTTCCGATGCCGGGCGTGCCCGACAGCGACGAGCCGTACGTCCTCATCGCGCGGGACCTCGCGCCCGCCGACACCGCGCTGCTCGACCCGGCTCTCGTACTCGGCTTCGTCACCGAAGAGGGTGGCCCGACCAGCCACAGCGCGATCCTGGCGCGGGCGCTCGGCGTCCCCGCCGTCGTCGCACTGCCCGGTGCCGGTGACATCGCCGAGGGCACCGTCGTCGCCGTCGACGGCAGCACCGGCGAGATCTTCGTCGAGCCCACCGCCGAGAAGCGTGCCGAGCTCGAGGCCGCCGCGGCGCAGCGCAAGGCCGCGCTCGCCGCGACGACCGGCCCCGGCGCCACGTCGGACGGGCACAAGGTGCCGCTGCTCGCGAACATCGGCGGTCCCTCCGACGTGCCCGCCGCCGTCGAAGCGGGTGCCGAGGGCGTGGGCCTGTTCCGCACCGAATTCCTCTTCCTCGACGACAGCACCCAGGCGCCGACCGAGGAGAAGCAGGTCGAGGCGTACCGCAAGGTCCTCGAAGCCTTCCCCGAGGGCCGCGTCGTCGTGCGCGTCCTCGACGCAGGCGCCGACAAGCCGCTCGACTTCCTGACGCCCGCCGACGAGCCGAACCCGGCGCTCGGCGTGCGTGGTCTGCGCTCGCTCCTCGACCACCCCGAGGTGCTGCGGACGCAGCTGACCGCACTGGCCAAGGCCGCCGCGGGGCTGCCCGTCTACCTCGAGGTCATGGCTCCGATGGTGGCGGACCGCGCCGACGCCAAGGCGTTCGCCGACGCGTGCCGTGAGGCCGGTCTGCGGGCGAAGTTCGGTGCCATGGTGGAGATTCCGTCGGCGGCCCTGCGGGCGCGTTCCATCCTCCAGGAGGTCGAGTTCCTCTCGCTCGGCACCAACGACCTCGCGCAGTACACCTTCGCCGCCGACCGCCAGGTCGGTGCCGTGTCCCGGTTGCAGGACCCGTGGCAGCCCGCGCTGCTCGACCTGGTCGCGCTGTCGGCCGAGGCCGCGCAGGCCGAGGGCAAGAGCTGCGGTGTGTGCGGTGAGGCCGCGTCCGACCCGCTGCTCGCGTGTGTGCTGACCGGTCTCGGTGTCACCTCCCTCTCCATGGGGGCGGCGTCGATTCCCTACGTCCGGGCGACGCTGGGCAAGTACACGCTGGCCCAGTGCGAGCGTGCCGCGGCCGCGGCACGTGCGGCGGACAGCGCCGAGGAAGCCCGCAAGGCGGCGCACGCCGTGCTGTCCGGCGAGTAGCAGGCCCGCGGCACGCGACAGGTTCCTCCGGAGGGGCGCCCCACCCGTACAGGTGGGGCGCCCCTCCTGCGTCAGTGGCGGTGTCCCCCTTGTCCCGTCGCGCCTTCCTCCCCCGGATCGTCCCCGCCGAGGTCCGGTGCCGCGCAGTAGTCGACGCCGGATTCCGGGGCGATGAGGTCGCCGGAGAGCGCGTCCGTGCAGTAGGCGTCGAAGACTTCGGCGGCCGAGAGGGGGTGCAGGCGCTCTCCTTGCAGGCGCCAGCCGTGGACGCGGTCGCGGGTGCCGTCGCCCGCGCGCATCACGAGTCCTCCGGAACTCCGTACGGCGATGCCCACGGCCAGGACCGTGGTGAACTCGAGTGCTTCCGTCTCGTCCAGTTCCGGATGGCCGTCGGCGCCGCGCATGACACGCAGGGCGGCGAGGAGCGTCTGGCCGTCGCTCGGCACGCTGCACACCAGATGGCGGGTGGCGGGGCCCTCGGTCCCGAGCACGCGCATGAGCAGGTCGGAGGCGCGGGCGAAGGCGGCGCGTCCGATGTCGACTCCGCAGTCCGCGCAGGCGCCGATGCGGGCCAGGAGCATGGTCGCGTACTCCCAGGTGCTCTGTCGGAGGGTCTCGTCGACGAGGTCGGGGACGAGCTCGGCCAGAGGACGGTCCTCGTACGGCAGGGTGGGTCCTGTCGCCGCGAGTTCCGCGGTGTAGCGGGTGCGGCTTCCGGGGGTGTCCGGGTCCAGGCCTGTTTCCGCGCAGAACTCCGCGTACTCCTGTGGGTCGAAGAGGGCGATGCCGGTCAGCCTGCCCTCGGCGGCCCGGGTCTTGAGCAGGCCTTCCACCTGCTGCAAATACGTCACGTGGTCGTCGAAGACGAAGGTGGCGTAGTGACGCATCGCCGCGAAGTCCTCGGCGTCGGCCAGCAGGCCGATGGTGCCGGCGACTTCGCGGCGAAGGGCGCGTCGCATGGTGTCGTGCTGGGTGTGCCCCATGGTCCCCCCTGCGGTCGGTCGATCAATGCTCACTCACCGTAACGGGAGGCACTGACAATGACCGCGGAGCGTGCTCGGGCACGGGCTGTGGTTCGCGTGGGGGTCAGGCGCGTTCGCGGCCGAGGCGCTCGTAGAAGTGGAGCAGCTCGATGTTGTCGACGGAGCCCGCGTTGACCGCCTTGTCGAGCGGGGTGCCCTGGAGCAGGCGTTTGACCGGGACCTCGATGCGCTTGCCGGTGAGGGTGTGCGGGACGGCGGGGACCTCGATCACCTCGTCGGGGACGTGGCGCGGGGAGAGCTGTTCCCGGATGGTCCGCTTGATCCGGTCGCGCAGGGCGTCGTCGAGTTCCGCGCCCGGGGCGAGGTGGATGAACAGCGGCATCCAGTAGCCCCCGTCGGGCCGCTCGACGCCGATCACGAGCGACTCGCGGATCTCCGGGAGGCGCTCGACGGCTTCGTAGATGTCGGCCGAGCCCATGCGTACGCCCTGGCGGTTGAGCGTGGAGTCGGAGCGGCCGTGGATGACGACGGAGCCGCGTGCGGTGACGGTGATCCAGTCGCCGTGGCGCCAGACGCCGGGGTAGGTGTCGAAGTAGCTGTCGTGGTAGCGGCTGCCGTCGGGGTCGTTCCAGAAGCGGATCGGCATGGACGGCATGGGGTTGGTGACGACGAGCTCGCCGACGTCGTCGATGAGGGGCTTGCCCTGGGGGTCCCAGGACTGTAGGTCGGTGCCGAGGCAGGGGGCCTGGAGCTCGCCGATGTGGACGGGCAGTGTCGGCACGGCGCCGGCGAAGCAGGAGCAGACGTCGGTGCCGCCGCTGACGGAGGCGATCCACATCTCTCCGGAGGCGTCGGCGAACTCGTCGTGCAGCCAGCGGAAGCCGTCGGGCGGCAGGGGCGAGCCGGTGGTGGCCACGCACTGCACGCGCGACAGGTCGAAGTCGCGGGCGGGGTGCACCTCCGCCTTGCGGCAGGCCATGACGTACGCGGCGGACGTCCCGAAGTACGTGGCTCCGGTGCGCTCGGCCACCCGCCACTGCGCGGCGGTGTCGGGGTAGCCCGGGCTGCCGTCGTAGAGGACGATCGTGGTGCCCGTGAGCAGGCCGGAGACGAGGAAGTTCCACATCATCCAGCCGGTGGACGTGTACCAGAAGAAGCGGTCGTCGGGACCGAGGTCGCAGTGCAGTCCGGCCTGCTTCAGGTGCTCGACCAGGATGCCGCCCTGGGACTGGACGATCGCCTTGGGCAGGCCTGTGGTGCCGGAGGAGTAGAGCACCCACAGGGGGTGGTCGAAGGGGACGGCTTCGAAGACGGGTGCCGTGTCCGCGGCGGTGAGCGCGGACCACTCCAGGGCGCCTTCGGGGGCCGGGGTGCCGAGCAGCGGGATGTGGACGACGGCGCGCAGGGTGGGCAGTTCGCGGCGCAGTTCGGCGACGGTGTCGCGGCGGTCGTGTTCCTTGCCTCCGTAGCGGTAGCCGTCGACTGTGAAGAGGACGACCGGTTCGACCTGCTGGAAGCGGTCGAGGACGCTGCGGGCGCCGAAGTCGGGTGCGCACGAGGTCCAGACGGCGCCCACGGACGCGGCGGCGAGGAAGGCGACGACGGCCTCGGGGACGTTCGGCAGGTAGCCGCTGACGCGGTCTCCGGGGCGCACGCCGAGCGTGCGGAGCTCCGCAGCCAGGGAGCCGACCTGCCGCCGCAGTTCGGCCCAGGTGACCGGGGTCGGCTCGTGGGACTCGTCGGCGTGCAGGACGGCCGGGGTGTCGGCCCGCGCGGGGTCCTCGCCGGCGCGCAGGGCGTGCTCGGCGTAGTTCAGGGTGGCGCCGGGGAACCATTCGGCGCCGGGCATGGCGCGGTCGCCGAGCACGCGCGCGTAGGGCGTGGAGAAGCGTACGTCGAACCATTCGGTGACGGCTTTCCAGAAGGTGTCCAGCTCGTCGACGGACCAGCGGTGCAGGGCCTCGTAGCCGCCGGTGGCGGGCGCTCCGTGGTGCTCGGCCGCCCAGGCCTGGAAGCGCGTGATCCGCGCGCCGGCGATGCGCTGCGGGTCCGGCTGCCAGAGCGGCGAGGGGTTCGATGAGGACATCGGGTGCTCCTGGGCTGTGCGCGTCGTGGGCGGCTGTCGTGCGCACGTGCTCGGTGTGCGCGTGACACGGATGACACGGACGATGCCACGTGATCGACTTCTGCACCAGGGTGTTCCGTTGGGGGCGGACTTCGGCGGGGAGCGGAGGTGTGTCTTCGGAGGGATTGGTGACGCCTGATGGCGTACGGAATGAACGGCAGTTGAACGCGGCGCACCCGGTGGTCCTTCGATGGCAGGCTGAGCAGCATGAACGGTCGTGACCTGGTGCGTTCGGTGAAGGCAGTCGGCCTGTCCGACACGGCTCAGAGGTTGCGCCTGGTGCGCTCCGCGTGGCGCAGGCGGTGGGTCGACGCGACGGGACTGCCGCCCCGGCGGGACGAGCGTGCCCGGACGCCGGGGCCCGTGACGCTGGTGGAGCCGGGCCCCGGCGGCGGGGTGGTGCGCTTCGCGCGGTCCGAGCTGCGGGTGCGGGTCACGTCGGGCGGAGCGGTGTTCTGGGGCTGGGACGGCGCGGATCCGGATCCGTCGTACGCGCTGGCGGGCGGGAGCCCGGAGGCGGATCCCCGGGCGGTGCTCGAGCCCGACAAGGAGGGCGGCTGGCGGGTGGTGTCGGAGCGGGCCACGGTGGTGGTCTCCCGGCACGGGGCGGTCGAGCTGCGTACGCCGGGCGGTGTGATGCTGCGCCGTGACCTGCCGCCGCGCTGGTGGGAGCCCGCGGGAGGCGGTCCGGCCCGTTGGGTGCAGCGGTCGGAGGTGGCGGCGGACGCGCGGTTCTTCGGGCTCGGCGGGCGGGCCGCGGGCCCCCGGTTGCGGAGCGGCACGTACCGCTTGTGGAACACGGATCCCGGTGGCTCCTTCGAGCCCGGGGACGATCCGCTGTACATCACGATGCCGGTGCAGTGGGTGGTCGCCGACGTGGGGACGCACCTGGTCTTCCACGACAACACCTGGGACGGCTCGGTGACCGTGCGCGAGGGCACGGAGGGCGCGGGTTCCGGGCACGACAGGGCCGGGTCGTGCGAGGTGCGCATGGCCGGGGGGCCGCTGCGGTGCTGGGTCATGGTGGGCACCCCCGCGCGCGTGCTGCACGCCTGGGCGGGGCTCACGGGCGCTCCCGCGGTGCCGCCGTCGTGGGCGCTCGGCCACCATCACGCGCGGTGGGGCTTCGGCAGCGAGCAGGAGGTGCGCCGGATCGTCGCGGGCTACCGGGAGCACGGTCTCGCCCTGGACGCGCTGCACCTGGACATCGACCACTTGGACGCGCACCAGGTGTTCACGGTCGACAAGAAGCGCTTCCCCGGTCTGCCGAAGCTGGCCACCGAGCTGCGCGGGGCGGGGACCCGGCTCGTGTCGATCGTGGACCCGGCGGTGAGGGCGGCACCGGGCAACGCGGTGTACGAGGGCGGGGCGGCGGCGGACGCGTTCGTGCGGGACGCTTCGGGGCGGGCCGTGCGGGGGCTCGTGTGGCCCGGTGAGTCGGTGTACCCGGACTTCACCGCGGGGCGGGTGCGCAAGTGGTGGGGCGGGCTCTACGACGAGCGCCTCGCGCAGGGCTTCTCCGGTTTCTGGCACGACATGAACGAGCCGGTGTCCTTCGCCGCCTTCGGAGAGACGACCCTGCCCCGCTCGGCACGGCACGACCTGGAGGGCCGGGGCGGCGACCACCAGGAGGCACACAATGTGTACGCCCTCGGCATGGCGCGTGCCGGTTACGAGGGCATGCGGGAACTGCGGCCCTCCGAGCGCCCGTTCCTCTTCTCCCGCTCGGGCTGGGCGGGAATGCAGCGCTACGGAGGGACGTGGTCGGGTGATGTCGCCAGCACCTGGCAGGGGCTGCGGGCCTCGCTCGCGCTGGTGATCGGGCTCGGCCTGTGCGGGGTGCCGTACTCGGGCCCCGACGTCGGCGGGTTCGACGGCAGCCCGTCACCGGAGCTGTATCTGCGGTGGTTCCAGCTCGGCGCGCACCTTCCGTTGTTCCGTACGCACGCGGCGCTGGACGCGGGGCGCAGGGAGCCCTGGGAGTTCGGTCCCGAGGTGCTTGAGCACGCGCGCGTGGCTCTCGCCGAGCGCGGTCGGCTGCTGCCGTACTTCGTGACGCTCTCGCACCTGGCGCGGCGCACCGGCGCGCCCTACGCCCGCCCGCTGTGGTGGGGTGCCACGGAGGACAGGGCGTTGCGCGACTGTGAGGACGCGTTCCTCCTGGGGGACTGCCTGCTGGTCGCGCCGGTCCTGGAGGAGGGCGTCGTCCGGCGGAGCGTACGGCTGCCGCCCGGTCGCTGGTACGACACCGTCACCGAGGAAGCGTACGAAGGCCCTGGACGAGCCGTCCTTGAGGCTCCCCTGTCCCGCATACCCGTGCTCGCGCGCGCGGGCGCCGTGCTGCCCGTCCGGGGTGCGGACGGGGCGCTCGTACTGGAGGTGTGGGCACCCGCGAAGGGGCGCTCGGGCGGGGGTCTGGTGATCGCCGACGGTGGTGACGGGTGGGAGGAGCCGGAGCTCCAGCGCTTCGGGGTGCGGTGGAGCGGTGACCGGCTGCTCGTCGAGAAGGAGGGCGACGGGCCGGGGGGTGCTCCGGAGTACGCGGTGCGGGTGCGTGGGGACGGTCGACCCCGCGGGAGTGCCCCTGACGTCACGTAGCCGCGGGGCGCGCCCCTGAAGTCAGCTTCTTCCGGGACGTCTCCCCCGGAGCCCGGCATGGCGTCAGACGTAGCGGCCCTCGAACCACGCCTGCACCACGGCCGTGTGCAGGGGGAAGCAGAGTTCCGCGGGCCGGTACAGCAGTTCCCAGCCCTCCGTCTCGTCCGTCGGCACGGACTCGGGCAGGTCGGCCGCGGGGCGTTCCGGCAGCAGGCCGAACAGCAGCACGTGGCCGTCGGGAGAGCTGAGCGATTCGACGATGCGCACGTCGTGGCTCGCCGCGCTGATGCCGGTCTCCTCCTTGAGCTCCCGGACGACGGCGTGCCGCCAGTCCTCCCGGTGGTCGATGTAGCCCCCGGGCAGGGCGATTCCCCCGCGCGCGGGGGCGATGGTGCGGGTCACGACCACCAGGCCTGTGCCATGGGTGTCGTACACGGGCTGTAGGGCGATCGCCACCGGCAGGGGGTTGCGGTAGGCGACGTTGCCACAGGCGGAGCAGCCGCGGGGCCAGCCGGTGAGGTGCTCCCCGTACGGTGCGCCACAGCCCGAACAGTGGGAATCCGGGACGGGCTTGACGCTGAATTCGGATGTGGATGCGGACACGCCGCGGACTGTAGCCGATCTCCGGGCAGCGGTCTTCCCTGCGGCGCCCCCTGCTTGGCGAAAGCCGACTTCTCGTCAGCAGTCGGCTTCCCGGCACGAGTCGGCCTCGAGGCCGCAGTCGGCATCCGGGCCGCAGTCAGCGTTCAGGCCGCAGTCGGCCACCCGTACGCCGTCGACCGCGCATGCCTCGGGGCCCGCTCGCACGCGCGTATGCGAACGGACCCCGGGGTGTACGGCCGCCGCCCCCGTCAGGACGGGCGGCGGCCGCTTGCTGTCCCGATGGCGGGACTAGGCGACCAGTTCGCCGTTGGGGCTCACCGCGTCGACGGCCGGGGGCAGCACGGCGGCGATCTTCTGCGCCACCTCGTCCGCGCCGAGGCCGGTGAGGGTGGCTATCCGGCCGACGGTCTCGGAGAGGGCCTTGCTCAGCTCGTCGGCGGTGACGGGCAGGTTCTCGCCCGTGCTCAGCCAGGAGTCGACCTTGTCACCGAGACCGGCCTGGCGGAGCTGCTCCACCGCGGCGCCGACCTGGCTGCCGTCGTACAGGGTTGCGATGAGGAACTGCTCCAGGGCCGTTGCCGGCGCTTCGATGGCAGCCATGTCTTTCTCCAATGAAGTAGCAAGGTGGATCGATGGTCCCGGACCGCGCCGCACGGAGTCGTCCGGGTTCGCCGGCGGCATTTCTGCCGCTCTGCCGACGCGGTTGCCTTGTGGGACAGGACGCGATGTTGGTCGTTGATGGTTGCGTGGGCAATTCGAAGGAACCGCAAACTGGCCACGCACCGCCTCGATATAACCTCGGTAACTGCTACTTTTCCGCCACGGAAACATGGCAACGCGGTGAACTCTCACGCGCCAGTACCGAGTTACACGCCCCTCACCAGCGATTACAGGCCAAGTGAGGCTCACAGGCCGCCGCGGCGCACGTTCCGGCCAGCACCGGTCCCGGCCCCCTCGATCCCTTTACGCTTCTTCCCGAAGACTTCACATTCCATTCGCACCGCGCCGCACAAGCGGCGTTCCACGCTCAACGGGGCGAGCTGAGCGAACCGTACGAAACGGGAAAGTCGAAGTACGTGTCCGGAAAGGGCTCGGGTTTATACGTGTAATGCCACCATTCCTCCGGCAGGTTCACCAGGCCCACCTGTGCGAGGGACTCCTTCAGGAGTTGGCGATGGGCGCGTTGCTTGCCTTGGACGCGGGGGTCGTCGGTGTGCGACAGGGTGTCGAAGCAGTCGTAACCCGTGCCCATGTCGACGGAGTTGTCGGGGAAGCGCTCGCTCCGGGGCGCGTAGCAGTGCGTCAGGGGCTCCCCGGGGAAGTACGGCCGCGTGGGCTTGGCCGGGAGCCGCACGATCGTCAGGTCGACGGTGGAGCCCCTGCTGTGCCCGGACTTCTCCGCGATGTAGCCGTCTTCGAAGAGGCGCGACTTGTCGACGCGCGGGTAGAACTCGCGCTTCATGCGTTCGTCGTCGAGGTCCTTGGCCCAGCGTACGAAGTGGTCGACCGCGCGCTGGGGCCGATAGCAGTCGTAGACCTTCAGTGTGTACCCCTGCCGCAGGAGCTTCCGCTGTGCCGCGTGCAGGGCGCGGGCCGCGGGGCGGGTGAGGAGGCAGACCGGTTGCCGGTAGCCGTCGATGCGCTCGCCCACGAAGTTGTGCGGGGTGAAGTAGCGCATCTCCTGGAGGATCGTCGGGTCCACGGACCGGAGGGCGACGAACTCCGGCGGCGCTTTCGGCGCCGGGGGCGTGGCGTCGCCCGGGGAGTGCCGCGCGGACGCGTCCCCCTCGGGCCCTCCGGACTGTGCAGGCTGTGTGGGCTGTGCGGGTGCGGGTGTGGGAGCGGCGGTCACGGCGAACAGGGCGGCAGCCGTCACGGCCAGGCAGCGCCACCGCGAGGAGAGTCTTTTCATGTCTCCCTCGTGTATCAGGCGGGGCGCCCGGCGTACACTCCTGACGTTCCGTCAGATCCGTCTTCCGGAGGAATCTTGTCGCGCACCCGCACCCCCGTGGTGGCCCGTTGGTTCGCCGGGGAGAAAGACGCCTTCCGACTGCTCGGCACGCGCTGCACGGAGTGCGGGGCCGTCTTCTTTCCTCGCGAGGACGTGCTCTGCCGCAATCCTGGCTGTCAGAGCACGGGTCTGCGCGAGGTTCCCCTGTCGCGGCGCGGACACATCTGGTCGTACACCGACGGCCGCTACCGGCCGCCCGCGCCCTACGTCTCGGACCCGGAACTTCCGTGGCTGCCCAACACGTTGATCGCTGTGGAGCTCGCCGCGGAACGGATGGTGGTGCTCGGACAGGGGGCTCCCGGAGTGACCGTCGCCGACCTGGAGGTCGGCATGGAGGTGGAGGCCGTCCCCGGCGTGCTCAGCGAGGACGCGGAGACGACGTGGACGACGTGGCACTGGCGACCGGTGGGGGTGACGGCGTGACGGGCGATGTGGCGGTCATCGGTACGGGCATGCACCCCTGGGGCAAGTGGGGCCGCGGTTTCGTCGAGTACGGGACGGTCGCGGCACGCGCGGCCCTCGCGGACGCCGGGGTCGACTGGCGGGACATCACGTCCGTGGTGGGCGCGGACACCGTGCGCGGCGGCTACCCCGGGTACGTGGCAGGAGCGACGTTCGCCAAGGCTCTGGGCTGGCAGGGCGCACGCGTGTCGAGTGTGTACGCGGCATGCGCCTCCGGGGCCCAGGCGATCGGCACGGCACGCGCCCAGCTGCTCGCGGGCCTCGCCGACGTGGTCCTGGTGGTGGGTGCCGACGCCGCCCCCAAGGGGTTCTTCCGGCCCGCGGGAGGCGAGCGGCCCGACGACCCGGACTGGCTGCGCTTCCGCGTCCTCGGTGCCACGAACCCCACCTACTTCGGCCTGTACGCCCGCCGCAGAATGGCCGTGCACGGTGAGACCCTGGAGGATTTCGCCCAGGTCAAGGTGAAGAACGCGGCCCAGGGAGCACTGAACCCGTACGCCCGCTACCGCAGAGCCGTGACCGCCGGGGAGGTCGCCGCGTCCGCCGTGGTCGCCGACCCGCTGCGGCTGCTCGACATCTGCGCGACGTCCGACGGTGCCGCGGCGCTCGTGCTGTCCACCCTGGAATTCGCCCGCCGGCACGGCGCGAGCGCCCCGGTGCGCATCCGCGCTGTCGCCACGGTCACGCCCACGTACCCGAACACGGTCCTGGACCTGCCGGACATCGCGACGGACTCCGCGACGGCCGTGCCGCCCGCCGAGCACACCTTCCGGGAGTCCGTCGCCCGCGCCGCGTACGAGGAGGCGGGCATCGGCCCCGAGGACCTCTCCGTGGCGGAGGTGTACGACCTGTCGACGGCCCTGGAGCTCCAGTGGTACGAGGATCTCGGCCTGTGCGGCGCGGGCGAGGGAGCCAAGCTCCTGCGGGAGGGTGCCACCGCGCCCGGCGGACGCATACCGGTGAACACCAGTGGCGGCCTGGCCTCCTTCGGCGAGGCCGTCCCGGCACAGGCCATCGCCCAGGTCTGCGAGCTGACGTGGCAGTTGCGCGGCAGCGCGGGCGCACGGCAGATCGACGGGGCCCGCGTCGGGATCACCGCGAACCAGGGGCTCTTCGGGCACGGGTCGTCGGTGGTGGTGGTGCGCTGACCGCGACCTCCGCGACACGGTAGGCCCCGCGGGCTCGGGTGTTAGCTCCGGTGCGTCCTCCTGCTGAGCGCAAGCCGCGGCGGCGGCGCGGGGCCGCGGGACGGTGAACACGGCAGCGCGTGCTGCCGGGCTGGGGAACACGGTGGGTACACGCTGCCGCGGGGCGGGGAACGGCGCGTGGAGGCGAGGGGGACGGAAGGCGTCGCGCCGGTTGAGCCGGTGCCGTCCGCGACCTTGACGCTCCATCACCACCGGTGAACACTTCCCGGTGTCAGTCGGCATCGCCGCTCCTCGGCACTTGGCCGCTCAGGACCCGTGTGCTCCGAGGCTCCGCACAAAGGGCCAGTTCAACGGGTCGTCCCCCACAGGCGATGCGACTGTGACGGCACGCTCGTCGCCGCGCCCGGGCGGGGTACCGGACTCCCCCGCCCACAGCCGACGTGACAGGCAGTCGCCGGTCAGTAGTCGTGGGAACGCACCCTGCACGGAGTACCGGGGCCCACCACCCCGGCAAAGGCCTAGGAGCCGCCATGTACTCGAATGGGGACATCTTCGTCGGTGAGATCATCGGCACCGCGATCCTGATTCTCTTCGGCGCCGGCGTGTGCGCCGCCGTCACCTTGAACCACTCGAAGGCGAAGGCCTCGGGGTGGCTCGTCATCGCGTTCGGCTGGGGCTTCGGTGTGATGGCGGGCGCGTACACCGCCGCGCCGCTGTCCGGCGGGCATCTCAACCCCGCCGTCACCCTCGGCATCGCCATCGACACCGGCGAGTGGGACAAGACCTGGATCTATGTGGCGGGCCAGCTGATCGGCGCCATGCTGGGCGCGGTCCTCGCGTACCTGGTGTACCTCGCGCAGTTCAACGCCAACGTTCCGGGCGGTGCCAAGGACGCACCGGGGGCGCAGAGCCCCGTACCGACGCTCGGCGTCTTCTCCACCGTTCCGGAGATCAGGAACCCGGTCGCGAACGTCCTCACCGAAGTGATCGGGACCATCGGCCTGGTGCTTCCCATCCTCGCGTTCGGGCTCACCGAGGGCCTCGGCAAGTCCGGCACCCAGACCCTGATCGTGGCGTTCCTCGTGGTCGGCATCGGCCTTTCGCTCGGCGGCCCCACCGGCTATGCCATCAACCCCGCGCGCGACCTCGGTCCGCGCGTCGTGCACCACTTCCTCCCGATCCCCAACAAGGGTACGTCCGACTGGGGTTACGCATGGGTGCCGGTCGCGGGACCGCTGATCGGCGGGCTCCTCGCGGGTCTCATCTACAACGCAGCCTTCTGATCCA
This sequence comes from Streptomyces sp. NPDC017940, assembly GCF_044328435.1. Taxonomy (NCBI): domain Bacteria; kingdom Bacillati; phylum Actinomycetota; class Actinomycetes; order Kitasatosporales; family Streptomycetaceae; genus Streptomyces; species Streptomyces sp. NPDC017940. Next base: position 473,285 of record NZ_JBIRHJ010000009.1, on the reverse strand, counting down.
CCGCAGTCTCCTGATCCACCGCAGTCTTGTGATCCACCACAGCCTTCCGATCCACCGCAGTCTTCTGAAGCGCCATCCTCCAAGGGGTAGCCATGACGGACAGCTCCGAGAAATTCGTCGCCGCGATCGACCAGGGCACCACCTCGAGCCGCTGCATCGTCTTCGACCAGGACGGCGCGATCGTCGCCGTGGACCAGCGCGAGCACCGGCAGATCTTCCCGAAGCCCGGCTGGGTGGAGCACGACGCCACCGAGATCTGGTCCAAGGTGCAGGCAGTGGTGGCGGGCGCGCTCGCCAAGGCGGGGTTGCGCGCCGACCAGCTGAGCGCCCTCGGCATCACCAATCAGCGGGAGACCACGGTCCTGTGGGACCGCTCCACGGGCAAGCCGGTGCACAACGCCATCGTCTGGCAGGACACGCGGACGTCGGCGCTCTGCAACGAACTGGGCGGCGCGGACGGCCAGGACCGCTTCCGCGAGCAGACCGGTCTGCCACTGGCCAGCTACTTCTCCGGGCCGAAGGCGTCCTGGCTCCTCGACAACGTCCCGGGCCTGCGGGCGCGTGCCGAACGCGGCGACATCGCTTTCGGCACCATCGACTCCTGGCTGATCTGGAACCTCACGGGTGGCACGGACGGAGGCGTGCACGTCACCGACGTCACCAACGCCGGGCGCACGATGCTGATGAACCTGGAGACCCTCCAGTGGGACCCCGCGATCCTGTCGGCGATGAACGTCCCGGAGGCGGTCCTGCCGGAGATCAGGTCGTCGGCCGAGGTCTACGGCACGGCCGTCGGACAGCTCTCGGGGGTGCCCGTGGCCTCCGCGCTCGGCGACCAGCAGGCCGCGGTCTTCGGGCAGGCCTGCTACGACACAGGGACGGCCAAGAACACCTACGGGACGGGCAGTTTCCTGCTCCTGAACACCGGCAACCGGCCCGTGCCCTCCAAGAGCGGCCTGCTCACGACCATGGGCTACAAGATCGGCTCCGAGGCTCCGGTCTACTGCCTCGAGGGCTCGATCGCGATCACCGGGGCGCTCGTGCAGTGGTTCCGCGACCAGCTCGGCATCATCCGTACGGCCGACGAGATCGAGACGCTCGCGGCGAGCGTGGACGACAACGGCGGCGCGTACATCGTGCCGGCGTTCTCCGGGCTGTTCGCGCCGTACTGGCGCTCCGACGCGCGGGGTGTCGTCACCGGCCTCACCCGGTACGTCACCAAGGCGCACCTCGCGCGTGCGGTCCTGGAGGCGACGAGCTGGCAGACGCGTGAGGTCGTGGACGCGATGTACCAGGACTCCGGAGTGCGCATCACCACGCTGAAGGTCGACGGCGGGATGACCAAGAACGGTCTGCTGATGCAGCACCAGGCGGATGTGCTCGGGGTGCCGGTGATCAGGCCGCGCGTGTCCGAGACGACGTGTCTGGGCGCCGCGTACGCCGCCGGGCTCGCGACAGGTGTGTGGAGCGACCTGGAGGAACTGAAGTCCCACTGGCGGCGCGACGTCGAGTGGACGCCGCGGATGGCGGAGGACGAGCGGGAGCGCGAGTACCGCAGTTGGCGCAAGGCCGTGGAGCGCAGCTTCGGCTGGCACGACGACGAGGGCTGACACACCCGCCCCTGAGCCCCGGCCCCTGTCCCGGCCGGGGCCACGCGCGCCGGTCGGCGGCGTCAGGTGGTGACCGGTTCCCTGGCCGCGGCCCCGATGGCCATCGCGTGTTCGACCACGTCGATCAGGACCTCCTTGACGGACTCCTTCCCGCGCGCGTCGCACAGCACGACGGGAGTGTTCTCGTCGAGGTCCAGGGCGTGGCGTACCGCGTCGGACGGGTAGCGGGTCGCCCCCTCGAAGCAGTTGACGCCGACGACGAAGGGTATGGAGCGGCGCTCGAAGTAGTCGACTGCGGCGAAGCAGTCCTCCAGGCGGCGGGTGTCGGCGAGCACGACGGCGCCGAGCGCCCCGGTCGCCAACTCGTCCCACAGGAACCAGAAGCGGTCCTGTCCGGGGGTGCCGAAGAGGTAGAGCACCAGGTCCTCGCGGAGGGTGATCCGGCCGAAGTCCATGGCGACGGTGGTGGTGTGCTTGCCCGGGACGCCGTCGGTGTCGTCGACGGGTCGCCCGGCCTCGCTGAGGGTCTCCTCCGTGCGCAGCGGTTTGATCTCGCTGACCGCGCCGACGAGGGTCGTCTTGCCCACGCCGAATCCGCCCGCCACCAGGATCTTCAGCGTGACCGGCTCTACGGGGGCCGTACCGCGCTCAGAACGCTTGAAGATCATTCGCCTTCTTCTCCTGCATCAGTCATCAGTGGTGTCGCCCGGGTGGGTCGGACGTGCCGCGCGGAGTGCGAGGCGGGTGGTGCGGCGGGGGCGGCGGACGGTGGCGGTCCGTATCCGCCGCCGCCAGGTGTTTCGATCACGAGTACGTCGCCGGGGCCCGCGTCGGCGCGGTCGCTGCCCGCGAGCCGCACGACGCCGCCGTCGGCACGCTCGACGCGACCCGGGCCGAGGCCGCCGGGCGCCGCCCGCCATGCCGACGGTGGGCTCGGCGTGCGCTCCAGGAGGGCGATGTTGGCGACGGTGGTGCCCATGCGGGCGGTGTCGATCGGTGCGCCGCCGAGTCCCGGGGGTATGTCTGTGCATGTGGCCGCGTCGGCCCGGGCGAGGGGTTCCCGGATGACGGTGACCGCGGCGTCCGCGTAGCAGGGCGGGTTGTCGGACAGGAGCTTGTGCGTGCACAGAGTGCCGTTCGGGCGGCGGGCGACGACGTTCGTGAACGTGCCGCCCCCGTCGACCCGGAACTGCCAGCCTGTCACGTCTCAATCCCCGCTCTCGCGCTGTTCAGAGCGCCCGGAGGCCGTTGATCACGTCGCGCAGAATACTCTCGTCCGGCAGTTCGGCGGGGGGAACGGGCCGGGTCACGTGCACCAGTCGGTCGTCGACCAGGTCACCGATGAGGACACGGACCACGCCGATCGGAAGGTCCAGTTCCGCCGCGAGTTCCGCGACGGACTGCGGGGTGTCGCGGCACAGGTCGACGATGTCCACGTGTTCCGGTGACAGCGTCTGGTCGGCCTCCGTCTCCTCGGCCCGCGACTCCGCGATCACGACCGCGATCAGGTCGAGGCGGTGCTGGGCCGCGCTGGTCGTGCGGCCGCGTGTCATCGCGTACGGGCGCACCACCGGGCCCGCGTCGTCGTCGAACCAGTGCGGCATCTCGACCTGACCGTCGTCGTCGCTCATGCCCTCCCACTACCCTCCCGCGGGCAGGTCGGTGCGCGGCGCCGACCCCAGGTGCACACCCACCCTCTTGACGAGCAGCGTCATCTCGTACGCCACCAGGCCGACGTCGGAGTCCGCGTCCGCGAGCACGGCGAGACAGCTGCCGTCGCCCGCGGCCGTCACGAAGAGGAAGGCGTCGTCCAGTTCGACGACCGTCTGCCGGACCTTGCCCGCTTCGAAGTGGCGTCCCACGCCCTTGGCGAGGCTGTGGAACCCGGACGCGACGGCGGCCAGGTGCTCGCTGTCCTCACGCGTCAGGTTCTTCGACACGCCCGTGGGCAGCCCGTCCCCGGACAGCACGAGCGCTTTGCGGATGCTGGCGACGCGCTCCACCAGGTCGTCGAGGAGCCAGTTCAGCTCTCCCGACCCCCCGGTCGCGGTGGTGCGTGCGTCGGCCTTCGGTGCGGTCATCGACCGTCCCCCTCAGATGTCGTTCCTGGTGCTGCGCCGTCCTGGACGTCGTCGCCCTCGGCGTTCTCTTCGCGACCGCGCTGCCAGCCACGCTGGAGCGAAGCCATCCGGCTGCGGACCTCGTCGGCGTCGCGCTCCTCCGTCCCGGCCCCGGCGGGAGCGGGGTCCGGCTCCGTACGGCGGTCCGGTCCATCCTTCAGCTGGGGGGCGAGGCTTGCCTGCCTGACCCGGCGCGGCAGCCCGCCCGGGGCGGGTGCGACGGGGTCGTCGGCGGCCGCGCGGAGCGGCGTTCCCGTGCTGCCTGCGGCCCGGTCCATGGATCCTCTGTCCGTCCTTGCCGCCCGGTCCGCACCGGGCGCCGTCTCCGTGCGGGTGGTGGCAGGCGGCACGTCCGTGACCGGGCGGCGCCGGGGCAGCAGCGGCTGCGTGCCGACCGCTGGGTCCGTGCTCAGCGGGCGCGGCGGGGTGAGGTCGGGCCAGCCGGTGTCCGAGCGTGGGCGGCGCGGCAGGTCGAGGCCCGCGCCTTCGGAGGAGTCGACGGTGTCCCGCGCGGGGGCGCCGAGACCGTCCCGTACGCGCCGGTCGGGGGTGCCGCGGGCGGGACCGAGGTCCTGACGGGGGTCCGCGGGTGCCCGGCCCGTGGCCCTGGTGTCCCGCGCGGGCCCGCGGCCGGGCCGTCCCGCGCCGGGCTCGCGGCGGGTGAAGGAGCCGTCGTCCGGGTCGTCCGCGTCCGTGTCGCGCGTCCGCGCGGGGCCCACGCGGCGTCCGTGCGAGGAGACCAGTTTCGGGGTGCGGCGGCGCGCGAGCGGGACCGTGCCGCCCGGCGTCAGTCCGTCGTCGAGTATCTCTTCGGAGTGCGGTGCCTCGTGTGCGGCGGAGTCGGTGGCGCGTACCGGTTCGACGAGGTCGGGCTCGCGCGTGTCACGTGCCTGCTGGTGCTGCTCCTTGGTGGTGTCCGTGGCGCGGCGGCGGGGGCGGAACAGGCCGCCGCGTTCGCTGTCCTCGTCCTCCAGGGCGCCCGGGAAACCGTCGAGCCCGGCCATGCCGACCGGTGCTTCCAGCTCGACCGGGCCGTCGAGGACGGACGCGGGCAGTCCGGGCAGTTCGACGGCCGTGCGGGCGAGGGCCGCCGACCGCTCCTTCGCCGGGTCGCCGCCGAGGGACTTCTGCGGGAGCGGCCGGTCGAGGCGGAAACCGACGCCTCCGGTGTCGGGAACGTCGTCGGTGAGCAGCGTGTCCGGTATGAACACGACGGCGGTGGTGCCACCGTACGGGGAGGGCTGGAGGGAAACCCGGACGCGCTGGCGCTGGGCCAGTCGGCTCACTACGAAGAGGCCGAGGCGGTCGGTGTCGGACAGTTCGAACTCGGGGGTCTCCGCGAGGCGGAGGTTGGCGTCCAGGAGGGCTTCGGAGGCCATGCCGAGGCCGCGGTCGTGGATCTCCAGGGTGAAGCCGTTGGCGACGTGCTCTCCGAGGACCTGCACCGCGGTGTGCGGGGGCGAGAACACCGTGGCGTTCTCCAGGAGTTCGGCGAGCAGGTGGGTGAGGTCGGCGACCGCGGGTCCCGTGACGGCGATGCGCGGCAGGCGGCGTACCTCGATGCGTTCGTAGTCCTCGACCTCGGCGACGGCGGCGCGGACGACGTCCATGAGCTGGACGGGCTTGCGCCACTGGCGTGACGGGGCGGCACCGGAGAGGATGACGAGGCCTTCGGCGTGCCGCCGCATGCGGGTCGTGAGGTGGTCGAGTCGGAACAGGTCCGCCAGCTCGTCGGTGTCCTCGGTCCTGCGTTCCATGGTGTCGAGGAGCGTGAGCTGCTTGTGCAGCAGCACCTGGCTGCGGCGCGCGAGGTTGACGAACACCTCGGAGACGCCGCGGCGCAGGTCGGCCTGCTTGACGGTGGCTTCGACGGCGGCGCGCTGCAAGGTGTTGAGCGCCTGGCCGACCTGGCCGATCTCGTCCTTGTCGTAGCTCAGGCGCGGGGCCTCGGTCTCCACGTCGACCTGTTCGCCCGCCGCGAGGCGGCGCAGCAGGCCGGGCAGCCGCACACCGGAGGCCTCGTGGGCCTCCAGACGCAGCCTGCGCAGGTCACGGATCAGGCTGCGGCCGACCCGGATGGAGAGGAAGAGGGAGAAGATCACCGCGAGCAGGCCGAGGACGCCGATGACGGCCAACTGGACGATGACGCTGACGGCTTCGGGGCGCGCCCGCTCGCGCAGGCGGTCGATGGCGGCGTCGCTGCGGTCGGCGAGGCCCGCGAGGACCTTGCGGGCCTCGCGGTTCCAGTCGCCGGTGCTGATCCCGCGCGGGGTACCGGAACCCGACTCCACCAGGGACTCCTCGGCGTCGCGCAGCCGGCTGGTCTCGGCGCCGTTCCAATAGCGCTCGAAGCGGGCGCGCTCGTCGTCGGGGAGCTGCGCGAGGCTGTTGTCCAGGAGCAGGCTGCGCTGCGCGGCCATATCGGTGACCTGGCGGATCTCTCCCCTGGTGACACTGCCCGCGACGAGGGCGGAGCCGATCAACGCGTCCTCGCGGGAGAGCAGTTCGCGTGCCTGCCCGACACCGACGAGCGCGCGGCCCTCCGCGGTGACACCCACGTCGTCGAGGGCGTTGAGCGTCATCAGGAAGCCGAAGCAGGGATCGGTCAGGCGCGTGTACATCTTCAGCGCCTTCTCGCGGCTGATCGTGCCTTCCTCGACCGTGCGGCGCAGCGCGTCGAGGCCCTTGAAGGCGTCGAGGGCCACGCTCAGCCGCTCCTCGGACTGGCCGTCGAGCGACCCGCGCGAGTCGGAGTGCTTGGCCCGGTACTCGACCCTGGCGACGCTCTTGTCGGTGGCCTCACGGCTGCGCCGCAGGGCGGCGAGTGCGTCGGAGGCCCGCGGGTCCGCCAGATAGACGAGGGTCTGGCGACGCTCCTCCTGGACCACTTCGGCGGCGTCCTGGACGGGGAAGGCCAGCTCATCGATGATCTTGGCGGTGCCGACCAGCTTGTTCGCCTCGCGTCCCGTGAGGAACGTGGCAAAGCCCCAGATCGCCGTGAGGGACACGAGCGGCACGAGCAGCAATGCCACGATCTTCCGGCGGATTGACTTCCCGCGAAAGCGCATGGCCTCCCCCAGATCGGGCCCCTCGCAGCCAGGTTTTGACCGGGGGCACGCATGTGCGTCAACAAACGGCGCGAGCCTACTACTGACACACGGGCAACTCGAAGGCACGTCCGGACGCTTTTCAGCCGTGACGCGAAAGAGGCGTCACCAGTTGTCCGGGCATTGGGGGAGATTGCCTCCCGCATGCGGCTCCTGCGCGGCGCGCCCATCCTCCGTACCGGAGTGCCCAGTTGGCCTGAAGTGTTCGCCACGTGGATCCCCTCGCGGCAGGAGGGGATCTCTGCCGCCGGGCGGGAATCTTTCGGGGCGGCCGTTCGTCCCTCAGTACGAGAGCAGTTGCCTGCGGGGATGTGGGGTAACCGGGGCCGTACAGGGGACGCGAAAGACAGTTGGGCACGCGTGGAACCCCCTGCACCGCCGCGTGAAGCGGCGTAAAGCGGGCAGCAAGTGGGGAGTCGGACATGAGAGCTCTCGACCGGCCGACCGCGCGGCACCCGGCAGGACGGCGGCGGCACCGGTGGAACAGCAGGTGCACGGGCACGGCAGCGGGGCGGGGAGTGACGAGTTGATGGGTACGAAGGAGTGCCGACGGACGTCGGACGACGAGCGGACGCCGGGCACCGGGGCGGTGCGCGGCGCGGGGTCGGTGGGCGGCGTGGAGCCGGTGCGCGGCGGCGGGCGGCCGTCGGACGGCGCGCGGGCTGCGGGCGGCGCGCGAGTGCCGGACGGCAGCCGGGCTTCCGGCACCGAGTTGGCTTCGGTCAGCGGGGCGGCTGCGAGCACCGAGATGGCCTCGGACAGCAGAGCGGCCGCGGGCGGCGAGGTGGCCTCGGGCGGCAGGGTGGCTGCGGGCGGCGCGCAGGGTTCGGGTAGCGGGGCGGGTAAGCGGGTCAGTGCGTACGCGGGTGTCGGCGCGGCGGGACCACGAGCCGCGGCATCCGTCGGGTACGACGACGGCGACGAGGACGACGGGCACTTCGAGCGGCGGGAGCTGTGGGTCGAGGAGGCCGCGACCCGGCGCAGACTGCCGGACCCCGTGCGGACGGCGGCGGTGCGGGCGGTGCTCATCGTGTCGCTGACGCTCATCCAGGCGATGACGGCGTTCTTCTGCGCGATGGCCGAGTCCTGGCTCGCCTTCCCCATGGTGCTGAGCAGTGTGGCCGGCACGATCGTGGCCACCTGGAGCGTGTGCGACGTCTGGGTGACCCGCCAGGTGTGGAACCAGCGCAACGGCGTGGTGTCGATGCCCAGCAGCTCGGCGCGTCAACTGCGCCGGGAGCGGCGCAGGGCCCGACGCGACGCCCGCGCCACCACCCGTTCGCAGGAGGACATACGGAGCCGCGGAGGGGCTAGGGGACAGCTGTCGCACTCCTAATGCCGAACGGCTCCGCCGACAGCCGTGCCCGCAGTTGCCGCCGTACCTTCATGAACGGCCGTGGACGATTGACGGCAAGAGCAGCCCGCACCCGGCCCGTCTGCTCGTAGACGGTCAGGAAGCTGCCGCTGTCGGGGTTGCCCTCCTCGATGCGTACGGTGGCGTCCGCGGGGCGGTGTCCGGCGAACTGGATGCGGGAGCCGTACTGGTCGGACCAGAAGTAGGGAAGTTCGCTGAAGGTCTCCACGGTCCGGGCGGCGAGCAGGTTGCGTACGGCCACGCGGGGTTGCCGCGTCGCGCCCGTCCAGTGCTCGGTGCGGACGCCGTCGACACGGGCCACGTCTCCCACGGCGACCACTTGGGGCAGGCTCGTGACGCAGCCGCCGTCGCAGCGGACACCGTCACGGTCGGCGAGTGGGCCGTCCACGGCGTCGCTAAGGAGTGCCCTGCCATGGGTTGCCGATCCAGAGGGTGCCCCGCCAGGGGATGCCGAGCCAGGGATCGCCTCACTAGGCGTCGCCCCGCTAGGCGTCGCTTCAACCAGCGACCGCCCCGCCGAGCATTGTCGAGCCAGGAGATGCCCCGCCCGGGGTCGCCCTGCCCGGGGTCGCCCCACCCGGGGCCCCGCCAGGAGACGCCGTCCCGACGGCTGCGCCCGCATTAGTCGGGAAGCCCTTCGTCAACGGAGGGCGGCCGTACGGAGGATGAGGCTCCGCTCCGATGATCACGAGGCGGCCGTCGTAGCCCTGGGCGCGCAGTTCGCGTGCCGCGTGGAGACCGGCGAGGGAGGCGCCCACGACGGTGACGGTCTTCATGCGGCGGAGCCTTCAGCGGTGAGGGGACCCGGTCCCACGGCGGCCGATGCGGTCTCGGCGGCGGGGGTCCGGGCGGACACCGGAACGGCGGTCGGCTCGGTCAGGTGGACATGGACCGTTCCGTCGACCACGCTCACGCGGTGGGTGCGCACCGCGCGACGGGCGGGCAGACACGTCGGCTCGCCGGTGCGGAGATCGAAGGTGGCCGCGTGCAGGGGGCATTCGACCAGGCAGCCCTCCAGCCAGCCCTCGGACAGGGAGGCGTCCTGGTGAGTGCAGGTGTCGTCGACGGCGTACAGCGTGCCGTCCGCGTTGAACACCGCGACGGGCGGTGTGGTGTCGAGACGGACGGACTCGCCCGCGGGGAGGTCTTCGATGCGGCAGACGGGAATCACGTGCCCTCCTCTGGATCGGTCGGCCGGTTCATCGGCACGGTTTGGGCGAGGGACTCTTCGCTAGCATGCAGTTTCATATGGCGCACCAGAGAGCGCTACGCGCAACAGAATCCGGTGGGAAGCCCATCGCGTCAAGGGCCTCCCAGGGACGCGGCTTCGAGTGGCCGCCGAGTGGTGAGAGTTGAGATATGACCCGCACGCGGAAAGAGCCTGGCCAGAGCGGGGAGCCCCGCCAGGGAGCACCCCGGGAGCAGCGCCGTGGGGCGCAGCGGGACGAGCCGGAAAAGCCGCGCGAGGCGAAGGCGCCCGCCGGTTCCGTCCAGTCCGTGGACCGCGCGGTGAGCGTCCTCGAGATCCTCGCCCGGCTCGGCGAGGCGGGCGTCACCGAGATCGCCGACGAGCTCGGGGTGCACAAGTCGACGGCCTTCCGGCTGCTCGGGGTCCTGGAGAACCGCGGGCTCGTCGGTCAGGCGAAGGACCGCGGCAAGTACTTCCTCGGCGCGGGCGTGCTGCGTCTCGCCGGGGCCGCGGCCGTGCGCATGGACATCTCCCAGGAGGGCGGCCCCGTCTGCCGCGAACTCGCCGACGAACTCGGCGAGACGGTCAACATCGCCGTGCTCGACGACGACGCCGCGGTCAACATCATGCAGGCCCGCGGGCCCGCCTCCGTGACGGCCCAGAACTGGCTCGGCCGACGCACTCCGCTGCACGCCACGTCCAGCGGAAAGGTGCTCCTCGCGCACCTTCCGACGACCCTGCGCGAAGGCCTGCTCGCACGCACGCTGCCGCGCATCACCGACCACACGGTCACCGGGACGGTGGCGCTGCGCCGCGATCTGGAGGCCGTCGTGCACCAGGGCTTCGCGATCGCCGTGGAGGAGCTGGAGGTGGGCCTTGCCGCGGTGGCGGCGCCGGTGCGCGCGCACGACGGCAAGGTCATCGGCGCGCTGAGCGCCTCCGGTCCCGTGTACCGGCTGACCGAGGACCGGCTCACCGAACTGGCCAAGCGCACGGTCGCGGCGGCGGTGGAGCTGTCGCGGCGGATGGGCTACGGCTTCTGAGCCCCCGGGGCGCCGATCGACAGCCCCCCGTCCACGCTCCCCCGTCCCCCGTCCCCCGTCCCCCGTCCCCCGTCCGTGCCGCGTCGTCCACGCTCCTCCATCCCCCATCCCCCATCCCCCATCTCCCGTCCGCGCCGTCCACGCTCCCCCACGCCCCGTCCGCGCCGCCCCATCCACGCTCCCCGTTCCCCCACCCCTGTCCCCACGCCTCAGCGCCACGCCCCACGCGTCACGCCTCGGGTCCGGGACCGCGTCCACCAGCGGAGCCGGGGACCGGACTCGCCTCGGGTCTCCGGAGCCGGGGTGCGCCCCGGGGCTCCGGAGCCGGGCCCACCCCGAGATCCAGCGCGGAACCCCCCGCTCCCACCTCCGCGCTCGCCGGTTGCCAGGCCCTTTCGCGACTTCCGGAGCGTTTTGCCGGTGTCCACTCCGGCCCCTTGACGGCTCGTTGATGCGACTTCCACGATGTCTCTCATAGCGCAACAGACCGTGGATTACGCAACAGACGGCCCAAAGTCGAGGAGCCTTGCCGTGCCACACGAGGTCCGTGGCGTCGTCGCCGCGAAGAAGGGCGCACCCGTCGAGGTGCAGACGATCGTCGTGCCGGATCCCGGACCGGGAGAGGCACTTGTCTCCGTGGGGGCCTGCGGGGTCTGCCACACCGATCTGCACTACCGGGAGGGCGCGGTCTCCGACGACTTCCCGTTCCTGCTCGGACACGAGGCCGCCGGTACCGTCGAGGCGGTCGGCCCCGACGCCGGCGGGCTGCGGCCCGGCGACTACGTGGTCATCGCCTGGCGCGCACCCTGCGGCACGTGCCGCTCCTGTCTTCGCGGCCGGCCCTGGTACTGCTTCGACTCCCGCAACGCGGCACAGCCCATGACGCTTGTCGACGGCACTCCGCTCAGCACCGCCCTCGGGATCGGCGCGTTCGCGGAGAAGACGCTCGTCGCCGCGGGGCAGGCCGTGAAGGTCGATCCGGCGGCCCGCCCGGAAGCGGCGGGTCTGATCGGCTGCGGCGTCATGGCCGGGTACGGGGCGGCCGTGAACACCGGAGACGTGGGCCGCGGTGACACGGTCGCCGTCATCGGCTGCGGCGGCGTCGGCTGTGCCGCGATCGCCGGGGCCTCGCACGCCGGGGCGCGGCGCGTGATCGCCGTCGACATCGACGACGCGAAACTCGACGGCGCGACCCGGTTCGGGGCGACCCACACGGTCAACTCCCGTGGCACCGAACCCGTCGCGGCGGTCCGCGGCCTCACCGGGGGCTTCGGCGTCGACGTCGCCATCGACGCGGTCGGCGTACCGGAGACCTACAAGCAGGCCTTCTACATGCGCGACCACGCCGGTGTGCTCGTCCAGGTCGGTGTGCCCGACCCGGCGATGTCCGTCGAACTCCCGTTGCTCGACCTGTTCTCGCGCGGCGGCGCCCTCAAGTCGTCCTGGTACGGCGACTGCCTGCCGACCCGGGACTTTCCGCTCCTGGTCGACCAGTACCTCAGCCGCAGGCTCGACCTCGGTGCCTTCGTGACCGAGAAGATCGCGCTCGCCGACGTCGAGGAGGCGTTCGCCCGGATGCGCCGCGGCGAAGTGCTGCGATCGGTGGTGGTCCTGTGACCGGCCACCTGCCCGCCGCCACGGCCGGAACCTCCCCTCGCGTCGTCATCGTCGGGGCGGGCATCGTCGGGTGTTCCCTCGCCGACGAACTGACCGCCCGCGGCTGGACCGATGTCACCGTCCTCGAACAGGGCCCGCTGCCCGCACCGGGCGGCTCCACCTCCCACGCTCCGGGGCTCGTCTTCCAGACCGGTCCGTCGAGGACGCTCAGTGAGTTCGCTGCCTACACCGTGCGGAAATTCGCTTCCCTGTCCGTGGACGGGCTGCCGTGCTTCCACCCGGTCGGCGGCCTGGAACTCGCCACCACCCAGGAACGCTGGGCCGACCTGCACCGCAGGGCGGGGCTCGCCGCGTCCTGGGGCGTCCGGGCCGAACTCGTCGACGCCGTGCGTTGCAAGGAGCTGTGGCCCCTGCTCGACTCCGGTCAGGTCCTCGGCGGTCTGTACACCCCCGACGACGGTCTGGCCCGGGCCGTGCTCGCCTGCCGTGCCCAGCTCGACCGGGCCACCCGTCGCGGCGCCCGGTTCCTCGACCGGCACACGGTCACCGGCATCGAGCGCGCCGAGGACCGCGTCACCGGAGTCGTCACCGACCGCGGAACCTTCCCCGCCGACCACGTCGTGTCGGCGGCGGGCTTCTGGGGGCCTGTGATCGGGCGCATGGCGGGCGTCGACGTACCGCTGCAACCCCTCGCCCACCAGTACGCGCTGACCCGGCCGCTGCCCGAGCTCGCCGGGGCGAACGACCCGCGCACCGAGGCGTCCCGGCCCGTCCTCCGCTTCCAGGACCGCGACCTGTACTTCCGCGAGCACACCGACCGCGTCGGTATCGGCTCCTACGCCCACCGTCCCCTTCCCGTCGACCCGTTCACCGTGCCCTCGTACGACGAGGCCGTCGCCGAGGGCCTTGCCATGCCGTCCTCCTGTCCGTTCACCGAGGAGGACTTCGCGCCCAGCTGGCAGGACTGCTGCGGACTGCTGCCCGCCCTCAAGGAGTCCGCCGTCGAGGAGGGCTTCAACGGCGTCTTCTCCTTCACCCCCGACGGCATGCCGCTGCTCGGTGAAACCCCCGCGCTGCGCGGCTTCTGGCTCGCCGAGGCCGTCTGGGTCACGCACTCCGCGGGTGTGGCCAAGGCGGTCGCCGAGTGGATGGTCGACGGCAGGCCCACCACCGACGTCCACGACTGCGACCCCACCCGCTTCGAGGACGCCCAGCGCTCCCCCGCGTACATCGCCGAACGCGGGGTGAGGCAGTTCGTCGAGGTGTACGACGTCATTCATCCGTTGCAGCCCGTCGCCGAGCCGCGTCCGCTGCGCGTCAGCCCCTTCTACGCCCGCCAGCGCGAGCTGGGCGCGGTGTTCCTGGAGAGCGGCGGCTGGGAACGGCCCCACTGGTACGAGGCCAACGCCGCGCTCACCACCGGCCTGGACGTGCCCCCGCGGGACGAGTGGTCGGGCCGCCACTGGTCGCCCGTCGCCGCCGCCGAGGCGCGGGCCACCCGGGAGCGGGTCGCGCTGTACGACATGACGCCCCTGCGCCGCCTCGAGGTCACCGGCCCCGGCGCCCTGGGGTTCCTTCAGCGCATGACCAGCAACAATCTGCGCAAGAAGCCCGGCTCGGTCACCTACACCCTCCTTCTCGACGAGGCGGGCGGCGTCCGCTCCGACCTGACCGTGGCGCGGCTCGCCCCCGGCCACTTCCAGATCGGCGCCAACTCCCCCGCCGATCTCACCTGGCTACAGTCGCACGCTCCCGACGACGTCCACATCAGGGAGATCACCCAAGGGACATGCTGCGTCGGTGTCTGGGGGCCGCTCGCCCGCGCGCTCGTCCAGCCGCTGACCCGCGACGACTTCTCCCACGAGGCGTTCGGGTACTTCAAGGCACGGCGGACCCACCTCGGCCATGTGCCGGTGACGGCGATGCGTCTGAGCTATGTGGGCGAGCTCGGATGGGAGCTGTACACCAGTGCCGACCTGGGGCTTCGGCTGTGGGACACGCTGTGGGACGCGGGACGGGACCTCGGGGTGATCGCCGCGGGCCGCAGCGCCTTCAACAGCCTGCGCCTGGAGAAGGGATATCGCGCCTGGGGCCAGGACATGACAGCGGAACACGATCCGTACGAGGCGGGCGTCGGATTCGCCGTGCGCATGGACAAGGGCGACTTCGTGGGCCGCGAGGCGCTCGCGCGACGCGGCCCCGCCACCCGGAAGCTCACCGCCCTCCTCCTCGACGACCCCGCCGCCGTCGTCCTCGGCAAGGAGCCGGTGTACGCGAGCGGCGCCGCCACAGCCCCCGGATTCCCGGCGGGATACGTGACCAGCGCCGCGTACGGCTACACCCTGGGCCGCTGTGTCGCGTACGCCTGGCTGCCACCGCTGGCCGCCGGTACGGGCGTCGCCATCGAGTACTTCGGCGAGAAGGTGCCAGCGACCGTCGCCGACGAACCGCTCTTCGACCCGCAGATGACGCGCATCAGGTGCTAGCCCCGCGCCTCGTCGGGCGCCGACCCCGTGCCCCGTCGAGCGCCGGCCCCCCGCCCCATCGAGTGCTGCTCCCGTTGCCCCATCAGGTCCTGGTCCCGTGCCCGAGGAGGCCACAGTGTCCCCCGTAACCCCCACCTACGACGTGATCGTGATCGGCCTGGGCGGCATGGGCAGTGCCGCCGCCCACCATCTGTCCGCGCGCGGGGCCCGCGTCCTCGGCCTGGAGAAGTTCGGGCCCGTGCACCAGCGCGGCTCCAGTCACGGCGGCTCGCGCGTCACCCGGCAGTCGTACTTCGAGGACCCCGCCTACGTACCGCTGCTCCTGCGCGCGTACGAACTCTACGCAAAGCTCGAACAGGACACCGGCCGCGACATCGCCACCCTGTGCGGCGGAGTCATGGTCGGCAGACCGGACGGACGCGTGGTCTCCGGGGCACGCCTCTCGGCAGAGACCTGGGGGCTGCCGCACGAGATGCTCGACGCCCGGGAGATCCGCCGCCGCTTCCCGACGCTCACACCGCGCGACGACGAAGTGGCCCTCTACGAAGAGCGCGCCGGTCTCGTCCGCCCCGAGAACACGGTCGCCGCACACCTCCAGTGCGCCACCCGCCAAGGCGCTGACCTCCACTTCGAGGAGCCGCTCACGCGGTGGGAGCCGTGCGGCGGCGGCGTGCGCGTGCACACCGCCGACGACACCTACACGGCGGGACAGTTGGTGATCTGCCCGGGAGCCTGGGCGCCGGGGCTGCTCGCGGACCTCGGGGTGCCGTTCACCATCGAGCGGCAGATCATGTACTGGTTCCAGCCGAAGGGCGGCGTCGGCCCGTTCCTGCCGGAGCACCATCCGATCTACGTCTGGGAGAACGCGGCAGGCGTCCAGGCCTACGGCTTCCCCTCGATCGACGGCCCCGACCTCGGTGTGAAGGTCGCCTTCTTCAGGAAGGGCGACGTCTGCACTCCGGAGACCATCGACCGCACGGTCCACGCGCACGAGGTCGCGGCGATGGCCGACCACATGTCGCGGCACATACCGCTGCTGCCCGGACGCCTCCTGAAGGCCGCGACCTGCATGTACACAACGACCCCCGACGAGCACTTCGTCATCACGCGCCATCCCGCGCACCCGGAGTCGGTGACGGTGGCCTGCGGGTTCTCCGGGCACGGCTTCAAGTTCGTACCGGTGGTCGGTGAGATCGTGGCCGATCTGGCGCTCGACGGCACCACCGCGCACCCCATCGGCCTGTTCGACCCCGCCCGCATCACCGGCCCGCTCGGCCCCGCGCCCGCCGCGGCGCCCGTTCCAGGAGTACGGACGTGACGACAGAGGTCTCCGCGAGCCTCATCGCGACGCTGCCCGGCCACTACTACACCGACCCCGGCGTCTTCGGACAGGAGCAGGAGCGCCTCTTCGAAGCCCTGTGGTGCTGCGCCGTGCGCGCCGCCGACCTCGACGGGCCCGGCGCGTACCGCACCGTCCAGGTCGGCCGCGAGAGCGTACTGGTCACCCGCGCCAGGGACGGTGCCCTGCGCGCCTTCCTCAACGTGTGCCGCCACCGGGGCGCCCGGCTGTGCACCGAGGAGGCCGGTACGGTCCGGCGCGGCCTCCAGTGCCCGTACCACGCCTGGACGTACGGCCTGGACGGCCGCCTGATCGCGGCGCCGAACCTGACGCGGATGCCGGACGTCGACCGCTCCGCGTACGGGCTGGTCGAGGTCGCGCTGCGGGAGTGGCTCGGCTACGCATGGGTGTGCCTGGCCGACGAACCGCCGTCCTTCGAGGACACGGTGATCGGCGAGGCCGTGGAGCGCCTCGGCGACCCCGCGTCCATCGAGCGCTACCGCACCGAGGACCTCGCCCTCGGCCACCGCGTCCGCTACGACGTGCGGGCCAACTGGAAGCTGATCGTCGAGAACTTCATGGAGTGCTACCACTGCGCGACCATCCACCCCGAACTGACGGAGGTGCTCCCGGAGTTCGCCGAGGGCTTCGCCGCGCAGTACTACGTGGGTCACGGCGCCGCGTTCGGGGACGAGGTCGACGGCTTCACGGTGGACGGCAGCGCGGGCTTCGGCCGGCTCCCGGGGGTCTCCGACGACCAGGACCGCCGCTACTACGCGATCACCGTGAAACCGGCCGTGTTCGTCAACCTCGTACCGGACCACGTGATCCTGCACCGGATGTTCCCGCTGGCGGTCGACCGCACGGTCGTCGAGTGCGACTGGCTGTACGCACCCGACGTCGTCGCGGCCGGGGCCGACGTGTCGAAGTCGGCGGAGCTGTTCCACCGGGTCAACGAGCAGGACTTCGCGGCCTGTGAGCGCACCCAGCCCGCGATGGGCTCACGCGCGTACCGCACCGGCGGGGTCCTGGTGCCGACGGAGCACCACATCGGGATCTTCCACGACTGGCTCGTCCGGCACCTGGCCGCGTGAGCGGCCCCGTCGCGGCTCGCGCGGCCGCCCAGGGACCGCGCCAGCCGCCGCTTCACCCCGCGGCGGCAGGCTTCTTGAACATCCGTGTCGCTGTGATCTCCCCGTGCACCGTCTCCCCGGCCGGCGCCTGCTGCTCCTGCGGCAGGCCCGGCCGCAGGTGCTCCTCGACACTGATGTACTTCAGGCCCGCGCGCAGGTCCGCGTCGTTGCGGAGCCTGATCACCAGCGGGAACTCCGCGAGCGCCGTCGTGTCGAACAGGCCGGTCGTGTACAGGAGCTGCACGCCGAGGGCGTCCGAGACGGCGCGCTGGAGCTCCAGGAGGTACGTCGCGTTGGCGCGGCCGATGGGGTTGTCCAGGAACAGCGTGCCGGCGTGCCGGTGCTTGTCGCGGCCGCGGTCGTTCGAGCGCAGGGCCGCCATCGTGCAGTACAGGGCGATGGCCGCGGTGAGCAGCTGGCCTCCGGAGAACACGTCGCCCATCTGCCCCACCGGCACCCGCTCGGCGCGCAGCACCGCGTCCGGCTTGAGGATCTCCACGGCCACCCCGCGCGGCTCCAGGGCGGCTTGAACGCTTCTGAGCAGCAACGACATGCCGTCCCTTCGGAGGTCGGAGTTCTTCTTGACGGCCGCGCGGGTGGCGTCGTCGATGACCTCGCCGAGGCGCTCGGCGAGCGTCGCCTGGTCCGGCTCCTCGAAGCGGACGCGCAGGAACTCCTGGCCCGACCACTCGCCGAGGCCCTCGGGCAGCCGGGAGAGCCGCTGCGCGGAGCGGAGCGTGGCGAGGGAGGACTCGACAAGGCCGCGCAGCCGGTCGACGATGCTGTCGCGGTTGCGCTCCAGCTGTTCGAGCTCGTCGGTGAGCACGCGCAGGCGGGGTGCGAAGGCGTCGGCCCACTTCTTGGCGTGCTCGGGCAGCGCGGAGGCGGGCAGTTCGCGGATCTGCTGGCGGGCGGGGGTGCGGACCTGCTCGTACCGGGTGGCGTTGGCGTGCCGGACGAGGATGTCCGAGGCCTCGCGGACGGCCGACTCGGCGGTGGACAGGTCGGCGGCGCAGCCGCGCAGGGAGCGGCGGGCCTCGGCGGCGGCCCGGCGGGCCTCCTCCAGGGCACCCGGGTAGGACGCGGGCTGCTTCTCGTCCTCGGCGGCGTCGTGGTGCTCGCGCAGCAGGTCGCGCAGGAGCGCCGCCGTCTCCTCGAAGCCTCCCGCCGCGTCCTCCGTGACGCGGTGGGTGCGCAGGAGCGCGGCGTGCGCCTCCTTGGCCCGGCCGAGGGCCTCGGTGCGCTCGGCGAGTTCGGTCGTCGCGGTACGCAGCAGCACCTGGGCCTGCTCGGCGTCGACGGGCACGAGTTCTTCGGGCAGGTCGGTGTGCGCGTCGCCGTCCTCGGGGGCGAGCCGCTCGGCCTCGCCGCGCAGCCTGCCGAGCTGTTCGCTGGCGTTGGAGGCCCGCGTCTCGATGAGCTGGACCTGGGCCTCCGCGCGGGCCGCCGCGGCCTGCCGTGAGGGTCCGTCGGCGCCGTCGGTGCCTTCGAGGAGCTGGGCCGCGCGGGTGCGCACCTTGTTGCTGAGCCGGTCGAGCTCGGCGAGCGCGGCGCTCTCGTCGCTCTCGGCGCGCGCCTGCTCGGCGCGCAGGTCGGCGCCGACACCGACCTTCTCGTAGAGCTGCGACGCCGCGCGGTAGGCCTCGCGGAGTGCGGGCAGCGACGTCTTGGGGCCTTCCTGGTCCAGGGCGACGTCTTCGGGGGCGCCCGCGATCTCGGCGCGCTCGGCGCGCAGGGCGCGCGCCGTACGGCGGGCGTCGTCGGCTGCGCGCTGGGCGGCGCGCCGGTCCTCGTCCGCGGCGCGGGCCCGGTCGAGGCAGGTCTGGGCGCGGGCCTCCGACTCGGCGGCGTCGTCGGCCAGTTCCCGCAGTTGCGCCCCCCAGCGGGAGCGCTCGCGCAGACGGAAGGCGAGTCCGGCGAGCGCGTCGGCGGCGCGGCGGGCGCGCTGGGCGGCGTCCTGGCGTTCGTCGCGTACGCGGGCGGCGTCGGCGGCGGCCTCGTCGGCCTCGGCGCGCGCGGTGCGAGCCTCGGTCAGTTCGGCCTCCGCCTCCTCGGCAAAGGCACGCGCATCGCGCGCGGCGTCGGCGAGCTCGGCGAGGCGCCCCGCGGGGCACCCTGCCCGCCAGGAGGCGAGCCGCGCGGCCAGCTCCCGGTCCTTGGCGAGGCGCTGGGCCAGGGCGCGGATCTCGTCGTCGCGGCTGGTGGCGCGGGCGCGCAGGGCCCGGCGCTCCTCGTCGGCCGCGTGCTCGTCGTGCATGGCCGGGTTCGGCGGTACGAGGAAGACGGCGCCGTCCTCGGAGGCCTCGCCCGGTGTCGGTGCGAGGAGCGCGGCCGCCGTGCCCACGGCCACGGTCGAACGCGGCAGGAGCGCGGCACCGGCGAGTGCCTCACGCGCGCGGGCGTGCGTGTCCGGGTCGGTGATGACGACGCCGTCGACGAGCTCGGGACGGGCCGCGAGCACGCGCGCGTGGTCCGCGGGGTCGACGGCCTGCGCCAGGTACCGCCAGCCGGGGAGGGCCGGAATGCCCTGCTCGCCGAGGAACTCGACGGTGGCGAGGACGTCGGGGCCCGGCGGCAGCAGGCCACCGTCGCCCAGCGCGGCGAGGATGCGGGAGTCGTCGGCGGCGGCCGTCCGCAGCTCGAACAGCTGCCGTTCGGCGGCGGCCACTCCGTCGTCGAGGAGCGTCTTCAGGTCGTCGGCGCCGCGGTCGAGCTCCGCGGAGGTGAGAGGGGTCTGGCTCGCCGGGCCTACGGCGGCCGAGGCGTACGAGCCGTCCGGGTGGGCGCCTTCGCGCGCGGTGTGCCCGCCCGCGGGGCCCACCGACGCGGGCACGGCCTGCGGCCCGGCGCCGACGCCCGTCCCGGTGCCTCCGGCCGTCCCGGTGCCACTGCCAGTGCCTGCGGCCGTACCGGAGTCCTGCGCGCCGATGCCCGCGAAGCCGCTCCCCGCAGGGCTACCGCCCCGCTCCGCCCCGGCATCCGCGTGGCGGGGCCCCGGCACACCGGCCGCCGTGCTCCGGGCCCCGTACGCGCCCGGCAGGCCGAGGAGTTCGGCGAGCCGCTCCTCGCGTGCGAGGGACTCGGCGGTGCGCTGCTCCGCGTCGTACGCCTGCTCGGCGGCGGTCGCCGCGTCCGCCGCGCGGGCTGCCGTCAGCTCGGCACGGGCCTCGACCCCGGCGGCCTCCTTGGCGTGGTCGGCGGCGCGGCGGGCGGCCTCCCGCGCCTCGTCCCAGGCGGCGACCGCCGACTTCTCGGCGTCGCTCGCGGCGAGGGCGGCGCGGGCCGGGTCGGCGTCGGGCGCGCTGTCGTCGAGCCAGCCCGCGCGGACGGCTTCGTCGGTCTCCTGCTCGACCTCGGCCAGGCGCTGGCGCAGGTGCCCGGACTCGCTGCGGACGCGCTGTGCCTCGGTCGCGGCGGCGGTGGCGTCGCGGTGCGCACTCTCGCCGGACTCCTGGAGCGCGGCGGAGCGCTCCTCCTCCTCGTTGGCCAGGGACTCGGCGCCCTCGGCCGCGGTGTGCAGGGCGTGGACGAGGTCGGCGGCGGCCTTGGCTCGGGCGGCGAGCGCGGGGGCGGCGTCCCGCTCGGCCTCGCGGATCGCGACGGCCACGCGCGCGGAGCGGTCGGCGGCGGCACGGTGGCGCAGGACGGCTTCGGCGGCCTGCCAGGCGGAGTGCAGGGTGCGCGCGTCGGCGAGCTCCCTGCGCTGGGCGGCGGCGGCCTTCTCGGCGACGGTGAGCGCCAGGGAGGCGTGCCGGTAGGCGAGTTCGGCGGCGATCAGCGCGGACCGGCCGCGGGACTGCTCGGCGGCGGTGACCGTGTGGGCGGCCGTTGTGACCTGTTCGGCCAGTTCGGCGGCGCGGCCCCGCTCCTCGACGGCGCGGGCGGAGAGACGGCGGGCCAGGCTGCGGGTGCGGCGCTCGGCGCCCGCGTGCACGTCACGCGCGCGTGCCCGGGTGTCGGCTGCGTCGACGATGCGGCCGAGCAGGTCCACGGAGCCCGCGGTGAAGTCGCGTTCGGCGATCAGCTCGGCGCGGCGGCCCAGCTTGTTGCCGAAGCCGTGCACGAGGTCGGCGAGGCCGTCCGTGTCGCGCGTGTCGGTGACCGCGCGCAGCAGCAGGTCGGTGAAGTCGGAGTCCTTCTTGACGGCGAAGAGGCCGGCGGCCTCGCCCTCGTCGGCGTTCATCTCCCGCTGGTAGCGGAACAGTTCGGGGTCGAGTCCCAGGTCCCCGAGGTGTTCGTTCCAGCGGTCGTGGATCTCCTCCCAGTGCACTTCGAGGTGCGGGTACGCCTTCACGGCGTCCGTCAGGGCGTCCCGGAAGCCCTTCATGGTGCGCCGCCTCCCCTGGGCGCCGGACGCGCCCTCGACGGGTGCCCGCACCGCGGTGGACTCGGCGACCGGCAGCGAGTCCAGGCTCAGGCCGGGGCCCGGCCGGAAGGAGTACCAGGCCTCCGCGAACTTGCGCGGGTCGTTGGAGACCTGCCGTCCGCGCCACTCGCTCACCTTGCCGACGACGACGCACTCGCCCGTCAGCGTGTGCTGCCACTCCAGGGCGACGTGTCCGCAGTCGTCGGCCAGGAGGAACTTGCGCAGCACGCCGGAGCTGGCGCCGCCCAGCGTGTTCCGGTGGCCGGGCAGCATCACGGAGAAGATCAGCTTGAGCAGGACGGACTTGCCGCCGCCGTTCTCCAGGAAGAGCACGCCCGCGGGCGCCGGGCGGCGGGGCGGCCCCACGGGCTCCTCCTCGAAGAACTCCGCCTGCGCGGGCGCGGGGTCGGGCACCACGTCACCGACACCGCGCAGGTCCAGCACGGTGTCGGCGTAGCGCGCACCGGCAGGGCCGATGGAGTAGAGGCGGACCCGGGACAGCTCGTACATGGCGGCGGACTCTCGTCGTAAGTCGTGCGGACTTAGGGGGACTCAGGGGTGGTGCGGGGGTGGTGCGGGGGTGGTGCGGGGTGCTGCTCACTCGGCGGTGCGTGCCGGGTGGTCAGGCGTGCCAGGCGTATCAGGTGCGTCAGGTGCGTCAGGAGTGGAACGGCAGTCCCGCGTCGGCGGCCAGCTCCAGGTCGTCGGTGTCGTCGGGTGGCAGCAGGGTCGCGGAGCCGTCGGTGACGGGGACGACGCCGAGTTCGAGGAGTTCGGCCATGGCGGCGGTGCCCGCCATGTCGCGGACCTGGAGCTGGTATCTCGCCGTGGTGCGGTAGGTGCCTCCGGAGTCGTCGCCGGTGCGCTGGAGGAAGCCGGAGTCGGTGAGGAAGGCGGCGGCCTTGCCGACGATGCCCGTGGTCGAACCGGCGAGCCTGCGCGCGTCCTTGGTGGCCCCCGTGGAGCTGCGGCGGGACCAGATCCGCCAGGCCGACTCGAGCCCCGGCGCGTCCGTCGCGGGGTCGGTGTTCTCGCCCTGCTCCTCGGCGCGCTCCTCCAGGCGGCGGCAGGCCTGCCGTACGAAGGCGTCGACGCCGTTGACCGTGACGCGGCCGATGTAGCCGTCGTCGGCGAGGTCCTCCGGGCGCGGGAAGGCCATGGCGGCGACGGCGAGGTGGGCGAGGCCGTGCAGGAAGCGGTCGGTGGAGTCGGCGGCGGCGCGGCGGGCGTAGTCGCCCATGCGGACGGCGAACACGGAGTCCTCGTCGGCGGTCACCGCCATGCCCGCGCGGGGGGACACCTCCAGGACGACGAGCCCGAGCCCGGTGGCGACGGCGTCGGCGAGCCGGGCGAAGGGCGGGTCCTCGCGGTACCTGCGCAGAAGTTCGCCGTACTCCTGATCGCGCGCGGGCTGGAGCTTGGGCTGGAGCCCGAACGCGACCAGGCGGGCCGCGTCGGCGGCGTCCGCGGGGGTGACGGCGGGGGCGGTGGCTCCGGTGGGCGCTGCCCCCGGTGCCGCGGTGACGTCCGGCTCGCCCCACGCGGCGTGCTCTGCGGGGTGATCGGTCACGGCTGGGACTCCTTGATGCGGTCAGGGTGTCGTACGGGGTGCTGCTGTACGGGGTACTTCCATGCGGGGTGCTGCTGTGCGAGGTGCTTCCGTACGGGGTGCTCCCGTACGGGGTGCTCCCGTACGGGGTGCTCCCGTACGGGGTGCTCCCGTACGGGGTGCTCCCGTACGGGGTGCTCCCGTACGGGGCGCTGCTGTGCGAGGTACTTCCGTACGGGGTGGTCCCCTACGGGGTGCCGCCGTACGAGGGGCCGCCGTACGCGCTGCTGCCGTGGGAGGCGTCCCGCACGTCGTACGACGGGGCGGGCGGCACGGGACGCGGGCGGCGCGGGCATCACGCCGCCTCCGTCCGGTCGGCCGCCATCCCCGCGGCGTCCAGGAGCGCCGTCCCGACGATGAGGTCGGCACCGCCGAACTCCTGGTCGTCCAGTTCGGTGCCGTCGTCCACCGCGAACAGCAGTCGCTGCTCGCCCTGGCGGTAGGCCGTGCCCACCGGCGGGCTCGCGGCGTGGACGGCCAGGAGGGCCACCAGATACGGCAGTTCGGGGTCGCGGCGGCGGGCGTCGGCGAGCAGCCCGGAGAGCCGCCGCGGCGCGTCCGGCGGCAGCGCGAGCAGTTCCATGGCGCTCGCCAGCTGCTCCTCGCTGAAGCGGCTGTCGTCGGGGGTGGCGACGAGGTCGGGCTCGGGCATCTCCGCGCCCAGGTGCTCGCGCTCCTGCGGGGGCGTGAGCAGTATGTCCACGAGGTCGGCGACCCGCACCGAGACCGGTGTGCGCAGGCCCGTCCCGCGGGCGAAGAAGGCGTCCGTCACCCGGGTCGCCTGCTCGGCGGGCAGCGGCAGGAGGGGCGCGACCAGCTGGCCGTACAGATCGAGCCCCGCGCGGGCGGTGGGGGTCGCGAAGGCCTGCCGGTCCTGCTCCGCGCGGAACAGCGGGCCCGCTTCGAGGAGCCGGGACTGCAACTGGGTGTGGCGGCGGATGCAGTCCTTGACGATGTCGACGAGCTCGGCGGCGCGGCGCTTCTGCTCGGGGTCCTCGGACTCGTCGCGCGCCTTGCGGATGTTGGTCAGGATCGCGTTCTCGTGGCGATAGCGGTCGGCCACGTGGTCGAGGGCCTCGGCGATCATGTCGGGGACGGCCTTGAGCCAGTCCACCGCGCGGACGTTGCGCCGGGTGGCGTCCAGGGCCTTGCGGAGCGTCTCCGAATACTGCACCGTGCGGTACCGCGCCTGCTCGGCTGCGAGCTGGGCGTCGGCGAGGCGGCCCCGGCTGATCAGGACCTCCAGTTTGACCTCGGCGGCGATCTGGGCGCTCGTGACGTCCGTGTCGAGGGCGCCCACGAGGACGTTCACCGCCTCGTCGGTGGTGCGCAGACACACTCCGCCGCCGTAGCCCGGCACTTCTTCGATCAGCTTGAAGTCGTAGTCACGCCGTACGTAGGTGCCGTCCGCGCCGAATGTGCCGTACACCGCGCGGAAGCCGCGGTCGACACTGCCCACGTTGATCAGGTTCTCCAGGACCCAGCGGGCGACGCGCTCGTGCTCGGTGGCCGGGCGCCGCGGGGCCTGGGCGGCGACGCGCGGCAGGAGCCTCGCCACGATCTGCTCGTGGTCGGCGCCCGTGTCGAAGTCCATGTTCAGCGTGACGAGGTCGATGGCGGACAGGGCGACCTCCGCCATCGCGTACACCGCATACTCCCCCGCCAGGTTCACCTTGCGGGCGTCGAGGTCGTGCAGTGGGGCCGTGCACGCGAGCGCGCGCAGGCGCCGCGCCAGGCCCTCGTCGGCGGCCGGGCCCGGAGCGGGCCGCGGCCCCGCGCTGAGCTGGGACGGAACGGGGTCCGGTACGGCAGGCGAAGTCACGGTGCACAGACTAGGTCCTCGGTCTGACAACGGTCGAAACGACGCAGATGCCCCGCCCGCCCCGACGCTCCCGCGGCGCCTGTGCCTCAGCCCGCCCCGCCGCCGCTACCGCTCCCCGCCACCCGACCCGCATACGTGTCGACAAGCCCCTTGAGCGAGTCGTCCAGGTACACGGCGAGCAGCCGTTCCGCCTTCGGACCGAGGCCGGACCGCAGGGCCTGAAGGATCTCCTGGTTGCGTACGAGATAGGGCTCGTGGAGGAGGCGCGGGTCGTCCACCACGTGGAAGGCGAGCCGCAGTTCGGCGAAGACGCTGCGCATCAGCTCGTCGGTGCGGGCGCTGCCGGCGAGTGCGACGAGTTCCCGGTGGAAGTGGATGTTGGCCGTGGAGACGCCCTTCCAGTCCTGTCTGCTCGCGGCGGCCCTGCCCTCGGCGACCGCGGCTGCGAGCCCGTCCACGGCGTACGGCGGGCGTCCGAGGCCGTGCACCACGGCGCACTCGACGAGGCGCCGGGTGCGGTAGATGTCCTCGACGTCGTCGACGCTCAGGACCCGCACGAAGACGCCGCGGTTGAGTTCGTGGACGAGCAGCCGCTCATGGGTGAGCAGCCGGAACGCTTCGCGCAGGGTGTTGCGGGAGACCCCGAGCGCACCGCCGATGCTGTCCTCCGAAAGACGGGTGCCGGGCGGGAAGTACCCCTCCGCGATGCGGCTCCGGAGGATGTCCGCGACGCGTTCCGCGGTGCTCGTGCGCCCGAGCAGCGCGCGATCGTCGGCGAGACCGTTCAGTTCAGCCATGGTCAGCAGTCATCCCCTCAACCAAGCCAGGCCCTGAGCCGAACCCGAGCCCCCAGCCGGGCCCGGGCCCTCAGCCATGCCCGGATTCAATCGCAGATACAAGAACGAGACAACATGGGTATTGAGGGATCGTTGAACGATCCTCTACGTTGTCCGGCAGGCGTCGCCCACTCCCCCACCGGGGCCCGCCCTGTGCTCAGATCCCGCAAGCACCCTCCAGCACCGCCGACTCCTCTGTGAGGTGCCCATGAGTACGACCCCACCGCCCTCCGCCGTCGAGGCGGACGACCAGCCGCACGGTGACCGGCCCCCCGACGACGACGGCGCGTTCGGCTGGCTGCGGGCGCTCGGGCCGCGCGGCCGCCGGGCCTTCGCGGGCGCCTTCGGCGGGTACGCCCTCGACTCCTACGACTACTTCACGCTGCCGCTCAGCATGGTCGCGCTGTCCGCCTACTTCGGCCTGAACAGCGGCCAGACCGGCCTCTTCACGACCGTCACCCTGGTGGTCTCGGCGGTGGGCGGCGCCGTCGCGGGCGTCGTGGCGGACCGGATCGGCCGGGTCAAGGCCCTGATGATCACCGTGATCACGTACGCGGTGTTCACCGTCGCCTGCGGCTTCGCGCCCAACTACGAGACGCTGCTCGTCTTCCGCGCCCTCCAGGGCCTCGGTTTCGGCGGCGAGTGGGCGGTCGGCGCGATCCTGGTCGCCGAGTACGCGACCGCCAAGAACCGCGGCCGTACGCTCGGTGCGATCCAGAGCTCCTGGGCCGTGGGCTGGGGCCTCGCGGTGGTCGTCTACACCCTGGTGTTCCAGTTCATGGACGACGACATCGCCTGGCGCGTGATGTTCTTCACCGGTGCACTGCCCGCGCTGCTCGTCATCTACGTACGCCGCCACGTGCACGACGCCCCGGAGGCAGCCGCCGAGCGGGAACGCAGCACGGAGAAGGGCTCGTTCACGGCCATCTTCAAGCCGGACCTGCTGCGCACGACCCTCTTCGCGGTGCTCCTCTCGACCGGCGTCCAGGGCGGCTACTACACGCTGGCCACCTGGGTACCCACCTACCTCAAGGAGGACCGCGGGCTGACCGTGGTCGGCACCGGCGGCTACCTGACGTTCCTCATCACCGGTGCCTTCCTCGGCTATCTGACGGGCGGCTATCTGACGGACAAGCTGGGGCGGAAGCGCAACATCACCCTCTTCGCCTTCCTGTCCGCCGCGTGCATCGCCGCCTACACCAACATCCCGGACGGCGCCAACGGCCTCCTCCTGGTGCTCGGTTTCCCGTTGGGCTTCTGCATGTCGGCGATCTTCAGCGGCTTCGGTTCCTTCCTGAGCGAGCTGTACCCGGCCGCCGTGCGCGGCACCGGGCAGGGCTTCACGTACAACACCGGCCGCGCGGTGGGCGCCGTCTTCCCGACGACCGTAGGCTTCCTCGCGGACAGCTGGGGCGTGGGCGGTGCCCTGATCTTCGGCGCGTTCGGCTACGCACTGGCCGTGATCGCCCTGTTCGGGCTGCCCGAGACACGCGGGAGGGAACTGCTGTGAGCGCCGGGACCACGTACGACGGAGGCACCGGAAGCCCCCGTGACGCCCGCGCGTCGCTGGGCCCGCGGGAGGCGCGCGCCGCCTTCCGCGCGGGCCGCAGCGGCCCGACCACCGGCTGGGCGCCGGGGCACACCCAGGCGAACCTGGTGTCCGTCCCCGCCGACTGGGCGTACGACATGCTCCTGTTCTGCCAGCGCAACCCGAAGCCGTGCCCGGTCCTCGACGTCACCGACGCGGGTTCCTGGACGACGCCGCTGGCTCCGGACGCCGATCTGCGCACGGATCTGCCGCGCTACCGCGTGTGGGCGGACGGTGAGCTCGCCGACGAGCCGACCGACGTCCTCGCGCACTGGCGCGAGGACCTGGTGTCGTTCCTCATCGGTTGCAGCTTCACCTTCGAGTGGGCCCTCTCGGCGGCCGGTGTGCCGCTGCGCCACGTCGAGCAGGGCCGCAACGTCGCCATGTACGTCACCGACCGCCAGTGCCGGGCCGCCGGGCGCCTCAGCGGGCCCATGGTGGTGTCCATGCGCCCGGTGCCGCCCGGGGACCTCGCCGCGGCGATCCGGGAGACCTCGCTGCTGCCCGCGGTGCACGGCGCCCCGGTCCACTGCGGCGACCCGGCGGGCCTCGGCATCGCCGACCTGGCGGAGCCGGACTTCGGCGATCCGGTGACCGCCGAGCCCGGCGACATCCCGGTGTTCTGGGCGTGCGGGGTGACTCCGCAGGCGGCCGTCATGGCGTCGCGGCCACCGTTCGCGATCACGCACGCGCCGGGCCAGATGTTCCTCACCGACGCCCGCGACGAGCAGTACCGCGTCGCCTGAACCGGGCGGCGAGCAGCAGCACCGCGTCGCCCGGACCGGCGGCGGACAATTCATGGAGAACCCCATGGAACCCCATGGAGCACCCCATCCACAGGAGCGATACGTTCATGACCTGGGCCTCGATCGACCTCAACGCCGACCTGGGCGAGGGCTTCGGGCGCTGGCGGCTCACCGACGACGAGGAGCTGCTCTCCGTCGTCACCAGCGCCAATGTGGCCTGCGGCTTCCACGCGGGCGACGCGGCGACGATGCGGCGCGTGTGCGCGCAGGCGGCGGAGCGCGGGGTACGGATCGGCGCCCAGGTCTCGTACCGCGACCTGGCGGGCTTCGGCCGGCGCGCGATGGACGTGCCGGCCGCCGAACTCGCCGCCGAGGTGGCCTACCAGATCGGTGCCCTGGAGGTGTTCGCGCGGGCGGCCGGCGCGGCGGTGGCGTACGTGAAGCCGCACGGCGCGCTGTACAACCGCGTGGTCCACGACGGGGAGCAGGCGGCCGCCGTCGTGGAGGGGGTGCGGCTCGCCGGGGCGGGGCTGCCCGTGCTCGGGCTGCCCGGGTCGCGGCTCCTGGAGGCAGCGGCCGAGGCCGGGCTCCCGGTGGTGACGGAGGCGTTCGCGGACCGGGCGTACACCGACGGGGGAACGCTGGTGCCGCGCGGCACCGAAGGCGCCGTGGTCACGGCGGCGGACACGGTCGTCGAACGGTCCCTCGGGCTCGCGACATCCGGCACGGTCCTCGCGCACAGCGGGCGGCGGATCTCCGTCCGGGCGCGTTCGCTGTGCCTGCACGGCGACACGCCGGGGGCGGTGGAACTCGCCCGCCAGGTCCGGTCGGGCCTGGAGGCGGCGGGCGTACGGGTGGAGGCCTTCGCGTGAGGGTCCTGCCCATGGGTGAGCGGGCTCTGCTCGTCGAGGTGGCCGACGGCACCGCCGCGGCGGCCCTGCACGCCGAGCTGCTGCGGCGCCGCGCCGCGGGGGACCTCCAGGTGCGCGAGATCGTGCCCGCCGCGCGCACGGTGCTCCTCGACGGCCTCCCCGGCCACGACGAGGTGCGTCGGCTGGCCGCCCGCCTGCCCTCCTGGGAGATCCCGCCGCTGACCGCGCGCGCGGAGGACGTCCTGGCGCTCCCCGTGCGCTACGACGGCCCCGACCTGGCCGATGTGGCGGCGCTGTGGGGTGTGCCGGTGCCGGAGGTGGCCCGGATCCACTCGGCGGCCGAGTTCCGCGTCGCCTTCTGCGGGTTCGCCCCGGGGTTCGGCTATCTGACCGGCCTCGCAGGCGTGCCGGAGGTGCCGCGCCGGGCGACTCCGCGTACGGCGGTGCCCGCGGGCTCCGTCGGCCTCGCCGGGCCCTACACCGGCGTGTACCCGCGCGCCTCGCCCGGCGGCTGGCAGCTGATCGGCACCACGGAGGCCGTGCTGTGGGACCACGCGCGCGTACCGGCCGCGCTGCTCACGCCGGGCACACGGGTCCGCTTCGTCCCGGAGGCCCGATGACCGACCGGGCCTTCGCGGTCGTACGTGCCGGTGCGCTGACCACCGTGCAGGACGGAGGGCGGCCAGGACACGCCCACCTCGGGGTGCCGCGCTCGGGCGCCCTCGACCGTCCCGCCGCCGCACTGGTGAACCGCCTCGTCGGCAATCCGCCCGGCGCCGCGGCCCTGGAGACCACCCTCGACGGCTGTGCGCTGCGCCCCCGTTGCGCGGTCACCGTCGCCGTGGGCGGGGCGCCCTGCGCGGTGACGGTGGACGGGTGCGCGGCGGCCTGGGGCACGGCCGTGCGGGTACCCGCGGGCGCGCTCCTGGAGGTGGGGCCCGCCGTCTACGGAGTACGCAGTTACCTCGCCCTCAGCGGTGGCGTGGCCGTCGAGGCGGTCCTCGGAAGTCGCGCCACCGACCTGCTCTCCGGGCTCGGTCCGCCGCCGCTCGCGGACGGCGCGGTCCTGCCGCTGGGTGTCGCACCCCTCGGCCACGCGCGCGTGGACACCGTTCCGCAGCCCGGGCCCCCGCGCGAGCTGATCCTCCGTACGACGCCGGGGCCGCGCGCCGACTGGTTCACCACCGCGGCACTGCGCACGCTCCTCACGCGCCCGTACCGCGTGTCGTCCGCCAGCAACCGCATCGGCCTGCGCACCGAGGGTCCTCCGCTGGAACGCGCCACGACCGGTGAACTGCCCAGCGAGGGCATGGTCCTCGGCGCCGTCCAGGTCCCCCCGGACGGGCACCCCGTGGTCTTCCTGGCCGACCACCCGACCACGGGCGGCTACCCGGTGGTGGGCGTCGTCGGGGAAGCGGACCTCACGACCGCGGCACAGGCGGTGCCGGGGACCGTGGTGCGGTTCGTGGGGGCGGGGCTCTGGGCGGGGGCGTGACCGGACGGGACATTCCGGACGGAACTCGAAGGCTCGGCCGGTTCGGCCGTTTCGATCGGTTCGACCGGTCCGACGGTTTCGACCGGTCGGACCGGTCCGACCGGTTCGACCGGTCCGGCAGATGCGAACGGTTCGCGCACCGCCGCCGCGGCGACCCCGCCGAACCGGGGAACGGCCGCCGCGGGGACCGGGCCTCCGGGCCCGGCCTCCACCTCGTGCGCGGTCAGGAACGCCCCCACGGCCGCATCCCAGCCGAAGCACTCCGCACGCGCGCGTGCCCTCGCCCGCCGGGCGGGTTCCGGGCGTTCGAGGACCGCCCGTACCGCGTGGGCGAAGGTACGGGGCGTGTCGGCGGCCGCCGCGCCTGCGCCGCCCACGATCTCGGGCAGCGCGGACGACGCGCTGGCCACCACCGGTGTCCCGCACGCGAGGGCTTCGAGTGCCGCGAGTCCGAAGGTCTCGCAGGGCCCCGGCGCCAGGCACACGTCGGCCGTGGCCTGGAGGGCGCCGAGCACGGCGCGGTCGGCGACGTGGCCGAGGAACGTCACGGGCAGGCGCCGCTCACGTGCCCGCTGTTCGAGCCGGGCCCGCAGCGGCCCGTCGCCCGCGACGACGAGCACCGCCGGTACCCCGCGCCCGCGCAGCGCCTCCAGCGTGTCGAGCGCCGTACCGGGCCGCTTCTCCACGGAGAGCCGTGAACACAGGAGGAGCAGCACGTCGTCCACGCGCGCGTAGCGTGCGCGTGTCCACGGGTCCCGCAGGCCCGGGTGCCGGTCGGCCAGATCCACTCCCAGTGGGGCGCGTACGACATTGCCCGCGCCGACGCGTACGAACTCGCGCTCCGCCCAGGCCGTCGTGCACACCACGCGCGCGTAGGCGTGCGCGGAACGGGAGTTGAGCGCGTCGGCGGCACGGCGGGCCAGGCGCGGCGGCAGCCCCCAGGTCCGCATGACCGCGTCCGCCGCCTCGTGGGAGACCATCACGGCGGGGACCCGCGCGCGGCGCGCCCACTCCCCCGTCCAGCGCAGGGTGGTGCGGTCGGACACTTCGAGACGGTCGGGGGCGAGGCGCTCCAGGAGCCGTGTCACCCGGCGCCGGTCGGCGAGGACGCGGTAGCCGCCCGTGCCGGGGAGCACGGTTCCCGGCAGCGTGATGACGCGCCCCTGCTCGGTGTCGGCGACCCCGGCCCGCTCCCCGGGTACGACGAGCACCGGCTCGTGCCCGGCGGCCAGGTAGCCGCGCCCCAGCTCCCGCAGCGCGGTGCGGAGTCCGCCCGAGGAGGGCGTGACGAAGTTCGCGAGACGCACGATCCGCAAGGGGCCCGTGTTCCGCACGGGGCGAAAGGGGTTTGCGTTCCGCACGGGCCGGAGGGAGTCTGCGTTCCGCACGGGCCGGACGGAACCTGTGTTCCGCACGGGCTGTGCCGGCCGCGCGGGTACGGGCGGTACGGTCCGCATCGGCGCGTCCGAGCGGTTCGTACGAAGGCCTGTGCCGCTGGTGGGAGCCATGCCCGTGCCGGGGGCCATGCCCGTGCCGGGGGCCATGCCCGTGCCGGGGGCCATGCCCGTGCCGGGGGCCATGCCCGTGCCGGGGGACACACCCACGTCGGGATCCGGACCCACGTCGGGATCCGGACCGGCACCGAACCCCCCACCGGCACCAGCGCCAAGAACCCCGTCCATACCGCCACCCCCGCTCATGCCGCCACCGCCGTCCGCCCGGCGAGCACGTCCTCGTAGTGCCCGATCAGCTGATCCCCCACGGCGTCCCAGGTCCGCGTCCGGACGGCTTCCCGGCCCGCGGCGCCGTACGCGGCCCGCAGGCGGGGGTCGGCGGCCATGGACCAGACGGCGTCGCGTACGGCGTCGGCGTCGCCGGGTGCGACAAGGCTGCCGGTGCGGCCGGGGACCACCAGGTCGAGCGGGCCGCCGACCGCGGGCGCGATCACGGGCACGCCGCTGGCCATGGCTTCCTGCACGGTCTGGCAGAAGGTCTCCAGGGGCCCGGTGTGCACGAAGACGTCGAGCGAGGCGAAGATGCGGGCGAGTTCGTCGCCGGTGCGGCGCCCGAGCAGCGTCGCCTCCGGCAGCGCCGTACGCAGGGCACCCGCGCTCGGCCCGTCGCCGACGACCACGACGCGTACGCCGTCGAGGCCGCACACCCCGGCCAGGAGCTCGATGTGCTTCTCGGGGGCGAGGCGGCCGACGTAGCCCACGATGAGTTCGCCGTCGGGGGCCAGTGCGCGCCGCAGTGCCGGGTCCCGTGCCTCGGGCCTGAAGCGTCCCGTGTCCACGCCGCGCGGCCACAGCCGTACCCGCGGCACACCGTGGGCGACCAGGTCGGTGAGGGCCGCGGTGGACGGGGCGAGCGTGCGGTCCGCGGCGGCGTGCACCGCGCGGATGCGCCGCCAGGCGGCGGCCTCGCCCATGCCCATGTACGTGCGCGCGTAGCCGCCGATGTCGGTCTGGTAGACAGCGACCGTGGGGATGCCCTTGCGCGCGGCGGCGGCCATTCCGCGTACGCCGAGGACGAACGGGCTGGCGAGATGGACGAGGTCGGCCCGGTGCGCACTCAGCGCCGAGGCCAGGCGGCGGCTCGGCAGCGCGACCCTGACCTGCGGGTATCCGGGGAGGGGCAGGGAGGGGACGCGGACGACGGGGCATGGGGAGAGGAGGTCCGCGTCGGCTGCGGCGGCCGTGGCCGGGGCGAGAACGAGGGGTTCGTGGCCGCGGGCGACGAGCTGGCGCGCGGTCTGTAGGGCGCAGTGCGACACGCCGTTGATGTCCGGCGGGAAGGATTCGGTGACGATGGCGACACGCATACGGGTGTTGTCGTCAGGCGGGGCGTGCCCACGTCAACGTGGATCTTTCCGGACGAGGAACGTCCCATGAGCGTTCCGCTCCGCGAGGCCCGCCCCCCGGCCGAACAGGCCCACGCCGGCGGACCTGGCCGCCCCCGGCCGAAGAGGCCCACCCCGGGTGGACCCTCGCTGCCCCCGGCCGAAACGGCCACCCCAGGCGAACCCCGCCACCCCGACCGACGCCGCCACACCCCGAACGGGCCCTCGGGGCCACCCCCGCGGCGCGGCGCGAAAACCCATCACCCGCGCCGCGGAAGACGTACTCACACAGCCGGCGCGTCCGGACCGATCCGGCCCCGCACCGCCGACTGCACGTCGTCCTCCTCCGCGGGATCCGCGGCGAGCCGCCGCAGGCGGTTGACGACGCGGGCGTCACCGGTCTCGGCGTGCCGGGCGGCGACCTCGCGGGTGGACTCCTCGCAGTCCCACAGGCACTCGACGGCGAATCCCGCGGCGAACGAGGGATCGGTCGCGGCCAGCGCCCGGGCGGCACGGCCCCTGAGATGGGAGGAGGCGGTCTCGCGGTAGATGTGGCGCAGGACGGGCGCCGCGCAGCCGATGCCGAGGCGGCCCGTGCCGTCGACGAGCGGCCACAGGGTGGGTGCGTCGGGGCCCTCGCCGCGCACTTCCTCCCGCAGCGCGGCCAGTACGAACCTGTTGTCCTGGGCGCCGCCGCGGCAGGCGAGCAGGCGTCCGGCGGCGGCGCCGAGCGCGTCGGGGCGCCCCGCCCACTGCCGGGCCCGCTCGACGGCGGCGCCGGACCGCATCCGCTCGAACGTCTCGGCCGCGATGTCGGCGACGACCCGCGAGGGGCTCTGCGCCGCCTCTTCGATGAGGTCGAGCACGTCGGGGTCGTGCACGTCGGCCAGGTAGCGCAAGGCCGTGCCGCGCGCCCCGTCCGTGCCGTACCGCGCCGCCTCCAGTATGTCGGCGCGGTCGTCGGGCCCCGCGACGGCGGAAAGGCAGCGGGCGGCCGGTACGTGCAGTGCGGCACCGCGCTCAAGGCCCTCCTGTGCCCAGGCGAGCACGGCCTTGACGCTCCAGCCGGGGCGTGGCCCCGAGGGGGCGAGCTGCCGCTGCCAGCGGTCGAAGGAGCCCCGTTCGGCGGCGGCGCGCACGCGGTCGCCGACCCCGGGGCGCGGATCCTCCGCCCACAGGCGCCAGGGCCTTGGTTCGAAGGCGTCGCGGACGGCGACGGCGAGCTCGGCCTCGCCCTCGGCGTCGGTGGGGAATCTGGCGAGCACGGGTCGCGCGAGGGCGCGCAGCCCGGCGTCGTCGTCGCGCAGGGCCAGCTCGTCGAGCGCCCAGGCCCAGTTCGCGCCGTGCTCGGCGTACCTGCGCAGCAGGTGCAGCGCGTCCGCCCTGTCGTACGAGGCGAGGTGGCCGAGCACGGACAAGGCGAGCCCCGTGCGGGTGTCGTCGGGGTCGTGCGCGTCGTCGGGGTCGAAGAGATGGCGCTCGATGGCGCCGAGCTCGCCGTTCAGGTCGAGATAGAGCCGCGCGTAGTACAGGGAGCGGTTCTCCACCTGCCAGTCGTGCCGCGGATCGTGCAGCACGCAGTGGTCGAGGGCGGAGAGCGCCTCCGTCCGCGGTGCGGTGAGCGCGTGCAGCGTGCCGTCGCCGCGGCCCCGCTGCAACAGGCCGAGCAGCGTACCGCTGGGCGCTATGACCGGTTCGAACATGGGAAACAGCCTCACATCAAGCGTCGACGCAACCGGGGAATCCGCACTACCTGGCCGTGCGCCAACACGTCGGGCCGCCCGCCGTCTCCTGCTTGCTGTAGACCATCTTCCTCTGCCTCTCGTCGGTGACCCGGGAGGGTCCCGGACGGGGGGTCCGGGGCCGGGCCGCTCACGGTCCGCGCGCTGCGGCAACACCTGCCCCGACGTCGCGTCCGTGAATCACGTCGTCATGATGACCCAGCGGTTCAGCCCGCCGCGACCACATTTCCGGCGCCCCCGTCCCGCCGGGTCGCGTACCGGGCTCAGCCGGCCCCGAACAGCGCGAGCAGCTCCGCCTTGCCGAACATGCGTGCGGTGTCGATCGCGGACGGCGTTCCGGCGGCCGGGTCGGCGCCGCCGTCGAGGAGCGCGCGGACGACGTCGTCGGCGCCCTTGAAGACGGCGCCCGCGAGCGGCGTCTGCCCCTTGTCGTTGGCGCGGTCGGCGTCCGCGCCCCGCTCCACCAGGGCCCGTACCGCTTCCGCGTGACCGTGGTAGGCGGCCAGCATCAGGAGCGTGTCGCCGTTGTCGTTGGTGAGGTTCACGGGCACACCCGCGTCCACGTAGCCGACGAGTGCGTCGGTGTCGCCGGTGCGCGCCAGATCGAAGATCCTGCCCGCCAGCTCCACGACCTCGGGGTCGAGGGCCTCGCTCATGGTGGTGACCGCCTTTCGCGCTCGGTGTGACTCGTCCGACGGATCCCCCCGGCCGCGTGGGCTGCTCCTGCCGTGCAGCCGTACGAGTGAATCGACAGGGTACTGCCCGTCGCGGCACATGGCAGACCGAGCGCACGGCAAAGATCGGCGGGGGACGGACACCGGCACCGACGCCACCCGTACGCGCACGGTCGGCCCACTAGGCCATGCCATTCGAGTGAAATATAGGAAATTTACCTCAATTGCAGCCTTTATCGTATGGATACATGCTGTGAGCCTGGAAGAACTCATGGTGACTGTCCCCCTCGATCAGGAGAACTCTCATGGTCCTGTCCATTTCCGGTGTCGTCCTCCTCGGCATCATCGTCTTCCTCTTCTTCCGCAAGGACGGACTCAAGGCGTCCCACGCCCTGGTCTGCGCCCTCTTCGGCTTCTTCCTGGCCGGTACCGCCATCGCGCCGAGCATCAAGGCGGGCAGCGCGAGCCTCGCCAGCCTGCTCGGCGGCATCAAGTTCTGACGGCCCCGCCCCGCACCCCCACCCCCAGGAGACCGACGTGGCCCGGCGCCCCCTCCCCCGCATCCTGAGCAACGGCGGCGACCGGATCGCCCGGGGCCGGGAACACCTCGCGCGCGGTCGCGAGCTGGCCCGGTCGGCCACCGACGGCGCCACCGACGTCCTCCACCCGCTGATCACGATCACCCGCGGGTTGCGCCGCCTCGCAGGAGCCGGGCGGCGCAAGTGGACCGGGACCCCCAAGGACCGGCGCGGCCCCCTGCTGTTCCTGGTGGCGTCCGTGTTCCTGGTGGTGGTCCTGATGCCGTACGGTCCGCTGCTTGCTGCCGTCTGCCTGATGGGGGCGGCCGCCTGGACGGGCCGCGAACACGCCGATGCGGCCCCCGCGGGGCCGGACGACGCGCAGGCCCAGCGCCTCCAGTCCCTCTACGAGGCGCTCGTACCGTACTTCTCCGTCCCCGACGACCCGAGTCCGCTGTTCGCCCACGGCGGCGCGTGGGACCAGGCCTTCACCGCGTACGAGTTCGACGACGACGGCCGCGTCGCGCGCCTGGAGGTGCGCTACCCCGCGTACTTCACCGACGGCGAGCCCGACGCGCGGGCGCGGATCGAGCAGGTCCTGCACGCCAAGTCGGGGCGTGGCCGCGAGTACCACTTCGCCTGGGACGAGGAGGGCAACACCCTCACCGTGACCGTGCTGCCGCCGCTGCCCACCGACATCGCCGCGCAGCGCTTCGTCACCGCGCCCGGCGAGACCGTGCTCGGCTTCACCGACCCGAGCGGTGTGCAGCGCACCCTGCCCGTGACCAACGGCGCCGCACAGCGCGACGTGCCGCCCGTCGTGTGGCGCACCGGCATCCGTTCCACCGAGCCGCACCTGCTGGTCCTCGGGCAGCCCGGCAGCGGCACCACGAGCCTGCTGCGCTCCATCGTCCTCCAGGCCCTCCAGTACGGCGACGCCGTCGTCATCGAGGGCAGCGGCACCGCCGACTACGCGTGCCTGGCCGGGCGTCACGGCGTGCTCGCCGTGGAGTGCGGGCTCGCCGGGGCGCTCGCCGGCCTCGAGTGGGCGGCGCACGAGACCGAGCGGCGGCTCATCGCGGTGAACCGTGCCCGGCAGGCCGGTCATCCGCCGCCCGAGGACGTCGGACGGCCGCTGTGGATCGTCCTCGACCGGCCGAGCGCCCTGGGCCATCTGGCCGCGGCGGACGGCCGGCAGGATCCGCAGGCGCTGCTCCAGGTGCCGCTGCGGCACGGGCGCGCCGCGGGTGTCACCGTCGTCGTGGCCGACCAGCTCGACTGCCTGGACGCCCTCAGCGACGTCGTGCACCGGCACACCCGCGCGCGCGTGGTGCTCGGTCCCGCCACGCTCGGCCAGGTCCAGGCCGTTCTGGGGGCGGCCCCCCACACCACTCCCGCGGTGGACATGCCCCCGGGGCGCGGCTACGCCCGGCTCGGTACCGGGCCTGTGCACCGCCTCCAGGTTCCGGCCACGCCCGACCCGTACGACGACGCCACCAGCGACGCCCATCGGCGCGCCGTCCTCGACCTGCTGCCCGGCCGTGCCGCCTCGGCCGATCCGGCCTTGACACCGGCGGCGGTCGCCGAGGGGTGAGCCCCGGCTCGTCCCTCGCGGTGCGCCCCAGTCCCACCCCTTCCCGAACCAGGGGCGCTGCGCCCCCTGGGCCCCAGCCCCTTGTCGGCGCTCCGCGCCTCGTCCTCAATCGCCGGACGGGCTCATGCGAGCCCGTGCGCGTCAGCGCGGAGAGGAGCCGGGCGCGGAAGAGCCCGTCCGGCGATTGAGGACAAGCGCGTCACCGCGGAAAAGGGCGGGCGCGGAAGAGCCCGTCCGGCGATTGAGGACAAGCGCGTCACCGCGGAAAAGGGCGGGCGGGGAAGAGCCCGTCCGGCGATTGAGGACAAGCGCGTCAGCGCGGAAAAGGGCGGGCGGGTGGGGAAGAGCCTGTCCGGCGATTGAGGACGAGCGCGGAGCGCGAGGGGAGGGCGGGCGGGTGGGGGAAGACGCTCAGGCCACGAACGTGTGTGGGCCCTCCGCCCCGGAGGAGCCCCCCGTGCCCGACTCCACCAGCCGCGCCGCCGCAGCGAGACGTGCCGCCGCCTCCTCCGCCACCGCGCCGCCGACGGTGAAGGGAAGACGCACATAGCCCTCGAAGGCGCCGTCCACGCCGAAGCGGGGACCGGAGGGCACGCGTACGCCCACGCGCTCGCCGACCTCGGCCAGGCGGGAGCCGGAGAGGCCGCCGGTGCGGACCCACAGCGTCAGACCGCCGCGCGGGACGTCGAACTCCCAGCCGGGCAGCTCCCGGCGCACCGCGGCGACGAGGGCGTCACGGTTGTCGCGGGCCTGCTCCCTGCGCACGTCCACCGCCTGCTGCCAACCGCCGGTGCTGAGCAGCCAGTTCAGGGCGAGCTGTTCGAGGACGGGGGTGCCGAGGTCGGCGTACGCGCGGGCCGCCACCAGGCTGCGGATGACATCGGGTGCGGCGCGCACCCAGCCGATGCGCATACCGGCCCAGAACGCCTTGCTCGCCGAGCCGACGGTGATGACGGTCGATCCGGCGGGGTCGAACCCGCAGACGGGGCGGGGCATCTCCAGGCCCTCGTCGAGGCGGAGTTCGCTCATCGTCTCGTCCACGACGAGGACCGTGCCCGCGTGCCGGGCAGCGTCGACCAGGCGGCGGCGCTGGTCGTCGTCGGCGAGCGCCCCCGTGGGGTTGTGGAAGTCGGCGACGACGTACGCGAGGCGCGGCGCCGCGTCGCGCAGGACCTGGCGCCAGCGGTCCATGTCCCAGCCGCCGAGGCCCTCGGCCATCGCCACGGGCACCAGGCGCGCGCCCGCCTCCCGCATGAGCTGGAGGATGTTGGCGTACGACGGGGACTCCACCGCGATGCGCTCGCCGCGGCCCGCGAAGAGGTGGCAGATCGCGTCGATGGCCCCCATCGCACCGGTGGTGACCATGATCTGTTCCGGCATGGTCGGTATCTCGCGCGCGGTGTAGCGCTCGGCGAGCATGGCGCGCAGCGCGGGCAGCCCCGCCGGGTAGTCGCCGTGGGTGTGGGCGTAGGGCGGCAGTTCCTCCAGGGCGCCCTGGACGGAGCGGGTGAGCCAGGGTTCGGGTGCGGGCAGCGCCGCGCAGCCGAGGTCGATCATCGAGCCGAGCGCTTCCGGAGGCAGGGGTTCGAGGCCGCGTGCGGGCAGCGGGTTCCCCGCCGGTACGGCGGTCCAGCTGCCCGCTCCCCTGCGGGACTCCAGGAACCCCTCGGTACGCAACGCCTCGTACGCCGCGGCGACCGTGGTCCTGCTGACGGCCAGCGCGACGGCCAGTTCGCGCTCGGCGGGCAGCCGGGCGGCCACGGGAACGCGCCCCTCCAGGACCAGGAGGCGGATACCGTCGGCGAGGGCGCGGTACGCGGGCGGGCGGCGGGTGCCTGCGCCCGCGGGGCGCGCCTGCTGGGAAGCGAGCAGCCGAGCGAGCTGGGTCGAGCCCACCGCTGATGTCCACTGAGCCATGATTCCAGTCCACCTTCATCGAATTGGCCATGGTTGGCGCCTTACGCCACGCCACAGAGTGTCATGAGTCAGGCCACTACCACCACGGGGGCTTCTTTTGTCCAGGACGACCACTCCAGAGGGGGCCACTCCGCGGCACCTCTCCCGCCGTCTCGTCCAGCTGTACGTCGGCCTCGCGCTGTTCGGCGCGAGCTCCGCGCTCCTGGTCCGTTCGGGCCTCGGCGTGGAGCCGTGGAACGTGCTCCACCAGGGCCTGGCGGAGCGGACCTCGTTGTCGATCGGCGTCGTGTCGATCTTCGTGGGCGTCCTGGTACTGCTCCTGTGGGTACCGCTGCGGCAGCGCCCCGGCCTCGGTACGGTGTCGAACGTCTTCGTCGTCGGCCTCGCGATGGACGGCACGCTCGCCCTGATGCCCGACGCGCACGGCCTCGGCGTCCGCATCCCGCTGATGGTCGCGGGGATCGTGCTCAACGGCGTGGCGACGGGCCTCTACATCGCGGCAAGGTTCGGCCCCGGCCCCCGCGACGGCCTGATGACGGGCCTGAACGCCCGCACCGGCCGCTCCATCCGCCTCATGCGCACCATGGTGGAGGTGGTGGTCGTGGTCACCGGCTTCCTGCTCGGCGGCACCGTCGGCGTGGGGACCGTCGCGTACGCCCTGGGCATCGGCCCGCTCGCCCAGTTCTTCCTGCGCCTCTTCGCCGTGCCCGCTCCGTCCGCGAGCCGTGCGGTGGCCACCGGCGAGCCGTCGGAGCGGGCAATACTGCAACGGTGACCACGCGCGTACGCCACCCCTACCTCGACCACCCGGGCCCCCTCGCCTTCGCCCACCGCGGCGGCGCGGCCGACGGCCTGGAGAACACCGCGACCGCCTTCCGGCGCGCCGTGGACGCGGGCTACCGCTACCTCGAGACGGATGTGCACGCCACGTCGGACGGCAGGCTGGCCGCCCTCCACGACGCGACGCTCGACCGGGTCACGGACGCCGCGGGGCGGATCGCGGACTTGCCCTGGAGCGAGGTGAGCCGCGCACGGGTCGCGGGCAGCGAACCGGTGCCCCTCTTCGAAGACCTGCTCC
Organism: Streptomyces sp. NPDC017940; assembly: GCF_044328435.1. Classification (NCBI taxonomy): domain Bacteria; kingdom Bacillati; phylum Actinomycetota; class Actinomycetes; order Kitasatosporales; family Streptomycetaceae; genus Streptomyces; species Streptomyces sp. NPDC017940. The sequence continues at coordinate 432,570 of NZ_JBIRHJ010000009.1, read as the reverse complement.
AGGAGTTCCCCGACGCCCGCTGGAACGTGGACGTCAAGGCGGAACCCGCCCTGCTGCCCCTCCTCGATCTTCTGGAACGCACCCGCGCCTGGGACCGGGTCTGCGTCGGCTCGTTCTCGGAGGCCCGCGTGGCCCGTGCCCAGCGCCTCGCCGGGCCGCGGCTCGCCACGTCCTTCGGTACGCGCGGCGTCCTCGGCCTGCGGCTGCGCTCCCTGGGGGTGCCCGCCATCCCCAGGATCTCGGCGGTGTGCGCCCAGGTGCCGGAGGCGCAGTCGGGCGTCCGGGTCGTCGACCACCGCTTCGTGCGCACCGCCCACGCGCGCGGACTCCAGGTCCACGTATGGACGGTCAACGACGCCGACCGTATGCACGCCCTGCTCGACCTGGGCGTCGACGGCATCATGACGGACCGCATCGAGACGCTGCGCGACGTGCTGAAGGACCGCGGGACCTGGGTCTGAGCCGGTACCCGTACGGCGTTCGGCGCGCGACGCGGGACACTCGGTGCGCGACCGGATTTAGCTTCTGGCGGCGAAGGCGGTAGTGTACGCGTTTGGCCTGCCAGGCGGACCGTTACTGCGCGCTGAGGAATCAGAGACGCTGGGTGACATCTGCTGCCAGATGTGACAAACCGGGCGCTGGTGGGTACAACAAGGGGCGGCATACGACGGCGACGCATGACCCTGAACGGGAATCTTTACCGCCGACCGGACGTTGACCGGATGACGACGACAGCGACACCTGTCCTGTGGGCGACAAGCCCGGGAGGCACGATTCATGAGTGAGCGAGCTCTTCGCGGCACGCGCCTCGTGGTGACCAGCTACGAGACCGACCGCGGCATCGACCTGGCTCCGCGCCAGGCCGTGGAGTACGCATGCCAGAACGGACATCGTTTCGAGATGCCGTTCTCGGTGGAGGCGGAGATCCCGCCGGAGTGGGAGTGCAAGGTCTGCGGGGCCCAAGCACTTCTCGTGGACGGCGACGGACCTGAGGAGAAGAAGGGCAAGCCCGCGCGTACGCACTGGGACATGCTCATGGAGCGCCGCACTCGTGAGGAACTCGAAGAGGTCCTCGAAGAGCGCTTGGCGGTTCTGCGGTCCGGTGCGATGAATATTGCGGTGCATCCGCGCGACAGCCGTAAGTCCGCGTAAGCGCGCTGGACCGCGGAGCGGAGACACGAGGGCGGGCCCACTGCTGTGCAGTGGGCCCGCCCTCGTGTTTGCCCTACCGCCGATGCGGCGCTGCCTTGCGGGGTTGCCGCGCGGCCTTGCCGCTTGTCGCGCTGCGCGCTCGTCCTCAAACGCCGGACGGGCTACAGATCCACCCCGAGCACTGCGCGCCTGTCCGCACGCGCCGAACGGCGGACAGGCCCCACGCGCCGCGCGCTCGTCCTCAAACGCCCGACGGGCTACAGATCCACCCCGAGCACTGCGTGCCGGGATTGGGGTCAGCGGGGTAGCTGGGGGTCGTCCGGGGTCCGGGAGGGTGTCGGCCCCGGCTCCGGGGGCTGGTCCTCGTGGATGACCTCGCCCTGGACCACCTTGCCGTCGGGGTGCCGCATCCGGGCCTGCTGGAAGGCGCCCCCGAACCCCCCGGGGGAAGCCGCCGCGGCCTCCCGCACCCTGCGCTCGAAGGCCCGCTCGGCACGGCGGCTGAGGACCTTCTGGAGCGGCGGCACGAGGAGGAGCAGACCGAGCGCGTCGGAGATGAGGCCGGGCAGGATCAGGAGCAGCCCGCCGAGCATGGTCCACGCGCCACCACCGCCGGAGTCCGCCGCGGGCTCGCCGCCGCTCTGCTGCTGCCGCAGCGCCTCGCTCAGGTTCTTGAAGGCGCGGCGTCCGGCCTGCTTGATGACGAGGGAACCCAGGACGAGCCCTGCCACCAGGAGCAGGAACACGGTCAGCCCGCCGGCGGCGCTCGCGACGACGGTCAGCAGCCAGATCTCCAGGACCAGCCACGCGACCAGGGCGAGCGGCAGGAACCTGAGGACCCGCGAGCGCCGGGGCCGGACGGGCTGAGTGGGAGGCGGTGCGCCAGTCGTCATGCTCCCAGTGTGCCTGGCCCCGCCTCAGGCCTGCATAAGAGGGTGATCGTTACCGGGGCTCGCCCGGGGGTCTGCCCTGCCGGGCGTCGGAGGACGGCTTGCCGCCGAGTACCTTGCCGACCCGCTCCCGCACACCCCAGGCGGTGACCCGCCACAGCGCCTCGGCGACGATGTCGCGGCTCATCTTGCTGTCGCCGAGCTCCCGCTCCACGAAGGTGATGGGCACCTCCACGACGTGGTAGCCCGCCTTGATCGCGCGGCGTGCCAGGTCGACCTGGAAGCAGTAGCCCTGGGACGCCACGTCGGCGAGGCCGAGCCCTTCCAGGGTCTCGCGGCGGAAGGCGCGGTAGCCGCCGGTGACGTCGCGCACCGGCACGTCGAGCAGCAGCCGCGAGTAGGTGGACCCGCCGCGGGAGAGGAACTCGCGGGACTTGGGCCAGTTCACGACCCGGCCGCCTGGCACCCAGCGCGACCCGAGCACCAGGTCGGCGCCCTTGAGGGCGGTGAGCAGCCGGGGCAGTTCCTCGGGCTGGTGGGAGCCGTCGGCGTCCATCTCGACCAGGACGCCGTAGCCGTGCTCGAGGCCCCAGGAGAAGCCCGCGAGGTAGGCGGCGCCGAGGCCCTCCTTGCCCTTGCGGTGCAGTACGTGGACGTGCTCGTCCTCGGCCGCGAGCTCGGCGGCGATCTTGCCGGTGCCGTCGGGGCTGTTGTCGTCGGCGACGAGGACGTGCGCCTCGGGCACGGCGGTGCGCACCCGGCCGACGATCGCCTGGATGTTCTCCGCCTCGTCGTAGGTCGGGATGATCACCAAGGCCTGGCCGAGCGGGCCGAACTGCCGCCCCGCATCCGCTGCTTCGCTGATCCCGCCGCCGTTGCTCACTACTGCCCCTTCGTTCGTACGCAGGGGACCACCATAGTGGCCCGGGCCTGGGGTGTTGCGACGGCGCGGTACGAAGGAGCGATCCTGCGGATCGGGCCCGGCGCCCTTCGGGCCGGCCTGGGACCCGCTGGCTGCGGATCGACCGAGAGCCGTTGTCTACTGAGCGTCCGGGCCCCACCCGGGTCGCACCTCCCCCGAGCTCCGGGGAGCAGGAGGGACGACCCCCTTCCGGCGGCTGCGTTCCCACGCCGAGGCGTCGAGGACGCTGGACCTGGCTCCCAGCGGCGGAGCGCTCGATGGCGCACCGCCCGTGATCCAGCGGCGTTCGACGCCTGCGGGCAGGGTCGCCGGTCGGACGTCCTGTGGTGGACGCGGCCGAAACTACCCGTCGACGGCGGCCGTCTGTCAATAGCCGTTTGACCTGCGGTGTTCGCGTAGATCAGCAGGTCAGTGGCGAGGCGGCCGGGGTCGGGCGACGCGCCGTGTGGCCCCGTTCGGAGCCGCGCCGCACCGCCGGCGTCACTCGTTGGGCCGTACGAACACCGTCCGCCCGCCGACCACGGTCCGCAGGCAGACGGGCAGTTCGGAGCCCGGGGTGAGGTCGGGCAGGCCGGGGGTGCCGGAGCGCGGATCGGTGGACCAGCGGGCGACCCGGTCGTCGGGGGCCTGGACGACGAGTTCGCCGGTGCGCCACACGGCGTAGTCGGCCGGTGCGCCGGGCACGAGGACGCCCGCGTCGTCGCGGCCGACGGCCCGCCAGCCACCGCGGGTGTGGGCGGTGAACGCGGCGCGTACCGACACCCGGTGCTCCGGGGTGCGGTGGAAGGCGGCCGCGCGGACGGTGCCCCAGGGGTCGAGCGGCGTGACGGGGCTGTCGGAGCCGAAGGCCAGCGGGACTCCGGCGCGCAGCAGGGCCGCGTACGGGTTGAGGGAACGCGCGCGCTCGGCACCGAGGCGCTGGGCGTACATGCCATCGTCGCCGCCCCACAGCGCGTCGAAGGCGGGCTGCACGGACGCGGTGAGGCCGAGTTCGGCGAACGCGGCGACGGTCTCGGGGGTCAGCATCTCGGCGTGCTCGACGCGGTGCCGTGCCGCGCGGATCCGGGCGAGCCCCACCGTCTCGGCCGCCGTGCGCATGCCGTCGACGACGGCCGCCACGGCGGCGTCCCCGATGGCGTGGAAGCCGGCCTGCATGCCCGCCTCCGTACAAGCCGTCACGTGGGCGGCGATGTCGCCCGCGGTCAGGTAGGAGTTCCCGCACGGGCCGTCGGCGGGACGCACCGCCGTCCCGGCGTCGCCGTGGGCGGCGCGCCCGGCCGCCCCCGCGCGGCCGTCCGCGTACCGCTCGCCGAGCCATGCCGTGTGCGAGCCGAGCGCCCCGTCCACGAAGAGGTCACCGGCCGCGCCCGCGGCGCCCAGCTCCCGGGCGCGGGCGACCCCTTCGGGCCCCTGTTCGGCCCAGTAGCCGACGACGCGCGGACCGGGCTCCGCCGCGGCGAGGGCGAGGAGCGCCGTGAAGTCGTCCTCGTCGGAGATGGTGGGCCCCCCGCACTCGTGCACCGATCCGATGCCGAGCGACGCGGCGTGCCGGAGCGCGGTCCGCTGGGCCTCGCGCCGCTGCGCGGGCGTCACGGCCGCGTGGGCGGCGGCGCGGACGGCGTGGTGCGCGTCGGCGGTCAGCGGCGCGTCCGCGTGGAACCCGGCCTTCTCGGTGATGCCGGGTACGAGGTCGAGGAGTGCGGTGGTGGCGACGGCGGAGTGCACGTCGATGCGCGTCAGATAGAGCGGGCGGCCGCCGGTGGCCTCGTCGAGCTCGACGCGCGTGGGCGGCCTGCCGCCGGGCCAGCGGGCGGCGTCCCAGCCGTGGCCGAGCAGCACACGGTCGTCGGGGCGTGCGGCGGCATGTTCGCGTACGAGAACGAGTGCCTCGGTCAGGCTCGCGGCGCGCGAGAGGTCGAGTCCCATGAGCGCGACACCGGTCGCCGTCGTGTGCACATGGGCATCGGTGAAGGCTGGGGTGACCAGGGCGCCTTCCAGGTCGACGGTTTCGTCGACGCCGTCGGAGAAGGCGTCGGCCGCACCCTCGGAACCGACCCAGGCGACATGCCCCCGCTCGATGACCATCGCGGTCGCGAAGGGGTCGGCGGGGCTGTGGACTTCTCCGCCGCGCAGCAGGACGGTGCGGTGCCCGCTCTCGGGCGTGGTGCGCTCGCTCATGGGGACCAGTCTCGCGCCTGGACGCGCACGGGCCGCCCGCGGGGTCCCCCGGGCTCCCGCCGGGTCAGATCCGCGGCGGCCGCGCCTCGTACGGCGTGGAGAGGCAGACGGTGGTGTGCGTGGAGACACCGGCGAGCGTACGCAGCCTCGCCAGCAGGTTCTCCAGTTCGTGCGGGGTCGCGACCCGCACCTTGAGCAGGTAGTTCTCCGCTCCGGCGACGCTGTGGCAGGCCTCGATCTCGGGGACTCCCGCGAGCCGCTCGGCGATGTCGTCGGGCGCGCTGGGGTCGAACGGCTTCACCGCGATGAACGCCGTGAGCGGCAGGCCGACGGCTTCGGGGTCGACGACCGCGGCGTACCCGCGGATCACCCCGCGCTGCTCCAGACGGCGCACCCGCTGGTGCACCGCTGACGTGGACAGGCCCGTGGCCTTGCCCAGGTCGGTGTAGCTCATCCGCCCGTCCTTGACGAGCAGCTGCACGATCTGTCGGTCCAGCTCCTCCATGCGCCGAACCTACAGGCCCCTTGATCCTCACCGATACCTGAACGGCGCGAGCAGCGCCGCCGCGCCCTCGCGGCTCGGTCGAGAAGCGCACGACCGCGCCCGTGCGCCCCGGCGCCCACCACCGCGCGGAGCGGCACCTTCGTCCGGCATGTGACGAACGCCACAGGCCTGTGGCCGTGTCCATCGGGCAGGAGCGATTACCCCCAGGACCGGGCGGGAAGTGCTTGCTGTGGTCGAGGCCGCAGTGCCTGGTCGGCCCACCCGAGGGGGAGATTCCCATGCAGAACCTGAAGCGCCCCGGTCGTTCCGCGCGCCGCAAGCAGGAGTCCGTCGAGCTCGAGCCCGCACCGGAGGGCGTCGAACAGACGGACGTCGCCGACGACGAGCTCGACGCGTACAACACCTTCGAGATGTACCGGGTGATCTGCCCGGACTGCGCCAAGACCATCGCGCTCCTGGCGGACGAGGACGTCCTGCCCGAGCACGCGCTGTGCGCCACACCGTGGAACCCGTTCGGACTCACCGTCTGTGCGGGCACCGGCCGCCCGGCGGCCGAGGCCGAGCCCGCCGACGAGTCCCTGGAGGCACAGGAGCAGGACACCTCACTGCTCCTGACGCTCCCTCAGGGCCTGGACTGGCGCACGCAGCCGTTCTCGCACGTGGGCGGCCCCGGCTCCCGCCCGATGCGCGTGCCCCGGCAGCCCGGCCGCGCGGCCGCCTGACACCCGGCGGCGGCCCCCACCCGAAGTCGCCCTGCACCATGGCCGCGAGCCGGTCTTGGTGCAGGATCAGGGGTGACGCCGAGGCCGAGGATCAGCAGTGCCCGGCCCCGGTGGTCGGACAGCTGGAAGATGCAGCGGTCGTACGCGTTGCGGTCGCCGGTCGCCACGTGCCGCATCGACAGCGGCACCTGGTGCACGGGGTACTCGTCGAGCGGTACGGGACGATCGGAGCGGTCGGGTGGCACGGCGCACCTCCCCTGCGCGCAGGGGAGTCGGCATCGGCCAGGCGGGCGGCAGGCCCCGGCGTGGAGGTGACGGTACGTCAGCCGCCGTGCGGGGGCCCGGCGCACGCCCGCCCGAATGCCACCGGAGGCGCCGGCACGTCGCGCCGTGTGCGCCGCGCCCGGACGGGGCATGAACGCACGCACGATTCGACCCGACGGTGACCTGGCCCCGGCGCGGCCCGTTGGCCCGGCATGACCACTCCCACGCACGCTCCGGCCAACTACCGCAGGCGCCCTCTGTCACCTGCGGGCACGCCCGGTCCCAGTACCGCAGAATCGGTTCCTCACCGGTCGGAATCGGCTCCGCATCGGCCTCAGTACACCCACTACACACAGCCGCCGCACTATGCGCCGCCGCCCCAGTACACGCAGCCGATGTCCTCGGTCCCTCCCCCTCCGGCGCCCGTCCCGCAGCAGGACCCGCCCATCTACCGCGCCCTGCTGCGCCACTGGGCCGAGGGCGGCCGGACGCTGCCGGGGCGCCACGACCCGGAGTGGGTCCGCCTCGCGGCGCCGACCGTCCGCAGCGGACAGTTCGGCGGGCAGTACCCACCCCGGCCGGGCGGACAGTACCCGTCAAGGCCCGGGGGGCAGTTCCCTTCGGGGCCCGGCGGAGAGTTCCCTTCGGGGCCCGGCAGGGAGGGCGGCTTCGGCGCGGCCCCGGGCGGTGGCTTCGGCCCGGGCCCCGACGGGAGCTTCGGGGCGGCGGGCGCGGACGCGCGGTTCGGGGTGTACGGAGGTACCGCGTTCGGGTCGGGCGGCGACGGGGGCGGCCGGTACGGCGGCAATGGAACCGACCGGTACGGCACCGGCGCCGACCGGTACGGCACCGGCGCCTTGGGAGACGTCACGCCCGGCCCGGACCGGGAGCACCGGTTCGCACCGGACGGAGGCCTGGTGTCCGCAGCGGACCGCGGCCAAGCATTCGCAGCGGACCACGGCCAAGCATTCGTACCGGACCGCAGCCAAGCATTCGCAGCGGGCCACGGCCAGGCATTCGTACCGGACCGCGGCCGGGCCTTCACCCCCGTCCGGGAGCAAGTCGTCACGCCGGTCCGGGGACAGGACCGCGCACCGATGCGTGCGCAGCCCCTCGGGTCCGACCGGAGACAGGCGCCGGCCGGGCACGATCTGAGCCAGGCGTTCGGGCAGGCCCGGGGGCAGGCGTCGCTCGGGCGGACCCGGGACCGGACGCGCGGGCAAACCCACGACCAGGCGTTCCGGCCGGTCCCCGCCGCGCCCGGCGCACCGGGCGCGACCCTCGTCCCCGGCGCCGTCGGCGCGCCCCGCGCCGCGACCCCCGGCCTCAGCGCGTCTCGGGCCCCGCGAGATGGCGTGCGATGACCATGCGCTGAATCTGGTTCGTGCCCTCGACGATCTGGAGCACCTTGGCCTCGCGCATATAGCGCTCCACGGCGAAGTCGACCGTGTAGCCGTAGCCGCCGAGCACCTGCACGGCGTCCGTGGTCACCTTCATCGCGGTGTCCGTGCACAGCAGCTTGGCCATCGCCGCCTGCTTGGAGAACGGCCTGCCGGCGTCCCGCAGCCGGGCCGCCGAGAGATACAGGGCCCGGCCCGCCTCGATCTGCGTCGCCATGTCCGCGAGCATGAAGCGCAGCCCCTGGAAGTCCGCGATGGGACGGCCGAACTGCCGCCGCTGCGTGGCGTACGTCAGCGCCTCGTCGAGCGCCGCCTGCGCCACGCCGATCGCGCACGCCGCGATGCCGAGCCGCCCCGAGTCGAGCGCCGAGAGCGCGATCGCGAAGCCCTGCCCCTCCTCGCCGATGCGCCGCGCGTCGGGCACCCGTACCCCGTCGAAGTGCAGCTGGGCCGTGGGCGAGCCCTTCATGCCCATCTTCTTCTCCGGCGCCGCGGCCGTGAGCCCCTCGGCGTCACCGGGCACCAGGAAGGCCGTCACGCCGTGCGCGCCCTCGCCGCCCGTACGGGCCAGGACGGTGTAGAAGTCGGCGATGCCGCCGTGGGTGATCCACGCCTTCGTACCCGTGATGATCCACTCGCCGCCGTCACGCACGGCCTTGGTGCGCAGCGAGGCGGCGTCGGAGCCGGAGGAAGGCTCGGAGAGACAGTAGGCGCCGAGCAGGCCGCCGCCCAGCATGTCGGGCAGGTGCTCCGTCCGCTGCTCCTTGGTGCCGTAACCGGCGAGCCCGTGGCAGGCGAGGGAGTGGACGCTGACGCCGAGGCCGACGGTCAGCCGCGCGGCGGCGAGTTCCTCGAGGACCTGGAGGTACACCTCGTAGGGCTGGTCACCGCCGCCGAACTCGGAGTCGTGGGTGAGGCCGAGCAGGCCGGACTCGGAGAGCAGTGCGAAGAGTTCGCGGGGGAAGCGTCCCGCTTCCTCCTCCTCGGCCGCACGGGGCACGATCTCGCCCTTGATCAGCTCACGCACGAGTGCGAACAGATCCCGGGCTTCTTCGGTGGGCAGATGACGCTCGACCGGCTGTGCGGATCCCTCAGGCATGGCGCTCTCCTCTCCCTGTCGGGCGCTTCAGCGGGCTCGCGCTCAGGGTGTGGCGCCGCCGCCGGGGACACTGCCACGCCGATGCTGTCCTTCCGGATCGCGGAAGCGGCTGACCAGCGACTGTGGCGCGTTGAGTATGCCCGATCGGCGGCATGGCGTCACGGGTTCACGAGCGGTCCGGCTGATCTTCATCGAGCTGTGTCCGGTTGCGCGGCCCTGCTCGACCGCCGCACGAGGGTTGGTCCGAACCATTGACGCATTGGTCTAGTCCTTCTAGAGTCCAGCGGCACAAGACGTCTTCGCGTTCATGCCAATGCACCACGCGACGGTCAGCGGCCCCTCGACGGGCCGCCACGACAGCCGCCCCGCTCCCGGCGCAGGGGCGCGAAGCCATCCGCAGGTCCGGCACCACCCCCACATGCTCCCCTCTCCCCCCCACGAGGAGACTGCGATGCCACAGTCCAACCGTCCCCGCGCCCGCTTCAGGGCGCTCCTGGCCACCACTTGTTGCGCCGTGCTCGGCGCGGGTCTGCTCGCCGGCGCGGGCACCGCGGCCGCCGACCAGAACGCCGGTGCCGCCAGGGCGACCACCGCCGAGGCCGACGCCAAGGCGGGCTCACGCGTGGTCGGCTACTTCACCGAATGGGGCGTCTACGGCCGGAACTACCACGTCAAGAACATCGCGACGTCCGGTTCCGCCGCCAAGCTGACGCACATCAACTACGCCTTCGGCAACGTCCAGGGCGGCAAGTGCACGATGGGCGACGCCTACGCCGCGACCGACAAGGCCTACTCCGCGGGCGACAGCGTCGACGGTGTCGCCGACACCTGGGACCAGCCCCTGCGCGGCAACTTCAACCAGCTGCGCAAGCTCAAGCAGAAGAACCCGAACCTGAAGGTCCTCTGGTCCTTCGGCGGCTGGACCTGGTCCGGCGGCTTCACCCAGGCCGCGCAGAACCCGGCGGCCTTCGCCCAGTCCTGCTACGACCTGGTCGAGAACTCCAAGTGGGCGGATGTCTTCGACGGCATCGACATCGACTGGGAGTACCCGAACGCCTGCGGCCTGAACTGCGACACCAGCGGGCGCGCCGCCTACAAGAACCTGATGTCCGCCGTACGCGCCAAGTTCGGCTCCAAGAACCTGGTGACCGCGGCCATCCCGGCCGACGCCGCCCCCGGCGGCAAGATCGACGCCGCGGACTACGCGGGGGCCGCCCAGTACGTCGACTGGTACAACCCGATGACGTACGACTTCTTCGGCGCCTGGGAGGCCAAGGGCCCGACGGCACCGCACTCGCCGCTGAGCTCCTACCCCGGCATCCCCAAGGCCGACTGGAACTCGCAGTCGACGATCGCCAAGCTCAAGGGCCTCGGCATCCCCTCCGACAAGCTGCTCCTCGGCATCGGCTTCTACGGCCGCGGCTGGACCGGCGTCACCCAGAAGGCGCCCGGCGGCACCGCGACCGGCCCCGCCGCGGGCAAGTACGAGCAGGGCATCGACGACTACAAGGAGCTGAAGACCAAGTGCCCGGCCAACGGCACGGTCGGCGGCACCGCGTACGCGCACTGCGGCAACAACTGGTGGAGCTACGACACCCCCGCGACCATCGCCGGGAAGATGAACTACAAGAACCAGCAGGGCCTGGGAGGCACGTTCTTCTGGGAGCTCAGCGGTGACACCGCCAACGGTGAGCTGATCAAGGCCATCAACTAGCGGTAGCCGCACGACAGTCGTGGGGGCGGGAGCCGGCGGGCTCCCGCCCCCTCGTCATGCCCGCGCGGCCGGTCGCGGAGCCCTGCCGTCCGGCGGCGGCGCGTCGTCGAACCGCGGCGGCGCGTCGTCGAGCGGCGGGGCGGGCAGCGACGGCTCGACCTCCTCGATGACGCCGAGCGTCGCCCGCAGCGTACGCACCAGGATGTCGCGGACGGTGTCGCGCTCCAGCGGTCCCGCCGGCTCCTGCGGCCCCTCCTGCACGCCGGTCCAGTCGGGTTTCGTACCGATCCAGTCGAGCGTGACCCCCTCGACACTGCACAGCCAACCGAGCAGGGCCAGCCGCACCAGGGGTGGGATGTCCCTGCGGCCGTAGGCCGTCTCGGCGATGGTGCCGATCATGGCTTCGCGCACGCCGTCGCGGATGGCGTGCACCTCGGTGTCGAAGCCGACGCCGCCGCTGACGATGGCGCGGTACGCCGCCTGATGGTGCTCGGCGTAGCGCAGATAGCCGTCGATGGTGCGGTGCGCCCGCTGCGTGGGCGGCAACTCGGTGTCGCTGCCCGCGCGTTCGACCAGGTCGGCGACGGAGTCCTCGATGATCGCGAGGTAGTAGCCGCGTTTGGACTTGAAGTAGTAGTAGATCAGCCCCTTGGCGACGCGCGCCTGTCTCGCGATGTCGTCCATCGACAGCGCGTCGTAGGACGTGTCGGCGAACAGCTTGCGGCCGATGACGATGAGTTCGGCGCGGCGCGCCACTGAGCGTTCGGTGCCGCGCGCCTGCGGGCGGCCCGCGTCGGGGGAACGATCGGTACCGCGCTGTTGACTATTATTCAATATCGGCCCTAGTCTCCAACTGCCTCAGGATCAGCCGCAGTATGGCAGACCGCTGCCGCCTGCCCGGCCGGGCCGGCTCCCGCCCGGGCCCCCGACGGCGCCCTGCCACGCACACTCCTTACGCACACGCACTCTCCTTACGCACACGCACTCCCCTTACGCACCGGACGACGTACGGGAGGACCCAGTGAGCACAGCGAAGAGATCCCTGCGCGAGGGCAGGACCAACTGGAGGAAGACAGCCGTCGTCGCGCTGCCCGCGGTCCTCGCGGTCGGAGCGATGGCGTCCGTGATGGCCGAGGGCGCGCTCGCCGCGTCCTTCGCGGTCAGCGGCACCAGCTTCCAGGTCTCGTCGGGCAAGCTGACCAGCCAGGGCCTGTCGAGCTTTGTACAGATCGACCGCGACGTCGACGGCAAGGGCCACCCCGTGGCGCTGCTCGGCATCGGTGACGCGACGCTCTCCGACATCTGCCAGGCCGCCGAGGTCAAGACGCCGATCGGCACGGTGGTGTTCAAGCTGATGGCGGGCGGCGACGCGGGCAACGTCACCGCGAGCAACCTGATCATCGACGGTGAGGACCTGGTGGGCGACGCCCGCTTCGGCACCGCGCAGATCGGCCGGGACGCCTCGACGCTCGACGAAGTGCCGGGCGTCAAGGGCGAGAGGGGCAAGTTCGGCCTCCAGGCCGGTGACATCGAGGTGGCGAAGGTACGGTCGCACGCCTGGTCGGCCACCGGTGGCAACTTCCGGCTCAAGGGCATGAAGCTGGACGTGAGCCTCGGCGGCGAGAAGTGCTTCTGAGCGGGCCGGGCGCCCCGCGCGCCGGGGGGTGGCTCGACGAGCGGCTGCCGCTGCGGGACGCGCGGCGCGTGCTGCGCAGATGGCGGCGCACCCGCCCCTTCTGGGGCGGACTGCTGCTGATCCTCGGCGGCGCCGAACTGCTGCTCGTCCCGCTGTCGCCGCTGACGGTCCTGGTGAGCCTCGGGCTCGGCGGGATCGCCGCGATCGGCATCGGGATCGCCCTGATGGTCGCAGGTCTCTTCCTGTGGCTGCTGCCGCACGCGCACCACTACGTGTCCGTGAACGCCCTGATCCTGTCGGTGCTCTCGTTCGCGGCGACGAATCTCGGCGGTTTCCTCATCGGCATGATCCTGGGCATCGCGGGCAGCGCGATGGGCTTCGGCTGGACACCCGTCGCCGACGACGCCCGGGACGGCGCCGGGCGCCCCCGGCTGCGCGACGGGCAGGGCACCCGGACCCTGGCCGTGCTGCTTCCCGTGGTGCTCGCAGGGACGGTCCTGTGGGGCGCCGTCCCGGCGAAGGCCGCGCCCGGCGACGCGGCGGTCGTGGCGGCACGGACGCCGCCCACGGTCACCACGACGCTGTTCGCGCCGCGCGGCTTCATCGTGGCGGGGGTGCGCGACATCCCGACCGCGGACGGGCCGATGAAGGTGATGGTGCTCCGGATGAACGCGGCCTCGCTCACCGACTACCGCCTGACGACCCGCGACGGCAGCCGTGAACTGTCCCTCGGCGCCGACACCCTGGACCTCAGCGGCAAGGTCACGCTCTATCTGACCAAGTTCAAGGGCTGCATCGAGGGCATCCTCTGTCTGACGTTCACGCCGGACCGGCTGCCGGTGCCGCCCCTCGTCCCGCCGTTCGTCTTCATGACGGAGGTGAGCGCCGAGCAGGCACTCGTCACCTCCGACTCCATCGTGGCAGGCGGCTTGCGACTGGGGGCGCGGGCGTGATCCAGATCCAGGCCGCGCTGTTCTGGGCGTACGCGGCGGGCGCGACGTTCGCTCTCGCCGCCGCCCGCCAGCTCCAGGTGTGGGAGCGGATCAACGCGGGTGAGGGCCCGCGCACCCGCAGCCGTGCCGCCAACCCCTATCTGGCCCTGACGGTGCTCTTCGCGGCCGTCCTGATGGTGCCGACCGGCCTGTTCCTGCTGTGGCAGAACCCGTCCTGGGCGACCATGCACGTCAGCGGCGGGCACGAGGGCGTGTGGGCGGGCTTCGTGCTCTTCTACGCGGGCGGCGTCCCGGTCGCCGCGATCCTCGGGTTCCTGGGGTCCCAGGTCCTCGTCCTCGTGGGCGCGGGCTACTGGGCGTACCTGAACTGCGTCGGCGGGTACTTCCTGCTGTTCGGGACGCTGGTGCACGGGTGGGACGGCAGGGGCTACGAGCGGTTCCTGTCCCCCGGCGCGCGCGACTGGGCGGACTGGCCGCAGGACAGCGTGGTCAACAACGCCCTGGACTTCCTGACGTCCGGCACGTTCCTCGCCCTCGTGGTGTTCGGCGCGGCAGTGATCGGCACCATGGTGATGACGGAGATCGGCTGGCTCCTCGAGGGCTGGTCGCTGCCCGGCGCGGAGGAGGACCGCAAGGTGCACCCCGTCCTGGCCGTGGCGATCGCGGCCGCCGGGGTCCACGGCCTGCCCTTCGTCGGCGCCGTCACCGCGAGCGTCCTGGTGCGGCTGCTCGGCGGCTGGCTCGGCCTGCCGCTGTTCGCGGTCGTCGCGGGGTTCGTGCTGCTCCCCGGGCGGTCGCCGGTGCGCAGGCTCTACGGCTCGGTGGGGCTCCCGCACCGGCACTGGCGCGCGGGCCAGGCCGTGGATCCGGCCGCGGGCACGGACGGCGCGTCCGGTCCCGGTGGTGGGACCGGGCTCACAGCAGACCGACCTGGCTGACCAGCATCGCGAGGACGACGACGAGGGTCCATCCGGCGAGGTGCTCAAGGACGTTCGGGCCGTCCTCGGGGCCACCCGTGCGGGCCTCGGTGCGGACTGCGGTGGCGGAGGTCGCGGTCATATGGCTACTCGCTGACGTATCTCGGCGGCGCCGGGCCTCTTCCGGCCGCGGCGGCAGTGGACGTTCCCCCCACTGGGTCCTACCACCATGCCAGCCGTACCCGGAATCGTGAGCGAGACGTTGGTCACGCACCACCACAACTGCGGCGGACCGCCGTGCGTCTAAGACGGCGTACGTCCCGCGCAGCATCCGACCGAAAGGTTTCCGATGAGCACGATCAGGACGCCCCGCGGAGCGCGGCTCGCCCTCGCGGCGGCCGTGACGGCGGCGGCCGCCCTCACCGGACCGGTCTCGTACGCCACGCCCGCGGCCGCGGAGAAGCCGACGCCCGGCGCACCCGGACTCGGCGACCCGATGTTCCCCCTGGACGGAAACGGCGGCTACACCGTCGACCGCTACCTCCTGGACTTCGACTGGCAGGCCCCGAGGACCCCGTTCGCGGCGACGGCCACCGTCAAGGCCACCGCGACCCAGTCGCTCTCCCGCTTCAACCTGGACTTCGGCGGCAACACCCTGCACCGGGTCACCGTCGACGGCAAGACGGCGGGCACCGCGCGCGAGGGCGACGAGCTGACGGTCACGCCCAAGTCCCCGCTGCCCGAGGGCCGCCCCTTCACGGTCAGGGTCAGCTACACCGCCGACCCCACCCAGACCCGGCACCGCGACGACGCCATCGAGGACTACGGCTGGATCCCCACCCCGGACGGCACGGTCGTCTATCCGCAGCCCAACGGCGCCCGCCTGATCTTCCCCGCCAACGACCACCCGAGCCGGCGCGCGCCGATCACCTTCCGGATCACCACGCCCAAGGGCCTGACGGCGGTCGCCAACGGCAAGCTGACGGCCAGGAACGAGGTGTCGGGCGACCGGGTGCGCTGGACGTACGACTCCGAGCAGCCGCTCTCCACCCAGCTGGTGCAACTGGCGGTCGGGAAGTTCACGACGGTCGAGAGCACGGGGCCCGGCGGCCTCCCGCTGCGCGACGTCGTCCCGGACCACCTGGTCGAGCCGACCGCGAAGTACCGCGCGCTCACACCCGGTCATCTGACCTG
This sequence comes from Streptomyces sp. NPDC017940, assembly GCF_044328435.1. Taxonomy (NCBI): domain Bacteria; kingdom Bacillati; phylum Actinomycetota; class Actinomycetes; order Kitasatosporales; family Streptomycetaceae; genus Streptomyces; species Streptomyces sp. NPDC017940. The sequence continues at coordinate 417,024 of NZ_JBIRHJ010000009.1, read as the reverse complement.
GCTGGAGAAGAAGCTCGGCACGTACCCCTTCCACCGCTACGGCGTCCTCGTCGGCGACACCGACCTCGCCGTCGCCCTGGAGACCCAGACCCTCTCCCTCGTCCCCAAGGCCGACCTGCTCGGCACGCGGGTGGACGCCGAGCGGAACCTCGTGCACGAGCTGGCCCACCAGTGGTTCGGGGACAGCGTCGCCCTCGCGGGCTGGTCCGACCTGTGGGTCAGCGAGGGCCACGCCCGGTTCTACGAGCGCATGTACTCCGAGGAGCACGGCGGCGACAGCTTCGAGGCCGCGATGAAGGCCGCGTACAAGGCCCACGACCAGTGGCGCCGCGACTTCGGCGCGCCCGCGGAGCCCACCGAGCCCAACCTGTTCAAGCGCATGCGCTACGACGGTTCGGCGCTGGTCCTCTACGCGCTGCGCGAGAAGGTCGGCGACGCCGCGTTCCAGAAGATCGAACGGGCCTGGGTCACCGAGTACCGCGGGCGGACCGCGAGCACCGAGGACTTCGTCGCGCTCTCCTCACGGGTCGCGGGCGAGGACCTGACCGGCTTCCTGAAGCCGTGGCTGTACGGGCCGAGGACACCGCCGATGCCGGGCCACCCGGACTGGGTGGTCGACCCGGCGACCTGAGCGGGAGCCCCGTCCCGCGCCGCCCTGCCGTGAACGGGCCCGCCGGGACGGGGCCCGCCCCCGTCAGCGCACGCCGACCGCGGCGAGCGCGCGCACCTGCTCCTTGCCCGGGTGCGCCGGGAAGTACAGGTAGCAGACCCCGCCGGTCCCGGAGACCACCGTGCCCTGGGAGTTCTTCCGCTTGGTGCGGAGCCAGACGTTCTCGAACTCCCGCCGCCGGTAGACGCGCCGGACCGCGGGGTTGCTGGGTGAGGCCGGGTCGTTGGCGATCACGTCGCCGCTCGCGGTGAAGCCGATGACGGTCATCAGATGGCCCGCGGTGCCGTAGCCGGCCCCGGTCAGCTCCTCCTTGAGGAAGGACTGCGAGGTGATGGCCGGGATGCCCGCCCGGATCAGCGTCTCCAGGTCGGTGAGCGAGCCGAGCCGGGTGACGACGGCCTGCATGTCCTTGTACGTGGCCGCGTAGGCGGCGTTGAACGGCCAGTTCCCGCAGCCGCCGTACTGGTGGTCGTAGGTGAACCGGGCCGCGTGGCACACCTGCGGGTCGGCGTACGCCGGGTCGACCCAGGCCAGTTCGCCGGCCGTCGGCTCGCGTCCCCAGTACTCCAGGATCATCTGCGACGACGTGGGACTGCACCAGGCCTCGCCCCCGTTGTCGTACTCGGGGTACTGGCCCTTGTGGATCTCCTGCGAATAGCGCGGCACCGTCAGCTCCCGCGCGAGGCCGGGCGCGGAGGCGGGCACCGTGAAGCGGTCGGGCACCGCGGAGGCCATCGCGCCGAGCCGCCACACGGTGGGGGTGCTCGTGCCGCCCGGCTCGCGGTACAGCGTCAGGCGCAGCCGGTACGCGACCACGCGCAGGGTGCCGGTCGTGTCGTCGACGGACAGGGTGTCCGTCCACACGCTGGTCCTGCCGTCGCTCTGGTCGTCGACGGAGGTGCGCCGTATCACCGGGGCCCGCGCGTCCTGCCGGTCGTCGCCGGAGTTCCAGCGGCCGAGGACGTACCAGGGCGAGGTGCCGCCGTCGGAGTACGACGCCTCGATCTCGACCTGGATCCAGGTGCCGGTGGGGGTGCGGGCGTTCCAGGAGGCGATGGCCTCCGTCGCGGGCACGGCGCACCGGTGCGTAGGCCCGGTCCACTCGGCGTACTCCCAGGTGGCGGTCCTGCCGGTGTGCGGGTCGGTGTACTCCCTCGTTCCCGCGGGGGCCGCGATCTCGATGCCCGGCCGGCCCTTGGCGACGGTGCGGGTGCCGTTCGCCGTACCGGCGCCCCAGTCCTTGCGCGAGGTCCAGAAGCGGTTGTCCACCGTGCGCTCGGCCCGGGACGTGCGGGGCGGGCGGCGGTGGGCCGCCGGGGCACCGCCGGACGGGGACGCGTGGGCGGCGGTGGCGGCGGTGGCCGTCGCGGCCACCGCCGCCGCGCCCGCCGCGGCGGCGAGGAGTCTTCTGCGGGACATGTCTTCAGCTCGGTCCATGGACGGGAACCCCCGGTCGATGGTTTCCGGTCGCAGCCGGACGTGGATGGTCAGGTGCACGACAGTGCGCCAACTATGGCCGTCGGCTGTCGGGTCCGCCAGCGTCGCGACCCCGTCGACGTCCACCAATATTGGCCTCTACCACTGGTATGACCTGGGACGGCGCGCTGAATCGCACACATGGACCACAGTGGGCACCGCCCGCACCCGCGGCCCGTAGGCTGACCGGCGATGACCGGAAAGCCCCGCCCCATGCCTCCCTCGTGCCCCACTCCACTCCCCCGGCTCGCCGGTGCCCTGCGCCGTCTGCCGCCGTCCTGCGGCCCGGTCCGCCTCGTCGCCGTCGACGGGCACGCGGGCTCCGGCAAGTCGACCTTCACCGCCCGGCTCGCCGAGGCGCTCGGCGGCGCCCCCGTGCTGCGACTCGACGACCTGGCGAGTCACGACGCGCTGTTCGACTGGACGGAACGGCTGCGGCGGCAGGTCCTGGAGCCGCTCTCCCGCGGCGAGACGGCGCGCTATGCGGCGTACGACTGGCACGAGCGCCGCTTCGGCCCCGCCGACCGCCCCCTGCCGGCCGCTCCCGTGGTCCTGATCGAGGGTGTCGGCTCGGGTCGGCGCGCACTGCGCCCGTCCCTGGCGGGGCTGCTGTGGATGGACCTCCCCGAGGACGCCTCCTGGGCGCGCGGGCGACGGCGCGACGGACCCGCCCAGAGCGCCTTCTGGGACGGCTGGGAAGCAGCGGAGCGACGACATTTCGCCGAAGACCCGTCCCGACGGCGCGCCCACTTGCTCGTACGGGAGTTGCCAGAGGGATACGAGGTACTGCCGGGACCCGCCGAGGGAGCGACGGGGCCCCAGATCGTCACTCAGGGTGAAGGCCCATCGGCAGTGCGCTGAACCTCCGGAAACTCACTTCCGGACGGTGTGGCCAGTTTCCGCAGGCGCCCCAACTCGGCTTGACCGGGGGGCCTTACAGGACTTACGTTCTCAATGTGCGGCCTTTCGGGTCGCCGACAGACGCGAAGCCCCCGGTTGTTCCCCCGTGATCGGGGGCTTCGTTCTGTCCCGCGGACCCTTTTTCCGAGCGCCGCGAGCCGTCGAACGCTCACCCTGGGTCACCGTCGGGCCCGGGCCCGAGAGACCCCCAGGGCGGCCCGCACCGACCATCCCGGGCTGCGGCACCCTACGGCCGAACCCCGCCACGCAGGTACGATGCCTCTCGGTGCGACTTCGGACGGCGGTTACGCGCACCGAACCAACTCCCGTCCACAGCACGGCGGTTCTGCTCAGTTGCCGGCGGGCACCGGCCCGGTGGTACACAAACGGGGGCACGGTTTGTGGGGGACGTGATGGACTTCGGCACGCAGGGCGCTCCGGCCCCGGCCGACCTCGCCTGGCTGCGCGGGGTCGACGCCTACACCATGGGCGCCTATCCGCAGGCCGAGGAGGAGTTCCGGGCCGCGGTGCGGATGGACCCGGGCATGGCCGACGGCTGGCTCGGGCTGCACGCGCTGCGCGTCGACACGACGACGGCGCTCCTGCGGATGTTCCAGCACCGGGACCGCTTCGGCGAGCAGCGCGCCCGCCACGCCCGCACCCTCAACTCCTGGTACTGGCTCGGCTGGTGGGTGCAGCCGGTCCTCGAGTCCACCCGTGACCTGCTGCTCGCGCACGCCTCGCACTGGCTGGACGGACGCCATGTGCCCGAGCTCGACCGGGCCCTCGCCGGACTTCCGCCCGTGGACGCCGACGTACAGGTGCGCTTCCTGCACGCCTGCCGCGCCTACCTGGTCAAGGACTGGGAGCAGCTGGTGCGGCACACCGAGCCGCTGATGGACGACCCGATGCTCGGCATCGAGGCGGGCCTCTTCGGCGGCATGGCCCGGGTGCGCCTGGAGATGTACGGCCAGGCCGAGCCGCTGATCTCCGCCGCCCTGATGCGGTGCCGCAGCGAGCAGCCGCAGCGCAAGGAGCTGCGCTACTGGCTGGCCCGCGCGCACGAGGGCACCGGCAGGACCGCCGCCGCGCTGCCCCTCTACCGCGCGGTGCACCGGGTCGACCCCGCGTTCATGGACACCTCCGCGCGCCTCGCCGCCATCGCCGAGGGCGACGGGTACGACGACGGCACCGACCTGGCCGCCCTCACGCTCACCGGGGTGGGCCAGGACGCGCTCGACGGGCCCGACGGCGTGGACGCGCTGTTCGGCACCGAGGGCCGCGACCTCAAGGTCACCGAGCCCGAACTGCCGTCGGGCGGCGGCCCCTCCGACGCCGACCGGGTGCGCGAGAAGGCCGTCATCCCCATCAAGCCCGCGTCCCCGCAGCTGCCGTCCGGGCCCACCGACCCCGCCCTCCTGGAGCAGGCGCTCGCCGAGCTGGAGCGCATGGTCGGCCTCGAACCCGTCAAGCGCCAGGTCAAGGCGTTGTCCGCGCAGCTGAACATGGCGCGGCTGCGGGCCGCCCAGGGGCTTCCGGTGCAACCGCCGAAACGACACTTCGTCTTCTCGGGGCCCTCCGGCACCGGCAAGACCACCGTGGCCAGGATCCTCGGCCGGGTCTTCTACGCCCTCGGGCTCCTCGGCGGCGACCACCTCGTGGAGGCGCAGCGGGCCGATCTGGTCGGCGAGTATCTGGGGCAGACCGCGGTGAAGGCCAACGAGCTGATCGACTCGGCCATCGGCGGTGTCCTGTTCGTCGACGAGGCGTACTCGCTGTCCAACACCGGGTACGGCAAGGGGGACGCGTACGGCGACGAGGCGCTTCAGGTGCTCCTCAAGCGCGCCGAGGACAACCGCGACCACCTCGTGGTCATCCTCGCCGGCTACCCCGAGGGCATGGACCGGCTGCTCGCCGCCAACCCCGGGCTCTCGTCCCGCTTCACCACGCGGGTCGACTTCCCCTCGTACCGACCGCTCGAACTCACGGCGATCGGGGAGGTGCTCGCCGCGGAGAACGGTGACGTGTGGGACGAGGAGGCGCTCGACGAGCTGCGCTCCATCAGCGGGCACGTGGTCGACCAGGCGTGGATCGACGAGCTGGGCAACGGGCGCTTCCTGCGGACGCTGTACGAGAAGAGCTGCGCGTACCGGGACCTGCGGCTCTCCGGCTATCCCGGTACGCCGACCCGGGCCGATCTGTCGACGCTGCGGCTGCCGGACCTCATGCAGGCGTACGGGGAAGTGCTCTCGGGGCGGGGCCCGACGGACCTGACGGGACCCTGACCCCGACGGACCTGACGGGGCCCTGATCCCGACGGACGCGGACGGCGGCCGGTCCGCCGGGCGGAAGCGTGCGCGCTCGCGCGGCGGCACGCCCCCGCCCGGCAGGCCCTTCAGCCCACCAGTTCCTTCCCGCGCACCGGCGGCGCGCCCGGCACGGGACGGGCCGACCGCGGCACCGTGACCCGGTGGGCCGGGTCACGGACCTCGCCGACCAGGAGTTCCAGGACGTCCTCCAGGGCGACGAGACCGAGCACCCTGCCGGACGCGTCGGCGACCTGGGCCAGGTGCGTCGCAGCGTGGCGCATCACGGTCAGGGCGTCGTCCAGGGGGAGTTCGGCACGCAGGGTCGTCATCTGGTGCCAGACGTGCTGGGGCACCGCGCGGTCGGTGTCCTCCAGGTCCAAGACGTCCTTCACGTGCAGGTATCCCATGAAGACCCCGTTCTCCGCGCGGACCGGGAACCGTGAGTAGCCCGTGCGGCCGGTGAGCTCCACCAGTTGCGCGGGAGTGACCGACGGGTCGACGGTGACGAGGGACGCGCCGTCGAGCAGGACGTCCGTGACCGGGTGCGAGGCCAGTTCCAGGGCGTCCTCCAGGCGTTCCTGGGCCCGTGGGTCGATGAGGCCCGCCTGGCCCGCGTCCTCCACGAGGCGGCCGAGCTGGACGCTGGTGAAGACCGCCTCCACCTCGTCCTTCGGCTCGACCCTGAAGAGCCGCAGGATCAACCGGGCGCAGGCGCCGAGCGCCGCCGTGACCGGACGGCACAGACGGGCGAAGGCGACCAGGGCCGGGCTGAGCCACAGCGCGGTCCGCTCGGGCGCGGCCATCGCGAGGTTCTTCGGGACCATCTCGCCGATGACGAGGTGGAGGAAGACGACGACGGCGAGCGCGAACGCGTACCCGAGGGGGTGGATCATGCCCTCGGGCAGCCGGACCGCGTGGAAGAGCGGCTCCAGGAGACGCGCCACGGTCGGTTCCGCGACGGCGCCGAGGGTCAGGGAGCAGACGGTGATGCCGAACTGGGCGGCGGCCATCATCTGCGGCAGGTGCTCCAAGCCGTACAGGACCTGTCCGGCCCGCTTCGAGCCCAGCGGTTCGATCTGGCTGCGTCGCACCGACACCAGGGCGAACTCGGCACCTACGAAGAAACCGTTGGCGAGCACCAGGAGCAGGGCGAAGAGAAGCTGGAGCAGGCTCACGACGCCACCTCCACGGCCCCGGCACCGACCGGGCCCCGCATCCCGCCGCCCCGGGCGGCCCCACCGTCCCGACCGGCCCCACCGGCCCCACCGGCCCTCAAGGCACCGGAGGGCCCGCGCGCGCCGACGACCGTGCGCACCGTCCCGCCCGCGCGGGCGCCCTCGGGGGCCCCGGTCCGCACCAGGCGCACCCGCTCCGCGCGGTAGTGCCCGACCTGGCGCACCGAGAGCCGCCAGCCGGGGAGTTCGGCGTGGTCGCCGGGGGCGGGGATGCGGCCGAGCAGGTCGGCGACCAGGCCCGCCACGGTCTCGTAGGGGCCTTCGGGCACGTCGAGGCCCATGCGCCGGAGGATGTCGACGCGGCAGCCGCCGTCGGCGTCCCAGGCGGGCCTGCCGTCCTCGGGCGGGGCGGCGGCGAGTTCGGGCAGGCCGTCGGCGTGGTCGTGCTCGTCGCGGACCTCGCCGACGAGTTCCTCGACGATGTCCTCCAGGGTGACGACGCCGGCCGTGCCGCCGTACTCGTCGACGACGACCGCGATCGGCTGCTCGCTGCGCAGCCGCTCCAGGAGGGGCTGCACGGGCAGCGTCTCCGGGACGAGCAGCGGCGGCTTGGCGACGCGTCCCACGGGGGCGCGCAGCCGTTCGTGCGCGGGGACCGCGAGGGCGTCCTTGAGGTGGACCATGCCGACGATCTCGTCGATGCGGTCCCGGTAGACCGGGAAGCGGGACAGGCCGGTGGCGCGGGTCAGGTTGACCACGTCCTCGGCGGTCGCCGACGACTGCAAGGCGCTGACCTTCACACGGGGCGTCATCACGTGCTGCGCGGTGAGTTCGCCGAGCGAGAGCGTGCGCACGAACAGGTCGGCGGTGTCCTGCTCCAGCGTGCCCGCGCGGGCCGAGTGCCGGGCCAGGGAGACGAGTTCGCCGGGGGTGCGGGCGGAGGCCAGCTCCTCGGCGGGCTCGACCCCGAAGGCCCGCACGAGGCGGTTCGCGACGGCGTTCAGCGAGGCGATCACCGGCCGGAACAGCCGTGCGAAGGCGTGCTGGGGGCCCACCACGAACCGCGCGACCTGCAACGGCCGCGACACCGCCCAGTTCTTGGGCACCAGCTCGCCGATCACCATCTGCACGGCGGACGCGAGCAGCATCCCGACGGCCACCGAGACGCCGGGGACCGCGCCGGGCGGCAGGCCCGCGGAGGTGAACGGGCCCGAAAGGACGTGCGCGAGGGCCGGTTCGGCGAGCATGCCGATGACGAGCGAGGTGAGGGTGATGCCGAGCTGGGTGCCCGACAGCTGGAAGGAGAGCTCCTTCAGGGCGGCGACCACCCGGTGTGCCCGGGCGTCGCCGTCGGCGGCGGCCTTCTCGGCGTCCGGCCGCTCCACGGTGACGAGGCCGAACTCGGCCGCCACGAAGAAGCCGTTGGCGAGGATCAGCAGGAAGGCCGCCGCGAGGAGCAGCAGGGGGATGGTCATGATGCCGCCGCCTCGTCCGGGAAGCGGATGCCCGGATGTAGGGAGGGGGCGGCGCAGGTACTACAGGACGATCCGTCCATCGCCGGAGGGTGTCACTCCTCGGATAGCAGGAGCCCCGGTCGGGCCGCGCCGGCCTTCGGGGGCGGGGCGGCCCGTCGTGCCTGCCCCGCCACCAGGTTAATCACGTCGGACGCCGGGGCGTCAGTTCGGGACGCCCCGAGTCCTCCCTGATTTTCGCCCCCGACGTCAGTCGGTGGTGGTGCCGCCCCCGACGTCAGTCGGTGGGGGTGCCGCCACGGCCCGTGCCGCCACCGCTCTCGCGGCCCGCGCGCTCCTCGGCGAGGGCCCGCAGCGCGCGGGCGTCGCTGACGGCGCGCTGCTTCGCGATGCCGGGCTGGATGCCGAGGGCGGGCAGGCTGGTGCCGTCGGTGAGGTCGAGGAACACCCAGGGGTCGCCGGGGCGCAGGTTGACCCGTACGATCTCGGCCCACTCCAGGCGGCGGCTCGTGGCGATGTTGACCACGGTCACGCCCGATTCGTCGGCGACCACCTTGGGCCTGCTCAGCAGGACGAGGACGCCGAGCAGCAGGGCGCCGGTGAACACGAAACTGGTCCGCTCCCCCGCGCTGAGGTTGGGGAGCAGCACGGCGATCACGGCGAGGACCGCGAGGATCGTGACCCCCGCGGTGAGCAGGACCGCCCGCGTCCGTGCGGGCCGGAACGTGACGGGCAGGGCGGGGCGGGCCGGCGGCCCGAGGTGCCCGGTCTTGTCGGACATGGCGGCGTTCTCCGGCGCGGTCAGAGGCGGCAGGCGTGGATGGCCGTGGTCAGGATGGCCCGCGCGCCGATGGAGTACAGGTCGTCCATGACCCGCTGGGCGTCCTTGGTGGGGACCATGGAGCGCACCGCGACCCAGCCTTCGTTGTGCAGCGGCGAGATGGTGGGCGACTCCAGGCCCGGGGTGAGGGCTACGGCCTGCTCCAGGTGCTCGGCACGGCAGTCGTAGTCCATCATCACGTACGTCCGGGCGACCAGGACGCCCTGGAGGCGGCGCAGGAACTGCTGCACCTTCGGGTCCTCGGTCCCGGCGCCGGTGCGCCGGATGACGACGGCCTCGGACTTCATGATCGGCTCGCCGAAGACTTCGAGGCCCGCGTTGCGCAGGCTCGTGCCGGTCTCGACGACGTCGGCGATGACCTCGGCGACACCCAGCTCGATGGCGGTCTCGACGGCGCCGTCGAGGTGGATCACGGAGGCGTCGACGCCGCTGTCGGCGAGGTGCTTGGCGACGATGCCCTCGTAGGAGGTGGCGACCGTGCGGCCCGCCAGGTCGTCGATGCCCTGCGCGGTGCCGGGCTTGGCGGCGAAGCGGAAGGTGGAGCGGGCGAAGCCGAGCGGCAGGATCTCCTCGGCGCCGGCGCCGGAGTCGATCAGGAGGTCGCGTCCGGTGATGCCGATGTCGAGCTTGCCGGACGAGACGTAGATCGCGATGTCGCGCGGGCGCAGGTAGAAGAACTCGACCTCGTTCCCGGGGTCGACGAGGACGAGTTCCTTGGACTCCTTGCGCTGCTGGTAGCCGGCCTCATGCAGCATCGCCGACGCAGGTCCGGACAGTGAACCCTTGTTGGGGACGGCGATGCGCAGCATGGGGACGGATTCCTTTGCGTGAGGAGTGACTGCGTGCGGAGCGACTGCGGTGGGGTGGGCGCACGCCCTAGAGGTGGGCGTACACGTCGTCGAGGGAGATGCCGCGGGCGACCATCATCACCTGTACGTGGTACAGGAGCTGCGAGATCTCCTCGGCGGCCGCTTCCTTGCCCTCGTACTCGGCGGCCATCCAGACCTCGGCGGCCTCCTCGACGACCTTCTTGCCGATGGCATGGACGCCCTTGTCCACCAGTTCCGCCGTGCGGGAGGTGGCGGGGTCGCCGTTGGCGGCCTTGTGCTGGAGCTCGGTGAAGAGCTCCTCGAAAGTCTTCTTGGACATGATGGGCCTTACTCTACGCGTCCGCGCCCGCCGCCTACCGCCAGGGCTCGGAGACGGTACGCAGCGTGGCCGCGGTCGCCACGGCGGCGGTGACCGCCTCGTGGCCCTTGTCCTCGGTGGAGCCCTCGATGCCCGCGCGGTCCAGCGCCTGCTCCTCGGTGTCGCAGGTCAGCACCCCGAAGCCGATGGGTACACCGGTGTCGACCGACACCTGGGTGAGGCCCTGCGCGACGCCCTGGCAGACGTACTCGAAGTGCGGGGTGCCGCCGCGGATGACGACGCCGAGGGCCACGATCGCGTCGTAGCCGCGGCCCGCGAGGACCTTGGCGACCACGGGCAGCTCGAAACTGCCCGGTACGCGAAGGAGGGTGGGCTCGTCGATGCCTAGCTCGTGCAGGGCGCGCAGCGCGCCGTCGACGAGGCCGTCCATGACCTTCTCGTGCCACAGGGCGGCGACGACGGCGACGCGCAGGTCACCACAGTTCTTCACACTCAGTTCGGGGGCACCCTTGCCGCTCACGCGCTTCTCCTAGAGGTCTGCTGAGGTCTGCTTGAGATGTCTGCTGAGGTCTGCTTCAGATGACGGACGGTGGTGTGGCTACTGGTTGCCGCAGGCCGACATGTCGGGGGTGTCGAGCCAGGGCAGGTCGTGGCCCATGCGGTCCCGCTTGGTGCGCAGGTAGCGCAGGTTGTGCTCGCCGACGGTGACCGGCATGGGTTCACGCGCGATGACCTTCAGGCCGTGCCGGGCGAGGGCATCGACCTTGTCCGGGTTGTTGGTGAGGAGCCGCAGGCCGCGTACGCCTAGGTCCTCCAGGATCTGGGCGCCCGCGCCGTAGTCGCGGGCGTCGGCGGGCAGGCCGAGTTCGAGGTTGGCGTCCAGGGTGTCGCTGCCGCGCTCCTGGAGTTCGTAGGCGCGCAGCTTGGAGAGCAGGCCGATACCGCGGCCCTCGTGGCCCCGCAGATAGACGACGACGCCGCGGCCCTCGTCGGTGATGCGCCGCATGGACTCGTCGAACTGCGGGCCGCAGTCGCAGCGAAGCGAGTGGAAGACGTCGCCGGTCAGGCACTCGGAGTGGACGCGTACGAGCACGTCGTCGCCGGTACCGATGTCGCCGTGGACCAGGGCGACGTGCTCGACGCCGTCGGCGGTGGAGCGGTAGCCGTACGCGATGAACTCGCCGAACGTCGTGGGCAGCCGGACCTCGGCCTCACGGCGCACGGTGGGCTCGGCGGTGCGGCGGTAGGCGATCAGGTCCTCGATGGAGATGATCGTCAGGCCGTGCCTGCGGGCGAACGGGACCAGCTCGGGAAGGCGCAGCATCCGGCCGTCCTCGCCCGCGATCTCCACGATCGCGCCCGCGGGGCGCAGTCCCGCGAGCCGGGCGAGGTCGACGGCTGCCTCGGTGTGGCCGTCGCGCACCAGGACGCCGCCCTCCTTGGCGCGCAGCGGGAAGATGTGTCCCGGCCGGACGAAGTCACCTGCGCCGGCCTTCCCGCTCGCCAGGAGCTGGAGGGTGGTGGCGCGGTCGGCGGCGGAGATGCCGGTGGTGACGCCGTGGGCGCCGCTCGCGTCGACGGAGACGGTGAAGGCCGTGCTCATCGACTCGGTGTTGTTCTCGACCATCTGCGGCAGCTGGAGCCGGTCGAGCTCGTCGCCCTCCATGGGCGCGCAGATCAGGCCGCGGCACTCGCTCATCATGAAGGCGACCACTTCCGGCGTCGCCTTCTCGGCGGCGATCACCAGGTCGCCCTCGTTCTCGCGGTCCTCGTCGTCGACGACCACGACGGGCCGTCCCGCTGCGATGTCGCGGATCGCCATCTCCACCGGGTCGAGGCGGAGGTCTTCGGTGTGGTCGGCCGTGTGGTGGGCCGGGTGCGCGGGGTGCCGCGCCTCGTGCAGGGGGGCGGGGGTCTGGTGGGCGGTCATGCCGGGGCTCCTTCCAGAGCGGGCTGCTGCTGCCGGGCGGTCTGCCGCGAGCGCAGCCACCAGTCGCGCATGCCCCACAGGACGAGGGCGAGATAGACGACGTACACGAGACCGGAGAAGGCGAGGCCGCTGGAGAACGCCAGGGGCACGCCCACGAGGTCGACGAGCAGCCAGGCGAACCAGAACTCGACGAGGCCGCGTGCCTGGGCGACCATCGCGGCGAGCGTGCCGACGAAGATGTAGGCGTCCGGCCAGGGGTTCCAGGACAGGTCGGGCACGGCGGTGAAGAGCGTGCCGACCGCGAGGGTGCCGACGGCGGTGCCGCCGAGCAGGACGCCGCGCTCCTTCCAGGTGGCGAAGCGCACGGCGATGGTGCCGTCCTGCGCGCGCCGCGTGCCCCGCGTCCACTGCTGCCAGCCCCAGGCGGCTACGACGATGACGAGGAGCTGCTTGCCGACTCCGCCGGACAGCTGCGCGGAGGCGTACGCGGCGACGAGGACGACGCCGGACAGGAACTGGGCGGGCCAGGTCCACACCGAGCGGCGCCAGCCGAGGGCGAGGGCGACCAGGCCGATGGTGTTGCCGACCATGTCGGACCACATGATGTGCTGCCCGAAGGCCGCGAAGGCCTCGGAGTTCAGCCAGTCGAACGTGCTCATCGCCCGGCCTCCCCGGCAACCGCCGCGGACCCGGCGGGGGCCTCGGCGGGGGCTTCGGCACGGGCGCCGAGCAGCCGCTCGACGTACTTGGCGACGATGTCGACCTCCAGGTTGACCGGGTCGCCGGGCTGCTTGCTGCCGAGCGTGGTCAGGGCGAGCGTCGTGGGGATCAGGCTGACGGTGAAGTAGTCGGGTCCGGCGTCGACGACGGTCAGGCTCACGCCGTCGACGGTGATGGAGCCCTTCTCGACGACGTAGCGGCCGAGTCCGCCCGGCAGCGAGACCTTGACGATCTCCCAGTTCTCTGAGGCCTTGCGGTCGACCATGGTGCCGGTGCCGTCGACGTGGCCCTGCACGATGTGTCCGCCGAGGCGGGCGCCGACGGCCGTCGGGCGTTCCAGGTTGACCTTCGAGCCGGGTACGAGGGCGCCGAGGCCGGACCGGTCGAGCGTCTCGGCCATGACGTCGGCGGTGAACTCGTCGCCGTCCAGCGTGACGACCGTCAGACACACACCGTTCACGGCGATGGAGTCGCCGTGCTTCGCGCCGTCGGTGACGACGGGCCCGCGCAGCCGGAAGCGGGACGCGTCGTGCAGGTTCTCCACCGCGGTGACTTCACCCAGCTCTTCGACGATTCCGGTGAACACTCAGTGCTCCTTCGTTCCATGGGCCGCGACGGTCGCGGTGATGCGCAGATCGGGTCCGAGCGCCACGCACTCGCGCACGTCGAGGCGCAACGCTTCGGTGAGGGTGGTGATTCCGCCGCCGGTCAGGGCCGCGGGGCCCGCGCCGAGCAGCGCGGGCGCGAGGTAGCCGACGACGCGGTCGACGGCGCCCGCGGCCACGAAGGCACCGGCGAGGGTCGGACCGCCTTCGAGCAGCACGGACCGCACTCCGCGGGCGTACAGGGCCGCGAGCAGCGCGTGCACGTCGAGACCGCCGCGACCGCGGGGGCCACGCGGGGCGCCGCTGCCCGTCGGGGCCGCTCCGGGGCCGCCGCGCCCTGCACTCGGGGATACGGCGTCGCCGCGGCCTCGGCGCGCGGATGCGGCGCCGTCACCGCCGGGCGGGGCTCCGGCGCCGCTGCCTCCGCCCGGGAGCCCGGCCTCGCCACCACTCCCGTACGGCGATCCGGCGTCGCCCAGCTCCCGGTACGGCAGCTCGGCGCCCGCCCGGTCGGCGTACGGGAGTTCGGGGGCGCCACGGTCCGCGTACGGCAGCCGCACGGTGTCCACGCCGGGCAGCGCCGGTGCGTCCCGTGCCACCGCCACCAGGGTGGGGGCCGCGTCGTCCAGGACGCGGGCGCCGGGGCGGACCGCGGTGCCGTGGGTGTCGACGACGACCCGCAGGGGCTGGGAGGCGCCCTCGGCGAGGAGGGGGCCGCGCACCGCCAGATGGGGGTCGTCGGCGCGCTGGGTGCCGGAGCCGACGACGACGGCGTCGCACTCGGCGCGCAGCCGGTGCACATCGGCGCGGGACGGGGCGGAGCTGATCCAGCGGCTGGTGCCGTCGGCGGCGGCGACGCGGCCGTCGAGCGTGGCCGCGTACTTCCAGGTGACGTGGGGGCGGCCGGTGCGCACCGAGGTCAGCCAGGCGGCGTTGACGGTTTCCGCGTCCTCGGCGAGCAGCCCGGACTCGACGTCGACGCCCGCCGCGCGCAGGGTGGCCGCGCCGCCGGTCGCGTCCGGCGTGGGGTCGCCGACGGCGAACACCACGCGGGCGATCCCGGCGTCCAGGAGGGCCTCGGCGCAGGGGCCGGTGCGGCCGGTGTGGTTGCAGGGTTCGAGGGTGACGACGGCGGTGCCGCCACGGGCCTTGTCACCGGCCGCGCGCAACGCGTGCACCTCGGCGTGGGGGCCGCCCGCCCGCTGGTGGTAGCCCTCGCCGACACTGGCTCCGGCGGCGTCGAGGACGACACAGCCGACGACCGGGTTGGGGCTGGTGAAGCCGAGTCCGCGCGCGGCGAGCGCGACAGCGCGCCGCATGGCGGTCGTTTCGGCTGCGGTGGCCACCGGGTCCTCCTGCCTCTTCGGGCACGGACTCCGGGGCTCGTCGATGACATGACACCGACACGTACGAGCGGGTAGGTCGGCGTCATCGCTGACGGCCGGGTCCACCGGATTCGCCGACGCCGAGAAGGGACCGGTCCCGCACGGAACCGAGCCACTACGACGAGGACGACGCACATACATGGACTTCCATGGATGTGCCCGCTCGCCGCGCACTGCCTCCCATCCGGACTTTCACCGTCGGTCCAGGAATTTCACCTGGTCAACCGACCGCTGGAGGCGGCCGGGTCGCGGACTGTAACCGCCGGTTCGGAATTGCACCGACCCCGGAGTGCGCTGCTACTGGTACGCAACCAGTGTGCCACGCCTGGTCACGGCCGTGCGGGCGAGGCCCTGTGGGCTGGATCACAGGATTTCGGCCACCCTCGCGAGGGAGCGGTTTGGTCCATACCTATTGACGCACTGGTCTAGTCCTTTTAACGTCTGCGTCACTCCGAGGAGAAGCCCGGCCGGTGTGCGCACACCGTGGGCCACCGTCCCCGTTCGCTGTGCGAGACCGAGCCCTCCCCAGGAGGAACCGACGTGCCCACCCCCACCCGAGCGAGAGCCACGCTCCTGGCAGCCGGCGCCGCGGTCGCCGGTCTCCTGATGAGCACCCTGGCCGCGACGACCTCCCACGCCGCCGACGACGCCTCCTGTAGGCCCGACGGCCTGTACCAGACCCCCGGCGTGGACGTCCCCTACTGCTCCGTGTACGACGCCGAGGGCCGCGAGAAGATGGGCGCCGACCACCAGCGCCGCGTCATCGGCTACTTCACCGGCTGGCGCACCGGCAAGAACGGCGAGCCCGCCTACCTCGCGTCCGACATCCCCTGGGACAAGGTCACCCACCTCAACTACGCCTTCGCACACATCGGGAGCGACAACAAGATCTCCGTGGGCGGTGACGGCGAGAAGAACGCCGCCACCGGCATGACCTGGCCGGGCGTCGCGGGCGCGGAGATGGACCCCGCGTACGCCTACAAGGGTCACTTCAATTTGTTGAATAAGTTCAAGAAGAAGCACCCGGACGTCAAGACGATGGTGTCGGTGGGCGGCTGGGCCGAGACCGGCGGCTACATCGGGGACGACGGCAAGCGCGTCGGCTCCGGCGGCTTCTACTCCATGGCCACCAACGCCGACGGCTCGGTGAACCGGGCGGGCATCGAGACCTTCGCGGACTCCACCGTCGCCTTCATCAAGAAGTACGGCTTCAACGGCGTCGACATCGACTACGAGTACCCGACGACGATGAAGGACGCGGGCAACCCGCTGGACTGGCAGTTCGCCAACGCCCGCCGCGCGGGCCTGGTCAAGGGCTACGCCGTCCTGATGAAGACGCTGCGCGAGAAGCTGGACCGGGCCGGTGCCGCCGACGGCAGGCACTACCTGCTGACCGTCGCCGCGCCGTCGTCCGGCTATCTGCTGCGCGGCATGGAGACGTTCCAGGTCCAGAAGTACCTGGACTACGTCAACATCATGTCGTACGACCTGCACGGCGCCTGGAACGAGTACGTCGGCCCGAACGCCTCCCTGTACGACGACGGCAAGGACGCCGAGCTGGCGGCCGCGGGGGTGTACGGCAGCCAGCAGTACGGGGGTGTCGGGTACCTCAACACCGACTGGGCCTACCACTACTTCCGCGGTTCGATGCCGGCGGGCCGGATCAACATCGGCCTGCCGTACTACACCCGCGGCTTCAAGAACGTGCAGGGCGGCACGGACGGCCTGTGGGGCAAGGCGGCAGCGACGAACTGCCCCGCCGGCTCCGGGCTCACCAAGTGCGGTGACGGTGCCGTCGGCATCGACAACCTCTGGCACGACAAGGACGACAACGGCAAGGAGTCCCCGGCGGGCTCCAACCCGATGTGGCACGCCAAGAACCTGGAGAAGGGCGTCGTCGGGGACTACGTCACCAAGTACGGCTTCCCCGCCGGCACCAAGCTCACCGGCTCCTACGCCCGCAAGTACGACTCGACGCTGGTGGCCCCCTGGCTGTGGAACGCCGAGAAGAAGGTCTTCCTGTCCACCGAGGACGAGCAGTCGGTGAAGGCCAAGGCCGACTACGTGGTCGACAAGGGCATCGGCGGCACGATGGTGTGGGAGCTCGCGGGCGACTACACGTACAACTCCGCCAAGGGCCAGTACGAGATCGGCGACACGCTGACGACGGCGATGTACGAGAAGTTCAAGTCGGCCGCCCCCTACGGCGCGAAGGTCGCGGGCAAGGACCTGCCCACGAAGGCCGTGGACATCGGCGTGGAGTTCGGCGACTTCAAGCTCGGCGACTCCAACTACCCGATCACTCCCAAGCTGAAGATCACCAACAACACCAAGGCGACGCTGCCCGGCGGCACGGAGTTCCAGTTCGACTACGGGACCTCGGCGCCCGCCAACGCCTCCGACCAGTCCGGCTTCGGCACAAAGGTGATCAGCACGGGGCACACCGGCGGCAACGTCGGCGGCCTGAAGGGCGACTTCCACCGTGTCTCGCTGAAGCTGCCCGCCTGGCAGACGCTGGCGCCCGGCGCGTCCGTCGACCTGTCGTTCAACTACTACCTGCCGGTGTCCACACCCTCCAACTGGACGGTGAACATCGGCGGTACGACGTACGCGCTCGCCGGTGACCTGGCCCGCGGCACGACCCTGGTCGAGCCGGGCACGGGCACGGGACCGGGACCCACCGACCCGCCGGGTCCGACGGACCCGCCCGGCAAGTGCACCGCGCCCGCCTGGAGCACGACGTCCGAGTACGGCTCGGGGACAACCGTGTCCCACAAGTCGCACACGTGGAAGTCCAAGTGGTGGACGAAGGGCGAGGAGCCCGGCTCCACCGGCCAGTGGGGTGTGTGGCAGGACCTCGGCGCCTGCTGACCCCGCTTCCCCCGGGGTGGTGACCGTCCGGCGCACCGAGCCGGTCACCACCCCCCACAAACGCCCGGCGGCGGGTTGACGTGCCCTTGCCCCGCCGCCGGGCTTCCCAACGAAGCAGCCAGAGCCCCACCGCCCGGCCCGGGACCACCCGGTTCCGGCGGTGGGGCGCGGCGCGTTCGGGGGGCGGCGCGTTCGGGGGCGGCGAGGGCGTACCCGGAGCGGCAGCCGGTCGCCGCACGCCCCCGGCGCCGATCGCCTCACGCCCCCGGCGCGAACACTTCTTCCTGAGCCGCGTCCTGCGCGGTGAGCAGGGCTCCGCGCAGGACCGCCGTGCCGCCGAGAGTGGTGGCGCGCACCTCCGTGCGCAGGGGGGACATCGCGGCCACCCGCGCCCCGACCCGGTGCGCGAGCGCCTCGCCCCCGGCGCGGCCCATCTCGCCGCCGAGGATCACGCAGCCGGGGTCCAGGACGGCGGCCACGGACGCCGCGGCGAGGGCCACGCGGTCGGCGAGGGCGTCGAGGAAGGGGGCGTGCCCGGACTCGGCGGCGAGGCGGACGAGGGCTGCGGCGGGGAGTTCGTGGCCCTCGGGCTCCGCCTTCAGGCCGTGGTCGGCGGCCAGCTCCTCGACGGCCGTCGACCCGGCGAGGGAGTGGAAGCCACCGTCGCACGCGGTCGCGGAGGGCAGTCCGGAGGTGCCGGGGACGGGCAGGAAGCCGATCTCGCCGGTGCCGCCGGAGGCGCCGCGGCGCAGGACGCCGTCCAGGACGACGGCGGCGCCCGTGCCCGCGCCGAGCCACAGCAGGACGAAGGTGTCCCGGTCGTGCGCGGCGCCGTCACGCTGTTCCGCGCGGGCGGCGAGGTTGGTCTCGTTCTCCACCAGGATGCGTGCGGGGAGCCGTTCGGTGAGGGCCGCGACCAGGCGCCGGTGCCAGGCCGGAAGGCCCGCCGAGTCGCGCAGGTCACCGGTCGCGGGGTCGACGAGGCCGGGGGCGCCGACGCCCACGGTGTGCAGCCTGCCCGCACCGCCCGCTCGGGCCGTGCGCTCGACGAGGGCCACGGCCCGCTCCACGGCGGCCCCGGTGCGGGTGCCGCCGCCTATCGGCAGGGACGCCTCCGCGAGCTGCGCGCCGAGCAGGTCGGTGACGACCACCGAGACACTCTCGGTGCGGACGTCCAGGGCGGCCAGGTGGGCCCGGTCGGCGACTATCCCGTACAGACGGGCGTTCGGGCCCCTGCGCCGCTCCCCCGCCTCGCCCACCACGGTGATCAGGCCGGAGCCCTGGAGGCGCTCGACGAGGTCGGCGACGGAGGGCCGGGACAGGCCGGTGAGCTGCTTCAACTGCCCCGCCGTCAGCGGCCCCGCACGCAGCAGACGCAGCGCGAGCCGGTCGTTGATGGCCCGTGCGGTGCTCGGTGATGCGGGCATGGCGGGATCCTTCCACAGCGCTCGCGCCGCCCGGGGCCGTCGGTCCGGTCGTCGGTCCGGACACTTCAGGCGCGCATATCGGTTCCCTGATCCTCTTTTATCAGGCAGGGTTCCTGATAGTTTACTGCGGCGGTCCGTGACGGGACCGTGTGAGGGGTGGAGAGCGGATGAGCGGACAGGGCCCGCAGGGCCAAGAGGTCTACGGCGAGCAGCAGGTGCGGCGGGCGCGGATCGCCGTCGCGGTCATCTTCTGCGTGCACGGAGCGGTCACGGGGTCGTTCGCGACCCGGGTGCCGTGGATCCAGGACCACGCGGGGGTCAGCGCGGGGCTGCTCGGCCTCGCCCTCGCCTTCCCCGCGATCGGCGCCTCGGTGGCGATGCCCCTGGCGGGCTGGGTGAGCCATCGCTTCGGCGCCCGCACGGCGCTGCGCGGACTGCTCGCGCTGTGGACGCTCTCGCTCACGCTCCCCGCGCTCGCACCGAACCTGGTCACGCTGTGCGCGGCCCTGTTCGTGTACGGGGCGACGTCGGGCATGTCCGACGTGGCGATGAACGCGCTCGGCGTGGAGATCGAGAACCGGATGGACAAGTCCATCATGTCGGGCCTGCACGGCATGTGGAGCGCGGGCGCCCTGATCGGCTCGGCGGGCGGCACCGTCGCCGCGCACCTGGGCACGGACGCCCGGGTGCACCACCTGTTCGCCGCCGCCGTCCTGACCGTCCTCGGCCTCCTGGCCTGCCGGCACGTCCTGGACCTGCGCAGCACCCCCGACGAGGAGCCGCCGCCGCGCTTCGCCCTGCCGCCCAGGTCGGCGCTGCTCATCGGCGCGGTCGGGTTCTGCGCCGTGTTCGCGGAGGGCGCGAGCCTGGACTGGTCGGCGGTGTACCTCAAGGACGTGCTCGACAGTTCGGCGGGGCTCGCGGCGGCGTGCACCACCGGGTTCACGCTGACGATGGCGATCGCCCGGTTCGCGGGCGACAAGGTGGTGGACCGGTTCGGCTCCGTGCGCACGGTGCGCGTGGGCGGCGGGCTCGCCGCGCTCGGCGGGCTGCTCGTGGTGGTGGCGCCGCACGCGGCCGTGGCCATGACCGGCTTCGCGCTGATGGGGCTGGGCATCGCGGTGGTCGTCCCGCTGGCGTTCGCCGCGGCCGGGCGCGCGGGCCCCAACCCCAGCCAGGCCATCGCGGGCGTCGCCACCATCACCTACACCTCCGGTCTGATCGCGCCGTCCGCGATCGGCACCCTCGCCGACGCGACCAGCCTGGTGGTGTCGTTCGGCCTGGTCACGGTCCTCGCGTGCGGGCTCGTCGCGTTCGCCGGCGTACTGCGCACGGACGGGCGGTCGGCGGTGCGGCCGGGCGCGGCGGACGAGGCGTCCCCGGTGAACCGCGAGGCCTGACGGGCGGGCGCGGGCCCCCGGTACGGCGTCTCGGCTTCGGCACGGGACGCCGTACCGGGGGGAGCAGGCGGGGAAGCGCACTTACGTCGCATTAACATGTCGACGCTGATCGTCGACATGACGACACAGCGCCCGCGCGAGGGCACGACGTCCTCGCGTCGGCACAGGCGTCCTTGCGACGGCACAGCTCGTCCCGCGCACAGAAAGCGAACTCACCATGGACCTCGGCGTGCGCTGGAGACTGCACGGAGACGGACGCACCCCCGCGCCCGGAGCCGTCGTCCGCCCCGACGAACGGCTCTCCTGGCCCCGGACATTCGGCCTCGGCGCCCAGCACGTGGTCGCGATGTTCGGGGCGTCGTTCGTCTCGCCGATCCTGATGGGTCTCGACCCGAACCTCGCGATCATGATGTCGGGCGTCGCGACCGCCATCTTCCTGCTCGCCACCCGCGGCCGGGTGCCCAGCTACCTCGGCTGTTCCCTGTCCTTCGTGGGCGTGGCCGCCGTGATCCGGGCGCAGGGCGGCTCCAGCGCGACGGTGACGGGCGCCGTGCTCGTGGTCGGCGCGGTGCTGTTCCTGGTGGGGCTCGCGGTGCAGCGGTTCGGGGCGCGGATCATCCACGCGGCGATGCCCCCGATCGTCACGGGCGCGGTCGTGATGCTGATCGGGTTCAACCTGGCGCCGGTCACGGCCGCCACCTACTGGCCGCAGGACCAGTGGACGGCGCTGTGCGTCATGCTGTTCACCGGTCTGGCCGTGGTCTGCCTGCGCGGCTTCTGGTCCCGGGTGGCGATCTTCCTCGGCCTGATCTTCGGGTACGCGTTCTCCTGGCTGCTCGACACGGTCTTCGGCAGGATCCACTCGGCGGACGGCTCCGGCCGGGTCACCGACCACTGGCGCCTTGACCTGTCCGGGGTCGGGCACGCGGACTGGATCGGGCTGCCGTCGTTCCACGGGCCGAGCTTCGAGTGGTCGGCGATCCTCGTGGCGCTGCCGGTCGTGATCGCACTGGTCGCGGAGAACGCGGGCCACGTGAAGGCCGTCGGCGAGATGACGGGCGACAACCTCGACGACAAGCTCGGTACGGCGATCTCCGCCGACGGTGCCGCCTCGGTGCTCTCCACCGCGGTCGGCGGCCCGCCCAACACCACGTACTCCGAGAACATCGGCGTGATGGCCGCGACCCGCGTCTACTCCACCGCCGCGTACTGGGCCGCCGCCGCGTTCGCCCTGCTCTTCGGCCTGTGCCCGAAGTTCGGCGCGGTCGTCGCCGCGATCCCCGGCGGGGTGCTCGGCGGCATCACCGTCATCCTGTACGGCATGATCGGCCTGCTCGGCGCGCAGATCTGGATCAACGCCGGAGTGGATCTGCGCAATCCGCTGCACCTGGTGCCCGCGGCCGCGGGCATCATCATCGGCGTCGGCAACGTCTCGCTGAAGTTCACCGACAACTTCTCGCTGAGCGGCATCGCGCTCGGCACGGTCGTCGTCATCACCGGCTACCACGTGCTGCGGGCGTTCGCCCCCGCCCACCTCAGGAGCCAGGAGCCGCTCCTCGACGCGGGCACGTCCTCGTACGACGAGGGACAGGATCCGCAAGTCAAGGGGTGACCGCACGGAGGATCGGGCCGTTCCCTCGTTCCGGTCAATCGCCCGCCCGGCGCGCACCCGCGCCGGGCGATGGCTGCGAACCTGCCCCCATGCCCCAGTCGCAGCCCATCGCCGAGCGCACCCACCCGGTGCCCGGTGACGGCGTCACCGGTTGCTCGCCAGGAAGCGTCCACGGCGTGATCGCGCGGATGCTCGCCCTCGACGCCTCCTGGCCGCGCGCGGACGGCGTCGCCGTGTTCAACCGCGTGTATCTCGCGGTCACCGAGGAGGTCGGCAGGAGCATCGCCGGGGGCCTGTTCCCCGACGTCCGCGCCGCCGTCACCCTGGACGTGCGCTTCGCGGAGCGCTATCTGGCGGCGGTGGACGCGGCGGCCGAGGACCGGCCGCCGCCCGCGTGCTGGCGTCCGCTGTTCCAGCTGCGCCGCCATCCCGGCATCCGCCCGGTGCAGTTCGCGCTCGCCGGCATGAACGCCCACATCGGCCACGACCTGGCGCTCGCCGTCGTGGACAGCTGCCACGAACTCGGCTGCGAACCGGGCGACCTGGAGGACGAGTTCGACCGCGTCGGCGACATCCTGGTCACGCTGGAGGAACGCGTCCGCGAGGAGCTGATGCCGGGCCCCGACCTCTTCCAGGTCGCCGACCCCCTCACCCATCTGCTCGGCTCCTGGAGCCTGGACCGGGCCCGCGACGGCGCCTGGTCGGCCGCGCGCGCCCTGTGGGCCCTGCGGGACTTCCCCTGCGTGGCGCGGGGCCTGCGGGGACGCCTCGACGACGCGGTGGGGCTCGCGGGCCGGATGCTGCTCACGCCGCTGCGCGACTGACCCCCGGGTGCGCCGGGGGCCGGTCGCGGCCGGGGCCGGGCTCAGTCCTCCGGCAGTTCCACCGGGGCGATCTCGTCGTACAGGTCGCCGGGGCCCGGGTTGGTCGCGTCCGTGGCGCCGCCGAAGTGGTGCATGACGCCCCACACGGCGTTCAGCGCGGTCTGCACCGCGCCCTCGGCCCAGCCCGCCGTCCAGGAGATGTCGTCGCCCGCGAGGAAGATGCCGCGCTTGTCCTCGGGCAGGCGGTCCTGCATGAAGTGGGTGAACAGGCGCCGCTGGTAGCGGTAGTGGCCCGGCAGGTTCGCCTTGAAGGCGCCCATGAAGTAGGGCTCGTTCTCCCAGGACACGGTCACCGGGTTGCCGATGATGTGCTTGCGGATGTCGACGTTCGGATAGATCTCGCCGAGCGACTTGAGCATGACCTCCATGCGCTCGTTCGCCGACAGCGGCAGCCACTTCAGGCTGTCGTCGCACCAGGTGTAGGAGAGGCAGATGACGGCGGGCTTGTCGGGGCCGTCGTCGAGCAGGTACGTGCCGCGCGTCATGCGGTCGGTGAGCGTCATCGACATCACGTCACGCCCGGTCCGCTCGTCCTTGTCCAGCCAGAACGGCCGGTCCACGGGCACGAAGAGCTTGCTGGACTCCATGTAGTGGGTCCGCTCCATCGCCGTCCAGTGGTCGATGGGGAACAGCGAGTCGTCGCACTCGATCTTGCTCAGGAGCATCCAGGACTGGGCGGTGAAGATCGCCGCCCGGTAGGTGCGGATGTCGCCGGACGCGTCGGTGACGGTGACGCGGTTGCCCGCGGTGCGGTGCAGCCGGGTCACGGCGGGCCTGGGCTCGCCGCCCTCGTGCAGCGCGCTCAGGGACGTGCCGAGCGGCCAGTGCACGATCTTCTGCGGCTCGCGGTCCCACAGGCGCAGCGGGAGCTGCTGCGAGCCGCCGACGATGCCGCGGTGGTGGTCGTCGGCCTCGGTGTAGACGACGCGCAGGATCTCCAGGATGGAGTTCGGGAAGTCGGTGTCCCAGCCGCCGGTGCCGAAGCCGACCTGGCCGAAGATCTCCCGGTGCCGGAAGGACTTGAAGGCCTGGGACTCGCACAGGAAGCCGTAGAAGGTCTGGTTGTCGAGCTTCTCGACGAGCTTCGCCCAGATCTCGCGGATCCTCGGCACGTCCCGCTCGCGCAGCGCGCGGTTCATGTCGGAGAAGTCGGCGCCCTCCTCGAGGCAGTCGCTCCACGCCTTCGCCACGTCGCGGTAGACCTGCGGCAGGTCGGCGACGGTCTCCGCGTAGTGCGACTCGCCCTTGAGGTCGACGACCGTGGACGGCGTCGACTCGGCGAGGGGGTTGGGGAACGGCTGGGTGGTGAGGCCCACCAGGTCGATGTAGTGCTGGAGCGCCGTCGAGGACGGCGGGAACCGCATCGCGCCCATCTCGGCGGTCAGCGAGGGGTCGCAGCCCTCGAAGCCGACGGTGCGCAGGCGCCCGCCGATCCGGTCGGCCTCGTACACGACGGGCTTGAGGCCCATCTTCATCAGCTCGTACGCGGCCACGATGCCGGAGAGACCGCCGCCGATGACGGCGACCTCGGTGCCGTGCTCGGTCGCCGGTACCTGGCCGAGGCCCGCCGGGTGCGCGAGGAAGTCGTCGTACGCGTAGGGGAAGTCCGGCCCGAACATGGTGATGGGCGGCTGGGCGTCGGTGTGCTGGATGGCGGTGGGCACCGTGGACGTCATGGGGTGGGGACTCCTTGCGCGGTACGAGGGTGGGGCGGGGCGAGGTCTCGGGCGGCGGGGCGCTGCGGCGGGGCGGGGATCAGCCCTCGCTGAGCGGGCCGTACAGACCGGGGCGGCGGTCGCTCAGATACGGGTTGCCGGCGCGCGAGGCGGCCAGGAAGCCGGGGTCGGCGTCGGCGAACACCAGTTCCTCGCCGCGGCCTGCCCGCGCCCTCGCGGTCCCGTCGGGGCCCGCGAGGGTGGAGAGGCCGACGAACTCGAAGTCGCCCTCGGGGCCGACGCGGTTGACGTACGCGACGTACAGCTGGTTCTCGAAGGCGCGCACCGGTACGACGGACTCGGCGACGAACTGGAACGGGTGCATCTGCGCCGTCGGTACGAGCAGGAGGTCCGTGCCCGCGAGGGCGTGCGCCCGGACGTTCTCCGGGAACTCCACGTCGTAGCAGATCATCAGGCCGACCTGGAGGCCGTCGAGGTCGGCCTGGACGACGGCGCTGTCGCCGGGCGTGAAGTGCTCGCGCTCGAAGCAGCCGAAGAGGTGGGTCTTGCGGTAGTTCGCGAGCCGGGTGCCGTCGGCGCCGATGAGCTGGACGGAGTTGTGGACCTGCTCGCCCGCGCGCTCGGGGTAGCCGTAGGCGACGGCCACGCCGTGCCGTACGGCGATGTCGGCGACCGCGTCCGCCGCCTCGCCGTCGGCCGCCTCGGCCAGGCGCGGCACGTCGTCGCCGATCGCGTAGCCGGTCAGGAACATCTCGGAGGTCACAAGGAGCCGGGCGCCCGCGGCGGCGGCGCGCTCGGCGGCCTCCTGGAGCACCTGAAGATTGGCGGCGACGGAACCCGGACGGCCGGAGCTCTGGAGCAGGGCTGTGCGCAGCGGGGGCATGGCGGACCTCGGGGCGTGCGAAGGGAGACGCGCGTCGGGAAACGCGGTGGCGTCAGGGGTTCGCAAAGACGGTACGTTCCGCGGCTGTGGCGCGACAAGGCACGACAGGTGCACCGCGGTGGGCGATCTGTTGCGCGTGGGGCCGGGGGGACGGCGATTCGTTGCACACGGCCCGTTGGCCGCCCGCCCGGGGGTTCAGCCCGCAGGCACGGCCTCGCGGCGCGGGGAACTAGGCGGGCGACCCGGACGAAAAGCGCCGCATGAGCGGCGAAAGCACCAGCACGGACTTCGTCCGTTCGACGAACGGCTCCCCGGCGATCCGCTCAAGAACCCGCTCGAAATGCCGCATGTCAGCGGCGAAGACCTGAACGATCGCGTCCGCCTCACCGGTGACGGTGGAGGCGGACGCGATCTCCGGGTACCGCTCGAGCCCCCGCTGGATCGCCTCCGGCGAGGTGTTGCGCCGGCAGTAGATCTCGATGAACCCCTCGGTCTCCCAGCCGAGCGCGGCCGGGTCGACCCTGACGGTGAACCCGGTGATGGCTCCGGTGGCCCGCAGCCTGTCCACGCGGCGTTTCACGGCGGGCGCGGACAGGCCGACGAGTTGGCCGATGTCGGCGTAGGAGCGGCGGGCGTCCTCGGCGAGGGCGTGCACGATGCGTTCGTCGAGATCGTTCAGTCGCACTGGGGGTCGTTCACTTCTCTGCGTGTCACTTCACCGGGGAGACCTTCCCTGCGGGCAGCTCGGTCTCCAGACGGGAGCGGCGCATCCCGTACAGGAAGTAGAACACGAGCCCGACGGCCATCCAGACACCGAAGACCACCCAGGTCACGGAGTCGAGGTTGAACATGTTGTAGGCGCAGAAGCCGAAGCCGAGCACCGGGAAGAGCCAGCCGAGCGGCACCCGGAAGGTGCGCGGCATGTCGGGCCGGGTGCGGCGCAGCACGATCACGGCGATGTTGACCAGCCCGAAGGCGAAGAGCGTACCGATGCTGGTGGCGTCGACGAGCTTGCCGAGCGGGATGACCGAGGCGAGGGCGCCGCAGAACAGCGACACGATCACGGTGTTCACGCGGGGCGTGCCGGTCTTGCCGCTGACCTTGGCGAACTGCTTGGGCACGAGGCCGTCGCGGGACATCGCGAAGAGGACCCGGGTCTGGCCGTAGAGGACGGTCAGGACGACGCTGGCGATGGAGATGACGGCCCCGGCCGCGAGCAGGGTGCCCCAGACGGTCTGGCCGGTGACATCGTTCATGATCGCGGTCAGCGACGCCGTGGAGTCCTCGAACTCCGTCCAGTTCCACGCGCCGACGGCGACGGCGGCGACCAGGACGTACAGCGCGGTGACGATGATCAGCGAGAGCATGATCGCGCGGGGCAGGTCGCGCTGCGGGTTCTTGGCCTCCTCACCGGCGGTGGAGGCGGCGTCGAAGCCGATGTAGGAGAAGAACAGGCTCGCTCCCGCGGCGCTGACGCCCGCCACGCCGAGCGGCATGAAGTCGGAGTAGTTGCCGGACTTGAAGCCGGTGAAGCCGACGGCGCAGAACAGCACCAGGGCCGCGATCTTCACGATCACCATGATCGTGTTGGCGCGGGCGGACTCCTTGGCGCCGCCGAGCAGGAAGACCATGGCGAGCAGCACCACGATCAGGCCCGGCAGGTTGATGAGGGCGCCGTCGACCTCGCCGGGCGCCGCGGACAGCGCGTCCGGGATGGTGACGCCGATGGTGCCGTCGAGCAGCTCGTTCAGGTACTCGCCCCAGCCGACGGCGACCGCCGCGACCGACACGCCGTACTCGAGGACCAGGCACCAGCCGCACACCCAGGCGACGAGTTCGCCCATGGTTGCGTATGCGTACGAGTACGAGGACCCGGCGACCGGGATGGAGCCGGCCAGCTCCGCGTACGACAAGGCTGAGAAGAGGGCGGTGAGTCCGGCGATGACGAACGACACCGTCACGGCGGGTCCCGCCTTGGGGACGCTCTCGCCGAGCACCACGAAGATGCCGGTGCCGAGCGTGGCACCGATACTGATCATGGTCAGCTGCCACATGCCGAGGGTGCGCCGAAGCGAGCCACCCTCGCCCTGGCCGCCCTCCGCGACCAGGCGTTCCACCGGCTTGCGCCGCATCAGTCGACTGCCGAGGCCGGCCGTTGCCGGGGGCCTCGGGCTGGTCTGCGGGGGTGCGCCCTGGTCGAGCACGCGCTGGCTCCTTCATCGCTGCCGGTAGAAGTGGCAGGGAGCCGCGGCAGCCCACGAGGGAAACGGGAGCCACCGAGCAGGCAGTCCCCGCCACGCCACGTACAGCGCATGACTCTATGGGTGTCGGTTCCCGCCCGTAATGCAGCAACGTTGCGCATCGGCGGAAGATCGTTGCGTGCGGCGCCGCTGAGCGCGTGTTCGTTGCGCCGTCCGTTTAGTCCGTTGCGTTCCAAGGGGTGACGCAGCACGGCGGGCCGCCCCCCGAAGGGGACGGCCCGCCGTTCTTCAGGGGCGCGGGGCTGTGTTCATGCCGCGGCGCGGTGTCTAGCTCCAGCTCGCGTGCAGCGGCTTGCCCTCGGCGTAACCGGCGGCGCTCTGGACGCCGACGGTCGCCCTCTCGGCGAACTCCGCGAGCGAGGCGGCGCCCGCGTAGGTGCAGGAGGAGCGGACGCCCGCGATGATCGAGTCGATCAGGTCCTCGACGCCGGGACGGGCCGGGTCGAGGAACATCCGGGAGGTGGAGATGCCCTCCTCGAACAGCGCCTTGCGGGCGCGGTCGTAGGCCGACTCCTCACTGGTGCGGTTGCGCACGGCGCGGGCCGACGCCATGCCGAACGACTCCTTGTACAGACGGCCGTTCGCGTCCTGCTGGAGGTCGCCCGGGGACTCGTACGTCCCCGCGAACCAGGAGCCGATCATGACGTTCGACGCGCCCGCGGCCAGCGCCATGGCGACGTCGCGCGGGTGCCGGACGCCGCCGTCCGCCCATACGTGCTTGCCGTACTTCGCGGCCTCCTCGGCGCACTCGAGCACCGCGGAGAACTGCGGGCGGCCCACGCCGGTCATCATGCGGGTGGTGCACATGGCGCCGGGGCCCACGCCCACCTTGATGATGTCCGCGCCGGCCTCGACGAGGTCGCGCACGCCCTCGGCGGCGACGATGTTGCCCGCCACGATCGGCACCTGGGGGTCGAGCCCGCGCACGGCCCGCACCGCGGCGATCATGGACTCCTGGTGGCCGTGCGCGGTGTCCACGACCAGGGTGTCGACGCCCGCGTCGAGGAGCTGCTTGGCCTTGCCCGCGACGTCGCCGTTGATGCCGACGGCGGCGGCGACGCGGAGCTTGCCCTGCGCGTCGACGGCCGGGGTGTACAGGGTGGCGCGCAGGGCGCCGGTGCGGGTGAGGATGCCGGCGAGGCGGCCTTCCTTGTCCACGGCGGGGGCGTAGCGGCGGTTGGCGCCGTCCAGCTTGTTGAACGCGTCGCGCGGGTCGATGTCCGCGTCGAGGAGCACCAGGTCCTTCGACATCACCTCGGACAGCTGGGTGAAGCGGTCCACGCCGGTGAGGTCGGCATCCGTGACCACGCCGACCGGCCTGCGGTCGCCGTCCACGACGACGCCCGCGTTGTGGGAGCGCTTGGGCAGCAGCGCGAGGGCGTCGGCGACGGTCTGCGTCGGGGCGAGGACGATGGGGGTGTCGAGCACGTGGTGGCGCGTCTTGACCCAGGAGACGACCTCGGTGACGACCTCTATCGGAATGTCCTGCGGAAGGACGACGAGGCCGCCGCGGCGGGCGACGGTCTCGGCCATGCGGCGGCCGGCGATCGCGGTCATGTTGGCGACGACCAGCGGGATCGTGGTGCCCGTGCCGTCGGGCGACGTGAGGTCGACGCCCTGGCGCGAACCCACGGCGGAGCGCCGCGGCACCATGAAGACGTCGTCGTACGTCAGGTCGTACGCGGGCTGGATGTCGTTGAGGAAGCGCACGTGCTGCTCATCCCAGTCGATCAGAGGTGGCCCCCGACAGGACAGCCGGGGGATAAGCACGTACTTCATTGTCCCATGCCCGGGGGCCCGCACCGCCTGGGACGATCACCCAGGCAGCTGTTCAGGGCCCTGGTCGGATCCTCCAAGGCGGCCACGCTCCGCTGCCGCCGTCCCGCGCTGCGTACGCGGGACGGCTCGGCCCGGCGTCCCTCAGGCGGTCCGCGTCGGCCCCACCGCGAGCACGATCTCCAGGCCGCGCTCCTGTTCCCGCCCGTACGCGACCGCGTCGGCGAACACCTCCTGCGCGGCGGCCCAGTCGTCCGGCGCCGCGTCGGCATACCCCCGCCATCCGGTGACGACGAGCAGCTGTCCGCGCGCGCCGTGCGTCAGGGCCGGGTCGGTCAGGCAGTCGGCGAGGGCGTCCCAGTTGCGCCCGAACCAGTCCGGCAGGGCCAGCGCGGCGGCACACCGGTCCATGAAGGCGGACTTGTCGCGTACGCCGTCCAGGTCGAGCGTGCGCGTGGTAAGGCCGGTGCCGCGCACGGCCTCCCACACGGGCCCGGGCAGCCCGCGGGCTGCGTCGTCCGTCGTCATGTCCCGGCCCTCCTCGTCCTTCGCCGCCGTCATCTGAGCACCGCCCTGAAGGACGCGTAGTGGTCGTCCGTGTAGTACGTCTCGTCCTCGCGGCCGGTGACCAGGCGGCGGGCCCCGCGGTCGCGCTCTCCGGGTGTGCGCACGGTGTACTCGCGGTAGTAGCCGCGTGCCTCGCGCGGCAGCTCGCCCTCGAGGTTGCGGAAGACGGTGCCGTCCTTGGCGTAGGGGAAGGGCCCGCCCTCGTCGATGAGCCGCAGCGTCCGCCGGGCCTCGGCGGGCAGCCGGTCCGCGCGGACGGTCTCCATGCCGCGCGCCCACGCGGGCGTGGACACCGCGTCGGCGGCGGCGCCGCTGCCGCTCCGCCGCTCCGAGCCGCAGCCGGTCAGCAGGACGGCGAGGCAGACGAGGAGTGCGCCGAGCAAGCGGCCTGACGACCGGAGGATCATGCGCTCGATGCTGCCACAGCTCGCGCGCACCGGCGCGCGAGCTGTGCCCGCTCGCCGGTCGGCCCCCTAGTCGCCGTCCGGGTTCGCCCGGTCGAGGGCGGGCCGCGGCGTCGAACCGGCCACCAGGAGCTGGTCCGCGGCCGCCGTGTCGGTGACCAGGCTCGTGACGAGTCCGGAGCGCAGCACGGCGTCGATGGCGGCGGCCTTGCGCTGGCCGCCCGCGATGGCGACGACCTCGGGGATCCGGCGCAGCCGGTCCGTCTCGACCGTGATGCAGCGCTCGCCCAGGTCGCGCCCGACCCTGCGGCCCTCGGCGTCGAAGAGGTGCGCCGACATCTCCGCCGCGACACCGAGCGAGGCATAGTGCGCGCGCTCCTCGTCGCTGAGCATGTCGTGGACCGTGGAGATGCCCGGCTCCCAGGAGCCGATGGACACCGCCGCGACCGTGACCTTGTCGAAGTACTCGAAGGCGCGCGCGATCCCGGTCTGGTTCCGCAGCGCGGCCGCGGTCGCCGCGTCGGGCAGCAGCATCGGGGCATAGATCGGGTGGGCGTCGCCGCCGGAGACCTGGGCGGCACGGCGCACCGCCTCCACCGAGCCGCGCTCCGCGGTCCCCGCGTCGTACACGCCCGTGAGCTGCACGACCGTGCACGGCGGCAGCACGTCGAGCGCCGCGGCCATGTGGATGGTCGAGCGGCCCCAGGCGAGGCCGAGCACATCGCCCTCGTTGACGAGTTCGCCGAGGAGACCCGCGGCGACCTCGCCGAGGTTCTCGGGATCGGGCGAATCGTCGGCGTCGTCCGTGGGGGCCGGGGACTCCACGACGACCGCGTGCCGCAGGCCGTAGCGGGCGCGCAGCGCGTCCGAGCGCTCCGCGTCCAGCTCGGCGGGCACACGGATCTCGATCCGTACAAGGTCACGCTCGAGAGCGGTCTCCAGGACCCGCGCCACCTTGAAGCGGCTCACACCGAACTCCTCGGCGATCTGGATCTTGGACTTGCCCTCGAGGTAGAAGCGGCGGGCCATGGCCGCCGCCTGCACCAGCTCCGCGGGACCCATCCGCATGGCTGACCGACCCGCCGACATGGCCGACACGGCGCTCTCCTCACTGCTGTTCACCACATACGTACACCTGGATACGTACACCTGGATTCGCTCTTCATCCTTGCAGATCCGGCGTACCTGATCAGCCCTGATGGGCTGCGTTCACGTTCCCTTGGCCAAGCCGTCGGCCGCTTCGGGGCCCCGGCGTGCCCGCGCGGCGCCTCAGTGGGCGCACGCCCACGCGGCGGCGGCGGTGGCCGATTCAGCCTGGGTGCGCAGTGCACGTACCGCTTCGGCAGGGTCGTCCGCGCCGTACACGGCCGAGCCCGCGACGAAGACGTCGGCACCGGCCTCGGCGCAGCGCTCGATGGTCGTGGCCGAGACCCCGCCGTCGACCTGGAGCCACAGTTCGAGGCCGTGCTTGCTGATGAGCTCGCGGGTGCGGCGGATCTTGGGGAGCATGATGTCGAGGAAGGCCTGGCCGCCGAAGCCGGGCTCCACGGTCATGACCAGGAGCATGTCCAGCTCCGGCAGCAGGTCCTCGTACGGCTCGATGGGCGTCGCCGGCTTCAGGGCCATGGCGGAGCGGGCGCCCTTGGCGCGGATCTCGCGGGCGAGGCGCACCGGCGCCGCGGCGGCCTCGGCGTGGAACGTGACCGATCCGGCGCCCGCTTCGACGTACTGCGGGGCCCAGCGATCGGGGTCCTCCATCATCAGGTGACAGTCCAGGGGCGTGTCCGTCGCCCGTGCCAGGGACTCTACGACCGGCACCCCGAGGGTGAGGTTCGGGACGAAGTGGTTGTCCATGACATCGACATGGAGCCAATCCGCGCCCTGAACGGCCCGCGCCTCGTCGGCGAGGCGGGCGAAGTCGGCGGAGAGGATGCTGGGGTTGATCTGCGCGGCCATGCCCCAAGACTGCCATGCCCGGCAGCCGTTGCCCGCCCCGGTCCCTGCAAGGTTCCGCGGGGACATGCGGAGGGCACGCGCAGGCTGCGCGGAGGGCACGCAGAGGGCACGCAGAGAAGGCGCGGAGGGTGCGCGGACGGCCTCCCCGGCCCCTCTCCCCCGTGCCATGCTGTCCGTCCACCGGCAGCTCGTTGGGCGGCAGGGAGAGCCATGCCTGAGACGCGGTCACGGACCAGGCCGGACGAGGGGCGGCGGGCACGCAGGGGCGTGGCCCGGCTGGTCTGCGGCCCCCGCACCAAGTGGCTGGTGCTCGTGCTGTGGCTGATCGTCCTGGTCCTCGCCGCGCCGCAGGCCCAGAAGCTCGGCGACGTACAGGACAACACCACCTCGTCCTGGGTGCCGCGGTCCGCCGAGTCGACCCGGGTGCTCGACGCCGCCGCCGGGTTCAGGCCCGAGACCCTGCCCATGGTCGTCGTGTACGCCCGTGAGGACGGCCCCCTGACCGGCGCCGACCGGGCCCGGATCGCGGACGGCGTCAGCGAGATCAGACAGCTGCGCTCGCACTGGATCCGCGGCGACGAGACCCGCGGCCCGGTCTTCGACAGGACGGGCGACACGGCGGACCAGGCACGGGCCGCGCAGGTGTACGTGCCGCTCACCATGGACAACGACACCTGGAACGACCTGCCGGACGCGGTCGACGACGTCAGGGAGCAGGTGGCGGACGGCGGTCGGGACGCGGACGGCCTGGAGGTGTACATCACCGGACCCGCGGGCGTCTCGGCCGACTTCGCCGAGGCCTTCGCCGACATCGACTCGACGCTGCTGCTCGCCACGGGCGCGGTCGTCGTGGTCGCCCTGCTGATCACCTATCGCAGCCCGCTGCTGCTGTTCGTCCCGCTGATCTCGGTCTTCGTGTCGTTGTACGGCGCGCAGGCGCTGATCCATCTCCTCGCCGCGCACGCGGATCTGACGGTCAACGGCCAGAGCGCGGGCATCCTGACCGTCCTCGTCTTCGGCGCTGGCACGGACTACGCGCTGCTCCTCGTCGCCCGGTACCGCGAGGAGCTGCGCAGGCACGAGGACCGGCACGAGGCGATGGCCCTGGCCCTGCACCGGGCGGGCCCCGCCGTGCTCGCGTCGGGCGCGACCGTCGTCCTGAGCATGCTGGTGCTGCTCACCGCCGAGATGAACTCCACGCGCGGGCTCGGCCCGGTGGCGGCGACCGGCGTGGCGGTGGGGCTCCTCGCCATGCTGTCGCTGTTCCCCGCCCTCCTGGTGGTCTGCGGCCGCTGGCTGTTCTGGCCGGTGATCCCCCGCATCGGCTCGTCCGACCTTGCCGAGCACGGCATGTGGGCGCGGACGGGCCGCCGGATCGCCGGGCGCCCCCGGACCACCTGGATCGCCACCTCGCTGGCGCTCGCGGTGCTCGCCCTCGGCCTGCTGCAACTGCGCGCGGCCGGGATCAGCAACGAGGACGCCTTCATCGACAAGCCGGACTCGGTGACCGGGCAGGAGGTGCAGGCCGAGCACTTCCCCGCGGGCAGCGGCGACCCGATGGTCGTCGTGGCGGACAAGGCGCGGGCCGACGACGTCCGCCGGGTCGTGGAGGGCACCCACGGCGCGCCTTCGCCGAACTGGGCTTCGCGGTAGCCCTGGGCGTCCTCCTGGACACCTTCATCGTCCGCTCGATCCTGGTCACGTCCCTGTTCCTGGACACGGGCCGGAGGGTGTGGTGGCCCCATGCGCTGTCCCGGGCGGGGCCGTCCGACGAGGATCGCAGCTAGTCCGGTAGTCCGGCGACGACTTCAGCCCGTCCGGCGACGCTGATAGCCCGTCCGGCGTTTGAGGACGAGACGACCTCGGCCTGCCCGACGACGATCCCAGCGCGACCGGCGACGACCTCAGCTCGACCGACGACGACCTCAGCCCGTCCGGCGTTTGAGGACGAAACGCGAGACGATGACAGCCCGCCCGACGACGATCCCAGCGCGACCTACGACGATCTCGGCCCGTCCGGCGACGCCAATAGCCCGTCCGGCGTTTGAGGACGAGACGCGAGACGATCTCAGCCCGCTAGACAACGATCTGCGCCCGACCGACGACGATCCCAGCCCGTCCGGCGCTTGAGGACGAGGCGCGAAGCGCCGAAAACCGGCACCCAAGGCCACCCCGAACGGGGCCCGAGGGGGGAAGCCCCCTCACCCAGTACGCCGAATGACCGCCAGATACATCGCATCGGTGCCATGCACATGCGGCCACAACTGCACATCGGGCCCGTCCCCCAACGCCGGAACCCCCGGCAGCAACTCCCGCGCGTCGAGAAGCTCCGCCGCCCCGAACTGCTTGAGGACGTCGTCCACGACGGCCCGAGTCTCGGCGAGGTGCGGCGAGCACGTGGCGTACCCGACGACGCCGCCGACCCGCACGGACTCCAACGCGGAACGCAACAGTCCACGTTGCAACGGAGCAAAGCCCTCCAAGTCCTCGGGCCGCCGCCGCCAACGCGCCTCGGGGCGCCGCCGCAGGGCGCCGAGTCCCGTGCAGGGCACGTCCATCAGGACACGGTCGAAGGTACCGGGCAGCCACGGCGGCCGGGTCCCGTCGGCGGCGATCACCTGGTAGGGACCGGGATTCCCGGTGAGGGCCCGGCCCACGAGCCGGGCCCGGTGCGGCTGCTTCTCAGCGGCGAGGAGCACGGCCCCGCGCTCGGCGGCGAGCCCGGCGAGCAGCGCGGCCTTGCCACCGGGACCGGCGCAGCCGTCCAGCCACTTCTCGTCGCGCCCCTCGATCGGCGCGTTCGCGAGTGCGAGCGCGACCAGTTGGCTGCCCTCGTCCTGCACTCCGGCCCTGCCCTCGCGCACCAACGGGACGGAGCCCGGCTCACCGCCCTCGCTGAGCCGCACCGCGTACGGCGACCAGCGCCCCGGAAGCACCGACTCCGCGTCGAAGGAGTCGAGCAGCTCGTCGGCGGTGGCCCGACCCGGCCGCGCCACCAGCGTCACCTCGGGCCGCTCGTTGTCGGCTTCGAGCAGGTCCTCGATGCCCGCGCGTCCACCCCCGAGGGAGTCCCACAGCGCCGACACCACCCACCGCGGATGCGAGTGGACGACGGCGAGATGGTCCTCGGCGTCCTCGTCGTAGGGCGGCGCGACCTTCTCCAGCCAACCGTCGAGGTCGTCCTTGGCGACCTTGCGCAGGACGGCGTTCACGAACTTGGCCCGCCCGTCACCGAGCACCACCCGCGCCAGCTCCACGGACGCGGACACGGCGGCGTGCGACGGGATCCGGGTGCCGAGCAACTGGTGGACGCCGAGGTTCAGTACGTCGAGGACCGGCGGGTCGACCTCGCGCAGCGGCCGGTCGATGCAGGCGGCGACGATCGCGTCGTACGTACCCTGACGGCGCAGCGTCCCGTACACCAGCTCGGTGGCGAACGCCGCGTCCCGCGCGTCGAACTTCTCGGGCCCTTCCTTCTCGCGGGCCTTGCGCAGCAGCGGCGGCAGCACGAGGTTCGCGTACGCGTCCCGCTCGTCGACGGCCCGCAGCACCTCGAAGGCTAGGAAGCGGACGGGGTCCTTCTGCGGTCGGCGGTGCGGCTTCCCGGGCTTCCCGGAGTTTCCTGGCTTGCCGGAGTTGCCGGGCTTGCCGTTTCTGGACTTCCCGGAGTTTGCGGGCTTGCCGGAGTTTGCGGGCTTGCCGGTCCTGCCCTGGGTGCCGGGACGCCGGTTCGGCTGGTCGTTCAAAGGTGCTCCGCTGCTGGTGGTGGGGCTAACCATGTCAGCGTACGACGCCCGCGCGCGGCCTCCCACCCGCCGGGGGGGGCAGGGCGGCTAGGCGCCGAGGCGCTCCCCGGAAGTGATCCGCACCCCGCGGGCCCAGTCCGCGGCGGCCATCGGCTTCTTGCCCTGCGCCTGCACCCAGAGGAGCTCCACGGCGTACGAGCCCGTACCCACGTACAGGTTCTTCTTGCCCGCGGCGATCTCACCGGGCGCGAGGTCGGTACGGTCCGGCACGGGCGTGGCCTGGATCAGCTTGAGGCGCTCGCCCCGGAACACCGTCCACGCCCCGGGCGCCGGCGTGCAGCCGCGCACGACGCGGTCGACCCGGAGACCGGGCGCCGACCAGTCGATGTGCGCGTCCTCCACGGTGATCTTCGGCGCGACGCTGACGCCGTCGGCGGGCTGCGGCACGGCGGACAGGGAGCCGTCCTCGATGCCGTCCATCGTGGCGGCGAGCAGCCCCGCGCCCGCGAACGCGAGACGGGTCAGGAGATCGCCGCTGGTGTCCGTGTGCCGGATCTCCTCGGTGACCGTGCCGTACACAGGACCGGAGTCCAGACCCTCCTCGATGAGGAACGTGGACGCACCGGTGATCTCGTCACCCGCCATGATCGAGTGCTGTACGGGGGCGGCGCCGCGCCAGGCGGGCAGCAGCGAGAAGTGCAGGTTGACCCAGCCGCGGGCCGGGATGTCCAGGGCCGACTTCGGCAGCAGCGCGCCGTAGGCCACCACCGGGCAGCAGTCGGGGGCGATCTCCCGCAGCCGGGCCTGGAACTCCTCGTCCCGCGGCTTCGCCGGCTTGAGCACCTCGATCCCGGCCTCCTCCGCGCGCTCGGCCACCGGACTCGCGACCAGCCTGCGGCCACGGCCCGCGGGCGCGTCGGGACGGGTGACGACGGCGGCCACCTCGTGCCTGCCGGAGGCGATCAGGGCGTCCAGGGCGGGGACGGCGACCTCGGGGGTCCCGGCGAAGACCAGTTTCACTGGGCGATACCTCGGTTCTCTGGGAGTCGGCGACGCACCAGTCTATGGGCCCCGCCCGCAGGAACGCCGGGGGCGTACGCAGAGGCGCGCGCCCTGTGCATATGCGCGTACGCCCCGGGACCGTGACCCCTCACGACGTGACGCGTTGGTCAAGAAGGAGTTGACCACGACGGGCCGCACACGCGGCCCGCTCCTCGTTCCCCGATTCCCCGTTCCCGCCACCACTACCGCTACCGCTACCGCTACCGCACGACACTCCCCCGCATACCGCACAACGCTCCCCGCACCATCCCCGCGCCACCGCACCACGCTCCCCCGACATCCCCTCCGCTCACACTCCACGCCAGCCGCACGGCTCCCCCGTCTTGCGGACTTCACTCCCCCTCTTCTCGCATTTCCACCCGAATACCGCAATCCCCGCACCTCCAGTACTCCCGGTACTCCCGGTACTCCCAGTACTCCCCGTACTCCCCGTTCTCTACCTCCTCCCATCCCGATCCCCCAACGCCGGTTCGAGAGGCTTGTTCATGGCCGACCACGCAACCCACGACGCCCAGGCCCGGGCCAGCCTGCATCTGCTGGTGCGGGACATCGAGCGGGTCCGCCGCCAGGTGGACGCACTGCGCACCCTCACCGCCCAGCTCGGCAACGTGTACCGCCCGCGCCGCTCCAGCCCCTCCGCGGGCTTCGTCGTGTACGGACGCGCTCCCGCCCCGACCGTCCGCCTCGCCCAGGAACTGCGGGACAGCGTCGAGACCCTTGTGACCGCGGCAGTCGACTTCGACCGGTCACTCGGCTTCTCGTGGGACGCCGTGGGCTCCGCGCTCGGCGTCACCAAGCAAGCGGTGCACCGCCGCTACGGCGCGCGCCGGGCCGCCACCCCGGCCACCGCCGAACCCGAGCACACGGCCGAGCCCACCCCCGCTGCGGCCACCCGCACGGTCCCCCTGAGCACACCGCTGCCGTCCGTCCCCGCGGCCCGTGCCATGCCGACCCAGCCGACGGCGGGCAGCCCCGGCCTCCGCGACGACCTGCGCCCCGGAGCCTTCCCCGGCCCCCGCAACGGCTGACCCCCTACCCGACCCCGTAAGGGGCGCGGGGAACTGCGCGACCAGCCACGAACAAGCCGCAGACGCATCTGCCGAGCACTGAGCAGACGCGTCTGCGGCTTTTCTGTGGCCGAGCGCGCAGTTCCCCGCGCCCCTTACGGGACCAGGCTCCCGGCCGAAGACCGGCACCGAATACGGGACGACCAGGCGCCGCCACAGGGGCAGGCGCCACACCGGCGAAGCGCTCGCCGAAGCCGGGCCGCACCAAGAGACACCGGGCGGCCAGGGGCCGCACCAGGGGACATCCGGCAGCCGGGGCCGCACCAGGAAACATCCGCAGCCAGGGGTCACACCAGAAGACACTGGCAAGCCGGGGGCCGGGGGCCACCGCAGCGCCGAATGCCCCGTCAGCCGATGTCGGCCGGATCGATCCGCACCCGGATCACCGCCTGCTGCCCCGCCCCCCGCGCCATCCGCGCGGCCTGCGCCGTCTTCAGGGCGCGGGCCAGAGCGGCGCCGCTCCCCGGAGGCACCCGCACCAGGGCCCGCTCCCCGTGCTCACCAGGGGGCGCGTCCCCGGGCCTACGGGGTCGGCCCGGCTCCGTGACGGCGGCCGGGACCGGGCCGAGCACCTCGGCGTCCGGGGGGAGTTCGACACCGCGCAGAAACTCCGCCAGGGCGTCCCGCGGCCCGGACACCGAGGCCATCCGGGAGACCGGCGGGAACCCCAGCTCCGCCCGCTCGGCCAGCTCCCGGACCGCGTGCCCCACGGGATCCCACCGCACAAGGGCCTGGACGGGCCGAAGCGTCGGCTCGGCCACGACGACGACCGTGCCGCCCGCACCCTGGTCCCGCACCAGGGCGGCCGCGCCGATCCAGCGCCGCAGCGCGTCCTCGCCCGCGCGCAGATCGGGGCGGCCGAGCATGGCCCAGCCGTCGAGCAGCAGGGCGGCGGCGTACCCGCCGTCGGCCACCGGCTCCGCGCCCGGTGTGCTCACCACGAGGGCGGGCGCGGCACCCACCGTGTCCAGGACCTGTTCGCGTCCCGACGTCCGCACCGGCACCGCGGGAAAGGCCCGGCCCAGCTCCTCGGCCGTACGCCGGGCGCCCACCACCTGGGCGCGCAACCGGAAGCCACCGCACTCCTGGCAGTGCCAGGACGCCTCCCCCCGCCCGCACCACCCGCAGCCGAGCCCACCGTCGTCGCGCGCCTCCAGCGGCCCGGCGCAGTGCCTGCACCGCGCGGGCACCCGGCACCGCTCGCACGCGAGCCGCGGCACATACCCGCGCCGGGGCACCTGCACCAGAACGGGCCCGTGCTTGAGGCCCTCGCGGGCGGCCTGCCAGGCCAGGGTGGGCAGCCGGGCGGCACGCGCGGCACCGTCACGCGCCAGGTCACCGTCACCGACGGTCCGTACCAGTGGAGCGGCACCCCGCACCTGCTCACGATCGGCGACCATGGGGGCCGCCCACCCGCTCTCCACCAGCTGGGCCGCCTCGACGGTGCAGCTCCAACCGCCCAGCAGGAAGCCGCACTTGTCCCGCGCGGCGCGCAGTTCGAGCACCTCACGCACCTGCGGAAACGGAGCGTTGTCGTCCGCATGGCTGGAGTCGCCGTCGTCCCACACCACGACGAGGCCGAGGTCGCGCACCGGGGCGAACATGGCCGCGCGGGTGCCGACGACGGCACGCACGGCACCGCGCCGCACGGAGAGCCACTCCCGATAGCGCCGCTCCTGCCCGGCGTCGGCGGTCAGGAGGGCGTGCCGCCCCTCGCCGAGCCGCTCGCGCAGCGCGGCGTCCACGCGCGCGGCGGGCCTGCCTGCCGGAACGACGACGAGGGCGCCACGGCCCGACGCGAGGGTGGCCTGCACGGCGACGGCGATCTCGTCGGCCCACTGTGGTCCTGGCAGCGCGGTCCAGACGGCGCGGGGGGCACCGCCGGCGGCGAGGGACGCCACGAACCGCGCACCGTGCCGGTACCGCTGCCACGACGCGGGTTCGGGCGCGGGCGGCGGCGGGGCGGGGGCGGGCGATGGCCGGCACTCGGCACGGGCATGCCGGGGCGGGACCGCGAGTTGCAGCACATCGGCGAGGCTGCCCGCGTACCGGTCGGCGACGGCGCGGGCGAGACCGAGCAGTTCGTCGTCGAGGACGGGCTCGGGCGAGACGACCTGGGCGAGGGCGGCGAGCGGCCCGTTGTAGTCCGACTCGGCGCACCGCTCGACGATGAACCCGTCGATGAGCCCGCCGCCCTCGCGCCGCCCCCCGCGCACGTTCCGCGCCCCGGCCCCGAACCGCACCCGCACCCGCACCCCGGGCTGCGCGGCCTCGTCGAGCTCCTGCGGCACGGCGTAGTCGAAGTACCGGTCGAGGTGCAGCACACCCTTGTCGACGACGACCCGCGCCACCGGCAGCCCCTCGGCGAGCGCGGCCCCCCGCCACGTACGCGGCTTCGCCTTGGGCGTCCTGGCCTTCCGCACACTCTCCCGAATGAGCGCAAGCTGCTCGGGCGCGGCACCCTCCGCACCACCCGACTGACCGTCCTCGCTGCTCACAGCCAAATTCCTACCAGACGGGTCTGACACCGCAGGTGGCGGCCGCCCCGGCCGCGAACGGGACGCACCGCCCCGGGTTTCGTCCGGTCCGCCAGGACACGCGTGACCGCCCGAGTTCCACGCACCCACGGAAAGGACCGAGGCCCGGCCCTCCCTCTGTCGAAGGAGTGCCGGGCCTCGAGCCCTTGCCGATGCGTCGCGACTACAGGCCGACAGCCTTCCGCAGCGCCTCCACGCGGTCCGTACGCTCCCACGTGAACTCGGGCGCCGAGCGGCCGAAGTGGCCGTACGCGGCGGTCTGGGAGTAGATGGGGCGCAGCAGGTCGAGGTCGCGGATGATCGCGGCCGGGCGGAGGTCGAAGACCTCGCTGATGGCGGTCTCGATGCGGTCCGTGTCGACCTTGGCGGTGCCGAAGGTCTCGACGAACAGGCCGACGGGCTCGGCCTTGCCGATCGCGTACGCGACCTGGACCTCGCAGCGGGAGGCGAGGCCCGCCGCGACGACGTTCTTGGCGACCCACCGCATGGCGTAGGCGGCGGAGCGGTCGACCTTGGACGGGTCCTTGCCGGAGAAGGCGCCGCCACCGTGGCGGGACATGCCGCCGTAGGTGTCGATGATGATCTTGCGGCCGGTGAGCCCGGCGTCGCCCATGGGGCCGCCGATCTCGAAACGGCCGGTGGGGTTCACCAGGAGGCGGTAGCCCTCGGTCTCCAGCTTGATGCCGTCGTCCAGGAGCGCCTTCAGCTCGGCCTCGACCACGAATTCGCGGATGTCGGGGGCGAGGAGCGAGTCCAGGTCGATGTCGCTCGCGTGCTGCGAGGACACCACGACGGTGTCGAGACGGACGGCCTTGTCGCCGTCGTACTCGATGGTGACCTGGGTCTTTCCGTCGGGGCGCAGATACGGGATGGTGCCGTTCTTGCGGACCTCGGACAGGCGGCGGGACAGGCGGTGCGCGAGGTGGATCGGGAGCGGCATGAGCTCCGGGGTCTCGTCGCAGGCGTAGCCGAACATCAGGCCCTGGTCGCCGGCGCCCTGCTTGTCGAGCTCGTCCTCGTCGCCCTCGACCCGCTTCTCGTAGGCGGTGTCGACTCCCTGCGCGATGTCGGGCGACTGGGCGCCGATGGACACCGAGACGCCGCAGGACGCGCCGTCGAAGCCCTTCTTCGACGAGTCGTACCCGATCTCGAGGATCTTGTCGCGCACCAGCTGCGCGATCGGCGCGTACGCCTTGGTCGTGACCTCACCGGCCACGTGCACGAGGCCGGTGGTGATGAGCGTTTCGACGGCGACCCTGGAGGTCGGGTCCTCGCGCAGGAGCGCGTCGAGGATGGTGTCGCTGATCTGGTCAGCGATCTTGTCGGGGTGACCTTCGGTCACAGACTCCGAGGTGAAGAGACGGCGGGACACATCGCTCCCTGTGGTTGCAGCGGCTGCTGGCTGATCATTGGTGGACGGGCCGAGAGCTGCGCTCGACGTCGTCCACGACCAGTTTATCGGTCACACTCCGCCGTGTGGTCACTTGTCTCGTCAGCTGAGCCCTGTGACCTGCGGCACTGCATTGTGCGTCACGGCGATCCGTCTCCACCAGAGGGCCCCTCGCCCTGTTTAGTCGGATTTGAGCCCTCCGGTGGGAGTGACGTGATGTTCACCGCACCCCGGCGCGGGACCCATGTCACACGAAACGCGCAGGACGGCGTCACGCGAGGCGCTGGACGACCAGGTCCCAGACCGTGTCCGCGAGGTCTTCCTTCGGCCCGTACGGCACGGGGGTCTCGCTGCCGTCGGCACCGAGCACCACCGCCTCGTTCTGTTCGGAGCCGAACGTCTTGCGCTCCCCGACCTCGTTCACGACGAGGAGGTCGCAGCCCTTGCGGGCGAGTTTCGCGCGCCCGTTGGCCAGCACGTCGTCCGTCTCGGCGGCGAAGCCGACGACGACCTGGTCCGCGCGGGGGCGCTCGCCCGCGATCTCGGCCAGGATGTCGGGGTTGCGGACGAGGGCGATCGGGGCGGGCTCCTCGCCGTCCTTCTTCTTGATCTTGCCGGTGGCGTACGTCCCGGGGCGGAAGTCGGCCACGGCGGCGGCCATCACCACCGCGTCGGCGTCGGCGGCGGCCTTGAGGACGGCCTCGCGCAGCTGCACGGCCGTGCCGACGGGCACGATGTCGACGCCCGCGGGGTCGGGCAGGGCGGTGTTCGCGGCGAGGAGGGTGACGCGGGCGCCACGGGCCGCGGCGCTGCGGGCGAGGGCGTAGCCCTGCTTGCCGGAAGAGCGGTTGCCGAGGAAGCGCACGGGGTCGAGGGGCTCACGGGTGCCGCCCGCGCTGACGACGACATGGCGTCCCGCGAGGTCCTGGGCGTGCCGGTCGCCGCGGGCCAGGACACGGCGTACGACCTCGAAGAGCTCGGCGGGGTCGGGGAAGCGGCCCTTGCCGGTGTCGACGCCGGTGAGGCGGCCGACCGCGGGCTCGACGACGAGGGCGCCGCGGCGCCGCAGGGTGGCCACGTTCTCCTGCGTCGCGGGGTGCTCCCACATCTCGGTGTGCATGGCCGGGGCGAAGACGACCGGACAGCGGGCGGTGAGGAGCGTGTTCGTGAGCAGGTCGTCGGCCAGGCCGTGGGCGGCCTTGGCGAGCATGTCGGCGGTGGCGGGCGCGACGATCACGAGGTCGGCGCCCTGTCCGATGCGTACGTGCGGTACTTCGTGGACGTCCGACCAGACCTCCGTGGAGACCGGGTGCCCGGACAGCGCCGACCAGGTCGCGGCGCCGACGAAGTGCAGCGC
Organism: Streptomyces sp. NPDC017940; assembly: GCF_044328435.1. NCBI lineage: Bacteria > Bacillati > Actinomycetota > Actinomycetes > Kitasatosporales > Streptomycetaceae > Streptomyces > Streptomyces sp. NPDC017940. Next base: position 373,516 of record NZ_JBIRHJ010000009.1, on the reverse strand, counting down.
GGACGCGGTGGGGACGACGCGTACGTCGTGGCCCGACTCGGTGAGCCTGCGCAGCAGCTCGCACGCCTTGTAGGCGGCGATCCCACCGCTGACCCCCAGAACGACCTTCGGCTTGCCCACCGTGTCCACCGTGCCTCCCCGCACTCGGCCCCGCACTCCATCGCGTACGCCTCACCCGGACGGCGGGGCGTACGGCTCCATGACACACATGACACACCAAAGGCCCGGGAGGTGCTCTCCCGGCTGAAGCTGGGAGGCACCCGCTGCCGGGCCCGTGGTGAACGTACTGCTGCTGCTCTGTACGGCTCGTTACTGCGCCGGGCCCTCCACGGCCTCGGACGTCAGCAGGCCGGCGTTGATCTCGCGGAGCGCGATCGAGAGCGGCTTCTCGTGGACGTGGGTGTCCACGAGGGGGCCGACGTACTCGAGAAGGCCCTCGCCGAGCTGCGAGTAGTACGCGTTGATCTGGCGCGCGCGCTTGGCGGCGTAGATCACCAGGCTGTACTTCGAGTCGGTTGCCTCGAGCAGCTCATCAATCGGCGGGTTGATGATGCCCTCGGGCGCGGTGATGGAAGAGGACACTCTCTGCCTTCCGAAGGGGGTGTGAGTCAAGGGTGAAGATCAAACAACTTTCATCAAGGCTAGCAGCTCGCGGGCCACATCCTCGACGGAGGTGTTGACCAGGGTGGTGTCGAACTCGGCCTCGGCGGCCAGTTCGACGCGGGCGGCGGCGAGGCGGCGCTCGATGACCTCGGGCTGCTCGGTCCCGCGGCCGGTGAGCCGGCGGACCAGCTCTTCCCAGCTCGGCGGGGCGAGGAAGACCAGCTGGGCCTCGGGCATCGACTCGCGCACCAGTCGGGCGCCCTGAAGGTCGATCTCGAGCAGGACGGGGACACCCGCCTCCAGGTGCTCCATGACGGCCTGGCGCGGGGTGCCGTAGCGATTGCCCGCGAACTCCGCCCACTCCAGGAGCTCGCCGTTGGCGATCAGCTTGTCCATCTCGTCGTCGGCGACGAAGAAGTAGTGGACACCGTGACGCTCGCCGGGGCGCGGCTTGCGGGTCGTCGCCGACACCGAGAGCCAGACCTCGGGGTGTTCCTTGCGCATATGAGCGACGACCGTGCTCTTGCCGACCCCGGAGGGGCCGGAGAGCACGGTCAGCCGCGGACGTACGTCCGGGGGTACGGGGGACGTCCCCCGGGGTGTTGCAGCCATGCAGCGATTATCCAGGTTCTCAGGAGTGCCTGAGAACATCAGCCAGCGGCGCTGCCGAACTCACGCTCGAGCGACGCGATCTGGTTGGAGCCGAGCCCGCGCACGCGGCGGCTTTCGGAGATGCCAAGACGCTCCATGATCTGCTTGGCGCGGACCTTGCCCACGCCCGGCAGCGACTCCAGGAGGGCGGAGACCTTCATCTTGCCGATGACGTCGTTCTCCTGGCCCTGCTTGATGACCTCGTGCAAGGAGGCGCCGGAGTGCTTGAGTCGATTCTTGACCTCGGCCCGCTCCCGGCGAGCCGCGGCGGCCTTTTCGAGCGCGGCTGCGCGCTGTTCAGGGGTAAGGGGCGGAAGAGCCACGCCTACGTCACCTCGGATGTCGAACTGTCGGATACGGACCGGTGAGGAACCTAGTCGGCCCTCACCAGGGGAGCGACGCGCAACGCGCTTGCCCGTCGTCCCCCCACTACCTTTGAAAGGGTGTGGGGGTGCCCCCACTCGTCGGAGACTAGCGGCCATGGCCGCCGGAGTCAGCGAGAACAGACGAAAAGTCCTGGTCAGCCTCCACCGAGCCCGGCATATCGGTCATTTCACCCCTGTTTTGGCCGGGTGTCGCGTAAGCAACACGTCAGAACGACGCGTGCGCGCCACCCTCGGCGTCCGCCCGAAACGCGGGGTCCGCATCCAGAAACGCCTTTCTGTCCCCCCGACGTGCGCTCTCGTCGAAAGAAGTTCCGGGGCCTAGGCAGCGGTCACAGCCGACCGCACCTCGTCCGCGAACCGCGCCGCCGCGTCCCGCAGCGCACCCGCGTCGGGACCCGCCGTGAGGACGCCCCTGCTGACGTTCGGCACGACGTTGCGCACCGCGGCGCCGAAGACGCGGGGCAGGTCGGCCGGCGTCGCGCCCTGTGCCCCGATGCCGGGGGCGAGCAGCGGTCCGTTGACGTCGAGGTCGAACGTCGACAGATCGCCGAGCGTGGCCCCGACGACCGCTCCGTACGACCCCATGGGCGCCGCTCCCGCGTTCTCCGCGGCCAGGTGGCCCAGCATGGTCGCGCCGATGCTCCGGCCGTCGGCGCGCACCGCCCGCTGCACCTCGGCGCCCTCTGGGTTGGAGGTGAGGGCGAGCACGAACAGGCCCGCGCTGTTCTCCCGGGCCAGCTCGACCGCGGGTGCCAGGGAGCCGTAGCCGAGGTACGGCGAGACGGTCAGGGCGTCCGAGAACAGCGGCGCCTCCTTGCGCAGATAGGTCTCGGCGTACGCGGCCATGGTCGAGCCGATGTCGCCGCGCTTGGCGTCCATGACGACCAGGCCGCCCGCAGCCCGCAGGTCCGCGACCGCCCGCTCCAGGACCGCGACGCCCCGCGAACCGAAGCGCTCGAAGAACGCCGACTGCGGCTTGAAGACGGCCACCTGGTCGGCGAGGGCCTCGACGACGGTGCGGGTGAAGGACTCCAGGCCCTGCACGTCGTCGCCGAGCCCCCAGGCCCCGAGCAGCGCGGCGTGCGGGTCGATGCCCACGCACAGCGGGCCGCGGGTGTCCATGGCGCGGCGCAGCCGGGCGCCGAAGGGTTCCAGGGTGTTCATGCGGCGGAGGCCTTCCGGGTGTCGGCGCCGACGGCTTCGGCGAGCGTGGCGTACGGGGACGCGGCGAGGCGGGCGGCGAGTCCCTTGTGGACGGCGCGCTGCCAGAAGGGGCCTTCGTAGATGAAGGCGCTGTAGCCCTGCACCAGGGTGGCCCCGGCGAGGATGCGCTGCCAGGCGTCCTCCGCGCTCTCGATGCCGCCGACGCCCACCAGGGTGATCCGGTCGCCCACGCGCGCGTAGAGGCGGCGCAGCACCTCCAGGGAGCGCTCCTTGAGGGGCGCTCCCGACAGGCCGCCGGTCTCCGCGACCAGGTCGGGGGCGGAGGTGAGCCCGAGGCTCTCGCGCGCGACGGTGGTGTTCGTGGCGATGATGCCGTCGAGGCCCAGTTCCACGGCGAGGTCGGCGACGGCGTCCACGTCCTCGTCGGCGAGGTCCGGAGCGATCTTCACGAGCAGCGGGACGCGGCGGCCGTCGGCGCTGCGGTCGGCGGCCTCGCGCACGGCGCTGAGCAGCGGGCGCAGCGACTCGGTGGCCTGGAGGTTGCGCAGGCCCGGGGTGTTCGGCGAGGAGACGTTGACGACCAGGTAGTCGGCGTGGCGGGCCAGGCGCTCGGTGGACTTCACGTAGTCGGCGGCGGCGTCGGCCTCCGGTACGGCCTTCGTCTTGCCGATGTTGACGCCGACGACGGCCTTGAGGACGGGCTCGCGGGCCTCCAGGCGGGCCGCCACGGCGGCGGAGCCCTCGTTGTTGAAGCCCATGCGGTTGATCAGCGCGCGGTCCTGCACGAGGCGGAACAGGCGCTTCTTGGGGTTGCCCGGCTGCGGCTCGCCCGTGACCGTGCCGATCTCGACGTGGTCGAAGCCGAGCATCGCCATGCCGTCGATCGCGACGGCGTTCTTGTCGAATCCGGCCGCGAGCCCGAAGGGGCCGTGCATGCGCAGGCCGAACGCCTCGGTGCGCAGTTCCGCGAAGCGCGGGGCGAGGGCGGCGGCGACGAACGTGCGCAGGACCGGGACCCGCGCGGCGCCGCGGATCCAGCGGAAGGCGAGGTGGTGGGCCCGCTCCGGGTCCAGGCGCCGGAAGACCAGGCGGAAGAAGAGCTTGTACATCAGTGGTGTCCCCAGGGGAGGCATGAGGAGGGGGACACCGCATCCGGTGTCCCCCTCGTGGGCTGCTAGTCGCGGGCCGCGGTCAGTTGTTCCGCGTGTTCCTGGAGCGAGCGCACGCCCACTCCCCCGTGGTGGAGGGCGTCGATGCCCTGGACGGCGGCGGCGAGGCCCTGGACGGTCGTCAGACAGGGCACGGAGCGTGCCACCGCTGCCGTGCGGATGTCGTAGCCGTCGAGGCGGCCGCCGGTGCCGTACGGAGTGTTGACGATGAGGTCGACCTGGCCGTCGTGGATGAGCTGGACGATGGTCTTCTCGCCGTCCGGGCCCTCGCCCTCGGACTGCTTGCGCACGACCGTGGCGTTGATGCCGTTGCGCTTGAGGACCTCGGCCGTGCCGGAGGTGGCGAGCAGCTCGAAGCCGTGGGCGACCAGTTCCCGCGCCGGGAAGATCATCGAGCGCTTGTCGCGGTTGGCCACGGAGATGAAGGCGCGGCCCTTGGTGGGCAGCGGGCCGTACGCGCCGGCCTGCGACTTGGCGTACGCCGTGCCGAACACCGTGTCGATGCCCATGACCTCGCCCGTGGAGCGCATCTCCGGGCCGAGGACCGTGTCGACGCCGCGGCCCTGGATGTCGCGGAAGCGCGACCAGGGCATCACGGCCTCCTTGACGGAGATCGGCGCGTCGAGCGGCAGCTCGCCGCCGTCGCCGGTGGCCGGGAGCAGTCCTTCGGCGCGCAGCTCGGCGACGGTCGCGCCGAGCGAGATGCGGGCGGCGGCCTTGGCCAGCGGCACCGCGGTCGCCTTGGAGGTGAAGGGCACCGTGCGCGAGGCACGCGGGTTGGCCTCGAGGACGTACAGGATGTCCCCGGCCATCGCGAACTGGATGTTGATCAGCCCGCGCACGCCGACGCCCTTGGCGATGGCCTCCGTAGAGGCGCGCAGACGCTTGATGTCGTGGCCGCCGAGGGTGATGGGGGGCAGGGCGCACGCCGAGTCGCCGGAGTGGATGCCGGCTTCCTCGATGTGCTCCATGACGCCGCCGAGGTACAGCTCGTGGCCGTCGTAGAGCGCGTCCACGTCGATCTCGATCGCGTCGTCCAGGAACCGGTCGACGAGGACCGGGCGTGACGGGCTGATCTCCGTCGACTCCTCGATGTACGCGGAGAGCCGGGTCTCGTCGTACACGATCTCCATGCCGCGCCCGCCGAGCACGTAGGAGGGGCGTACGAGGACGGGGTAGCCGATCTCGTCGGCGATGGCCTTGGCCTCGGCGAAGGTGGTCGCGGTGCCGTGCTTGGGCGCGGGCAGGCCCGCCTCGGCGAGCACCCGGCCGAAGGCGCCGCGGTCCTCGGCGGCGTGGATGGCCTCGGGCGGGGTGCCGACGACCGGGACGCCGTTGTCCTTCAGGGCCTGGGAGAGGCCGAGCGGGGTCTGGCCGCCGAGCTGGACGACGACGCCCGCGACCGGTCCCGCCTGCTCCTCGGCGTGCACGATCTCCAGGACGTCCTCCAGGGTGAGCGGCTCGAAGTAGAGCCGGTCGGAGGTGTCGTAGTCCGTGGAGACGGTCTCGGGGTTGCAGTTGACCATGACGGTCTCGTAGCCCGCGTCGCTCAGCGCGAACGAGGCGTGCACGCAGGAGTAGTCGAACTCGATGCCCTGGCCGATGCGGTTCGGCCCCGAGCCGAGGATGATCACGGCGGGCTTCTCGCGCCGGGCGACCTCGGTCTCCTCGTCGTAGGAGGAGTAGAAGTACGGCGTCTTCGCGGCGAACTCGGCGGCGCAGGTGTCGACCGTCTTGTAGACGGGCCGGACGCCGAGGGCTTGCCGGACCTCGCGGACCACGTCCTCGCGCAGGCCGCGGATCTCGGCGATCTGGGCGTCGGAGAAGCCGTGCCGCTTGGCCTCGGCGAGCAGCTCGGGCTCCAGCTTCTCGGCGGCCGTCAGCTCGTCGGCGATCTCCTTGATGAGGAAGAGCTGGTCGACGAACCAGGGGTCGATCTTGGTCGCGTCGAAGACCTCCTGGGGCGTGGCGCCCGCGCGGATGGCCTGCATGACGGTGTTGATGCGGCCGTCGGTGGGCCGCACGGCGGCGCGCAGCAGCGTGTACTTGTCACCGGGCCTGCCGGTGAAGGTGAACTGGCTGCCCTTCTTCTCCAGGGAGCGCAGCGCCTTCTGGAGGGCCTCGGTGAAGTTGCGGCCGATGGCCATGGCCTCGCCGACCGACTTCATGGTGGTGGTCAGCGTGGAGTCCGCCTGCGGGAACTTCTCGAAGGCGAAGCGGGGGGCCTTGACGACGACATAGTCGAGGGTCGGCTCGAAGGAGGCCGGGGTCTTCTCGGTGATGTCGTTGGGGATCTCGTCGAGCGTGTAGCCGACGGCGAGTTTCGCCGCGATCTTCGCGATCGGGAAACCGGTGGCCTTCGAAGCGAGCGCGGAGGACCGGGAGACGCGCGGGTTCATCTCGATGACGATGACCCGGCCGTCCGCGGGGTCGACGGCGAACTGGATGTTGCAGCCACCGGTGTCGACGCCGACCTCGCGGATGATCGCGATGCCGACGTCCCGCAGGGTCTGGTACTCGCGGTCGGTGAGCGTCATGGCGGGCGCGACGGTGATCGAGTCACCGGTGTGCACGCCCATCGGGTCGAAGTTCTCGATGGAGCAGACGACCACGACGTTGTCGTTCTTGTCGCGCATCAGCTCCAGCTCGTACTCCTTCCAGCCGAGGATGGACTCCTCCAGGAGCACCTCGGTGGTCGGCGACAGCGTGAGGCCCTGACCCGCGATGCGACGCAGCTCGTCCTCGTTGTGCGCGAAGCCGGAGCCCGCGCCGCCCATGGTGAAGGACGGCCGCACGACGACCGGGTAGCCGCCGAGCTCGTCGACGCCGTTCAGCACGTCGTCCATGGAGTGGCAGATCACCGAGCGCGCGGACTCGCCGTGGCCGATCTTGGCGTTGACGGCCTCGACGACCTCCTTGAAGAGGTCGCGGTCCTCGCCCTTGTTGATGGCCTCGACGTTCGCGCCGATCAGCTCGACGCCGTACCTCTCCAGGACGCCGTTGCCGTGCAGGGAGATCGCGGTGTTGAGCGCGGTCTGGCCGCCGAGGGTGGGCAGGAGCGCGTCGGGACGCTCCTTGGCGATGATCTTCTCGACGAACTCCGGGGTGATCGGCTCGACGTACGTGGCGTCGGCGATCTCCGGGTCGGTCATGATCGTCGCGGGGTTCGAGTTGACGAGGACGACGCGCAGGCCCTCGGCCTTGAGGACGCGGCACGCCTGGGTCCCGGAGTAGTCGAACTCCGCGGCCTGACCGATGACGATCGGGCCGGAGCCGATGACCAGGACGGACTGGATATCGGTGCGCTTAGGCACGCTGGCCCTCCACGGGGACGGTGTTCATCAAGGACGTGAAGCGGTCGAAGAGGTACGCGGCGTCGTGCGGGCCCGCCGCCGCCTCGGGGTGGTACTGGACGCTGAACGCGGGCCGGTCGAGGAGCTGGAGGCCCTCGACGACCTGGTCGTTGAGGCACACGTGGGAGACCTCGGCGCGGCCGTAGGGGGTGTCGGAGACCCGGTCGAGCGGCGCGTCGACGGCGAAGCCGTGGTTGTGCGCGGTGACCTCGACCTTGCCCGTGGTGCGGTCCTGCACGGGCTGGTTGATGCCCCGGTGGCCGTACTTCAGCTTGTAGGTGCCGAAGCCGAGGGCGCGGCCGAGGATCTGGTTGCCGAAGCAGATGCCGAACAGCGGCGTGCCGCGCTCCAGGACCGCCCGCATCAGGGCGACGGGCCCGTCGGCGGTGGCCGGGTCGCCGGGGCCGTTGGAGAAGAACACGCCGTCGGGGTCGACGGCGTACACGTCGTCGGCGGTCGCGGTGGCCGGCAGGACGTGCACCTCGATGCCGCGCTCGGCCATGCGCTGCGGGGTCATGCCCTTGATGCCGAGGTCGACGGCGGCGACGGTGAGCTTCGCGGTGCCGAGGGGCAGGGCTTCGCCGTCGGGGCCGAGCGCGGGGACGACGTAGGTCTCCTTGGTGGCGACCTCCGCGGACAGGTCCGCGCCCTTCATCTGCGGGGCGTCCTGCACCTTGGCGAGCAGCTCGGCGTCGCCGCGGACGGCGTCCCCGGAGAAGATGCCGACGCGCATGGCGCCGCGCTCGCGCAGGTGGCGGGTCAGCGCGCGGGTGTCGATGCCGCTGATGCCGACGACGCCCTGGCGTTCGAGCTCCTCCTCCAGGGAGCGCCGGGAGCGCCAGTTGGAGGGCACGCGCGCGGGGTCGCGCACGACGTAGCCGGAGACCCAGATCCGCCGGGACTCGGGGTCCTCGTCGTTGACGCCGGTGTTGCCGACGTGCGGGGCGGTCATCACGACGACCTGGCGGTGGTACGACGGGTCGGTGAGGGTCTCCTGGTAGCCGGTCATGCCGGTGGAGAACACGGCCTCTCCGAAGGTCTCCCCCACCGCCCCGTAGGCACGTCCGCGGAAGATGCGGCCGTCCTCCAGGACGAGTACGGCGGGAGTCTTCACGGCTCCCCGAGTGGAGGTCGTCATCGTGCGCCTTCCGTTTCCGTCGTGCTGTCGGCCCCGGCGCCGGTACCGGCGCCGTGGGGGCTCGTGCTGGTGGTGTCGATCAAGTTGTTGACGGCCTCGACCCAGTGCGCCTGTTCGGCGGCGTGGTCCGAGCGGAAGCCGGAGTCCAGGAGCTTGTCGCCGTGCGCCCAGGTGACGATCAGGAGACCGCCCTCGGCGAGGACCTTGCCCGCGATGCCCTTGTCGAGCCGGGCCTCGCGCAGGGCCTCCTTCGGGATGAAGAAGTCCCTCGCCCCGGGGCGCACGACGTCGAGACCCGCGTCGCTGAGGGTCAGCTCCACCCTGCTGCGGGTACCCAGGCCGTGCGCCACGATCCGGTCGAGCCACTGGCCCGCGGTGGTCGAGCCGTGGTACCGGCCGGTCAGCTCAAGTTTCGCCGGACCGGGGTCGGACGGCGCGGCGGCGAGCTCCGGCAGGTCGGACTGGAGGGTGCCGCGCCACTTCCAGCCCTCGCGCATCAGCCAGTAGACGAGGGCGACGAAGAGCAGCAGGCCGACGACCCAGCCGACGCGGGCGGCCCAGTCGGTGACCTGCGCCGACTTCTCCTCGGCGGCCAGATGGGTCAGGTGGGGGCTGGCAAGAAGGTGCGTTGCAGTCACTGGAGCTTCCCGTCGACGAGCGTGGCCCGGCCCCGCAGCCACGTGTGCGTGACGCGTCCCGGCAGCTCACGACCCTCGTAGGGGGTGTTGCGGCTGCGGGAGGCGAATCCCGCGGGGTCCACGGATCCACGGTATGCCGGATCGAGGAGCGTGAGGTTCGCGGGCTCGCCCGCCGATACGGGACGCCCGTGCCCCGCGGCCCCGCCGATCCGCGCGGGCGCCCACGACATCCGCTCGGCGACGCCCTCCCAGGTGAGCAGGCCGGTGTCGACCATGGTGTGCTGCACGACCGACAGGGCGGTCTCCAGGCCGACCATGCCCATGGCGGCCGCGGCCCACTCGCAGTCCTTGTCCTCGTGCGGGTGCGGGGCGTGGTCGGTGGCGACGATGTCGATGGTGCCGTCGGCCAGGGCCTCGCGCAGCGCCATGACGTCGCGCTCGGTGCGCAGCGGCGGGTTGACCTTGTAGACCGGGTTGTAGGACCGCACCAGCTCGTCGGTGAGGAGCAGGTGGTGCGGGGTGACCTCGGCGGTGACGTCGATGCCGCGGGACTTTGCCCAGCGCACGATCTCCACGGAGCCCGCGGTCGACAGGTGGCAGATGTGCACGCGCGAGCCGACGTGCTCGGCGAGCAGCACGTCGCGGGCGATGATCGACTCCTCGGCGACGGCGGGCCAGCCGCCGAGCCCGAGCTCCGCGGAGACGACGCCCTCGTTCATCTGGGCGCCCTCGGTGAGCCGCGGCTCCTGCGCGTGCTGCGCGACGACGCCGCCGAACGCCTTCACGTACTCCAGGGCGCGTCGCATGATCACGGCGTCGTCGACGCACTTGCCGTCGTCGGAGAAGACGGTGACGCCGGCCGCGGACTCGTGCATGGCGCCCAGCTCGGCGAGCTTCTTGCCCTCCAGGCCGACGGTGACGGCGCCGATGGGCTGCACGTCGCAGTAGCCGGACTCCTTGCCGAGCCGGTAGACCTGCTCGACGACGCCCGCGGTGTCGGCGACCGGGAAGGTGTTGGCCATGGCGAACACGGAGGTGTAGCCGCCGCTGGCGGCGGCGCGGGTGCCGGTCAGGACCGTCTCGGAGTCCTCGCGGCCGGGCTCGCGCAGATGGGTGTGCAGGTCGACGAGGCCGGGCAGCAGGATCTTGCCTCCGGCCTCGACGACCTCGGCGCCGTCGGCGGCCAGGTCCCTGCCGACCGCGGCGATCTCGGAGCCGTCGATCAGGACGTCCTGCGGTTCGCCGCCGAGCACCTGCGCACCGCGGATCAGGATCTTGCTCATGGTGTTACTTCTCCTCGGATCCGGAGGGGCGCGCGAAGCGCTCGTCGGAGGGCTGGGGGTGGGAGGCGGGCGGGCGGGTGTGGGCGGCGGCGGGTTCGTTGCCGCCGAGCAGGAGGTACAGGACGGCCATGCGGATGGAGACGCCGTTGGCGACCTGCTCGACGACCGTGCAGCGCTCGGAGTCGGCCACCTCGGCGGTGATCTCCATGCCGCGGACCATCGGCCCGGGGTGCATCACGAGGGCGTGTCCCGGCATCCGCGCCATGCGGTCGCCGTCCAGGCCGTAGCGGCGGGAGTACTCGCGCTCGGTCGGGAAGAACGCGGCGTTCATGCGCTCGCGCTGCACCCGCAGCATCATCACGGCGTCGGACTTGGGGAGCGTGGAGTCGAGGTCGTAGCTCACCTCGCACGGCCAGTTCCCGACGCCGACGGGGATCAGGGTGGGCGGCGCGACCAGCGTGACCTCGGCGCCGAGGGTGTGCAGCAGGTCGACGTTGGAGCGGGCGACACGGCTGTGCAGGACGTCGCCGACGAGCGTGATGCGCTTGCCGTCGAGGCCCTGGCCGAGGCCCGCGTCCGGGCCGATCAGGCGGCGGCGCATGGTGAAGGCGTCCAGGAGCGCCTGCGTCGGGTGCTGGTGGGTGCCGTCGCCCGCGTTGATCACCGGGGCGTCGATCCACCCGGAGGTGGCGAGGCGGTACGGGGCGCCGGAGGCGCTGTGCCGGATGACGACGGCGTCCACGCCCATCGCCTCCAGGGTCTGGGCGGTGTCCTTCAGGGACTCGCCCTTGGAGACGCTCGACCCCTTGGCGGCGAAGTTGATGACGTCCGCGGAGAGGCGCTTCTCGGCGGCTTCGAAGGAGATCCGGGTGCGGGTGGAGTCCTCGAAGAAGAGGTTGCAGACCGTGCGGCCGCGCAGCGCGGGCAGCTTCTTGATCGGCCGGTCGGCGACGCGGGCCATCTCCTCCGCGGTGTCGAGGATGAGAACGGCGTCGTCGCGGGTGAGGTCGGCGGCCGAGATGAGGTGTCGCATCATCTGGTGGGCTCCGTAGGGAATTCAGGTGTGCGGGGGCCCGGGCGGGGTGCTCCCCGGGGGCACGGCGGGCATGCGGGCGCGTCGGCTCGCGCACGGACCGGGAGGGCCTGAGCGGTCGGCCGTGCGGGAAGGAGCTAGCGCTCGCCTGCCGGAGCGGTCGGCTTGGCACCGAGCAGCACGGCGTCGCGGCCGTCCTCCTCTGCGAGCTGGACCTTGACCGTCTCCCGCAACGACGTCGGGAGGTTCTTGCCGACGTAGTCGGCGCGGATGGGCAGTTCTCGGTGGCCGCGGTCGACGAGGACGGCGAGCTGCACGGCGCGCGGGCGGCCGATGTCGTTCAGGGCGTCGAGGGCGGCGCGGATGGTGCGGCCGGAGAAGAGCACGTCGTCGACGAGGACGACCAGACGGCCGTCGATGCCCTGGGAGGGGATGTCGGTGCGGGCGAGTGCGCGCGGCGGGTGCATGCGCAGATCGTCGCGGTACATCGTGATGTCCAGGGAGCCGACCGGGATCTCGCGGCCGGGGCCCGCGGGGTCGCCCGGGGCGTTGACGATCTCTTCCAGCTTGGCGGCGAGCCGCTGGGCGAGGAAGACGCCGCGGGTCGGAATGCCGAGGAGGACCACGTCCTCCGCGCCCTTGGCGCGCTCGACGATTTCGTGTGCGATACGGGTCAACACCCGCGCGATGTCCGGGCCTTCGAGAACAGGCCGGGCGACATCGGAGTCATGCGTGTCCATGAAAAACGGACCTCCTTCTCCGCCTCACGGGACGGACCTTAAAGGACGTCTAAATTGCGCCAACTGCGTCGTCCACGGTACCAGCAACGGCAACCCGTGCCGTCACCACCCCCTCGGAAGGGGCCCCAGGACCCATTCGGCTTGACGCAGACAGGTAACGCTGCGTAACCTCACAGTGAGTTACCAAGCCGCGCGGCGGAGCCGCACGTTGTCACAGCGTCCGGGGAGCTATATGTCCAGCGAATACGCCAAACAGCTCGGGGCCAAGCTCCGCGCCATCCGCACCCAGCAGGGCCTTTCCCTCCACGGCGTCGAGGAGAAGTCCCAGGGGCGCTGGAAGGCGGTCGTGGTCGGGTCGTACGAGCGCGGCGACCGCGCCGTGACCGTGCAGCGCCTCGCCGAGCTGGCGGACTTCTACGGCGTTCCGGTGCAGGAACTCCTCCCGGGCACCCCGCCCGGCGGTGCCGCCGAGCCCCCGCCCAAGCTGGTCCTGGACCTGGAGCGGCTCGCCCACGTCCCGGCCGAGAAGGCGGGCCCGCTCCAGCGTTATGCCGCCACGATCCAGTCCCAGCGCGGCGACTACAACGGCAAGGTCCTCTCCATCCGCCAGGACGATCTGCGCACCCTCGCCGTCATCTATGACCAGTCGCCCTCGGTGCTCACCGAACAGCTGATCAGCTGGGGTGTCCTCGACGCGGACGCGCGCCGCGCCGTGGCCCACGAAGAGGTCTGAATTATCCGCGGGGAGCATTGAGCAGAAACGTGGCGCCGGGGGGGGGGGGGCCCCCCCCGGGGGGGCCCCCCCCCCCCGGGGGGGGGGCGCCCGCCCCCCCCCCCGCGGCCCCACACAGGCCGGGACACCCCCGGCGGAGCGACCGCGGCGCC